>CAWANN010000007.1:0-556950 GCA_963783415.1 uncultured Solirubrobacterales bacterium
TGATTGTCGTCAGCAACCCATCAGCGGATGTGACCTGTGACGCGTCGCCGGTCGCCCGCGATCTCCGACCACATATTTCAAAAGGAGGGCAAAGTGGCTGTTCAAGCAACTCCGCCAACACAAGCCCAGGCGGGCTACGACGCCTACGCCGAAGACGACGACCGCGGCTACGGCTGGGTCATGTTTGCCGGAACGCTGTTGCTGATCCTCGGCACCCTGAACTTCATCGAGGGTCTGGCCGCGATCGGCAACGCGAAGTTCTTCGTGAACAACACCCACTACATCGCCGGCAGCCTGAACACATGGGGCTGGGTCGTGCTGTGCATCGGCGTAGTCCAGTGGGCCGTCGGAGCGGGCGTGTTTGTCAAGAACCAGTTCTCGCGCTGGGTCGGCGTGATCATCCTGGGGCTGAACGCGATCGTACAGCTGATGATGATCCCCGCTTACCCGTTCTGGTCACTGTCGATCTTCACGCTCGACATCCTCGCGCTCTACGGTCTGATCGCGTACGGCAAGCGGATCTCCAGCGCAGCCTGAGCACGCGGAATCCGTATCGGCGGACCTCGGAGTGACGAAGTGTTCTCTCGCTCCAGAAGACACGAAGACGCTCGCGATAACCCACCCGTCCGCGACTGCGGCGACGCCGGGACCGACGGCACGACGCCACGCCAGACTCGGCAGCTCATTGAGTGGCGGCGGTCGGCGCAACGCGTCACGCGCGCCTGGCACGCATGGCTTGCCGCGGAGAGCCGCGATCGCGGCGAGCGCTACCGCGCGTTCGAGGCTGCGCTCGCCGATGAGGAAAGGGCAGCCACCGAGGTCGAGCGCATCATCGACCTCGCCGAAGCGCGGCAATGCACCACTACCATCGATGCGCGGAGCAGGGGAGTGGGCGCGGGGTGAGGCTGGAACCTGGGGCACACCAGCGCTTGGATCTCGACCGGGTCAACCAACGTGGCGGGCCGCGTCCGACCTGGCCCTTGTGGGCGCGCTGGAACGACGAGCTTGGTCAGCGCTATACGCTCGGAGTCGAGGAGGAGCTGATGCTGCTCGACCCGCGCGCCGGGTCGCTCGCGCAGTCGAGCGACGAGGTGCTCGTGCGGCTGTCTGGGAAGCTCTCCGCGCACACATTCCCCGAGACGCACGCGGCGGTGATCGAGCTCGCGACGGGCATCCACCCCGACGTGGACAGCGTCATGGCGGAGCTGACCGCGCTGCGCACCAGGCTCGCGCACGAGTTGGCCGCGATGGGGTTGAGCGTCGCCGCCGCGGGCACCCATCCGCTGACTGTCCGGGAGGAGAACGAGGTTTCGAGCGCGGAGCGCTACCGCGCTCTCGAGGCCTCGCTGCGCGTGCTCGCTCGACGGGAGCCGACGATGGCCCTGCACGTGCACGTGGGCGTGCCAGCCCCCGAGGACGCAATCCGGCTGCTCAACGGTCTGCGCCGCAACATCCCGGTGCTGCTTGCGCTCTCGGCCAACTCTCCGTTCTGGCAGGGGCGTGACAGCGGATTCGCCTCGGCCCGCACGTTGATCTTCCAGGCATTCCCCCGGGCCGGCCCGCCGCGATTCTTCGCCCACTACGCCGACTACGCCGAGACGATCGACCCGCTGATCGCATCCGGCGCGATACCCGATCCAAGCCACCTTTGGTGGGACGTGCGACTGCAACCCGCGCTCGGGACCGTCGAGGTGCGCGTGATGGACGCCCAGTCGCAGATCCGAGACGTCACTCCCCTGGTCGCGCTCATCCAAGCGCTCGCCTGTCTCGAGCTCGAAGGAAAGCCCTCAACCTTCGCTCCGAGCCCCGAGGTTCTGGCCGAGAACCGCTTCCTGGCCGCGCGAGACGGGATGGACGCCCGACTGATCGACCCGGAGAGACGTCGTCCAATCCCGCTGCGGGCGATACTCGATTCGCTACTGGCCGATTGCCGGGACCCTGCGGTCAGGCTCGGTTGCGCTGGTGCGCTGGAGCGGGTGCAGCGCCTCGCAGCGACGAACGGGGCCGAGCGGCAGCGCGCCCTCGTCGCCCGCAGCGGGCGTCTCGACCACCTGGTCATGAGCCTGGCTGACCAATTCCTCGCGCCGGGCTCGCGCACTGCCACCGAGGCGAGAAACGGGAACAAGTGTGATAACTCGACCGAAAGGAGCGGCGCATGTGCCGCTGGCTCGCATACTCCGGCGCCCCCATCCTGATGAAGGAGGCGCTCTACGGGGGAACCCACTCATTGGTTGACCAGAGCCTGCATTCGCGGCTCGGTGCCGAGACCACAAACGGCGACGGGTTCGGCGTCGGCTGGTACGGCGCCCCCGACACCCCGGGCGTCTTCCACAGCATCGAGCCGGCGTGGAACGACAGCAATCTGCGAGAGCTTGCCGGCCACATCAGCTCCCCGCTGTTCTTTACCCACATCCGCGCGGCGATCGGCAGCGCCGTGCAACAGACCAACTGCCACCCATTCCGTCACGACCGTTGGCTGTTCATGCACAACGGCTACATCAACGAGTTCGCCGCGATCAAACGCGACCTGATACTCGCCGTCGACCCGTCCCTGTACGCCGAGATCAAGGGCCAGGCCGACACCGAGGTGCTGTTCTACCTCGCGCTGACGTTCGGCCTGGAGGACGACCCGCCGGCCGCCGTCGAGCAGGCGATCGGGCTCGTCGAAGACGTCGCCGGCCGTCACGGTGTGCCCCATCCATTCCAGGGCACCGTCGCTACCACCGACGGCGAGAGCATCTGGGCATTCCGGTACTCGAGCGAACACAAATCGCGCACGCTCTTCTACACCACCAAGGTGCCGACGCTACGCGAGCTACATCCCGAAATACAATTGCTACAGGCACTCTCAGACGATGCCCGGCTGATCGTCTCCGAACCCCTCGGCAATGTCGCCGGCGTCTGGAACGAGGTGCCCGAATGCAGCTGGGGGGCCGTCGGCCCCGGCCGCGAAGAGATACGGCCGTTCCGGCCCAAGGCACCGACGACCTCCGTAGCCGTCGGCGCGTGAAAGGCGCACGATCTACATGCGGCCCGGTCGCTTCTCCCGGTAGCCGAGCTACGCCTCGCGCATGACGAGCTCCCGGAACCCCGTCACGGCCTCGAGCACGCCCCGGCCGACACCGCAACCGCGCCGCGGGCGTTTCACCTGCTCGCCAAGCCGACGGGCGCGGTCTGCAACCTCGACTGCGACTATTGCTTCTTCCTCTCCAAGGAGATGCTCTATCCAGGCAGCCGCTTTCGGATGGCCGACGAGCTACTGGAGCATATACATCCGCCAGCTGATCGAGGCCCACGCGCGCGTCCCGGTGGTGCAGGTCGCCTGGCAGGGCGGCGAGCCGACATTGATGGGTGTCGAGTTCTTCCGGCGCTCGGTGGAGCTTGTCAACCACTACCTGCGCCCCGGGCAGCGCGCGGCATACACGATCCAGACAAACGCGACGAAGCTCGACGAGGAGTGGGCGCAGTTCTTCAACGAGCACGACTTTCTGGTTGGGATCTCGATCGACGGCCCCCAAGAGATCCACGACACGTACCGGGTGACGAAGGGTGGTCGAGGCAGCTTCGACCAGGTCATGCGCGGCCTCGGCCACCTGCGCGCCGCGGGCGTGGAATACAACGTTCTCACGACCGTGCACGCGGCCAACGAATCGCGCGGACGTGAGGTGTACCGCTTCCTGCGCGACGACTGCGGCGCGCGGTTCATGCAGTTCATCCCGATCATCGAGCGAGTCGCCGAAGCGACAGACGACGGCACGGTGCCCTGGTCGTCATGGCGCGACCGGCCGCTCTACGTCCAAGACGGCGAGGTCGCCACGGGGCGGTCGGTCTCGCCTGAGGGCTACGGAAGGTTCCTGATCGACGTCTTCGAGGAGTGGGTCCGTAACGACGTCGCGCGGGTGTACGTCCAGATGTTCGACACCGCCCTCGCGAACTGGGTCGGCGAGCCTCCGGGCCTTTGCGTTCACTGCGAGACGTGCGGACTCGCGCTCGCACTCGAGCACACAGGCGACGTCTACTCCTGCGATCACTTCGTCGAGCCCCGCTACCTGCTCGGCAACATCACCGACCATCACCTCATCGACCTGGTGGCCTCCGAGCGGCAGCAACGGTTCGGCCGGGACAAGCGCGACACGCTCCCGCGCTACTGCCGCGAATGCGACGTCCGCTTCGCCTGCCACGGAGGCTGCCCGAAGGACCGCTTCACCCGAACCCCCGACGGCGAGCCGGGCCTGAACTACCTTTGCCCATCCTTCAAGCGCTTCTTTCATCACGTACAGGAACCGATGCGGGCAATGAGCGACCTCCTCGGGGCGGACCGCGCGCCGGCCGAGATCGTGGACGCTTACGCCACCCGCGACGCACGACGTGGTCGAAATGAGCCGTGCACCTGCGGCAACGGACGCAAATGGAAGCACTGCCACGGCGACTCCACCCTGCCAGTGATCGACACCGACGACTGAGAGCGCACCCCGATGATCAGCCGCGCAACAGGCAACAGGTCATCGCGCGTCCCCACGGCAGCTGCTGACGCCCGCCGCCCCGCGGGAGCAGCGGAGTGAGTCGGCTGCCCGCATGGGTCGAGTCGCTGCCTCCGGACCCGGCTACGTTAGGGCCGGACGCCGTCGCGGGCGTGCCGGGTGCGTCGCGAGCGTCCCCGACGGGATGGCGTCCGCGGTGCTCGCGGGCGTGAATCCTATGTACGGGTTGTACGCCAGCGTGGCCGGTCCGATCGGCGATGGGCTGGCGGTCAGCACTCGGCTGACGGTGCTCACGACCACCACCGCCGCAGCACACCGCGGCGTCGGGCTCCCCACTGTGCAGCTTCCCGGACGCCGACCGTCCCAAGGCGTTGTTCTTGCCGTCGGTGCTGGCCAGCGTGATGATGATCGTCACCGGCCTACTGCGCTGGGGTCGCTTCACCCGGTTTGTCTCGGTGTCGGTGCTCACCGGATTCCTCAGCGGCCTTGGCCCGGACGTGCTCGAGCAGCTGCGCCACACGCACCGCGTCGATCTCCGGGACGCGGTAACCGTTTCGCCGGCGTCCGAGACGATCGTGGAATCGACCCATAAGGCATGCGACGAACCCGAGGAGTGGCTCGCCGTGCACGCCTCCTAGCGCTGGTCCGTTCCGGCCCTGGGTCCGTTGCTCGTGGGTGATCTGCAGTGCCTCTGAGCTTCTCGCAATCGCTGCGTCGGCTGGACAGCTGGCAACAACACGCTCCGGTCCTCGGGATCCCGATCGCGGTGGTCAAGAAGTTCGTTGATGACGGCGCCGACAGGCTTGGTGTACAGATCGCCTACTGGGGATTCTTCTCTGTCTTCGCGCTGCTGTTGGTGTTCGCGTCGATTCTCGGGTTCCTATTTGCAAGCAATCCTGACCTGCAGCGGCAGCTTGTGGACTCGACGCTTGAACGAATGCCCGTGGTCGGTCCGCAGATCCGGGGGGACATCGGCACGCTCACCGGCAGCGGCGCGGCCCTCGCGGTTGGCGTGGTTGGCGCGCTGTGGACCGGCCTGGGCGTCACGCTCGCGATTGCCACCGCGCTCGATCGCGCCTGGGACGTGCCCCAGCCAAAGCGAGCAGGGTTCGTCAGCTCGCGTCTGCGAGGTCTACTCGTGCTGGTATCGGTCGGTGCCGTCAACGTGGTCGCGACGGTTGCCGTTGGGCTGGCGACGGCCGGTGGGGTGGGGACCATAGTCACGCGAGTCCTGAGCCTTGTCGCATCAGCGGTCATCGACGTGGTCCTGTTTGCGGCATCGTTTCGCGTCCTCACCGTGGCTCGGGTAACGACTCGCCAGGTGCTTCCGGGCGCCTTGCTCGCCGCCGCCTGCTTGCTAGGGCTTCAGGCGTTAGGCGGGGTGTTCGTGACCAAGATGCTGGCAGGCAGCAGTCAGACCTACGGCGGCTTCGCGGCCGTGATCGGTCTGCTCTCGTGGCTGTTGATCGCGTCCGAGTTGATCCTGATCGCGGCGGAGCTCAACGTCGTACTCGCCCGCCGGCTCTGGCCGCGGTCGCTGACGGGCGAGTTGCTGGAGGCGGACAAGCACGCGCTGCGAGCGTCGGCATTCGCCGCCCAACTCGACCCGAGGCAACACATCACCGTGACGTTCCAACAGCGCGGCGACCTACTGCACCGGCACGAAACCGACGACCCCTAACGCCGGCGCCCGATGGCGCTCTACCCCCGCTCTAGCCCTGAAGCGAGATGCGACAGCAACCCGGGCCTCGAACGAAGGCTTCTGGAATCCTGGCGGCGATGCGGAATCCACCTCGTACAGGACCTACTCGTCGCCCGGCTACCAGCAGTTGGACAGGACAAGGCCCTGCCCCGCGCGCGGAAGGCGCAGCGCGACGCCGCGATCGGACCGATCCGTGCGCGATGCGGAGGGTGCGCGCTTGTGATGAGGAGCACGACTACTAGCGCGACTTGGTCTCGTGGCCTCGCTTTGGCTAGGGTCCGCTCGGCTGCTCCTAGCAGCTTCGGTGAAAGTGCGGTTGCTCTGAGGGCGGATCGGTCCGTTCACTAGAGTCCGCCGCTGCGCACGATCCAAGGCGGCGACAACGGCCAACGACGGGAGTGAGGGGCTCAGGAAGATCCCCGCGCTTCACAGCTGGTCGCGGAGAGCCGCGGTCTTGAGCCGATCGAGCACGTTGCGACCCACTTCACGGGAATCATGCTGCCGTCGCGTTGCTCGATTACGTCGCGACGTCGCCGGACGACTTGCAGAGCTGGTAGATGACGGTCACGGACAGAGCGAACACGCAAATCGACCAGAACGGCGTCGTGCCAGTGCCCGCGAGCGCGACGACGGCGCCGAGCGCAGCGGCGATGACTCCGATCACGCGACCGTAGCCGCCACCCGAGAACAACGAGACCGCTGCGGTGGCCTGAATCACGCCGATGATGAGGGTAATCCAGCCCCATGTGTGGAGGCTCGAGACGACGTAAACCGAGTTCTGCGTGAAGAACTTCGAGTTGCTGATCCCGGCGATACCCCATACGACGTTCAGGAAGCCGGCGATCCCGAGCAGGATCCCCGCGAACACCCACCATCCCGTCACCCTTGCTTCGTTGTCCATCTGCATCTCCTTTGCTTGAGATAACAAGCGACACTTTCTCGCGATCGACACGGTGCCCCTTGCGGAACGTCGCCAAGCCGAACTAGATCCAGCACGCTATGTAAACGATGACCAGCAGAATCCCGAGAAGGTCATGCCTTCACGGTCCCTCCGAATAGATGCCAGGGACGTTGTCGTTGACCCCGGCTGGTTGTATGTGAGTTTGTCCGGACCAAAACCTAGAGGTGCGATTAGTCGATGATCGATCCGGTGGTCTCCGTCCCGCGGTCGTGTTCGCGGCACGTCATCCCGTCGAACGCGGACGCACAACGCGGTCCCAGTTCCCCTCCGACGACGAAGCGGTAACGCGGCATGACGTACCACAGCATGCCTGACGACTGGCACGGTTTTGGCCGTAAGGACAGAGGATCACCCGGGTGATTCGGTGAGCTGGGCTGGGCATGGGTGACGGGTCTCCCGAACGACCGCGTCACCGCTATGGCCAGCGCCTTGGCCTCCGGGAGTTGACAAGCTGGTAAGCCCTACCTACTCGATGGATGAGCAGCACTCTTACGCCAGTTCTCGCCGGTCCTGCGTTCACGACCGAAGGGCCGCCCAGAGGCGGATAAGCGTCCCCGGCGTACGGTCAAGCGCCGGCCGGGATCGGGCGTAGGGCCGTGCCGCCAGGCCATGACGGCGCGAGTTCTGCCGCGCTGAGACCCGGGGCGACCTCGTGGTCCGGGAAGGCGCCGAACGCGGCGCGCGTCGCGCCGAGGCTGGCGTTAGGGCGTGGGGCTATCCGTAGGTCTACTGTTGGTATGAGACGGCGGGAGAGGGAAGGCAAAACCTGATATGCGCCTACCTCGCGGTTGGGGTGCTCGCCGGCCTCCTCGCCAATACCTTGTTCGGAGTCTGGTGGTTGGACCCAATCGTCGCGCTCGGGATCGCGGTGTTCGCGCTCATCGAATGGCGGCGTGCCTGGCGGGGCGAAGCGTGCGAGTGCGCGACGTGCACGTCGCCGGCGCCCGGCTTTGAACACTCTGCTAAGCCATAACGGTGCCAGCCCGGTCTTTCGCGTCTGTGAGGCTGGTGGTCCTCGCGCCGATCCAGAGCCGATGCGACGTGGTGGGACGACCTCCAGTCCGCTCACACGAGCTCCTCAAAGCGCTTGTCGCCGCGTCGTCCTCGATCACGACGCGGCGGTCTGCGCCGTCCAGCTGAACCGTCCCGGCAATCAGCGGCTGACCGGCGAAGGACCCGAAGCGATCCCAGATGGGCGCCTCGAGCGCGTGGCAGAGCTCGTCGCGCCCGGTCCATCGCTCGACGTCGACCAGCTCGTCGCGATCGAGTCGACTCAGCACCATCCTGTCGGTTCGACCGCCGTGGCCAGCCCGGCCGCTGAAGGGCACGGTGGCGATCGTCGCGCCGCGCGCTTTGAGCTCCTGCCAGACCGACTCGTCAGTCACGAGCTCGCGCCGGCCCGCCCCTAGTCGCGCCTGATGGCTGCGCGACGACTCACGCCCGGAAGGGGTGTGGCACCGCTCGCCTGGGAGGGCCTTACACGTGGGGCACCAACGAGCGTGCCACCCGCGAGCGACGTGCAGATGCGTAGGCGGCCTGGTCTTGCTCAGGTACGACACGCGACAGCGCGCGCCCGGCGCGGCCCGGCAGGGCGGGCACCACTCGTCGAGCCAGAGTGCGCGATCGCTCATCCGTTGCCGGCGCCCGGCTCGTTCGAGGCCGAGCCGAAGTAGACGTGGTCACGCCGTATCGGCCGGACCCGAAGGCCCGCCGCCGCCGGCCCGGCGGGGACCCTCGTCAGCCCTGGAGATTCGGAAGACGAGACGCGGAGCGCAGCGCGTCCACTCCGCGTCCACTAGATCCACAACGACCGTAAATCGGCCACCACCGCCGTACAGTCCGTATTGTGGCTGATTTGCAGGGATTTCGTGCCCGGCTGAGAGCGTCCGTGAACGCCCGTAAAACCCGTACCCTTCCATGGTAAGGAAGGGGTCGTCGGTTCGAAACGATGGCATCCGCCGGCCGGGCCGTCGCCAACCAGTAGCGTCGGCTGGGAGCCCGCGGTGGTCGGACCCTTCTCGAGAAGGTGCTTTCGTGAACGAGCGATTCCCCCGGCCCGAGTCGAACCATCCCGGCAACCGCCGGGCGGCCAGCCGGCCGAGGCGAAGCGCGAGCGATATCAACCGAGACCGACGAACGCTTCCGCGTCACCCAGGCAGGATCGACACTTTGAGTTGGCGGTGATGTGAGTGTGACTCTCACGACTTATGGGTACTCTCTTGGTCGTCACTTTGTAATCGAGGGGGTGTCATGGTCACAGGGTCTGGGACGAGCAGGCGTCGCCGATGGAACGATGCGGCTGTCGAGAGCGAGTTGCGTACTCAGATTGCCGCGCTCGGGCGATTCCCAACGCGCTCGGAGCTGGTCGCACTCGGGTTACGTGGCCTTTGGGATGCGATGCGCTCCTCGGGCGGCGTAGTCGCGTGGCGGGAGCGCATGCAACGGGAGTCTCCGCCCCTGTCACACGAGCAGATCGCCGCGCGTGCGTACGAGCTTCATCTGCAGGGATTGCCAGGTGGCGCAGAGGCGCACTGGCTCGCCGCGGAACAAGAGCTGACGGAACAAGAGCTGACGTAGGATTTCGAGCCCTGATGGACGGGGCCGAATCCTCATTCGTATACCGGGCTGAGAACCTGCCGGCGTGTCGTGCGGTTGGTGCCCTCGCGGACGTTTAACGGAAGCGCACAATACGAATGACCAGCCCCAGCGACCCGTGGTTCGCAGAGCGGCCGAGTCGCTGAACGACAGACTTTTAGCCCGTGCAGGGCGCCCGAGAGGCTATCGGCGAACGCCGTCGGTCTTTGCTTGCTGCCGGCCTTTGCGTCGGAACGGTTGTGGTACTCACACCGCCTGATGACTACCCAATCGGGCGCGCCGTATTCCGGACTCGCCAGTCGAGGAGATCGTCGTGAGGCGCCGGACCCGTGCCTAATCGACCGCCATGACTACCACGGTCGCGTCGTCCTCCAGGGGCTCGCGCCAGCAGTCGGTCACCGCCTGTTGGATCGCGATCGCGGTCGCGGCGGCGGTTGGACTCTCGGCGCGTTCCAGCGCGCGCTCGAGACCGTCGGTACCGAATCGGCCGCCGCCCTCGATGCGCCGCTTGACGATTCCGTTGGTGACGAGGATCAGTCGCTCGCCGGAGCGCAACTGTAGGCGGGTGGGCGTGTAGCGCGGCTCTGAGTCCTGGGCGCCGAGCGGTGGGTGCTCGGGGCCTTCGAGCTGGCGCAGGTTGCCCTCGGTGTTCACCAAGTAGGCGGGTGGGTGGCCGCAGTTGATCCAGGTGAGCGTCGCCGTCGGGGCTCGCCACCGCGCCATCAGTGCGGTGATGTGGAACTCGCGGTTCCCGAGATGGCGGACGGTCTCGTGCACGCTGGCCAGCGCGTCCTCGAGATCCTGGCCGCCTCGCCGCGCGGCGCGCAGCGCACCCAGCGCGGCAGCCCCAAGTCCGGCGGCGGTCGGGCCGTTGCCAGGGGCATCGGCGATCGCGAGCCAGGCGCCGTCGCGGTTCTCGACGAAGTCGAACCAGTCGCCGCCGACTTCGTAGGTAGGAAGCAGCGTCCCGGCGAGCTGGGCGCCCGCAATCCGGGCGATGCGAGGCGGGAGTAGGTGCTGCTGGACCTCGGCGGCCGGCGTGATGGGTTTGCGGCGGCGGGCGGCGTGGATGTAATCGGTGTAGTCCCCCGCGAGCTCGAGCGCGGCGGCGCCCTGCTTGGCGATGTCCGCCAGCGACGCGAGCGGCGTTCCGACGCACAGCAGCAGGCCGGTCACCCTTCCCCTGAGCCAGAGCGGCTCGGGTACGCAGCCCGGCAGCTGGCGCCCGAGTCGCTCGTAAAACGGCGGCAGGCCCTCGGGCACGATTTCGGGTCCAAGCGCGGGCGGGTCTTCGAGACGGTCCGGAAATTCCTCGGAGCCGGCGAGGCGAAGCAGGTGCGAGCCGTCGATGTCGACCACGTATAGCGCGACGGCGACGCCGGCTACCCGGCGTGCCTCGGCCACGAGCTGGTCGGGCACGAGGTGCGGCGGCACCTCGTCGAGGATCCGTGTCACCTCGAGCGCTAGTGGTCTGTCTCGGCCGAGCTGGCCGGGGGCTCGGAACGGCATCGTCGCCACCCGGCCAGTCGGCGGCGACGGCGTCGGTGCCGCGCGCGCGTCGAGCTCGCTTGCCTGGAGCGCCTGCTCCAGGGCCTCACGCGTGGGGAAGTGGCGGTACAGCGTCGAGCGCCCGACCTTGGCTGCCGCGGCCAGTTCGGCCATTGTCACGTGCCGGTCACTGTGGAGTGCGCCGGCCGCGGCAAGGATCCGCTGGCGGCTCGCGAGCGCATCGGCCCGAGTCAGTCCGGGGGCCTCGGTTGCCGGGAGCTGAGCTTCGGAGGGATCTGCCACCGCCCACTTGTACCACCTCGGACGTCCGAGAGAGCCAATTGAGGCTTCGTTGTCCCAGAAGCAGTCCTGTCTCGTCTCAAATTTGCAGTCCGGCCCTGGTTTGTTCCCCCACCTGCGGGTAGACGACGTTTCATGTGTCCCATTTAGATGGGACCGGCACGTGGGAACCTAGGAGGCAAGAAATGTCCGTGACGGATCGGGTGGCGGCAGCCGCGCCGTACCTTCAGACAGCACTGGATGACCGAGAGGTCCAGGACGCGCTCCGCCGGGCGACGAGCGCGGGACGCGAAACCTACCGCCGGGCCCGTGGCAAGAGCCCCGGCAAGGCGGTCAAGGACAAGCGGCTGCGGCGGCGGGCGCAACGGGCGGCGATCGCGAGCTGGCAGCTCGTGGCCGCGATCGACGCGGCTCAGACACGCCGCCGATCGCGTCGAGGACGCAGGGTGATGTTCGCGGTCGCGGTCCTCGCCGGCATGTACGGGGCATACCTAGCCTCCAACAGCGAGGCTCGCGAGGCCCTCCAGAACCTGATCAACGACAACGCGAGCTCCGAGAGCTCGAACAACCAGTAATGGAAGGGAGTCGCGCGATGGCAGAAGTCCGCCCCGGGACCGAGGAGTCGGCCGTGACCGATCGCTCGATCGCGGATCTCCTCAAGCAGCTGTCTGATCAGACCACGACGCTAGTGCGACAGGAGATCGACCTGGCCAAGGCGGAGCTTGCGGTCAAGGGCAAGCAGGCGGGTCTGGGAGCCGGCATGTTCGGGGGCGCCGGCATGTTCGGGCTCTACGCCCTCGGCGCGCTGACCGCCTGCGTGATCCTGGCCCTGGCCACCGCGATGACCGGTTGGCTGGCGGCCCTGATCGTCACAGTGATCTACGCCGCCATCGCCGGCGTGCTCGCGCTCACAGGCAAAAACAAGGTCAAGCAGGGTGTCCCACCGATACCCGAGCGGACCGTGGAGAGTGTGAAGGAGGACGTGGAATGGACCAAGCAGCGAGTTCAGGAGGGCCGGCGGTGAGCGCCGCGGCGGGCGAGGGGCGGCAGAAGACCCCCGAGGAGATCGAGGCCGAGATCGAGCAGACGCGCGAGGAGCTCGGCGACACCGTCGAGGCGCTGGCCGAGAAGTCCGACATCAAGGCGCAGGCCAAGAACAAGATCGCTCAGGTTAGGGATACGGCCCAGCACAAGAAGGACGAGATCGCCTCGCGGGCACGCGAAGCTACCCCTGACTCTGCGGGCTCCGCCGGCCAGCAGCTCGCGTCGACGGTTCAGCGCAAGCCGGTGCCGTTCGCCGCCGCGGGGGCGTTCGCGGGCGGGGTGCTTGTCGGCTGGATCCTGCGCCGTCCGTAGGGGATCGCGATGCGTGAACAACAGCAGCTGCGCGAGATCGACGCAGACAGCGAGGAGCGCGAGCCCGACCGGCCGACGCAGCTTCCCCGCGGCGCCTGGCCGGGGGTGCTCAAACGCACGCTGCGCGAATATAAGGCCGACAACCTTGGGGACCTGGCCGCCGCCTTGACCTACTACGGCGTACTGGCGATCTTCCCGATGCTGATCGTCGTGGTCTCGCTGCTCGGGCTGCTGGGTCACTCGGTGACCCAGTCGCTGATCCAGAATCTCGGCAAAGCGGCGCCCAGCGACGCCCGGCAGATCTTCACCAGCGCGATCCAGAACATCCAGTCGCACCGGAGCACGGCTGGGATCCTGTTCGTCGTCGGGCTCGTGCTCGCGCTGTGGTCGGCCTCGGGGTATATCGCCGCGTTCATGCGCGCGTCGAACGTGGTGTGGGACGTCGAGGAGGGACGGCCGATTTGGACAACGGTCCCACTGCGCTTGGCCGTGACCCTGGTCACCGTCGTGCTGCTCACGGTCACTGCCGCCGCGGTCGTGCTTACAGGCGGCTTGGCCGATCAGCTCGGGAACGTGATCGGGGTCGGGCACTCGGCGGTGACGATCTGGGACATCGCCAAGTGGCCGGTGCTGCTGCTCGTGGTCGCATTCATCCTGGCGATTCTGTATTGGGCGGCGCCGAACGTGCGCCAACCGGGGTTCCGTTGGGTGACGCCCGGCGGACTCATCGCCGTCGGCTTGTGGGTCATCGCCTCCGGTGCATTCGCGCTCTACGTCGCCAACTTCTCCTCCTACAACAAAACCTACGGCGCGATGGCGTCGGTGATCATCTTCCTCGTCTGGCTGTGGATCACCAATACTGTGATCCTGCTCGGGGCCGAGCTCAATGCCGAGATCGAGCGCGGACGCCAGATCGAGAGTGGTACGCCCGCCGACCGCGAGCCGTACCTGCCGCTGCGGCGGGAGCCGAAGCGGGGATAGCTAGCAACTACGACGCACACGAGCGAGGTGAGCGATGTCGAAGGTGACATTCATACCGGTCAGCATCGGCGGCGGTCTGCTCGCCGGCCTGATCGGCAAGAAGCTGTTCGGAGTCATCTGGGGAGCGATCGATGACCAGGAGCCACCGAGCGCGAAGCACCGCGAGGTCAGCGTGCCCAGGCTGGTCGTCGCTCTTTTGGTCGAAGGAGCTCTGTTCTCCCTGATTAAGGGCTTGGTCGACCACGGGTCGCGCCACGCGTTCGCGCGTGTGACAGGCGCCTGGCCCGGAGACGAGCAACCTGACAGTAAGTAACAGTACACGGGAGTCACATATGATCGATAGGTACAACCGCGCTGACCACGGCGTAGACCGTCCGGAGGGCAGGCCCGGTGAGTTCGGACGCGCGGACATCGAAGGCCGCAGGGGCATGCGCCGGGCACGGCGCGAGGCGCTCGTCGCGCGCACCATCCAGGCGCTGTGAACGGTGTCAAGTCCGGGCGGCGGGCGGACGGGCGGGAGCCCGGGTGATACAGGCGCCAGCGAACCCGGCCGCGACCCGCATGCTGACGCAAGACGGGGACACGAGCAGCTCACCGGTCGCGTGCCGCAAGCCCGCCGCGAGAGAGTTCTAATAGGTCACGGAGGACCGCATCCATGCCCGCGATCTCGTATGCGGCGCGCTGCCGGCCCGCACCCCCGCCGTGTCGCAGCAGCTCCGGCAGCGCCCCGAGTTCTTCGGCGCACCCCAGCTCGGTCGCCCACCTAGCCGCCCGAGCCATCGCCTCCTCCAGTAACTCTGAGACCGCGCGTCGTTCTCCGTCGGCTTCGGGCAGCTCGCCGTGGACGCCGAACCGAGCGGCGCGGAACATACCCTCCTCGACGAGTTCAGGGGCAGGATGATCGGTGGCACCTGGTTCGGCTGCGTCTCGGGCGAGGCAGTGCACGAGTGCTACCAAGGCGGCGGTGTCGGCGAGCGATGCTTGGGCATCGAGCGCCCGGATCTCCACCGTGCCCAGCCGCGGATGAGGCCGAAGCTTCCACCAAAACCACGTGTAGTCCGGTACGTCGGCCGCACGCGTCAGCAACCGGCTGAGCTCGCAGAAGTCCGCGTAGTCGCGCAACGCCCGTGGCGCGCCCGAGCGCGGCCACGCACGGAGGCTGAGCTCTCGCGCCGAAGCCAGTCCGGTATCGCGCCCATGACGGAACGGAGAGTTTCCCGCCACCGCCTGCAGCAGCGGAAGATCGCGCCGAAGTCCGTTGAACGCCCTGATCGCGCTCTCGCTGTCCGGCATCCCGACGTGAATGTGGAGACCACCGACCGGAGTCACCACCGCATCCCCCAACAGGAACTGAATTCGCTCGTAGCGTTCCTTGTCGGTGATGATGGCGTCGCCTTCATGAGCCGAAGGGTGTGTGCCCGATCCGCAGAGCCCCGCTCCGGTGCCGGTGACCGCGCGACGCAGCTCGGCAAGCTCGCTCACCGCACCACCCACGCTGCGGTGCACGCCTGTGATCAGCTCTATCTGACACGCGTGCAACTCTCGTTCGACGCTTCCCGAGACCGCGCCGAGTCGCGCGAGAACCGCCGCCGAACTGTTGGTCTGCCGGCCGGTTACAGGGTCGACCAGGAACAACTCCTCTTCCACGCCGACCGTGAACGGCTCGCTTGAACCAAAGCTGTGATTGCGTTCGGATTCCGAGGCCACGCTGCCACTCAGGGCCGTGCGCCGACGCCGGTTGTGAGCTCGCGAATCCGGAGGGGCCCGCTCGTCGCGCGAGCCAGGGGCGGCGTCGGATAATCGGTTCCTCGCCTCATCGCCTCGATCAGTTCGGTGAGCGCGTCCGTGGCCGCGCGGCGTGGCTCCCATCCCAACTCGAAACGAGCTCGCGTGCAATCGAGTAGTGGTACCGCGAACGCCATGTCGAGCCAGCCCGGCTCGCTCGGCTGCAGCCGCAGAGCAAACGTGGCCGCGGCGCCGGCCCGCAATACCCGCCGCGAGACCTTGAGCGGGCGCGCGTGCAGCACCCGGGCCAGCTCCGCGCGGTCGATCGGAGGATCCGCCGCCAGGTTGAACGCTCCACGCGCGTCTGACAGGAGCGCTCGTCGGTAGGCGTCTCCAACGTCGAGTGAGTGGACGGCTTGGAAGCGCAGCCGCGGGACATCCGGAACGAACGGAATCAGCTCGGGCCGCAGGAAGGCGCGGGGCAGGAACGGTCCGGCGAACAGGCGGCGTATCTCGGTCGCCGCGTCGGCCTTGAAGATCAGTGCGGGCCGCATCCGCACCACGCGGAGCTCCGGTTGCTCGCGTTCGAGGTGATCGAGCGCCCGCTCGACCGCGACCTTGTGCCGGGAATAGAACGAGCTCCGGATCCCGCCAGTCGGCCACGACTCGTCAACGAGTCTGTCCTTGGGTCCCGGGGAATAGGCACCGACCGACGACGCGTAGACGATCGTCGGTACCTTGGCCTCTAGCGCTGCTCGAAATACTCGTTCGCTTCCGGCCACGTTGACGCTGTGAGTGATCGACTCGCTGCGGCCAGGCTGGATCAGCCACGCCAGATGAACGACGGCGTCGGCGCCACGCAGCAGCGGCACCAGATCAAAGCTTGCGACGTCCGCCGCCACGAACGTCGTGCGCGCGAATGCCCGACTTGGCGCACGACGCGCCACAGCAACGACGTCGTGCACCGCCGACTCGGCCTCCAAGGACTCGAGCACGCTCGTGCCGACGTTTCCCGTAGCCCCGATCACGACAACTCGCATACCGTTCCCGTACCCGCGAGTGCCGGCGGCACACCTCCGGCGCCCGCTTCGTGCTCTCAGCGCGTCTGACGCAAACGCACGTCGCGCAGCTGTTGCTCGGCGCGCTGCAGATCTCGTTCGAGCTCGCGCAGGCGAGCGTCGGGTCGTAGACCCCATCTGTACTGCCTGGCGCGCAGTACTGCGACACGATCGTGGCAGTAGCACACGTCGGCCTCCGCGAGCTCAATCTCGCGAGTGGAGCTCACGAATCGAACTCCAGCACCGCGTACGCGTGGGAGCCGAGGATCTCGCGCACGCCGTCTGGCGTTCCGGTCTCCGGCTGCCACCAGACGACGAATGGCTGACGGGGCCCCATGTCGAAGATAGCCATCACGGTGCCGCCGCGGAGCGGATCGGAGCTGCCGACTTCGGTGATGCAATCGATGCTCCCTCGCCGCGTCCACAATCTCAGGATCCGGCGATCGTTGGGTCGACGGCCCATCTCGAGCTCGATCACGCCACTCATATCCCGGTACGCGCCCTCGGTGACACGGGGATCGCCGGCGACACCGGGGATGAAAAACGTGGTCACGTCGGATCAAAACCCGCGGGCGCGTTCAGCGGCGCGATGCGGGTGATCAGTCGCGCACGTTTACCCATCAATATCGTCTTGCGGGTCGCTTGGGCGGCGTGTTCCGTGGCGGGTACCGGCGGCGCTCCTCGTCGGTCATCTGGCGGATCACGAGCTCGCCGTTCTGGACCTGCTCACGAACCAGGTCAAGTTTGGCCTGGCGCTTCTCTTCGGCTCTCTCACGTGTCGTCTTCACCGCAGGGTCTCGCTTCCGGGACGGGACCGAGCGAAGCAACGAAGGCCGCTGCTGATGCGCCGTCGGTCGGGGGTGTGATCCGGACACGCCAACCGCCGCGGGCAGTGGTCGATTGACATGGGTCTCCTTCCTGGGCCGGCGCGGTCAGACTGATCAGAGGGAGATTCGCTGCGTCGGCCGAGAAGAACCTCACGAGCGACTATGCCACCCGCCCGTAGGACGGTAGCACCCACTGCATACCGTGCAACTCGGCAACCGCTTTGCGAGCGCGAGGGCGGGCACTGAGCAACCCGGTGACGGGGGGAGTAGGCTCAGGAGCGACGCTCACCCAGCGGCTGGACTTCAGGGCTCCGGTCGTTCCCGCGCCGATGCGCAACCGCGCTGAGGTCAGGAACCCAAGGCCAAGGATCCACACTCGGGGCCGGACGTCGACCAATGTCTGTCGTGCGTCGCGACGGTCCGTCGCCGGCTCCCAACTTTGATTTCGACATCATGACCTCGATAACGGAGATCACGGTGGTGAGTGGAGAGCGCTGTCGCGTGGATGGCGAGGCCAGGGATGTCGAACGACGCATCCTCGACGCGGCACGTGGGTCGATCATGCAGTTCGCGTGGCTGACCGACTCGGTCACCGGCGAACCTCTCGGGATCAATCCCGAGTGTGTGGTGATCCTCCGAGCTCTCGGTCCTAGCCAGCCGGCCGATTAGCTGGTTCCGCGGAATCGCTGGGAGGGACCGCGTCGTCTTCCTGCGGGCGGTCGGTTGAGGAATCGCTAGGTTGGCTCGGCGGATGTGCCGCGGCCTGCTTTCTCGCGAGCTTTCTGGCCTGCTTCTCCGAGCGACGCTCGCGGAGTCTGCTCTCCCGGGCGAGCTTTGCCATCGTGGTTTTCTTCTTACCGGTCGAGGCCATGTGTATCGATCCCTTTTATTGCGGTCTTGAGAGCGGCGATGACGAGCAAACCAACGGGAGGGCGCGACCGCGCCCTCCCGCCGGTTGACTAGGCCATGAAGCTCTAGAGCGCGTGGACGTTCGCGGCCGCTGGGCCCTTGGGGCCCTGCTCCGCGTCGTAGCTCACCTTGGCGCCCTCGGCCAGCGACTTGTAGCCGTTGCCCTGGATCGCGCTGTGGTGCACGAACAGGTCCTTACCGGCGTCATCGGGCGTTATGAACCCGAAGCCCTTCTCGTCGCTGAACCATTTCACGGTTCCTGTCGCCATCGTTTATTCCCTCCTGGGTATGTGCGCTGCGAAACGCGGAGGGTGCAACGAGGCAACAACTGCGAAAACGCGGGGCACTGCTTTGGTCGAGCGAACGCTCGACCCCTACGGACACTCTAGCGCTCAGACGCGAGACGCTGCGTGCGCCGATCCACCGTGAGGGCGGCGTTCGCCGCCGCCTGCGCGGCGTTGGCTATCGAGATTTGAGGTCCCGAGCCCATTTGTGGGTCAGGGTGAACTCGATGACGGGACCGGAACGGTCAGTGCCGGTCGTCCTCCAACCGGAAATCTACGGCTCGACTGCTACCCGTCGCTTGACTCGGGCGACATGGAGGTTTTCGATGGATACCAACCCCTCTCCTTATCCGCTGCAGCTCACCGGCGAGCTGTGTCTCTAGGAAGACGAGAACACTGACGTCGCGGCCGAGCTGTACCAGCAGCTCGATGACCGACGGAGCTTCCCCGTCGCTCAACGCCGCGTCCGTCGCTTCCTCGTCCTCAGCCGAAGACGCTTCAACTTCATCGGCTGTATCGGCCACGACCTCCCCTCTTCACGTCGCACTCTCGAGGCCGCTTCTGGGGCGTGTCTGCCGCCGGCCCGCGCTCGCCTCGGGCCCTTCGATCTGGCGTCAGACGACAGTGGGCTCGGGGGCGGCTTCGGCGGCGTCAGGCACTACGAGCGGCTGCGCGGAGGCGTGAGCGTTCGGGATGCGGCTGGCGATCACTGCTGCGGCGAGCACGAAGAGGCTGCATACGAGGAGGGCTCGCTGGTATCCGGAGGTGAGCGCGTCGGGTCGCGCAGCGTGGGCCGCGAGGAGATGATGGGTGCGCGTGGTGGCGATCGCGGACAGGATTGCGAGACCTATCGCCATGCCGAGTTGCTGCGAGGTGTTCAGCAGGCCTGCGGCAAGGCCTGCCTTATTGGCCGGCACGCCGGCGTTGGCGGCAGTCGTGACCCCGACGAACATCCCGCCAAAACCGACCGCCATGATCACTAGTCCGGGGAGCAGGTTCGGCGCGTACGAGCCGTGCAGCGGGATCCTCGAGAGGAAGTAGATCCCGCCGGCGCCCAGCAGCGCGCCTCCGACGATCACGGGGCGTGTACCGATTCGCCAGAACAGCTGCGAGGAGACGCCTGATGCAATTGCCAGGCACGCGGTGACTGGGAGGTACGCGGCGCCCGCCTGAATCGGCGAGAAGTGCAGGACCTCCTGCATGTACAGGGTGAGGAAGAAGAACATCGCGAAGAAGCCGGCCACGCCGATCAGCCAAGTCGCGTCGGCCGCCGCGAGTCCCTTGACCTTGAAAATCGAGAGGGGGATGAGTGGGTTCGAGGTGCGACGCTCGTTGGCCAAGAAGGCGAGCAGCATCACCGCGGCGGCGCCGAGGATGCCGATCGTCCGCGCGGCACCCCACCCGACGTCGGGAGCCTTGATCAGCCCGTACACGAGCAGCAACATGGCGCTGGTGCCGAGCACAGCGCCGGGTGTGTCGAAGTCGGTTAGGGGCGACCGGGTGCGCGCGCCCGACAGGAGCCGGAACGCGGCCCCGAGCGCGAGCAGGCAGACCGGGACGTTTACGTAGAAGACCCATCGCCAGCCAGGTCCCTCGGAGAGCACGCCGCCCAGGAACACCCCCGCCGCGGCGGCGAGACCGCTGATCGCGCCCCACGCCCCCAGCGCGGTGTTGCGGTCGCGGCCCTCGCGGAAGGTGGTCGTCAGGATCGACAGCGCCGCGGGCGCCATCATGGCCGCCCCGACGCCCTGGAGCACTCGTGCGGCGATCAGCACGCCTTCGGTCTGCGCGAGTCCTGCCGCGAGCGAACAGACCGCGAACACACCTAATCCCGCAACCAGGATCCGCCGGCGTCCCAACAGGTCGGCGAGACGGCCGCCGAGCAGCAGGAACCCGCCGTAGGTGAGCAGGTAGCCGCTGGCGACCCACTGGAGGTTCTGCTGGGAGAAGTGCAGCGCGCGCTGGATCGACGGGAACGCGACGTTCGTGATCGACGAGTCGACGACGTCCAGGAACTGGACGCCGCAGAGTAGGAGGAGCGTCAGCACCCCGATCCGCGTCCGGATGAACGATGGCTGAGGGGGAACGGCTTCGGCTTGCGTGGACGACATTTGCGACTCCCTCCTGCGGCGGTCCAAGTTAGTTAGCTGACTAAGTTCTACCACAAGCTAAGCTTTGGGTCAGATGACTGACTTAGTCGCCCAGCCAAAGCAGAACAAACGGCAGCGGCTCGTCGAGGGCGCCCGGGAGGCGATCCACCGCCAGGGCGTCGAGTCGACGACGATCGCCGACATCGCCGAGGCGGCCGACGTCCCGGTCGGCAACGTCTACTACTACTTCAAGACCAAGGATGAGCTCGTCGCCGCGGCGATCGACAGCCACGCCCGCGACGTGCGCGCGTTGCTCGAGTCGCTCGAGAGCGGACGCAGCCCCCAAGCGAGGCTCAAGGCGCTCATCCGCGAGCTCACCGCTCAGCGCGAGCTCGCCGCGCGATACGGTTGCCCGCTAGGGAGCCTCTGCTCGGAGCTGGACAAGCGCACGGACGGGCTCGACAGCAAGTGCGCGGATCTGCTCGAGCTACCGATCGACTGGGCCGAGAATCAGTTCCGGCTGATGGGACGCCGCGACGCACGCGACCTCGCGGTGGCATTGATGGCCTCATACCAGGGAATCGCGCTTCTCACGAACACGTTCCGCGAGCCGGAGCTGATGGCGCGTGAGAGCCGGCGACTCGAACGCTGGATCGACTCGATGGCGTGAATGCTCCCGCAGGGGGCGGAGCCAAGCCCGCCCCGGGGTTGTCGGGGCGGACCTGGTCTGTGAATCCGGCCGTTCGCGCGGAACGACCGCTCGGTTGCTCTCAGGAAATCGTCACCGTCGAGGGCGGCGATGCGATTCCGTTGGCGACCACCACGAGCGTGCTCCTGCCCTTGGGCGTGGACTTAGGGACCGTGAACTGGGTCGAAGATCCGGTACCGGGTGCAACCGATACCGAGCTCCAGTCGTGCGTCCGGGCGTATGTCACGACACCTGTGGCGGAATTGGTGATGCGTATCAGGGGGAAGTTCGTGTTGTCCTGGACGTCATCACCGTAAGCGGCTCCCTGGTCCAGCCCGGCGAGCTGCTTTCCGGACAGGCTGTAGGTGCCGCCCCGTGCGAGGTTGGTGGCGCTCAGCGATTTGATCGATGGCGCCCACGCCGGGTTCGGGGTACCGCCCGCCGTGTACACCTCCATGTCGCTGCTGCCGTCGTTGTACAGCACCTGCCCGTTCGGCAGCACCAGCATCCGCGTTTGATACGAGGTGTCGTTCTCCGCGTTCGGCGCGTCCGCGATCTGGGTCAGCGTGTTCGACCCGGCGTTGTAGACCCAGAAGTGAGTCGGGATGTTGTATGTGCACGCGCTCGCGTCGAACAGTACGTCCCCATCTGGCAGCGTTGCCCCCGGTCCATCAGTGGCGGCGTACTGCTCGTTGTCGACGGTGGGGATCTCAGGCCCCGCGGTCCAGCTGCCTGACTTGTACTGATACAGCGCCGTCTGCGTCTCCTCGTTCGTGGTGCATGCCGACGGAAACTCGTCCGTGCTGTTGCCTGCCCCGACCACGAACGTGTTGCCGCCCGGCATCTCGTCCTGCGGTCCGATCTCGACGATCGGCCATGGGTTGACGGGGTCGCCGCCGGCGGCCGTCGCCCCGGCGAAGCTCCAGGTGTCGCTGCGCGGGTTGAACAGCTCCGTGTTACCGATCCCCCAGAGGTCGAGGGTCAGCAGCTGCCCGTTGGGCTCGAGGGTCCAACCCTCTTCGTCGTTGGGATCGGTCTTGCCCGTCGCCGGGATCACCCGCCAGGTCAGGTTCTTGGCGTTGAGCAACGCATCATCGACGGTGAGATCCGGATTGGTGAGGCACGTGTTACAGGGCTGCTGGAGCATGAAAGTGCCGTCGGCGAGGACGTCGCTAGCCGCGTCGCCCATGTTCGTCCAGCCCGGTGGCGGTGCGACCGAGCGCCAGCTGTTGGTCACCGGGTTATAAATCGCGCCCTGGTTCGACCACACTGGGTTTTCCCCGATGTACTCGCCGCCCTCGACGATCATCCGGCCATCGGGCAAGATCGCGGAGGCGAAGTACAGGGGCGTGTAGTCGGGCGACATCGACGCGATCTGGCTCCACGTCCCATCGACGTAGCTGCCGTTCGCATCCGGCGTCAGCTTCCACCACTGATTTGTGCCACCGGTCGTATCGTTATCCGGCTCGTTGTGCACGAGCACGGTTCCGTCGCTCTCGAGCAGCATCGTGCCCGGCGTCCCGAACGGCGGCGGGTTGACCAGCGGCGTCCAGGGCGAGGACGTATCCCGTGGGGCGAGATTGGACTTCAGCCCCGACGCCGTCGGATGCTTGAACGGAGTGAGAATCGGATGACCTGCGGACGCGGCCGGCACAGCGGCAAGCTGGGCTCGGCTCGCCCGGTGCCCCGACGCCAGCGGCGCGCTGGATATAGCCAGCGCTGCCAGCGTGGCCAGCCCGACCACGCACGCAGCCGCGCCGGCGACGACGGCGAATCGACGACGTATTGAACGCAAAGCGACCTCCCGGGGTTCGTCCTGCGGCGATAGACGGCGAGCACCCTATCAGCGCCTGGCGGAGCCCTGCAAAACCTTGCTTGGCACGTCAGCGATCAGACACCGCCCAGGATTCGAGTACTCGATTGGCTCGCCCGGACGAGCCGGGAGCGCCGTATTCGGCTCGGTGCACTCGATGGCGCGCGGTTCCAGGACCGCGCTGTCGGTCGCGCTCCTACTTGGCGGCGCCTTCCTCGATCCAATCCTGGAAACGCTCGACGTTCTCCTTCGGCCACGCGCCATCGCACGGCATCGTCCCCGCACTTAGGCGGGCCGCGATCGCGTCGGCGTTAGCGACAACGTCGTCGTAGGACCACAGATCGAACGCTCGGCGCATCGCCTCTCGATCCTTTTCTCGGAACAAAGGCTTGATGTCGGCCTCGAATCCGAGCTTGGGTGGTTCGGCTGTTGCCATTTCATACCTCCTCGGGGCTCGGCTGGGCTCCCGTTTGTATCGCGTGTTTGGGAACTCTCGCGGGTCACGTGCCCGATTGCATCCCCTACTTGCGCTTGTCTTGAAAACTAATCTGCGCCCGGATCGACACGTCGGTGAGCGAACGAGACGCGGCGCCGTTCGGGATGCCCGTCCGCCAGTTGACTGCGCCGAATACGCATCTATACGCTCCCCCACGCGTTAGCCCAGTCACGTCGTCCCAACAGGAGGCACAACATGGCAGATAGCGTCTACCGCGTCACCGAGGTGATCGGCGTCAGCGGCGAGTCATGGGAAGCGGCGGCGCGCAATGCCGTGGAGACCGCGGCGAAGAGCGTCCGGGGCCTGCGCGTTGCAGAGGTCATCCGCGAGGACGTGACGATCGAGAACGGGGCGGTGGTCAACTACCGAGTTCGCCTCGGTATCTCGTTCAAGTTCGAGAGCGGCGACTGACCGCCTTCGGCCGCGGCCAAGGGGACATGGGGTCGCGCCGCTACCGGGCCATCGCCCGTGCGATGACGACGCGCTGGATCTCGTTGGTCCCCTCATAGATCTGTGTGATCTTCGCGTCTCGCATCATCCGCTCGAGCGGATACTCGTTCACGTAGCCGTAGCCGCCCAGCACCTGGATCGCCTCGACGGTGACGCGCATCGCGTTGTCGGATGCGAACAACTTCGCCATCGAGGTGTACTTACCAACGCCCGGAACGCCGCGATCGACCATCGCGCACGCCTTGTACAGGAGCTCACGCGCGGCCGCGGTCCCGGTCTCCATGTCGGCGAGCTTGAACTGGATGGCTTGGAGCTGGTTGATCGGGTTGCCGAACGCGACGCGCTCCTTCGCGTAGTCGTTCGCGTAGTCGGTGGCGCCCTGGGCGATCCCGACTGCCTGCGCCGCCGCGCCGAGCCTGGTTCGCTCGAGCGTGGCCAGCGCGACGCTGAGCCCCTTGCCCTCGGTTCCGATCAGGTTGCCGGAAGGGACGCGAACGTCCTCGAGCACGGGCGACCCAGTCGGCGAGCCCTTGATTCCGAGCTTGTGCTCGATGTTCCCGATCGAGAAGCCCGGTCGGTCGGCCTCGACCAGGAACGCCGAGCTCCGCCCCGCCTCGCGGTCGGTCTTCGCGAACACGACGTACACGTCGGCGATCCCGGCGTTGCTGATCCAGTTCTTGGTGCCGTTCAGAACCCACTCGTCGCCGTCGCGGACCGCGGAGGTCCGCATCGCAGCCGGGTCCGAGCCCGCTTCGGGTTCTGACAGCGCGAACGCCGGCGCGAGCTCGCCGCTCGCGAAGCGCGGGAGCCACTCGGCCTTGAGCTCGGGCGAGCCGAACAGCGAGATCGGGAGCGACCCCAGCTCCTGCAGCATCAGAATCAGCGCACTGCTCGCGCACACCTTGGCGATCTCCTCGACCGCCATCTGGAGCATCAGCGTGCCCGTTCCAGTGCCGCCGTGCTCGGGCTCGAACGGCAGGGCGAGAACGTCGTGCTCAGCGAGCAGCCGGCGGACGTCCCACGGGTATTCGGCGGTGCGGTCGATCTCGGCGGCGCGCGGCGCGATCTGCTCCTGGGCCAGCCGGCGCACCAGGTCTCGAAACTCGAGCAGATCCTGCGGGATGTCGTACAGATCCATGTGGCTGAGGGTGTGGCTCATGGGCGCAGCGTACCGGCTGTTACGCATGAGCTCTGCCCAGGTCGAAGGGGCGATGAACGAGCCTGCTAGACCTCGCGGCATGACGCTGCTGGCCGACGTGGTCACTGCATCGGGGCTCGTCGGCGAGACGAGCTCGCGGTCGCGCAAGGTCGCGATCCTCGCCGAGCTGTTGAGGAAGCTCGACCCGGACGAGGTGCCGATCTGCGTCGGTTTCCTGTCCGGCGTCCCGCGTCAAGGGCGGGTCGGCGTCGGCTATTCGACCGTGTACGGCGTCGATCCCGACCCAGCCGAGCACGCTTCGCTTACAGTGACAGACGCCGATCGGGCGATCGACGAGATCGAGCGCGCCACCGGCCCCGGCTCGGCGGGCGCGCGCGGGGTCCTGCTCGCCGACCTGCTCAGCCGCGCCACCGGGTCGGAAGCCGCGTTCCTGCGCCGGCTGTTCACCGGTGAGCTCAGGCAGGGGGCCCTCGCCGGCGTGATGGCCGATGCCGTGGCCAGGGCCGCGGGCGTGCCCGGCGAGATCGCCCGTCGTGCGTTGATGCTGTCGGGCGATCTGACGCGGATGGCAGAGATAGCGATGACCGAAGGGGAGGAGGGGCTCCGCCGCGTCGGGTTCGAGATCTTCCGCCCGATCATTCCCATGCTCGCCTCGACCGGCGCCTCCGTGGCCGAGGCGATGTCAGGGTTCGACCGCTCGTCGGTGGAGTGGAAACTCGACGGGATCCGGATCCAGATCCACCGCCGCGGTGAGGAGGTACGCATCTATACGCGCAATCTCAACGAGATCACCGCGACGTTGCCAGGCATCGTGGAGGCGGCGCGTTCACTTCCGGTCCGCCAGGCCGTGCTCGACGGCGAGGCGCTGTGGATGCGCGACGGGAGCCCGGCCGCGTTCCAGGACACGGTGTCGCAGATCGACAGCGACGGCTCGCCGGACGGCATCGTGACGTTCCTGTTCGACCTGTTGCACGTGGACGGCGAGGATCTCCTCGACGCGCCGCTGATCGAGCGCGCCGCTCGGCTGGCGTCGATCGCGCCCGGATTGGTGATCCCCGGGGTGTTGACTGCGGACCCGGACGAGGGTAAGCGCATCCTCGAGGCGTCGCTGAGCGCCGGCCACGAGGGCGTGGTCGTCAAGGACGCCTCGTCGCCGTACGCCGCCGGCCGGCGGGGCGGCGCCTGGCGCAAGGTGAAGCCCGTTCGCACCTACGACCTCGTCGTCCTCGGCGCGGAATGGGGCCACGGGCGCCGGCAAGGATGGCTCTCGAACCTCCACCTCGGCGCGCGGGACGCCGCTTCGGGCGAGTTCGTGATGGTCGGCAAGACCTTCAAGGGGCTGACCGACGAGCTCCTGCGGTGGCAGACGGACGCATTGTTGGCGCTCGAGACCAGCCGCCGCGGGATCGCGGTGATGGTCCGTCCCGAGCTCGTCGTCGAGATCGCGCTCGACGGCGTCCAGTCCTCGACGCGCTATCCGGGCGGGCTCGCGCTGCGCTTCGCCCGCGTCAAGCGCTACCGATCCGACAAGGACGCCGGCGAGGCCGACACGATCGACGACCTGCGGGCGCTGTTGCCGGCGCGCGCGTGATGCGCACCATGTACAACGCCCGTCAACGAGTACGTCAGCGCCCGCCGGCGGGACATAAGCATGTGGGACATGCTTATGTCCCCGAGGTCGGGCCCGGGCCGGGTAGTTTCGGGCGAAATACATAGGGGTTGGCCGCGAGCGGTGGCCAGAAGTGGGCCGGCGCCGACGGGGCGATCCCGGCCGCCGGTCGCGCTTGGCGGCCGCCGGTCACGCGGTGGCGGGGGCCGGTCACGCGGTGGCGGCCGCAGGCTCGAGCTGTCGACTGGCGAGCGAGCGGGGCAGCATCAGCGCAGGGATCGCGGCGAGGGCGATGAACGCGAGCGCCCACCAGAACGTCTGGCCGTAGGCGGCCGCGAGGCTCGACGCGTGATGGACCTGGTGGACGAGCTCGCGCTGGAGGACGACCGCGAGGATGGCGACGCCGAACGATCCGCCGAGCTGCTGGAGGATCCGGATCGCGCTCGTCGCCCGCGGGATCTGGTCGTTGCGGAGGCCGCGGTACGGCGCCGCCAGGCTCGGGACGAGCGCCGCGCCGAGGCCGGCGCCGTTGACCACGAGCAGAACGCTCAGCGCCAGCAGGCTGGTGTGGTCCCCGATCCCGGTGTAGGCGAGCGTGCTCACCGCGCTCAGCAGCAAGCCGACGAGGACGATCGGGCGCGGACCAATGCGGTCGCTGAGCTTGCCGGCGAGGAAGAGCGCCACCGCCATCCCGATCCCGCGAGGCGCCAGCAGCAGGCCGGCGTCCAGCGCGGTCTCGTGACGGACCTGCTGGTAGTAGAGGGGCAGCAGCAGCTGCATCCCGAGCATCGCCATCGTGAAAAGCAGCACGAGCGCGGATGCTGCGCTGAAGCCGCGCGAGCGGAACAGCCCCAGGTCGATGATCGGATCGCGGCTGCGCAGCGCGTGAGCGGCGAATGAGACGAGCAGCGCGGCGCCGGCGGCAATTGGCACGACGACGTGCGGGTTGGTGAAGCCGCCATGGCTTCCGACCTCGGCCAGGCCGTAGATGATCGCCGCCAGGCCGGGTGACAACAGCGCCAGCCCGACGACGTCGAGCCGGGCGGGGCTCTTGTTACCGGCCGCGGGCTTGCCCGGCATCGCGACGCGGTACGCCGCCGCGACCGCCGCCAGGCAGACCGGGACATTGATGTAGAACATCACGCGCCAGCTCAGGTCGGTGACGATCACGCCGCCGAGCACCGGGCCGAGCACGGGACCGAGCATCGCCGGGATGCCGACGACCGCCATCACCCGTCCGAGCCGGTTCGGCCCCGCCTCCTGGGCGAGGATCGTCTGGGCGAGCGGGATCAGCATGCCGCCGCCGAATCCCTGCAGGACGCGGAACGCGATCAGGCTGCTCGGCGACCACGCCAGCCCGCACAGCACCGAGCCGGCGATGAACATCAGGAGCGACGCGACCCAGCTGGCGCGGGCGCCGAAGCGCTCGATCGCCCAGCCGGTCATCGGGATCGAGACCGTCAGCGCCAGCAGGTAACCCGTGGCGACCCATTGGATCGTCGTGACCGACGTGGCGAAGGTCCGAGCGAGCGTGTTCAGGGCGACGTTCACCATCGTCATGTCGAGCGTGACCATGAACGCGCCGAGCATGATCGCCAGTGCAAGGCGGCGGAGCTCGGGTGGGATGGCGCCGGCTGGAGCCGGGGAGCCGTTGCCGGCGCTGGGGGGCGGCGCGGGAGCTGGGGAGCCGTTGCCGGCGCTGGGAGCCGGGGCGCGATTGCCGGCGCCGGAGGAGGTGGGTTGGTTTCGCGAGCGGAGCATGGCGCCATCGTACGCCAATTTGACAGTGACTGTCAAGAAGTCTGTGTCTGCAATTTTGGCGGGGAGCGCCGAATGCCGCGCTATGCTCCCGCCGATATGGAAGCGGGAACGCCGGAACACGAAGCCGAAGCTGAGCTCACCGACCCGGGCCCCCGCACCGCGAGCCCGCGGGAGCGACGGCGGACGCGAACGATGCGGACGATTCAAGGGGAGGCGCTGCGGCTGTTCGCCGAGCGGGGCTACGAGCAGACCAGGGTCGAGGACATCGCCGACGCAGCTGACATCTCGCCCCGCACGTTCTTCCGGTACTTCCCGACCAAGGAGGACGTCGTGCTGTGGGATGAGTACGACGCGTTGATCTGGGAGCTGCTCGAACAGCGACCCGACGATGAGCCGCCGGGGGAGACGATGCGGGTGATCACTCGCACCGCGATCGAGGGGCTCTACCGAGCCGACCCCGAGCGGCTCCTCGCTCGGAACCGGATGCTGTTCACCGTCCCAGCCGTACGCGCCCGGTTTCTCGATTTCGCCCGCGCCGGCGTAGAGCAATTGAGCGCCGGCTTCGCCGCGCGCCGCGGCCTGCGACCCGAGGACGACCTGAAGCTGCAGATGACCGCGACGGCGATCGTCGATGCCGCCAGCGCGGCGTTCGACCGCTGGCAGCGCGCGGACGGCAAGACTGACCTGCTCCCGCTGCTCGACGAGGCCACCGACGCGCTGATCGCCGGCGTCGGCGAGCTGCGGCCCTCATCGAGCCGGCGTTGACCCACCCGACCTGACCTGGGCTCGTTACTGCAGCTTCGAGATGTCGATCGCGCCCGCCGGCGCCGTCAACGTCACCGGCTGATTGAAGTGATCGAACACGAGCTGACCGCCCGATGAGCCGGTCTTCGATATCTCGATTGGGTACGGCTTGCCGGTGGTGGCGACATACAGCGTGCCGCCGTTCGTCGTGTCGTTGACAGCGACCACCTGCTGACCTCGGACCGTCGTCGTCTTGCCCTTGGCGAGCTTGCCGTGGCTCGACAGGAGCTGGCTGAACAGCTTCTGCACGTCTGTGAGCGTCGCGAGCGATGACAGCTGGCCCGAAGCGGGCGCCTTCAGCCATTTGCCGCTGAGTAGCTGGGCGGCCGCAGAGCCCCCGAACTTGTTCCAGAACGCCGAGCTCCCATTGATGTAGACCTCCGAGCCGACGGCGACGATCTTGAACCCGAGCCCGTTCTGCGACATCGAGCCCGTCCCGCCCTTGCCGTTGACAAGGTTGAGGTCGAGCGCGACGTTCTGTCCGCCGCTCAGCACCTTGCCCGACACGTGTACGGAATTCACACTCCCGACGGCGCTCGTCGCAGCCGAGACGATCTGGTCGGGGGACTTCGACGTGATCCCGTTGGAGGACTGACCCCCGCTGCTGCTGCCGCCGCTCCCGCCGCACGCTGCGAGCGCGAGCGCCACGAGCGCGGCGAGGACGGCTGGGCCAAGGCGGCGACGCATGTAAGGTGAGTACCGTACACGGTCACGCGGGCTCGCCACCGCGGTCCGCCCGGTCACGACCGGGGACGCTAGCCGCCGCGGTCCGCCCGGTCACGACCGACCGCTACGGGGACGCTAGCCGTCGCCGTCGAGGCTGGCGGCGATCATGAGCGCGGCGCGCTCGTGAGCCGCGTAGGTGGCGCGCAGCGCCGGCACGACGTCGTTCCCGTCCGCGCGCACCGGAGGAGGGTCGGCCACGAGCAGGGTCCGGATCTCGCGCCCGAGAGGCTCACCGCCGACGGTGTCGGCCAACGCCGCCAGAGCGTCGGCGCGCACCCGGGCGCCCTCGACGAACGAGGCGATCACGGTCTCCCGCGCCAGCGGCGCACGCCCGAACACGCGGGCGTGGAGTACCGCCGGATTGACGGCGTGGGGGCGGATCAGCGCGCGGCGCTCGCTCACGGACATGCCGGCGGCAGCCGCGAGGTAGTCGATCGCCTGGGTGACGCCCTGCGCGTCCACGGGGAGGGACGCCTGCAGATCTGCGGGAAGCCGCGACATCACGCTCTCGTGCTCGGCGGCGGCCTCGGACAGCAGCGCCTGCACCCGGCTGAGATGACCGCCCTCCACCCTCTGCCTTCAGCTCTCGCCGCGCCACCCAAGCGCGCGGCGCTTGGTCCGCGGCAGGTTGCTCACGACCAGGTCGTAGGAGTCTTCGATCATGTCCCCGATCGCGGCCGGCGTCAGCGAGCCGTCGATGATCACGGTGTTCCAGTGGCGCTTGTTCAGGTGGTAGCCGGGGATCACCGCGGCATGCGCCTCGCGGAGCTGCTCGGCGAGCGCCGGCTCGCATTTGACGCTGACCCGCAGCGGGGTGGCGTCGAGCCGCGACAGCGCGAACACCTTGCCGGCCACCTTGAACACCGAGTTCTCCGGACCGAAGGGAAATGTCTCCTCGGCCCCGGGGAGCGAGAGGCAGCGATTGCGCAACTCGGCCGGCTTCATCGCCGCACATGGTGCCTGGTCAGCGCGGCGATGAGCCGACCGGATGAGAAAGAGCTAAGTCAGTCTTAGGCGGCGGCGAGCTCGCGCTCGGCGCGAAGCCAGTTCCCGAGCTCGTCAGCCCCGCCCTGCTCGAGCGCGATGAAGTACGCGCGCTCGGAGATAGCGGAGTGCGTGGGCTCGTGCCGGGGCGGCGCGGCCACAATCCTCGGCTTGGTTACGCGGGTGCGCCGGCGGGCGGGCTTGGCGGGCTTGTCGGTCATCTACTTCCTCCTGGTCCGTGTTCAATGGGTCTGCCCTGCATCGCGCAAGGAGTTCGACACCGCAGTGCCCGGACCTCCACGCCCCAGGGGCTGGCACCTCTTGCGCCCGCCGGCGCTAATACCCCATGTCGTTGGACGTCGAAGTCAGCGCGCCCGAGGCGAACACCAGGGCCCAGATGAGCGACGCGATGAGGCTGATCCCGATGATCCACCGCCCGTGGCGGGAGGTTGCCTTGTCGGGACGGGTCACGCACACGATCCCGAGCAACAACCCGAGCAGCGGCATCGCGAATGCCGTGATGTAGCCAAGCACCACGAGCCGGCTCGGCATTGCTCTCCGGCCGTGGGCGCTCGCCCCGTTGGTCGAGACGTAGTCGCTGCTCCAGGGCTTGCCGTTCGGCGCGGGCGGTTTGGTGGCGCTCATCGCAGGTCCTCCGCGTCAGAGCGTAGAGGCAACGCCACCTTTGATAGAACCGCCGCGACCCCCCTTCCAGCTGAGGAGAAACATGAGAGTGATCGGGGCGGGCCTCCCGCGCACGGCGACCACAACCCAGGCAATCGCGTTCGAGCAGCTCGGGTTCGGGCACTGCTACCACATGCGCGACCTGATGATGGACTTCGAGAAGGGCCTCACGATGTGGGAGGAGGCGGCCCGTGGCGAGCCCGACTGGGACGCGATCTTCGGCGACGCCCAATCGACGGTCGACTGGCCCGGAGGGCGCTACTACAAGGAGCTGCTCGAGCACTACCCGGACTCGAAGGTCGTGCTGAGCGTGCGCGCGCCCGAGGGATGGGTGCGGAGCATGCGCGAGACGATCTGGCCGATGTACTTCGGCGACTCGGTGATGCATCACATGTGCGCGGCACGGGCGGTGCTCGACCCGTTGTGGCGCCGCTTCATGGACCTGATGATCTGCATGACCTGGGACGAGCACACCGGCGCGCTGGCCCCCGCCGAGGCGACGTTCGACGACGATGGTCTCGCCGCGGCGATGGACCGCTGGAACGAGCGAGTCAAGCGGGACGTCCCAGCTGACCGCCTGCTCGTGTGGGAGCCGCGCGATGGGTGGGAGCCACTGTGTGAGTTCCTCGGGGCGGAGGTGCCCGACGAGCCACTGCCCAACGTGAACGACACGGCGGCGTTCAAGGAGGGGATCCTGGGCGGCGCGATTTCGGTCGTCAACGACTGGTGGGACCAGCGCGAGCGGCCCTCGGGCGGCCTGCACGGGGCCGCGCTCGAGTAACCAGCGGTCAGGCCGCGTCGGCGCGGTGGCGGCGCACGGCGCTCAGCCGCTCGTCGGCGACCCGTCGTGCGGCGGCGAGCGGCGTGATCTTGTGCTCGCTCGCCGCGGAGAAGACGGCGTCCAGCGAGCCCGCGACCGCGTCCACGCGCGCGATCGCGTCCGCCCGTGGGCAACCCTCGAACTCCATCGCGCAGCCGTAGATCACCCCGCCGGCGTTCACCACGAAGTCGGGCGCCCACAGGATGCCACGATCGTCGAGAAGATTGGCGACGTCGTCGTCGGCGAGCTGGTTGTTCGCGGGACCCGCGATCGCCGCGCACCTGAGCGTGGCCACCGAGTCGGGGGTGAGGATGCCCCCGAGCGCCGCCGGCACCAGCAGGTCGACCTCGGCGCGCAGCGCGGTCTCGGGGTCGGTCCAGGTCGCGCCCAGCTCATCCGCCAGCCGGCGCTTGGAGGGGTCGAGGTCGGTGACCAAGAGCTCGGCGCCGTCGGCGGCAAGCCGGCGGGCGACGCGCGAGCCGACCTGGCCAAGTCCGATGATCGCGATCCGTCTGCCCGAGGGGTCCGCGGTCCCGAACGCTGAGGCGAGCGTCACGCCGATCGCGGCGCGAACCCCGACCGCCGTCGGCTCGGACGGCTCGCCGGCGCCTCCCTGAGATTCCGGGAGGCAGTACGCGTACCGGGTCCGCTCGCGCGCGATCAGCATGTCTTCGGCGGTCGTGCCCACGTCCTCGCCGACGCCGTAGCTTCCGCCGAACGCGTCGACCGCGTCTCCGAGGTCGAGCATCGCCGCGCGCCGCCGCTCGTAGGAAAGCTCGGAGTCGGGCGCCAGCGCGATTACGCTCTTGCCGCCCCCCAAGGGGAGCCCGGCGAGCGCGCATTTCAGCGTCATCGCCTCCGACAGGCGAAGCGCGTCGTCGAGCGCCTCGCGCCAGTCGCTGTAGCGCCACAGCCGACAGCCCCCGACCGCCTGACCCAACGCGGTCGAATGGACCGCGACGATCACCGGCAACGCCGAACGCTCGCCCACCGCGATCGCCACCCGTTCATGCTCAAGCATCTAGGACATCCTATGGCCGTGGCCCGCGCTAGGTTTGCGGGCGCGGAAATGAGCGACCCCTTCGGGCTTGAGCGCTTCGTCTCCGCCCAGAACCGGGCGGACACGTTCGCGACTGCGATAGACGAGCTGCGCGCCGGCCGCAAGCGCAGTCACTGGATGTGGTTCGTGTTCCCGCAGATCGCCGGCCTCGGGCACAGCTCGATGTCCCAGACGTACGCGATCTCGTCGCTGGAGGAGGCGCGGGCGTATCTCGCGCACCCGACTCTCGGTCCCCGCTTGACCGAGTGCGCCCGCATCCTGTGCGAACTCGAGGGACGTACCGCGCAGGAGATCTTCGGCGGGATCGACGCGATCAAGCTGCGCTCGTCGATGACGCTGTTCGCCTACGCGGACTCGGCCAATCCGATTTTCGGGCAGGTGCTGGAGGCGTACTTCGGAGGCGTGCCCGACGACGCCACCGAGCGTCTGCTCGGAGTCACCCGCTGAGTGGACGCGTCCGAGCAGCCGAGGCGCCGGCGTAGAAGCGCGTAGCCGGCGAGGCCTCCGAGGCTCGGGATCCAGAACGCGATCGCGTGATAGACGATGACCGCCGCGGCGGCCTGCGTGACGGGGGCGCCGTACGCGATCAGCGTGCCGGCGAGGCCCCCTTCGAGGACGCCGAAACCGCCCGGCACCGGGATCAGGTTCGCGAGGTAGCCGATCAGGTAGCCGAGAACGAGAGGGGCGAGGGGGATCGGATGGCCGGTGGCGGCGAACGTAGCGTCGAGCGCGGCGATGTCGAAGCCGAGATAGCCGGCGGCGCCCAGCAGCCGCCAGCTCGGCGCCAGCAGCGACCGTCGCGCGCGCACGATCCCGCTCGCGAGGTCGACGAGCCAACTCGGCCACCGGCGGTGCGGCGAGCGGCTCACGAGAGTCGGGATCGCGAGAACCGCGGCCGCCGCGGCGAGCCCGCCGAAGATCGGGATGCCGGCGCGGAGCAGGTCGTATCCTCCGAGCGGCTCACGCACGATCAACAGCGCGCCACCGCCGACGAGCGCGGCAACGTTGACCGCGCTGGTGAGGAAGAACAGCGCGCTCGAGCGGTCGATGATGCTGCTCGTCGACATACCCACGCGGCGGAGCAGCCAGCCGCCGATCGCCAGCGCGCCGACGCCGCCGCCGGGCAGCAACGCTCCGGATCCCTGCTCGGTGAGGGCCAGCTCGCGCGCGGCGCCGGTTGGCACCTCGTCGAAGAACAGCCGGAAGATCACGACGAACCCCAGGCAGGAGCCCACCTCGAACACGATCGCGGCCAACACCCACGCGGGGTTCAGGTGCGTGATTTCGCCGGCCACCCCTCGCAGCGGCGGCACGGCGAGCACCAGTGACCCGATCGCGGCGCTCAGGATCACCGGCGCCAGCAGGCGGCGGGCGAGCCGAGCGCTGGTGGCGGGAGATCGGTCGGTGTGGGTGTCGAAGCTCATCGCGGGATCCGGGCTACTCGGTGCTAAGACGCGCGGTCGGCTTGAAATTCATCGTTAGTAAGACGTTTCGGGCGCGTCGGATGTGACAGCACGCCCGCCCGTGGCCCGGCAGGTGTGGCTAACCAGCGGGGAAGATCACCGCGAGCCAGCCCACGGCTGACCGGTCGTGAACGCGTCCGTCCCGGGGGCTGAGTTCAGCGACCAGGCACCCGAGCCGGTCGTCCCGGCACCCGGACCGGCGATCGGCGCGTTGTTAACTTCACCGTGAACCTAAAGTCGGGCGCTGACTGTGTGCGCCTTCGGGGCGGCGCACTGTGCAATTTTGGAGTGTCAGGTCGAACGGCGGACGGTGGTGGGCGCCCGCCGGCCGCCGCTAACCCGCGTGGCTGCGCCAGCGAGTCGAGCGGCGGTTACCGGTCCGGCTGATACGTCCCGCCTCTTCGAGCTGCTGGAGACGGCTGCGCACGACGGCGGGCGACACGCCGAACTGCTTGGCGATCACCGAGGCCTGATCCTGCCCGTCCTTGAGCGCGTCGAACACCGCCTCGGCCGACGTCGTTCGGCTGCGACGTGGACGTCGATTGCCGGCGCGTGGCGTCGTCGTGCGGCGGCGGCGCGATGTGGCGGCGTTCCCGGCAGACGCGGCGCCGTTGCTCGCGCTCGCGTCCTCGCGACCGCGGAGCGCTGCGAGCGCGCGTTCGTGGGCGTCGATCTCGCTTTTCAGCTCGGTGATCCGAACCTCGATCTTCGCTGCAAGGGCTTCGCTGTATTCCATGGGTCTCCTTGACGATGAACTAGGCAGCGGAGAGTACCCATTTGTCTAGTGGACCCGTTCGCTAGCCGGCCGAGGCAGCGTCACGGACACCCAGGCTGAACGGCATCGACGGATCGCGGCCGTCGCGGGCCAGCCACGGGTAGCGGTCGGTGTCGAGTCCGGCGTAGTCCGGATCGAGGTAGATGAAGCAGCGCTGGATCAGGAAGTCTCGTACCTCGAACACGTCGCACCACCGTCCCGCGTGGGTGACGCCCGCGCGCCACTCGCCGTCCTGGTGCTCCCCGAAGCTCGTTCCTTCGCAGGCGAACGTGTCGGTCCCGGTCATGATCCAGTTGAAGTTCGCGTAGTCGTGCACGATCCGCTCGAGCGTGGAGCCGACGTCGCCGAACATCCGGCCGATCGCGTCCTTGCCGGTGGCCAGCCCCCACTTCGGGAAGTGCACCTGCGCGTCGTCGGCGAACAGATCGAGGATGCTGCCGCCGGTTGACGTCGTGCCTCCGTTGTCGAACGCCTTCAGGTATTCCAGCGCGACCGACTTACGCTGCTCGTCGGTCATCGGTTGCTGGGAAATAGCCATCTCGTCCTCCTTCACATCGGCTGTTCGCGGTCGTGCCGGCGGGCCAAGTCTCCCAAACCCTCCGCCGCCGGGCGTAGAATCGTCACGCGGTTGATCCAGGTGACCGTGCAGTTGGCAGGTGGGACAGACATTGGGACTGTCGAGTCATCTGAGGCTGGACACAAGACGAATTCGCGATGACGCTTTCGTTTCGGTCGAGGGCGACGTCGACCTGACCACGTTCGGTGCGGTCGCGTCGGCGCTTGACGCAGCGCGAGTCGGGGCTACCGTGCTGGTCTTGGACCTGCACGACGTCGGCTTCATGGACACCTCGGGTTTGCGACTCGTGATCTCAGAGCAACAACGCGCCGAGACGGACGGTTACCGCTTCGTGGTGATTCCGGGGACCGGCAAGGTTCAGCGGCTGTTCGAGATAGCAGGGTTCTCAGATGGGCACCCGCTGTTCGCTGACCCGCCGACGGGGCCTGCCGGCGGGTGATGAGGCATGAGCACGGGGCCTGAGGGGAACCGGTTCGCGCTGCTCGCCGCCGCCGGCGAGATCGCGGACGGCACGCTGTTGGTCGAGAGCACCGTGGCGCAGCTGTTGGGGTTGGTCGTGCCGGCGTTCGCCGACATCGCGACGCTCGACAGCATCTCTCCCGAGGGCGAGCTCCGGCGCCTCGGGTCCCGGGTTGACGCGCCGAAGGGGCGCGAGGAGCTCGAGGCCGCCCTGCTTCGCCGCCGTCCCCTACCCGATGCGCCCGTCGGGCTACCCCGGGCGATCGTGAGCGCCCAGAGTCAGCTCCTTGCGAGCGTGACCGACGAGCAGCTGCGGATGATCGCTTCAAGCGACGAGGACTTCGAGCTGCTGCGCGCGCTCGAGCTGCGCTCGGCGCTGTTCGTGCCGCTGCGCGCTCGTGGACGCACTGTCGGGGCGCTCGCCCTCGGCGTCGGCACCTCCGGCCGCAGCTACGACGAGGACGATCTCCGCTACGCGGAGATCCTGTCTGGGCATCTGGCGCTCGCGCTCGACAACGCCACGCTGTCCCGGACCGTGACCGGACTCGAACGGCGGCTCGAGGCGACGCTCACCAATCTCGCCGAAGCGGTGATCGTCCGCGAGACCGGCGGAGAGATCGTGTTCGCCAACTCGGCGGCGGCGCGGCTATTGAACCTGGGTTCGGTCCGGGACGTGACCGCGGCCACGCCCCAGGAGTTGATGGAGCTGTACGACGTGTTCGACGAGGCCGGAACGCGCCTACAGCTCTCGGACCTTCCGTCCTCGTGCGCGGCTCGCGGCGAGGAGCCCGAACCGCTGCTGGTGCGGAACGTGAGCCGCACCACCCGCGAGGAGCGGTGGCTACTGCACAAGGCGACGCCGCTGTTCGACGCCGACGGGTCGCTGTCGCTGATTGTCAGCGTCGTCGAGGACTTCACCGAGGTCAAGCGCGCCGAGCTCGCTCAGCGTCTGCTGGCGGAGGCCGGTCAGGAGCTGTCCTCTTCGCTCGATTACGAAAAAACGCTGCAGCAGGTCGCGCGTCTGGCGGTTCCGGTGCTCGCCGACTGGTGCGGCGTTGTGATGCGCGGCGACGGTGATGCGCTGCGGCAGGTCGCGATGGCCCGTGCCGACGCGGACAACGTCACGAATGCGTGCGAGTTCGTAACCGGCGCCGCCGAGGTGATCGAAACCGGGAGAGCCGACGTGACTACGGACGTCATCGTGGTTCCCCTGGCGATCGCGGGCCAGCCGGCGATCGGTGCGTTGACATTGGCGATGGCGGAGTCCGGCCGGAAGTTCGTCGACGGCGACCGGGCACTCGCAGCCGAGCTTGGGCTGCGCGCCGCGATCGCGGTGGAGAATGCGCGCCTCTACGCCGAGCGCTCCGAGATCGCGACCACGCTCCAGCGGAGCCTGTTGCCGCCCGACCTTCCGGAGATCCCAGGCTTTCGTCTGGCGAGCCTGTACCGGGCGGCCGGCGAGCACAACGAGGTCGGCGGTGACTTCTACGACGCGTTCGAGGTCCCGGGAGGGTGGATGGTGGTCGTCGGGGATGTGGCCGGCCGTGGAGCCGAGGCCGCGGCGCTCACGTCGCTGACGCGTTACACATTCCGGACCGCGGGCAAGCTGCTCGGGGACCCGATCGCGACGCTCGAGCAGCTCAACGCCGCGCTACGCGAACGGCCAGGGCTGTCGCTGGTCAGCGTCTGCTGCGTGATGCTGCGCTCCGCGGCCGGTGACGCGACCGCCGACCTGGTGCTCGCCGGACATCCACCCGCTTATCACCTCCGTCACGGATCCTCGCGTCCGGTCGGCGTGTTCGCGCCTTTCCTGGGAGCCTACGAGCGCGGAGGATGGGAGGCGACCACGATCAGGCTCGAGCCAGGCGACCAGCTCGTGCTCTACACCGACGGCGTCATCGACACCGTCGGACAGGACGAGCGTTTCGGCGAGGAACGGCTGGCGCAGACGTTGCGCGATGCCGCCGGGGCCGCGGATGCGGTGCGGCGGATCGAGCACGCGTTGGTCAAATTTGCCCACGGGTCGCAGGTGGACGACACCGCGGTGATCGCCGTCGAGCGGTTGCCCGGCGAGCGCCCCGCCGGCCGTGGCGAAGCCCGCGGCGATGCGGCTAGAGTCGCTCGCAACTAATGGTGGTCGCTTAGACCACTGGAGAGAGGAGCCCACCAATGATCGAGCCCTACCAGGCCGTCGGTCTGATCTCCACGATACGCGGCATCCGCCGGCGCGACGAGATCAGCTGGAATCTCGAGCACATCTCGCACATGATCAAAGCTGCATCCTGGCTTTCCAGCATGGACCTTCCGGTGAGGCTGATCTGCATCCCGGAGGGAGGGCTCCAGGGATTCACCGACGAGGTGCTCGACCTCGATCACGAGGCGTACGCGAGGGAGTGCGCGATCGACATCCCGGGGCCCGAGACCGACTACCTCGGGCGACTCGCGCAGCAGTGGGACGCGCACGTGATCGCACAGGCCAAGGCCCGCCATCCCGAGTTCCCCGGACGGTTCTTCAACGTCGGGTTCGTGATCGAGCCGGAAGACGGCACTGTGATCCTCAGGCATCACAAGGTCGTGCCGCTGCTGCCGGTCGAGCACTCCGTGACGCCGCACAACGTGTGGGATCGATGGATCGAGCTCTACGGCCGAGAGCTCGAGGCGTTCTACCCGGTTGCCGACACCGAGATCGGGCGGATCGGGATCATGATGGCCAACGAGGCCTCGTATCCCGAGAACGCGCGAGGGCTGGCGATGAACGGCTGCGAGATCGCCTACCGCGGGCCGTACCCCGCGCCTGGCGTGATGAGCGGGATGTTCTCGGTACAGAACCGCGCCCGCGCGCTCGACAACAACATGTACGTGATCGGAATGAACCTCGGCACTTACTACCTCGACAAGGACTCCCCGACGCCGATCGACACGTTCTCGGGCGGGTCGCAGATCGTCGATTACCGTGGCCAGGTGGTCACTGAGGTTCCGTACGGCGCCGGTTCGACCTGGATCGCCGGTACGATCGACATCGAGGCGCTGCGGAACTTTCGTCAGACCGCCCAGTGGGACAACTGGATGAAGGACCTCACGACCGAGCAGTATCAGCTCGTCTACGAGCAGCCGGTCTACCCGAAGAACCTGTACCTCGATCGCGCGCCGTACACGCATGCCGAGTACCGCGAGCAGGTGACGCGCAAGCAGGTGGAGCTGCTTCAGGAACGCGGAGTGTGGGCGCGCCCGGGCCGGTCCGCCTCGACCGTCGGGTGACCGCATGGCGGGCTGGGACGACGTGCGGCGAATCGCGCTCGCGCTTCCGCAGACGAGCGAGCGGACGTCGCACGGCAACGCGTCGTGGCGAGTCCGCGACAAGCTGTTCGTGTGGGAGCGGCCGCTGCGGCTGGCGGATCTCCGCGCACTCGGCGACGCAGCGCCCGCCGGTCCGATCCTCGGCGCCAGGGTCGAGCATGTCGGCGCGAAGGAGGCGCTGCTCGCCGACGACCCGGGCGTCTATTTCACGACGCCACACTTCGAGGGGTACCCGGCGATCCTCGTCCGCCTCGAGGAGATCGTGCCGGAGGAGCTCAAGGAGGTGATCGTCGAGGCGTGGTTGGTGCAGGCGCCCAAGCGACTGGCCAAGGAATACGCCGACGCTCACCTCGCCGAGGGGAACGGCCGACGGGGCTGACGCGGCGGCCGCGCCAGCCCCTTGCCGACCGGCTACGGCGCCGCGCAGCTCTGGGCGTACGCGCAGTCGTTGAACGACTGACCGTCCGAGGCGAGCGCGGACGGCGTGGCCTCATTGACCACTCCCGGCGAGAGGAAGATCTGGGTCGGGTCTCCCTCGGCGATCGTGTGGGTGACGCCGCCGGCGGTGTAGGTCGAGGTCGGACCGAAATGGACGGTGCCGACATTCGCCAGCAGCGTCTGGGCGACGAGCGTCGGGGCCTCGAGTATCCACTCGCCCGAGGACTCCGAGGATGCGTAGGTGACGTCCTGGCTCCAGCTCCACTTACCGGCATCGGTCATCGAGATGCTCCAGGTGTCGCCCGACACCTGGCTGATGTTCACCGTCATGTTGTCGCCCGGTGTCACCGTGCAATTGGCGTCGCCGGTGCACCCGGTGATCTGGGTCTCGCTCGCGGGCAGCAGCTCATACCACGCGTAGTACTGATCGCCGAGCAGCGGATTGCTCGGTGCCGAGTCCTCCGAGGCACCGGCCTGGATCAGGTCGCTGGTGTTGTAGCCGCCGATCCCGGTCCAGGTAGCGGCGAATCCGGGCGGCGCCAGGCCCGCGGACGGGACCGTGAACGTCGACGACACCGCCGTGATTCCGCCGCCCGTGGGGGTCACGGCGTACCCGGACCAGTTGAGGCTGTCGGCGGTCCCACCGTGGCTTGGTAGTCGCTCGCTCTTGGTCTTCGGAATGAGCACGCCCAACCCGCCCTGCGCGTGGGTCCTGGCGTGGGTCTTGGCTGCCGCGGCGCTGGCTCCCGTCAGCATGGCGACGAGGATGATCGCGGTCGTGAGTCCGCTCCCGACGGCTCTGCGCATGAGTAGTCCTCCCGTGAGGGTGCGGCGAGGGTGAGTCCCCTGCCCTGGATCAGTCGCCGACCGTACTACCCCGATCCCGTACGTGCGCCACATGAGGGTTCGCCCCCCGCTGGATCGGGTTTTACGCGCGCCCGACACACTTCGTTATCATCATTGAGACCATTCCTAATTCTGAGAGGATTGCTATGTCCGCTTCATCCACGCCCGAGGCCGAGAGCGGCGATACGGGAGGGTCAGGCAAGCGACGCCGCCGCAGGCGGCTCGGGATCGTCGCGGGCGCCTTCATCGTCGAGACGATCCCGCTCTTGCGAAACGGCTATGGAATCGGCGGCAACGTCGTGGTGCAGTGCAGCAAGGGCCACCGCTTCACGACGATCTGGCTTCCGGGAGCATCGGTGAAGTCGGTCCGACTCGGCCCGCGCCGGTTCCAGTACTGCCCGATCGGTCATCACTGGTCGCTGGTCCGCCTGGTCAGGGAATCCGATCTGTCCGCCAGGCAGCTCCGGGCCGCCCGCGATAGGAGAGACGTCAGGATCCCCTGAGCGGCGGCCGACGGCTACACCTGTGCGGTCGGGCGGACGGGGGCGGAGTCGGCGAGCGGCGCGGTGGTGGCAGGCATCTCGGGCGCGCTCGCGATGCGCGCCGGCTCGGCAGGGGTCACCGGCGTCTCGCCGCTGATCGACTCCTTGAAACCGCGCAGCCCGGCGCCGAGCGACCGCCCCATCTCCGGAAGGCGCTTGGCTCCGAACACCAGCAGCAATAGCACGAGCAGGAACGCGATGTGAATTGGATTGTCGAGGCCCATCATGGCTTGCTCCGATCGGTTGGTTGAACTGGCTTGGCTTAGCTACGAGCGCGAGCGCGATTTGGATCAATCACGCTCGCGTGACTATCACTGCCGGGGTCGTGGGCACCCGACTGCCCCCGGAACGCTCGACGGTCACGAGCACGCGGGTGACCCCGCTGAGGTCGCCCGGCACGCCGAGAACGGCCGTTCCGCGTGAGGTGACCGCGAACAGCGTGCTCGGTGCCGGGGTCTCGCGCCCACGCTGGAGCCACAGCTCATAAACGTGATCCGGCGGCGCCGGTGGCAGGTGATCGACGATCAGCTCGCCGTGCCCGTCCGCGATTCGCAGCTCGGCGTGACCGACGCTCGCCGAGATAACGCGCGCGGGCGAACCGCCCGGCCGGGCCGCGATCACAACCCCAACCCCGAGCGCGATCGCCACCGCGAGCGCGGCGACGACCGCGGGCCGGGGCAGCGCAACCCGCCGGAGCCTCGACCGCCCGGGCGCGCGACGAGCCGGCGCGAGCCCGGCCTTCGGCTCGGCGCGGACCGCATGCATCACCCGTCGCCGCAGCGAGGCGCTGACCTCGTAATGCGGAGCGCACGACGGCAGCACGTCGAGCACCGGCACGAGCGCCGCGACCTCGTCGCGGCACACGGCGCAACTCTGCATGTGGCGGGCGAACGCCCGCGCCTCGGCGGGCTCGAGCGCGCCCAGCACGTACGGCGCGGCGTCATTGCCGCAGTCGGACCGCCACGCGGTCGGATCGCCGGTCACGGCAGAACCCCCGCCGGCTCGCCGAGCGCGATCCGCAACTTGCTGAGCGCGAGCCGCATGCGGCCCTTGACGGTCCCTGCCGGCAGTCCGAGCGTCTCGGCGATCTGTGCGTGCGAGAAGCCGCCGAAGTACGCGAGCTCGATCACCTGACGCTGCTCCGGGGGCAGCCCATCAAGCGCGGTTCGCACCAGCCGGGCGTCGCTGCGACGCTCGACCTCGTCCTCGGTCAGCTCGCGCGCGGGAAGAACCTCGCTGATCCAGTCGTCGGCGACGTCGTGCCTGGCGCTCGACAGCTCGCGCCGGAAGGCGTCGATCGCGCGGTTGTGCACCACTCTCAACACCCACGACCTGACGCTGCCCCGGCTGCGGTCGTATCGGGCGGCGCTCCGCCACAGCGACATGAACGCCTCTTGGACGATCTCCTCGGCGAGCGCCCGCCGTCCGCACATCCGATACGCGAGCGAGAACGCCGGGCCGGCGTGCCGGTCGAAGATCACCTCGAACGCGCGGGCGTCGCCGTCATGGACGAGCGCCATCAGCTCCTCGTCGGCGAACGCCCGCAGGTCGGGCGAGAAGAACCGCGGTTGACGAAGCACGCCAACGCTTACGGAGGCGGCGTCGATCCGGATCACCCGTAGGCGAGCGAGAAGAAATGATCCGAGTCGGTCGCCGGCGCGTAACAGGAGCTGACATGCTCAACGCGATCCGCACCGCCGCCCGGTCGGTTGGCCACGAAGACGAGCTCAGCCTTGTCGGTCATCTTGACGAGCTGCGCACGCGGCTGATCGTGTCGCTCGTGGTGATCGGGGTCGCGTTCGGCTTCTGCTTCTGGCAGAACAACCGGCTTCTGCACATCATCGATCGGCCGCTAGCCCACCAGACCCAGGCGCAGGTCCGCGCCGGCCACGGCCCGCTCGGGGCCACCTACACTGTGGCACGTAGCGCTCGCGACGTCGCGGTCCAGCTGCGCAGCGTGGTGGGGGTGCTCGACGACCCGGCGCAGCACCAGACGGCGGCGGCGCAGGCGACCCTTCACCGCGTCGCCCGGAGTCTCGAGCGCGATGTCGGGAAGCTATCGGTGCCTCCGGAGGGCGACAAACCGGTGACGCTCGGCATCGGCGAGCCCTTCACCACCACGGTGACGATCTCACTGGTGTTCGCGCTGATCCTGGCGCTGCCGTTCGTGCTCTACCAGGCGTACGCGTTCCTGATGCCGGCGTTGCACCCTCATGAGCGCCGGCATATCCGTCCGCTGGTGGCGTCGATTCCGTTCCTGTTCGTCGCCGGCGTGCTATTCGGTTACTTCGTCGTCCTCCCGGCCGCGGTCCACTTCTTCCAGAACTTCAACAGCGACCAGTTCAACGTCCTCGTGCAGGCGAACCAGTACTACAAGTTCGCGGCGACCACGCTGCTCGCGATGGGACTTCTGTTCCAGGTTCCGGTCGGGATCGTGGCGATCACGCGCGCCGGGTTCGTCACCCCTCGGCGGCTGCGCAAGAACCGACGCTACGCGGTCGTCGCCTGCGGAGCGGTCGCCGCCTTCCTGCCGGGCGACGTGATCACGCTCCTACTCGAAACCGTGCCGCTGTACCTCCTGTTCGAGCTCGGCGTCCTGTTCGCCAGCCTGGCCGAGCGGCGGTCACGCGCCCGGGCCCGAGCGAGTAGCGAGCCGAGTTACGGAATTAACACATCCGGCGAGTGATCCAGTTCACCGCCCTCTGCGAATTGTCAGTGACAGTCAAACCCCCACTGACCGGAGGGCAGATGGATGAGTGACAGTACAAGGCGTGGGTTCGTCAAGAATTCGGCAGCCGCGGCGGCAGGCATTACCGTCGTCGGCGCGCTCGTCGCCGAGCAGGCCGACGCGAAGGTCGCGTCCAAATCGGGCCCGGTCGTCGCGTATATCCGCAACCCGCACACGGGCGAGATCTCGGTGATGGCCGGCGAGCGCGAGGTCAAGCTCCACGACCGCAAGATCGCGGCGCGGCTCGCCCGCGCGGCGAAGTGAGGAGGTCGACGAATGTCCTCGCACCGTGAAGCACCGGCGATCAGCCGCGATCCCGTCGCCGACAACACCGACCTGTACGCGTTCGTCTCGCCCGACGACCCCGGCACGGTCACGATCATCTCCAACTACCTGCCGCTCGAGGCGCCGTATGGAGGCCCCAACTTCTTCGAGTTCGGCCCCGACGTCCGCTACCGCATCAACATCGACAACAACGGCGACGGCGATGCGGATATCATCTACGAGTTCGCGTTTGAGACCCAGGTCGCCAACCCGAACTCGTTCCTCTACAACAGCGGTCCGATCCTCTCGATCGACAGCGCCGATTGGAACCGCAAGCAGTTCTACTCCGTCACCCGGATCAGCCGAGGGCAGCGCCAGGTGCTCGGCGCGGGCCTGGCCTGTCCGCCGTGCAACATCGGTCCGCTCTCGACCCCGGACTACGACATGCTGGCCTCGCAGGCGGTTCACAGCCTGCCGGGGGGCCGGACCGTGTTCGCGGGACAGCGGGCTGAGGGCTTCTACGTCGACCTCGGGTCGATCTTCGACCTCGGGAACCTGCGGCCGTTCGAGCAGCTGCATGCGACGTTCGGCCTTCCGTCGCTGGCCGCCGCTGCAGGCGTGAATGGGACCGACAACTTCAGCGTGCACTCGATCGCGCTGAAGGTCCCGAAGTCGGACCTGACACGTCACGGCACGACGCCCACCAACGCCTCGTCGCAGGACTCGGTGGTCGGCGTGTGGGCATCGGCCAGCCGGCAGGCGGCGACGGTGCGCGAGCCGTGGTCCGAGTACGTGCAGGAGGCCGGCGAGTGGTTGCAGGTGTCTCGCCTCGGCAATCCGCTGTTCAACGAGGTGCTCGTCGGGATGGGGTTCAAAGACCTGTGGAACTCGCTCCCGCCGTCTGCCGACAAGCGGTTCGCCGGCGGCGTGCAGCACCCCGAGCTGGCGTCGCTGCTGCCGGTGCTGTATCCGGGCGTGTTCCCGAACCTGGCCAAGCTCACGGCGCCGCGTACCGACCTCGTGGCGATCCTCCTGACCGGGCTCCCCGCGGGAGTCGTCCCGGGCTTCCAGAACTTCACCGGAAGCACCCTGGCCGACATGCTGCGTCTGAATGTGGCGATCCCGCCGTCGTCCAAGCCCAACATCCTGGGGCTGATCGGCGGCGATGCGGCGGGGTTCCCAAACGGCCGGCGCGTGTTCGACGACGTCGTCACGGTCGAGCTGCGGGCGATCGCGGGCGTCACCTACCCGCTCGTCAACAGCAGCTACACGCCGGACGCCGCGGCCGGCGTGATCACGGACGGGCTGACACCGTCGAGCGTCAACGTGCCGTTCCTGAACTCGTTCCCGTATCTCGGGACGCCACAGGGCGGATATCAGACAGCGCCGCTCGGAGTGGTGTGAGTCATGGTGACCGCGACCACAGAGCACCGACATGGTGTCCTCGAGCCCGCGGCGGCGTGCGCGAGCGTGGCGATCGACATCGGCGGGGGGTCGGGGGCGCTGATCCTGTACCCAGGTGAGCGTTTCCGCGGCCGCGAGATCGAGATCAGCCGGCTCGACGGTCATGGTCATCGCGTCCATACGGGGGTGCACGAACGTGCCACAGACGAGCGGTCACGTCTGACCGCGATCTTCGGCAGCCTCCCAGTCGGCGAGTACGTCGTCTGGGAGGACGCCGACACCGCGGGCCCGCTGGTGAACGTGCCCGATGGTGGGGTCGCGGAGGTCGCACTCCCATGACGGCGAAGCTGAACCCGACCGAACGGCGCACGGTGGCCGCCATGGCCGGCGTGGTGGTTGGCTTGCACGCGATCGGGTTCTTCATCCTGATCGTGCTCGTCGCGCCGCGTCACTATCACCTCGGCACCTCGGGCGGGTTCAGCATCGGTCTGGGGTTAACCGCGTACACGCTCGGGTTGCGCCACGCGTTCGACGCCGACCACATCTCGGCGATCGACAACACCACGCGCAAGCTGATGGCCGAGGGCAAGCGACCGCTCAGCGTCGGCTTCTGGTTCTCGCTGGGGCATTCGTCGATCGTGTTCGCCTTGTCGTTCCTGTTCGCGATCGGCATTCGCGCGCTCAGCGGGCAGGTGCAGCACGGCGGCTCGGCGCTGCACAACGTCACCAACTGGGTCGGCACGAGCGTGTCGGGGACGTTCCTGTACGTCATCGCCGCGCTCAACCTGGTGATCCTGGTCGGGATCGTGAACCTTACGCGAGAGATGCGGAGCGGAACGTTCGACGAGGCGCAACTCGAGCGGCAACTTGACTCGCGGGGGTTGATGAGCCGGCTGCTCGGGCGGTTCACGCGTACGATCACGAAGTCGTGGCACATGTATCCGATCGGCCTGCTGTTCGGCCTCGGATTCGACACCGCCAGCGAGGTCGCACTGCTGTTCCTGGCCGCGGGCGCCGCCGGCGCGGGGCTGCCGTTCTACGCGATCCTCTGCCTTCCGATCCTGTTCGCCGCCGGGATGAGCCTGCTCGACACCATCGACGGCTCGTTCATGAACTTCGCCTACGGCTGGTCGTTCTCCAAGCCGGTCCGGAAGCTCTACTACAACATCACGATCACGGGGCTGTCGGTGATGATCGCGCTCGTGATCGGGACGGTCGAGCTCGCCGGGCTGTTCTCGGAGCAGCTCGGAGCTCGCGGCTCGTTCTGGAGATGGGTTCAGAACGTCAACATCAACGAGCTGGGCCTGGTCATCGTCGGCATGTTCGTCGCCACCTGGGCGATCGCGCTGTCGATCTGGCACTTCGGCCGGATCGAGGAGCGCTGGAGCCCGCGCGCCCCGGACCGGGCCGTCTGACATTTGTCATCTTGAACTGGTGAGCTTCGGCTCTACCGAGACCGCCTGCGGAGTGTCACGCTCTCATGCATGACAACGCATGACACATCTGATGGGGCCGTAGCCCTCTCTCAACTCTCCAAGTCGTACGGCGACGTGCAAGCCGTGCGGTCGATTGATCTGACGATCGCCCCGGGTGAGACCGTGGCGCTGCTGGGGCCGAACGGCGCCGGCAAGACGACCACGATCGACATGGTGCTCGGGCTGACCCGGCCCGACTCCGGGACCGTGTCGCTGTTCGGGATGTCGCCTGGCGAGGCGGCCGCCGCGGGGGTCGTCGGCGGGATGCTCCAGACGGGGTCACTGGTCGATTACCTGAGCGTCCGCGAGCTCGTGACCATGGTTGCGTCGCTGTACCCGCGTGCGCTCGAAGTCGAGGATGCGCTGACGCTCAGCGGGTGCTCGGGCTTCGCCGATCGCCGTACCACGAAGCTGTCCGGGGGCCAGGCCCAGCGCGTGCGGTTCGCGATCGCGCTGGTCGCCGACCCAGACCTGTTGCTGCTCGACGAGCCGACGGCCGCGCTCGACGTCGAGGCGCGGCGCGACTTCTGGGCGTCGATGCGGGCGGTGGCAGCACGCGGAAAGACCGTGATCTTCGCGACCCACTACCTCGAAGAGGCCGACGCGTTCGCGGACCGAATCGTGTTGCTGGCGCATGGAAGCGTCGTCGCCGACGGGCCTCCTGGCGAGATCAAGGCCCGGGTCGGGGGCCGGACGATCCGGGCAACGCTGCCCGACGCCGACCTGCACTCGCTGCGCGCGCTGCCGGGCGTGATTGGGGCCGAGCGGCGCGGAGACGCCGTGATCCTCACCTGCGCCGAGGCGGAGGCCGCGCTGCGCGCCCTGCTCGACCGGTTCCCATCCGCCGCGGACGTCGAGGTGCGCGGCGCCGGGCTCGAGGACGCGTTCCTGGCCCTGACTGCCGATGGCAACGCCGACAACAACTGACTGACTACTGGAGGTCAAACCGATGCACCCCACCTACCTTCGCTACGAGCTGCTCCGAAACGTCCGCAACTGGCGGTTCATCGTGTTCTCGCTCGTCTACCCGGTCATCCTGTACTTCGTGGTCACCTCGCCCCAGCGTCACGCCACGTTCGACGGCGTCGCCTTCCCTGTGTACTTCATGGCCGGGATGGCGGCCGTGGGAACGATGATCGCCGTGATCTCGAGCGGGGCACGGATCGCCGTCGACCGCTCGGCCGGCTGGACACGTCAGCTTCGGCTGACGCCGCTCACGGCCCGCGACTACCTCGGCGCGAGGGTCGTGTGCGGCTTCGCGATGGCGCTGCTGGTGATCGTGTTCGTGTCACTGTCTGGAACCGCGCTCGGCGTGCACCTCTCCTTCGGGGCGTGGCTGACGATGATCGGCCTGATGCTGGTCGGCTTGATCCCGCTGACAGTGCTCGGGATCCTGCTGGGGCATCTGGTCACCCCCGACTCGATGGCCCCGGCGGCGGGGGGGACGATCATGCTGCTCGCGCTGCTCGGTGGCGCGTACGGTTTCCTGGTCGCAGAGTCGGGCGCGGTGTTCGACTTGATTAAGGCTCTTCCGTCGTACTGGATCGTGCAAGCGGGGAAGACCGCTCTCGCCGGCCATAGCTGGCCGGCCGAGGGGTGGATCGTGATCGCCGCATGGACCGCCGTCCTCGTCCCGCTCTCCGTGTTCGTGTACAACCGCGACACGAGCCGGGTGTGAGGAGCTGCTCGGCTCGGCCGCTAGATTGGAACGACGTGGACGCCGAGGACGAGCCGCACGCGGATTGGGTCGCGACCGAGCGCCGGTGGACGCAGGGGTGGCGCCGCTTCGTGCTCCCCGCCGTATTTCTCGTCTATCTGGGGTACGTCGCTCAGTCGGTAGCGAAGAACAACCACGGCAATGCCGCGTTCGCCGGCTACGCCATTCTCGTCGCGTTCGCGGTCGCGTATCTCCTGCTCGTGGCCGGGGCCCCGGACGGCAGCTCGGCGCGGTTCTGGACGCTGTACGGGATCTGCCTCGCGCTGTTTGTCGCGGACGTGCCGTTTGCGCGGGCGGCCGCGTTCGTGATGTGTCTCTATCTCGCGGCACTGAGCGTGGCGCGCCTCGACACCAGCGCGGCGCCGATCGTTGTCGCGATGGCGGTGGCGGCGCTCGTGGTGCCGAGCGTGGTTCCCTCCTGGCACGAGGACCTTGGCGATGCCTGGGGGACTGTCACCCCGGTGGCGATCCTCGTCGTCGCGGTCGTATCGCTCGGCGTGCGCCAGGTGTTCCGAAGCAACCGCGAGCTCGCCGAGGCGCGAGGTCAGCTTGCGCGGCTAGCGGCGGAGAACGAGCGCTTCCGCATCGCGCGCGACCTGCACGACCTGCTCGGACACTCGCTGACGACGATCACGGTCAAGGCGGGGCTGGCCCGTCAACTCGGCGAAGCCGATCCGGCCCGGTCCCAACAGGAGATCGCCGAGGTCGAGGACCTGGCGAGAAGGTCGCTCGCTGATGTCCGAGCCGCGGTCGCCAACTACCGCGACGTGACGCTCGCCGGCGAGCTCGCCACCGGGCGCGAGTTGCTCAGGGCCGCCGGCATCAGCGCCGACCTTCCGCGCGCCGTCGATGCCGTCGACCCTTCGAATCAGGAGCTGTTCGGGTGGGTCGTGCGCGAGGGCCTCACGAACGTCGTGCGCCACGCCCACGCCAGGTCGTGCTCGGTCCGCCTGTCTTCGTGCTCGGTCGAGATCGTGGATGACGGCGTCGGCGCGAACGGCGGGTCAGCGTCGGGCAACGGCCTGACCGGTCTGCGCGAACGGGTGACCGCGGCCGGCGGCGTGGTCGACGCAGGGCCGGTCCAGCCGAAGGGGTGGCGGTTGCGGGTCTCGCTGGCGCCGGAGGCCGTCGCGTGACGATCCGCCTGCTGCTTGCCGACGACCAGGAGCTGATCCGAAGCGCGTTCGCGGCGCTGCTCGAGCTGAACAAAGACTTCGAGGTGGTCGCGTCGGTCGGGCGCGGTGACGAGGTCGTCGCCGCCGCCAAAGCCAATCGGCCGGACGTCGCGCTGCTCGATATCGAGATGCCGGGGATCGACGGCCTGGCCGCCGCCGGCGTGCTCAGCCAGGAGGTGCCGGAGTGCCGGTCGCTGATCCTCACGACGTTCGGACGTCCGGGATACCTGCGGCGGGCGATGGAGGCGGGGGCGTGGGGGTTCGTGGTCAAGGATTCTCCGCCCGAGCAGCTCGCCGACGCGATCCGCCGGGTGGCAGCGGGCGAGCGCGTAGTCGATCCGGTGCTCGCGGCCGACACGCTTCGCGACGGGACCTCACCGCTGACCGCCCGTGAGCGCGACGTGCTGATCGCGGCTCGGCCTGGAAGCACGGTGTCGGAGATCGCCGAGAAGCTGTTTCTGTCCGAAGGGACCGTCCGCAACTACCTGTCGGCGGCGATCGCCAAGACGGGGACGCGCAATCGGGTCGAGGCGGTCAGGACAGCCGACGACCGTGGCTGGTTATGAGACCGCGATGATTTCTGACCCCGGTCGCGGTCTTCGACGGCGAGCGCAACACGCTCATACGCGACACACATTCAAACCACGGGAGTCACTATGGGCCAGATCCTAGTACACGAGTTCATAACCCTCGACGGCGTCTTCGAGGCGCCGAGGTGGACGATGGAATACGGGTTCGATCCAAAGATGGGCGAGGCCATCGGCGGGATCATGGGCCCGTGCCAGGCGATCCTGCTCGGGCGCCAGACATACGAGGAGTTCGCCCCGGCCTGGTCGGGCCGCACCGCGGATGAGGATCCGGGCGCTCCGTTCATGAACGAGACGCCGAAGTACGTCGTGTCCGGGACCCTCCAGAGTGCCGACTGGAACAACTCGTCGATTCTCGGCGGCTACAGCGCGGAAGGGATTCGCGCGCTGAAAGATCGGGTCGACGGCGGCATCTACGTCAGCGGCAGCGGGACGCTCGTTCGCGCGATGCTCGCCGAAGGCCTTGTGGACGAATTGCACCTGTTCGTGTACCCGGTCGTGCTCGGGACTGGTGTCAAGTTGTTCGGTGACTCACAGGTGAAATTCACCCTCGCGCAGACACGGAGCTACGACAACGGGGTCCTTCACCTAGGGTACCGGCCGGCAGCGTAGCGATCCAAGTGCCGGGCCTCGCAAGAATTCTGTTAGGTGGTTGGCCGTACTGCGCCCCGGTGGATAAGATGCCGCGCCGTGACTCGTTGTGCACGTTGGAGTTCGGTGCTGGCGGTGCTCGTCGTGCTTGTGGCGGCCAGCTCCGCGTTGGCCGCGGCCCATTTCCGTGCGGGAGCCTCGTACACGGGCAAGACTTGTCAGAGTACGCAGGTCAAGGGCACGACGTGCGTGTACAGGTTCCGCGCGAGCAGCAACGGCACGACGCTGAAGTTCGTGGGCACCACCGTGATCACGGGCTGGGGCTGCAACGGCGGCGGTGGCGAGGCGCTGCTTGGTGGCAAGCACGAGGGTGCCGACGCGCTACCGGTGATCAAGGTGCAGCCGAAAGGCACACTCTACGGCAGCGCCGGCAAGGGTGACGCCGAGGTCAGCGTCACCGGCCACCTCGCAGGCTCGGGCAAGACGGCGACGGTGACGTTCCACCTGACCAACGAAGGCTGCCGCACGTCCCCCGTGACGCTCACGGCACACTGACCGGCGCTGGGCGCGGTTTCAGAGCTCAGACCGGACGAGCGCGGCACCCGCGCTCAGCGCTTGCAGCTTGCCGAACGCCCGGTCGCGCGGCAGGTACTTCATTCCGCAATCCGGCGCGGGGACGATGCGCTCGGCGGGCACGTGCGCGAGCGCGGCGCGGATCCGGTCGGCGACCTGCTCGGGGGTCTCGACCGTATCGTCGCCGAGGTCGAGCACGCCGAGCACGATGACCTTGGGGCTGAGCTCGGCCAGCTGGCCGACGTCGAGGCGCGGCTGCGCCGCTTCGATCGAGATCTGCTGGGCGACGCTGTCGCTCAGCTCTCCGAGGAAGTCGTAGCGGTTTCGGTTTTTGGCGCCGACGAGCGCCGCGTATCCGAAGCACAGGTGCACGACGGTCGTGACCGACAGCCCGTCGAGCGCGCGGTCGATCGCCGCCACCGCGATCCGCCGCGCGCCGTCGGGATCGTTCCGAAGCCACGGCTCGTCGAGCTGGATCACGTCCGCGCCGGCGTGTTGGAGCGCGAGCGCCTCCTGGTTGACCGCCGTGGCGAAGTCCATCACGAGCTCGTCCGGATCATCGTAGGCCTCGTTGCTCGCCTGCTGGGCCATCGTGAACGGACCGGGCAGCGTGATCTTGGTCCCGCGGTCGGTGTGCGCGCGCAAGAACTCGACGTCGCCGACCTCGACGGGCCCGCGCCACCGGACCGGCGCGACGATCCGGGGCACGGTTCGGGCCTCGCCGCCGGCGGTGTGGATCGTGGCCGGGTTGTCGGCGTCGACGCCGTCGAGCGCCGTGGCGAACCGGTTCGAGTAGCTCTCCCGGCGGATCTCGCCGTCGGTGATCGTGTCGATCCCGGCGCGCTCCATGTCTCGGATCGCGACCACCGTCGCGTCGTCCTGCGCCTCCCGCAGGTACGGCTCGGGGATCCTCCAGGCGTCGGTCATGCGGACGCGCGGAACCGAGTGCGAACCGAGCGCCTCGCGGTCGATCAGCCAGTCCGGCTGGGGATAACTTCCGACGACGGTGCTCGACAGCGGTCGTTGCGACATGCTCGGCGACGATAACCGAGAATCTGGGCATGAGTACTTCGGGGCAGCCACCGGCAGCGATCGTCACGGGCGCCGGGTCAGGAATCGGGCGGGCGGTCGCCCGGCGGCTGGCCGGCGCGGGCTACCGGGTGGCATTGGCGGGCCGGCGGATAGAAACGCTGAATGACGCTCTCTCGGAGCTGCCCGCCAACGCCGAGCCGTTCGCCGTGCCGACCGACGTGACGGAGCCCGACAGCGTCGACGCGCTGTTCGACTACGTCGCCGAGCGCGCGGGCAGGGTCGACGTGCTGATCAACAACGCGGGCGTGTTCGGTCCGGCGGCGCCAATCGAGGACTACCCGTACGAGGGCTGGGCGGATACGGTGCAAACCAATCTCACCGGCGCGTTCCTGTGCGCCCAGGCGGCGTTTCGCCAGATGATCCGCCAGCGCCCGAGCGGCGGGCGGATCGTCAACAACGGATCGCTGTCGGCGCACGTCCCGCGCCCGAACGCGGTCGCCTACACGGCGACCAAGCACGGCATCTCGGGGCTGACCAAGGCGCTCGCGCTCGAAGGCCGGCGCCACGGGATCGCCTGCGGCCAGATCGACGTCGGCAACGCCGCCACCGACATGACCCGGCAGCTCGAGGTGGGTGCGCTCCAGGCGGACGGATCGATCGTCGCCGAGCCCACGATGCCGGTCGAGGCGGTCGCGGATGCTGTCCTGTACATGGTCGAGCTTCCGCTGACCGCGAACGTCCTCTCGATGACGGTGATGGCGTCGGGCATGCCCTACGTCGGTCGTGGCTGACCCCTTCCTGAGGGCGGTCGAGCTAAAGCCCGATCGCGACGGGCCGCCGCGCACGGGCTACCCGTGGACGCTCCCGGCGATCGCGCCGCTCGGCGCGGGGCTCGCCCTACATCCGAGCGTCACCTACCTGATCGGGGAGAACGGCAGCGGCAAGTCGACGCTCCTCGAGGCGATCGCGGTCGCCGCCGGGATGAACCCGGAGGGAGGCTCGTCGAGCTTCGCGTTCGCGACGCGCACCTCGCATTCCGAGCTGTCAGGCGCGATCCGCCTGGTCCGCGGCGGCCGGCGCCCGAGGACCGACTTCTTCCTGCGCGCCGAGAGCCTGTTCAACGCCGCGACCTACCTGGAGGGGCTGAAAGATGACTTGGGACTCGGAGGCGACCCGCTCGCCGCCTACGGCGGCCGCTCGCTCCATGAGCAGTCGCACGGCGAGTCGTTCCTGGCGGTGATGATCAACCGGTTCGGGGCCGACGGCTTGTATCTGCTCGACGAGCCCGAGGCCGCGCTATCGACCCAGAACTGCCTCACCGCCCTGCGCCGCGTCCACGAGCTGGTGCAGGACGGCTCGCAGCTGATCATCGCCACCCACTCGCCGATCATCCTCGCCTACCCCGAGTCGATGATCTACCACTGCGGCGAACACGGGCTCGAGGAGATCGAGTACGAGGACGCCGACCCGGTACGGCTGACCCAAAGCTTCCTCGAAGCCCGCGATCGCTTCTTGACGGAACTGTTGCGGGACTGATCCCGCGGTCTGGCAAGCGGCCCCAGCCCTATGGGCGAGCTTCGAGGACGAGGTTGAACGGGGTCTCGGTGGCGCGCCGGAAGCGCGTGAACCCGCCGGCGGTCACGACCTCGCGCAACCGAGCCTCGCCGGCCTGGGCGCCGAGCGCCAGCCCGACCTCCTGATCCCGCGAGGCCGGCGTGCAGATCAGCGTCGAGCCGCCGTAGAAAACCCGACCGACCGGGTTGAGGTTGTCCTCGAGCCGATCGCCGGCGTACGGCTCGACGATCATCCAGGTGCCGTCGGCCGCGAGCGTCCCGAGCACGTGCGCCGCGGCGCCCACCGGATCGCCCATGTCGTGCAGGCAGTCGAACATCGCGACCAGGTCGTATCCGTCTCCCGGGTACTCCTTGGCCGCGGCAACCTCGAAGCTGACGCGGTCGCCGACGCCGGCCTCAGCCGCCGCCTCCCGCGCATGCTCGATCGAGGCCTCGTGGTAGTCGAACCCGACGAACTCCGACCGCGGGAACGCCTCCGCCATGAGGAGCGTCGAGGCGCCGTGTCCGCAGCCCACGTCGGCCACGAGCGCGCCCGCCTCGAGCCTGCTCTGCACGCCGTCGAGCGCGGGGATCCAAGACGAGACGAGGTTTGCAACGTAGCCCGGCCGGAAGAATCGCTCGGTGCCGGCGAACAGGTCGTGATGGTGCTCATGCCAGCCCACGCCCTCGCCCGTGCGGAAGGCCTCGGTGATCTTCGGCTCGTCCTTGATCGCCGCCGTGGCGAGCTGGAAGGCGCCCGGGACGAATGCCGGACTCCCTTCCTGGGCCAGGGCAAACGACTGCTCGGGCGAGAGCGAGAAGGCCGCTTGCCGAGCGTCGTACGTCACATAGCCTCCGGCGGCCTGGTTCGAGAGCCACTCGCGGACGTAGCGAGCGTCGGTGCCCGACCGCTGTGCGAGCTCGTCCGGGGTGACCGGCTCGCCGTCGGCCATCGCTCGGTACAGCCCGAGCCGGTCGCCGATAACGACGAGCGCGGCGGACACCGCCGCACCGAGGTCCCCGACGAACCGGCCCATGAACTCGTCGAGCCTGGCCTGGTCGATTCTCTGGGTCGTGGCGGCCATCGTTCACGCCTCGTCCCAGACCTGGATCACGGTCTGCCCGGAGATCACGCCGCCGTCGAGCGCGATCACGGTTGCGCACAGCACGTTCGTGCCGTCCGGGTAGCGGCAGGCCTGGGTGTAGGCGGCGCCGGTCGCGTCGAGGACGCGGTGCTTGACGGAGTGGGTCATGTCGCGTGCGTACATGTCCTCGAGCCAGTCCCGGATCTCTTCGCGCGTGCGCAGCACCCGGGGCGCCCCGGGCTGGGAGATCTTGTCCGCGATGGTGACGACCGCGTCCGGACCGTACATCGACAGCTGCGTCGCCGCGTCGCGCTCCTCGGCCGCGCGGGTGAAGCGGTCGAGATCGAATGTGGTGATGGTGCTCATGGCGTCCTCCTCGGTAGTTGTCGTGCGTGCCATGCGCCGGGAAGGCTCCCGACCGGCCGTCTGCGGGCCGTCAAAACCGCGTCAAAGCGCGCGATAGCCTTGGCATGTGCTCCGCGCACGCTTGCTTGGGGCGCTCGAGGTCGAGCTAAACGGGGCGGTGATCGATTCGCCCGCTTCGCAGCGCCCGTGGGCGGTGTTCGCGTATGTGGCGCTGGCTCGGCGGCCGGTTGCGCGGGGCGAATTGGCCAGCCGCTTCTGGCCCGACGTGCTCGATCAGAGCGCGCGGGCGAGCCTGCGCAGTGCGCTGTGGACGCTGCGCCGGCAACTCGGCGACGAGCTTCTGGTCGAGAGCGAGCGGGTCGGTCTGCACGACGACCCGGACGCCTGGGTCGACGTCCGAGAGTTCGAGCGGCTGACGGCGGACGATCCCGAGGCGGCGCTTGCCCTGTGTCAGCGCGGGGATCTGCTCGAAGGGCTCGAGGACGACTGGGCGATCACCGCGCGCGACCGGCACCGCGAGCGGGTGATCGAGCTGCTCGAGAAGCTTGCACTCGCGGCAGAGACCCGCGGCACGGTCCGCGACGCGATCGATCTCACGCGCCGCCAGGTGGAGCAGGACCGGTTCGACGAAGACGCCCACCGGCGTCTGATCGAGCGACTCGATCGCGCCGGCGATCGCGCCGGCGCCATGCGCATCTACCGCACGCTGGCGGAGCGCCTGCGGCGGGAGCTCGGGGTGGCGCCGTCGGCGCAGACGCGCGGTCTAGTGGAGCGGCTGCGCGCGGCGACGCCGGCGCATCCGGTCACCGGCGTGCCGACGGCTGCGCCCGCATCGCTCACGCTCCTCGGCCGCGAGCGCGAGCTGGCGGAGCTGGAGGCAACGTGGGCAGCGGTGTGCGCCGGCTCCGGTGCCGCCGCGGTGATCCAAGGCGAGGCCGGAATCGGAAAAACGCGCCTGGCCGGCGAGCTGCGCTCGAAGGCGCGCGCGTCCGGCGGATTGACCGCCGTGTCCGCTGCGCTCGACCTGGGCGGGGCGGCGCCGCTCAGCCTGTGGGCCGAGTTGACCCGTGAGCTGCTGCCGGCGCTCGCGGCGCCCGCCGCAGAGGCGGCCTGGCCGGACGATCTGGCCGTCCTCACGTCGGAGCTGCCCCCGCACTTCGCCCGCGGCGGCGCGCCGAGCGCCGCGATGCCGCCCGACCTCCTCCGCACCCGGTTGTTCGAGGCGGTGGTGGCGCTGCTGGATGCCGCCGCCCTGCAGGCGCCGGTGCTGCTCGTGCTCGAGGACGTCCACACCGCCGATGGGCCGAGCCTCGAGCTGGCCGGCTATGCCGCCCGCCGCGTCGCCGGGCTCAGGGTGATGATGCTGATCACGCGGCGTGAGCAGCCGTCGAGCGCCGATGCCGACCGTCTCGAGCACGCCCTTCGCGCACGCGACCTGCTGGCGTGCGAGCTCGAGCTCGGGCCGCTGGACTCGGCGGCGGTGGCGGCACTCGCGCGCAAGGCGGCCCGTCTGACCGATGCCGACGTCGAGCGAGTGGTCGAGCGCTCGGAAGGCAACGCTTTGCTCGCCGTGGAGACCGCGCGGGCGCTCGGGCGTGGGCTTCAGGACGTGGCGCCGAGCCTGCGCGGATCGGTCAGGGCTACCCTCGGTCCGCTGTCCGACGGCGGCCGCCGCCTGGTCGAGATCGCGGCGATCGCAGCGCGTCCGATTGAGGCCGTGGAGCTCGGCCGTCTTCCGCTGGAGGATCCGGAGGAGGCGGCCACCGTGGCGCTGCAGTCGGGGCTGATGGTGGCCGCCGGCGACGGCGTCGCGTTCAGGCACGCGCTGCTTCGCGATGCGGTCTACCAGGACGTCGCGGAGCCCCGCCGACGGGGGCTCCATCAGCGCTGGGCGCATGTGCTCCTCGCCTGCGAGGATGCGGGCGCGATCCCGCGTCCCGCCGAGGTCGCGCGCCACTTGCGCATCGCCGGCGCCGCCGCCGAGGCGGTGCCACAGCTGGTGCGGGCAGCCGAGAACGCCAGAAGCGTCGGCGCCCTCGAGGAGGCAGTGGCCTTCGTCGAGGAGGTGTTGGGGATCGCGCCCGCCCGCGCGGAGCTGTGGCTCGAGCTTGCCGAGCTCGAGGCGTGGCGCGGCCGCCGCGATCAATCCGAGGACGCTTTTGTGCGCGCGTTCGCGCTGCTGGAGGCAGGCGCACCGCTGCCTCTGGCCCGCGCTCGGCTTCGACATGCTCGAGCAAACCACGGCCCGATCTGCTTCCCGCGCGTCGCGCGCGAGAGCGCTCGCACCGCGCTCGAGCTGATCGAGCGGGCCGGAGTAGAGGCGAGCGAGGAGCGGAGCGAGGCGCTCGCAGCGTGTGCGTGGTGTGAGGCAGTCGCCGGAAGTGCCGAGGAGGCCGAGCGACTGCTGGAGCGGCTCAGCGCCGAGCCCGACGCGAGTGGTGACTGGCGCGTCTACGACATCGCCCACGCGCGAGCTTTGGTTCTAATGCGGCACGGCCGGTTCACCGAGTCCTACGGCCCGTCGATCGCCGCCGGCGCCGCCAGCGATCGGATCGGCCGTCCGGACCTCGCCTACGGCGCGTGGGTCAACGCGGCGGGGGCGGCGACCGCGGCGGGGGAGTACGAGCGCGCGCTGGAGTTCCTCGATCGGGGGATGGCCGCCGTTCCAGGGCATGCGCTGAAAGGGATAGAGGCCGATGTGCTGGCCGCAAAGGCGTTCGTCCTGAGGAGCCTGGGGCGGCTCGAGGATGCCCGCGGGGCAGCCGAGGCAGCGCAGGCCGTGGCAGAGGAGCTTGGCCAGCCGGACCTGGTGGCCAAGGCCAGCCACGATCGCGGCCAGGTGGCGCTCGAGCAAGGGCAATGGGACGTCGCGGCGCAGTTGTTAGCCGCTTCGCTGGTCGACGAAGCGCGGATCAGCCGGCCGGTGACGCGGATCACGTTGGCCGAGGCGCTCGCTCGTGGCGGCCACCCGGAGCGGGCGGCGCAGCAGCTTCGGGCGGCGGTGCTCGAGCCGGTCCGTCCGAGCGACTTCCCGGCGACGCTCGTGCCGCGGCTGGCCCGCGTCCAGGGGCTCATCGCACGCGCGCACGGAAACGACGACGAGGCCGTGCGCCGCCTCGAGGAATCGGTCGCCGGCTGGGAACGGCTGCTCGCCGCAAACCTGCGGGCCGACAGCCTCGCGGGTGTGCTCGCCGATCTGGGCCGGCCGGTGGTCGGCCTGGTCGAGCCCGAGCGCGAGCTCGCACGTGCCCGTGCCGATCTGAAAGCGCTCAAAGAGGGGAGAAGCGTTGCCGTCGTTCCATGACACCGCGACCTCCGCGGCGCCGCCGGAGGAGGTATGGAAGCTGCTGTACGACCCGTCCCGGTTTCCCGACTGGTGGGCGGGGATCGGCACCATCGACGTGAAGGACGAGGGCGAGTACACGATGTATCCGGAGGGGTACCCCGACTTCCCGATGGCGCAGCTGCTCGAGACGCGTCAGGACCAGCAGCGCGTGACCGTGTCGTGCCTGGTGTCGGACCTGCGCTTCGAGTGGCGCCTGCAACCGGATGGGGAGGGCACGCTGATCATGGTCGACGTCGAGATCCCCGAGGCCGAGGCCCACCGCCTGGAGGCTCAGCGTGAGATGATCAGCGCCTCGATGCGCCGCCTCGCGGAGCAGGCGGTCGACACGTAACGGACGAGAGGAGACGAGCAGATGGAGGCAACGAGCGTGCGTACCCCGCAAGAGGTGTTCCAGCACCATGCCGAGGTGCTGATCGCCGGTGATCTCGAAGGCATCGTGGCCGACTACTCCGAGGACGCGGTGTTCATCACGCCGGCCGGAGTGCTCCATGGCAAAGACGGCGTCCGCGAGGGCTTCACGAAACTGCTCTCCGACCTCCCGAGCGCCGAGTGGGACGTGCCAACCCAGATCTTCGAGGGCGACGTTCTGTTTATCGAATGGAACGCGGAGTCCGGGAACACTAAGGCCGACGACGGCATCGACACGTTCGTGTTCCGCGACGGGATGATCCGCGTGCAGACCGTGCGCTACACGTTGCAGACCAAGTGACGGTCTAAGGACCGGCCTCGAGCCTGGCCAGGACCGCGCCGGCACCGAAAGTCTCGCCCTTGGGCACGACAATCTCGGCGATCGTTCCCGCGGCCGGCGAGAGCACCCGAAACGAGGCCTTGATCACGACCGCGTCGGCCACCGGTTGATCGGCGGCGACGCGGTCGTTCTCATCTACGAGCCACGCCTCGAGCAGTCCCTCGACGCCCTCGTCGACATCGACGAAGACGTCCTCGGGAGGCCGGATATCGATCACTTGACGAGGTCGCGCACGGCGGACGCAATGTGGTCCACCTGCGGGATCACGTGTCGCTCGAGCGGGCGGCTGTACGGGATCGGCACGTCGGGGACGGCCAGGCGGCGGACCGGCGCCTTCATGTCGATCGCGTCGAGGCGTTCCGCGACGATCGCGCAGATCTCGCCGCTCAGCCCGAAGCTGCGGTAGTCCTCGTCGGCGATCAGCAGCCGCCCGGTCTTTGCGACCGAGGCCGCGACCGCTTCGCGATCGAGCGGGACGAGCGCCCGCAGATCGAGCACCTCCACGCTGATCCCGTCGGCCTCGAGTTCAGCGGCTGCGCCGAGCGCCTTCTGCACCATCTGGCTGAGCGTCACGATCGTGACGTCTTCGCCGGTACGCACCACCGCGGCCTCGCCGAACGGCACCGTGTACGCCTCGTCGGGGACGGCGTTGGTCGACCCCTCGAAATACGACATCCACGGCAGGCCCATGATCCCCTTGTGGAAGAAGAACATGACGGGGTTGTCGTCGCGGATCGCCTCGATCATCAGCCCCTTGGCGTCATAGGCGTTCGACGGCACGACGACCTTCAGCCCGGGCATGTGCGCAAACGTGGCGTAGAGGCACTGCGAGTGCTGGGCCGCGTCGCTGTAGCCGCCGCCGATCGCAGTCGTGATCACGACCGGCAGGCTCACGTTGCCGTCCGACATGTAGGTGTTCTTGGCGAGGTGGTTGTAGATCTGATCCATGCAGACCCCGAAGAAGTCGACGAACATCAACTCCGCGATCGGGCGCAGTCCCTGGGCCGCAGCGCCGATTGCGGCCCCGATGAACCCCGCCTCCGAGATCGGCGTGTCCATGATCCGCTCCGAGCCGAACCGGTCGAGCAGGCCGCTGGTGGCGCTGAAGATGCCTCCGTAGCTCCCGACGTCCTCGCCCATCACGAACACGCGCTCGTCGCGCTCCATCTCCTGGCCGATCCCCTCGGAGATCGCCTGGGCCATCGTAAGCGTGCGTTCCTTGGTCGCAACCGCCATGGTTCTCTTCTCCTCTCCTCTACACGAACACGTGCTCGAGAGCCTCGGCCGGGTCCGGGAGCGGGCTCTCGCGCGCAAACTCATACGCCGCCGTAACTCGCCGCTCCGCCCGCGAGCGGATCTTCTCGTCCCGGGCGTCGTCTAGCACTCCCTGCTCGCGCATCGCCGCCGCCAGCGTCGGGATCGGGTCGTGCTCGCGCAGTTCGTCGGGCTCGCCCTTCGGGCGGTAGACCTCGGCGTCGCCCTGGAAATGGCCGAGGTAGCGATCGGTCTGCACCTCGATCAGCGTCGGCCCGCCGCCCTGGCGCGCCCGGGCGATCGCATCGCCGGCGGCGGCGAACACCTCGACCGCGTCATTGTGGTCAACGGAGACACCGGGCATGCCGTACGCCGCGGCGCGGTCGGCGTTCGAGTCGATCGCCGTCGACTTGTCCTTTGGGACCGAGATCGCCCAGCGGTTGTCCTCGCAGATGAACACCGCCGGCAGGTTCCACAGGCCGGCCAGGTTGAGCGCCTCGTGGAAGGTTCCCTGGTTGGCGGCGCCCTCGCCGAAGAACGCCACCGCGACCGAGTCCTGGCCGAGCTTCTTATACGCGAGCGCGGCGCCCGTCGCCGGCGGCAGGCTCGCCCCCTCGATGCCGCTGCACGAGAAATTCCGCTCGGGGTCGAACAGATGCATGTGGCCGCCCTTGCCGCGGCTAAGGCCGGTCGCCTTGCCGAACAGCTCAGCGGCGAGCTTGTCGAGCGGGACCCCCTTGGCGATCGCGAAGTGATGCGGGCGGTGTGTGCCGACCACCGTGTCGTCGTCGCGCAGATGCGCGCACACCCCGACCGCCACCGGCTCCTGTCCCGCGGCCAGATGCATCTCACCCGGCACAGGCCCACCGCCAATGTCGAAGGCGAGTCCGTGCTGGATGTCAGGAGGAAGCTTTCCCTCGAGATAGATGTTCACCATCCGCTCCTCGAAGTCGCGGATGACGAGCATCGCCTCGTACATCCAGAGGAGCTGATCTTCGTGCGGGTCCACGGCGCGATCCTCCTAGCTTCCGATGACCGGGCGAGTCTATGCCGCGGGATCGCTCAGGTCCATGCGGGCGGCTGGTTGCGCTGCGATTAAGCCATCTCGACCCGGGTTGAGTGCGCCGAAAGCGGGTACTACGCCGGGTGTGATCGAGCGGGACGCCAGACTGCAGCCGGGGGCGTACATCACCGACGGGATCGATCTGTACGAGGTCAGCGGGACGCAGCAGGGCCCTGGCGTGATGGGCGTCTCGACGGTCCGGATCCTCGTCGAGAACTGCCGCACGCTGAGGAGCCTCGAGTTCCTCCCCGACAAGATTCGGTACTCGTTCGAACTGGTCAAGGCCGCGCCCGCGTGCAGCTGCCCGGACATCGTCGACGACATCGCCTGGAACGCGGAGCTCGCCGCCTGACCCAGCGGCTCCGCTGTATCAAGCAAGCCGACTATCGGGGTCAGGCGGGGATCAGGATTCCTCGCCCCTGAAGCCGGCCGCCGTCGAGGTCGGCCATCGCGTCGTTGATCGCGTCGAGCGGGTACGTGCTCGTATGCAGCGTCACCTGGCCCTCCGCGGTCAGAGTCATGAGCTCCTCGAGGTCGGTGTAGGTGCCGACGAGGTTGCCGATGAACGAGATCTCGCGCGAGATCACGTCGATCGTCGGGATGTTGATGTTCTCGCCGTACCCGATGACGTAGTAGAAGCCGCCGTCGCGGACCATCGCGATCCCGTCCTCGATCGCGCCCTTCTCGCCGACGAAGTCGATGATCGCCTCGGCGCCGAGCCCGTCGGTCAGCTCCTTGACCGTGTCGACGTGCTTGGAGCCGTCAACCTTGACGGTGTGGTCGGCTCCGAGCTCGCCCGCGAGCGCGAGGGCTTTCTCTGACGGGTCGATCACGATGATCTGGGCCGAGGTCATCGCCTTCAGGCACTGGATACCGATGTGACCGAGGCCACCCGCACCGATCACGACCGCGAAGGTGCCGGGATCGAGGATCGGGACCGCCTTCTTGACCGCGTGGATCGCGGTCAGACCGGCGTCGGCCAGTGCCGCGATGTCCTTCGGCTCCAGCGTCGGCGCCAACTTCACGACCGAGCGAGCCGATGTCTGCAGGAAGTTCGCGAAGCCGCCGTCTCGGTTGATCCCGGGGAACGAGCCGTTCAGGCAGTGCATGTCGTCGCCGCGCCGGCACGGCGGGCATAGCCCGCAGGCGATGAACGGATGAACGATGACCGTGTCCCCGACCGCGACGTTCGTGACCCCGGAGCCGATCTCGTGGACCCAGCCGGCGTTCTCGTGGCCGGGGGTATATGGCAGGACGACCTGGGACTTCTCCGCCCACTGGCCCTCCTGGATATGCAAGTCGGTCCGGCACAGCCCGGCGGCGCCGATCCGCACGATCACGTCGAGCGGCCCCGTGATCTTGGGCTCGTCGATCTCGTCGAGCTTCAGCGCCTCGTGGTAGGCGTGCAGCCTTGCGGCCTTCATCGCAAAACCTCCTCAGGATCTTCGATTGTCACGCCGTGGCGTATCTGGAGAAGCGAACGGCAGATCCCGCCGTTGACCTCGAGGCTCATCCGGACCAGCCGGGCCGTGCGCATCCAGCGCCCGAGCTCCGCTGCGCGGACCGGCTCGCCGCTCGGCAGCACGAACGCCGGCGACCCCGGGTCATGGGCGAGGCCGAGGTGGCGGCGGAGCTCGACACACCGTCGCGCGTCGGGGACGTCGGTCGGGAGATCCTCGAGGCGGCGCGCCGCGATCTCCTCGGGGGTGGCCCCGTGCCTCAGCAGCATCTCGCACAACCGCGACTGGCGCCCGACCAGCGCCTTGCGCAGGAATAGCTCGCGCAGCGCAGCCAGGTCGTCGTCGGCCGTCTCGCCCGGGAACGCACCGGTGAAGCCGTCGCCGCGGCCGAGCGCAGCGTTGATCTCCGCCCCCGTGTAGTGGTCCTCGAGCTTGATGCTGACGTCGCGGACTTCGGGTAGCCGGCGCACTACGTTGCGGGCGTCGGCCGCCATCAGGAACGCAAAGTTGGGCGCGCATTGCGGCGTCGGCAATCGCAGCACGACCTCGACGTCACCGTCGGGGGATACCTCGCACGAGGACACGAACCCGAGCCGGGTGATCGGCTCGTCCAGCTCGGGGTCGTAGACCTCGGCGAGCGCGCCCATCACGCGCTCTTTGACCATCACGCGGACTCGACGAGCTGCGCGTCCTCCTGCGCCGCCGGGGTGCCGCCGTTCTTCAGCTGCATCTCGGCCGGCACCTCGATGTCGTACAGCTTGGCCGCGTTCAGGCCCATGATCTTCTTCTTGCTGTCGACCGTCGGGTGCGGGTAGTCCGAGTACTCCTCGGTGTCGGGCATCTTCCAGTCGATGAACCCCTCGACCTGCCACGCCGGCTCCCAGATGCCGTAGTCCGAGCCGAACAGGATCTTGTCCTCCCCGACCCAGAACAGCAGCTCGCCCATGACCTTGTTGAAGAACCGCGGGCGGGCGTGCATCAGACCACCGATCACCACGGCCAGGCCCGCGTAGACGTTCGGCTCCTGCGTGGCCATGAAGCAGAAGTCCTCGATTCGCGGCAGACCCACGTGCTCGACGATGAAGTTGAGCTCGGGGTTGCTGGTGGCAGCGATGTCGATGTCCTTGACGTCGAACGCGTCCTTGTCGAGCGGCCAGATCGTTGGGCCCTTGTGAGCGTGGATGTTCTTGATCCCGAGCTCCTTGCACTTATCAAGGAACATCTGCGCCTCGGGATCGGTGAGCTTCCACCCGCGCGAGCCCTTGTACCACTCGGCGGTGTAGACCTTGACGCCCTTGAGGTTGTAACGCTTGGCGTCCTCCTCGAGCTGCTTCAGCCCGGCCTCGCCCTCGCGGGGGTCAAAGCGGCCGTTGACGATCAGCTTGTCCGGGAACTTCTCCACCATCCGCGCGTTGCGCTCGGCCGTGTTGAAGCCGTCCGTGTACCACTCCTTCAGGTACGTCGACTGCAGGATGCCGCGGTCGACATGGCCCGCCTCGAACACGTCGTGGACGTAGTCGTCCTCGGAGTACTTCATGAACTTCTCGAGTGGCCAGTGGGTCTCAGGAGGGCCGAGGCCCATGTACGCATGGAAGCACTCGATCCAGCCCTTCGCGTACTGCTCCTGCCCCTTCACCCAGTTCGCGGGACTGGCGTCCCAGAAGTGCTGATGGGCGTCGACAACGAAGTAGCTCTCCCCATCCTTCTGGTACATAGCTCTCCTCTCGAGCGGTCGGTGGATCCACTCTACTGCGAGCGAACCACCGGCCGCCACGGTATTCGGGTAATTCGGACGCGGGCCCCCGCGGTCAGCGCTCGTCGGGATCCTGCGGCGTCGGGAAGTCCTTGTCGATCAGCTCGATCCGGTAGCCGTCCGGATCCGCCACGAAGCAGATCCGTCCGATCTCCGGGCGGCCACCGGGCGAGTAGGGCGGCTTCTCGGGCTCGATCCCGTGGCCCCTCAGCTCGTCAAGCAGAGCGTCGAGGTCGTCGACCACGAGCGCCATGTGGTTGTAGCCCTCGCCCAGGTCGTAGGCCTGATCACGGCCGTCGTTGACGGTCAGCTCGAGCGTGTCGCCGTCGCCCGGAAGGCCCATGTAGATGTTGTACGCGGTCTGGAAGTTCAGTCGCCCGCGTCGCTCGAAGCCGAGCAAGCCGTAGAAGCGCTCGGATGCCTCGGGGTCGCGGACGCGGACACAGGTGTGGACGAATCGCATGGCCGCGGAGCCTATCCGAAGGGTGCTAGCCCTATGACGGCAGACCCTCGGTGGCGAGCCGCTTGTTCTTATAGCGGGGGTCGTCGGTGACCTCGCGGCTGAGCCACGGAGGCGGCGCGAATCCGTCCGCGTCCGCGCGAGACCCGAACTCGACCTCGGCTGTGATGAGTCCGGTCAGCCGGCCGTGATAGACGTCAAGCTCGATCGTCAGGCCGTCGCCGGCCGGGATCCTGTAGCGCCGCTTCTCCACTCGGCGGCCCTTGGTCAGCGGCCAGAGCGAGTCGAACCGGCGCTCGTCGATTTCGATCTCCTCCTCGACCCGAGATTCGTCCCCGCTCGACTTCACGGTTACGAACGACTCCTGTCCGTACCGCCGCACCCTCACCTCGACGTCGTCGGTAATCGCCAGGTATCCCTGCTCGATCTCCCGCGAGGGAAACGAATCGAGCCCGTCCGGAAGCTGCTCGACCAGAAACTTTCGCTCGATCTCTACCCCGTTGGCCATCTTCAGGCCACGATTCTGACGCGGGCTTCGCTCGGGCGCCGGCGCGAGGCCGCCGAAGCGCTCGTCCGGCGCTTCGGCTTCCTCGCGCCCTGACGACTCCCGAGCCAGATTGCGGTTAGCCCCGAGCCTTATGGCGCCGTTACCCACGGCGATCACTCAGAAACTTGGATCAGCGCGCCCCGCGGTTGATCCGTGAGGCTCAGCCCGCCGGCGTCAAGATCATCACCGGGATCACCCGGTCGGTCTTCGCCTGGTACTCGGCGAAGCCCGGCGAGCGCTCGGCCTGGTGGCGGAACAGCCGGTCGCGTTCCTCTCCTAGCGCCTCCGTGGCGACCACGTCGATCGTGTCGGTCCCGACCTCGATCGTCACGTTCGGGTGAGCCTTGAGGTTGTGGTACCAGTCCGGGTTGTTCGGGGCGCCCGCCTTCGAGGCGAAGATCACATAGCGGTTGCTGTCGCGGTCGTAGGCGAGTGGGTTGACCCTATTCGTGCCCGTCCTCGCGCCGACGTGGTGCAGCAGCAGCAGCGTCGAGCCCTCGAACATGCCGGCGACGCGTCCGTCGTTGGCGCGGAACTCGTCGATGATCCGCGCGTTGAAGTCGTTGGGCGATGTGGACATCGGTGCTCCTCGGGTGGTGGCGGGGAACGCGATCATCGCGGAAATCGCGCTGCCCATGGCTCGGGCGCGATCCTCGCCGCGCCGATCACGAACGAGATCGTGTGGTACCAGCCGGCGGTCACGACCAGCTCGAGGATCTGCTCGGGCGTGAAGTGCCGCTCGAGCTCGCCGTATGTCGTGTCCGACGCCTCGGCGGTGTCGTGCAGCTCATCCGCCAATCTGATCACCACGCGCTCGTGCTCGGACCACCCTGGATCGTCCGCCGGCGCGGTGACGGTCGCGGCGAGCTGCATGTCGCTGAGTCCCACCGCCTTGCCGAAAAACGCCGCGTGCACTCCCCACTCGTACTCGGCCCCGCAGCGAGCGCAGGTGCGGTGGATCATCAGCTCGCGGTCCCGGGGGTCGAGCAGCCCGTGGCCGAGGATGCCGGCGCCCAACGGCCGCATGCGCGCCGCGAGCGACCCATGCACGACGAGCGTGCGGAACAGCGCCAGCGGCTCGACGCCCGCGTCGGGGGGCATCCACTTGCGGAGCATCTCCTCGACGTCCGGCGAATACGGGGGCTCGAGCGGCGCGATACGCGGGGCCTGGATCTGGGTCGTCATTGTCGTCATTGATTACACTTTCGCTTCGGAAATAAGAGCGGCAGTCAGCGTATCGCTTCGGAAATCAAAGCGCAAGCGCGATCGTGACGAGAATCCCCCGACCACGAGAACCAGTCCGAGGCTCGGACACCGGACGGCCGATCATGGCGCTGCTCGACCTGCTCGGGCGGCGCTGGGCACTCCGGGTCATCTGGGAGCTTCGCGAGGGGCCGCTGTCGTTCCGCGAGACGCAGGCTCGGTGTGGCGCGATCAGCTCCTCGGTCCTCAACGACCGTCTGACCGAGCTGCGCGCGGCCGGCATCGTCGAGGCCGGCGATCGGGGGTACGAACTGACGGACGAAGGGCGGGAGCTCCTGGCTCTATACCCGGCGCTCGATGCGTGGGCGGTGCGCTGGGCCGCGCGGGAGCGGGACCGCGGCGACGCGATCAGCTGATGATCCAGCGCCGCACCGCGTCCTCGTCCCACTCCAGGCCGACCCCCGGGCGATCCGGTGGGTAGGCGAGCCCGTCGACGACGCGGACCGGCTCGATGAGGATCGCGCCGGCGTGGTCGAGGTATTCGAGCCGGTGGCAGGTCGGAGTGACCGCCAGGAGCTGGACGCTGAACTCGGGGAACGTGTGGCTTGAGGCGGGCAGGCCGGTCTGCGCGGCCAGCGTCGCCGCGGTCAGCCAACCCCGCACGCCGCCGAGCTTCATCACGTCGAGCGTCGCGTGATCGCACGCACCGGCTGCAACGGCGTCCTCCATGTCAGCCGGGCCCCACCAGTTCTCCCCGAGCTGGATCGGAGTCCGCGCCGCGTCAGCGATCTCGGCGTGGCCGCGGTAGTCGTCGGCGCGCGTCGGTTCCTCGATCCAGGCCAGGCCCTCGTCGTCGAGCGCCCGGACCCGGTCGAGCGCCTCATCGACCGTCAGGCTCTGGTTGTAGTCGATCATCAGCTCGGCTTCGGGGCCAATCGCTGCGCGGACCGCTCGAATCGCCTCCAGGTCCTGTGCGACCGTGCCGCCTCCGACCTTCAGCTTGACGCCGCCGAAACCGCGCGCCACCGCTTCGCCGGCCTCCTCAGCGGCGGCTCCGGGCGCCATCGTCCGGAGGCTCGCGTAGGCCGGGATCGGCCGCGGCTCGCCTCCGAGCAGGGTCGCGAGGGATTGGTCCTGCGCCTTCGCGGCCGCGTCCCAGGCGGCCATGTCGATCGCGGCGATCGCGATCGTGACCAGGCCCTGGAGCCCGAGCAGGCGAAATCGGGCGTGGAGCCTGTCGATTAGCGCGTCGGGATCGAGCCGGGCGCCGGCGATCTCGTCGGTCAGGTCACCGATCAGCCGAGCCGTCGCGGCCAGCGCCAGCGGCGTGAAGCACCGCACGTAGCTGCATCCGACGATCCCCTCCCGCGTTCGGAGATCGACGAGGACGAGCGGCGTCGTGGCCATCGTCCCGGCGGCGGTTTGCACCGGCCGCTCGGACACGACGTCGACCGGACGGACCCGGAGCCCGGAGATCGTCAGTTCCGGCGCCCCACCTCCGCATGTCGTTTTCATGAAGGTTTTCTCACGTTAGGAAGGCTTTGAGACCGCGCGGAGTCCCTGCGGTCAGGAGGGCTACTCAACAACAAAGGAGGAGAGAGCGATGATCTCCGATCAGCCTCCGAGTTCACATCCGCGGGCAGTGGTGGCGCTTGCGCGATTCGCCGGCACAGGTAGACGAGCGGTCCTGCCGACGCTCGTGTGCCTGTGCGGATGGTTCGCGTTAGGCGCCGCGAGCGCACAGGCGAGGCCGTTCATCGATGGGTTCATGCCGAACCCACCACCGATCGCGACCACGGTCCCGGCGAACGGCGACGTCAACCCGTACGGCATCGTGACCGTGCCCGACAGCGTCGGGACGCTGCAGCGCGGCGACCTGCTCGTCAGCAACTTCAACAACATGGGCAATCAGCAGGGCACCGGCACGACGATCGTGCAGATCCCGCCCGGCGGTAGCACCGCGAGCGCCGCGTCGGTGTTTGCGCAGATCGATCCGAATACGCTCCCGGGGCGGTGCCCCGGCGGCGTGGGTCTGACCACGGCGCTTGCCGTCACCCGCACGGGTTACGTGGTCGTGGGCAGCCTCCCGACCAGTGACGGTACAGCGGCGACCGCCAAGGCCGGATGCCTGATCGTGCTGAACAGCCAGGGTCAGGTGGTCGAAACGATCGCCGGCGGTCCGATCAACGGGCCGTGGGACATGACCGCGGTCGAGCACGGGTTCCTCACGACTCTGTACGTGACCAACGTGCTCAACGGCACCGTCAAGGCCACCACGGATTTCACCATGACGGGCCCCGAGGTCGACCGTGGCACGGTCGTACGCATCGAACTGCTGACGCTCCCGGGCGTCCGGCCGATCGTGCTCCACGAGGACGTGATCGCGACGGGATTCGCGGAAGAGACCGACCCGGCCGCGCTCGTCATCGGGCCTACTGGCGTCGCTCTCGGGCGTGACGGAACCCTCTATGTCGCGGACACGGTGCACAGCCGGATCCAGGCGATCCCCGACGCGCCGTTCCGCTTCTTCCCGGCTCGGAACGCCGGGTTCACCATCTCGTCCGGTGGTGACCTCAACGGACCGCTCGGAATGACGCTCGCGCCGAACGGGGACATCCTCACCGCCAACGCGGGTGACGGCAACATCGTCGAGACGAGGCCGTTCGGCGGCGCTCAGACCGACATCGCCGCCGACTCGGTAAGCGGTGCGGGAGCTCTGTTCGGGCTGACCGTGCCTCCCGGAGTCGACGGGATCTACTTCGTCGACGACGGGACGAACACGTTGAACCTGCTCGGGCCGTGAGGCCGATCCGCCGGCGGGGGCCGGGCCCATGGGCTCGGCCCCGTCGGCGGACGGCTACAGCGACGTGACGCCGAGGATCAGCTGGGCGGTCTCGAGCGGCACGTCGAGCTGCGGACAGTGGCCGACACCGTCGAGCACGATCCAATCGGCATGCGGGAGCCAGTCGCCGCGGTAGCGCGTCGCGCTCGATGGCCAGGGCAGCAGCCTGTCCTCGGTGCCCCACACGATCCGGACGGGGCAGGCGATGCGCTCGGCGTCGAGGTCCCACTCGCGGCGGCGCGCGTGCTCGAGCAGAGGCTCGAGCGCAGAGCATGCCGCCACGCCGCAGATCTGATGGGCGAGTAGCTCGGGTGGGATGTGCTCGAAGCTCACGGTCGTGAAGGCGGTGGCGCGGCGTCGACCCTCTCGCGTGCTGACGATCGCGTCGGCGTGGGGGGCGAGGCTCCTGAGCGAGTTGTGCATGCTGGTGAAGTGGTCGAGCGTTCCGTCGACCGAGTCGTCTCCCCGCGCCCAGCCGCCGGCCGGTGCGAGCGCCACGACGGAGTCGGCGCGGCCACGGGCGGCGAGCTGGAGTGCGAGGTAGCCGCCGAGCGAGTTGCCGACAACGTGGGCGGTGGCGAAGCCGGCCTCGTCGAGCGTCCGCTCGACTTCGTCGAGCAGCGCGGCTTCCGTGGCGTGGCTTGAGAGTGGCGGGCCGCCCGCGTGTCCGGGGAGCGTCAGCGCGAGCACATCGTGGCGGCGCTCGAGTGCCGGCAGTACGAGCTGCCACGTCCGCCATGTGTCGGTGAATCCGTGCAGACACACCAGCGGCGGGCCGGCGCCGTCCCGGTGTGCCCGGGTGAACCCGAACGCCAACGTCAGCCCGCGGCGACCCAGGCGGCGCTCCGCCGCCACAGCTCGTCGGCCAGACTCGCGGTGACCGCACGACCGGGTTGCCTGGGCGCACACTCGTCGTAGTAGAGCCCGGTCTGGTCCGCGAGCTCGGGCGCCGTGGCGCAGTACACCGATGTCCTCGCTCCGTTCCGAGGCGAGTCCATTCGCCGCTTCATCACCGCCCGCGCGGGGCGCGGCACCTTGCGCCAGATGTCTGAGGCGATCACCCCGGGATGCAGCGCGTAGGTGGTGACCCCGGTGCCCTCGAGCCGCCGCCCGAGCTCCTGGGCGTGGAGCACGTTGGCGAGCTTCGACACCGAGTACTCCCGCATCCCCGTGATCGTACGCGTCGGTTTCCGGACCGCCTCGAAATCGATTCCGGTGGCGCCGTAGTGCGCGCCGCTCGCGACGGTCACGACCCGGGCGGGAGCGCTCTCGCGCAGCCGGTCGAGCAGCAGGCTCGTGAGCAGGAACGGACCGACGTGGTTGGTGCCGAACGCGATCTCGAACCCGCTGCTGGTCATCCCGCGGCTGCCGGCGAGGCCGGCGTTGTTGATCAGCACGTGGAGCGGCTGATCGCGGGCGAGGACGTCTTGTGCGCACGCTCTCACCGACGCCAGGTCGCCGAGGTCGAGCGGCAACAGCTCGAGCCGCCGGTTCCCGGTCTCGGCGGCGATCTCGTCGATTGCGCTGCGCCCTTTGTCCGGCGATCGGCACGCGAGCAATATCGTCGCGCCGCGGGCCGCCAGCGCCCGCACGGTCTCCTTGCCGATGCCGGTGTTGGCCCCCGTGACCAGGAGCGTTCTGCCGTCGAGGTCGCCCACGGCAGGGAGGATATGGACGGGCTCAGTAGGTCGAGCCGCCCGAATGGGAGCTCGAACCCGCCTTCTTGGTGATCACGGTCCCCGCCGGCGTGATCACGTACCACAGGCCCCCGCTCGAGTTGAGCGCCTGGCCGTTCGCCATGCCGGCGCCGGAGTCGCCAGAGAACAGGTAGAGCGGCCATCCGTTGTACGTGACCACGCGCCCGCCGGCCGGGTCGGGATCGCTCGAGACGAGCGCCGTCTTGACCGCACCGCTCGTGCTCGCCTTGGCGCCGGCGAGCATGACGGGCGGCCAGGCGGTGGCGCAGCCGCCTGTGCACGTGACCTTCGCGTGCTTGTCGGGCTCGAAGATGTACAGGGTTCGGCCCTGGCTGTTGACGAGCACCGGGCCCAGTCCGGGCAGCGTCTTGGTCATGATTTCTGTCGTCGCGTGGGTAGCCGACGCAGACGACGATTTCGACGAGCTGCTTCCGCATGCCGCGGCGAGCAACGCGACCGGGATCAGAAGCAATGCGAGCGATCTGCGCATAGAACCCACGACCGGACAACGACGCTACGCCCGCGCGTGTGAAGGGTGGTTGAGCGCTTCTTGCGGTTCGGTGTGGGCGGCAGTCAAGAACGGCGCCCCGAATGCCGATGTTTCGGTCGACGACCGGACGAGGTGGGGAACCGTGAGCACACACAAGCGGCTGAGCAGCTACGACATCGCGTTGATCGGCATCGTGCTCGTCGCCTGTGGCATCGCCGCGCTCGCGAGCGCGTCGCAGCTCGGCGACGGACTGTTGCTCGCCGGCGCGCCGTGGGCGCTCGCCGTGGCGACGTTCATCGCCGCGCGGCGGCCCAGTCGACGCTGAGTCCTTAGCCCGGGAGCACCTCGCCGAGCGCTAGCCCGGAACCGCCTCGGGCGTCCCAACCCGCCTCAGCTCCGTCCGCGCGATCGAGCGCTTGTGGACCTCGTCGGGCCCGTCGGCGAGCCTCAGCGTCCGGAGGTGGGCGTACATCCACGCCAGCGGGAAGTCGTCGGACACGCCGCCGCCGCCGTGGACCTGGATCGCCCGGTCGATGACCCGGAGCGCGACGTTGGGCGCCGCGACCTTAATCGCCGCGATCTCGGTGCGGGCGTGCTTGTTGCCGACGGTGTCCATCAGCCACGCCGCGCGCAGGGTGAGCAGCCGGGCCATGTCGATCTCGATCCGGGACTCGGCGATCCAGTCCTGGATGTTCGCGCGCTCGGATAACGGCTGACCGAACGTCGTTCGCGATGCCGCCCGGGCGCACATCAGCTCGAGTGCCCTCTCGGCGGCGCCGATCGTGCGCATGCAGTGGTGGATGCGGCCCGGCCCGAGCCGTGCCTGCGCGATGAGAAAGCCGTGCCCCTCTTCGCTGATCAGGTTCGAGGCCGGCACGCGCACGTCCTCGAACACGAGCTCCGCGTGGCCCTCCTGGTCGATGTACCCGAACACCGGCAGGTTGCGCAGGATCTGGAGCCCGGGCGTGTCCGGGGGGACGAGGATCATCGACTGCTGCTGAAACGGAGTTAATCCGGACCCACCCGCCCCGGTCTTGCCCATCACGATGAGGATCTTGCAGCGGTCGCGCATCGCGCCCGAGATCCACCACTTCCGGCCGTTGAGCACGTACTCGTCGCCGTCGCGCTCGATCTGGAGCTCGATGTTGGTGGCGTCCGAGCTGGCCACCGCCGGCTCGGTCATCGCGAACGCCGAGCGGATCTCGCCGTCGAGCAGCGGCGCCAGCCACCTCTCTTTCTGCTCGGGCGTGCCGAACAGCGTCAGGACCTCCATATTCCCGGTGTCGGGCGCTGCGCAGTTGCATGCCTCCGGCGCGATGTGGCTGCGCCCCATAATCTCGGCGAGCGGCGCGTAGTCGAGGTTGCTTAGCCCGGGCGCGCCCCACTGCTCGCCCCCGTGAGGGAGGAACAGGTTCCACAGCCCGAGGTCCTGAGCGCGTGCCTTCAGCTCCTCCATCACCGGCGGATGCGAGTGGGGGTCGCCGGAGGCCAGGAGCTGCTCGTGATAGACCGGCTCGGCCGGGTAGATGTGGTCGTCCATGAACGCCAAAAGGCGCTCGCGGAGCTCCTCGCATCGGTCTGAGAACTCGAAGTCCATGGGCCTCGCGGCCCGAACACTACAGGCGCGGCTGCGCCACGGATCAGCCCACCATCGAGGCGATGATCGTCGCGAACCGGCGCAGGTCGATCGGCTTGGACACGTACGCGTCACACCCGGCCTCGAGCGCCTTGTGCTCGTCGTCGTCCGTCACGCCGGCGGTGCAGGCGACGATCGGGATCGACGCGGTCGCGGGATGAGACTTGAGCTTGCGCGTCAGCTCGAGGCCGTTGCCATCGGGCAGGTTCACGTCGAGCACGATCATCGTCGGCTGCTCTTCGGCCAGCGCCCGCTCGGCGGCCGCGAGTGAGTCCGCCCCGCGGACCTCGTGACCTTCGATCTCGAGCACACGCTCGAGCAGCTTCAGATTGAGCTCGTGATCGTCGACGACCAGGATCCGGCCCGATGTGGAGCTTTCCGGCCTCGGGCCGATCCGCCCTCCCCAGGGTTCCATGATGGTCTAATCGTCGCCTGGGCGGCCGGACTTGACTCCCGGGTTGCAGGTTTTGTGGAGGGTCAGGCTTTGCGACCGGCTTCTGCCAGCCGTTCGCGGGTCGCGGGCCAGACGGCTCTGAGCCCATCGAGCGCCTCGCGCGCCCGTGATTCATCCTGGTCTCTGGTCGCGGCCTCTAGCGCGGTCAACGCATCGAGCAGCGGCTTCGCGCCCAGCATCAGGGCATCGTTTCGGCACAGGTGGGCGGCCTGGGTGGCGCGGTCGAGGTCGCCGGCGCCGAACGCGGCCTCCACCTCGTCGATCGCGGCGGTCATGTTGCGCAGCATCGACGCGACGATCGTCCCCGCCTCCGCGCCCAACACATCCTGCAACTCAGCGATCCGCTCGAGGTCGAAATAGGTGGTCATCGCGTTTGGTGTCTATGCCGCGGCCGGCTCAGTGCGCTAGCCGCTGCGGAGCGTGTGGTGAAAGTCCCGGGCCAGTTCGCTCTTGGTTGACGCTAGCCCGGTCAGCCCGAGCGCCACTACGAACACGCCGGCGAGCAGGGCAAGGCCGGCGAGCACCGCCGGCCAGTGGCGCTGGAGGAAACCCCTGGCCTGGGACAGGACCTCATCGGCCTGCTCTCCCTTGAAGGTGAGCACCGCGAGTATCCCCAGCAGCGGCAAGACGAAGCAGAAGTTGAACAGCAGGAGCAGCACGAGGTCACGCGCGGGGCCGAGACCCGACCCGACGATCGCCGCAATTGCCGCGAAATACGGGAACGCGGTCGGGAGCTCGACCGCGGTGATCGACGCCCCCAGGACCCAGCTGGACTTCCCGCGAGGGTCGAAGTCAGGTGGGGCGCGAAGCGACAGCCGTGACCGATGCCGCCAGAGCATCGCGGCCGCAGCGATCATCGCCGCGCCGACGGCGATTTCAATGATGTCGGCGACGTGGTGACGGGGGTGCGGGAGCAATGGTTTGATCAGCTGGCCCGCGCCTACCGCGATCGCCGCGCCACCGAGGAAGTACACGGCGAACACTCCGGCCGTGAACTCGGCCACCCGGCCGCGTGCGCGTTCGCCGGTGGCCAGATACAGGGCCGGCGCGATCGTGGTTGGGTTGAGCGAGTCCGCCAACCCGATCGACATGACTATGCCCACCAGGCGAAGCATGCGCGCATTCTCTCCTTCCCCGCACGGCCCCGGTGGGACCGGTGAGAGGTCTCTCAGGGTCCGTCGCGGGCGCTCAGGCGAAGTGCAGCTCTTCGTCTTCCTCGTCCGCGACCGTTCGCTCGCACGTCGGACACCACCAGCGCGCCTCCATCGGCGTCCCACATTCCGCGTGCCTAGGTCCGGCCCCGCCCTCGGCGTTCCGGGCGCCCCAGCCGGCGAGCAGCCGCAGGGCGCCGGCAAGCTCCTGGCCCGCCGCGCTCAGCTCGTACACGAAGCGGGGCGGGCGCTCTGAGTACGGGCGCGCGACGACGAGCGCATTGCGCTCGAGCTGGCGGAGCCGCTGGGTGAGGACGTTGGGCGCGATTCCGTCGACTTCCTCCTGGAGGTCCCCGAACCGCTTTGGTCCATCGAGCAGGGCTGCGATCACGAGCAGCGTCCAGCGGTCACCGACGGTGGCGAGCGCGTCCGCCAGGGCCGAGCGGGAGGTCTCGTCGAGCCCCGTCCTGGTGGACGCGGCTTCGAAGGTCTCGGTTTCGTCGACGGCGGCGCTGTCGTTGGTCATGGTTTGATCGTACGCGCGGTGGCGGTAGCGTCGAGCATCTGGGGAAGGAAGGGCGGGGCGACCACCGTACCACCGGGCTCGAAAGAACCTGCATATCGCGACAATTGACGCGCTTGGGCTGGACCGTGCCGCGTGACGCACGTGGGGCATGCGTCACGCGTCACGGTCGAGCCGGATCAGCGGGGTTGGCGCGTTATGCATGGCTTGGCCGTTGCTCCGGCAGGCCGCGGTGGTATTCTTGTCACTTGCAAATTGCAAGTCAGTACCTGTCGAAGGAGAAGTGGTCGAAAATGACTGTTCTTGAAGAGGTCGAGAGCGCGATCCAGACGGCGGTGGAGCGGACCGGTCCCAAGGTGATCGGGCTCGGCCAGGGCTGGGGACGCGGCTCGGGGTTCGTGATCGGATCCGGGCGGATCCTGACCAACGCCCACAACCTCCGCGGCGACGAGGTCACCGTCACGTTCTTTGACGGCCGGCGCGAGACCGGCCGTGTGCTGGCCTCCGACCAGGATCTCGATCTGGCGGTGATCGAGGCCGACACGGCCGACATCGAGCCGATCGAGTGGTCCGACGACGCCGAGGATGCTGTCTCGATCGGACGCTCGGTGCTCGCCCTCGCCAACCCGGGCGGGCGCGGCCTGCGGGTCACCCCCGGGTTCGTGTCGTCAACGGCACGCAGCTTCCGAGGCCCGCGCGGGCGGCGGATCAGCGGCGCGATCGAGCACACGGCCCCGCTGCCGCGCGGATCCTCCGGCGGCCCACTGGTCGACGGCTCGGGCCGTCTGCTCGGGATCAACGCGGTGAGGGCCGACGGCGGCCTGATCCTGGCCGTTCCGGCCGACCAGGCGACGCGCGAGCGCGTCGAGCAGCTAGGTCGCGGCGAGTCGCCGAAGCGTGCACGCCTGGGCGTGGCGATCGCGCCGCCTCGCGTTGCGCGCCGGCTGCGGCGCGCGGTCGGGCTGCCCGAGCGTGACGGCATCCTGGTGCGCGCGGTCGAACGCGGGAGCTCCGCTGACCGGGCCGGCCTCGAGCGCGGCGACCTGATCGTCGCGGTTGCCGGCAAGGAACTCGATCGGATCGAGGCGCTCTACGAGGCGCTGGACTCCGCGAACGCCGGCGAGCGGCTCGAGCTGACGATCGTCCGCGGCGCCGACGAGCGCACGGTGTCGGTGAGCCTTTAGGAGCCGCACATGAGCACAACCGCTGAGCAGCAGCAACAGGAGAACGACGCCGAACGGCGCGAGGCAGAGGCCCTCGACGCCTACTCGCGGGTCGTGGTCGACGTCGCGGAGCGCGTGGCTCCGAGCGTCGCGAACCTGCGGGTGATGCGGCGCGGCCGTGGCGGTCAGGTGCCCGCGGGCGCCGGCAGCGCGGTCGCGCTCACCCCGGACGGGTTCCTCGTGACCTCGGCGCACGTTGTCGCGGGGCCGGGGCGGACCGGCAAGGCCACGTTCGTCGACGGCCGCGAGCTGAGCTGGCGGGTCGTCGGCACGGACCGGCTGACCGATCTGGCGGTGCTCCGGGCCGACGGCGATGGGCTGACGCCCGCCACGCTCGGCGAGGCCGAGCACCTGCGGGTCGGCCAGCTCGTCGTGGCGATCGGCAACCCGAACGGGTTCGCGGGTTCGGTCACCGCCGGCGTCGTTTCTGCGCTCGGACGCTCGCTCCCGGCCCGGGCCGGGCGGACCGTGCGCCACATCGACAACGTGATCCAGACCGACGCGGCGCTCAATCCCGGAAACTCCGGTGGCGCGCTCGTCGACTCGTCAGCGCGGGTGATCGGGATCAACACGGCGGTTGCCGGCGTCGGGCTCGGGCTCGCGGTGCCGATCAACACGGCGACGCGACAGATCGTCGGAACGCTGATGCGCGACGGCCGCGTGAGGCGCGCCTGGATCGGGATCGCCGCCGGCCCCCGCCCGCTTCCACCTCACGCGCGCGTGCGCGTGGGCCGCACCGCGGGGGTCGAGGTCGTCGACGTGTCCCAGGGCAGTCCCGCCCAGCGAGCCGGGCTGAGGCCCGAGGACCTGATCGTCGAGTTGGGTGATCAGCCGATCGAGCGCGTCGACGATGTGCAGCGCTTGATGAGCCACGACGCGATCGGGCGGCCGATGGCCATCCGCATCCTTCGCGGCGACCGTTGGCTCGACCTGGAGGTATCCCCGATCGAGCTGGTCGAATAGCTGCAGCGCGTCTCCCGGGCACGGGCCTGCCGCTACACTGAGCCATTGGCGCCGGGCGGCGTTCGTTTTCGCGCCCGCGGTCCGGTAGCCGGGACCCTTGACCATTCCAGACGGAAGCACGCCACATGGCTCGTGGAGATGTTCGGATCGCTGCAACTCTCGCGTGCGAAGAGTGCAAGCGACGTAACTACCAAACCAACAAGAGCAAACGGAACAATCCGGAGCGGCTTCAGCTGCGCAAGTACTGCCGCTGGTGCAGGTGCCACACGCCTCACCGCGAGACGCGCTGACCTGACCGGAGCGCTCCGTGGCCCGCAATCGCAAACGCGCCAGAGACCGGCGGCCTCGCCAGCCGGACACACCCGTTGATCCGCACCAGGGCCTCCCGACCGCGACGCACGACGCCGACAACGGTGCTGCTGAGCACGAGCACGACAACGGTGCCACGGAGCTCGGGCGCGGCGAGGATGCCGCCGGGCTGGAGCCCGTCGACCTCGAGTCGAGGTCGGTCGAGGACGACCTTGATGCTGGCTCGTACCAAGAGGACGAGGACCTCGGGTCCGAGATCCACGATGATCGCGAGGACGGCGCCCCGGATCCGCTCAAGCACGCGATGCCGGACGGCGAGCTGGCAGAGGAACAGCTCGAGGTAGGGCGTCCCGACGAGCCAGAGCCGGAGGAGGGCGAGGACGAGGAGGAGTTTGAGCGCGAGGTCGAGGAGTCGATCTCAACGGGCCGCGGCGGGCGTGGTCGTCGCCGTGGCTACGATCGTGGAGGCGGCGCCGGCGGATCCGGCGGCGGCGAGTTGGCCGCCCCGGGCACGACGGCCGTCGCAGAGCGCCACCCGGGCCTTGTCTCGCGGTTCATCGCCTTCCTCCAAGGAAGCTGGCGCGAGCTGCAACGAGTACAGTGGCCCGACCGCCGCCAGGTGTTCCAGGCCACGGGAGTCGTGATCGGATTCGTCCTGGTGGCCGCGGTGTTCCTGGGCGTGGCGGACTGGGTGTCCGGGAAGCTAGTGACTTTCATCTTGAAGTGAGCGCCAGCGCGCGCTGACGGCTAGAGAGGCCAATCGAAGAACAGAATGTTCCGCTGGTACGTCGTAAACACATACTCGGGTCACGAGAACAAGGTCAAGCACAACCTCGAGCACCGGATCGTGTCGCTCGGTCAGCAGCAGGCGGTCAGGCAGATCGTGGTGCCGACCGAGTCGGTCTCTGAGATGAAGGACAACCAGAAGATCACCGTCGAGAAGCGCACGATGCCCGGCTACGTGCTCGTCAACATGGACCTCAACGAGGACTCGTGGTCGCTGGTCAAGGGGACGCCCGGGGTCACCGGTTTCGTCGGGGCCTCGAACGAGCCCGTCCCGCTCACGCAAGACGAGGTCAACCGCCTGCTCCACCGCGAGCAGGAAGCGCGTCCGCGCAGCCGGGCCACGTTCACGATCGGCGAGTCCGTCAAGGTCATCTCAGGCCCGCTGTCAGACTTCTCCGGCGAGATCTCCGAGGTCAACGAGGACGCCCAGCGTCTGAAGGTGCTGGTGTCGATCTTCGGTCGCGAGACGCCGGTGGAAGTCGGGTTCGACCAGGTGAAGAAGATCTAGACGATGGCGAAGAAGGTTCTGACACAGATCAAGTTGCAGGCCGTCGGCGGTCAGGCTTCGCCCGCGCCGCCGGTCGGGCCGGCGCTCGGCCAGCACGGCGTCAACATCATGGAGTTCGTCAAGGCGTTCAACGCCCAGACGCAGGGCGACATCGGCACGGTGATCCCGGTCGTGATCACGGTTTACGAGGATCGCTCATTCACGTTCATTACCAAGAGCCCGCCGGCCGCGGTGCTGATCAAGCAAGCGCTGAACCTTGAGAAGGGGTCGGCCGAGCCGAATCGCACCAAGGTCGCCCAGATCACGCAGGATCAGCTACGCCAGATTGCGGAGAAGAAGATGAAGGACTTGAACGCCGGCGATATCGACGCCGCCGCGAAGATCATCGCGGGCACCGCTCGCTCGATGGGTGTGGAGGTCGTTTAGGGGTCATGGCACATCACGGAAAGACATACGACGACGCCAAGCAGCGCTTCGACCGCGAGCGCGAGTACTCGCCGGCCGAGGCCGTGGCGCTGATCAAGCAGCTCGCGCGCGTGAAGTTCAACGAGTCGGTGGAGGTGCACGTGCGCACGGGACTCAACGTCCGCCATGCGGACGAGCAGCTGCGCGGCACGATCGCGCTTCCCAACGGCCTGGGTAAAGACGTCAAGATCGCCGTGTTCGCCCAGGGCGACAAGGCGCGCGAGGCCGAGGAGGCGGGTGCCGACGTTGTCGGCGCCGAGGACCTCGCGCAGAGGATCCAGGACGGCTTCGACGACTTCGACGTTGCGATCGCGACGCCCGACCTGATGCCGGTGGTCGGCCGGCTCGGCCGGATCCTCGGTCCCGCCGGCAAGATGCCGAACCCCAAGGTCGGCACCGTGACCATGGACATCGTCAAGGCGGTCGAGGAGTCCAAGGCCGGCAAGGTCGAGTACCGAACCGACCGCAACGCGATCGTTCACCTCGTGATCGGTAAGCGCGACTTTGAGGACCGCAAGCTGCTCGAGAACTACGCGGCGGTGATCGAGGAGCTGGTCCGAGCCAAGCCGTCGGCCGCCAAGGGCCGCTACATCCGCACGGTCACGGTGGCCACGACGATGGGACCCGGCGTCAAGGTCGATCCCACGCGCACGCGGGACATCGTCGAGGAGCCCATAGCCGCGTAAACTCTTAAGCAGAAAGACGAAGCCCGAGACCCCCGGCGGCTTTCTCGTAAGTCCGGGGCAGGCGGAGTTTGACGTTTGGAACCGGTCCTGGTTCCGGATGCGACGCCCGCCGACCAGCGGGCGTTTCGCGTTTCGAGAGGAACCATGAACCGAGACCAGAAAGCAGCAGTCGTAGAGGAGATCGCCGGCCAGATCAAGTCGGCCGACGCGGTGTTCGCCGTCGACTATCGCGGGATCTCCGTCGCGCAGGCCGCCGAGTTGCGGGCCAAGCTGCGCGAGTCCGGGACGAAGTTCCGGATCGTCAAGAACTCACTGTCCGAGCGTGCCGCCGACGAGGCGGGTGCGCAGGAGCTCAAGGCGTTGCTCGAGGGCCCGACGGCGCTCGCGTTCGTGTCGGGCGATGCCGCGCTCGCGGCCAAGGCGCTGAACGAGGCCGCGCGGACGATGCACACACTCGAATTCAAGGGCGGCTTGATGGATCGCGCGGCGCTGAGCGCCGACGACGTGCGTGCGATCGCGCGCCTTCCCGCACGCGACGTGCTGCATGCTCAGCTCGTCGGCACGATCGCGGCGCCGCTGTCCGGGCTCGTGCGGGGTCTGAACGCGCTGATCGCGGGTGTCGCGATCCAGCTGCAACAGATCGCGGAGAAGGGGCTCGTCAGCGGCGAGGCGCCTCCGCCGGCGCCCGCCGAAGCGGCCCCGGAGCCCGAGGCGGCTGTTGAGCCGGAGGCTGAGGCGGCTGCGGAGCCGGAGGCTGAGCCGGCTGCGGAGCCGGAGCCTGAGGCGGCTGCAGAGCCCGAGCCTGAACCCGAGGCGGCTGCGGAGCCCGAGCCTGAGGCGGCCGCAGAGCCCGAGCCCGTGTCTGACCCCGAGGCGGCTGCGGAGCCCGAGCCTGAGGCGGCCGCAGAGCCCGAGCCTGAACCCGAGGCGTCTGCGGAGCCCGAGCCTGAGGCGGCCGCAGAGCCCGAGCCCGAGTCTGAACCCGAGGCGGCTGCGGAGCCCGAGCCTGAGGCCGCTGCGGAGCCCGAGTCTGAGCCCGAGGCGGCCCCGGAACCCGAGGCCGCGCCACAAGAAACTGAACAGGAATCAGCGTCGGATGACGACGCGTCCGACGCCTAAGGAGGAACGATGCCAACCACCCAAGAATGGATCGACGAGCTCAAGTCAATCTCTGTGCTCGAACTGTCCGAGCGCATCAAGGCGCTCGAGGAGACGTTCGGCGTCTCAGCGACGGCCGTCGCCGCCGCAGCCCCGGCAGCCGGTGCCGGCGCCGCGGCCGACGGCGGTGGCGACGAGGCTGAGGAGCAGACGGCCTTTGACGTGGTGCTCCAGGCCGCGGGCGACAAGAAGATCCAGGTGATCAAGGTCGTGCGCGCCGCCACCGGCCTCGGTCTGAAGGAGGCCAAGGCCCTCGTCGACGAGGCCCCCAAGCCCGTCAAGGAGGGGCTCGATCGCGCCGAGGCCGACAAGCTCAAGGCCGATCTCGAAGAGGCCGGCGCCACCGTCGACCTGAAGTAACGCCGTGCTCGTCATGCGCCGGCGCCCGTCCAGCGCCGGCGCTTTGGACGAATGAGGGCTTGGCGTGCAGGTCCACCCCGACACTGGAAGGCTCGCTCCCTTTGTGCCGAGGGCGCTGCTGGCGCGCCTGGCTCGACCGATCGACGTCCTCGCTGAGACGGTCGGGTGCACGATGGTGTTCGCGGACGCCTCCGGCTTCACCCGGCTTTCGGAGCGGCTCGCCCGAAGAGGCCACGAAGGTGGCGAGCAGCTCGTCGACCTGATCAATGCCTGCTTCACGGCGTGCTGGCGGAGGCGTACGCGGCGCGTCGCTCGTGAAGTTCGGCGGCGATGCAATGGTGCTGCTGTTCTACGACCAGCACAGCAACCAGCAGCACACGCTGCGGGCGTGCGCGGCGGCCGCCGCGATGCGGCGCCGTCTTCGCGAGGTCGGCCCTCGCGACCCGCACAACGCAAATCTGCATCCACCAATCACGAACTCGCGGTGAGAGCCGCCGACCACAAGCATCGCGTAGTGGGATGCGCACTCGCGCGGTTGGGAGCCGCCGTGGCGGGTCCGGCGGGCGACCCCGGCGCCCCGAGGGCGGCAGCCGCGACTATGTAGTTCGCCCGAAAGCGCCCCAACTACGCCCAAGCAACTGCACATAAGCATGTGGGAGATGCTTATGTGCAGTTGGTCGATCGCGGCGCCGGGGTTTCGGGTGAAATAGATGGAGACGCTCCGCCGCGGGCCGCCGCGGGCGGGCGGGATCGCCGGCGCCGTTGGCGAGGTTTGGCGAGGCGGGGGTAATCCACCGGCGCCGATCGCGAGGTTTGGCGGCCGAGGGAAGGCCATCGGGCCGGGGTAAGGTCACCGGCGCCGATGGCGAGGTTTGGGGGGGCCGGGTAAAACCTGGGGCGCCGCCGACGGGGTGCGGTTCGCGGAGGTGCTCTCCGTCGCCACAGTCGCCAAGACCAGCTGCCGGTTGAGCGACGGAGCTGCGGCCGAGTTCCGCGAATGCGGCGCGAATCCGCGCGAACCCCGGGCTTGCCGGAAACGCCCGCAGCCCCTACACTGCCCCGGTCAGCCAATAGCCGCAGCCGCCCAAATTCAGCGGCGCCGCGCCACATACGCGGCGATCCGAGGGCGGGGTCCGTGAGAGCTGAGCGTCCCTCCGCAGGGCATCGTTGCCCTGTGCTATCTTTGGTGGTCGCGCTTCGTGGGGAGTCGTGCTCTCGGGTCGTCGGGAGTACGGGGTTCTCGGGAAGCGCTGATTACCTCCCTCTCGACCGTTTCCGAGGAGTCGCCGTCTTGGCAACCACTCATGCCCCCCGGACGCGCCGGAGCTTCGCGCGTCTGAACAAGGTCCTTGAAGTCCCCAACCTCATTGATATCCAGCGCAAGTCCTTCGCGTGGCTGACCGACCCCGATGGCGGTGGCCTGCGCGAGACGATCGACGACATCTCGCCGATCGAGGACTACACCGGCAACCTCGCCGTCCAGTTCGGCGATTTCACCTTCGACGAGCCCGTTGCCGACCTCGAGCAGTGCCGCGAGAAGGATCTGACCTACGCCCGGCCGCTGACCGTCACGGTCGCGTTCATTAACCGGGAGACCGGAGAGATCCGCGAGCAGTCCGTGTTCATGGGCGATTTCCCATGGATGACCGAGCGCGGCACGTTCATCATCAACGGCACCGAGCGCGTCGTGGTGACGCAGCTGGTGCGTTCCCCCGGCGCCTATGTGATGGAGCCGAAGGATCGCGAGAAGCAGGTGTTCATCGCGAACCTGATGCCGGCGCGCGGGTCGTGGCTCGAGCTCGAGATCGACAAGAAGGGCCGCGTCTACGTCCGTATCGACCGCAAGCGCAAGCTCCCCGTGACGGTGCTGTTGCGCGCGATGGGCTACGCATCCGACGAGGAGATCCTGAATCTCTTCGACAACTCGCTGTACATCCGCCTGACCCTCGACGCGGATCCGGAGATGGTCCGCAGCGAGGAGGGCTCGCTGATCGAGCTGTTCAAGAAGCAGCGCCCGGGCGAGCCGCCCTCGGTCGATGCCGCGCGTTCGCTGCTGCATCAGCTGTTCTTCGACCCCAAGCGCTACGACCTCACGCGCGTGGGCCGCTACAAGCTCAACTCACGTCTGAATCTCGACATCGACCTCGAGACCCGCACCCTCACCCACGACGACATCATCGCGCTGGTCCGTGAGCTGATCACGCTCCCGCGCCTCCTCGGCATGCCCGAGGACAACGGCGTCGACGTGAAGGACTACGCGGCCGAGGCGCTGTCGATGCCGCGCGAACCGATCCAGGATCACCTCGACGAGTACGAGCACTTCGGCAACCGCCGGCTTCGCACCGTCGGCGAGCTGATCCAGGAAGCGTTCCGGATCGGTCTCTACCGCATGGAGCGCGTCGTGCGCGAGCGTCTCACCACCGAGGACGCCGACACGATCACGCCGCAGACGATCGTCAACATCCGGCCGGTCGTGGCGGCGCTGAAGGAGTTCTTCGGCTCCTCCCAGCTCAGCCAGTTCATGGACCAGACCAACAGCCTCTCGGGCCTCAGGCACCGCCGCAGGCTGTCCGCGCTCGGCGCCGGCGGCCTCACGCGCGAGCGCGCGCCGATCGAGGTGCGCGACGTGCACCCGACGCACTACGGCCGTATGTGCCCGATCGAGACGCCGGAGGGGCCGAACATCGGCCTGATCGGCTCGCTGTCCTCCTACGCGGAGGTGTCCGAGCACGGCTTCGTGACGACCCCGTACCGGGTCGTCAAGGGCGGCAAGGTGACCGACGAGATCCTGCATCTCGACGCCACCCAGGAGGAGGAGCGGATCATCGCCCAGGCGAACACGCCGGTCGATGACAAGGGCCACCTGACCGGGGACGAGATCATCTGCCGGACCCAGGCGGGCCAGTACGTGACCGTGCCGGCGGACGAGGTCGACCTGATCGATGTGTCGCCCGAGCAGATCTGGTCGGTGACGACGGCGATGATCCCGTTCCTCGAGCACGACGATGCCAACCGGGCGCTGATGGGCTCGAACATGCAGGCCCAGGCGGTGCCGCTGCTGGTCACCGACGCCCCGCTGGTCGGCACCGGGATGGAGCGCCGCGCGGCGATCGACACCGGTGACGTCGTGGTGACGCGCAGCGCCGGCACGGTCTCCTACGTGGACGCCGAGCAGATGGTGGTCGACAAGGACGGCGGCGGGCAGGACGAGTACCTGCTGCAGAAGTTCATGCGCTCCAACCAGGGCACGCTCATCCACCAGAAGCCGATCGTGGACGTCGGCGCCAAGGTCGCCGACGGCGATGTTTTGGCCGACGGCTCCGCGACCGACGCGGGCGAGATGGCGCTCGGCAAGAACCTGCTGGTGGCCTTCATGTCCTGGGAGGGCTACAACTTCGAGGACGCGATCATCCTGTCCCGCCGGATCGTCAAGGACGACGAGCTCACCTCGATCCACATCGAGGAGTACGAGATCGACGCCCGCACGACGAAGCTCGGCGACGAGGAGATCACCCGCGACATCCCGAACCGCTCGGAGGAGTCGCTGCGCAACCTCGACGACCGCGGCATCGTCCGCATTGGCGCCGAGGTCGGCTCTGGCGACCTGCTCGTCGGCAAGGTCACGCCGAAGGGCGAGACCGAGCTGACCGCCGAGGAGAAGCTGATCCGCGCGATCTTCAAGGAGAAGGCGCGCGAGGTCCGCGACACCTCGCTCAAGGTGCCGCACGGTGAGGGCGGCGTCGTGATCGACGTCAAGACATTCAGCCGCGACGAGGGCGACGACCTGCCGCCCGGAGTCAACGAGCTCGTCCGCGTGTTCGTGGCCAAGAAGCGCAAGATCGCCGAGGGCGACAAGCTCGCCGGGCGCCACGGCAACAAGGGCGTAATCTCGAAGATCGTCGACGTCGAGGACATGCCGTTCCTCGAGGACGGCACCCCAGTTGACGTGATCCTCAACCCGCTCGGCGTACCGAGCCGGATGAACCTAGGCCAGATCCTCGAGACGCATCTCGGGTGGGTGGCCGCCAACGGCTGGTACAACGATGGCTCCCAGGCCTACCAGGAGGCGCACGACGACGGCGGCAAGGTTTACATCGCCACGCCGGTCTTCGACGGCGCCACCGTGCGCGACGTCGACGAGGCGCTCGTGCGCTGGCAGGACGAGCACGAGGGCCGCATCCGGATGGACGTCGACAAGCGCCGGCGCGAGGGCGATCAGGCCTCGGGCAAGACCACGCTGTTCAACGGCCGCACCGGCGAGCCGTTCGAGGAGCAGGTGACGGTCGGCTACATGTACATCCTGAAGCTGCTCCACCTGGTGGACGACAAGATCCACGCCCGCTCGACGGGGCCGTACTCGCTCGTCACCCAGCAGCCGCTGGGCGGCAAGGCGCAGTTCGGCGGCCAGCGATTCGGTGAGATGGAGGTGTGGGCGCTCGAGGCGTACGGCGCCGCCTACACCCTCCAGGAGATGCTCACGATCAAGTCCGACGACACCGTCGGGCGCGTCAAGGCCTACGAGGCGATCGTCAAGGGCGAGAACATCGCCGAGCCCTCGATTCCCGAGTCGTTCAAGGTCCTGCTCAAGGAGATGCAGTCGCTGGCGCTCGACGTCAACGTCGTCTCTGAGGAGGGCGAGCGCGCCGAGATGCGCGAGGAGGACGACGACCTCCTGCGGGCCGCCGAGGAGCTGGGCATCGACCTCAGCGGCGTGCGGGCCACCGATGGCGCCGCCGCGGACGAGGCGACCGACAGCGATGGCGACGGTGCTGAGGAGTCCGAGGACGAGGAGGAGGCCGACGAGGGGTCCGAGGACGACGGTCCCGACCTTGAGTCCGGCGACGACCTCGAGGACGAGGACTTCAGCTCCGACGACGACGCGGTGATCGACGACGACATTCCGGTTGGCGAGGCCGAGGGCGTCGTGGATGAGGACTGATCCAGCGACGCCCGCCCGCCGACCCGCGATTTCTAAAGACAAGAAGGGATCAACTTGATCGACATCAACAATTTCGACGCGATCGAGATCGGTCTGGCCTCCTCCAAGCAGATCCGCTCATGGAGCTCGGGGGAGGTAACCAAGCCGGAAACGATCAACTACCGAACGCTCAAGCCTGAGAAGGACGGCCTGTTCTGCGAGCGCATCTTCGGTCCGACCAAGGACTGGGAGTGCTACTGCGGCAAGTACAAGCGCGTCCGTTACAAGGGGATCGTGTGCGAGCGGTGCGGCGTCGAGGTCACGCGCTCGAAGGTCCGCCGCGAGCGGATGGGCCACGTCGACCTGGCCGCGCCGGTATCGCACATCTGGTTTTTCAAGGGCGTCCCGAGCCGGATCGGCTATCTGCTCGACATGGCTCCCAAGGAGCTCGAGAAGGTCCTGTACTTCGCCGCCTCGATCGTCACGTGGGTTGACGATGAGGCGCGGGCGAAGGACATCGACCAGCTCGAGGGCGAGGTCAACAAGGTCCTCGACGCCTACGCGGCCGAGAAGGAGGAGCGGATCCTCGAGCTCAAGGAGTCGCTGGCCCGCCGTGAGGAGCACCTCCAGAGCGGCAAGACCGGGCGCGACTTCTCCGACGATGACCACATGTGGGCGGAGTCGCTCGGCGTGAACATCTCGAAGCTCTCCGACGAGGAGCGCGAGAAGATGCTCAAGGACCTGCGCAAGAGCCTGCAGGCCGACATCGACGACACCGAGGCCTACATCGAGGACGCCGCCGAGCGCATGCGTCAGGTGTGGGAGCTGTTCAAGACGATGAAGCCGAAGGACGTCGTCAACGACGAGACCACGTTCCGGGAGCTCAAGGACCGGTTCGGGTCCCCGTACGGGTTCGGCGAGTACTTCCGCGGCGGCATGGGCGCCGAGGCGGTGCGCGACCTGCTCCAGCAGGTCGACCTCGACGCCGAGGCGGCGGACCTCCAGGATCAGGTCAAGACCGCCAAGGGCCAGAAGCAGGCCCGCGCGGTCAAGCGGCTGAAGGTCGTCTCGGCCTTCCTGCACTCGGGCAACAAGCCCGAGATGATGATCCTCGAGGCCGTGCCGGTGATCCCGCCGGAGCTCCGTCCGATGGTGCAGCTCGACGGTGGCCGGTTCGCCACGAGCGACCTCAACGACCTCTACCGCCGCGTCATCAACCGCAACAACCGCCTCAAGCGGCTGCTCGACCTGGGCGCGCCGGAGATCATCGTGAACAACGAGAAGCGGATGCTCCAGGAGGCCGTCGACGCGCTGTTCGACAACGGCCGCCGCGGGCGTCCGGTCACGGGTCCGGGCAACCGGCCGCTGAAGTCGCTGAGCGACATGCTCAAGGGCAAGCAGGGCCGGTTCCGCCAGAACCTGCTCGGCAAGCGCGTCGACTACTCGGGGCGCTCGGTGATCGTGTCCGGGCCGTCGCTGCGGTTGCACCAGTGCGGGCTGCCGAAGCTGATGGCGCTCGAGCTGTTCAAGCCGTTCATCATGGCCCGCCTCGTCGAGCGCAAGTCCGCTCAGAACATCAAGGCGGCCAAGAAGATGGTCGACTCGATGATCCCCGAGGTGTGGGACGTGCTCGAGGAGGTCATCCACGAGCACCCGGTGCTGCTCAACCGCGCGCCGACGCTCCACCGTCTGGGCATCCAGGCGTTCGAGCCGGTGCTGGTCGAGGGCAAGGCGATCCAGGTCCATCCGCTCGTCTGCCACGCGTTCAACGCGGACTTCGACGGCGACCAGATGGCGGTCCACCTGCCGCTTTCGGCCGAGGCCCAGGCCGAGGCGCGGATCCTGATGCTGTCCGCCAACAACATCCTGTCCCCCGCGCACGGGGCGCCGCTGGCGACTCCGTCGCAGGACATGGTGCTCGGTGCCTACTACCTCACGTATGGGCCTGAGGGCGACGCGCTGTCAAAGATCGACCCGGCCACCCACGAGCCGCGCCCGCACGTGTTCCGCACCGCCCAGGAGGCGGAGTGGTCATACGAGCACGGCGTGGTCAAGCTCCACGATCTGGCCGAGTACCGGCCCCTTGGGCGTGAGGGCGGTCACGTGCTGACCACGGTCGGCCGGATCCTCTGGAACGACCGGATCGAGCGGGCCCTGGCCGAGGCGCTCGGCGACGGCTTCGACCCGAGCTCGTACGAGTTCGTCAACCGCTCGATGAAGAAGAAGGACACGACCCGGCTCGTCGACGACCTCGTGCAGCTGTACGGCGCGCCGACTATCTCCCAGGTGCTCGACGCGTTCAAGGACGTCGGCTTCCACTTCGCCACCCAGGCGGGTGTGACGATCTCCAAGAACGACGTGCAGACCCCGCCGACCAAGCCGGAGATCCTGGCCAGGTACGACGCTGAGCTGGCGACGATCGAGGAGCAGTACGACAACGGCGAGATCAACCAGGAGGAGCGCCACGAGCTCGTAACCGGGCTGTGGGATCGCGCCACGAACGAGGTTGGTCAGGCGTTGTACGACCACCTCGACGAGCTCAATCCGATCTACATGATGGCCAACTCCGGCGCCCGCGGGTCGTTTTCACAGATCCGTCAGCTCGCCGGGATGCGCGGGCTGATGGCCAACCCGAAGGGCGAGATCATCGAGCGCCCGATCAAGGCCTCCTTCCAGGAGGGCCTGACCGTGCTCGAGTACTTCATCTCGACCCACGGCGCGCGCAAGGGCCTCGCCGACACGGCGCTCCGCACCGCGGACTCGGGTTACCTGACCCGGCGGCTGGTCGACGTCTCCCAGGACGTGATCATCCGCAGCGAGGACTGCGGCACCGAGGAGTACATCGATATGCCGGTGTCCAAGCTCGAGGCCGGGACCGACAGCCGGGCGATGCGGCCGACCGGCGAGCCGAACGGCAACCTGATCGGGCGGACCGCGGCGCAGGACATCACGACCAAACGCGGTCGCGTGATTGTCGAGAAGGGCAAGGAGATCGACCGTGCCGAGCTGGCGGATCTGGTCGAGTCCTGGCACGACGACACCGAGAAGGGTCACGTGATCACGGTGCCCGTGCGCTCCGTGCTCAAGTGCGAGGCTCCGACCGGCGTGTGCCAGGCCTGCTACGGCCGGTCGCTGGCCACCGGCAAGATGGCCCAGATCGGCGACGCGGTCGGGATCATCGCCGCGCAGTCGATCGGCGAGCCGGGCACGCAGCTGACGATGCGCACGTTCCACACCGGCGGCGTCGCCGGCGCGGACATCACGCACGGTCTGCCCCGGGTGGTCGAGTTGTTCGAGGCGCGCAAGCCCAAGGGCCTCGCGAAGATCGCCGAGATCGGCGGCAAGGTCTCGATCGAGGACTCCGACAAGGCCGTCACGGTCGTGATCACCGACGACACCGGCGAGGAGCATCGCCACACGTTCCCGCGCCGGACCCGGCTGTTCGTGACCGAGGGCGAGAAGATCGAGCCGGGTACGCAGCTCAACGAGGGCTCGCTCTATCCGGCCGAGTTGCTCGCGGTCCGCGGCCGGACCGAGACCGAGACTTACCTGGTCCGCGAGGTCCAGGAGGTCTACGTGTCCCAGGGCGTCGACATCGACGACAAGCACATCGAGCTGATCGTTCGCCAGATGATGAAGCGGATGCGGGTCGACCAGAAGGGTGACACCGAGCTGCTCCCCGGGCAGTTCGTCGACCGCCAGGAGTACGGCCGTATCAACAAGGCGGTGATCGACGCCGGCGGCGAGGCTGCTCAGGGCGAGGAGATCATCCTCGGGATCACCAAGGCGTCGCTGAACACCGACTCGTTCCTGTCGGCGGCGTCGTTCCAGGAGACCACGAAGGTGCTCACCGACGCGGCGCTCGAAGGCAAGATCGATCGCTTGGTCGGGCTCAAGGAGAACGTGATCATCGGCAAGCTGATCCCGGCCGCGACCGGGCTGAAGCGCTACCGCCGGATCGAGATCGAGCCCTCAGAGCCGCTGCCGCGCGGGATGGACGACGTCGGCCTGCTCGATCACGACGACCTCGCGGCGGAGCTCGGGCTGACCGACGGCGAGGGCCTCACCGGCTTCGGCGGGCCCGAGCCTGACCTCTCCGATCTGGAGGGCATCGGCGATGGCCGCTCGTCGATCGGGTTCGTCGACGAGCTCGCCGAACTCGACGTCCCAGACGACGTGGACGGCGACGACTAAGGCGGCAACCGCCCTAAGGCGGCAACCGCCGGAAAAATCCCATTCGCCGCCACGCACTGATAACCGGCGGAGCCGAGTGAGCCGACGATCTCGCATCGTCGGCTTCGGCTCCGCCGGTGTGCTTGTCGTAGCCGGCATCGCCTGCGCGTTCGCGTTCAGCGGCACCCTCGCCCAGAACCTCGCGTTCGTGCTGGTCGCGCTCGGGCTGGTGCTCGCGACCAGCCTCGTGTTCTACGAGGTGGGTCTGACCGAGGATCGAGACCGCGCGCGAGAGGAGCGCCGGCGCGAGCGGGAGCGAAAGGACGCCGCCAAGCGCGAGCATCCTCCCGAGCGGTCGAAGCGGATCCGGCTCGACCGGATGCGCGGCCGGTCGCGACGGCTGCGTTGACACCCGGTCGCATCTGGCTACCATGTGAATCCGGATTCACATGGCGACCGTCGACGTCACTGATCCGGCCCGAGAGGTCCTGAACCAGGCGCCACCGCTCCAGCCGGTCAACCTGTTCGAGATCGATCTCGCCTTGCGAGAGGGGCTTGAGCGCGAGGGCGGCGGCTGGGGGATCGACCGCGCCCGCGAGGCCGGCGCGGCGGGCGGGAGCGTGGAAGCGCTCGAGCACTGCCGGCGCGCCGAGCACAACGTACCGATCCTGCGCACGCACGACCGCTACGGCAACCGGATCGACGAGGTCGAGCTCGACCCGTCGTGGCACGCGCTGCTGCGAGGCGCGGTCGAGCGCGAGATCCACAGCCTCCCCTGGCGGGATGCCCGGCCCGGAGCGCATGTCGTCCGCGCGACCCTGTTCATGCTCTACGGCAACGTCAACGCCGGCGTCATGTGCCCGGTGTCGATGACGTACGCCGCGGTGCCGGCGCTGCGCGACGGTGCCCCCGAGCTCGCCGCCGAGTGGGAGCCGCGCCTGACCGAGCCCGACTATGAAGCCGGCGCGCTCGCCGGGATGGCGATGACCGAGCGCCAGGGCGGCTCGGACGTGCGCGCCAACATCACCCGCGGCGAGCCGGTGGGTGACGGCCAGTACGAGCTCCACGGCCACAAGTGGTTCTGCTCGTATCCGCCGTGCGACGTGTTCCTGGTACTCGCCCAGGCTCCAGCCGGCTTGTCTTGCTTTCTGGTGGAGCGCGGACCCGGCATGGAGTTCCAGCGGCTCAAGGACAAGCTGGGGACGCGGTCGCTGCCCTCATCCGAGGTCGAGTTCCGCGGCATCCACGGGCGGTTGATCGGCGAGGAGGGACGGGGCGTGCCCGCGATCATCCGAATGGTGAACCACACCCGGCTCGACTGCCTGCTCGGAGCCGCCACCGGGCTGCGGCGGGGCACGGTCGAGGCGATCCACCATGCACGCCACCGCTCGGCGTTCGGGGCGCTGCTCTCAGGCCAGCCGGCGATGCGGAACGTGCTCGCGGACCTCGCGATCGAGTCCGAGGCCGCGACCGCGGCGGCTTTGCGAGTCGCGCGCGCGTATGACGAGCCTTCGGAGGGGGCGTTTCGGCGGTTCGCGACCGCGGTCATGAAGTACTGGGTGTGCAAACGCGCCGCGCCGCATGCGGCCGAGGCGCTCGAGTGCCTCGGCGGCAACGGGTTCGTCGAGGAGTCCGGTCTGCCGCTCCTGTATCGCGACGCGCCGCTCAACTCGATCTGGGAGGGCTCGGGCAACGTCGCCGCGCTCGACGTCCTGCGCGCGCTGGTCAAGGAGCCCCAAGGGTTGCCGGCGTTCCTGGCCGAGTGCGAGATCGCGGCCGGCGCCGATGCGCGGCTCGACAAGCACCTCGAGCGAGTCCGCGCTGCGTGCTCCGAGGTCTTCGCCTCGGATGAGCCGCAATTCGGGGCCCGCCGGGTCGTCGAGGATCTCGCGGTTGCGCTCCAGGGGTCGCTGCTCGTGCGCACCGCGCCGGCCGCGGTTGCCGACGCGTTCTGTGCGTCCCGCCTGGCCGGCGACGGCGGTCGCGTGTACGGCACGCTCCCCGCGGGCGTCGACGCCGGCGCGATCATCGACCGGGCACTGCCGGCGTGACCACGGTCGCGGGTCTCGCCACGCGAGAGCGGCTGCTGGCGGCGGCGCGCGAGCTGATCGAGGGGGGCGGTTACGGCTCCGCATCGGTGGCCGCGATCGCCGAGCGGGCGGGCGTCGCCTCCGGAACGGTCTACCGCCACTTCACCTCGAAGGCCGAGCTGTTCCTCGAGGTTTTCCGAGCCGTATGCGCGGGCGAAGAGCGGGCCATGCGGGCCGCAGCCGTTGACGCGGGACCCGGCGCCGTGGACCGGCTCGAGGCGGTGCTGGCGACTTTCGCTCGGCGTGCGCTCCAGAATCGTCGCCTGGCCTGGGCGCTTCTGGCCGAGCCGGTCGATCCGCTCGTCGACGCCGAACGACTGGCCTACCGCGAGCGTTACGCATCGCTGGTCGCGGCTGAGCTCAGGGCCGCGATCGCGGGGGGCGAGATCCCGGACCAGGACGTCGCCTTCACCGCTGCCGCGCTGGTCGGAGGCTGCGGAGAGGCGCTCGTCGGGCCGCTGTCGTCGGTGGACGGGTCCGAACGGGTCGTCGCATCGATCCAGACCTTCGTGCGCCGGGCGATCGGGGCGTCGATATGAGCGGCGGCGTCCGGGTGGAGCGCGACGGTCCGGTCACGACCGTTGTGCTGTCGCGACCGGCGCGCCGGAACGCCGTAGACGGCGCCACCGCGGACGCGCTCACTGCCGCGTTCGGGGAGTTCGACACGGATCCGGGTGCCGCGGTGGCGGTGCTGTATGGCGAGGGCGGGGTGTTCTGCTCGGGTGCCGATCTGAAGGAGGTGGGCGGTCCCGCCGGGAACCGCGTTGCGGCCGACGGGGACGGCCCGATGGGGCCGACCCGGATGCGGCTGTCAAAGCCCGTCATCGCCGCCGTCGCCGGCCACGCGGTCGCCGGTGGCCTCGAGCTCGCGCTCTGGTGCGACCTGCGCGTGGCCGAGGAAGGAGCGGTCTTCGGCGTCTTCTGCCGGCGCTGGGGAGTGCCGCTGATCGACGGCGGCACCGTCCGACTGCCGCGGCTCATCGGGGTGTCGCGGGCGATGGACATGGTCCTGACGGGGCGCGGCGTCGCGGCGCGCGAGGCGCTCGACATGGGGCTCGTCAACCGGGTGGTCCCGGACGGGGACAGCCGCGCCGCCGCCGAGGCGCTCGCCCACGAGCTCGCGGCGCTCCCGCAGACGTGTCTGAGACAGGACCGGCTGTCGCTTCTCGAGCAGGAGGGACTCGACGAGGCCGCCGCGCTCGCGAACGAGCTCGGGCACGGCATCCGCTCGCTCGAGGACGTCCAGGCTGGCCTCGAGCGGTTCCGCGCGGGCGCGGGCCGCCACGGTTCGTTTCACTGAAGGACCGATGATTTTCGCGCCAGCCCGCGGTCTAATGTCCGCAACGATGGCCCTCGTCTGCGTCCACGGACCCCTCAGGAAGCTCGCCGGCGACCGTGCCGAGCTCCGGATCGGCGGCGCCACCGTCGAGGAGCTGTTGCACGAGCTGGAGGACGAGCATCCGGCGGTGGCGGGGTGGATCCTCGACGAGCGCGGGGCCATCCGGCGTCACATCAACGTGTTCGTCAACGGTGAGCGCGGAGGCGAGCGCACCGCCATCGGGCCCGCCGACCGCGTGGAGATTCTGCCCGCGATCACCGGAGGAGCTGTCGGATGACCGAGCTGTTGCTGGGTACCAAGAAGGGCCTGTTCGCGCTCGAGGGCGAGCCGGGGTCCGAGTTCGAGGTGTCGTGCCGCGCGTTCGCCGGCGAGCCGATCGACTTTGCGATGCGCGATCCCGGCAGCGGCCGGGTGATCGCGACCTCCACGTCCCCGTTCTACGGCCCCAAGATCTGGTTCGCGGAGGACCCGGCCGGCGAGTGGACGCAGGCAGAGGGGGTCGCGCTGCCCGAGGGCGGCGACTACGCGCTCGAGCGAATCTGGGTGATCGTCGCCGGCGAAGGCGGCGGGGCGGGTGGGTCCCTATACGCCGGGGGCGATCCGGGCGTGCTGTTCGAGAGCCGGGACGGGGGCGCCACCTGGGAGCTCAACCGCCCGCTTTGGGACCACCGGGTCAACGAGGACTGGCAGCCGGGTGGCGGCGGGCTGTGCCTGCACTCGATCGTGCCGTGGCCGGGCGAGCCCGACCGGCTCGCCGTCGCCGTCTCAGCCGCCGGCGTGTGGCTCACCGACGACCACGGGGAGACCTGGCGACGCGGCAATCGCGGCATACGCCCGCGCTACCTGCCCGACGACGCGCCCCAGGACACGTTCCAGCTCTGCGTCCACCGGATGGAGCGCGCGAGGCGCGATCCCGAGCGGATGTTCATCCAGTTCCACGGCGGCGTGTACCGCTCCGATGACGCCGGCCAGTCCTGGAACGAGATCGGCTCCGGCCTGCCGTCGGACTTCGGCTTCCCGCTCGCGCTCGACCCAAGCGACCCCGACAGCGCGTACGTGATCCCGCTCACCGGCGACTTCGATCGAGTGACTCCCGACGGCCACGTGCGCGTGTACGAGACCCGGGACGGCGGCGCCACGTGGACGCCGCGCGGCGCGGGGCTGCCCGCCGAGCAGGCCTACCTCACCGTGCTTCGCCGGGCGTTCGACCCGGTAGGCGAGGGGGCCTCGCTCCAGCTCTACTTCGGCGCCACCTCCGGCGAAGTGTTCGGCTCGGGCGACGCCGGCGGGAGCTGGTTCACCGCCGCGACGCGCCTGCCGCCGGTGTTCTCAGTCACCGCGGTCGCGTAGCCCAGGAGAGCAACCGCTCGACGTCGCGGTCGGTCAGGCCGATGGCCGGGTCGGTCGTGACCAGGAGCGTCGCCCCCGGGCGGGCGGCCGCCCACGTGCGACAGCGCTCGTCGTGGGCGTCGTCGACCCAGGCGAGCGGTCGACCCGGCTCGACGTGGAGGTCGATCGCTCCGAGCTTCCAATGGGCGTGGACCGGGCGCTCAGCGGGATCGAATACGACGTGCGGGAGCGGCCCGTCCAGTCCCAGGGCCAGCGGCAGGTAGTCGTTGGCCTTCTCCTCCCAGCCCGTGCACCAGGCCAGCTCGAACGCAGGCGCGAGCCGTCGCAGGTACTCTCCGGCCGAGCCCGAGAGGAAGTGGGCGATACCGTCGACCAGCTGGTAGCGGCCGGCAGGAGGGGCGGCGTGATCGAACCCGAACAGGGAGATCACGCCGTCGACATCGATCAGGAGGATTGGCCGGTCCATGACTGAACTGATGCTGGCACGGGTAGCCATCTGGCCGTAGCCGCCGAGTGCGCTCAAGCCCTCCGCTCGCGCTGCCGAAGAAGCTGTCTAGGCAAGCACGGATAGCTTCGCCCGCCACCTAGCAATGAGCTCCTTCTTCGGCATCTTTCTCGCGCTACTGTGCGCTCTGGCGACCAACGTCGGCTTCCTCTACAAGCACCGGGGAGCCTGCGCTGCCCCGTCGGTGGACATGCGTCGGCCGCTGCAGTCGGCCAAGGCGCTCTTCGCCTCGCCCCTGTTCACGATCGGATGGGTGATCGGCGCCGGCGCGTGGATCTTCCACGTCGCCGCGATGTCGGTCGCGCCGCTGTCGCTCGTCCAGGCGGTTCTCGCCGGCGGCATGGTGCTGCTCGCGATCATGGCCGAGCAGATGCTCGGGTGCTCGATCGGTCGCCGTCAGTGGATGGGGCTCGCGCTGACCGCGGTCGGGCTGATGCTCCTCGGGTTCACGCTTCCGGCCGCCCACGGCGCCGACTCGCAGTTCTCCATACCGGGGATGATCGGGTTCGAGGGCGTGCTGATCGCGGCCGGGACCCTGCTGATCTTGGGCCCGAGCCTCGGCGCGCCGGCCGAGCACCACGGGTACATGATGGGGGCAGCCTCGGGCATCCTGTTCGGCGTCTCCGATGTCGCGATCAAGGCGATCTCCGGGATGGTCGGCTCTGCCGGCGTGGCCGGACTGCTGACGCCGTGGTTGCTCGTGTGCGTCGCCGCCTCGGTAGCCGCGTTCTACTCCTCGGCTAAGGGCCTCCAGGATGGGGACGCGGTGCCGGTGATCGCGGTCACCGGGACGGCGGCGAACGTCGCCGGCATCGTCGGCGGGTTCATCGTGTTCGGCGACCCGCTGCCTGGCAGCCCGCTCCCGATCATCATCCAGTGCTTCGCGTTCGTGCTGGTGCTCGGCGCCGCCTGGCTGATGCCGGCGCCGGTCCGCACGGGCCCGGTCGCGACTGCCGCGGCCGCCGCAGCTTAGTAGTTCGTTTCGGCTGATCGCCACTCCGGCGGCCCCGCGCGTGCCCGGTCCTGTTCGCTTGGCCGCGGGATCGAACGCGAGTGCCGCCGGCCCGGCGTCTCAGCCTCGCTCACAGCTTGGTCGAGGGGTCCATCCGTGCTGTCAGGACGGGGAAGGTGGCCCCACGGACGCCGCGCAGCGGCCCATCCGCCGCATCGGCTAACCGCCCCATACGATCTGCACAATTGCCGTGGCCTGGCCACGGCGCTACGGTTGTACAAAACGGCACACGACCTTGAGGAGACAGGATGGCGAGCACCGAGGAGGCAATTCGGACCGGGCGGAGCACGCTTCAGGAGCTGGCCAAGCGGCACCTGTGGATGCACTTCACGCGGATGTCGGCCTACGACGATGAGCACGAGGTGCCGATCATCGTCCGCGGCGACGGTTGCTACGTGTGGGACGAGCACGGCAAGCGCTACCTCGACGCGCTGTCGGCGCTGTTCTGCGTGAACATCGGGCACGGCCGCGCCGACGTCGTCCAGGCCGGCGCCGACCAGGCCAAGGAGCTCGGGTTCTTCACGACCTGGTCCTACGCGCACCCGCCGGCGATCGAGCTGGCCGCGCGAATCGCTTCGCTCGCGCCGGGCGATCTGAACCGGGTGTTCTTTACGAGCGGCGGCAGCGAGGCGGTCGAGTCCGCCTACAAGCTCGCGCGCCAGTACCACAAGGTCACCGGCAAGCCCAACAAGACAAAGCTGATCGCGCGCGAGATCGCCTACCACGGAACCAGCCTCGGCGCGCTGTCGGCGACGGGTATCACGAGCCTGCGGCAGCCGTTCGAGCCGCTCACGCCGGGCGATCATCACGTCCCCAACACCAACACGTACCGGATGCCTCCAGGTGTCACCGAGAGCTGGTTCGCCGAGGCGATCGCCGAGAAGATCGAGTTCGAGGGCCCGGACACGGTCGCGGCCGTGATCCTCGAGCCCGTCCAGAACGGGGGGGGCTGCTTCACGCCTCCCGAGGGCTACTTCCAGCGGGTCCGCGAGATCTGCGACGAGTACAACGTGCTGCTGATCTCCGACGAGGTGATCTGCGCCTGGGGCCGCCTCGGCGAGTGGTTCGGCGCCCATAAGTACGGATACCACCCCGACATGATCACCACCGCGAAGGGGATCACGAGCGCGTACGCGCCGATGGGCGCGGTGATCGCGTCGGACCGCGTCGCAGAGCCGTTCCTGAGCGGCCACAACAGCTTCACGCACGGGTTCACGTTCGCCGGACACCCGGTGTGCTCGGCGATCGCGATGGCGAACCTCGACGTGTTCGAGCGCGAGGGCATTCTCGATCACGTCCGGGCGAACGAAGGGAAATTCCGCGCGATGGCCGAGGGGCTGCGCGAACTGCCGATCGTCGGCGACGTCCGCGGCACTGGCTACTTCCTCGCGCTCGAGCTGGTCAAGGACAAGGAGACCAAGGAGACGTTCAACGACGAGGAGTGCGAGACGCTCCTGCGCGGGTTCCTGTCTGGCGAGCTGTACCGACGCGGCCTGATCTGCCGCGCCGACGATCGCGGCGATCCGGTGATCCAGCTGTCGCCGCCGCTGATCGCGGGGCCCGAGCAGTTCACGGAGATGGAAGAGATCCTGCGCGACGTCCTGACCGAGGCCGGCGAGCGGATGCAGGTCCACTCGACCCGGCCGGCTATTCATACGGCGATGCCGAGATAGCGCGGGATGCTCACCGTCGGGGACCTGCTGCGAGATCTGGACGTTCGCCTGCTCGCGGGGGAGCGCGGCCTGCACCTGCCGGTGAGGTGGGTGCATATCTCCGAGCTGCTCGACCCGACCCCATGGCTGTCCGGTGGTGAGCTGCTGCTCACCACCGGGATGCAGCTCGACACGCCGGCGCAGGCCCGCGAGTTCGCGGCGCACCTGGCCGATCATCACCTGGCCGGGCTCGGCTTCGGGACGGGCTTCAAACATGCGGCGGTGCCGAAGCCCCTGCTCGAGGTCGCCGCCGAGCGCGAGTTCCCGGTGTTCGAGGTCCCGTACGAGGTGCCGTTCATCGCGGTCACCGAGGCAGCGTTCACGCAGCTCGTCAACGAGCAGTACGCGGTGTTGCGGCGCGCGCTGGCGGCTCAGGAGCGGTTGGAGCGGATCGTCTTGTCGGAGCGGGGGCTCGAGGCCCTCGTGGGCGCGCTGGCCACGCTGATTGGGGCGGCCGTTGTCGTGTTCGATGCGCGCGGCGAGCCGTTGCAGCAGCACGCGTTCCGGCGGGCGATCGAGCCCGAGGCGCTCTCAGGGTTGCGGGATCAGGTACGCGAGCGAGCACGCCGGCGCGAGGCGAGGGCGTTCATGCCGTCGCTGGTCGACGGTAACCAGGGGCTGGCGTTGCCCGTCGCCGCCGACGGCACGCCGCGTCCGGGCACGAATGGCCCCGGCCGGGCGCCGGAGGCGTGGCTCGTGGCGATCAAGGACGCCGGCCCGCTGTCGGACTTCGACCGGCTGACCCTGCATCAGGCCGTGACGATCGTGGCGCTCGAGCTGCTGCGCTCGCGGGTCGCCGGCGACACCGAGCGCCGGCTCGCCGGCGACGTGCTCGATGCGATCGTCAGCGGCGAGCTGACCGGCTCGGAGCTGGCCCGTCGGCTCGGGCCTTTCGGCCTGTCCGATCGGGTCGCGGCGATCGTGCTGCGCCGCGCGGGCGACGGACGGGGTTCGGCTGCGTCGGTCGAGACCGCGTTGTGGGCGGCGCTGCGTGAGGAGGCGGCGCCGGCGCTCGTGGCCTCGGTCGGGTCACTCGCGTGCGCGCTGGTCGCGGGCGGAGGGTCCGAGGACGAGCTGTTCGCGCTGGGCGGCCGAGTCGCGACCGGGGCGGGGGTGGAGCTCGGCGCCGAGGTGCGGGTGGGCATCGGGCGCGCCATGCCGGCGGTCGACGCCCGGCGGAGCTTTCACGAGGCGCGGTGCGCGTTGGAGGCGCTCGCGCTCGGTGAGACGGCCTCCGAGAACGGGACCGGCTCGGCGGGGGTATCGCCGTCAACGGACCACTCACGGGTTGCGACTTACAAGGATCTCGGGTCGTTCCAGCTGCTGCTGTCGCTGCAGGATGACGAGGCGCTGCGCTTGTTCTGCGACTCGATCCTCGGGCCGATCGAGGCCAGCGAGGGCCCGTACGGAGGCGAGCTGATGCGCTCGCTGGAGGCGTTCATCGAGGAGAACGGGCAGTGGGAGCGCGCCGCCCGGCGGTTGTACTGCCACCGCCACACGCTTCGTTATCGGATCCGCCGCGTGGAGGAGCTGACAGGCCGCAACCTGGGCTCGGCCCGCGACCGGATCGAATTCTGGCTGGCGCTGCGCGGACGTCAGCTCGTGAGTTGAGTTGAGCCGAGTGACAACTAACCGGAAGGCGGTTCTAGCGTGAAGGTCGGGGTTCCAACAGAGGTGAAGTCAGACGAGTACCGGGTCGCGCTGACGCCGGCCGGCGTCCGCGAGCTGGTCGACGTCGGGCACGAGGTGTACGTGCAGAGTGGCGCGGGCCTCGGGTCGGCGATCTCCGACGAGGGGTATGTGACCCAGGGGGCGACGATCGTCCCCGACGCGGACGCCTTGTTCGAGGAGGCGACGCTGATCGTCAAGGTCAAGGAGCCCCAGCCTCCCGAGGTCGCGCGGCTGAAGCCTCACCACACGCTGTTCACGTACCTGCACTTGGCGGCGGACGCGGAGCTGACGCGGGGGCTGATGGCGTCGGGGGCGACGTGCATCGCGTATGAGACCGTCGAGGACGCTCGCGGCCGTTTGCCGTTGCTGGCGCCGATGTCGGAGGTCGCCGGCAAGATCGCCACGCAGGCGGGCGCGTTCATGCTCGAGAAGCCGCTCGGCGGGCGCGGGATCCTTTTGGGCGGCGTCCCCGGCGTCGCGGCCGCCAACGTGATGATCATCGGGGGCGGAGTGGTCGGGATGAACGCGGCGTTCATCGCGATCGGGATGGAGGCGACCGTGTACGTGTACGACCGCAACATCGACCGGTTGCGTGACCTGGATGTCGCGTTCGGCGGGCGGGCGGACACGTGCTTCGCGTCGACGCTCGAGATCGAGGAGCGGCTGCCGTACATGGACCTCGTGATCGGGGCTGTTTTGGTCCATGGCGCGCGGGCGCCGCGGGTTGTCACGCGCGCCCAGCTCGGGCTGATGAGGCGCCAGGCGGTCCTGGTGGACGTCTCGATCGACCAGGGCGGCTGCTTTGAGACCTCGCGCCCGACCACGCACTCCAACCCGACCTACGAGGTCGACGGGATCACCCACTACTGCGTGACGAACATGCCGGGAGCGGTGCCGATCACCTCGACCTACGCGCTCACGAACGCCACCATCCCCTACATGATCCATCTGGCGACGGCGGGGGTGCAGCAGGCCACGACCGAGAATCCCGGACTGAAGCTCGGCGTCAACGTCGCCGGCGGTCAGGTCACGTACGCCCCGGTCGCCGATGCCGTTGGGGTGCCGTGGGTGTCGGTTGACGAGGCGCTGGGCGTCGCAGCGGCCTAGGGGTCCCTGGGTCGGGCCGTTCGCGGCGCCGCGGGGTCGCGGATTGCCGGCGGTCCGTGTTTGTCTTGCGCCGGTCGTCTCGGGTTGGGGTGCAAAACGTGACGCAGCCGCCTCTGCCGCGCTGCCGTGTACACATAAGCACGTCCAGGATGCTTATCTGTACTCCGGGGCGCCGGCGCACCTGTCGTGTCACGTTGTGCATGCTCGTCGCGGTGGGCGCGGGCCGGCTCGGCGGCGCGCGCGGGCCGGCTCGGCGGCGCCACAGGATCGAAACAGCGCAAACTTGCACCCCTGCTACGCTCCCGATCCGATGCCGACTACCAGCCAATTGATTCGCAAGGGTCGTACGCCGCCCAAGAAGAAGCTCGCCACGCCGGGTCTCAAGTCCGGCAAGGGGCGCAAGAAGAAGGTTGCGGCTCCGCAGCGCCGCGGCGTTTGCACCCGCGTGTACACCACAACGCCGAAGAAGCCGAACTCGGCTCTGCGTAAGGTGGCCCGCGTGAGGCTGACGAATGGCATGGAGGTCGGCGCGTACATCCCCGGGGAGGGCCACAACCTCCAGGAGCACTCGGTGGTGCTGGTGCGTGGCGGCCGGGTCAAGGACCTTCCGGGGTTCCGCTACAAGGTGATCCGCGGAACGCTCGACGCCGCCGGCGTCAGCGACCGCAAGAAGGCGCGCTCGCAGTACGGCGTGAAGGCCAAGTAGTAAATGCCGCGTCGCGCAGCCGCTCAGGTCCGGCCGGTCGAGCCCGACCCCGTCCACCGCAATCGCCTCGTCCAGCAGGTCATCAACAAGGTGATGCTGGACGGCAAGAAGTCCGTCGCCGAGCAGATCGTGTACGACGCGCTGGCGATCCTCGGCGAGCGCACGGGCAAGAACCCGGTCGAGCAGCTCGAGGCCGGGGTCAAGGCGCTCACGCCGGTGCTGGAGGTCAAGTCGCGGCGGGTGGGTGGCGCCACCTACCAGGTGCCGCTCGAGGTCCCCGCCCGCCGGGCCCGCACGCTGGCGGTCCGCTGGCTGGTCCAGTTCGCGCGCCAGCGCCGTGAGAAGACGATGTCGCAGCGGCTCGCGCATGAGCTGCTCGACGCCGCGCAGCAGCAGGGCGCCGCCTACAAGCGCAAGGACGACGTCTACCGCATGGCCCAGGCCAACAAGGCCTTCGCCCATTACCGCTGGTAGCTCGCTTCGGTGGCGCCCCTCTGGGGGCCGCTAGTGGGCTGGTGAGCCGCGGTGATCTACCTCCGCGCGAGTGCCCCCAGAGGGGCATCCACCTCGCGGCACAGGACAACTGGGCTCGCTAACAGCTGAACCGCGGGCCGGAGGTGGGCGAAGCGAAAAGGCGAGGGCTGCCCACCACACGGGACCGGGGGCTGCAGTGAAACAACCCTCGCGCTTCTCAAGACTAACGTCGGATTCCCGCGACATCGCCACACCGGCACGGCAGTGTCAGGATGCCGACCAATAGTGCTGCAAGAGCAGGGAACATTAAGAAGGCTCTTAGGCCCGGGGCGGTTCTTGCGGGCGCCGCAGGACCAGCCTCCGCAGGACGCGGTCGCGGGCCTCTGGCGTCGGATCCGGCGCGGACTCGGGCGGTCGTCGCGTCGCTCCGAGCAACATCAGCCCGATGCCGCCGCTGATCAGCAGCAGTACCCCTCCGAGCGTCTCCATGTACAGCCCCGCGCTCGGTGTCGACGTGCCCTCCGCGTACTGTGAGGCGCCGGACCCGACGATGCCGGTGGCGTGAGCGTCGGGCAGGTCGCCGAGCAGCGCGATCAGGAGCGTGACGACGCCGAGCACCATCAGCGCGACCAGTGCGGTGCGGCTCCCTTTTCGGTACACCGCGAACGCGAGCGCCCCGGCCAGCAACGCGATTGGGATCGGCGCCCACGCGTGATTGGCACCGGTTCCGACGGTCTTGATCGCGGCCGAGCTGGTCGCGACGTGCACGTGATAGAGGGCGGTGAACTGCGAGACGAGGATCAAAAGCGCCCCGAGCGCGGCCGTGAGCGCGACGCCCAGGACGGCGTTTCCGCCCCGCGCGCGGTGCTCGTCGGAGGGGGCTGAAACGGGCTGGGAAGCCTCAGATCCTCTGCTATATTCGGTGTTCGCCTCGGGTGGTGCGTTCATCCGTGCGCTCCCGTAGGCGCGCAGGTTCCCGGTAATGGAGTCGTCCACCACCTAGACACCCGCCCTTTCTCGACAGCTGCGTCGCGAGTGGGCCCGATGGGCCCTTTTTCATGTCCGCAGCTTCGGTACCCGGAACCGGTGCTGTTTGACCCCATACGACTCAGAAATTTCCGCTCCGAATAACAGACACTCATGCCCCGCACATTCCCTCTGAACAAGATTCGCAACATCGGCATCATGGCCCACATCGACGCCGGTAAAACGACGACGACTGAGCGCATCCTGTATTACACAGGTCGGACCTACAAGATGGGGGAGGTTCACGAGGGCGCGGCCGTCATGGACTGGATGGCGCAGGAGCAGGAGCGCGGGATCACGATCACGTCCGCGGCCACCACGGCCGAGTGGAAGGGCTATCGGATCAACATCATCGATACGCCCGGTCACGTTGACTTCACAGTGGAAGTGGAGCGCTCGCTGCGCGTGCTCGACGGCGCGATCGCGCTGTTCGACTCGGTGGCCGGCGTCGAGCCGCAGTCCGAGACCGTGTGGCGTCAGGCCGACAAGTACCGCGTTCCGCGCATCGCGTACATCAACAAGATGGACCGCGTCGGCGCCGACTTCGCCCGTGGCGTTCAGACCATGATCGACCGCCTCGGAGCCAATCCGGTGCCCGTCCAGCTCCCGATCGGGGCCGAGGCCGACTTCCGCGGCATCGTCGACCTGGTCGGGATGAAGGCGATCGTCTACAAGGACGAGCTCGGCAAGGAGCAGGAGATCATCGACATTCCCGCGGAGATGGTCGACGAGGCGGCGGCCGCGCGCGAGAAGCTGCTCGACGAGGTCTCCCACCACGACGACGAGCTGGTCGAGATGATCCTCGAGGAGCAGGAGATCTCGCCGGAGCGCCTCAAGGAGGCGATCCGCAAGGCCACGCTGGCGATCCAAATGACCCCCGTGCTGTGCGGGTCCAGCTTCAAGAACAAGGGCGTGCAGGTACTGCTCGACGCCGTGCTCGACTATCTGCCGAGCCCGCTCGACGTGCCGCCGGTGGAGGGCTTCGAGCCCGAGAAGGGCTCGGACAACGGTGGCGTACCCGCCCATCGCGACGCGTCCGACGACGAGCCGTTCGCGGCGCTGGCGTTCAAGATCATGGCCGACCCGTACGTCGGCAAGCTCACGTACTTCCGCGTGTACTCCGGTCAGCTCGAGGCCGGCTCGCGCATCCTCAACGTCAATACGGGCCGGACCGAGCGCATCGGGCGCATCCTGATGATGCACGCGAACGAGCGCGAGGAGGTCAAGGACGTCCACGCGGGCGACATCGCCGCCGCGGTCGGGATCAAGCAGGTCGTTACCGGCGACACGCTCGCCGCGCCCGACCGGCCGATCAAGCTCGAGACGATCGAGTTCCCCGAGCCGGTGATCAAGGTCGCAATCGAGCCGAAGACCAAGGCAGACCAGGAGAAGATGGCCACGGCGCTAGCGCGTCTGGCCGAGGAGGACCCGACCTTCCAGGTACGCACCAACGAGGAGACCGGGCAGACCGAGATTTCGGGAATGGGCGAGCTTCACCTCGAGGTGCTGGTCGACCGGATGCTGCGCGAGTACAAGGTCGACGCCAACGTCGGCCGGCCCCAGGTCTCCTACCGCGAGACGATCAAGGGCACGGCCGAGAAGGTCGAGGGGCGGTTCGTCCGCCAGACCGGTGGCGCGGGGCAGTACGGCATCGTCTACGTGAACGTCGAACCGGCGCCCGGCGAGGGATTCGACTTCGTCAACAAGATCAAGGGCGGATCGATCCCGACCGAGTTCATCCCGGCGGTGGAGAAGGGCATGGAGGAGGCGATGGAGAACGGGCCGCGAGCCGGGTATCCGATGGTGGACGTGCGCGCGACCCTGACCGACGGCAAGTACCACGACACCGACTCCTCAGAGCTGGCGTTCAAGGTGGCGGGCTCGCTGGCGCTGAAGGCGGCGGTGACGCGGGCCAAGCCGATCCTGCTCGAGCCGATCTTTGCGGTCGAGGTCGTCACGCCCGAGGAGTTCATGGGCGACGTGATCGGCGATCTCAACCGGCGCCGCGGCCACGTCAACGGGATGGAGCAGCGCGGCAACGCGCAGGTCATCACCGCGTACGTTCCGCTGGCTGAGATGTTCGGGTACGCGACCGACGTGCGGTCCAACACGCAGGGCCGGGCGACGTACACGATGCAGTTCGAACGCTACGAGGAAGTCCCGCCCAACATCGCAGAGCGTGTGATCGGCGACCAGGGCCAAGCGGCCGCCTAGCCGCATCCAAGAGCAGAATCTTTATATCCTGAACAGGTTCGTCCGCAGACGGACACCACTACTGAAACAGAAGGAGCGAAAGCAAAGTGGCGAAAGCCAAGTTCGAGCGCGATAAGCCCCACGTCAACGTCGGCACCATCGGTCATATCGACCACGGCAAGACGACGCTGACGGCCGCCATCACGAAGGTGCTGAACGAGAAGTTCGGCGGCACCGAGGTGCGGTCGTTCGAATCGATCGACAACGCTCCTGAAGAGAAGGCGCGCGGCATCACAATCGCGACCTCACACGTCGAGTACCAGACCCCGAACCGTCACTACGCCCACGTCGACTGTCCTGGTCACGCCGACTACGTCAAGAACATGATCACGGGCGCCGCTCAGATGGACGGCGCAATCCTGGTCGTGTCCGCGGCCGACGGCGCGATGCCGCAGACGCGCGAGCACATCCTGCTCGCTCGTCAGGTCGGCGTGCCATACATCGTCGTGTTCCTCAACAAGGTCGACATGGTGGACGACCCCGAGCTCCTCGAGCTCGTCGAGGTCGAGATCCGCGACCTGCTGTCCGAGTACGACTTCCCGGGCGACGACATCCCGTTCGTAGCGGGTTCGGCGCTCAAGGCGCTCGAGGGCGACGAGGAGTACGAGGCCAAGATCCTCGAGCTCGCGGACGCACTCGACACCTATATTCCGGAGCCCGTACGCGATCTCGACAGGCCGTTCCTGATGCCGGTCGAGGATGTCTTCTCGATCACAGGTCGCGGCACCGTCGCGACCGGCCGGGTCGAGCAGGGCATCATCAAGACCGGCGAGACCGTGGAAATCGTCGGGATCAAGGCGACCACCAACACGGTCGTGACCGGGGTCGAGATGTTCAAGAAGATCCTCGACCAGGGTCAGGCGGGAGACAACGTCGGGTGCCTGCTACGCGGCACCAAGCGTGATGAGATCGAGCGCGGGCAGGTGCTGTGCAAGCCCGGTTCGATCACGCCGCACACCAAGTTCAAGGCCGAGGTCTACGTCCTTAAGAAGGAGGAGGGCGGCCGTCACACGCCGTTCTTCACGGGCTACAGGCCGCAGTTCTATTTCCGCACCACCGACGTCACCGGCGTGGCGAGGCTGCCTGAGGGCACCGAGATGGTCATGCCCGGCGACAACGTCCAGATGGAGATCGAGCTGATCCAGCCGATCGCCATGGACCAGGGGCTGCGGTTCGCGATCCGCGAGGGCGGCCGTACGGTCGGCTCGGGGGTCGTCGCCGAAGTAGTCGAATAAGTTGACGAGGCGGCGTTGCCGAAAGGCGCGCCGCCTCTTTTTTGACAGATACGACCTTTAGGGGCGGGCCCCGAAGCCCGGGGCCCGCCCTCAACACTGAGAAGACAGAGATAAAAAAGCCTTGGCAACGATTGCCCAGAACAAGATTCGAATTCGCCTGAAGTCCTACGACCACACGGCGATCGAAACGGCGGCGAAGGAGATCGTCGAGACGGCCACGCGCACCGGCGCGACCGTCTCTGGTCCCGTGCCGCTGCCGACCGAGAAGAACGTCTACTGCGTGATCCGCTCGCCCTTCAAGGACAAGGATTCGCGTGAGCACTTCGAGATCCGTACGCACAAGCGGCTGATCGACATCCACCAACCGACTCCGAAGACGGTCGACTCGCTCCAGCGGCTGGATCATCTGCCGGCGGGCGTGGACATCGAGATTCGGCTCGCTTCCTGAGGAGTGGTAGTGGCGGCGATCCTCGCCAAGAAGCTCGGGATGACGCAGCGGTTCCTCGAGGACGGCCGCGTCGAGCGTGTGACCGTGCTCGAGGCCGGACCGTGCCCGGTGACCGCGATCCGTACGGTCGAGCGCGACGGCTACGAGGCCGTCCAGCTTGCATTCGGCCAGTGCAAGGAGAAGTCGATCACCAAGGCCGAGCTCGGGCACCTGAAGAAGGCCGACGCCTCCGCCCATCGCCACATCGCGGAGTTCCGCGACGAGGCGGCCGAGCTGCTCGTCGGTCAGACCGTGACCGTCGAGGCGTTCGCGGTCGGGGACAGCGTCAAGGTCTCGGGCAAGACCAAGGGCAAGGGATTTCAGGGGACGATCAAGCGCCACAACTTCAAGAGCGGTCCGAAATCGCACGGATCGCACAACGTCCGCGCGCCAGGCTCGATCGGTGCCTCAGCGACGCCGTCGCGGGTGTTCAAGGGCGTGCGCGGACCCGGCCGGATGGGCGGCGGGCGCGTCACCCAGCGAGGGCTGACCGTGGTCGAGGTCATCCCGAACCAGAACCTGATGCTGGTCCGCGGCGCCGTTCCCGGGCCCCGCGGCGGGACCGTGGAGGTGCGGAGCGATGGCTAGGACCGCATCCGTGCTCGGTGGCGGCAGCGTCGACCTCGATCCGGTCGCGTTCGAGGCGAAGTTCAACATGCCGCTCGTTCACGAGACCGTGCGCGCCGAGCTGAACGCGCGCCGGCACGGCACCGCGTCGACGAAGACGCGCGGCAAGGTGTCGGGCGGCGGCGCGAAGCCCTGGCGCCAGAAGGGGACCGGCCGCGCGCGGGCCGGCTCCTCGCGCTCGCCTATATGGACGGGCGGAGGCACGGTGTTCGGACCGACCCCGCGCCACTACACGGTAAAGGTCAACCGAAAGGCGCGCCGGGCGGCACTGCGCAGCGTGCTGTCACTACACGCCGAGCGCGAGTCGCTGGCGGTGTTCGACGCGACGAAGTTCGAGGGGCCGTCGACGAGTCAGGCGGCGGAGCTGCTCGAAGGGTGGGGCGCGACCTCGCCGACGCTGGTCGTCCTGACCGAGTCGGAGGCCGCCGCCGGCAAGTCGTTCAGGAATCTTGCCCACGCGCATGCGCTTCCGGTGCAGGACGCGGGCGTGGCGGATCTCGTCGGGGCTGCCTCCCTGCTCGTGTCCGAGGCAGCCCTGGAGTCGCTCGTCGCGCGCGCTGCGGGTTCCGTGTCCGGTGGCGAGGAAGAGGAGGAGGCGGCCTGATGGAGCCGACCCAAGTGATCATCCGCCCGGTTCTTTCCGAGAAGACGTTCGCGCTCGCCGAGGTCGGGAAGTACACGTTCCGCGTCCACGACAAGGCGCACAAGACCCAGATCCGTCAGGCGATCGAGCAGCTATTCGAGGTGAACGTGGTCGAGGTCCGCACGGCCCATGTGCACTCCAAGCCCAAGCGCCGCGGACAGACCCGCGGCCGCACGCGTCAGTGGAAGAAGGCGATTGTTCAGGTGCGCGAGGGCCAGACGATCCCGATCTTCGGTGGACTGGAAGCCGGGGAGTAAGCGAAATGCCGATACGCAAGCCGAAGCCGACGTCAGCGGGTCGCCGCTTCGTCACCTATCCCGACTACGCCGAGATCACGCGCACCCAGCCCGAGAAGTCGCTTGTCGAGGGCCTCAAGAAATCGGGCGGGCGCAACTCGAACGGCCGCAAGACCTCGCGCCACCGCGGCGGCGGCGCCAAGCGGCTGTACCGGAAGATCGACTTCAAGCGCCGGAAGGACGGCGTGCCGGCGAAGGTCGCACACATCGAGTACGACCCGAACCGGTCGGCCTACATCGCGCTACTGCACTACGCCGACGGCGAAAAGCGCTACATCCTGGCGCCGCAGCGACTCCGCGTCGGCATGACCGTGCAGTCGGGCGAGCGCGCCGAGATCCGAGTTGGCAACAGCCTCCCGCTCGGGAACATGCCCGCCGGCACCGTCGTCCACAACGTCGAGCTGACGCCCGGCCGCGGTGGGCAGATGGCGCGGGCCGCCGGCGCCGGCGTGCAGCTGCTGGCGAAGGATGGTGACTATGTGACGCTGCGCCTGCCCTCCGGCGAGATGCGGATGGTGCGGGCCGAATGTCGCGCGACCGTGGGCACGATCGGCAACACCGACCACCAGAACGTCTCGATTGGAAAGGCGGGGCGCAAGCGCCACATGGGCGTGCGCCCGCAGACCCGCGGAACCGCGATGAACCCGGTCGACCACCCGCACGGTGGCGGCGAGGGCTCGACGACCCCTGGGCGCCACCCGGTCACGCCGTGGGGCGTGCCGACGCTCGGCTATCGCACGCGGCAGAAGGGCAAGGCTTCAGACAAGTACATCGTGCGCGGACGCAGGAGAGGTAAGAAGCGATGAGTCGCTCCAGCAAGAAGGGCCCGTTCGTCGAGGAGCGACTGATGTCGCGGATCGAGGCTATGAACGCCTCGGGCGAGAAGCGCATGCTCAGAACCTGGTCACGCACTTCGACGATCTTCCCCGAGATGGTCGGTCACACGATCGCCGTGCACGACGGCCGCAAGCACGTGCCGGTGTTCGTGACCGAGTCGATGGTTGGACACAAGCTTGGCGAGTTCGCACCGACGCGGCTGTACCGCGGGCACGCCGGAACCGGTAAGAGGCGATGAGTCCGGAAGAGACGCCAGAGACGCCAGAGACCGAGCCCGAGGCGACCGACGCCGAGGAGGCGCCGCAGGCCGAAGAGGCACCGAAGCGCCGTCGGCGTTCCCGGAAGAAGCCTGCGCCCGCTGAGACGACCGAGGTCGCGTCCGAGCTGTCGGCCGACGATGAGGGCGAGGGGGACGCCGACGAGACTCCCGAGGACATCGAGGCCGAGGAGGCCGCGGCCGACGTGATGCTCGAGGCCGATGCCGAGGCGGAGGGCGAGACCGACGAAGAGGCGGAAGCCGAAGAAGAGGCCGACGAGGAAGCGCTGGCTGACCTGGAGCCAGTCGAGGATGAGGAGCAGGCGCCCGCGCCCTCACGCCGGCGGCGCCGTCGGGGCGCCGAGGCCGAAGAGGAGGAGGCCCCTGCACCACCGCCCGCTCCCGCGCCCAGCCGTCGCCGGAGGGGAGAGCGTGCCCCAGGTCCGCCACCGGTCGTTCGGGCTCAGGCCAAGTACGTGCGCTCCTCGCCGCGTAAGGCGCGACTGGTGTGCGACCACATCCGCGGAAAGAGCGTTGAGGAAGCGCGAGCTATCCTGGCTCACACCTCGCGTGCGGTTGCGCGCGACTGGAGCAAGTTGCTCGAGTCCGCGGTGGCCAACGCTGAGAACAACCACGAGCTCGTGGGCGAGGACCTTTACGTGAAGGCGGTCCACGCTGACGACGGTCCGACGATCAGGCGCTTCCGGCCCCGCGCGATGGGCCGGGCCACGCGGATCCGCAAGCGCACCAGCCATCTCACGATCTTGCTCACGCCGAAGGACTAAGTCACAGATATGGGTCAAAAAGTTCATCCCGAGTCGCTCCGCGTGGGCTACATCCACGACTGGAAGTCGAACTGGTTCAACGAACGCCAGTTCGCGGACTTCCTAGACGAGGACACCAAGATTCGCGAGCACATCATCGGCCGGCTGTCCCACGCCGGTCTTTCGGACATCACGATCCGCAAGAACCAGAACGAGGTCGAGGTCAACATCCACACGGCGCGGCCCGGCATCGTGATCGGCAAGTCCGGCTCGGAGGTGGACCAGCTGCGCCGCGACCTGCACCGGATCACCGGCAAGCAGGTCAAGGTCAACATCCTCGAGATCAAGCGGCCCGAGCTCGACGCGCGCCTGGTGGCGCAGTCGATCGCCGAGCAGCTCCAGAACCGCGTCGCCTTCCGCCGCGCGATGAAGCGCGCGCTGACGAGCGCGATGCGGTCCGGCGCCAAGGGCGTGAAGGTGCAGGTCTCAGGGCGCCTGGGCGGCGCCGAGATGGCGCGCACCGAGGGCTACTCCGACGGGCGGGTGCCTTTGCACACGCTCCGCGCGGACATCGACTACGGCTTCCACGAGGCCCGAACGACATTCGGGCGGATCGGCGTGAAATGCTGGATCAACAAGGGCGAGATCATGCCCGAGGGCTATACCGGCGCCGACCTGACGATCATGGACGAGCCCGCGCCCCAGGCGCCCGAGCGCGACGGCCGCGGAGGACGCGGCGGGCGCGACGGACGCGGTGGTGGCGGCGGCGGTCGCGGTCGTGGCGGAGGTCCCGGTGGCCGTGGCGGTCCGGGTGGTCCCGGTGGCCGCGGCGGTGGCCCGGGTGGCCCCGGCGGGCCCGGCGGACGTGGCGGTGGTCCCGGTGGCCGTGGCGGCGGTGGCGGACGTGGCGGCGGTCCCGGTGGCGGTGGCGGCGGTGGCGGACGTGGCGGCGGTCCCGGTGGCGGTGGCGGCGGTGGCGGACGTGGCGGCGGTCCCGGTGGCGGTGGCGGGCGTGGTCCCGGCGGTCCCGGTGGCGGGTCCCGGCGGTTCCGGCGGCGGTGGGCGTGGTCCCGGCGGTCCGGGTGGCGGACGCGGTTCCGGCGGCGGTGGGCGTGGTCCCGGCGGTCCCGGTGGCGGACGTGGCTCCGGTGGCGGCGGCCGTGGTCCCGGCGGACCGGGTGGCGGTGGCGGCGGTGGCGGTCGGCCCGATAGCCAGGGCGGTGGCGGTCGGCCCGATACCCAGGGCGGTGGTAGCTGATGCTGGCCCCCAAGCGCGTCAAGCATCGCAAGGTGCACCGCGGACGCCGGCGCGGCCTGTCCCGCGGCCAGACCAAGGTGCAGTTCGGCGAGTACGGCCTCAAGGCGCTCGATGCCGGGTGGCTCACGAACCGCCAGATCGAGGCTGCCCGAATCGCGATGACCCGCAAGATCAAGCGCGGCGGCAAGGTGTGGATCAACGTGTATCCCGACAAGTCGTTCACCAAGAAGCCGGCCGAGACGCGGATGGGCTCCGGCAAGGGCTCGCCCGAGGGGTGGGTCGCGGTAGTCAAGCCCGGCCGCGTGATGTTCGAGCTCGCCGGCGTGCCCGAGCCGCTGGCGCGCGAGGCGATGCGGCTCGCCGGTCACAAGCTTTCGGTCCGGACCAAGTTCGTGATGCGGGAGGACGCGTGACATGAGGCCGTCCGACGTCAGAGACCTCACCGACACCGAGCTGCGTGAGCACATCCAGACCGCTCGCCGCGAGCTGTTCGGGCTGCGCTTTCAGCACGCCACGTCCGAGCTCGAGAACACCGCGGGCCTCAAGAGGGCCAAGCGCGAGATCGCACGGGCACTGACGATCCAGCGCGAACGAGAACTGAGAAATGGCTGAAGAGACCGAGAACAACGAAACTGAAGAGACGCCGGAAGTAGAGGCGGAAGCGGCCGCGCCCGAAGAGGCAGCGGCGCCGGAAGAGGCCGCGGCCCCGAGTGAGCCGCAGGAGGTCGTCGCGCCCAAGGAGCGGCGCCGACGTGCCCGCGTGGGCAAGGCGGCCAAGGCGCCGGCTCGCAAGCCGCGCACGCCCGAGGAGCGTCATGCCGACCGCGTCGCCGAGCGGCGCAAGAAGGCGGAGCTGCGCCGCACGGAACGAGCCCGGTCGCGGGCGAAGGCCGGCGAGAGTGGCGGTGTCGCGCAAACGACCGCGCCGCGCGAGCACGGGCCGGGGAGGCAGAAGACGCGCCAGGGGGTCGTTACCTCCGATAAGGCCGACAAGACGATCACGGTGCGGATCGACATCGCCCGGCGCCACCGGCGCTACGAGAAGATCGTCCGCACGTCGAACAAGCTGCATGCGCACGACGAGAGCAATGACGCGCACGTCGGCGACACCGTGATCGTCCGCGAGTGCCGCCCGATGTCGCGGATCAAGCGGTGGCGCCTGATCGAAGTCGTCGAGCGGGCTGAGTAAGCGACGGGACCGCACGATGATCCAGAACGAGACACGACTGCGCGTCGCCGACAACACGGGCGCGAGGGAGATCCTGGTGATCCGCGTGCGCGGTGGTCACCGCCGCCGCTACGCCGGCGTCGGGGACATCGTGACCGCGACCGTCAAGCAGGCCAGTCCCCAGGGCTCGGTCAAGAAGGGCGAGGTCGTGACCGCGGTGGTCGTGCGCACCCGGAAGTCCTACGGCCGCGAGGACGGCACCTACATCGCGTTCGACGAGAACGCCGCGGTGCTGATCGACAACCAGAACAACCCCCGCGGCACGCGCATCTTCGGCCCGGTCGCGCGCGAGCTGCGTGAGCGGAACTTCATGAAGATCGTGTCGCTGGCCCCGGAGGTCCTCTGATGCCCGCGCGACTCAAGTCCGGCGACGAGGTGATCGTGATTGGCGGCAAGGACCGCGGCAAGCGCGGCAAGATCCTGCGCGTCGAGCCCAAGCACCAGCGGGTGTACATCGAGGGCCTGAACATGATCAAGCGCCACCAGAAGCCCCGCCAGGTGGCGGGCGCCCAGCGGGCCGAGCAGGTCGGAGGCGTGATCGAGCGCGAGGGCCCGATTCACGTCTCGAACGTGATGCTGGTCGATCCGAAAGAGGGAACGACCACGCGCGTCGGCGTTGAGGTTCACGAGGGCAAGCGCCTGCGCGTCTCGCGGCGCAGCGGAACGAGGCTCGACTGATGACCGATAGGAGCGCGCACTGATGCCCGAGGCACGCCTCAAGACCCGTTACAAGGAGGAGATCCTGCCGGTGCTGACCGAGCGGTTCGGCTACTCCACGCCGATGCGGGCGCCCCGGATCACGAAGGTCACCGTGAACATGGGCGTCGGCGACGCCAAGCAGGACTCGAAGATGCTCGAGGCCGCGTCCGAGCAGCTGGCGACGATCACCGGCCAGCGGCCGAACGTCCGCCGGGCGCGCAAGTCGATCGCGCAGTTCAAGGTCCGCGAGGGGATGCCGGTCGGCGTCGCCGTGACCTTGCGTGGCGAGCGCTCGTACGAGTTCCTCGACAGGCTGATGTCGGTTGCGATCCCCCGGATCCGCGACTTCCGCGGGCTGAGCCCGCGCTCGTTCGACGGCCGCGGCAACTACTCGATGGGCGTGCGCGAGCAGATCATCTTCCCGGAGGTGGACTACGACGAGGTCGATCAGGTCCGCGGCCTGGACATCACGATCACCACCACCGCCCAGAGCGACGACGAGGCGTTCGCGCTGCTCGAAGCGCTCGGAATGCCATTTGCCAGAGAAGGCCGCCCGCAGGCGGCCGGTACCCAGACGTAAAGGATCACATGGCCAAGACTTCACAAGTTGTCCGTCAGCGGCGCACGCCGAAGTACAAGACGCGCGGTTACACCCGCTGCCGCCGATGCGGCCGGGCGCGCGCGGTCTATCGCAAGTTCGGCGTGTGCAGAATCTGCCTGCGCGAGCTGGCGCACAACGGTTACATCCCCGGTATGACCAAGTCGAGCTGGTGAGGGACGAGCCGTGTCGATGACCGATCCGATCGCGGATTTCCTCACCCGGCTGCGCAACGCCGCCAACGCCCAGCACCACGACGTGACCATGCCGTCCTCGAAGCTGAACAGCGAGCTGGCGCGCATCCTGCGCGAGCAGGGATACATCGAGGCCTACGAGGTGCACGAGAACCGCTCCGGGCGGCCGGGGCAGGAGCTGACGATCACGCTCAAGTACACCCAGGCGCGCAAGCCGGTGATCTCCGGGCTGCAGCGCGTCTCGCGCCCGGGCCAGCGCACCTACGTCGACCATGCCCACATTCCCCGTATCCAGGGCGGTATGGGGACCGCGATCATCTCGACCTCGAAGGGCGTCATGACCGGTCACGAGGCCCGCATCGCCGGCGTCGGCGGCGAGGTCGTGGCGAAGGTCTGGTAGCCGGCACCGATCATGTCCCGCATCGGCAGACAACCGATTCCCGTACCGGCCGGAGTGACGGTCTCGATCGAGCCCGAGGTCGTGCGCGTCAACGGCCCAAAGGGCGAGCTGTTCGAACGGGTCAATCGCGACATGAAGGTCGAGCAGGTCGACGATCAGATCGTCGTCACCCGTCCGACCGATCGCGGCGAGCACCGCGCGCTTCACGGCCTCACCCGGACGCTCGTCGCGAACATGGTCCAGGGCGTGACCGCGGGGTTCGAGAAGCGCCTCGAGATCCAGGGCGTCGGCTATCGCGCACAGCTGCGCGGACGAGATCTCGAGCTCGCGCTCGGCTATTCGCACCCGGTCTCGATCAAGGCCCCCGACGGGATCGAGTTCGAGGTACCGCAGCCCACCCGGATCGTCGTCAGGGGTGCCTCCAAGCAACAGGTAGGCGAGATCGCCGCGCTGATCCGCAAGCAGCGCAAGCCCGAGCCGTACAAGGGCAAGGGGATCCGCTACGAGGGCGAATACGTTGCCCGGAAGGTTGGTAAGCGCGCATGACCGTGATGACCAAGCCCGCCCAGCGGCTCAAGCGCCGGCGCCGCGTCCGCGCGAAGGTCCGCGGCACCGCCGAGCGCCCGCGTATTTCGGTGTTCCGCTCGAACCGCGGGATCTTCGCTCAGCTGATCGATGACGAGAGCGGACGCACGCTCGCCTCGGTCAACTGGACCGAGGGGGACCTGCAGGGGCTGGGCCGGATGGAGCAGGCCACCCGCGCCGGCGGGCTCCTGGCCGATCGGGCCAAGGCGGCCGGTGTCGGGACCGCGGTGTTCGACCGCGGCGGCTACAAGTACCACGGCCGGGTCAAGGCCCTGGCCGACGGCGCCCGTGAGGGCGGGCTGGTCTTCTAAGGCGTCGCCGTCAGGCGCCGCCGCAATAACCCCAATGACATCGCTACTCTGGATCTGCTGATGGCACGAGATCGAACAGTTTCCTCCGCCGGACTCGACCTCCAGGAGCGGGTCGTCGAGATCAACCGCGTGGCCAAGGTGGTCAAGGGCGGGCGTCGGTTCTCGTTCACGGCGTTGGTCGTCGTCGGCGACGAGCGGGACATCGTCGGGATTGGCTACGGCAAGGCCAATGAGGTGCCGGTGGCGATCCAAAAGGGCGTCGAGCAGGCCAAGAAGAACCTTTACCGCGTGCCCAAGCACGGCTCGACGATCACCCATCAGACGACCGGGATCTTCGGAGCCGGTCGTGTGTTCTTGAAGCCGGCCTCACCGGGAACCGGCGTGATCGCCGGCGGCGGCGTCCGCGCTGTGCTGGAGCTCGCCGGGATCCACGACATCCTGTCCAAGTCGCTTGGTTCGCAGAATCCGATCAACCTGGTCAAGGCGACGATGGCGGGATTGCAGTCGCTGCGAACCCCGGACGAGGTCGCCGAAATTCGCGGCCTTTCGGTCAACCAGGTGCTCGGACTCACGACCCAGGAGGCCGAGCCCGTGGCTGCCGAGACGCTGTCGAACGGAAACGCGAACGGCGCTTCCGAGGTGCTCGAGCCCGCGGCGGTCGAGACCGAATCCCCTGAGGGGTCCGAGGCGTGAGCAAGCTGATCGTCACGCAGCGCCGGTCGCGGAACGGCTGTGACCAGCGCCAGATCGACACGCTGCGCTCGCTCGGGCTGCGGCGCATCGGCCAGCGCGTCGAGCACTCCGACACGCCGCAGATCCGGGGCATGATCGCGAAGGTCGCGCATCTGGTCGAAGTCTCGGAGGAGGCGTGATGGCTGACGACGAGACCCGCGAGACCGAAGAACGCGAGGAGCCCAAGGCGCCGCCGCACCAGTCCTCTCGTATCGGGCTGCACAACCTGAGGCCCGCGCCCGGGTCGCGCCGGCCGCGCAAACGCGTCGGTCGCGGAGAGGGATCCGGCACGGGTAAGACCTCCGGCCGCGGCCAGAAGGGCTGGGGCTCGCGGTCGGGCGCCAAGCGCCGCGCACGGTTCGAGGGAGGCCAGAACCCGATTCACATGCGGATGCGCAAGCTGCGCGGCCCGCACATGAAGAAGTCGATGCCGTTCGAGCCGTTCCGCACGCACACGCAGCCGGTCAACCTGCTCGACCTAGAGGCGCGGTTCGAATCGGGCGCTTCTGTAACTTTGGATGCGATGCGAGCAAAGGGCCTCGCGACACGCAAGGCGATTCCGGTCAAGATCCTCGCCAAGGGCGAGCTGACCAAGCCGTTGACGGTGCACGCGCACCAGTTCTCCAAGGCCGCGCGCGAGCGGATCGAGGCGGCCGGCGGCACCTGCCAGGTCATCGAGGAGTCGGCCGGCAGATGATCGCCACGATCCTGAGTTCCTTCAGGGTCGCCGAGATCCGCAACAAGCTGCTGTTCACTGCAGCGATGCTCGGGCTCTACCGGCTCGGCACGCACATCCCCGCCCCCGGGATCAACGTCAACGCGGTCAAGGCGATCCAGAACAACTTCGGCGGCTCGAGCATCCTCGGCTTCCTGAACCTGTTCTCGGGCGGCGGCCTCGGGCGGATCGCGATCTTCGCGCTCGGGATCATGCCCTACATCACCGCGTCGATCATTCTGCAGTTGCTGCAGGTCGTGGTCCCCTCGCTCGAGAAGCTCTCGAAGGAGGGCGAGGTCGGGCAAGCGCGGATCACGCAGTACACGCGGTATCTCACCGTTGGGCTCGCGTTCGCCCAGTCGATCGGCTACGTGTTTCTGTTCCGGAGCTTCGAGCAGTCAGCCGGCGTCTCGGTGATCCCGAACTTCAACCTGGCGAAGGTGTTCCTGATCGTGGTCTCGCTGACGGCGGGAACCGTGCTCCTGATGTGGATGGGCGAGCTCATCACCCAGCGCGGGATCGGGAACGGGATCTCGTTGATGATCTTCGCGAGCATCGTCGCGCGGATCCCGAACGGCGTGCACTCCTGGTGGACCAACCCCGACCAGGTGTTCAAGGTGATCATGCCGTTCATCGTGCTCGGCGTGGTGGCCGCGATCGTGTTCGTGCAGGAGGGGCAGCGCCGGATCCCGATCCAGTACGCCAAACGCGTGATAGGCCGGCGGATGACACAGGGGACGCAGACTTACCTGCCGCTGCGCGTCAACATGGCCGGCGTGATCCCGGTGATCTTCGCCGCGAGCCTGATGGCGATCCCGCCGACGCTCGGGCAGCTGCTCGGGCACAACGGCACGAACTTCTGGACCGATGTCCAGAACTTCTTCAACCCGCAAAGCTGGCACTACGTGCTCGGCGAGAGCCTGTTGATCATCGTGTTCACGTACTTCTACACGGCGGTCACGTTCAATCCCGTCGACCAGGCGGAGAACCTGCGCAAGTACGGCGGGTTCATACCCGGTGTTCGACCAGGTAGGCCCACGGCCGAGTTCCTCGACCGCATCCTCGCGCGCCTGACGTTCCCGGGTGCCCTCTTCCTGGCCGCGATCGCCGCGTTGCCAACGATCCTCATCAGCCAAACCTCCGCCAACTTCTTCTTCGGCGGCACCTCGATCTTGATCGTGATCGGGGTCGCGCTCGACACGATGAAGCAGCTAGAGGCGCAGCTGATGATGCGCAACTACGAAGGCTTCTTAAAGTAGCCCGGCCGGATGCCGGGCTGTGGACTGAGCCGAGCGAGCGAAGCGGTCTCACCACGAACCTAGAAGCGGAGCGAGCGAGGCCCGGAGCCGGAGGCGGTTTCCGGCGTGCGGCCTACACGCTCAGCGCTTCGGCGAGCTCCCGGCGAGTCTGGATCTCGAGCTTGCGATACGTGTTGCGTAGGTGGTACTCGACGGTCTTCGGCGTCACGAACAGGGCCTGCGCGATCTCGCGGTTGCTCTGACCGGTGGCGGCGAGCTCAACCCGGGCTCGCTCCGAGAGCGCCACCGCGCCGCCGCGACGGGCGATGTCGGCGGCCCGCTCGAGCGGCTCGCGCGCTTCGGCGCGGCGATTCTCCCGCCGTAGTGTCGCCCCGAGATCGACCAGCGCACGCATCGTCTCCAGGCGCGGCGGCGCCGGCATCGATGCCGGCAAGCGACTGCTTCGAGGGCAATGCCGAGGCGGTCCGCGACCATCGTGGGCCGTCCGGCAAATGGTCGAAACCGGACCGACGAGAACCGATCAGGCCTGAGTCGCAGAGGCTTGACTCCCCTCTGGTGTTTTTGGGTGCGTCGGCCCGATACAGTGAGGCCTCGTGTCAGAGCTCAACCTGATCCTGTTCGGGCCACCGGGCGCGGGCAAGGGAACGCAGGCGGATCGCCTGCGTTCTGATTTCCAACTGCCCTATATCGCCACCGGGGACATGCTCCGGGCGAACGTCAAGAACGGCTCGGACCTTGGCAAGAAGGCCAAGGAGTACATGGACGCAGGGGAGCTCGTCCCCGACGATCTGATCCTCGCGATGGCGGGCGAGCGGCTGGCAGAGGAGGACGCGCGGGACGGGTTCATCCTCGACGGCTTCCCACGCACGGTCCCCCAGGCAGAGGCTCTCGACAAGCAGCTTTCGCAAGCGGGGCGGCGGATCACCGCCACGCTCCTCATCGATGTGCCCGACGACGATCTGGTTCGCCGCCTCAGCGGCCGGCGCGTGTGCGTCAAGGCCGGGCACAACTACCACGTCGAGTTCGATCCGCCCAAGCACGACGACGTGTGCGATCAGGACGGCTCGCGGCTCATGCAGCGCGACGACGACAAGCCGGAGGTCGTGAAGAAGCGTCTGCACGTCTACCACGATCAGACCGAGCCGGTGATCGACTACTACGATGAGAAGGGAATCCTTCGCCGGGTCGACGGGACCAGGCCGCCGGCGGAGGTGCATGACCACATTCGCGCCGTGATCGCGACGCTGCGACTCGAGGAAGACGTTTGATCATCAAGAAGACCCCTGAGGAGATCGAGAAGATGGCCGCCTCGGGCGTCATCCTCGTGAAGACGATGAACCTCCTGGCCGGCAAGATCCGACCAGGCGTCACCACTGCCGACCTCGATGAGGCGGCCGAGAAGTTCATCCGCTCGCAGGGCGCGACGCCGGCGTTCAAGGGGTATCGCGGCTTCCCCGGATCGATCTGCGCCTCACCGAACGAGATGATCGTCCACGGGATCCCGGGCCCGTACGCGCTTTCCAAGGCGGACATCCTGTCGGTGGATATCGGGGTCGTGTACGACGGCTGGGTGGCCGACGCCGCCCGGACGTTCCCGGTCGGTCCGATCAGCCCGGTCGCCACCAAGCTGCTGCGGGTCACCGAGGAGTCGCTGTTCCTCGCCGTCGACGAGTGTGTGGTCGGGAACCGGCTGGGGGACGTGTCGCACGCGATCCAGGAGCACGTCGAGGCCGCCGGCCTGTCGATCGTCCGCTCGCTCGTCGGTCACGGGATCGGGCGCGAGATGCACGAGGAGCCCCAGATCCCTAACTACGGCAATCCCGGGACCGGGATCGTGCTCGAGGAAGGCATGGTGCTTGCCGTCGAGCCGATGGTCACCGCCGGCCGCCACGCCGTCCGCGTCGGGGACGACCACTGGGCGATCTACTCCAATGACGGCTCGCTCGCAGCGCACTTCGAGTTCACGATCGCGGTGACCGCCTCGGGGCCGCGGGTCCTCACCCCGTGGCACGAAGCGACGGCTGGAGCGCGCGTGCCACCCGCGAGGCACTCGCGCGTCGCGTAGACGGATTGCGCGCAGCGGAAGCGTGGCCGCGATGGGTGAGGCCCGGCGCTCCGCGCGAGTGCCTCCCGTGCGGCACCGCGTGCTCAGCTGAAGCATTGGGCCCCGGCAGCGGCCTGGGATGCCGCCCCTGCTAACATCACGGGTTGCCCTCGGAGCGCGTTTTGTTGCGCTGGAGAGGCGCGCTACGGCGCGGTAGCGGCGACCGAACCGGTCGCCAGAGCCGGGCCGTGGGAACTACTGGAAACAGTCGACGAGAGCGAAACGAGCGTGAAAGTACGACCGTCGGTCAAACCGATGTGCGAGAAGTGCAAGATCATCCGGCGCAACGGCCGGGTCCTCGTGATCTGCTCGAACCCGCGCCACAAGCAAAGGCAAGGTTGAGATGGCACGCATCTCCGGCGTCAACATTCCCCTCAACAAGCGCGTTGAGATCGGTCTGACGTACATCTACGGGATCGGTCGCTCGACGTCGAACAAGCTGCTGGCCGAGATCGGGATCGAGCCCGACCGCAAGGTCCGCGACCTGACCGAGGAAGAGGTCATCAAGCTGCGCGAGGCGATCGACAAGGACGTCATGGTTGAGGGCGATCTCCGCCGCGAGCGCTCTCAGAACGTCAAGCGCCTCCAGGAGATCGGCTCGTACCGCGGGCTCCGGCATCGTCGCGGGCTCCCGGTTCACGGCCAGAACACCAAGACCAACGCGCGCACGCGCAAGGGCCCGAAGCGGATGCAGGTCGCCGGGAAGAAGAAGGCCACCAAGAAGTAATGCCAGCACCCCGTAGGCCACAGCGCGGACGGCGCCGAGTCCGCAAGAACGTCCCGATCGGGCAGGCGCACATCAAGACCTCTTTCAACAACACGATCGTCTCGCTGACCGACCGCGAAGGCAATGTCATCGCGTGGGAGTCGGCGGGTGGCGCAGGCTTCAAGGGCTCGCGCAAGTCGACGCCGTTCGCGGCCCAGGTGACCGCCGACGCGGCGGCCCGCAAGGGCATCGAGCATGGTCTCCAGCGCGTCGAGGTGTTCGTCAAGGGTCCCGGATCGGGACGTGAGACGGCGATCCGATCCCTCCAGGCGGCGGGCCTCGAGGTGACCGGCGTCAAGGACGTCACGCCTCAGGCGCACAACGGTGTACGACAGCGGAAGCGGAGGCGTGTCTGATGGCTCGTGATACGGGCGCCCAATGCAAGCAGTGCCGGCGCGAGGGGCAGAAGCTGTTTTTGAAGGGCGAGCGCTGCCTGACCGACAAGTGCGGCGTCGAGCGCCGCTCCTACCCGCCGGGCGATCACGGCCGCGGCCGCCAGCGTCAGAGCGAGTACCGCGTGCAGTTGCGCGAGAAGCAGAAGGCCAAGCGCTACTACGGCGTGCTCGAGAAGCAGTTCCGGATCTACTACCAGAAGGCCTCGCGCCAGCCGGGCATCACGGGCGAGAACCTTCTGAGGATGCTCGAGTGCCGGTTCGACAACGTGCTCGTCCGGCTCGGCTTCGCTGCCTCTCGGCGGCAGGCGCGACAGCTCATTCTGCACGGGCACTGGACGGTGAACGGGCGCCGCGTGAACGTCCCCAGCTACCAGCTGCGCGACGACGACGTGATCGCGATCCATCCGCGCTCCACCGCCACGCAGGTGATTCGCGACGCCACCGAGCTGACCGGTCAAGTGCCGGCCTGGCTACAGGCAGACCACGACTCACTCACGGCCAAGGTGCTGCGCAAGCCCGAGCGCCGCGAGATCGCGGCTCCTGTTCAGGAACAGCTCATCATCGAGCTGTACTCCAAGTAGGAACAAGCTTTGAGCCGCGCGACCGGGCTTCGCCGGCCGCGGCCATGACACCGCCCAGACGGCGGAAAGAACCCACGACGTTAGGACCCTGATGCTCGACTTCCAAGTCCCCCGAATCTCCTCCGAGAGTGTCGACGACAACCGCGGGTCGTTCACGATCGAGCCGCTCGATCGGGGCTTCGGTTACACGTTCGGCAACTCGCTGCGGCGCGTCTTGCTCTCCTCTCTTGCCGGCGCGGCCGTGACCTCCGTGCGCATCGAAGGCGTGGCGCACGAGTTCTCGACGATCCGCGGCGTCAAGGAGGACGTCACCGACATCGTCCTGAACCTGAAGGGCGTCGTGTGCCGGATGCATTCGGACGCGACCGAGATCGAGGCGCCGCTGGTCGTCACCGGACCGGGCGACATCACCGCCAAGGACATCGACCTGCCCTCGGGTGTGGAGATTTTGAATCCCGACGCGCACATCGCGACGTTGGAGAAGAAGACGAAGCTCGAGGTCTATCTCACGATTGGCCGGGGCCGCGGCTATCGCCCGGCCGAGGAGAACAAGTCGCCCGACCAGCCGATCGGCGTGATCCCGATCGACTCGATCTTCTCGCCGGTGCGCCGGGTCGCCTACAACGTCGAGCAGGCGCGCGTCGGTCAGCGCACGGACTACGACAAGCTGACGCTCGACATCGAGACCGACGGGTCGATTGACCCGCACGCCGCTCTGCGCGAGGCCGCCGAGATTCTGATCTCGCAGCTGGCGATCTTCACGGACGCCGAGCGGGTTGTGGAGCTCCGCGAGGCTGGGGCGCCTGGTGTTTTGGAGCCGGGTGTGCCGGGCGCGGTCGGCACGCCGTCGCGTCCGCCTAACGCGATGGACGACATCCTGATCGAGGAGCTCGAGCTCGGCGTCCGCTCGTACAACTGCTTGAAGCGGGCGGGTATCCAGACCGTCGGAGATCTGGTGTCGAAGTCTGAGAGTGAGTTGGCGGCGATCCCGAACTTCGGTAAGAAGTCGATCGACGAGGTGATCGAGACGCTGCACACCCGGGGCCTCGGGCTGCGCAACGAGTAGCGTCTCGTTAGCCTGTCTGTCTGTCTGCCCGTCCGTCCGGATTTTTTCGATGCGCCATCAACGGAACCGATACCAGCTGTCGCGTGATGCGTCTCACCGCAAGGCGCTGCTCATGAACCTGACGAAGGAAGTGATCGCGCACGAGCGGATCCGGACGACGGAGACCAAGGCCAAGGCGGTCAAGCCCGAGCTCGAGAAGCTGATCACTTTGGCCAAGCGCGGTGACCTGCATGCACGGCGCCAGGCGTTGTCAGCTCTGGGCCAGGACAAGTTCATGGTCTACAAGCTGTTCGAGGAGATCGCGCCGCGGTACTCGGAGCGTCCCGGCGGGTATTCGCGGATCCTGAAGCTGGGGCCGCGGCGGTCGGACTCGACCGAGATGGTGCTGCTGGAGCTGGTCTAGGGCCGGGTGGTTTCCCGGCTTCTCGCTGGAGTACGACGGGGGTCAGTTCGCCGGTTGGGCGCGTCAGCCGGGGCTGCGGACGGTTCAGGATGAGGTCGAGCGCGCTCTGGGTGTGATTTTGCGGCTGGAGCGGGTGGACCTGACAGTCGCGGGTCGCACCGACGCCGGGGTCCATGCCTGGGGGCAGGTGGCTTCGTATGTTGGGCCGCCGGTGTCTGTGCGGTCGGTTAATGCGCTGCTGCCTTCTGACGTGGCGGTGCTGTCGTGCTCCGAGGTTGCTGCCGGGTTCGATGCGCGGCGGGACGCGACGAGCCGGGCGTATTGCTATCGGGTGCTTAGTCGTGGCGCCCGGAGTACGTTTGAGCGGGGCCGTGCACTGTGGTGGCCAAGGTCGTTGGATCTGTCTGCGTTGGACGCGTGCGCTGCAGCCCTGGTCGGGGTCCACGACTTCACCGCGTTCACGCCGACCGATACCGAGCACGTGCGGTTCTCGCGCGATGTTTTTGCGGCTTTTTGGCGCCGGCAGGGGGACGATCTGCTCGAGTTCTGGATCGAGGCGGACGCGTTCATGCGCCAGATGATCCGGGTGCTGATCGGGACGATGCTCGAGGTGGGTGGGGGCCGGCGGTCGGTGGCGTCGTTCGTCGAGCTGCTGTCCGGGCGACCGCGTTCGGCGGCGGGGCGGACCGCGCCGGCTTGTGGGCTGTACCTGGCCGGGGTGGGATACGGTGGCGAGCGGGTGCTGGCCGGCGGTGGCGCCGGCGGGGTTTCGAGGGGCGGTGGCGGCCGCCAGGTCCCGAGGGGCGGTGGGGCCGGGGCGCGGGGCGGTGGCGTCGGGGCGCGGGGCGGTGGGGCCGGGGCGTGACGCGCCGGCAGCCGGCCGTCGCGCGCCGGCGATGTCTTGTCACGCGCCGGCAACGGTCCGTCACGCGTCGGCAACGGCTTAGTCGCGCCGCAGCAACTAATCGGTCCGTTTCGCGCCACCGGGCGAGCGGCGGCGCATCCTGGGCGGGCGATGGCCTCCCGTCCGGATGCAAAACGTGACGCAGCAGCCCCGCGGCGCGCCCCGAGTGCACATAAGCACGTCGAGCGTGCTTATGTAGCCAAGGAGGTGTCGATCAGCGCGCTGTGTCACTTTGTGCAGGCGCAGGGCGGTGGCGACCGGGCCGTCTCATGGGTCGCGGGTCAGCAGCTCGGACTGATCACGCCTCGCCAGCTGGCGACCGCCGGCCTCGGCCGTGGAGCGATTGCGAGTCGCCGTGCACGTGGCGTGCTGCATCCGAAATTCCGGGGCGTGTATCTCGTCGGTCACGACATTCTGCTTCCCGGCGCCATCGAGTTCGCTGCGGTGCTCGCCTGTGGCATGCCGGCGTTCGTGAGCCACAGGTCGGCGGCCTCGCTGTGGGGTCTGGTGACAGCGGCGCCGCGTGTCGCCGAGGTCACGGTTTCCGGGCGCAACTGCCGCAACCGGGATGGGCTCATCGTGCACCGGGTGCGCTGTCTCGCTACCCCGGACCGCGCCCAGAAGGGCGGTATCCCCGTCACGTCGCCGGCGCGCGCCCTGGTCGACTATGCCGCCACCGCTACCTCCACCGAGCTCGAGCGAGCGATCGCGGAGGCCTTCGCGCTCCAGCTGACGTCCGAGAGGCGGATCCTCGCCGCTATCGAACGCGCGGGGCATCCTCCCGGCGCCGCGGCCTTACGCGCGATCCTTGCTCAGCCTGGAGGTCCTAGCCGGACCCGGTCTGGTGGCGAGCGGGCGATGCTGAAGCTGATCCGCTCGGCGGGGTTGCCGGCGCCGCGCACGAACGTCCCGATCGCCGGCTTCACCGCCGACTTCGTTTGGCAGGACGAACGGCTGATCGTGGAGGTGGACGGCTATCCGTTCCACAGCGCTCGGGCCGCGTTTGAGCGCGACCATCGCAGGGACATCGTCCACAAGAATGCCGGCTACGAGGTGCTGCGGTTCACCGCGCGACAGCTCGACGATGAGCCCCTTTATGTCGCCACCGTGATCGCCCGCGCCCTCGAACGGCTCAGCCGCGACCGCGGCTAGGATCAGGTGCGGATGCGTGTCCTGCTAACCAATGATGATGGGATTGAGGCCGCGGGGCTCCAGGCGCTCAGAGCCGCCCTGCTGGCCGTCGACGGGCTCGAGCTCGCCGTCATCGCGCCCGACGGGAACCGCTCGGCGATGGCCAGGTCGATCACCACCAGGCGCCCGCTGTGGGTGCAGGAGGTCAACTTCGACGACGGGACGGTCGGATACGCCACCGATGGGACGCCGGTCGACTGCGTGCGGCTGGCCAACCTCGGGCTGATTGATGGATTCGAGGCCGAGCTCGTCGTGTCCGGCATCAACCACGGCTCGAACCTCGGCGACGACATCACGTACTCGGGGACGGTGGCGGCGGCGCTCGAGGCGATCGTGCTCGGGCTGCCCGGAATCGCCGTTTCGCAGCAGTCGAGCGCGCGCGAGCTCGACTTCAGGGTCGGGAGCGGATTCGACTTCACCGTCGCGGCGTCGTTCACGGCCCGCCTGGTCGCGGAGCTCGAGAACGCGCCGTTGCCGGCGGGGACGCTGCTGAACGTGAACGTGCCCGGCGCGGCGCCGGCGGGAGTAGAGGTGGCGCGACTCGGAAAGCGCGTGTACCAAGACGAGCTGTCGCTCGTCGACGAAGACGGCGCCGAACGGCGGCTCTACAAGATCTACGGCGAGGCGGCCGTTGGGCGCGATGAGGACGGGACAGATCTGGCCGCGGTGGCGCAGGGCAAGATCGCGGTAACGCCGGTCCACTTTGACCTGACGGACCGGGAGGGCATGTCGGTGCTCGAGCGGTACGGACTCGAACGGCTGGTGCAGCCGGCCGCTGAGAAGCTGGCGGAGCTTCCGTGAGCCCTGCCCGTCAAACCACTGACCCGCAGGAGCGCGTGGCCGAGCTTCGGCGAGAGATCGAGCATCACAGCTACCGCTATCACGTGCTCGACGATCCGGAGATCGGCGACGACGTCTACGACGCGCTGTTCAACGAGCTCAAGGCCCTCGAGGGCGACCATCCCGACCTGGTCACGCCAGATTCGCCGACGCAGCGCGTCGCCCCCGAGCCCGTCAGTGAGCTCGAGAAGGTTCGTCACCCACAGCCGATGCTGTCGCTCGCGAATGCGCACTCGGCCGAGGACCTCACGGCGTGGGTGCAAAGGATGAGCAACCACCTCGCGCGCGAGGGGATCACCGATCCGCAGTTCGAGTTCGTGGCCGAGCCGAAGATCGACGGCCTGGCGATCTCGTTGATCTACCGCGACGGGGTGTTCGAGCGCGGGGCGACGCGCGGGAACGGGGAGGTCGGCGAGGACGTCACCCACAACCTGCGGACGATGCCGTCGATCCCGCTCCGGATCGAGGACCCCAACCCTCCGGCGATGATCGAGGTGCGCGGCGAGGTGTACATGTCGCTACCGGATTTCGCCGCGCTCAACGAGCGTCGTGCACAGGCTGAGCTGTCGACGTTCATGAACCCGCGCAACTCGGCGGCCGGCACGATCCGACAGCTCGACCCGAAGCTGGCCGCTGACCGGCCGCTGTCGCTCTGGACGTATGGCGTCGGCGCCACCGAGGGCATCACGTTCGACGCCCACTGGGACGCGCTCGAGTGGCTGCGCGAGCACCGCTTCCCGGTCCATCCCGACGTGAAGAAGCTGCGGACCGAGGAAGAAGTGATCGCCCAATGCCGATCCTGGGAGGAACGCCGGGGTTCGCTCGAGTTCGAGATCGACGGCGTCGTGGTCAAGGTCAACCAGGTCGAGCTCCAGCGGCGGCTGGGCTCCGTCGGCCGCGAGCCTCGGTGGGCGATCGCTTGGAAGTTCCCACCGACCACCGCGGTCACCCGCCTGAATCAGATCGTGTGGGCGCCGGGCAAATTCGGCGACCTGCACCCGGCCGCGATGCTCGAGCCCGTGCGCGTAGGCGGTGTGACCGTGAAGATGGCCACCCTTCACAACGAGGAGGACCTCGGGCGCAAGGACATCAGGCCGGGCGAGGACGTGATCGTCCTGCGCGCCGGCGACGTGATCCCACAGGTGCTCTCGCCGGCGCCGCACGTTGCCGAGCGAGACGACCGGCCACCGTCGCCGCATCCGCCGAGCGAGTGCCCGATCTGCCACACCCCGACCGTCAAACCCGAGGACTCGGTGTTCACCCGCTGCCCAAACCGGGACTGCCCCGGGCGCCGCTGGCAGCTGCTCAAGCACTTCGCGGGGGCGATGGACATCGACGGCCTGGGCGAGAAGCAGGTGGACCTGTTCATGAAGCTCGGGTGGGTCCGGACCGCCGCCGACTTCTACGACCTGACCGCGGAGCAGATCTCCTCGCAGCCGGGCTTCGGCCAGGTTTCGGCGGAGAAGCTGGTCGGGGCGATTGGGGACTCGAAGCGCCAGCCGTTCGGACGGGTCCTGTACGGGCTGGGGATCGAGGAGGTCGGCTACGTCATCGGGCGGAACCTGGCCCAGCACTTCCGCACCATCGATGCGCTGCTCGCGGCCGATGCCGAGCAGATCGAGGAGGCGCAGGGCGTCGGTCCGAAGATGGCCGCCAAGATCTACGAGCAGCTGACGGACGAGCAGATGCGGGAGCTCATCGAGGGCCTGCGCGAACGCGGGGTGCGGATGGAGGAGGAGGGACCGCCGCCCGGCGACGGACCGCTCGCCGGCAAGACGTTCGTTCTCACCGGCACGCTTCCCGAGCTGACGCGCGAGCAGGCGACCGAGCTGATCACCGCCGTCGGCGGTCGAGTGACGGGTTCGGTGTCGCGCAAGACCGACTACGTCGTCGCCGGCGAGAGCGCCGGGTCAAAGCTCGCTCAGGCCGAGCGCCTCGGCGTGCCGGTGCTCGACGAGGCTGGGCTGCGCGACCTACTCGGTTGAGCCGGCGGCGCGGGCCGCCGCCTGGCGGCTATCCGTTGTAATTCGCCAGCGGGACGGTCATCGACGCCTCCACTTCGTGCACGTAGTCGGGGTCGCCGAGGCCGTTGGCCAGGAACGCGAATGCGAGCGTGTCTCCGTCTTTCGCCGTGCAGTAGCCGGCGAGGTTCGCGACGTCGTGGAGCGTCCCAGTCTTGCCGCGGCAGTCTCCGACGGCGATCGTCCCGAGTGCCTCGGTTTGAAGCGTCCCGGTCTCACCCATAAGCGCGAGCGAGTCGACGAACTGAGAGTTCGTGGCCATCGCCTTCAGCAAGGTCACCACCTGGGTCGGCGTCGTCAGGTCGTAGCGCGAGAGTCCGGATCCGTCGTTCAGCCTCGGGTTGATATCGAACTTGCTCTGGAGCTCGGCCCTGACGACCGCCGCGCCGCCAGCCGTCGTGCCGGCGCCACCGAGCCGGGCCCCGATGTCCTTCAGCAGACTCTCCGCCAAGTAGTTGTCAGACGGCGTGTTGGTCAGCTGGATCAGCGTCGACAGCCGCGGCGACTGGACCGAGGCGAGCACTGTGGCGCTGGCAGGCGCCCGGCCGGCGGAGACCGGGACCCCCGCGACCTTCACCCCAAAGGCCCGCAATCCGCCTTCGAACTGCTGGGCCGCGTACAGCGCCGGATGGAACTGGAACGCCGTGCCCTGGTTGTTCGTGAAGCCGCGGTCGTAGGCGAGCGCGCTCAGCTCACCCTCGACCTCGCTGTTGCGCCCGAATCCGGTCGCCGGCGTCCCGCGGAGCGAGTCCCAGTAGGACTCGTCCCCGACGATCCGGCCGTCCACAGCGGTGATCCCGGTGGCCCTGAGCAGAGCGCCGATCAACGTGCGCATAGTCGTCCCGGTCCCGGTCCCGTACCAGGACTGGTCGAAGCCGACCGAGCCGAACGTCGGATCGCCCCCGCCGCGCAGGTAGAGAGTCCCGTCCCAGACGCCGTTGGGGTCGCGCGAGCCAACTCCAAGGATCGAGGTGGTGAAAGTGGCGTCCGGCCCCAGCCGGAGCACGGCAGTCGATGTCGTGTAGAGCTTCTCGACCGAGGCCGGAAGGCGACCTGTGTTCGGGGTCTGGGAGAACAGGGTCTGGCCGGTAGTCAGATCGACGACGAGCGCGCCGGTCTGGTGTCCGGTCTTGCCCAGCCCCTGTTTCAGGGCCCGCTGAAGGGCGCGCTGGGCGGGTGGCGTTGGCTGCGCCGCGGCCGGAACCGCGGTCCCGGCGAGCAGGGCAAACGTCGCCCCCAGGGTCGCCAAGAACAACCGCATCGGCGGCTATAACCGGCGGGGCGGCTCAAAGTAGCGGCGGACGGGGATTGCGGGGATGGCGCTGGGGGGATTGCGGGGGCGGCGTGGGTTGCGGGCGCCGGCGTGGGTTGCGGGCGCCGGTGTGGGTTGCGGGCGCCGGTGTGGGTTGCGGGCGCCGGCGGGAACCCGCCCGGGCCGACGGTGGGGGGGCGGCGTGGGTCTCGTGGGCCTGGACGCCGGAGACCGTCCGTAGAATTCGGCGTCGGATGGGCAAGGTGGTCAAGCTCGACACCGCCGCGGCGGAGCGGCCGGCTGCAGGCTCGCGGGGCGCTGGGGGACGGCGCCGGCGGACGCGGTCCAAAACGGCCCTGGTCCTCGGCGGCGGTGGATTCACCGGCGGCGTCTACGAGATCGGGGCGCTGCGGGCGCTCGATCTGCTCTCGGTGAACCGGACTGTCAACGAGTTCGACGTGTACGTGGGGACGAGCGCCGGCGCGTTCGTGGCGGCGGCTGTCGCCAACGGGGTCACCCCGGAGGAAATGATGCGGGTGATCGTCCAGAAGGCGCCGACGTCATTCCCGGACGCGCGGGTGAGCGCGCTGCTCCGTCCGAACTATTGGGAGTTCGTCCGTAAGGGCGTGGTGGTTCCATTCAGGCTCGCGCAGCTGGTCCGCTCGCTCGTCCGCGATCTCGGCGAGGTGTCGGCCGTCGACATCGCCGTCGGCCTCGCCGAGGTGCTGCCGTCGGGGCTGTACTCGGAGAAGGGCATCGAGCGGCATGTGCGCACGATCCTGTCCGATCCGGACCGCACGGACGACTTCCGCCTGCTCCACAACGAGCTGTATCTTGCCGCCACGGACCTCGACACGTGCGAGCGGATTGTGTTCGGCGCCGAAGATTGGGACGACGTGCCGATATCGACTGCCGTGGCCGCCTCGAGCGCGCTGCCGATGATCTATAAGCCGGTGCGCGTCAAGGACCGCGAGCTCGTCGACGGGGGGATCGTGTCGACGACCAACCTCGACATCGCGGTCGAGGCCGGCGCGAAGTTAATCGTGGTGGTCAATCCGCTCGTGCCGTACGTCAACGACTTCCAGAAGCGGATACCGACGATCACGGGGTCCCGTGCGCGCCGGGTCTCGGACATGGGCTTCCCCCAGATCGGATACCAGTCGTTCAAGCTGCTGGCATACCAGCGGCTACACGACCTCGCGCGGCGCTGGGAGCAGCGCTACCCGGGGGTCGACATCATCCTCGTCGAGCCCGAGCCAAACGACGAGCTGATGTTCCAGACAAGCATCATGAACTACACCTCGCGGGTCGCGATCGCGCGGCACGGCTTCCAGTCGGTAACGCTGAAGCTGGCACACGACTACCCCCGGTTCAAGCGGATCTGCGCCCGCCACGGGATCGAGATCTCGGCGACGAGAGTGCGCAAGGTGGTCAAGCACTTCGAGTCCGAGCGCGAGAGAACCCGCGCCTGGCGAAAGATCCTCGAGCAGACGACCTCGACGCTGCTGCGTCAGGCGGCTCAGGAATAAAGGGCCCGCCGACTAGGGCGACGCCCGAGGACTGCTTGGTGGCTGCGAAATCCCGCTAGGCGAGCTGGGGCTGCTGCTTGACCTGCGGTGTTGAGCCCGTGATTTCGCGGAAGCTCGAGAGGAAGAGGGTCTTGTCGATGCGCCCGTTGAAGATAGGCACCCCCCACTCGACGCACTTGACGATCACATCGCGGCGTTCCAGACCGGACTCTCGTGCAAGCTCGGTGGGGGTCAGGTGAATGGCCATCGGTCGAATGTCCTCCTTTGCCGCCTGCGCTCTGGGCGCGAAGTATGCCGTCTGCTTCGGACGGTCTCAACCTGTCTTTCGGTTAGATCTTTCTACAAACGTTAGCGTCTTTCATAAAAGCTCTGGACATATGGCTGATTCTCGGTAGAGTCCCCGCAGCTAAGGGGGATTCAGCGACGGGGACTACTTGGTGATGGCACGGCTGCTTCCAGAGGCGCTCCAATTCTCGTGGCGCACCGATCACGAGTTGGTGGCGGCGGTCCGGCGGGGCGAGGACAGGGCGTTCGAGCAGCTGTATGAGCGCTACCGCACGCGTATCTGGTCCTACGTGGGCGGAATTCTCCACGATGCCGACCGAGCCGAGGACGTATCGCAGGAGGTGTTCATCTCGGTCCTGCGCCGCTTGCGGGACACCGAACGTCCGATCGCGTTCAAGCCGTGGGTCTACCAGATCGCCCGAAACGCGTGTATCGACGAGTTCCGGCGGGCGCAGCGCAGCCACGAGGTGCCGTTTGACCAGGCGGGCGAGACCGAAAGCCGAGCCGACGACTTGTTCTCGATCACCCCGGGCCCTGACGTCGCCGTCGAGTCCAAGCAGCAGCTCGATGACCTGCGCGGCGCCTTCCGGGGGGTGTCGGAGCTTCATCACCGGATCCTCGTCTTGCGCGAGCTGGAAGGACTGTCGTACAGCGAGATCGGCACGCGGCTGGGGATGTCGCGCCCAGTCGTCGAGAGCACCCTGTTCCGCGCCCGGCGCCGTCTCGCAGAGGAGTACGAGGAGCTCATCAGCGGCCGGCGATGCGAGCGCACCCGCTCGGTTATCGACGGCTGGGAGGGCCGCACTCTCCGACGCCTCGGGGTTCGCGAGACCCGCCAGCTGGTGCGGCATCTCGCGCACTGCCAGCCATGCCGCCGCCACGCGCGGCTTGCCCGGACAGCCGGCTTCGCGCAGCCCATCGTCGTCACATCGCCGCGGCTCGCGCCGCATCCGATCCCGCTTGCCAGCCGCCGCCGGCCTGCGGTCGCCGACGGTGCGCCACTCGCGACCCCCGGGTCGGACACGCTCGCCGTCGCTTGACGGCCGCTTCCGACCCCGCGACTGCGCCGGAAGGACCGGGCCTCGGGATCCGTCATAGCTGTGGGATACTGGATTTCTTCGGGGCGTGGCGCAGCCTGGTAGCGCGCACCGTTCGGGTCGGTGAGGTCCCCGGTTCAAATCCGGGCGCCCCGATTTAGGAAGCCCCTGCTAACCGCGGGGCTTTCGTGTGATCCCCCTAATGGGCGGGAACGCTAGCTTTTTGCGGGATGCCGGCGACGCTGATTGGTTGGCTGGGGTGACGTGGGACGCCGCATGGTTGTGCGATGAGTGACTCCCTTGATCGAGACACCGCGGTGCTCGAGGGCCTCCTGGGTGACGTGCTCGAGGAGCAGGAGGGCCGCGCGTTCCGCGATCGGGTGTTCTGGCTGCGCGATACGGCCGCACGGGTCCGTGGCGGTGACGTCAGGGCCGCCGGGGCGCTGGCTTCGTTCGTCCACACGCAGGGCAGCGGCGGCCTTGAGCCGTACGTCCGAGCCTGCTCGATCCAGCTACACCTGGCCAACATCGCCGAGGAGCTTGAGCGGCTGCGCCGCCGGCGCCACTATGACTCCGACATGAGTGCGCCGCAGCGCGAGTCGCTGGCGGCCGCGGCGGGCATGGCGGTCCAGTACCCGCCCGCCGAAGTGGCCGAGGCGCTTCGCCGGCTGGACGTGCGATTGACGATGACCGCGCACCCGACGGAGGCGACGCGGCGTTCGGTATTCGACCACCAGCAGTCGGTATGGCGGGCGATGGAGCGACTCGACGACCCGCGACTCGGACGAACCCAGCGGCGCGGGTTCGAGGGCGAGTTGCGCGAGGTGCTCACGGTGTGGTGGCAGACGGACGCTGTCCGGCGCATGCGCCCCGTGGTCGAGGACGAGGTGCGCCGAATTCTGTTCTTCTTCGAGGCGGTGCTGTTCGATGTGGCGCCGCGGCTCGAGGCCGAGATCTCGCGCTCGTTCGACCGGTCGTGGCCGCCCAGGGTGCCGGCGGTGCGGTTCGGCAGTTGGGCAGGCGGTGACATGGACGGCAACCCCGAGGTCACGCCGGAATCGGTGGGCCGCACGCTCGGACTGCACCGCAGGACTGCGCTGCGACTGCTCCGGGCGCGGGTGGACAGGCTCGCTCAGCGGTCCTCCCAGGCGGAAGCACGACTGTTCGTCTCCCCCGCGTTGGACGCCTCGCTCGAGGAGGACGGCGCCGAAATGCCCGATGTCGCCTCCCGGCGGCCGAACAACCAGTCGGAGCCGTTCCGACGGAAGCTTTCGTTCATGTCGGCGCGGATCGACGGCGCGCTCCGGGGACTGCCGCATGGCTATCGCGAGCCGGCGCAACTCGAAGCCGATCTGGAGCTGCTCCGAGAATCGTCGAGCTCGCGGCGGGTTGCCGATGGGGCGCTCGCGAGGCTGCTGTGCCAGGTACGGACGTTCGGATTCCATCTCGCGGCGCTCGACGTCAGGTTGTCGGCACACGATCTGCGCTCGGCGATCGAGCCGCTGGCGGTCGGCTTCGGTGCCGCGGAGGAGGACGACCGGACAAGTCTGCTCACCGGAGCTCTTGACAACGGCGCCGAAGCGCCCTCCGAGGTGTTCGCGGCGGTCGCGGCCGGTGTGCGCGAGCATGGCCCGCAGGCGCTCGGCAGCGTGATCATCTCGATGGTCGAGCGGCCGTCCGACGTGCTGGCGGCGCTCGTGCTCATGCAGAGCGCGGGGATCGGCGTGGGGGAACTGCCGACGCTGCCGCTCGTACCGCTGTTCGAGACCGTCGAGGATCTCGACCGGGCACAGACGACGATGGCGACGCTGTACCAGCATCCGATGTACGCGGCGCAGCTGACCGCTTGCTCACGGCGCCAGGAGATCATGCTCGGTTACTCCGACTCCGCGAAGGACGGCGGTTTTCTGGCGAGCCAGTGGGAGCTGTACTCGGCGCAGGAGCGGCTGCTGTCCGATGCGGATGCGCGTGGAATCGAGTTGCGGTTCTTTCACGGCCGCGGCGGCTCGACGTCGAGGGGAGGCGCGCGGACCCACCGTGCGATCCTCGCGCAGCCGAGCGGCTCGATACGCGGGCGGATGCGCCTCACCGAGCAGGGAGAGGTCATCTCCCAGCGGTATTCGCACCCCGAGCTCGCGTTGCGTTCGCTCGAGCAGACCCTGTCTGCAGTGGTGCTCGCAACCCTCGCGCGCGATCGCGAGGTGCCCGATCGGTATCGGGCCGAGGCCGAGCGATTCGCCGACCGGTCGCGTGTCGTGTACCGAGCGCTGATCTACGAGGACGAGCGGTTCGCCGCGCTCCTGGACTTGGCCTCGCCGCTGGATGCGCTCACGAGGCTCAACATCGGGTCGCGGCCCGCGTCGCGGTCGCGCACATGGGCGGTGGGCGAGTTGCGCGCGATCCCCTGGGTGTTCGCCTGGATGCAGAACCGGCTGCTGTTGCCCGCCTGGTACGGGGCCGGCACGGCGCTGGATGAGGGCGACCGCGAATTGCAGCGCGAGATGATCGATCGCTGGCCGTTTTTCGCAATGCTGTGTTCCACGCTCGAGATGTCGTTGTTCAAGACCGACATCAGCGTCGCGGAGCGTTACCTCGAGCTGCTCGGCGACGACCCCGCCCGCGAGCTGTGGGGGCCGATCCGCGACGAGCACGACCGCGTCGTACGAACGGTGCTCGAGATCTCCGGCACGAACGCGCTGCTCCAGAGCGCGCCCGCGTTGATGGCTCGCCTCTCGCACCGCAACCCCTGGACCGACCCCCTCTCGTACATGCAGATCGACCTTCTGCGGCGCGCCCGCGCCGGTGACCGCGACGCGGAGCGTCCGCTGCTTTTGACGATTAACGGCATCGCCGCCGGAATGCGCAACACGGGCTGATCCCGGACGAGCCCACTAATCGCCGAACACGGCGAGGTCGAGCTGGCTGACGCGCTCGGGGTCCGCGAGGATGTCCATCTCGACGATCTTGCCGCCGCGCACGGTGACGGCGGCCACCGAGAACGGTTGGCCGTTCCGAAGGGAGACCATCCCGGCGGCGCCGTTGATCAGCGCCCGCTGGATCGTGAGATCGACGCGCGACCACATCAGCGCCTGGCTCGCGACGGTCTCGGCACCCTGGACATAATTCGAGATGCCCTCCAACCCTCCGTCGGCTCTGAGCACGACGTCGGGGTCGAGCACTGCGACGAGTCCGTCGAAGTCGCCGTTGCGAGCGGCGGCGAGGAACGCTTCGACGACCTCCCACTGGGCGCTCAGGTCGGCATCCGGAACGGGCGCGGACCCGCGCACGCGCCGGCGCCCGCGGCTCGCGAGCTGGCGCGCCGCGTCCGGCGAGCGGTCGAGGATCGTCGCGATCTCGTCGAACGGCACCGCGAACATGTCGTGCAGGACGAACGCGAGGCGCTCGGGCGGGGTGAGCGTCTCGAGCACCACGAGCAGGGCGAGGCCGACCGAGTCGGCGAGGAGCGCCTCGTGCTCGGGGTCGGTCCCGTCGGCCGGGTCGACGATCGGGTCGGGCACGTGAACGTCGAGCGACTGCTCGTGCCGCGCCTTGCGCGAGCGGAGGATGTTGAGCGCGACCCTCGCGACGACGGTCGTCAGCCACGCTCCGAGGTTTTGGACTTCGCTGGTGTCCGACCGGCTGAGCCTGATCCAGGCGTCCTGGACGGCGTCATCGGCCTCGCTGACCGAGCCGAGCATCCGGTAGGCGACCGCCCGCAGATGGGGCCGGTGCTCCTCGAACCGCTGGGCGAGCCATTCCTGCTGATCCATGGTCACATCCCCTCGTCGGCCGTTGTCATGCATAAGACCCCTTGGACGCCGCGAATGTGACCGGGACCTCGCGCTGTCATGCTCCCCCGGTGACGCGCATCGACGTCCCGGGACAAGATCTCGTCGGGATTCGCGCGGCGAACCCCGGGCCGTTCACGCTCAGCGGAACGAACTCCTGGATCGTCGGCCGGGACCCGGCCTGGCTGATCGACCCCGGGCCGAACCTCGACGAGCACGTCGCCGCGCTGATCGCCGAGCTCGAACATCGGGGAGGCCTCGGCGGGATCGCGCTGACGCACCACCACCCCGACCACACCGAGGCGATCCCGGCGATCCAGGCCCGATACCCGGCCGCGCCCCTGGCCGCGGCGCGCGGAGACGTGGACATAGAACTGTCGGACGGCACCGCGTTCGGCCCGCTCGAGGCGATACAGACCCCTGGCCATGCGCCCGATCATCTCGCGTACGTCACCGGCACGGCGGCCGTCACCGGCGATGCCGTGCTCGGCGAGGGAAGCGTGTTCATATCGCCCGATCCGGGAGCGCTTGCGTCCTATCTGAAAGCCCTGACCGCCCTCCGGGAGCGTCCGCTGACGGTCCTCCTACCCGGACATGGACCGCCGGTGTTCGACCCGGACGCAAAGCTCACCCAGTACATCTCGCACCGACTCGACCGCGAGCGACGACTCATAGACGCGCTCGCACGCGGGAAACGGAGCGCCGAAGACCTGCTCGACGAGGCGTGGGACGACGTGCCGGCCGGCCTGCGCCCGGCGGCCGCAGTGACGCTCGCGGCCCACCTCGACAAGCTGGCCGACGAGGGGCGCCTCCCGGAAGGCGTCGAGCGCCCGACGATCCTGCTGTAGGGATCACTGCGCAAGCCGGCGAGGATTTAGCTGGCTCTAAATCCCTTGGCCCCGCGATCGGGTCCATGCGAAGTTCAGGCGCGTGGATCGAACACCGCTGGGTCCATCACGACGCCGAGGCGACGATCGAAGCTCGATGTCGCGAACCTGTCCTGATCGTCCTCCTCCACAAACGCCGTCGCGGGAACGCGCGCGGTGAACGCTGGGCGGGTGGGCAGGTTCGTGACATGGGGCTTTGAATCGGTCCTGCTCGGTGTCGTGGTGGTGGTGCTCGCGTCCGCTGAGGTCATGTAGCGCGACGAACGGTAGATGGGGAGGTCGGTGGACGTGCGAAAGCTCACACGGAACACGGTGGCGACGGTTGTGATTCTCTCGGTGGCGGTTCTTGCCGCCGCGTGCGGCTCTTCGAGTAGTAGCAGTGGCGGCGGCAGTGGCAGCGGCGGGAGCGCCGGCAGTTCCGGTGGCACGCAGTCTTCGAGCCCGACGAGTGGGCCGGGGCTGACACAGCCATACGCTCCGGCCGGCACGAGGATTCAAGGGGGGACGGTGTATTTCACCCAGATCCCCGAGCAGATGCCGAACTACATCTTCCCGATGTACAGCCCGCAGGTGTGCGGCACCCAGAACATCAACCAGCTGATGTACATGATGTTCCGGCCGCTGTACTGGTTTGGCAACAACTACCGTCCGACGATCGACTACGACTACTCGATCGGCCAGCAGCCGCAGTTCTCGGGTGGCGGTAAGACCGTCACTGTCAAGCTGAATGCGTGGAAGTGGGCGGATGGCGAGGCCGTGACCTCGCGCGATCTCGAGTTCTGGATGAACGTGATGAAGGCGGATCCCGCAACCGAGTGGTGCGGATACGTTCCCGGCTACTTCCCCGACAACGTGGCCAGCTACTCGGCGCCGAACCCGCAGACTTTCGTATTGCACTTCAAGAAGGCATACAGCCCGGAGTGGGTCATCTACGACGAGCTCTCGCAGCTGACACCGATCCCTCTGGCTTGGGATCGGACGTCCCTCTCCGCGCCGGCGCCGACCTCAGACAACGGTCATCTGCCGGATACCACCAAGGCCGGAGCGGCAGCGGTGTACAAGTTCCTCGACGGTCAGTCGAAGGATCTCGGCACGTGGGACACCTCACCGCTGTGGAAGGTGGTCGACGGACCGTTCCGCCTGGAGAACTTCAGCAGCAACGGCCAGGTCACGTTTGTGCCCAACCCGGATTACTCCGGGTCGCCGAAGCCGTCGATCGCGAAGCTGGTGACGCTGCCGTTCACGAGCGAGGCCGCGGTCTACAACGAGGTCCGCTCCAGCGGGCCGAGCGCGCTCACGATCGCCAGCCTTCCTCAGCAATACGCGCCCCAGGCCTCGACGTTGACCGGCGAGGGGTACAACTACAACAAGGCCGCGAGCTATTCGTTCAACTACTTCCCGCTGAACTTCCACAACCCGAAGGTCGGCCCGATCTTCAGCCAGCTGTACTTCCGGCAGGCGTTCCAGCACCTGATCGACCAGCAGGGCTGGATCGACGCCTTCTTGAAGAACACCGCCAACCCGACTTACGGCCCGGTGCCGCCATCGCCACCGAGTCCGCTCGTCAACCCGGCGCTGCTCACGACGAACCCGTACCCCTTCTCGGTGTCCGCTGCTCAGCAGATCCTGAGCAGCCACGGCTGGAAAGTTGTGCCCAACGGCACCACCACCTGTCAGAACCCGACGCTGTGCGGTGCTGGGATCACCAAGGGCGAGGGAATCTCGTTCAACATCGATTACGCCTCGGGTGTCGTCGCGACCGAGGACGAGATGAACGACCTGCAGGCGCAGGCGAGGAAGGTTGGGATCAACATCGACCTCACCACGCACCCGTTCGCGACCGTGATCGGTACGGCGGTTGCCTGTGAACCGACGCAGCCGACCTGCAAGTGGCAGTCGGAGAACTGGGGCGCGGGCTGGATCTACGGTCCGTCATACCTGCCCACCGGCGAGCAGTTGTTCGCCCCCGGGGCCGTAGCCAACTACGGGAGCTTCAGCGACGCCACGACCACGGGACTGATCCAGGCTGTGACGACGGCGACCGACGCGACGCAGGCGCTGAACGCCTACGCGGAGAACGTCGAGCACATGGTGCCGGTCGTGTTCGGTCCCACGTCGATCGGCACGTACGCGGGTGATGCCGGCGTCCTCGTGGCCAAGAACCTCGGAGGCTACGCGGCGAACGCCTTGGGTCAGATGAACCCCGAGGACTGGTACTTCACTCGGTAACCAGCGCTTCCGAATCGGAAATCGGGAGACCCTGCGATGATCGGATTCATCATCCGACGGCTGGGTGAGGCGATCATCGTGACGCTCGGCGTCACGGTGATCACCTTCGCCCTGCTGCATCTTCTCCCAGGCAGCCTCGCCCGTGACGTCGTCGGTCCACGGGCCTCGCCGCAGGCGATCGCCCAATTCACCCACCAGAACGGACTGGACAAGCCGGTGTATGTCCAGTACTGGCTGTTCCTCGACAAGCTGCTCCACGGGAACCTGGGCTACTCGTATCAGTACAACCGCACGGTCGACTCGCTGCTGGCGAGCGAGCTACCGCGTGACCTGGTGCTGGGGGGGCTTGCCCTGATCTTCTCGGTGATCATCGCGATCCCGGTCGGGATAGCCCAGGCAGTGCGGCGTAACGGTCCGCTCGACTACGCGGGCACGGGAATCAGCTTCCTCCTGTACTCGATGCCGCAGTACGCGATCGCGCTGCTGCTGATCCAGTTCCTTTCGATCACCTTCCACGTGTTCCCGGCCGAGGCGCCCCAGTCGAGTTCGGCGTTCGGGATGCTGGCTCACCCGTCGGGGCTGGTGCTCCCTGTGGCGGCCCTGACGCTTGTCACCTTCGCCCAGTTCAGCCGGTACATGCGGTCGTCGGCGATCGACACCCTGGCCCAGGATTACATACGCACGGCGCGCGCCAAGGGACTCTCCGAGCGGCTCGTCCTTTGGCGGCACCTGCTTCGCAACTCGCTCATCGCGGTCGTCACGCTGGTTGGGCTGTCAATCCCGCTGGTGATCACCGGGACGCTGATCATCGAGCAGGTGTTCAACTACCCGGGTGCCGGGCTCGAGTATCTCCAGGCGTCGATCAGCAACGACTACGAGGTGATGCTCGGCATCACCGTGCTGGTGGGCGTTGTCACCGTTCTCGGAAACCTGTTGGCGGACATCGGCTATGCCATCCTCGATCCCCGGATCAGGTACTGACAGCGCCCCAGCCGAGACGGTCGACCGTGCACAGGTCGACGTCGACATACTGCCCGAGGGCGGTCAGGTCGTCGCGACCGGCAACCCGTGGGTGGTGCTGGCGAGGACGTTTGCCCAGAACCGGCTCGCGATCGTTGGCGTGGGCGCCGTCGTCCTGGTGATCCTGTTCAGTTTCCTGGGTCCGGTTTTCCACCCGACCGACCAGCTCAACCCGAACCTCATAGGCGTCAATATGGCTCCGGGCGGCGGCCATATTCTGGGGACCGATTCGGAGGGTTTCGACATCCTCGGTCGGCTGATGAAGGGAGGGCAGAGCTCGATCGAAGTGGGGTTGGTGGTCGGGGTCATCGCCACGCTGGTCGGGCTGATCTACGGTGCCATCTCCGGGTTCTTCGGCGGCGTGGTGGACGGGGTGATGATGCGCGTGGTCGATATCGGCTACGCGGTCCCGGTCGTGTTCCTGTTCATCTTCATGGCTCAGATTTTCAAGCCCACTCTGACGCTCTTGATCGCGTTGCTGGTCGCGGTCTCGTGGCTGATCCCGGCGCGACTCGTTCGTGGCGAAACGCTGAGTCTGAGGACGCGCGAGTACGTGCAGGCCGTCAAGGTGATGGGTGGTCGCTCGCCGCGCATCATCCTGCGGCACCTGATCCCCAACACGATCGGCACGATCATGGTGACCGTCACGTTTCAGATCGCCAATGCGATCCTGACGCTGGCGGTCCTTCAGTATCTGGGTTTCGGCCTGCCGCCGAGCACGCCGACCTGGGGCTCGATGTTGTCGGACGGGACCACCTACCTCCAGGACGGCTACTGGTGGGAGGTGTATCCGGCGCTGATCATGATCGTGATCACGGTCGTGGCCTTCAACTTCATCGGCGACGCGCTGCAGGACGCGTTCGACGTACGCCTGCAGGAGAGATAGGACCGTCCCGTGACGCATCTGCTCGAACTCGACGGCCTCCAGACCCGGATCCGGCTGCGTAGCGGGACCATCCACGCGGTCGATGGGTTGAGCCTCACACTCGACGCGGGTGAGACGCTTGGGATAGTCGGCGAGTCCGGGTGCGGCAAGACGATGGCGGCGATGTCGATCATGCGCCTGCTGCCGAGGGGTGGGTACATCGCCGGGGGCGAGATCCGCCTGGACGGCCGAGACCTGGTCAAGCTTCCGGACGCCGAGTTGCGCAAGGTCCGGGGTGGCGAGATCGGGATGGTCTTTCAGGATCCGATGACCTCGTTGAACCCGACGATGACGATCGGCAAGCAGATCGCGGAGGTCGTGCTCACCCACCGCGACGTCTCCAGGAACAAGGCAATGGAGCGCGCGGTCGAGGTGCTCGACATGGTCGGCCTACCGCGGCCTAGGGAGCGAATCCGGGCCTACCCCCACGAGCTGTCGGGCGGCCTGCGCCAGCGCGTGATGATCGCCATGGCGCTCGCCTGCAGCCCGAAGCTGCTGATCGCCGACGAGCCGACCACCGCGCTGGACGTGACGATCCAGGCCCAGATCCTGGGCGTGCTCGACCAGATAAAGCGTGAGCTGAGCACGGGGATCATCCTGATCACCCACGACATGGGCGTGATCGCGGGCCGGGCCGATCGTGTCGCCGTGATGTACGCCGGTCGCAAGGTGGAGACGGCGGAGACCGTGAAGCTGTTCAAGCACGTCCGCCATCCGTATACGGAAGCGCTGCTGGCCTCGATACCGCAACTGGACCAGGACCGGACGCAGGAGCTGTACTCGATCCCGGGGCTACCGCCGGACCTGCGCAAGCCGCCGGTGGCATGCCGGTTTGCTCCTCGTTGCGTGTTTTCGACCGAACGCTGCCGTCGCGAGGACCCGCCGCTGGCCGGGGACGATCCGAACCATCCGTATGCTTGCTTCCATCCCCGCAACGCCTCGGCCGCGGACATGGGCGAGTTGGGCGCATCACTGCTGGCCGACGCGGAGCAGAACAAGGCCTTGATGGCCTCCTTCGGTCGGGAGCTGGAGCTACTCGAGAGCGCGCCCGACCCCCAGTTGGTCCGGCACGCTGACCGGAACGGCGACTCTGAGTTCATCCTCGAGTTCATCGACGTGACCAAGGAATTCCCGGTGACCGCCGGAGCGATCCTGCGCAAGCGGATCGGAGCGGTCCACGCGGTCACCGAGGTGAACCTGGCGGTCATGCCCGGCGAGACGTTCGGGTTGGTCGGCGAGTCGGGCTGCGGGAAGACCACGCTTGGCCGCATCGGCGTCGGCCTGGAGGTACCGACGGCGGGTCACGTGCGGTTCGACGGCACCGACCTCGGCTCGCTCAAGCCGGCCCAGTTTCGCGAGCTACGCCGCGACCTCCAGTTCATGTTCCAGGACCCGTATTCGTCCCTCGATCCGCGGATGCGGGTCAAGGAGATCGTCTCCGAACCGCTCGACATCGCCCGGCGCGGCACGTCCAAGGAACGGACCGAGACGGTGAAGCGACTGCTTGACGACGTTGGGCTCGCCTACGACGCAATAAACCGCTACCCGCATGAGTTCTCCGGAGGACAGCGGCAGCGGCTCGGACTGGCGCGCGCGCTCGCTTTGAATCCCAAGGTGATCGTCGCCGACGAGCCGGTTTCCGCGCTCGACGTCTCGATCCGATCGCAGATCCTCAACCTGATGCAGCGGCTCCAGGCCAGCTACGGCCTGACCTACATCGTCATCTCCCACGACCTCTCGGTGGTCAAGTATCTGGCCGACCGGATCGGGGTGATGTACCTCGGCAGGCTCGTCGAACTTGGCCCCGCGCAGCAGATCTACGACAAGCCCGCCCACCCGTACACGGCTGGGCTGCTAGAGGCCATTCCGGTTCCCAACCCCGAGGTCGCGAGGAGCAAGCAGCGCGCGGTCGCCGTCCGTGGAGAGCTTCCGTCGCCGGTGAACCCACCCTCGGGGTGCCGGTTCCGCACGCGCTGCCCGCGTGCACAGGACGTGTGCGCCGAGGTGGTGCCGCCGCTCCGGCGGTTCGGCGACGGCCACCTCGCCGCCTGTCATTACCCAATGCAAGCTCCGCTTCCCGAATCCCCGATGCAAGCTCCGCCCCCCGAAGCGCCGATGCAACCTCCGCTCCACGAAGCGCCGCTGCAACCTCCGCTCCCCGAAGCGCCGGAGGCGGCGTGAGCGCGCGGCTGCCCGAATCCGCACAGCGGGACATCGCCTACGTGAAGGAGTCGTTTCGGCCGATGGACGAATCCAGCCGGGCGTTCGTTGAGCGCGGGATCCTCCCCCAGGCGACCTACGTCCTTCCGGACGGAACGGCGATGGTCCCCGAGGACCACGCGCAGCTGCTTCAAGAGGCGGATGGTGATCCAGCGGAGGTCGCCCACAGCTTCCGGGCCCGATTCATGTTTGCGGGTGGTCACCCCGACGAGCTCGACCGGGAGTACGAGGCGTGGCTGTCGGGCGAGTACGGGGCGTGCCTGTATGCGACGACACCTGAGGCGATCGTCGCCAAATCAGCCTTGATCTCCGCGATCGAGGCACTTCTGGCCGGCCCGGCGCCTAGGCATCGCTGGTGGTGCGGAGCGCTCCGGGGAGCCGTCGACGCACTCGACTCGCTCGAGCGACAGTTCACCGAATACGATCGACAGCGCTACGGCGCTCCGACCTCGCGAGATCGCCTGATCACCGGAACGCGCGAGCGCTTTCCGCAGATCTGGTCGCGTTACGCCGCCGCGAGGCCCGATGGGACCGAGACGCGCTGGCCGTCGCCGTTGCCCCGCGAGTCGACGAGCACGTTGCCGGCCGGCGAGCGCCGATAGAGGACGATCCGCCCGATGCGGTGGCGTTCGATCAGGCCCGCATCGAGCAACACCGCCAGATGCTGCGAGACACTACCCGGACCCACTTCGAGTCGACGCGCGAGGGCCGTCGTCGATCGCGGAACGTCGAGCATCGCGAGGATCGCCGCGCGCCTGGAGCCGATCAACGCCGCCAGCGCTTCCGGTGGCGGGGCGAGCGGCTCCCACACCAGTCCGCTGCCGCGCGCGGGATAGATCAACGTCGGCTGCCACGGTCCCGCGTCGAGGACCGCAACGTTGGGCCAGACGAACACGCTGGGAACCAGCAGCAGTCCCCGTCCGTGCAGCTCGAGTGAGGCACTCCACGACGTGTCGACGCTCAGCCGAGAGTCGTCGTAGCGGACGGAGTGATCGATATCGCAGAACAGGGCCCGGATCCCTCCCTCCGCGGTCTGATGAGCGCGGTAGAGAACATCGCCCTCGAGCGCGGTACGGATTCGCTCCCAGTGGGGCGCCAGCACACGCCGCCAGTACGTGCGCAGGAGGTCGCCCAGCTCCCGGACCGCGCCGTCGGGTGATTCGATGAACCCTAGGAGTGCGGTCGGCACGCCGGCGTCTCGGTAGCACTGGAAGATCTCCTGTCTGATCTGATCGGACGGCGTCGCCACCATCTGCGCCAACTCGAGTTCGAGTTCGCCGGCCAGTCCGTCCGGCGGGGGATGCACGAAGTCGGGACTGTGACCCCGTGGGGGCTGGAGCGCGCAAAGCGTGGCGCAATCCAGATCGCGCACCCGGGTGCGAGCGTCGACCAGCCACGGGGAGTGCAGCGCCGGCGCTAACGGGCTCTGGAGCGCACGCACGCTCTGCCAGAGCTCGATCAACGGAGAGACACTGAAGCGGACGCTGGCTAGATCCGATGGACCGAACCTGATCGTCAGCATCTCGATGAGTATTCGGGGCGGTGGTTACCGCTCGCTGTCATGTCGCTGACGGTCCTCGTCAGATAAGGCGTTGCGCGCCCCGGAGAGTTGGCCGATAATCGCCGTAATGCGTTCGCTGGGGAGGACCGCGTCGCAGTTCCGAATCCTCGGGCCGTTGACGGCTACCTTCGAGGGGGAGGCGCTTGCGCTCGGGGGCGAGCGTCAGCGCGCCCTGCTTGCCGTCCTGCTCGTGCACGCGAACGAGATGGTGAGCACCGAGCGGCTGATCGAGCAGTTGTTCGCAGACACGCGAGGCCCCCGGTCCGGCAGCGCCGCCAACGCGGTCCACGTCGCGGTTTCTCGGCTACGCCGCGCGCTTGGAGACGAGGGCTCCGAGATGCTTCTGACCTGCCGCGGGGGCTACATGCTCGAGCTCGAGGACGGGCAACTCGACTCCTCGGTGTTCGAGCGGCTGATCGATGAAGGCCGGGCGCTGCTCGCGCACGAAGACCCGGCGGCGGCGTCGGCGCGCCTGCGTGAGGCGCTCCAACTGTGGCGCGGCCCGCCGCTCGCCGACCTTTCTGGGGTCGAGGAGCTGCAAGCGGAGATCCGTCGCTTGGAGGAGCTGCATCTGCTGGCGGAGATGGAGCGGATCGACGCGGAACTAGCGCTCGGTCGCGCCGCCGAGGTGGTCGTGGAGTTGGAGCGGTTGATCGCTGTCGTGCCCTTGCAGGAGCGATTCCGCGGTCAGCTGATGCTCGCCCTTTACCGGTCGGGCCGGCAGGCTGACGCGCTCGCCGCATACCGGGATGCGTGCACGCTCCTTCGCGACGAGCTCGGTCTGACCCCGAGCGCCGAGCTCAGGGAGCTCGAAGGCATGATCCTGCGCCACGACCCCGGACTCGAGCTCGACCGCTCCGAGGTCGAGCCGCCCGCGCCCGATCGACCGGTTCTGTGCCCGTTCAAGGGCCTGGCCGCATTCGAGAGCTCCGACGCGGAGTTCTTCTGCGGGCGCGACCGGCTGATCTCAGAGCTCGTGGCGCGGCTGGCCGAGTGGCCGCTGGTGGGCATCCTCGGGCCATCGGGTATCGGCAAGTCCTCACTGCTGCGCGCGGGCGTGCTGCCGGCGCTGCGGGCGGGCGCGCTGCCGGGCAGCGCGCGCTGGCCCCAGGTCCTGCTCCGGCCCGGAGCTCATCCCTGTCAGGAGCTCGGGCGCATCCTCGGCGAAGACATCGGACAGGCAGTCGGTCGCGTCGATCACGGCGCCCGGCTCGTGGTCGCGATCGACCAGCTCGAGGAGTTGTTCACTGTCTGCGAGTCGGAGGCCGAGCGGTCCAGGTTCCTCGAGCGGCTCGTGAGCGCCGCGGGCGACCACGAGCGGCGCGTCGTACTCCTGTGCACGTTGCGCGCCGACTTCTACGGTCGGATGAGCGCGTATCCCGAATTCGCGGATCTGCTGAGTCGCAGCCACGCGCTGGTCGGTCCGATGGATCGTGACGAGCTCAAGGAGACGATCGAGCGGCCGGCCGCGCGGGCGGGACTCGAGGTCGAGCGACCGCTGGTCGAGGCGCTGGTCGAAGAGGTCGCCGAAGAGCCCGGTGGTCTCCCACTCCTCTCGACGACGCTGCTCGAGCTGTGGCAGGCGCGAAGTGGACGGGTGCTTCGTCTCCAGGACTATCGCGCCACGGGTGGGGTCCGCGGGGCCGTGGCGCGGATCGCGGAGGCCGCGTACATGCGGCTGTCGGAGCCCGAGCGGCGCGTCGCCCGCGGCTTGCTGCTCCGGCTCGCCGAGGTCGGAGACGGCGCGCCCGAGCGTCGGTTGGTTCCGCTGGAGGAGATTGAGCGGATCGACGGCGCCGAGCCGGTGCTGGAGGCGCTGACCGACGCGCGGCTGGTCACCGTCGGGTCCGGAGCGGTGGAGCTGTCGCACGAGGCACTGCTGCGCGAGTGGCCGCGCTACCGCGCCTGGCTCGATGAAGACCGGGTCGGGCGCCGGCTGCACGCCCATCTCCGCGTCGCCGCCGGCGAGTGGGACGCGCACGGGCGGGATCCCGCCGACCTCTACCGAGGCGCCAGGCTTGCGGGCGCACTCGAGTTCTGCGCACAGCACCCGGAGGAGATGGACCGTCTCGAGCGCAGGTTCGTCGTGGCGAGCCGGGCCGAAGCCGACCGCGAGGTGCGCCGTCAGCGCGCGCAGAACCGGCGGCTGCGGGCGCTGCTGATCGGCGCCGCCGTGTTGTTGGTCCTCACCGTGGTCGCCGGCGCGGTGGCGGTCATCGGACAGCAGCGAGCGAGCAGCGATGCGCGTCTGGCGGTCGCCGAGGAACACGCCGCGCTCGGCCGACAGCTCGGCGAAGAGGCCGTGAACGAGCCGAAACTCGACGTGGCGGCGCTGCTGGCGCGCGAAGCGGTGGCGCTCGACACCGCACCACAGACGGAGGGAACGCTGCTGTCGACGTTGATGCGGAGCCCCGCGGTGATCGCCACGTTCTCGATGCCCACCAACTCGGCTCCGAACGTATCCGTCGCGCCCGACGGCCAGACGTTGGCGGTGGCCGATGGCGTCGCCGACCAGGTCCGGTTCTATAACACCCGGACGCGTGCGCCTGTGGGGCGACTGCTTTCCGACTTCTTCGGCGATCAGCCGCCGACCTATTCGAGCGACGGTTCGGTCCTCGTCTATTCGGCAGGGGCGTTCCTCGCCGTGCGCGACGCGCGCACGTTGGCGCTACGCAAGCGGTTGCTGATCGGCCCACCATTCAGCAAGCAGCAGGGGGCCGACGTGCCCGACGCGAGCGTCATGATTGGGCCCGACCAGAGGACGGTGTACTACGCCTATTGGCTGCTGAATCAGGCCGGTCAGCCGACCTACGCTTACCTCGCGCGGTGGTCGATGCCGAGCGGCCGCCGCCTGCCGACGGTGCGACTCGGATCCGGCCCGCTGCTGGCGGTGTCGCTGATCGACGGGGGGACGGAGGTGATGGTCGTGACCGCACGCGACGTCGACACCTACGACGCGCAGACGCTGCGGCTGGAGCGATCGGTTGCGATCGCGCCGCGGCCGGCGTCCCCGTCGGCGGCCGCGGTCAGCCCGGACGGAGCCTCGATCGCGATCGGCGCTCAGAACGGCTCGGTCTCGTTCGTCGACGCCACAACCGGCGCCGCGAGGGCGGGTGCCGGTGGACACACGGCCGCCGTCGCGAGCGTCGCGTACACCCCCGACGGTCGGGGGGTGATGACCGCCGGCGATGACGGGAGGGTGATCGTGTGGGATCCCGCGACCGGCACCGAGGCAGCCGTGCTACCCGGTCCCGCCGGGCACGTCGAGGATGCGAAGGTGAGCCCCGACGGCTCCACGCTCTACACGTCTGCGATCGGGGGCGCGGTGCTGGCCTGGGACCTCACGGGCCGGCGGAGCTTCGGACACAGCGCGCGCCTCGATCGCGGGCTGCCGTGCTGCGACACGATCTCTCCGCCCGAGCCCGCCCTGGCGGTCTCGCCCGACGGGGCCAGGTTCGCGGTGCCGATCGCGGCCTCGACCGTCGGTCTGTTCTCGACGCGCACGCTCACGCGTCTTGGGTCGTTCAAGATCGCGTCGGCGCACGATCCGATCACTGCGCTCGCGTGGGCGCCCGGCGGCGCCACGCTCGCGGTCGGAGCTCATGGCGGGGTGGTTCAGGTGTGGGACGTCGACGGCACGCCGAGGCTCGAACGCACGTTGTCCGGGCTGGCGCCGATGCCCGAGCTGTCCGAGGCCGTCCAGTCACTCGCGTTCTCGCCTGACGGTGGGCTCCTTGCCGGCACCGACAAGAGCGAGGGCAGCATGGTCGGGCATAACCTCGCCTCGCCGATCGCGACGCTGGCCATTTGGAACGTCGGCACTGGAACGCTGGTCGCGCCGACGGCGAGCCTTGGCGCCGGCAGCGGGCTGACGGGATCGGACGAGGCGGCGTTCTCTCGCGACGGCAAGCTGCTCGCGGCCAGCCTGCTCGTCGGCGGCATCAGCGTCTTCGACCCGTCCACCGGGCAGCTCCTGCGCACGCTCGCCGATCCAGGCGACGAGAACACCTCGGTCGCGTTCGGGGCCGGTGACACGCTGGCGGCGGGCACGGTCGGCGGGGCGGTCCAGTTGTGGGACGCCGCCACCGGCAAGAAGCTCGCCCCGACGCTGCTCGCCGATACGGCGGAGGTCACCGACGTGGCGTTCGACCAGAGCGGAGGGCGGTTCGTCACCACCGGTCACGACGACGGCACGATCAAGCTCTGGTTCACCGCCGGCCTGCAGCAGGAAGGGCCGCGGCTGCCGTCCGACGCTGACTCAACGGCGGCGGCGGCGTTCGAACCCGGCGGCGGAGGGCTCGTCGTCGTCGACGACCGGGGTGGCGCGTTCACGTGGCCGACCTCACCGGCGGCGTGGGAGCACCGCGCCTGCTCGGTCGCCGGCCGGAACCTCACACGAGCGGAATGGAGAGAGCTCGTGGGGGGACCGCGCTACACGACGGTCTGTCCCTGAGCTAGTTCGTGACCAGGCGTTGGCGCGCGATCTCGAGCGCGGCGGTCAGGGGCGTGGCGCCCGTCGCGTCGGCCTCGTCGAAGATCTGGCTGATGGTCTCGCCGATTCGGCGGACGCGCCGGCCGGCGGCGGTGGGGTTGTATCCGTTCTGCTCCTCGGCGATGTTGATCAATCCGCCGGCGTTGGCCACGAAGTCGGGCGCCCACAGGATGTGGCGTGCCGCGAGCATATCCGCGATGGACTCGTTGGCGAGCTGGTTGTTGGCGGCGCCGGCGACGATCCGGCAGCGCAGGCGCGGCACCGTCTCGTGGTCGAGGACCCCGCCGAGCGCGCACGGAGCCACCACGTCGATGTCCAACTCGAACGCCTGGTCCGGGGTCGTCCAGCCGGCGTCGAGCTCGTCCGCGAAGCGGCGCTTGCGCTCGTCGATGTCGCTCACCACCAGCCTGGCGCCCGCCTTGGCGCATCGCTTGGCGACGCGCAAGCCGACGTGACCGAGACCGACCACCGCCACCGTCCGCTGCCTGAGCGAGCTCGACGCGAACACTCGCTCGCAACAGGCGCGAATCGCGGCCTCGACGCCCAGGGCTGTGTATGGGCTCGGATCGCCCGAGCCTCCCTGACCGCGCGGGAGCCCGGCGACGTGCGAGGTGCGCTGCGCGATCACCCGCATGTCGCGGCTGGAGGTGCCGACGTCCTCGGCGGTGATATAGCGGCCCTGGAGGGACTCGACGGTGTCGGCGAAATCGAGCAGCGCCGCGGTCCGGCGCGCGGAGGAGAGGACCGTGGCCGGCGCGGTCATGATCACGCCCTTGCCGCCCCCTAAGGGAAGGTCGGCGACGGCCGACTTATACGTCATCGCCCGCGACAGCCGCAGCGCGTCGCGCAACGCCTGGCGCGCATCCACGTAACCCCACATGCGACATCCGCCCAGCGATGGTCCGCGGACCGTCGAGTGCACGGCGACGAACGTGTACAGGCCGGAACGTCGCCCTCGGCGCACGACGACATCCTCGTGGTCGAGGGTCTCCTGGTACCCGACTATCGTCGGATCGTCCTGCGAGTCGGCGGATCGATCCGCCCCCGGCCTCCTCACGGTGCGGGCGGCGGGGACCAATACGTGTTCGTCGAGGTCGACGATCCCGTTCCGGTAGTGGTCGTCTGGGAGTTCGGTGTGCTGGTGCCCGAGGTAGTGGAGCCGTCCGTGCCGGTGGAGCCCGACTGCGTGGTCGAGCCGGATGCGCTCGAGGACTGTCCGGTGCCCGTCGTGGCGGACGACGTGGTTGACGGATCCGTCGACGTCGTCGTCGTGGCCGAGCCGTTGGTCGGATCCTCGAGACCGGTACCGGCGCTGGCGCCGTCGGGCGTCGCGCCTCCGCCGCTCGTCATCACCGACGTGCCTCCGGTGGCCTGTGATTTCAGCTTGATCGGCAGAGTCGTCGTGGTCGTCGAGGTCGTCACGGTCGTCGGGACGGTCGCGGACGGCTTCGTCGTGACGACCGGCGTGATCTGACTCCGCGGGTGTAATGGCTGGGAGGTCACCGCCGGTGCGTCTTGCGCCGGCGCGTCCGTGCTCGAGTATGTGACCGGTGCGCTGGCCTGCTGCGCCACGTGATGGCTCGCCGGCACGATCCGCGCCACCCGCACGTGATGACTGTGATGCGACGCCGGGACCGTGATCGTGTGCTGTAGCTCGACGGCGCCGCCGGCCGTGATCACCGCGGCCGCGAGCAACGTCGCGACGTGCGTGGCTCCCGCGCTCATCGCGCCGATGCCGACGACCGCCGATCCGGTTCCGGCCCCCGCTCCGGCGCCCGCTGCGAGCGCGCCACCGGCGGCGCCGCTTCCGGCTCCGCCGAAACCGAGCACGTTGGCGAGCACGCCTAGCGGCCCGAGCGTCGGGACGATCGCGCCGAACCGTCGGCTCACGCCGCGCAGCTGGTGGCGGAAATCCCGGCAGCCGGCGCAGTCCCGCATGTGGCGCCGCGCCGTCGCGTTCGGCCGCAGGCCACGGTCGTGCGACAGGATCAGCTCCTCGCGGATGTCCGAGCATGCGGTGTCGCGCGCTTCGAGCGCCTGCCCCAGCGCGAGACGCGCGCGCACGAGCAGCGACTTCACCGCCGGCACGGTGACCCCGAGCGCGCCGGCCATGTCGGCGTAGGACATTCCGCCGAGCTCGCGCATCAGGAGCGCGGAGCGCTGCTGCTCGGGGAGCCTGCGGACGTCCGCGATCAGGCGCCGTAGCGACTCGCGCCGGTCGGCCTCGTCGATCGGGTCGTGAACGGGGGAGCGCAGGAGCTCCAACACCTCGGGCGGAGGCGGTGAAGGCCGGCGAAGCTCGTCGATGCAGCGGTTGTGCGCGACGCGGTAGAGCCACGCCCTGAGTGCCAGCTCGCGGTGGTTGGCCCGCAGGCCCGCGTACGCGCGCACGAAGATGTCCTGAAGCGCGTCCTCGGCGTCCTGACGGTGGGTAAGCATCTGCCGCGTGTAGGCGAACAGCCGCTGCCGGTAGCGGTCGTGGATCACGCGGAAGGCGTCGTCGTGACCGGCGCGGAACAGCGCTACGAGCTGCTCATCCGACCGGAGGCGAAGAAGTGGCGCCCCGATCGATGTCCGCGTCCGGGCTACTGCAGCCGGTGCTGGGAGGGCGGAAGCTTCCACGTGAACCCCCACTCACTCTAACGCCTCAGCCGGGCGAAGGTTTCGGAAAGGTCGCCTCACCCCCGCGGGGCGCCGGCGACCGTCACGACCGCGACACGGTGCCGCGAGCCGCAGCGCGGCGATACTCTCAGCAGGACACGATGGACCCTGCCTCCGGGATTGCAATTCCTGTCGCGTTCGGCGCCGGGTTGATCTCATTCCTGTCACCATGCGTGCTACCGCTGGTGCCCGGCTACGTCTCGGCTGTCGCCGGCGTGGCGCCGGCCGAGATCCGCGCGAGCCGCGTGATCGGTCCGAGCCTCGCGTTCGTCGCGAGCTTCTCGGCGATCTTCATCGCGCTCGGGCTACTCGGCCAACAGGCGCTGCACGGGGCATTGACCGGTCCAGCGGCGCTCAAGATCTCCGGAGCGGTGATCATCGCGATGGGGGTCCTGTTCGTGCTTGCGCCGTTCGTGCCCCAACTCTCGCGCGAGTGGCATGTCGGGCGGCTGGTCAGCAAGGCCGGACGCGGCGGCCCCGTTGTGACGGGGGCGGCGTTCGCGCTGGCGTGGACCCCGTGCACCGGGCCGACCCTGGGGGCGATCATCACCGCGGCGGGCGTGTCGGGTTCGGCGGCGCACGGCGCGTTCCTGTTGGCCGTGTACTGCGCCGGGCTTGCGGTGCCGTTCCTGATCACGGGGCTCGCGTTCGGAACCGTGACCTCGGCCCTGACCGTGGTCCGCCGCCACTACGCGGTCGTGATCACCGCCGGCGGGGTCGTGCTGATCGGGATGGGCGTTTTGATCTGGACCGGCGAGTTCACGCAGCTGAACATCACCATCAACCACTGGCTGCAAACGCTCGGACTGCCCGATTTGAACTCGGACACCTGAGCCGCGGGGGAGGGGCGGCCCGACGCAGCTCGGACACCCGAGCCGCAGGCTAGGGGCGGCCCGACGCAGCTCGGACACCTGAGCCGGGACCGGGGGGAGGCCGCGCTCGCGTACAGCCCCGGCGAGATGTCCGACCGCATCGGTTGGACTTAGGGTGCCCTAATTTGGTACGCTACTCGCGGTATTAGGGGGGCCTAACTTCGCCCGGAGGTCCCATTGTCTTTCGCACAGACCGTCGTCCTCGGCGCACTCGCCGGATTCACGATCTTCATCGGTCTCCCCGTCGGCCGGCTGCAGCTACTGAACAGCCGAACGCGTGTGGCACTCGCGATGTTCTCGGTCGGCGTGCTCGCGTTCATCTTCGTCGACGTCATGCAGGGCGGCCTGTCGATCGTCGATGACGCGCTCACGGCATTCAAGGACGACAAAGAAAGCCTGGGCCACGTGGTCTGGCTCGTGATCCTGCTCGCCGCAGGATTCACGGCCGGTAGCGCCGGCCTCGCGATGCTCGAGCGTCTGATGCGTCCCGTCGGAGCACGCAAGCCGCCGATCGCGGGGGGCGCGGAGGCGGCCGCGGTCGTCGGCTCCGACCCGCAGTCGCTCGCGCTCGAGGTCGACGCCGCCCGCCGTCGCGCGCTTCGGGTCGGGTTGACGATCGCGGCGGCGATCGGCGTGCACAACTTCGCCGAAGGTCTCGCCATCGGCGTGAGCGCGCGGGCCGGCGCGATCAGCCTCGCGACCGTCCTGATCATCGGCTTCGCCCTCCACAACGCCACTGAGGGGTTCGGGATCGTCGGCCCGCTTGGCGACGTCAAGCCGTCGTGGAAATGGCTCGGCCTTGCCGGCTTGATCGGCGGCGGCCCGACGTTCCTCGGCTCGATCGTCGGCTACGCGGTGACCAGCGACCCGCTCGAGCTCGCGTTCTATGCCTGCGCGGGCGGCGCGATCTTGTACGTGATCGGCGAGATCTGGAACGGGATGCGCCGATATGGATACCGCGAGTTGGGGTTGTTGATGGTGTCGGCGGGCTTCCTGGTCGGCGTGTTGACCGACCTGGTCGTCACCTACGGTGGCGCCTGAGTCGCGCCGCTACTCGTCGTCGTCGTGGCGCTCGCGCCAGCGGAGCGCGGCGGCCTCGGCGCTCGCCGAATGCCGGTTCGGCACGCCCTCGTCGCCCTCGGGAACCGTCGACGGCGGATCGTGATCGATGTCGTCGTCGGGGTGCGCCTGACGCCAGCGGGTCGCGGCAGCCTCGGCGCTGCTGGAACGGCGCCGCGGTCCGTCTCTATGTGTCGTCTCCTCGGACACTTCGAAACCTCCCTCCTTCGCCTGACAGAAGCGTAGCGGGACGCCATGTGCAAGGCCCGACACCTCCGCGCGCCGCTGCGAGCTTCGGGACATAAGCATCCCCCACATGCTTATGTCCCGGGGGCAGCGGGGGAAGGGGCGCTTTCGGGACCTATACATGTGCGTGAACGATCCGGGGGGCGAGTGCACGCTCGCATACGGGATGCACTCCCGCATGGACTGGATGGGTACGCTGCGCCGGCCGAGTGAGCCCGAGCATCCCGATCCCGCCCCACGACTTGCCGCTCAGCGGTGGCTCGCCGTTCCCGCCGATCGCGGACTATGGGTTCTTGTCGGACTGCCACACGGGTGCGCTGCTCGCTCCGGACGGCAGCATCGAATGGATGTGCATTCCGCGGTTCGACTCGCCGAGCGTGTTCGGGGCGCTGCTCGACCGGCGCGCGGGCTCGTTCCGCGTCGGGCCCTCGGGGACGGTCGTGCCGCTGTCGGTGCGCTACGTGCCGGGCACGATGATCATCGAGACGACGTGGATGACCCCGTCGGGCTGGATCGTCGTCCACGACGGGCTGACGATCGGGCCGTGGCACGATCGCCACGCCGACGAGACGTCGCACACGCGACCGCCGACCGATCACGACGCCGATCACATGCTGGTGCGGCACATCGAGTGCATCCAGGGCACGGTTCAGGTCGAGGCCGTGTGCGAGCCGATGTTCGATTACGGGCGCACGCCGGCGAGGTGGGAGATGGTCGAGGAAGACTGGTCGGCGGCGGAGGCGAGCGACGGGGAGACCGTGCTGCGGTTGATCAGCGACCTGCGGATCGGGATCGAGGGCAACCGGGCGCGCGCCCGGCACACGCTGACCGAGGGCGAGGAGCGATTCGTCGCGCTCGGGTGGAGGCACGGCCTCAACGGCCCCGAGCACTGCGCCAACGCCAAGCATCGTCTCCAGACCACGTTCCACTATTGGCGGGACTGGCTCGCCGGCGGCCGCTTCCCGGACCATCGTTGGCGCCAGCATCTCCAGCGTTCGGCGCTCACACTCAAGGGACTGACCTACGCCCCGACCGGCTCGACGGTCGCGGCCGCGACCACGTCGCTGCCCGAGACGCCCGGCGGCGAGCGCAACTGGGACTACCGCTACTGCTGGATGCGCGACGCGACGTTCACGCTGTGGGGGCTGCACGCGCTCGGCCTCGACTGGGAGGCCGACGACTTCATGCAGTTCGTCGCCGACCTCGGGCGGGGCGGCGACGGCGCCCTGCAGATCATGTACGGCCTCGGCGGCGAGCGCGACCTTCACGAGCAGGAGCTGTCCCACCTGAACGGGTACGAGGGCGCCGCGCCGGTCAGGGTCGGTAACGACGCCTACAAGCAGCGCCAGAACGACGTGTATGGCGCCGTGCTCGATTCGGTCTATCTGCACACGAGGGCCGGCGGCCACATCCCCCAGCGCCTGTGGCCGATCCTCCAGGACCAGGTTCGGTGCGCGCTCGACGTCTGGCAGAAGCCCGACCAGGGGATCTGGGAGGCGCGCGGCGAGCCCAAGCACTATGTCTCCTCGAAGCTGATGTGCTGGGTGGCGGCCGACCGTGGGTCCCGGCTGGCCGGGCTCGAGGGAGAGGTCGAGCTCGCCAGCGAGTGGCGCGCCGCCGCTGAGGAGATCCGCGAGGACATCCTCGTGCACGGCGTGTCCGACCGAGGCGTTTTCCGCCAGCACTACGAGACCGACGCGCTCGACGCCTCGACCCTGCTGATCCCGCTGGTCCGGTTCCTTCCTCCCGACGACGAGCGAGTCAAGGCGACCGTGCTCGCGATCGAGTCACAGCTCGAGGACAGCGGGTTCGTGCTCCGCTACCGGGTCGACGAGACCGACGACGGGCTGACCGGCGTGGAGGGCACGTTTCTGATCTGCTCGTTCTGGCTGGTGTCGGCGTTGTCCGAGATCGGTGAGGCCAACCAGGCACGCGAGCTGTGCGAGCGCCTGCTGGCGCACGCCTCGCCGCTCGGCCTGTACGCCGAGGAGCTCGAGGCGCGCACCGGCCGCCATTTGGGCAACTACCCGCAGGCGTTCACGCACCTGGCGCTGATCAACGCGGTCATGCACGTGATCTCGCACGAGGAGTCCACGGGCTGAGGGTGTTTTTTGGGGCCGCCTGCGGCGGCGTCCGTCGGATGTCGCGCGGCAGGTGGGCGGGTCCTATATTCGAGGCATGGATGCCGAGCGGGGCCGTCGCCGCGTCCGCCGTTCGGCCGGGCATCCTTGCCCGGCCGGGGGGTCGCGTCCACGCCCGCCGGGCACGGACGCCCGGCGGAATGGCCCCACGGACGTCGAGCGAAGCGAGACCCAGAAAACCGTTACGAACGGCGGGCGAGCTCGCGCTTGGCGGTGCGGCGGAACCGCAGCGCCTTGCCGGCGTTTGCGCGGAGCATCGCCACCCGCGACGCCGGTGCCTCGAACCCGCCGACGAGCTTGTGGGGGACGAGCCTCCAGCCGTCGTCGTCCCGGACCAGATCACCGCGGACCTGGAAGTTCTCCATCCACGACAGCCCCGGCTCGTGGAGGTGCGCGGTCAGGCAGGCGAGGCCGGGCTGCAGCGGCGCCCCCTCCGCCGGAGCGTCGATGCAGATCCACCGGTTGGACTCGTCGGCGCGGACCGGGGCGCGCATCGAGAACGGAAAGCCGTCGGGCGAGACGATCGCGAGCACGGCGGTCGGGTAGCGCCTGCCGAGCTCGAGCATCCTGGGGTGCCAGGCGCCGGCGCCGCCCTCGGGAGCGGCGTGGAACCGCTCCGGCTCCTCCGAGTGGCCGGAACGAACCTCCTCCATGTGGGCGTCGTAGAGCACCGGCTCGGCGTCCGGCGCCCCGGGCGGCCACACGTAGATGCGTTCGGGACGGACGTGGACGTAGATCCGCGTGAAGTACCAGCTGAAGAACTGTCTGAAGGGTTCGGGAGGCAGCCGGCGGACGGCGTCGGGCAGCTTCTCGGCCGACTCGCGCGCGTATCGCTCGCGGTTGGACTCGAGATTCTTGTCGTCGACCTCGGCCGACCCTTGGACGAGCACCGTCGGCGGATCCTTCAGGCCGCTCCCGGTCGGGTCGGAGAACAGTATCGAGACGAGCGGGTTGGCCTGCGCGTCGTTGGCCTTCTTCGGGAGGCCGAGCCCGGTGGTCACATCGATCCACGGGTCGCCCTGCTTGTAGTAGGGCGTGACGGGCCAGGTGATCGGCTGGCCGGCGCTGTCGACGGTCGTCAGCTCGGTCGTGACGAAGCGGTCGAACACCGCCCGTACGTCAGATGGAAGAGATGCCGTCACGGCGCGTCACTCAGAGTAACCGGGCTCGCCGGGGAGCACGATCCGCGCGGTCTCGCCCTGTGTGATCACCCGCGGCTGGACCGGATGGACCTCGCGCCCGCGGGCATGCTCGAGCAGCGCATCGGCCGAATCGAACACCGACAGCTGCTCGAGGTGCTTGATCGTGGGGAACACGAGGAAGAGCTCGCCGCGGGCGCGCGCCTCGAGCGCAGCGGTAGGCGAGGACCAGCGAGCATCGATGACCTCGCTGCCGTCGACCCGCGCCTCCGCTCCCGCCGGGAGCGGCGCAAGGAAGAACCAGGTGTCGAAACGGATCTTGACCTCGGCCGGAGTGATCCAGCGCGAGAACGGCACGAGCTCGGCGGGGTCGGCGATTGAGATCCCCGCCTCCTCCTCGAGCTCGCGGATGGCAGCCGCGCGCAGGGCCGCGTCGCCGTGGCCCTCGTCGCGGTCAACGGCACCGCCCGGGAAGACCCACGCGCCGCCCATGAAGCGGGCGTTCGGGTTGCGCTGGACGAGTAGCACCTCGAGCGCACTCGCGCCGCCGCGCAGCACGATCACCGTGCCGGCCGGCCGCGGGATGGTCCGCTCGCCGAAGTTCAAATCCTCGCCGGGCCCCCGCTGATCGCTGCTCATCGCGGACTCCCCATCTAGCCGCATTCTCCCCGACGCGCAGCTAGCCTGTTCTGAGTGAAGTGGATCTGCGGATCGTGCGGCTTCATCTACGACCCCGCCGAGGGAGATCCCGACGGGGGCATTCCGGCTGGGACGGCGTTCGAGGACATCCCCGAGACCTGGTTCTGTCCCGTGTGCGGCGCGCGAAAGCGCGACTTCGAGCCTTACGACGACTAGCCCGCGCCTATGCGGCGCGGGCGATCCGCTCGTAGTCGAACAGGCCGGCCTGCTCGACCTCCACCTCGGCCTCGATCTCGTCGAGCTCGTCGGGCTCGAATTCGAGGCCGGGCTCGGGCAGCGCGGTGGAGTGCGGATCGAAGCCGACTTCACGGGCGGCATTGCCGAGGACCCGGGCGGCGGCCTGCAGCTCCTCGGCGCGGTGGGATGCCATCACGGTCAGCCGCAGCCGCGCGCCGAGTGCGGGCACGGCCGGTGGGACGATCGCCTGCGCGAACACTGCACGAGACAGCGCGGCCTCGCACACCCGAAGCGTGACCGCGGGATCGCCCACCACCACGGACATGATGTGCGTGCTCGAGCCGTTCAGGCCGAACCCTTCCTGCTCGAGCCCGTCGCACAGCGTGGCCGCATTCAGCTGCAGCCTGGCGACGAGACGCGGCCGCTCCTCGAGCAGCGCCAGCGCGGCCGCCGCGCCGGCGATCGCCGGAGGTGACGGCGCGGTGGAGAAGATGAGCGTGCGGGCCGCGTTCAGCAGGTACTGCGTCATCGTGCGATCGCACGCGACAAACGCGCCATAGGAGCCGAGCGACTTCTCGAGCGTGCCGAGGATCACGTCGACGTGATCCTCGAGTCCGAGCTCCGCGAGCACGCCGCGTCCGCCGGGGCCGAGCGTGCCGATTCCGTGGCTCTCGTCGATCAGCAGCCGTACCCGGTGGCGCTGGGCGAGCTCGACGATCTCCTCGAGCGGCGCCACATCGCCGTCCATCGAGAACGCCGCCTCGCTGACGATCAGCGCGCCGCGACCCTGCGCCTGGCCGAGCCCCCAGGCAAGGTGCTCGGCGTCCCCGTGGTCGTAGACGAACACCTCGGCGCGCGACAGGCGACAGCCGTCGATCAGCGAGGCGTGATTCAGCTCGTCCGAGAACACGATGTCGCCCGGGCGGGCGAGCGCGGCGACCACGCCGGCGTTGGCGAGGAATCCCGAGCCGAACAAGAGCGCGCTCTCGCGGTGCAAGAACGCGGCGAGCCGCTCCTCGAGCCGGCGATGGACGGTCATCGTCCCCGACACGGGCCGCGAGGCTCCCGCCCCGAGGCCCCACCGCATCGAGGCGTCGGCGGCGGCCTCGCGCACGCGCGGATGGTCGGCGAGACCGAGGTAGTTGTCCGAGCACAGCAGCAACACCGGCTTGCCGTCGAGCACGACGTGCGGCCCCTGCGGACCGCTGACCATACGCACGCGACGACCCAGGCCCATCGACTTCAGCTCGCCGAGGCGGGCTTCGATCTCGATCATGTGGCGCTCCCCAGACGCGTTGGAGGTGGCGGCATCTGGGCCGTCAGCGTAAGCGTGAGGCCGGACAGACCGGGGTTTTCGGCGCTTTCAGCGCCCGCGCCACTCTGCCGGGCGCTTCTCGGCGAACGCGCGGACGCCTTCACGGAAGTCCTCGGACTGAAAGCAAGCGCGGCGAAGCTCGATCAGCTCCCGCTCGGTCTCCGGGTCCATCGCGCCTTGCGCCGCGAGGACCGCGCGGATCACGCGCTTGTTGCCTTTCTCGGCCAGCGGGGCGTTGGATGCGATTTCGGTGGCAAGCTCGAGCGCCTCTTCGGCTAGGCGGCCGTCTTCGGCGATCGCGTTGACTAGGCCCCATTCGCGCGCCGTGCGCGCGTCGATCCGGCGGCCGATGAGAAACAGCTCGCGCGTGCGGGGCACGCCGATCGTGTCGATGAACTTGCGGATCCCAGTGTGCGAGTAGACCAGCCCGAGCTTCGCCGGCGGCATCCCTAGCGCGATCGTCCCGGCGGCGATCCGCAGGTCGCACGCGAGCGCGAGCTCGAGTCCGCCGCCGATCGTGTGACCGTTGAGCGCGGCCAAGGTCGGATACGGGTACGCCTCGACCGCGTCGAGCGCGGCCACGAACGGGTTGGCCACGAGCCGGTCGGCCTGGTCGGCGAACTGGTCGTTTCCCCGAAGGTCGCCGATGTCGTAGCCGGCCGAGAACGTCGTTTGCTCGCCGGTGATGATCACGCAGCGGGCGTCGATCTCGGCCAGCGTCGAGGTGAAGCCGTCGAGGATCGCGTGGTCGAGCGCTCCTCGCTTGGCCGGGTTGGAGATCGTCAGTCGCGTGACGCCGGGTGCCGGCTCGTCGACCAGCAGTCGCCCGCCGACGGGGCGCGGTTCGTCGGGGTCACTCGAGGACAACGAGCGTGTCGCCCTCCGAGACCGACTGGCCCTCTTCGCACAGGATTTCCTTGACCACGCCGGGATCCTCGGCCTCGACGGGCATCTCCATCTTCATCGACTCGAGGATGACGACCGTGTCGCCCTCCTCGACGTTGTCGCCGACCTCGACCTCGATCTTCCAGACGGTGCCCGTGATGTGGGCCTCGACCTCGGGCAACTCAGCCTCCAGTGCTCGTGGGACGGCAGGAGGATAAGCGACTAGTGCCGCACCGGGTCGGGCCCACGACGGGCCGACGATCAGTACGCCCCGGGAAGTCCCGCCGGGCAGCGGAAGTTGACCTTCAGGGGCGCGCCGTTGGGCCGTTTGCCTTTGTAGACGATCACGGCCTGCTTGAACGCCGGGTTGACCTGATTTGGACAGGTCTTCACCTTCGAGAGCGTGACCTTCACTGCGACCGAGTGGGTTTTGCCCGCGACGCAGCTGGGGCTGCAGTTGTTCGCTGTGAAGTTGCCGTTCGCAACGGCCTGGGTGTTGGTCCAGCTGGACCACTTCAGCTTGCCGAGCCAGGTCCCGCCGTCCCCGCACGACAGGGTGATCCGCTGCGGCTTGAGCTTGAGGGTCTGACAATTGATCGCCTGGGGCTGGCTGGTGTTCGCGGCAAGAGCTGCCGACGGCACGGCCAACAGGGCCAGAACGATTGTGATCTTTATTGCTCTACGCATACGTCTCCAGGCTGGCACGGGTGTCAAATCGGGAATACCTACCGGAACACATCGAAGCCGGGAACGGTGCGGTTCGCCGGTTCGACACCTCTAGCCGAACGTGTCGGGGTCGGGGCCGGTCCGCTCCTCGCGATCGAGCTCGAACAGCGCGCGCATGTCGTCGTCGCTCAGCTCGAAGTCAAACAGCTTGAAGTTCTCCTCGATTCGGCTCGGCGTGACCGACTTCGGGATCACCACGTTCCCGAGCTGAATGTGCCAGCGGAGTACGACCTGTGCGGGAGTGCGGCCGTGCGCGGAGGCGATCCGCTCGATCGTGGGGTCGTCGAGGAACTGGGCCTTTCCGAGCGGGCTCCACGCCTCGGTCGCGATCCCGTGCTCCTCGTGGAACCGGCGCAGCTCGAGCTGCTGAAGACGCGGGTGCAGCTCGATCTGGTTGACCGCGGGCACGACGCCGGTGGCCTCGATGATCCGCTCGAGATCCTCGACTCGGAAGTTCGAGACGCCGATCGACCGGACGCGCTCCTCGCGCTGCAGCTCGACCAATGCCTCCCATGTCTCGACGGTCAGGCCTTTTTGCGGGATCGGCCAATGGATTAGATACAGGTCGATGTAATCGCCACCGAGCTTGTCGAGGCTCTCCTCGAACGCTCGCGGCACCTGGTGGCGCCCATGGTCGCTGTTGCGCAGCTTGGTGGTGATGAACAGGTCGCCGCGTTCGAGCTCGCTCGTGAGCACCGCATCGCGGACACCCGCCTCGTTGTCGTAGGCTGCGGCCGTGTCGATCGACCGGTAGCCGGTCTGGAGTGCGGTTCCGACCGCCTGCGCCGTCTCATCCTCGGGGATCTGGAAGACCCCGAAGCCCAGCTGGGGCATGTGATTGCCGTCGTTCAGGTTCAGGTTTGGGACCAATGTCGTATTCGTTGTCATACAGAGAGGCTTCCATGCAGCCCCTCCCTCGAATCACACTGTTTCAGATGTCGTAGCCTGACGGCGTGGACGAGATCGATCGCCCCGTGGTCGACATGGATCTGCTCGCCGCGTCGCTGCGGGCGGACTCCGGCGATCTGAGCGCGTTCGTGGAGAGCCTGGCTGCCAAGCTCGAGGAGGCGGTCCCCGGGCGGGTCCGAGTCGACCGGCGCCGGTCCGGGATGTTCGGCCCAAAGGCGGTCCGGGCGGTCGCGGTCGACTTGGGCGACCGGCGTTTGGAGCTTCGGGCCGAAGGCGGGTCGGTCGAGACGCGCTGCGCGCGGTTGTCAGGAGGGATCGTCCTGAAGAACGAGGTGCTCGACACCGACGAGTGGCTGGCCGTGCTCGGCAACGCGCTGGCGGCCGAGGCGAGACGGAGCGAAACGACCAGGAGGGCGCTCGAGCGCCTACTGATGCAGTGAGGAGAGATCAATGGGATTCCTGAAACGTGACGACGACAACCAGGCCGCGCGGGCCGGCGCGACATCGTCGGCTGCTCCGGTGACCGACGAGGCGCCGCATGCCGCGAGCTATGAAGCCGGCTCGCTGGCGGGCATCCCCGAATCGGGCCGCGAGCGGATCGCGCGGATGAAGCAGGATGTCGCGCGCGGCTTCTTCACAAGCGACCTGTCGGTGGACGAGTTCCTGCTGGTCAAGCATGCCGGGTTTGAGCCGCTCGGACTCGTGCTCGGCAGCTCGATCTACCACATCGGGTTCCAGCAGGCGATGTGGAATCAGAGCCAGGAGCTCGGCGTCCTGACCCAGGCGATGTACCACGCGCGCGAGCTCGCGATGACGCGGATGGAGGAGGAGGCCGACCAGCTCGGAGCCGACGGCATCGTAGGCGTCCGGCTCGACATCGGGCGCTACGAGTGGGGCGCCGATCTGGCCGAGTTCATCTCGGTCGGAACGGCGGTCAAGCATCGCGGTGGCGAGCTCCACCGCGCGCCGAACGGCCGTCCGTTCACCTCCGATCTGAGCGGCCAGGACTTCGCCAAGCTGCTGCTGGCCGGCTACCGCCCGGTCGGGCTCGTGATGGGCAACTGCGTCTACCACGTCGGCCGCCAGGGAATGCTCGCCTCGCTCAAGCAGGTCGGGCGGAACGTCGAGATGCCCAACTACACCCAGGCCCTATACGAGGCGCGCGAGCTTGCTATGGAGCGCATGCAGCGAGAGGCCGACGAGCTCCAGGCGGGCGGAATCGTCGGGGCCCGGATCGTCGAGCGTTCGCATGGCTGGGGCTCGCACGTGATCGAGTTCTTCGCGATCGGCACCGCGGTGGTGGTGACCAGCGAGGACCACGAGATCGAGAAGCCGACGATGGTGCTGCCGCTGACCGGTTAGAGCGACTAGCGTTTACGGGCGATGCCCGACGTCGAGCTCCGGCCACAGATCTATAAGGACCCAAGGCCAAAGGAGTACTTCGACCGCTTCCACGAGCTCGTCCGCTCGCGGCCGCCTGAGTCGAAGGTGTACGAGACGGTCCGGGTATTCACCGAGCTCAACGCGCTGCTCGTCTACCGGGCTCGAGGGATCGGGAGCGAGAACGTCCCCAACGGGCCGGTGATCCTCGCGCCCAACCACGCGTCGTTCATGGATCACTTCTTCACGGGAGCGTTCATCCGCCGGCGGGTCCAGTTCATGGGCAAGTCGCAGCTGTTCAAGGGTTTCCCGGGGTGGGTGTTCAGCCACGGCGGAGTGTTCCCGGTACGGCGCGGCTACCAGGACGAGGAAGCGTTCGTCACGGCCTCCACGATTCTTCGCCGGGGCGGGGCCGTGGTCATGTACTGCGAGGGTGGGCGGTCGCGGAGCGGCAAGCTCGCCGACGAGGCGCGGCCCGGGATTGGGCGGATCGCGCTCGACTCGGGGGCGCCGGTGGTCCCGGTGGCGATTCTCGGCTCCTACCAGGTGCGCAACTGGAAGCGCCTAAAGTTCCCCAAGGTGACGGTGCAGTACGGCGATCCGTTCCGGTTCGAGGTCGTGGAAGGCTCGACGCGGGAGCAGCAGCAGGAGGTCGCCGACTACATCCTCGATCGGATCCGGGAGTTGCACGGCGAGCTGGCGCGGCTCGGCCGGCGGGGCGCTGGGCGGGCTGCCCGAGAGCGCGGGCGGCGGCTGCGCGGTAGCGATCAGGTCTAGCCGGGTCTCCGGCGATCGGAACGGCGGGCGGCTGAGGGAGGGCCGGGCGGCTGCCGCGGCGCGCGGTGGCCTCCCAGCTCCCGAAATACATGCGAAACCTGACATCTGACGCCTTCGGCCGGGACCGTGTCGTATCGCGCACGCCCCACATGCGCGCTCTGACACGGTCCGCGGCTCGCGGCCGAATTGTCAGGTCTTGCAGGTCCGCCGGCTATGCGGTGGCGATCGCCGCGGCCTCGCCGAGCCCGAGCTCGTCGATCGCGGTCTCGCGCATCTTGAACTTCTGCACCTTGCCCGTGACCGTCATCGGGAACGATTCGACGAGCTTCACGTAGCGCGGGACCTTGTAGTGGGCGATCTGGCCCTTGCAGAAGTCTCGGATCTCGTCCTCGGTCACGGTCGCGCCGGGGCGTGGGATCACCCACGCCATCAGCTCCTCGCCGTAGCGCTCGTCGGGAACGCCGATCACCTGCACGTCGGCCACGTCCGGATGGGTGTACAGGAACTCCTCGATCTCGCGCGGGTAGACGTTCTCGCCGCCGCGGATCACCATGTCCTTGATCCGGCCGACGATCCGCACGTAGCCCTGCTCGTCCATCGTCGCGAGGTCGCCGGTGTGCATCCAGCGCTGCTCGTCGATCGACTCGGCCGTGCGCTCGGGGTCGTTCCAGTACCCGCGCATGACGACGTACCCGCGCGCGAGGAACTCGCCCGGCTCGCCGCGCGGCACGGTGCGGCCATGATTGGGACCCCCACCCACCCCGACGACCTTGATCTCGACGTGTGGTCCGACCTCGCCGACCGTCCCGCAGCGGTTCTCGAGCGTGTCATCGCAGCGCACCTGGGTCGTGACCGGCGAGGTCTCGGTCATCCCGAAGGCGATGCTCATCTCCTCGATCCCCATCTTGTCGCTCACGCGCTTCATCACCTCGATCGGGCAGGGAGACCCGGCCATGATGCCGGTGCGCAGCGGGCCGAACTCGAACTCCTCAAAACGTTCATGCGCCAGTTCGGCGATGAACATCGTCGGTACGCCGTAGACGCTCGTGCACCGTTCGTTCGCGCACGCCTCGAGTGTCGCCAGCGGGTCGAACGTCTCGGCCGGATAGACCATGCAGGCGCCGTGCGAGGTCGAGGCGAGATTCCCGAGGACCATGCCGAAGCAGTGATAGAGCGGCACCGGGATGCACACCTTGTCGCGCTCGGTGTATCCGAGCATCGCCCCCACGAAGTAGCCGTTGTTGAGGATGTTGTGGTGGGTGAGCGTCGCCCCCTTGGGGAAGCCGGTGGTGCCGCTCGTGTACTGGATGTTGATCGGGTCGTCGAAGTCGAGATCGTCGCCGTGGGCCACGAGGTCGCCGGTGTAGCCGGCGCCCGAGGCGAGCTCCTCCCAGTCGGGCGTGTCGAAGTAGACCGCCCGCTCGAGCTCGGGCAACTGGGGGCGGACGTGGTCGATCATCTCGACGAAGTCGGAGTCCTTGAGCCGTTGCGAGGCGATGATCCACCGGCAGCCCGACTGCATCAGCGCGTACTGCAGTTCGTTCAGGCGATAGGCGGGGTTGATGTTGACGAGGATCACGCCGGCCTTCGCGGTCGCGTACTGAGTCAGGGCCCACTCGGCGCGGTTCGGGCTCCATACCCCCACGCGATCGCCCTTGCGCAGGCCGGCGGCGAGCATCCCGCCCGCGAGCCGATCGACCGCTTCGCCGAACTCCGCATACGTGTAACGAACCCCGTGTCCGCAGTCGACGAGCGCCTCGGAATCGGGTACGCGGGCGATCGTCCGCTCGAGGTTGTGCGAAATCGTCTCGCCGAGCAACGGATCCGCGCAAGCGCCGTGTGCGTAGGACAGCATCTGGATCTTCCTTCCTTCCTCGATCAGCAGAGCGATCCTACCGTCCGACCGTGCCGGCGCCACCGGCTACGGTTCCCGCGATGACGCTCCTCCGCCAAGGGCTGCTCGACGGTCGCGCGGTCGCGCTTGCCGGCGGGGTTCCGGCTGCGATCCGCGACGCGCTGGGCGGGCTGGGCGCGCGTGTCGAGGAGCTAGACCTGGGGGTCGAACTCGACGAGGAGCGCTCGAGCTCGTGGGCCGGCGCCGCGGCGCCTCTATATGCGGCCGTGTATGACGCCCGACCGGCGTTCGGTGGCGGAGGGCAAGACGGTCTGCGCGAATGCCTCGAGCGCGGGTGGGTCGCGGTGCGGGCGGTGGCGACCGGCGCTCTGATCCCGGCCGGCGCCGGCAAGGTAGTGCTGATCGCCCCGCGGCCCGGCGCCGGGTCGTTCGCGGCGGCCGCTCGCGACGCGCTCGAGAACCTGGCGCGGACGCTGTCGGTGGAGTGGGCTCGTCATGGGGTCGGGACGGTCGCGATTGCGCCCGGCGCCTTGACGGCCGACGACGAAATCGCGGAGCTCGTCTCGTTCCTGGTCTCGACCGCCGGCGAGTACTTCACGGGCTGCGTATTCGAGCTCGGCGCGAGCTCGCCGCTCATACGCAGCTCTTAGGGCGCTCACACGTCGCTGAGAGGCGCGGGGCCGAAGCTACCGGAACTCGTTAGCAACGACACCGAGGTACTTGACACATGACTGACACCAACGCTCAGGCGCGCGGCCGGGCGATGCGAGACGCCCGCCTCGCCCGCGCTCGGATGCTCCGCCGGCGCATCATCGCCGGGTCGGTCGCGCTGTTCGTCGCCGCGTGGCTGCTGATCACGGTCGTCCTCGTGTCCGGGCACGATCCCGCGCTCGCCAAGCAGTCGGCGGCGAGCAGCGTCGCATCGAGCTCGCCGAGCAGCAGCTCGTCGTCGGGCCCGGACTCGACCTCCGGCACGAGCTCCTCGTCGGATTCGAGCTCCAGCTCGAGCTCGAGCGGCAAGTCGGGCGGCGGGACCGTCAGCAGCGTGACCACGAGCCAGTCATGAGCGCGACGATCGAGCTGCCCGTCGAGCAGCGAGACGCATTCGCTTGCTTCGGCTCGCGGTGCACGCTGATCGTGGCGGACGCCCGTCAGGCCGATGCGGCGGAAGCCGTCGCACAGGCACATCGCCGCTTGGATGAGTGGCATCGACAGTTCTCGCGCTTTCAGTCCGACAGCGAGCTGACCCGGCTCAACAGCGCGCGCGAGGAGACGGTGAACGTGTCGCCGATGATGCGCCGCGTTGTCGAAGCTGCGGTGCGGGCTGCGGACGCCACCGGCGGGCTCGTCGATCCGACGCTGCTCGGCGAGATCGAGCGCGCCGGCTATGACTCGCACTTCGAAGGTGAGGGCATGCCGCTGGCGGTCGCGCTGGCGCTCGGGCCGGACCGCGCGAGCGGTGGACCCGCGCCCGACGCGAGCTGGAAGCTCGTGCGGACCGACCGTCGCGCCGGCACCGTGACGCGCCCGCCCGGGGTGCGCATCGACCCCGGTGGGATCGCCAAGGGAGTGTTCGCCGACGAGATCGCCTCGCTGCTCACCGGCTACGGCGCGTTCGTCGTCGATTGCGGTGGCGACATGCGGCTCGGCGGGCGGCTGGGGCTGGCGCGCGAGGTGCATGTCTCGAGCCCGTTCGACGACGCGATCCTGCACACGTTCACCACGGCGAGCGGCGGCGTCGCCACCAGCGGGGTCGGCCGCCGCAGCTGGCTGGACCGCGACGGACGTCCGGCCCACCATCTGCTCGATCCCGCCACCGGCCGACCCGCGTTCACGGGAATCGTGCAGGTGACCGCCCTCGCCCCGACCGCGACCGAGGCGGAGTCGCTGGCGAAAGCGGCACTCCTGAGCGGGCCCGTCCTCGCCGAGGGGATCCTCGTGCACGGCGGGGCGATCGTCCTCGAGGACGGGAACTTCGTGGTGCTCGAACCGGCGGCCGCGGGCTAACCGGGGCTCGCGGGCTAACCGGGGGTCGCGGGCTAACCGGGGGTCGCGGGCTAACCGGGGGTCGCGGGCTAACCGGGGGTCGCGGGCTAACCGGGGAGGCTCGTCTCGGGGGCCTCCGCCCACGGGACGATCACGGCGTCCTCGAGTGGCGAGTCGCGCGCGACCACGTACTCGGCGGGCTCGGTGTCGGACACGTTCTCGAGCACATGGGTCTCGCGCGGCGGGACGTACACGAGGTCCCGCGGCTCGAGCATCAACTCCTGCTCGAGGTGATCCCCCCACTTGACCCGCAAAGATCCCGAGAGCATGTACACCGCGCTCTCGCAGTTCTCGTGGTAGTGGGGCCGGGACTGCGCGCCGGGCGGCACCCGGAACACGGCCATGTAGATGTTCTGCGCGTCGGTCGTCGCCTGCGAGATCTCGGATCCGCCGACCACGCCGCGCGGCACGTCGCGGTCCGCGCCGGGCTTGACGACCTTCATCGGAAGAGGAGAGACTCGACGACCAACATGGCCGGCGAGTCTACCGACGCTCGCTATCGCCGCCGGGCTGCGCCGCGACCTCGATCTGGAGCGGGCCTATCTCGTGGTCGACCTGGAGCGTCGTATGGTGGATATGGAACCGCTCGTCCAGGAGGTCCTGGAGGCAGCGGCGCAGCTCGTGGCAGTCGTCGCCGGCGCGGACGACGACGTGCGCCGAGAGCGCGGCGAACCCCGATGTGACCTCCCACACGTGGAGGTCGTGAACCTCCACGACTCCAGGTTGGGCGGCGAGCGCCCGGCCGATCTCGTCGGGATCGAGCCCGGCCGGCGCGGCCTCCATGAACACCCTCCCGGACGCCAGTAGAAGGTCGTATGCCGCACGGAGCATCAGCCCCGCGATGAGGAGTGAGGCGATCGCGTCAGCCCGGTCGAAGCCGGTCGCGAGAATGACGACGGCCGAGATCGCGGTCGCGATGAACCCGTACAGGTCGGTGAGGATGTGCCGGTAGGAGCCCTCGACGTTGAGGCTCCGCTCGTGGCCCTGGCCGCCGGCGAGGACTCGCGCCGCCACCAGGTTGACGATGATCCCGGCGAGTGCGACCACCAGCACTACGGTGGCGTGCACCGAGGGCGGCGAGACCAAGCGGCCGATCGCGCCGTAGACGATCAGGCACGCGAGCACGAGCAGCGTCACGCCGTTGGCCTGTGCGCTGAGGATCTCGGCCCGCCCGAGGCCGTAGGTCATCGAACCGTACGCGCCCCGCGCCGCCAGTCTTGCCGCCGCGAGCGACAGGGCCAGCGCGGCGGCGTCGGTCAGCATGTGGCCGGCGTCCGACAGAAGCGCGAGCGACGAGGCCAGGATCCCGGCGACGATCTCGACCACCATGAACGCGAAGATCAGCGCCAGCGCGATCTTCAGAGAGCGCCGGTCGGCGTCGCGGTTTACGTGTGAGTGGTCGTGTGCGATGGTCGGATCGTAGACCCGATTCCCGCGGGCACAGCGATCAGTTCATCGAGGGATCCGCCGGCATGCGAGCCAGGAGTGCGTAGCTTCCGCCCTTGCGGGTGAGGACCTCGGACCACAGGCCGCCGGCCTCGCTCGAGAACGCATCACGGAGCTGCGCCGGCTCGAGGATCCAATCCCCGCGCTCGAGCTCGCCGTCGAGTTGGCCCGGGCCCCAGCCGGCATGGCCCAGGAAGGCGCGCCCGGATCGGACGCCGGCGGTGAGCTCGTCGGACGAAGAGTTCGTGCCGAGGACGCCGACGTCGTCGAACGCGAGCAGCGCCGCATCGGTCGCCTCTTCGAACTCGGCCAGGACGATTACGGCCGAAGGCTGGACCGGGCCGCCGATGAACAGCAGCTCCTCGGGATCGAGCACCGGCTCGAGCTGGGGCACGGCCTCGCCGACGCTGGTCTCAGACGGGCGGTTCAGGACCAGCCCGAGTGCGCCCTCGTCATTGTGCTCGACCACGAGCACGACCGTGCGCCAGAAGTTCGGGTCCAGCAGTGCCGGACCGGCGACCAGCAGCTGTCCTCTCACCGACTCCATCACGCCTCACGATTACCTGGATTCAACGTTGGCCCGCTTCGGGGCCAGCAAGCCTAACCGGCTCGGCGTGCGCCGAGCGGAGGACGGAGCTAGCCCCGGCGCTGAATCGGTAACGACGACAACCGCTGCAGTGCCTCGCCGGACAGCTGGTTCGCCTCCTCGGTGTCCTGCTCATCGTCGAGGTCGAGGCCGGCGAGCTCGGCGATCACCTCGAACAGGTCGATGCCGAGGCAGATCTGGGCCTCCTCGGCCCCATCCGCTCGCGACGCGGCGAACATGTCCTTCTCGCGCCACACGATGACATTCACACCAGTGCTTGCGGTAAAGCTCACCGTCATCTTCTCACCCACCCGAGCTGGTTCCCCGGACATGTCGCTGTGCCATCGCCGCTCACGCGGTGCGGCCGCTCATCCGTGGAGCGGGGAAAGAACCTCTCCGGATACGGGGCTGACCCTCCGGAAAACGGAGACTAACACGACTACACCGTAAAACGGTATATCGGGAATCGTCAGCGATTTGCAGGGATCGTAGGAATGATTCCAAATTACCCGTGCGGTCGGCGCTGGACCCGGTCGGGGCGAGGCTACGCGTGCGCGGATCGGCGCGCCGGGGGGCCCGGCGTTCCGCCGAGGGGCCCGGCGTTCCGCCGAGGATCCGCGCCGGGTTCTCAGACCTTGGCCGAGCCGGCGATGAGCGGCGCCGGCGCCCGCACGGCCACGGCGGCGCTGGGCTGAAGCGCGTCGGCCTGGTCGGCAGGCGCCACCAGCCGGACGAACGCCTCGACGACGCGCGGATCGAACTGGCCGCCGGCGTTCGACACGAGCTCGGCGACCGCGACGTCGTGGGACAGGGCCTTGCGGTACGGGCGATCGGTTCGCATCGCGTTCCAGGTGTCGCAGCAGGTGATGATGCGTGCCTCGAGCGGGATCGCCTCGCCGGCCAGGCCATCCGGGTAGCCGGCGCCGTCCCATCGTTCGTGGTGGGAGCGGACGATCTGCCCGACCTGGCGCATGAACCCGCCGACGCGTTCGAGCATCTTCTGGCCTTCGACGGTGTGGGTCTTGATGATCGTCCACTCGTGGGGGTCGAGCTTGCCGGGCTTGTTGATGATCTCCTTGGGGATCGCGATCTTGCCGACGTCGTGCAGGAGCGCGGCGAACTCGAGGTTCCGCCGGCATTCGGCGCTCAGCCCGAGGTGCTCGGCGACCTCGAGCGTGAGGCTGACGACGCTCTTGCAGTGCTCGCCCGTATAGCCGTCGTCGGCCTGGATTACATCGCCGAGTACGAGCGCCGTGCCGCGGTAGGCGCTCGAGAGCTCGAGCATGCTCTGCAGGCGGCGGTGGCGCTCGTGGGCGAAAACCGCGAGCAGACCCAGAAGCGGAACCAGTGCGAGGGGGGCCAGCGGGGTGTTCCGGATCTCCTCGGCGACGATCAGGGCGATACCCGACAACGCGGCGTCGATTCCATAAGCCCAGGTGTCGCTGAACACCGAGGACAGGGTCGTGCCGCGGAGGGTCAAGATCCGCGCGGATGAAACGCTGAAGTCGGCGACAAACTGCGCGCCGAGCGCTGCGACCAGCAGCGCCGCGCCGGCGTCGCGAGGCTGGGTGCCGGCGAGTGCAAACACTGCCACGGGACCGATCACAAACCAGGCGTTGCCCGGAATCTGTAACAGCCGGGCAGGGCGAAGCTCGCCGGCCCTGACCGCCGGCAGCGTCGAGATTGCCAGCACGATCGCGACTGCGATCGGGACGATCCCGAGCGGGACCGCGAACAGCAACGGAACGAGTCCCAGCTGCGTCGCACGGGCGCCGCCGAAGGGTGTGTCGAACCGCACGAGCGTGGCGAGCACGAGCACAGCGAGGGAGACAAGCGCCGGCGCGATCTCGAACGAATGGGGCGGGCGCAGCAGCCACAGAGCTGCGACGGCGGCGGCGAACGCGGCGCTGGCGATCGTGGCGAACACGAGCTCACGCTTGTCCATGCGGGAGCCCTCGCGCGCGAACGTGTCCGCGAGTAGCTCCTGCTCCTCGAAGCTCGGGTCGATCGACATCTCGGCTGAGATATCGATCCAGAGACCGTCAATCCTTAGTGGTTGATGGAGGTTCCTCTCAAAACCTCGAACAAGCGTCCAATTCTGCGACCAGCGCTCGCCGGGTCCACAGTCCCGCCGATGACCACGCGTAACCAACTGAAAAGGGCAAACCCGGTGCGAGCTGGGGACGCAAAGCCAGAGGTCTCATGCGCATGAGATAGCTCGGCTGCCACTACAGCCATGGAGGGCTATAAGTGTCCAGTTCGCTTGCGTCCCTGATTCCGTCCCGCCGCCGCCTGCTCATCAAGGTTATGGTCGGGGCACTCGCGCTTGTCTGCGTTCCCGTCACGTCCGCGCACGCGGCCGGGTTGATCCAGACCGATTCGTGCGACAACGCCAAGCTCACCCAGCCGTTCGCGCGGTTTGGCGACTCGGGCTATTACAAGCTCGTTCCCGGGGGTGACTTCGAGGGCAACATGGCCGGGTGGACGCTCACGGGCGGTGCTACTCGGGTGGCCGGTAGCGAGCCTTTCGGCGCGACCGGCTCGGTTGGAAAGTACTCCCTGTACCTGCCCGCCGGCGCGAGCGCTCAGTCGCCGTACACGTGCGTCGACTTCGCGGATCCGACGTTCCGGTTCTTCGCCAAGAACAACGGCCTGCTCTCTACCGTCCTGGTGTCGATCGTGTACAAGGAGCCGCTGCTCGGGGCAGTGGCTATTCCGATCGGACCGGCTGCTCTGAGCCCCACATGGGGACCGTCCATCCCGATGCTCACCGCGTCCGAGGTACAGGGCCTCGTCAACGGCCTGCTCGCGAGAGGCACCCCGCAGGTGGCGCTCCGGTTTACGGCGGTGACCGGGTCCTCGCAGATCGATGACGTGTGGGTCGATCCGCGCGAGATCTGGTAGGAGGCGTCAGATAAGTCCGCCTCGCACCCGGTGTGCGGGGCGGGCTTACTCGTTCTCGACTAGAGCCCGTACGAGCGCCCGATCACCTCGAGCATGATCTCGTCGCTGCCGGCGCCGATCCGGTTCAGTCGCAGGTCACGCCAGGATCGCTCGATCCCATATTCCTTCATGTACCCGTTTCCGCCGTGGATCTGGATGCACTCGTCGGCCACCTCCACCGCGATTCGTGCGGAGTAGAGCTTGGCCATGGTGATCTCGCGAACGGGGTACTCGCCGTTCTGGAACCTCCAGGCGGTCGTGTAGACCATCTGGCGGGCGGTCTCGATCTTGGTCGCCATCTCGGCGAACTTGTGCCGGATCGCCTGGAAGTGCCCGATCGGGCGGCCGAACGCGGTGCGCTCCTTGGCGTACTCGAGCGTGCGGTCGAACACATGCTGCGCGCCGGCGACCGAACCGGCGGCGCCGATCAGCCGCTCGCCCTGAAGCTCCCACATGATGTGGTAGAAGCCCTTGCCGACCTGGCCGAGCACGGCCGACTCGTGTACGCGGACATCCTGGAACGCAAGCAGCGCGGTGTCGGAGGCGTGCATGCCGAGTTTTTGCAGGCGCTTCTCGCGGATCACGCCGGGTGAGTCCATCGGCACCAGGAACAGCGTGAACCCGTCGTGGGCGGGTGGGTCCAAATCAGGGTCGGTCTTCGTGACGAGCACGATCGCGTGAGCCCGGTGCCCGTTGGTGATGAACGTCTTGGAGCCGTTGATCACGTACTCGTCGCCTTCGCGGACCGCGCGCGTCTTGATCCCGGCGACGTCCGAGCCGGCGTCGGGCTCGGTGATGCCGAGGCACAGGATCTTCGTGCCGGCGATTGCAGGCGCCGCCCACTCCTGCTTCTGCTCCTCGGTCCCGAACTTCAGGATCGGGGGGATCGTCATGTCCGTCTGCACGGCGACCCCCATCCCCAGCCCGCCGCAATGCGCGTGGACGAGCTCCTCCGCAAGCACGAGCGCCGTGTAGTAGTCGCCGCCCTGGCCGCCGTACTGCACCGGCTTGTCGAGCCCCAGGAAGCCGAGCTCGCCCATCCGCTCGAACACCCAGTCGGGGAACGTTGTCTCCTCCCACTCCTCGGCATGGGGCTGGAGCTCCTTGATCACGAATCGGCGGATCGACTCGCGAAGCTGCTCGTGGTCGTCAGTGAAGATGAAGTGCTTGCGCCTGGTGGCGAAGTCGGGCTTGAGGACGTCTGCGGTGGCCATGAGGCTGGACGCTATCGGAGCGGCGCGAAGAAGTAAACAGTAGAACTTCCTACTTCCTGCATGGTGGAGTAGGCTTGCCGCCCATGTCGTACGCCACGCTGCGCTATGAGGTCGCCGGGACGGGCGTGGCCACGATCGCGCTCGACCAGCCCGAGTCGCGCAACGCTCTGTCCGACGAGCTACTGGACGACCTGATCGCGGCGCTCGAGGCCGCCCGCGACGACGTCGGGGTCAGGTGCGTGGTGCTGACCTCGACCCATGAACGCATCTTCTCCGCCGGCGCGAACCTGGGCGGGTTCGCCGGCGATACGACGCTCGTCGAGAAGCATCTTGGGACGGCGCGCTTCCCCCGCCTGTTCCGCCTGATCGGCGAGCTGGGCAAGCCAACGATCTGCGCTGCCAATGGTCATGTGCTGGCCGGGGCCCTCGGGATCGCGCTCGCGTGCGATTTGATCCTGGCCCGCGAGGGCGCGCGCTTCGGCACGCCGGAGATCAACGTCGGGGTGTTCCCGTTCATGATCATGGCGCTGATCTATCGCAACGTCCCGCGTAAGAAGACCAACGAGCTGCTGCTGCTCGGCGAGCAGATCTCGGCGGCCGAGGCGGAGCGGATCGGGATCGTCAACAGGGTGTTCCCGCCCGAGGAGTTCGACGCGGGCGTCCGCGAGTGGGCCGAAAAGCTGGCGCGCAAGTCTCCGCTGCTGATGAAGCTCGGCAAGGATGCGATGTTCCGCCAGCAGGACATGGCGTTCCTGGATGCGCTCGACTTCCTGCGCTCACAACTCACGATCGCGTTCTCGACCGAGGACATCCAGGAGGGCGTGAACGCGTTCTTCGAGAAGCGGGAGCCAGAGTGGAAGGGGCGGTGAGCACCAGCCTGCTGCGCCCGCTGGCGGCCGATCTGGCGGCCCGACGCGAGCAGATCAAGCTCGGAGGCGGACCGGAGAAGATCGCAGCGCAGCACGCGGCCGACAAGCTGACCGCCCGCGAGCGGATCGAGCTGCTGACCGACTCGGGCACGTTCGTCGAGCTGGGAATCCACGGCCGGCCGCACTTCTCCCAGCGCGCGATGGACGGTCGGGAGGCGCCGGCAGACGGCGTCGTGACCGGCTACGGCAAGGTCGACGGAAGGCTCGCGGCGGTTGTCGCGTACGACTTCACGGTGATGGCGGGGTCGATGGGGATGACCGGTGAGCTCAAGGTGGCCCGGCTGCGCGAGCTGTCGTTGACCAAGCGAATCCCGCTGATCTGGTTGCTGGACTCCGCCGGCGCCCGGATCCAGGAGGCGGTTGGATCGCTGTTCGCGGGAACCGGTCATCTGTTCCGCGAGGAAGTTGTCAACTCCGGAGTGATCCCGCAGGTCGCGGCCCTGATGGGGCCGTGTGCGGCCGGCACCGCCTACATCCCCGGGCTCGCGGACTTCGTGCCGATGGTCCGAGGGAGGGGTTCGATGGCGCTGGCCGGGCCTCACCTGGTGCGCGCCGCGATCGGCGAGGACGTCACCCAGGAGGAGCTCGGTGGCTCGCGGGTGCACTGTCGCAAATCCGGGGTCGGCGACCTCGAGGTCGAATCGGATGAGGCGTGCATCGATGCGATCAAGCAGTACCTGAGCTACTTCCCGCGAAACTGCGAGGAAGCGCCGCCGATCAGACCGACCGAGGACCCGATCGACCGCGGCGACGAGGACCTGCTCGACGTCCTCCCGGAGTCGAACCGCAAGCCGTATGACATGTATGAGGTGATCCGCCGGATCGTCGACGACGGCACCTACTTCGACCTCAAGCCGCAGTGGGCCAAGACCATCATCACCTGCCTGGCCCGGTTCGGCGGGCGTCCCGCGGGGATCGTCGCCAACCAGCCCAAGCAACTCGGCGGGATCCTCGACAACGACTCCGCCGACAAGGCGGCCCGGTTCATCAACCTCTGCAACGCCTACGGCCTGCCGCTCGTGTACCTGATGGACGTCCCGGGGTTCATGGTCGGAACCAAGGTCGAGCAGGCGGGGATCATCCGCCACGGCGCCAAGATGCTGTACGCCACGGCGAATGCCACTGTCCCGAAGATCACCGTCGTGCTCCGCAAGGCCTACGGCGCCGGCTACTACGTGATGTGCGGCCGGGCGTACGAGCCCGACCTGATAGTCGCGTGGCCCTCGGCGGAGATCAGCGTGATGGGAGCCGAGGGCGCGGTCGAGATCATCTTCCGCAAACAGGTCCAGGAGGCCGAGGACCCAGCGGCGAAGCGCGCCGAGCTGATCGCGAACTTCCGCGAGATCATCGACGTCTACGTCGCCGCGGGCAACGACATGATCGACGACGTCATCGACCCGCGGGAGACGCGCGCGACGATCTGCCGCGCGCTCGAGCTGGCCGCCGGCAAGAAGGTCGAACGCCCGTGGAAGCGCTCCGGAGTGGTTCCGGTCTGATGAGCGTCGAAGACCCGGTCATCATCACGTGCGCGATCAGCGGGGCGATCGCCAACCGCGAACAGTGCCCGGCGATCCCGTACACCCCCGAGGAGTACGCGGCCGAGGCGCGACGGGTCGTCGACGAGGGCGGCGTGCACATCCACATCCACGCGCGCAAGGCCGACGGGACCCCGAGCTACGAGATCGAGGACTTCCTCGCGATTCGCGATGCGATCCGGGGCGCGGTCGGCGACGCGGTGATCATCAACTTCTCCACCGGCACCGTCGGCGTCCCGGTGGATAAGCGGATCGCGTACCTCGACGCCGGCCGCCCCGAGGTGGCCGCGCTCAACATGGGCTCGATGAACTACGCCAAGTACTCGCGCAGTCGCAAGGACTTCGTGTTCAAGTTCGTGTTCGCGAATCCGTTCGACGAGATCGTGGAGCTGCTCGAGGCGATGCGCGGTCTCGGAATCAAGCCCGAGCACGAGTGCTTCGACGTCGGACACGTCGGGTCGCTCGCCCCGCTGGTGGACATGGGATTGCTCCAAGCCCCTCTGCACGCGGATTTCGTCATGGGCGTGGTCGGGGGGATCCCGGCAAGCGCGCGAAACCTCGCGGTGATGGCGGACAACCTGCCGGCGGGAAAACATCACTGGGGGGTGATCGGCATCGGCCGCGATCAATGGATGCTGATCGCGGCGGCACTCACGCTCGGCGGGTCCGTGCGGGCCGGGCTCGAGGACAACTTCTACCTGCCCGCCGGCGAGATGGCCCGCTCCAACGGGGATCTGATCGCGAAAGCCCGCCAGATGACCGAGGACGCCGGTCGTCGGCCGGCGACGGTCGACGAGGCCCGAGCGCTGCTGGGTATCCCCGCGAGGGCGCACGCGTGAGCGGGCTCCCGCTCGCGGGCCTCAGGGTCCTCGATCTCACGAGGCTGCTCCCCGGCGGCTTCTGCTCGCTCCTGCTTGCGGACTTCGGCGCCGACGTGATCAAGGTCGAGGACACGGGCGCGGGTGACTACGTTCGCTGGGCGCCGCCGTACTACGAGGGCGCCGACCACAGCGCCGGCAGCGCTCTGTTCCTGTCGTTGAACCGCGGCAAGCGCTCGATCCGGATCGACCTCAAGTCCGCCGCCGGCAAAGATGTGCTGCTGCGGCTGGTCCGCGAGACCGACGTGCTGATCGAATCGTTCCGCCCGGGCGTGCTGGACCGCCTGGGCGTCGGCTACGAGCGCCTACGCGAAGAGAACTCCGCGCTCGTCTACTGCGCGATCACCGGGTACGGTCAGGACGGGCCGAACCGCGACCGCCCCGGGCACGACATCAACTACCTCGGTCTGAACGGGATCCTGGGGCTGACCGGCGAGGCCGACGGACCGCCGGTGTCGGCGGCGGCGCAGATCGCGGATCTGGGCGGGGGCGCGCTGACGGCCGTCGCCGGGATCCTGATCGCGCTCCAGGAGCGCGCGCGTTCGGGCCAAGGCCAGCTCGTCGACTGCTCGATGTTCGACGGCTCGCTGTCGTTCCTGGCGATGCTCGCTGCGGAGATGCTCGCCGACGGGAGCGTCCCGCGCCGCGGCGAGCTCCGGCTTGCCGGCGGCCTCGTCTGCTACCGGCCGTACCGGTGCGCCGACGGTTACGTCACCCTGGGCGCGCTCGAGCCCAAGTTCTGGGCCGAGTTCTGCCGCGGCGTGGGCCGGGAGGATCTGCTCGACCACGCTTTCGATCCGCCCGGGTCGGACGCGCACCAAGCCGTGTGTGAGGTCTTCGCCGCGCGAACCCGCGCGGAGTGGGAGGCGTTTGCCTCCGAGCACGACTGCTGCCTGGAGCCCGTACTCGGGCTCGGCGAGGCGCTCGACGGTGATCTGGTCGCGGCCCGTGAGATGGTCGTCGAGCTCGAGCAGCCCGGCGCGCGGCGGCCGGTGCGGTTGCTGGGCGTACCGGTCAAGCTCAGCCGCACGCCAGCCGACCCGGTGCGCGCGCCCGGTCCCGGCCTCGGAGAGCACACCCGCGACGTGCTCGCCGCGGCTGGCTACTCGGCCGAGGAAATCGATGAGCTGCACCATGCCGGCGCGGTGGCGGGCCCCGCGGCCGACACCATGCAGAGCTCGTTCATGTCGTGATCGCTGTGGCGGACGGCAACGGCTATCTCCGCATCTCCGAGCTCGCCGAACGCTCGCGCGTCAGCGCCGGCACGATCAAGCACTACCTCCGGGAGGGGCTGCTCGGGTCCGAGGACGAGGTGGTCCGTACGTCGCGGAACATGGCGTATTACCCGCCGAAGTTCGTCGAGCGGATTCAACTGATCAAGCGTCTGCAGGAGGAGCGGTTCATGCCGCTGAGGGTGATCCGAGAGCTGATCGGGAACGACCCCGAGCGGGCGGCGCGGGTGATCGAGCTCGAGGACCGGATCCTCGAGCGCGCGATCGAGGCCCGGGAGACCGGCCGGATCTCGCGCGCGAAGGTCCGTGAGACGTACGACCTGCCGCAGAACGTTCTCGACCGGCTCGAGCAGCTGGGCGTGCTCGCGCCGAGCGCACGCGGTTACGACCAGGACGACGTCGCGATCATCGAGGCGATCTCCCGCTTTCGCGCCGGCGGCTACGAGGAGGCGATTGGGTTCACCGTGTACGACACGCTCCGCTATCGCGAGGCGCTCGAGCCGCTGGTCGAGGAGGAGGTGAGGGTGCTGCTCGACCGCCTGGCCGGCAAAGTCGACGTCGACCGCGCGGTGCAGATCATCTCCTCGGGCGCCGAGCCGCTGCGCGAGCTGATCGGGGCGATGCACTCGAAGCTGCTGGTCGCCGCACTGCGCCGCCAGCGCGGCTTGGTGGGTTACACTGACTAGCTTGACTGACTGGTCAATCGAAATCGACCCCCGCCTACCCTGCCGTGCGCGTCGGCGCCGTTCAGCTTAACGCCACCGAGGACACAGACCGGAATCTCGAGACCGCGGACCGGCTCGTGCGCGACGCCGCGGCGCTCGGAGCGGAGCTCGTCGTGCTGCCCGAGAAGTGGAGCGTGCTGGGGACCGACGAGCAGATGACGGCCGGCGCGGAGCCGCTCGACGGCAGGTGCATCTCGTGGGCGCGATCGACCGCGCGTGAACTCGGAATCGACCTTGTCGCCGGGTCGATCGTCGAGCGCATCGCCGGCCGTGACAAGGCGGCCAACACGAGCGTCCACGTCGGCGCGGACGGAGAGGTCCGCGCCGTGTACCGCAAGCTCCACATGTTCGACGTCGAGGTCGACGGAGACATCTACGCGGAGTCCACGCACGAGGACGCCGGCGACGAGGTCGTTGTCTCGGAGCTGCCCGGCGCCGTCGGCCTCGGGATGAGCATCTGCTACGACGTCCGCTTCCCCGAGCTGTACCGGATGCTCGCCATTCGCGGTGCGCGGGTGTTGCTGGTTCCCGCGGCGTTCACGCTCGCGACGACGCGCGACCACTGGGAGGTGCTGCTGCGAGCGCGCGCGATCGAGAACCAGTGCTTCGTGATCGCGCCCAACCAGATCGGCGCGCATCCTCCCGGCCATCGCGCCGGCGGGCGGTCGCTGATCATCGACCCCTGGGGCCTCGTGCTCGCGTCCGCTCCCGATATCGAGACCGCGATCGTCGCCGATCTCGACTTCGACACGCTCGAGAGCGTCAGGAAGCGGATCCCGGCGCTGACCCATCGCCGGCCTGACGTGTACGGCTGGAAGGTCTGATGGCAGCGTCAGGCACCGCAGCTGCCGACAAGCGCCGGGTGATCCTCGACGCCGCGATGCGGGTGTTCGCCCGTCAGGGCTTCCACACCTGCCGCGTGTCGGACATCGCCGACGAGGCCGGGGTGGCCTACGGGCTCGTCTACCACTACTTCTCGTCGAAGGACGAGATCCTCGACACGATGTTTCTCGAACGGTGGAACGTGATGCTCGCGGCGATCGCCGAGGCGGATCGGAGCGAGCGCTCGCCGCGCGACAAGCTGGGCGCGATCGCCGGTTTCATCGTCGATTCCTACAGGTACGAGCCGGAGCTGATGAAGGTGATCGTCGTCGAGGTCACGCGCGCCGCGAACACGTTCGGGCGCACCCATCTCGAGAAGATCCGCGAGGCATACATCCAGATCGCGGGGATCGTTGAACGCGCGCAGGTCGAAGGGATCTTCCGGTCGGAGATCTCGCCGGATTTCGCGGCACTCGCGTTCTACGGGGCGATCGAGCAGGTGCTGACCCGGTGGATCTTCGACCGCGACACGGTCGATGAAGACGAGCTCGAGGGAGCCAAGAAGATGATCATCGAGACGATCTGCGGCGGACTCGAGCAACTCCCGACACCGGCGGCTTCGGGCGTCGCCTCGATGTCTGATTGAATCCTCTCGTGATGACTGAGAGCCCCCTGGTCAAGCGACTGCTTTGGACGGGCCTGCTCGCCGGAACCGGCGCGCTCGCAACGCTCCTGTCGACGCGCCTGTCCGCGATCATCTGGACACGCGTGTTCGGCGAGGACCCGCCCGAGTGACCGACGACATCGAGACTTCGAGCACGCAGCCCACCGCGGACGCCGCGCCCGGCGCGGCCGACAGCATTCCCCTGCAGGCCCGCGCCGCAGCGCTCGCCGACCAGCGCCCGGAAGTAGCGGTGGGTGTCGCTCTTGCAGGCGGCTTCGTGGTGGCCATGATCCTCAAGCGTCTTGCCCGCTAATAACAACGGCACATCAGAGAACCTCGTAAATTCGGTTACGGAGGTTTCCGACCGGGTCAGCAACCTGGTTCGGGAGGAGTTCGAGCTCGCCAAGGCCGAGGTCACGATCAAGGCCAAGAGTCTCCTCAGGGGGACCGTGGCCGTATTAGCGGGGGCGGTGTTCGGGGTGTTTGCCGTGTTCATCGGGCTGGAAGCCGCGGCGTGGGCGCTCAACGCGATCCTCGTCCCTGGCGCCGGGAGCATCTGGGAGGGGTTCCTGATCGTGTTCGGCGTGCTCGCGATACTCGCGATCGCGTCTTTCCTGTTTGCCTGGACCAAGCTGAAGGCCGGGGCGCCGCCGGCGCCGACGATGGCCATCGACGAGGCGAAGCGGATTCGCGAGACGGTCTCATCCAGGACCGAGATCTGAAGCTGATGCCTCCCGTTGCGCGCACACCTGACCAGATCCGAGCCTCGATCGAGCAGAACCGTCACGAGCTCGGCCAGTCGCTCGACAAGCTCCGTGCGGAGGTGACCGATCTCACCGACTGGCGGGGACAGATCCGCCGACGCCAGCGGGAGGTCCTGATCGGGGCGGGGATCGCCGGGTTCGTGCTCGGCGGCGGACTCGCGGCAATCGGCGCGCTCACGTTCGGGCGCGGCCGGCGCCGTCAGCTGAATCGCTGACTGCGGCGCCTGGTGGCGACCCTCTACCGCTGCACCACTCCGACCAACTGGCTGTGCCCGTGCGGGCGGGTGGCGCGAGCCCTCAAACGCGACCGGATCGAGTTCGAACAGGTCGTGGTCCCGCAGCGGCGCTCACGGCGGCCCGAGGTCGTGGCGCTTACCGGTCAGCGGCGCGTGCCGGTGCTCGTCATCGACGGAGAGGCGATCTGCGACTCGCGGCGGATCGTCGAGCACCTCGAGTTCCGCCGGGCTGCAGCTAGCCGCGCGGATCCACCACCCACTTCTTCGCCGGCCCCCCGTTAGGGCTCCCGAGAGCGGAGGGAAGCTGCTCGAGCTTGATCGTCGGCCCGAGCAGCGTCCGCCACAGGGCATCCTCGGCCGCGAGCACGGCGAGCGCTCTATCGACGTCGTCACGCGAATGGTGGAACGACCCGCGAAGCTCGAGCTCCTCGTAGTGGAGCGGGCCGGTCGGCAGGGTGATCTCGGTCCCGCCCGGGCAGCCGCCGACGAGTACCACGAGGCCGCCAGGCGCCGCCGCCGCGGCGGCCGCACGCCAGGTCTCGGGGCGGCCGACGGCCTCGAACACGAGATCGTGTTGCCTCAGCTCATCCGCGGGCGTCGCGCCGAGTTCGGCCGCCTGCGCGCGGCGTTCCTGGTGCGGGTCGGCGACGGTCACGCTTCGCCCCTGCGCGACCAGCAGCGAGGTCAGCATCAGCCCCATCGGGCCGCCGCCGAGCACGCCGACGTCGGTCGCGTCGCTGCCGCGGTCGACCGCGTGGACCGCGGCGGCGAGCGGCTCGGCCATCGCTGCCGCCGGTGCCGGAAGGCCGTCGGGGATGGGGTGGAGCGCCGCCTCCGGGGCAGCGATCCGCTCGGCGAAGCCGCCGAGCACCCAGGTCGGGTTACGGCAGATCTGCGCGCGGTCGGCGCGGCACGGACCGCACGTCCCGCACGCGACCGAGTCGGACACGAGCACGCGCTCGCCGGTGTCGGTGCGCACGCCGGCGGTCTCGTGGCCGAACGCGCACGGATACCGCGCGAGCACGCGGTGCCCGTGGCGCCACATCTTGACGTCGGTGCCGCATGTTGTGGCCGCGTGCACTTCTACGATCACCTCGCCGGCAGGTTCGGGGACCTCCTCGACGCGGAGGTACTCGGTCCCGAACAGCAGCGCCGCCTTCACGGCTCCACCACGACCTTCAGCCCGCCCGCGTGGCGCTGCAGATCTAGGGCGCGTTCGGTCTCCTCGAGCGGAAGCCGGTGAGAGACGAGCTTGCGGGGGTCGATGCGCCCGCTCGCGATCAGCTCGAGCGCCGCCCGCATGTCGCCGGGTCCGGCCGAGTAGCTGGCCGTCACGGTTATCTCGCGTAGGTACAGCGCGGTGGCGTCCAGCCGGGGAGGCGTGTCGGGGGCGGGCGGCGCGTAGAAGCACAGCGTGCCGCCCGGCGCCACCGCCTCGGCCGCCGCCTCGATCGCCTCGGGCTTGGGCGTGCACGCGATCGCGACGTCGACGAGTTCGTTGCCGTGGTGCTCGGCGCCCCACGCCTCGGCGAGCTCCAGGCGCTCTGGTCGCGGTTCGCGCACCCACACGACCTCGACCCCGCGGGCGTGGGCGGCAGCGATCTGGAGCACTCCGTTGACGCCCGCGCCGACGACGAGCAGCGAGTCGCCGGCGCGCAGCCCCGCCCGGTCCTGCGCGCGGAGGACGCACGCGAGCGGCTCGATGAACGTGGCCGTCACCGCGTCGAGCCCGTCGGGCAGCTCGAGCAGCTCCGGAACCAGCTCCTGGGTTATCCGCACGCGCTCGGCGAACCCTCCAGGGTCCAGTCGCGTTCCGCGGAACCGCTCGCATAGGGTCTCGTGGCCGCGCCGGCAACGGCGGCACTCGCCACACGGAGTGTGGTGATGGATCGCCACTCGGGCGCCGGGTGCGGGCGCGGTGACGCCGGAACCGACGGCGCGCACCGTCCCCACGACCTCGTGCCCGAGCACCGCGGGGAGCCTCGGGGCGATGTACCAGTCGGTCACGTCGGAGCCGCACACGCCGCAGGCGACGATGTCGCAGACCACCTCGCCGGGGCCTGGCTCGGGCTCGGGCGCCTCCTCGATCCGGACGTCGCCGGGGGCGAACGACCGCGCGACTCTCATCTCGGCGCGATCGACGCGATCGATCGTGCGTCGGGAGAGCGGATCGCTCCGCGCTCAGTGACGAGCGCGCTGATCAACGGCGCCGGCGTGACGTCGAACGCGGGGTTCCGGCAAGGTGTCTCAGCAAGAGTGAGGCGCTGGCCCGCCGCGGCTCTGACCTCGTCGGGGTCGCGTTCCTCAATCGTGATCTCGCGGCCGGTCGGAGTGGCGTGGTCGACCGTCGAGGTCGGACCAGCGACCACGAACGGGATGTCGGCCGCATGCGCGGCGAGCGCCAGGCCGTACGTGCCGACCTTGTTGGCGACATCCCCGTTGGCGGCCACGCGGTCGCAGCCGACGATCACCGCGTCGACCGCTCCGCCCGCGATCAGCCCGGCAGCGGCGCTGTCGACTATCAGCTCGTGCGGGATGTTCAGGCGAGCGAGCTCATACGCGGTCAACCGGGCGCCCTGGAGAAGCGGGCGTGATTCCGTGGCGAGCACGCGGTCGAGAAGGCCGCGGTCGGCCAGCTCTGCGATCACCGCGAGCGCGGTTCCGCGGCCGGGCGCCGCTAGCGCGCCAGTGTTGCAGTGGGTCATGATCCGGCGGGCACCCGCGAGCAACTCCGCGCCGTGCACGGCGATCGCTGCGCTGGAGGCTTCCTCCTCGGCTTCGATCGCGCGCGCCTCGACGAGCGCCGCACCCAACCGGTCGGCGGTCGCAGCACCGGCGGCTTCGTACACCCGGTCGACCGCCACGCGGAGGTTCACCGCCGTCGGGCGAGCGTCGCGCAAATTCGCCCGGGCTCGGTCGAGCGCTTGCGCCGAGGGGTCGCGCGATAGCTCGAGGACCATCCCGTAGGCGGCGGCGACGCCGATCAGCGGCGCGCCGCGGATCGCGAGGCGGCGGATCGCTGCCGCCACGTCGTCGGCGGTCCGAAGCTCGAGCTGCCGCTCCTCCCAGGGGAGCACCGTCTGGTCGATCGCCCACAGGGCGGCGCCGTCGAAGCGGAGCGCGACGATGCTCGCGGGCGTGACCCGGGTCGTGGCCATCAGCCGATGCTATCCCGGGACTCGCGGGGGGTATCCTGTTCGCTCCGCGCGGGGCCGCGGACGGGCCTGAAAGGGGCATCGAATTGCGACCTTCACTGCTGACGTTCCTCGTGCTGGCGGGCTTGTGCCTTCCCGCGAGCAGCGCTCGGGCCGACGGGGGCCCGATCATGCCGTTGTCGCAGGTGCAGCCCGGGATGAACTGCACCGGCGAGACCGTCATTCAGGGCACGACGATCTCGTCGTTCAACGTGCAGGTGATCGACGTCGTGGACGCGCCGGGCGAGGGGCCGCGGATCCTCGTTCAGGTGTCGGGCCCGGCGGTCGACACCACCGGCGTCGCCGAGGGGTTCTCGGGGTCGCCGGTCTACTGCCCTGACTCGTTCGGCACGCCCGAGAACGCGGGCGCGATCTCCGAGGGGATCGGGCAGTACGGCAACAACGTCGTGCTCGTGACGCCGATCGAGCAGATGCTCGGTGAGCCGGTTGAACCGCCGCCGGACCTTCCGAAGCTGGCGGTGAGGCCCACGCCGCTGCTGGCGCCACTGACCGTTGGCGGGCTGTCGCCGGCCGTGTTCGGACTCGTCGAGCGCGCCGGCGAGCGTGCGGGGCGGGTCATCCTCGCCGCCCCGGCGAGTGGCGGCCAGGACACGAACTTCCCCGTGCAGCCGCTCGTTCCCGGGGCGTCCGTGAGCGCCAGCTACTCGTCCGGCGACGTCCCGATGGGCGCGGTCGGCACGGTCACCTACGTCGACGGGCCAACGGTATACGCGTTCGGGCACGAGCTCGACGGCGCGGGCCGGCGATCGCTGCTGCTCCAGGATGCGTACGTCGACTATGTGGTCAACAACCCCGATCCGACGACCGCCCCGAGCTACAAGCTGGCTTTTCCCGGGCACACGGAGGGCACGCTGTCGAGCGATACGCCGAACGCAGTGATCGGCGAGGTGGGGGCGCCGCCGGCGACGGTTCCGGTCGACGTCACTGCGCACGACCTCGACACCGGCCAGTCGTTGTCGCTCCACACCGACGTGGCCGACGAGACCGACGTAGGGCTGCCCCTCGGCAACTCAATGGTCGATACGATCGCGCCGCTTGAGGTCGCGCAGGCGGCCACGCAGATCTACGACGGTCCACCCGCGAGTGAGTCGGGGAACATGTGTCTGCGCATCTACCTGCGCGAGAGCGACAGGCCGCTCGGGTTCTGCAATCGGTACGTCGGCACCGGAACCGCCGGCGACGAGGGCGAGACCCCGCCGGAGCTCGCCAGCGCCGCCTCGGCTGACGTGACCAGCGCATTCGAAGACCTCGAGCAGGTCGACTTCGCCGCGCTGCACGTCACGCACGTGATCGCCGACGTCCACGCCTCGCGAGGCCTCGCGATGGCGTCGATCCTGTCGGCGCACGCTCCGCTCGAGGTCAAGGCGGGCAGCGCGGTCAAGGTCCGGCTCAACGTGCGGATCTACCGAGGAGCGCGCCGGACAGTGTCGTTCCGGCTACGAATTCCCGCCGACGCGAGCGGCCCGATCGTCATGGCGATCCACGGTCCGAACGCGCCTGCGCCGGCGACGGCGAATAGCCTCTCGTCGCAGCTCGTCATCTCGCTATCGCCAAGCGGCGGGTCGTCGGGGTCGTCCGGGTCCGGGAGCAACTCCACGCCGATCTCCTCGCTCGAGGCGCTCCGTGCCGCGGTCGCGACGATCCCGACCTACGACGGGGTGTACGCGAACGAGCTCGGACACGCGAAGCGGCGCGTCTTCCGCGACCCGTCGCTGCTGATAACGGGGCGGACGACGCTGCCGTTCGTGGTGAAGAAGTCCTAGAGGCGGTTCTCGATCGTGAGCGGCGCCGGCTCCTGCGCCGCCGGTTCGGGCGCGGGCTCGCCGTCGTTCGCGTCCTCGACCCCGAGCACCGTCTGCAGCTCGCCGGACTCGTACATCTCGGTGACGATGTCGCAACCGCCGACGAACTCGCCGTCGATGAACAGCTGCGGGATCGTGGGCCAGTTCGACAGAGTAGAGAGCTCCTGGCGGATCCGCGGGTCGGGGAGGATGTTCACCGCCGCGAACGGCGTGCCGACGGACTGGAGGATCGCCACCGTGCGAGCCGAGAATCCGCACATCGGCTGGTCTGGGGTGCCCTTCATGAACAGGATCACGGGGTTCTCAGAGATCGCGCTCTGGATCGCCTCGCGGATCTGAGTGGTCTGATCGTCGCTCATGCGATGTTCTCCGTTTCCGAAGCCTTGGCTTTAGTTTGGATTGACAGGGCGTGGATTCGGTCCCCGACCTCCGCGCCGAACACGTCGTAGACGAGGCGGTGCTGCGCGATCCGGGACAGGCCCTGGAACGCCGGCGCCGACACGACCGCGTTGAAGTGATGGCCGTCTCCGGTGACGGTCGCGGTCGCTCCGGGAATCCCCGTCTCGATTCGCTGCTTGAGCTCCTCGGGGGTGGCCGGTGCGTCGATGGCTGCCATGCTGCGTAGCGTAGCGAGATGCCATCGCTATACTTCATGAAGCAAGGAGCCGATATGGATTCCATGATCTCACTGACAGACAAAGGCGCCGAGAAGGTTCGCGAGTTCCTCGCCTCGCAGAATGCTGTGGCCGACACCGCCGGGCTTCGCGTAGGCGTTCGCGGCGGCGGTTGCTCGGGCTTTCAGTACGCGCTCGCGTTCGACGAGCAGCGCGCCGAAGACACCGTGTTCGAGGACAAGGGCATCCGCCTTCTCGTCGACACCCCCAGCCTTCCGTACGTGAAGGGCTCCGTCATCGACTTCGTCGACGGCCTCCAGGGCGCCGGCTTCAAGGTCGACAACCCGAACGTGGTCGCGGCCTGCGGCTGCGGCTCGTCGTTCCGCGTCGCCGAAGAAGAAGAAGTCTCCGCCGTCTAGGGCGACGGCCGGGTTGTTTCCCGGGTTATGGCCGGGGCGCGGATCTCGCCGATAGCACTGCGCGGATCTCGCCGATAGCGGTGCGCGGATCTCGCCGATAGCAGTGCGCATCTCGCTGTCCGGGCGATGCTTAACGTGGCGTGGCGGCGCGCCGGCGCCCGCCAAGTACACATAAGCATCCACCAGATGCTTATGTGTACCCAGCGGCCAGGGGTGGGCCGCGGTGTCACGTTAAGCACCACACGCTGGGGCTCGAGCGGCCCCGGCGGTGTCGTCGCTCAGATTGGCGTCGCGCGAAGCGATCGCCACAGGAACAGCGAGGCGAGCGTCCGGTAGGGGCGCCACGGTTCGGCGATCTCGGTGATCTCGGCCGGCCCGGGCAGCGCCGGCAACCCGTAGCGCGTCATGATCGCCTTGCGGATCCCGAGGTCGCCGACCGGAAGCACGTCCGGGCGGCGCAGATGGATGATCAGGAACATCTGCGCGCTCCACAGACCGAGGCCCTTGACCGACACGAGTTGAGCGATCACCTCCTCGTCGGGAAGCTCGTCGAGGTGGTCGAGCTCGAGTGAGCCGTCGACCACGTGCTCGGCGAGCGACCTCAGGTAGCGCACCTTCGCGTGGCTGAGGCCGGCCGCGACCCGTAGCTCGTCGGGGTCATCGGCGAGCAGCTCGGCCGGCGTGGGCGGCCGTCCCCCGTACCGCGCCAGAATCTTGGTGTAGATCGCGACCGCGGCGCTGTTCGACAGCTGCTGGCCCGCGATCGCGCGAATCAGCGTCGCGTAGCTGTCACTCGGCAGGCTCGTGCGGAAGTCCTCCAACCCATCGGTCCCGACCTCGTCAATGACCGCGCGCATCACGGGATCGGCCTCGCGAAGCGCCTCGACGGCCGACCGATCGCCGGCCGCCCCTCGTTTACGGCTGGCCGGCAACGACCCCGGGGACGCCGGTGTTTGTCGAGTACGCCGGCTGGATCCGGACCTCGGGCCGGATCTCGTGCACGGCCTGCGCAATCGCGATCGCCGACTCGGCGAACCCGGTGGCGATCAGCTTCAGCTTGCCGTCGAACGTGGCGATGTCGCCACACGCCCACACGCGCTCCAATGATGTCTTCATCAGCTGATCGACGACGATCGAGCCCTTGACCACCTCGAACCCCCAGTCCTTGAGGGGCCCCAAAGCAGTCTTGAACCCGAGCTGCAACAGGATCGCGTCGACGTCAACGTCGATCTCTTCCGTCTCATCGTGGGAATTGAACAGGCGCACTCGGTCGATGTTCCCGCTGCCGTGCACCGAGCGGATCTGGAACGGCACGTAGATCTCGACCTCGCCGCGCTCGGCAGCCGCGAGCACCTGCGAAACGGTCAGCTCGTGGGCGCGGAAGCCCTCACGGCGGTGGACCAGGCTGACCGACGACGCGACGCCCAGCAGATTCACCGCCCAATCAAGAGCGGAGTCGCCGCCCCCGACGATCATCACTCGTTGGCCCTCGAACTCCGACTTGTCGCCGACGACGTAGTGCGCGCCGCGGCCCTCCCACGGCGTCATGTCGAACCCCATCAGCTTCTTGGGCTCGAACGCGCCGTGCCCGCCGGCGACGATCACGGTCCGCGAGCGCAGCTCCCCGGAATCGGTGTGCAACACCACCACCCGATCCGCACCAACCCCTTCCCACGAAATCGTCGAGGCGGTCGTCCCCAGATGCACGGGCACGTCGAACTGGTCGAGAGCCTGCTCGCGCAACAAGTCGACCAACTCGCGCGCGAGCACCCGCGGGTGGCCGGGCACGTCGAAGATCCACTTCTCCGGATACAGCGTGGTCAGCTGGCCGCCGAGCTCCGGCAGCGAGTCGATCAGGCGAACGCTCGCCTCTCGCATCCCGGCCCAAAAGGCCGTGCACATGCCGACCGGCCCGGCGCCGATCACGGTCACGTCGCGGATCTCGTCGAAATCGAGTGCGAGCTCGGTGGGGTCGGTCGTCAACCGTCCACGGTCCCCGTCACGGTCAGCGCGGCGCCGTCGAGCGCGCCCAACGCGCGTCCGACAGAGCACGAGATGCACGTGAACGTTGGCGTGTCGCGGAGCGTGTAGGAGCTCGACTCAGTGGTCCGGAGGCGCTGGACCAAATCCAGGAAATCCGCGGGGTTGTCGGTCTCGAACGCCACCACGAACTCCTGGTCGTCGAGCCCGAACGAGTAGCTGGTGTTCAAATCCACCGAGGGGTATTCGCGGCCCACCCGGATGTGGTCCTGCATGATGCGCCACCGCTCGTCGGCGGGCAGCGCGTACCAAGCGCGCGTCTTCACGAACGGGTAGACGAACAGGTACTTGCCGTGCGCGGGGCGGACCTCGAGGCGCGACTCCTCGGAGTACTCGGACGGCTTGGTCATCGCCAGGAACGAGTACGGGATCTCGCACCACTTCATCAGCCCGCTCTGGGCCAGGACCACGTGGAACTCGTGGATCCGCTCGAGGTTCTGCGCCTGCGAGAGCAGCATCAGGTCAGCGTCCCCGCGTGTCCCGACCAACGAGAAGGCGCGCAGCAGATGGCCGTCGGAGAAGTTCTCGCAGGCGGCGATGAACTCGCGCTTGTCCTCGGCCCGCCGGTCGTCGTCGAGTCGTCGCCAAGCAGGATCGACCTTGAGAAAGGTGTATTTCACGAAATGTCTCACCGGCATTGGTGTATTGATATTACGCGCGGTCCCGCGCCGGTGATGAAACGCGCGGCCCTGCGTGCCCCCATGTACTGCGCTCCCAACGACTACCATTTGAACCGATGCGAGTAGCGATTCTGTCGCCGTACTCGTGGACGTATCCGGGGGGCGTCACGAGGCATATCGAAGCTCTCGCCGAGCGGTTCATCGATGACGGACACCACGTCCGCGTGCTGGCGCCGTTTGACCCGCCCGACCGCTTCGGATCGGTCCTGCACCGCGGTGCCCGGCCGCAGCCCATGGAACAGCCCGACTATCTGGTCCCGCTCGGCCGGACGCTCTCGCTCAAGGCCAACCAGGCGGTTTCGAACATCTCGATCACGCCGTATGCGATGGCGACCGCCCTACAGGAGCTCCGCACCGGAAACTACGACGTGGTCCACGTCCACGAGCCCCTGGCGCCGGTGGCTCCATGGTGCGTCACCGACTGGACACCGCTGCCGGTCGTCGGCACCTTCCACACGTACAACGAGAACCGGATCTCGAACGGGATCGCGACCGCGCTCGGGGCACGGCGGATGCTCAACCGCCTCCACGTCCGGATCGCGGTCTCGGAGGCGGCGGCGTGGACCGCGAGGCGATTCTTCGGCGGCCACTACCGGATCATCCCCAACGGCGTCCACGTCGACGCCGAACGAGCCGCGCTGGGCGCGCTCCGCCCGCAGACCGACAAGCTCAAGATCGTCTTCGTCGGACAGGCGGTCGAGCGCAAGGGGCTGCCGCTGCTGTTGCGCGCGTTCGAGGCGCTGCGCGAGCACGTCCCGACGGAGCTCACCGTGATCGGCCCCTCCGAGCAGGAGCTATCCCCCCTGATGCTGGACATGCGCGGCGTGCGCGTGCTCGGAAAGGTCGACGACGAGACCAAGTGCACCGAGCTCGAGGCGAGCGACGTGCTCTGTGCGCCGTCGCTCGGCGGCGAAAGCTTCGGCATGGTCCTGACCGAGGCGTTCGCGGCGGGCACGCCGGTGATCGCCTCCGATATCGCCGGCTATCGCGACGTCGTCCGCGACGGGGTCGACGGGGTGCTGGTGCCGCGCGGCGACGCGCAGGCGCTCGCCGAGGCGCTGCGCGATATCTACGAGGAGCCAGTCCGCCGCGCCCAGATGGCCCGCGCCGCCGCGCTCGGCGCCGACCGGTTCGCCTGGCCGCGCGTCGCTGACCAGGTGATGCACGCCTACGAGGATGCGATCGCCGTCCCCGAGCCGGCGACGACGGCGCAGCGGGTCGCGGTCCGAGTCGGCGCACGCGCCGCCGACCTGAAGCCCCATGTCCCTGCCCAGCGGCTGGCGAGCCTCGAGCCGCCCCTGACCGGCCCCCAAAAGCACAGCAAGGCGCTCGGCGTCGCCCGCCGCGTCGGCCTCGCCACCGTGTCGATCGGCGGCGCCGTGCTCGCGTTCCTCGCGCTCCAGAAGATCGGCTTGACCAGCATCGCCAAGGCGCTGATCACCGCGAGTCCGACGCTGGTCCTGCTCGGCCTCGCAATCATGTGCAGCGCGATGGTGATGCGTGCCTTCTCGTGGCACGCGATCCTGAAAGCCGCCTTGCCTCGCTCCCGCGTCCGGCTTGCCGACGCCGCCCAGGGAACGTTCATCGGCGTGCTGATGTCCTCGACCTTGCCCGCCCGCCTCGGTGAGCCCTCGCGCGCGCTCGTCGTGGCCAGACGGACCGGCCGACCACGCGAGAACCTGCCGATCGTGCTCGGCACGGTCGTCTCACAGACGCTGCTGAACATCGTCGCCCTGATCGTGCTCGGCGCGGTCATGTTCTCGTCGGTCGATCTGTTCAACGGGCACCAGAACGCTCTGTTGGTCGCGGCGATCGCGCCGGTCGTGTTGCTGGTGGTGGTGATGTTGGCGCCGATAGTGCTCCGCGACGCCGCCAATCGTTCGCCCGGCTCCCGGCTACACGCAGTCGCCGTGCAGAGCCGCAACGCGCTCACGCGGGTACGCGCCGGCCTCACCGTGTTCCGCAACCCGCGCCTCGGCGGGATCGCGACTGTCTCCCAGCTCGGAGCGTGGGCGCTGCAGTGCCTGTCGTGCTGGGTGCTGCTGATCGCGCTCGGGCTCGATAAGCACGGCGCCGGCCTCGGCGCCGCGGCGGCCGTCCTGTTCGCGGTCAACATCACCGCGGTGCTGCCGGCCACACCGGCGAACCTCGGCGTGTTCCAGGCCGCGTGCGCCGCCGTGCTTCACACCGGCTGGCACATCGGGTTCGGCGACGGGGTGGCCTTCGGAGTGATCCTGCAGGCGGTCGAGGTCACGACCGCGATCCTGATGGGCATGCCGGCGCTGCTCAAGGAGGGCATGTCCTGGCGGGAGGTCCGGCTCCGGGCGATGCACACGACGCCGGTCAAGCTGCCGGCGCGCCCGAGCTCGAGCTCCCGCCGCGCCGAGGACGCGGTCGGGGCACGCGGCTGATCAGGCCTCGGCCATCGCCGGCTCGCCCTCGTCGACGAGCTCGGGCTCGGCGTCCGTGAGTTCGTCGAGGCGAGTCGGGTCCTTGTCGGTGCCGGCGATCAGCTCGTCGGCGGCCTGCCTGTCGGTCTTCGGCAGGAAGCCCGACTTCATCCCGAAGTAGACGGCCTGTGGGTGGTGCGCGACGATCGCCAGCGTGGACTGCTCGGGCTCGACCGCGTAGCCGCCCGACAGGCGCAGCCCGATCGACGGCGCGCCGAGCAGCCTGAACACCTTCTCGTGCTCTGACTGCTCGGGGCAGGCGGGGTATCCCCACGAGTAGCGGCGACCCTGCGAGGACTCGATTCCCAGGTCGGCGCGGGCCCGAGAATGCAGCCACTCGGCCATCCCCTCGGCGGTCTGCACGCCGAGGCCGTGCACGAACAGCTGCTCGGCGAACTCGCCGTCGGCCTCTAGTCGCGCCATCAGTTCGGTCACCTCGTCGCCGGCCGTGACCGCCTGGAGCGCCACTACGTCGACCTCGCCCGACCCGACGGGCCGGTAGAAGTCGGCGAGGCAGATCCGGTCGTGGCGCGGCTGGCGCGGGAAAACAAGCCGCTCCAATTCGCGGGGGTGGGCTGGAGGGTGGGCTGCGAGGGTGGGCGGGATCCCAATCGTCCGGATCCCACACGATCAGCTCGTTGCCGTCCGAGTTGCACGGGAAGTAGCCGACGAGCGCGCGAGGGTGGAGGTAGGTCTGCTCGCGCCACATGCGCTCGAGGCGAGGCTTGAAGTCCTCGCCCACGAGCCGCTTCCATTCCTCGCCCTTCACGCCGCGCCCGCCCCAGTGCAGCTTGAACAGCACGTGCGTGTCGAGGTGGTGGTAGACCTCGTCCATGGGGACGTCGAGCTCGCGCGCGCCCCAGAACGGCGGGGTCGGAATCGGGGTATCGGTGGCGGCGGCGCTCCGGACCGAGGAGTCGGTGACGGGCGGCGCGTCGTCGTCGGTCACCTCGGGCCGCTCGCGCAGCTGCTTCGCGGCGTCGCGTGTCTTGGCGATCAGCGCGGTCCGCGCCTCCCCGTCGACGAGCTGATCCATCTTCGAGAGTCCCTCGAACGCGTCCCGGCAGTAGAACACGCCCGGCTCGTACACCTCGTCGGACTCGGTGCCGTTCGGGTAGAGGATCCGCAGGCCGAAGTTTCGGTTGATCGCGGCGCCGCCGATCAGAAGCGGGAACTCGAGGCCCTGGGAGTGGAGCTCCTGAACGCACGCCGGCATCTGCTTGGAGGTCGAGACGAGCAGCGCGCTCAGGCCGATCGCCGTCGCCTTGTGCTCGACGGCGGCATCGATGACCGTCTGGATCGGCACCTGCTTGCCGAGGTCGACGACCGTGTAGCCGTTGTTGGTGAGGATCGTGTTGACGAGCGACTTGCCGATGTCGTGGACGTCGCCGAACACCGTCGCGAGCACGACCGTGCCCTTGGTATAGCCCTCGATCTTGTCGAGGTACTGCTCGAGCTGGGCGACTGCGCGCTTCATGACCTCGGCCGACTGGAGCACGAACGGGAGGATCAGCTCGCCGGCGCCGAACTTGTCGCCGACCTCCTTCATCGCCGGCAGGAGCACGTCGTTGAGCGTCGGCACCGCGCCGATCTTCTCGACGCTCCGATCGATCCAGTCCTCGACGCCCTCCTTCTTGCGGCGCAGGATCTGGTAGTGCAGCGCCTCCTCGGGCTCCATGCCCTCGGTCGGGTCGGCCTTCTCCTCGGCCTCCGCGGGGCCCTTGGACTCGAAGTGGGCGATGTAGCGCTCGAGCGCGTCCTCGCGCCGGTTCAGCACGAGGTCGTCGGCGAGCTCGCGCTCGTCCTCGGAAATCTCTCCGTACGGCGTGATGTGGTTGGGGTTCACCATCGCCAGGTCCAGGCCGGCCTCGACGCAGTGGTGAAGGAACACGCTGTTGAGCACGCTCCGCGCCGGCAGGCTGACCCCGAACGACACGTTCGACACGCCCAGCGACGTCTTCACGCCCGGAATCTCCTGCTTGATCAGCCGGATCCCCTCGATCGTCTCGACCGCGCTCGGCCGCCACTCCTCGTCGCCCGTAGTCAGCGTGAACGTCAGGCAGTCGAAGATCAGCACCTCGGGGTCGAGGCCGTGCTCCTCGCAGCACAGCTGCGTGAGCCGCTGGGCGACCTCGACCTTGCGCTCGCGGGTCTTGGCCATCCCAATCTCGTCGATCGTGAGCGCGATCAACCCCGCGCCATGGGCCTTAGCGAGCGGCACGACCTTGTCGAGCTTGGCGCGGCCGGCCTCGAGGTTGATCGAGTTGACGATCGCGCGGCCCGGGATCTGCTGGAGCGCGGTCTCGATCACGTCCGGCTCGGTCGAGTCGATCTGGATCGGCGCCGGCTGGGTCAACGAGATCCGCTTGACGACCTGGCGCATCTGCTCGGCCTCGTCCTGGCGCTCGGTGAGCGCGACGCAGACGTCGAGCACGTGGGCGCCGCCGGCGACCTGATCCTCGGCAACGGTCAGCAGCCCGTCGTAGTCGTCGGCCAGCAGCATTTCCTTGGCCTTGCGCGACCCCTGCGAGTTGACCCGCTCGCCGACGAGCGTGGGGCGGGGGTCCTGGACGAGCGGGGTCGCCGCGATCATGCTCGACGCCAGCGGCGGCCGGCGCGCGGGACGTTCGCCCGGCTTGCGTCCGCGCGCGCGTTCGGCAATCGCGGCGATGTGGTCGGGCGTCGTGCCACAGCAGCCGCCGACGATCGTCACGCCGTAGCGCTCGATGAACTCGCCGAGCACGTTCGCGAGCGGCTCGGGCTCCTCGGGGAAGATCGTCTCGCCGTTCGGTCCCTGGAGGGGGAGGCCGGCGTTCGGGATGCAGTGGACCGGGACCGAGCAGTTCTCGCCCAGGAAGCGGATCGCGTCGCGCATGTCCTCGGGGCCGGTCGAGCAGTTCAGGCCGATTGCTTCGACGTCGAGCGCCTCGAGCGTGGTCAGCACCGCGCTGATGTCGGTGCCGAGCAGCATCTTGCCGCCCTGGGGGAGCAGCGAAACACTGCACTGGATCGGGACAGCGCGGCCGGCCTGCTTGAACGCTTCGCGCGCGCCGAAGATCGCGGCCTTGACCTCGAGGATGTCCTGCGCGGTTTCGATTATCAGTAGATCGACGCCGCCCTTGATCAGCGCGTGCGCCTGCTCCTCGAAGACGGTCACGAGCTCTGGGAACTGGATCCGGCCGAGCGTCGGGTCGTCGCTCGCCGGCAAGAAGCCGGTCGGGCCGATCGAGCCGGCGACGAACCGGTTGCCGCCGGCGGCCTTGCGGGCGATCTCGGCCGCCTTCTGGTTGATCTCGAACGTGTGGTCGGCGAGGCCCCACTCGGACAGCTTCAGCCGCGAGGCCTGGAAGGTGTCGGTCTCGAGCACCTCGGCGCCGGCGTCGAGCATCGCGGTGTGGACGCCCTCGATAACGTCGGGGCGGTTGAGGACCAGCACCTCGTGGCAGCGCCCGGACAGCCTGTAGTCGTCCTCGAGGCTCAGGTCGAACTGCTCGAGCGTGGCCCCCATTCCGCCGTCATAGACGAGGATGCGGTCGCGGGTGGCCGCCAAGAAATCGCGCATTGCCCGGACTGTATCAAACCTTGACACGAGTCTGTCAAGGTTATGAATGGGCCGCTTCGCGGCGTCCCTGGGGCCGTTCCGCGCGGCGTCCCTGCCGCGCGGGGGTGGTTGCGATCCCCCGGGCGGGCACGGACGCCCGGCCGTCCAGGCCCCACGGATGCCGCGCTTGCGCGGCCCCAGATCAACTACCGGCGCGCGAAACCAACCGCGACATGACCACCTGCGATCGCGTCCGCACCACATGACCGTCGCGCTGCAGATCCATGATCAGCCGCTCGAGGTCGGTGTTGTTCTCCGTGCGCACGCGCGCGATCGCGTCGGCCTCGCCGGTGACGCTCCATGCCTCTACGACCTCAGGGTGCCGGCGAAGCGTGTCGGTGACCGCGTCGAGCAGCGTGCCCGGGGCGTAGAAGAGCTCGATGAGCGCCTCGGTGTGGTCGCCGAGGGCGTTGTGATCGACGACGGCGGTGAACCCGCGGAGTGCACCGCTGGCGCGGAGCCGATCGACGCGGCGCTTGACCGCCGGCGCCGACAGCGACACGCGCTGACCGATGTCGTCGTACGTGCGCCGGCCGTCCTCGACCAGCAGCGCAATAATCTGACGATCTTGTGGGTCCATACGGCGATCTATTGCAGAGATTACATCGATTTCGGCATCGACAACCGCCGGAGCCCCAAGTAGCCTGTGACCATGACCGAATCCGGAATGCTCGCCCGTGTCGTCTTTGACGAGGCCCACAGCGAGGCATGGACCGTCCGGTCCGACCTCGCGCGCCAGATGCAGCCCGCGCACCCGGGCGACGCGTCGTACGCCCGCGCCGCCGCCGCGCTGGCAGAGCGCGACTTCGTGGTGGAGGTCAACGCCGACTCGCCGTTGACCGAGGAGGGACTCGCCGGCGCCGGCGTGCTCGTGATCGCCCATCCCTCCGACCCGACCTGGGAGCGGACCACGGGTACCGGATCGCCGCGGCTCACCTCCGACGAGCTCGATGCGATCGAGGCGTTCGTGGCGGGCGGTGGCGGATTGATCGTGCTCGGCGAGACCGAACAGGACAAGTACGGCAACAACCTCAACGAGCTGCTGGAGCGGTTCGGGCTGCATCTCGAGAACGACACCGTCCAGGACTACGAGCACAACGTGAGCGCTCCGAGCTGGGTGCTGGCCGACTTGGGGCGCGGGGCTCGCGGTCGCGGTGGCGATCTGCTCGCGCGCGTGAACGCGGCCTGCCTGTACCGGGCGACGACGATCTCGTGCAGCAACGGTGGCGCCAAGGCGGCAACCGCCGAAAAAATCCCCAAGGCGGCGACCGCCGACAAAATCCCCAAGGCGGCGACCGCCGACAAAATCCCATTCGTGCTCGCGCGGACGCATCCGACGGCATCGGTCCCGGGAGCCCCGCTGATCGTGGCCGCGACGCACGGGCAGGGGCGGGTCGTGGTGCTCGCCGATTCGGATTTGTTCGGCGACGATTGCATCGACGAGCTCGATCACCGCGCGCTGTGGCTGAACCTCGTCTATTGGCTTTCCCTCCCGCCCACCCCCGCCTCCGCCCGCCCCGACGGCGGGATCTGGCCGATCGGCAGCCGGCGCGACGGACACGGACCCGAGCACGAGCCGGCGTGGGTGCGATTGCGCGACGAGACCAACGCGCTCGCGCTGCTCCAGGCGCCCGACGGGTCATTGCTCGGCGAGGCCGATCGGGACGCCGCCCGCGGACACGTGGAGCGGATCGCCGAAGCGATCGAGCACCTGAAGCCTCGCTTCCCGCATGACGAGAGCTACCTGACCGCTGCGGTCGAGGATCTCCGAGCCTGGGATTTCGGCAAGCCTGACTTCACGCGCGCACTCGGGGAGTTTCGGCCCGAGCTGGCGCGCACCAACGGGATCGAGCACCTCGTGCTGTTTCCGATGTACAAGCAGAACGGCTCGCGCGACACCTGCTTCGAGGCGCTGATCGTGAACGTGCCATGGCCGGACTGGATCGCCGAGCTCGAGCGCACGCGGTACGACAACCCCAAGTACGTGCCGGTCGAGCTCGTCGATTCGACCCGTGGCTACGACTCAGAGTGCGCCGTGCTGTTCCCCGAGACTGTGTCCGTCGCCGGACGGCCGGTGTCGAACTTCGGGGCGATCTTCTGTGATCGTGAGGCCGCTCGGCTGCGGCGGCTCGCCGGCACCGCATCCGACCTTCTCCGACTCAACCTCCCGCCGGACGCGGCGTCCATGCTGGCCAGCCCCGGGATGTCACAGCAGGCCTACATCCTGTGGGATCTCATCCATGACCGCGCCCACAGCCACGGCGACCTGCCGTTCGACCCGTTCATGATCCGCCAGCGTGCGCCTTACTGGATGTACTCGCTCGAGGAGCTCCGGTGCGATCTGACCGCGTTCGGCCAGGCGGTGTCGCTGGAGGCCGAGGGCGTGGCGTTCGCGCGGTACGTGCAGTACGCGATCCTGCTCGACCGGCTGCTGCGGTTCCCGATCACGGGATCGCGCGTCCGCAACTACGACGGGCTCGGTGGGCAGCTGCTGTTCGCGTTCCTGCACCGTCACGGCTACCTGCACTGGACCGATAACCAGCTGACGATCGAGTGGAGCCGGGTCGCCGAGGGCGTCGCGGCCTTACGGCACGAGGTCGAGGAGCTGTACAGGGTCGGGATCGATCGCACCAAGCTCCAGCACTGGGCCGCGGCGCACGATCTCGTCGCGGCGAGCGTTCCGGCGGCGGCGGGCTCGGAGTGGAGCGCATCGGCGCGAGACTTCACCGACGTCGAGGATCCGCGGCCGTACATCGACCTCGTCCGCGACGACGAGTTCCCGCTTTCGATCTTCTATTCGTCGCTGAAGGCTAAGCTCGCCGCGTGAACGACCCCAAGCGGGGCTTCGCCTCAGACAACTCGGCCACGATCCACCCCGATGTCCTCGCCGCGATCGCGCGGGTCAACGTCGGGCACGCGTTCGGGTACGGACACGACGACTACACGCTGTCGGTGCAGGAGCGGGTGGCGGGGACGTTCGCTTCGGATGCCAGTGCGTTCTTCGTGTTCAACGGCACCGGCGCCAACGTCGTGTCGCTGCGGGCGGCGTGCCGGCGGTTCGAGGGCGTGATCTGCGCCGAGACCGCGCATCTGAACGTCGACGAGTGCGGCGCGCCCGAGGCGATCGCCGGGCTCAAGCTATTGCTCGCGCCGGGCGTCGACGGCAAGCTGACGCCCGAGGCCGTCGAGAGCCGGATCGCGCGGATCGGCGACGAGCACGCGGTGCAGCCGCGCGCCGTGTCGATCTCGCAGTGCACCGAGCTCGGCACGCTGTACTCGGTCGCGGAGATACGGGAGCTGGCGGATGTGGCGCACGAGCGTGATCTCGTGCTCCACGTCGACGGGGCGCGTCTGTGCAACGCGGCGGCCGCGCTCGGGGTGTCTCTCGCCGAGGTCGCGGCCGGCGCGGATGTCGTCTCGTTCGGCGGCACCAAGAACGGGCTGCTCGGCGCCGAGGCGATCGTGCTCCTCAACCCCCAGCTCGCGCACGACTTTCTGTACATCCGCAAGCAGTCGATGCAGCTCGCGTCGAAGATGCGATTCCTCGCCGCCCAGTTCGACGCGCTGCTGACCAACGACCTGTGGCTGCGATGCGCCGGCAACGCCAACGCGATGGCCTCGCGACTCGTCGGCGCGCTCGTGGGCGTGCCGGGTCTCGCGATCACGCGGCCCGTGGAGACCAATGCCGTGTTCGCGACGCTGCCTCTGGCGGTCACCGAGTCGCTCCAGCGCGACTTCCCGTTCTACACGTGGGATGAGGCGGCGAGCGAGGTCCGGTGGATGTGCTCCTGGGACACCACCGAGGAGGACGTCGACGAGTTCGCCGCGGCGGTCCGGGGCGCGCTCGGGGGCTAGCGCTGCTCGGCGAAGCAGCGGTTCTCGATACGCCCGACGCCGTCGACCTCGACCACGACGACGTCGCCGTCCTTCAGCAGCAGCTGCGGCTCGCGGCGGTAGCCGACGCCACCGGGCGTGCCGGTCAGGATCAGGTCGCCGGGCTCGATCGTGGCGAACTCGGAGACGACGCTGATGAGCGTGGCGACATCGAAGATCAGGAGCTCGGTCGAGGCATCTTGGACCTTCTCGCCGTTGACGAACGTGCGCAGCGTCAGCGGCCCCGTTATTTCGTCGAACGTGACCAGGTCGGGACCGACCGGGGTGCAGGCGTCCCACGCCTTGCCCTGGAGCCACTGGTGGGTCTTGTACTGGTAGTCGCGCATCGTGACGTCGTTGGCGACCGCGTATCCGGCGACGTGGTCGAGAGCTTTGTCCGGGGGAATGCGGCGCCCGGGCTCCCCGATGATGACGACCAGCTCGCCCTCGTAGTCGGTCGCATCGCTCTCGGGCGGGAGCGGGATCGGGTCATAAGGCCCGGTGAGGGTGGTCGCGAACTTCGTGAACAGCACCGGGTAGTCCGACTGCTCGCGTTTGGTCTCCTCGATGTGGGCCGCGTAGTTGAGCCCGACGCAAATCACCTTCCCGGGCCTTGGGATGACCGGCCGTCTTTGGAGCTCGCCGACGTTGAGGCTTGCGTCGCGGTCGAGCGGTGGGTCTTGGAGCAAGGACCGCGGCGTGTCGCGGCCGAGCTCGGTGACGCCGCGAAGCGGGATCGCGCGGTCGCCCTCGATCGCGACCGCGAGGGCAGTTCCTTCGTGCAGCACGGAGGCAAATCGCATCCCGGCCGGAAAGATACGTGGACCGTCCGCGCAGTGATGGCTGACTTCAACCGTACGGGCCGCAAGCTAGCCTGCGCGGCGCAACGTTTGAGGTCGTCGCGGGTTTCCATGATTGGTTGCAGGAGGTATCGAGACAATTGAGGTCCCGACGGTGGTCTGGGGTCACGCAGGGGGTCGTGATTGCGCTGGTGGCGGCGTCGGCGCTGCTGGCCTTTGCGCCGACCGCGTTCGCCCAGCCGGCGGTGGCGGTGTTCCCGAGTCCGAGCACGAACAGCGCGCTGCCCCAGACCCAAATCACGTTCAGAGGGATCCCCGCGAGCCAGATCGGCCATATCACCGTGGTCGGGTCTACCTCGGGCGCGCACAGCGGGACGATCGAGGCCGACTCCGACGGGCAGGGTGGGAGCTTCATCCCGAGCACGCCGTTCACCGCAGGCGAGACCGTGACCGTGACCACCGGTCTGAACGTGATAAACGGCACAAGCGGCAGCTTCCACTTCGGCATCGCGGTTCCGTTCGGGACGATCAACCCGATGAAGCTTCCGACGGTGCCGGCCGGCTCCAACGGGGTCCAGCACTTCCACTCGCGCGCTGACCTCGAGCCGGCGTCGATCACGGTCAACAAGCACTCCTCCTCCGCCTACAACGGCGACATCTTCGTGACACCCCAGTACGGCCCGGTGCAGAACGGCCCGATGATCCTCGATCCGTCGGGCAACATGATCTGGTTCCAGCCGCTCCCGGCCAACCAGCTCGCCACGGACTTCCGCGTGCAGCAGCTGAACGGACAGCCGGTGCTGACGTGGTGGCAGGGCTACACGAACAACGGCTCGGGGCGCGGCGAGGGCGTGATCTACAACACCTCCTACCAGCAGATCGCCACCGTCCAGGCGGCCAACGGCCTGCAGGGCATGGACCTGCACGAGTTCCTAGTCACGCCGCAGGGCGACGCGTACATCGTCGGCGTCTCCCCGATCCGCTACGGCACGATGAAGCGGCCGCTGATGGACTCGGTGGTCCAGGAAATCGACATCAAGACCGGGCTGGTCCTGTTCGAGTGGCACGCGCTCGACCACATCCCGATCAGCGCGTCGTTCTTCAAGAACGGAGCGCCGGGCGCGGTGTTCGACCCCTACCACCTGAACTCGGTCGCGCTCGACAGCGACGGAAACCTGATCGTGTCCGTACGCAACACCTGGGCGGTCTACAAGATCGACCACCAGACCGGCGCCGTGCTGTGGGTGCTCGGCTCCAGCCAGAACAGCTTCAAGATGGGCCCGGGCACGCAGACCGCCTTCCAGCACGACGTCGTGCTCCAGCCGAACGGGATGCTGACGATGTTCGACGACGGAGCCGGGCCGCCGAGAGTGCACTCGCAGTCGCGCGCGCTCGAGGAATCGATCAACGAGACGAACAAGACCGTCACACTGGTCAGGCAGTTCGAGCACTCGCCGGGGCTGAGCGCGAACTTCGAGGGCGGCGCCCAGGTGTTGCCGGGGGGCGACCTGCTCGTCGGCTGGGGACAGCAGCCGTACTTCACCGAATTCAACTCGGCCGGCCAGGAGGTGTTCGACGCGCGCTTCACCTCGAACACCTCGAGCTATCGCGCCTACAAGTTCGCGTGGAACGGACAGCCGACGACGCCGCCGGCGATCGCCGCGGCTTCCAACAACGACGGCACCACCCAGGTGTGGCCGAGCTGGAATGGCGCCACCGCGGTCTCGTCGTGGCGGGTGCTGGCGGGATCGAGCTCGAGCAAGCTGGCGACGCTGCAGACCGTTCCCAAGCAGGGCTTCGAGACCGCGGTCTCCGCGCCCACCGGGATGGGGACGTTCGAGGTGCAGGCGCTGGACTCGGGCGGCAACGTGCTGTCGACCTCGCCGGCGGCGACGGTCGGCCCCCACATCGGGATCGCCGGCCGTACGGCGTTCGTGTCGGGCAGCGGCACCGGCGGGCTGCCGGCGGTCTGCGACAACGGCTTCGCGTGTCACATCGCGGTCACGATCACCGCCGGGCGAACGGTCGTCGCTCGCACCGGCACCGAGAAGATCCCCGGCAACGGCGGCGGGATCATCTACTTCTCGCTGACCGGCGCGGGCCGCTCGCTGCTCGCGCACGCCCGCGGCAACCGGCTGCTCGTGCGACTGAACGGTAACTCCGGGAAGCTGTCGCTGAACCGCCTGATCACGCTGGTTCGATTCTCCACGAGTGGGGCGGCCCCGGCGCACAGCGCCAGCCAGTCGGGCAGCTTGCGAGTCCTGGGCGGGACCAACTTCGTGTCCTCGAATGGCGTGGGCGGGATCCTCGCCGAGTGCCTGGCGACGACGCCGTGCCACACGAGCACGACCGTCTCGGTCGGCGGGACCGTGATCGCGTCGACAGGGTCGGAGCTACTGGGCGGACGCGATGTCGGCTACCTGATCTTCTCGCTGAACTCGGCCGGCAGATCGCTGATCGCGCACGCCCACGGCAACCAGCTGGGCGCGTCGGTGAAGCTCTCGGACGGCGGCGCCACGGCGACCGGCGCGATCTCACTCGTGGGCTTCCGCTGATTAGCGGGTAGTCTGCCCGCCCAGAATCCCATGCCGCAGCTCATGATCGTCATCGCCTCCACGCGCCCGGGCCGGGGCGGCTGGCCCGTCGCGCAGTGGTTGATCAAGCGCGCGACCGACGACGGGCGCTTCGAGCTCGAGGTCGTCGACCTTGTCGAGTTCAGGCTGCCGCTGCTCGACGAGCCGAATCATCCGCGGCTGCGGCAGTACGTGAACCCGCACACGCACGAGTGGAGCAAGCGGGTGGACGCCGCCGACGCGTTCGTGTTCGTCACGCCCGAGTACAACCACGGCTACCCGGCGTCGCTCAAGAACGCGATCGACTACCTCCACCACGAGTGGCGCTACAAGCCGGTCGGGTTCGTCTCCTATGGCGGGGTCGCGGCGGGCACGCGGTCGGTCGAGCAGCTCCAGCAGGTTGTGACCGCGGTCAGGCTGACGCCGGTGATCGAGCAGGTCAACATCCCGTTCTACCAGCAGTTCATCGAGGACGGCGAGGTCCACGCCAACGAGGTGATGGAGGGTGCGGTCGTCGCGATGCTCGATCAGCTGGTGAAGCTGGAGGCGCTGCTGCGGCCGGTGCGCGACGAGGCCCGCGCGGCGGCTTAGCGCGCGGTCCAGCCCTGGTCGAGCGTCACCGGGACGCCGGTGAACGTCCTCCCCGCCGGGGTGAGCAGGAACGCCACCACGTCTGCGACCTCGGACGGCTCGATCAGTTGCTTGACCGCGTGCGGCGCGAGGATCACCTGCTCGATCACGTCCTCCTCGGGGAGGTTGTGCGCCTTCGCCTGATCGGCGATCTGTTTCTCGACGAGCGGCGTGCGCACGTACCCCGGGCAGACGGCAGCGGCGGTGATTCCGTCGCCGGCGCCCTCAAGCGCGAGTGTCTTGACCAGGCCGAGCACGCCGTGCTTAGCGGAGACGTAGGCGGCCTTGTACGGAGACGCGACCAGGCCGTGGACGGACGCGATCGCGATGAACCGGCCGGCGCCGGACTCCTTTAACGCGGGCCATCCGTATTTGGCGAGCAGGAACGGGCTCGTCAGCAGGAGCGACACGATTGTGTTCCAGCGCTCGGTTGGGAATTCGGCGATGGGCGACACGTGCTGGATGCCGGCGTTGGCGACGATCACGTTGAGGCGGCCGAACTTTTCGAGTGCCGCGTTCACGCTTGCTTCGTTCGCCTCGGCGTTCGTGAGGTCGGCCTCGAAGGGGACCCCGGGGCCGTCGGGGTCCGGTTTGAGGTCGACGCTCAGGACGTCCATCCCGTCGCTCTCGAGGCGGGCGGCGACCGCACGGCCGATTCCACTGGCCGCCCCGGTCACGATCGCGGCCTTGCCCTGCTGCGAGCCGGCGCTCAACTCGACGCTCGCTTGCTCGCCGGCGAGGAGGCGACGAACGACTCGTAGATCTCCGCGAGCGCCTTGCGCTGGCGCGCCGTCAGCCGGTGGTCCGCGGCGATCGCCGCGAGCACCGCGTTGTCCTCGTCCTCCTCACCCGGGGGCGTCATCCCGGCCTGCTCGTAGAGCGCGTCGGCCGACAGGTGGAGCGCCTTGGCGATGCCGTCGACGACGTGCTCCGATGGGGCTCGGAGACCACGCTCGATCTGCGACAGGTACGGGTTGGATATCCCCGCCAGTTCGGCGAACTGGCGCATCGACATCTCGGTGAGTTCGCGCTGCTGGCGGATGATCTCGCCCAGGGCTGCCGACGCGCGGGGGGCCATATCCTCAGCATAGGCTGACCGCGCGGCCATTGTCGGCCGCCTCGTACAGGGCTTCGAGCGTTTTCGCCTGCCCGATCGCGTCCTCGCGGCCGAGTAGCAGCGGCGCCTCGCCACGGATCGCGGCCGACATGTTCTCGGCCTCGAGCCGGTACGAGTTTGCGGGCTCGATCTCGATCCGCTCGTCGTCTCCGCTCTCGCGGATGAGGTCGATGTTGGGGCGCCGGCAATGCCAGGGATCCGTCAGCCGCAGCGTTCCCTCGTCACCGACGACCTCGAGGAGGTCCTGGCTGGCGAGCGCGAGGCCGGCGTCGAAGTGGGCCGAGATTTCGTTCGGAAATCGCATGACGGCGGCGAACGCGACGTCGACGCCGTCGCCGCCGATCGCCTGCTCGCCCACCACCCTGATCGGCTCTCCGGCGATGAGACGCGCGCCGCTCACGCAGTAGCAGCCGACGTCCATCAGCGCGCCGCCGTCGAGCGCGGCGCTGAGCCGGACATTCGCCGGGTCGTGGGCGACGAACCCGAACACGGCGCGGATGATCCGGACGCGGCCGACGGCCTGTCGCGCGACGAGCTCGGTCAGCCGGCGCGTCTGCGGGTTGTGGCGGTACATGAACGCCTCCATCAGCAGCCTGTCGTTCTGGTCGGCAACGTCGAAGGCTCGTTCGACTTCGGACGCGCGTCGGCTCATGGGCTTCTCGCACAACACGTGCTTGCCGGCCTCGAGCGCGCGCACGCTTGCGTCGACGTGCATCGAGTTCGGGAGCGAGATGTACACCGCCTCGACGTCGGAATCGTTCAGCAGGGCGTCGTAGCTGCCGTAAGCGCGCTCGATGCCGTTGTCCTTGGCGTATTCGTCGGCGCGGGCACGATCGCGGCTCGCGACCGCGAGAATCTGGAGGTCCGGGGATTCGCGGGCGCCGGCGAGGAACAGGCGGTTGATGTTCGCGGTTGACACGATTCCCCACTTGACCGACATAGCTAGGACACTAATCGAACTTTGACCAGCCACGCCGTCGCATTCGCCCCGGGTCGCGCGAACCTCATCGGAGAGCACACCGACTACAACAAGGGCCTCGCGCTTCCGTTCGCGATCAGCGAGGGGGTGACGGTTCGCGCCACCGCGCTCGGCGACGGCCGGATCGAAGCCGTCGCCGTCGACGTAGGCGAGCGGGACAGTTTCTCGGTCGACAGTCCGGGGAGGGCTGGGGGGTGGCGGGCGTTCGTCCGGGGCGCGGCCGGCGAGCTCGATCGCGCCGGAGCTCGGCTGCAGGGCGCCGAGCTCGAGATCACCGGCACGGTCCCGCGCGGCGCCGGTCTGTCCTCCTCGGCTGCGCTTGAGGTCGCGCTCGTGCTCGCGCTGCTCGCGGTGAGCGGGGAGGCCGAGCCCGATCGGATCGAGCTGGCCAAGCTGTGCTCACGGATCGAGAACGACTGGGTTGGGGCGCAGACCGGCCTGCTCGATCAGATCTCGTCCTTGTGCGGAGAGCGCGATCGGGCGCTGCGGATCGACTTCCGCTCGCTCGACGTCCGGCCGGTGTGGCTCGAGCTCGGCGACTTCAGCCTCGTCACGGTCGACTCGGGCGAGAAGCACATGCACGCGGGCTCGGGGTACAACGAACGTCGTGCCGAGTGCGCTCGCGCGTGTCGGGAGCTCGGCGTGGCGAGCCTCCGAGACGTGACGCTGGCAGATGCGGATAAGTTGCCGGCGGTTTTGTGCAGACGCGTTCGACATGTGATCACCGAGAACTCCCGGGTTGACGCGGCGGTGGCGGCGCTCGAGCGCGCTGACATGCGCGAGCTCGGGCGGCTGCTCGACGCCTCGCACGCGAGCCTTCGCGACTGTTATGAGGTGTCGACGCCCGCGGTCGAGGAGGCCGTCCGGCGTTGCAAGCGCGCCGGCGCGCTCGGCGCGCGGATCATGGGCGGCGGGTTCGGCGGCCACGTGATCGCGCTGATGCCTCCAGAGGCTGGTCCGCTCGAGGGCGCGGTCGAGGTTCGGCCCGGGGAGGGGGCGCGGGTGACGGACCGATGACGGGTTCGGTGTCGCTGGGCGCTCACGGTCTTGCGGCGTCCGACGTCGTGGCGGTCGCCCGCGACGACGCGGTCGTCTCGCTGAGTGACGAGGCGCGCGCGGCGATGGAACGTAGTGCCGCCGTGGTTGTCGAGCGGGCGGCGTCGGAGGAGCCCGCGTACGGGATCTCGACCGGCTTCGGCTCGCTGGCGATGGTGCGGATTCCGGCCGAGGCGCGCGCCGAGCTTCAGCGGGCGCTGGTCCGTTCCCATGCGGCGGGGATGGGCCCGCCGATCGAGCGCGAGGTGGTGCGCGCGATGATGGTGCTCCGCGCCCGGACGTTGGCGATGGGGTGCTCGGGGGCGCGGCCGGTCGTGGCCGAGCGGTTCCTGGAGTTGCTGGGCGCTGGGATTACGCCGTTGGTTCCCGAGCACGGCTCGCTGGGGGCGAGCGGCGACCTGGCTCCGCTCGCGCACTGCGCTTTGGTGCTGATCGGGGAGGGGCTGGTTGTCGCTCCGGATGGTGCTCGTCTGGCGGCTTCTGACGCACTTGCCGCGGCTGGGATCGAGCCGATCGAGCTGACAGCGAAGGAGGGGCTTGCGCTGATCAACGGCACCGACGGGATGCTCGGGATGCTCGTGCTCGCCCTGGCCGATCTGGAGGGGCTGCTGCGCGTCGCCGACGTGGCCGCCGCGACGTCGGTCGAGGCGCTGCTCGGGACCGACCGGGTGTTCGCCGAGGACCTGATCGCGTTGCGGCCGCAGCCGGGTCAGGTGGCGAGTGCCGCCAATATGCGCACGCTGCTGGCGGGTTCTGCGATTGTCGCGAGCCATCGGTACGGCGACCCGCGGGTTCAGGACGCGTACTCGCTGCGGTGCGCGCCCCAGGTTGTCGGCGCCGCGCGAGACGCGGTTGCGTTCGCCTCCGGCGTCGCTTCGGTGGAGCTCCGATCCGCGATCGACAACCCGATGGTGCTCCCCGACGGACGCGTCGAGTCGTGCGGCAACTTCCACGGGGCGCCGGTCGGGATGGCGTGCGACTTCCTGGCGATCGCCGCGGCGGAGGTCGGCGCGATCTCGGAGCGGCGGACCGACCGCCTTCTGGATGCCACGCGGTCGCATGGACTGCCGCCGTTCCTGGCTTCGAATCCCGGGGTCGACTCGGGAATGATGATCGCCGGGTACACGCAGGCCGCGCTGGTGGCCGAGAACCGGCGACTCGCGGCGCCGGCAAGCGTCGACTCGCTGCCGACCAGCGCCATGCAGGAGGACCACGTGTCGATGGGTTGGGGGGCGGCGCGAAAGCTACGCGTGTCGGTGGCGAACCTTTGTCGGATCCTCGCCGTGGAGCTGTCGTGCGCGGCGCGTGGGTTGGATTTGCGGGCGCCCTTGATGCCGGGGCCCGGTACTGCCGCGGCGTTATCGGTGGTGCGCTCGCGGGTTCCGGGGCCGGGTCCGGATCGCTACATGGCGCCGGAGCTGGCCGAGGTCTCGGAGCTGATTCGCTCGGGGGCCGTGCTGGCCGCGGTCGAGGACGCGATCGGGCCGCTCACCTGAGCGCTTTGAGCGCCGGGTACAGCGCCCGGTAGCGCTCGCGCTGCTCGCGGTAGGGCTCGATCCACTCGGGCACAGGCTCGATCAGACCGCGCGGCTTGACGGTTTGTTGCACCGCGACGTGAACGTCCGGCCACACGTTCGCCGCCACCCCGCCGAGGATCGCCGCGCCGAACGCGGCGCCCTCGTCGACCGCCACCGGTTCGAGCGGCAGCTCGAGCACCGACGCGATGATCTGCGCCCACAGGCGGCTGCGCGCGCCACCACCGGAGATGCGTCCTAGTTGTGGTGCGCCACCGAGGTCTTTCGTGAGGTCAAGCGAATCTTTGAGGCCGAACGCCACCCCCTCCAGCACGGCGCGAGTCAGGGCGCCGCGGTCGTGGCGGACGCTGAGCCCGACGAACGCGCCGCGCGCGTCCGGGTCTGCGTACGGGGTCCGCTCGCCGGCGAGGTAGGGGAGGAACAGCAGGTTCTCGGTGCCCGCGGCCCAGGCGGCGGCTTCGTTGAGCAGTACGTCGAACGGCGCGTCGGCGTTGGTGACGTCGCGGAGCCAGGTGAGCGAGCCGGCGGCCGAGAGCATCACCCCCATCGCGTGCCAGGCGCCGGGGACCGCGTGGCAGAACGCGTGGACGCGCGCCTCCGGGTCCGCGGCGTATTCGTCGAGCGCCGCGAACACCACGCCGGATGTCCCGAGCGCCACCGACACCGGTCCCTTGCGGTCGACTCCGACTCCCACCGCGCCGGCGGCCTGGTCGCCACCGCCTGCGGCTACGGTCGTTCCGTCTCGCGTGACGCCCGAGGGTTCCGGGCTTTCGAGCACGGTTGGCAGCCACGCCGGGTCGATGTCGAGCGCCTGCAGCACCTCGTCGCTCCAGGCTCGGTTCGCGACGTCGAGGAGGAGCATGCCGGACGCGTCGGAGACGTCGGTGGCGTGCTCCCCGGTGAGGCGGAGCCGGACGTAATCCTTGGGGAGCAGGATGCGTGCGATGCGTGCGTAGTTGTCCGGTTCGTGCTTGCGGAGCCAGAGGACCTTCGGTGCGGTGAACCCCGTCAGCGCGCGGTTGCCGGTGAGCTCGATCAGCTTTTGGAGGCCGATCGTGTTCTCGATCTCGTCGCACTCCGCCTGCGTGCGCTGGTCGTTCCAGAGGATCGCGGGCCGGATGACGTCGTCGTGCTCGTCCAGCGCGACGAGACCGTGCATCTGGCCCGACAGCCCGATGCCGGCGGGCTCGCCGGCGTTCTTCTCCAGGGCGGCGAGGACTTCCTCGGTGGCGCGCCACCAGTCCTCGGGGTCCTGCTCGGACCAGCCCGGTTTCGGAGCCGAGAGGGGATAGGAGACCTCCTCGGTGGCGAGCACGTCGCCATCCGGTGTGATCGCCAGGCCTTTGGTGGCGCTCGTGCCGACGTCGATGCCAAAGAGAACGGTCAACTGTCGAAACTCTGCAACGAATGGGCGAGGCGGTGGCGGGGGCGTGGGATGCTCGCCGGGCCATGACGCGAACACCGCCGCCCCAGCCCCCGCCCCGCGAGCGCTCGGGAAGAAACTGCGTCCATGCTGAAGTTTCTTCCCGAGGCGCGGCCGATCGGGCGGTGGACGTGGCGATCGCGGCGATCGCGGCAAGGCAGGACGGCAACATCACGCGCCGACAGTTGCTCGCGATCGGAGTCGATGACGGGGGGATCGCGTGGCGTGTGAAAATCGGCCGGCTGTACCGCGTCTTCCGGGGCGTCTATTCCGTCGGCCGGCGCCCCGTCAGCGCATACGAACGGGCGGGCGCGGCCGTCCTCGCCTGCGGCCCGGGCGCGGCCCTCAGCCACAGCTCGGGGATGGCGCTCTGGGGCTACTGGCGCAACTGGGATAAGCCGCTCGAGATCACCGTCGTCGGCGACCGTCGCACCGCGGGCATCCGCGTCCACCGCTCGACGACACTTCGCCGGCGCGACCTGACCACCCAACTCGGGATCCGCGTCACCTCGCCGGCGCGGACGCTGATCGACATGTCCCCGAGGCTCAAGGACAAGGCCCTCAAGCGGAACGTCAACAACGCGCTGAATTCGCTCTGGCTCACCGAGGACCAACTCGCCGAGACGCTCGCACGCCATCCGACCCTGCCCGCCACCAAACGCATCGCAAAGCTGATCGGGTTGCCCGGCACTCCGACCCGCTCGGGCTGGGAGGACGACTTTCCGAAGTTCTGCGCGGACCACGGCTTGCCGGCGCCTGTCATGGGCCTCCCGTTCCACGGTTACATCCTCGATGCGGTCTTCGTTGCCGAGCGCGTAATCGTCGAACTCGACAGCTGGCCGTTTCACAAGGGCAAGATCGCGTTCGAAGCCGACCGTGAGCGTGACGCGCACACGCTCGCGCACGGGTTCGTCACCGTTCGCGTCACGGAGGAACGCCTTGACCAAGGGCCCGCAAACGAAGCCGAGCGGCTGCATGCGATTCTTGAAAGCCGACGGATTCACGCCCCGAGAGCGGCGTAGACGATCTCGTACGCACGCACCGCGTCCTTGGCGGCCTGTGCCTCGCGCAGCGCCGCGTCGTCGATCCGGGCCGCCACCGAGTCGATGAACTGCCACTGCAGCACCGACCGGCGAACCGCCCCCACCTGGTCCTCGGTGTACGGGTACAGATCGAACCCGAGCCGTTCCCCGGACGACCCATAGCCGCACCGCCGGAACTCCAGGGCGAGCTCGAGCGTCTCCATGAACGCGGTGGCGCCGACCATGTTGTCGTCGTCGAACGTGCCCCAGCCCGAGTTCGCGTGCTGATGCCCAAGGAGGCCCTCCGAAGCCAATAAAGCCGCGTACTCCGGCAGGTGCTCGCCATTCATGATCAGGTGCTGCCAGTCCATGTTCACCTGGACGTTGTCGAGCCCCAGCGCCTGCAGCTTGTGGACGACGAACAGCGTCATCCCGATGTTGCGCATAAGGATCTTCATCGCGGGCTCGGAGTTCTTGTGCTCCAAGAACAGCTTGACCCCATGCTCGGCGCAGACCGACCCCGCCTCGCCGAGACCCTCGACCAGCCACCGCCACGAGTCCGCATACGGACTCTGGAACGGGTAGTTGTAGCCCTCGCCGCCGGGCCAGATGATCAGGTGTGCGCCGAGCGAGCCGGCGAACGCGGCCGCGTCGCGGACCATCGCCCGAGCCTCCGCGCGCAGGCCCGGATCGGGATTGACCAGGCCGCCGCGTCCGAACTGCGGGTGCAAATGCAGCCCGCCCGCGATGCAATAGATGTCATGGCCCGAAAGCGCCGCCCGCACCTCGTCGAGATTTGCCGGCGACAGCTCGTCGGGGTAGTGGAACTCGTAGCCGTCGATCAGGTCGCCGAGCCCCTCCACCGCGCGGTGCACCTTGTCGGCGACCGGCTCGGCCTCGTAATCGTGGCTCGGTTGATATCCGCCGGGGACGAACCGCGTGACCATCGGTCCGAACGCCCAGATGCCCAAGCTCGTCTTCATTCACCGCTCCTTCGAGGTCGAGGCGTGCCGGGCGATCTTATTCGCGGGCGCTCGTTAGCGCTAACATCTCGGCGTCGGTAAGGAGAACCCAGGGGGGATCAGCCGGGCGACGGACCTGTGATTCGATGGAGCCAGGCGAGGACATCACGATCTCCCCGCGCCGGCCGCGAGCGCCGGTGATGTCGGACGTCGGTCGGCTTGCCGGCGTCTCGCATCAGACCGTCTCGCGGGTAATCAACGGCAGTCCGCACGTGCGGCCCGAGACGCGCACGCGAGTGCTTGCGGCCATGGAGGAGCTCGGCTACCGGCCGAACTCGGTTGCGCGCGCGCTCGTGACCGGTCGCTCGCGGACGCTCGGCGTGGTCAGCTTCGACACAACGCTGTACGGCCCGGCGTCCACACTGTTCGGGATCGAGCAGGCCGCCCACGAGGCCGGCTACTTCATCATCGTGGCCAGCCTGAAGGCGCTGAATCGCTCCTCGGTGACCGACGCGGTCGAGCGGCTGCGCCGCCAGGGAGTGGACGGGATCCTGGTCATCGCCCCCCAAGACGAAGCCGGCGACGCGCTGCTGCACACCCATGCCGACGTGCCGCTAGTGGCGGTGGAGGCGGGCCCGGACGAGGGCGTCCCGGTCGTCGCGGTCGATCAGGTCGCGGGCGCGGTCAGCGCGACCGAGCACCTGCTCTCGCTCGGGCACGAGACCGTCGGGCACGTCAGCGGGCCGCCGAACTTCATCGAGTCACGGCAACGAATGGAGGGCTGGCGGACGACCCTCCAAACTGCCGGCGCCGCGATCCCCGAGCCGCTGGTGGGCGACTGGAGCCCGCGCGCCGGATATGAGCTCGGCCGGCGCCTCAGCCGGGAGCGCGCGATCACGGCGGTGTTCGTGGCCAACGACCAGATGGCCCTCGGCCTGCTCCGGGCGATGCACGAGGCCGGGCGGAACGTCCCGGGTGAGCTCAGCGTGGTCGGGTTCGACGACATCCCGGAGGCGGCGTTCTTCCTGCCGCCGCTGACCACGGTCCGTCAGGACTTCAACGAAATGGGCACGCGCAGTCTTCGGCTGCTGCTGCGGACGCTCGAAACCGGCGAATCGGCGACCTCGGGAACGCTCGTCCCGCCGGAACTGATCATCCGAGCCAGCACGAGCGCAGCCCCGTGATGGCATTGACACCGCGCGGTTGTGATCGCTAACATCGCGGCCGCATCAACGCGAGAGGAGGGCTAGAAGCGTGGGCTGAGCCGACGCTAGCGGCGACGTGCCGCGGGCGGCACCGGCGTGGTTGACGTTGCCGAGTACGCCGCTTCAAAAGGCGTCCAACCGACTGTTGTGACTTGGTGAAGATGCGGCTAACTGCTGATTGGACGACGGTGACGGTGGTGGATTTCAACAACCCCCGTCTGAGAGCGTGAGTAACTCAAGTCGTGTCCGAGCGGACGAGAGGAGCAGTGCAGGTGTCACAAGAAGATATTGTGGGTGACGCAATTGAGCGGCTCGAGTGGGGCGAGCGCAAGGAGGAGGACACTCCTTCGAAGAACTGGCGTCAGTTGACGAGACGGACCGCGCTCACCGGCGCGGCCGCGGGGATCGCAGCGGCGGCGCTCGAGGCTTGCGGCTCGAGCAAGAGCTCGGGCACAGGAACCTCGGCGGCGGCGACGACGTCGAGTGGGTCTGGGCCCTTCGGGAGCAGCGGAGGCCACAAGTTCGTGATGGTGAACCACGTGACGACGAACTCGTTTTTCACCGCCACGATCTACGGCTGTCAGGACGCCTGCTCACTGACGGGCTCTTCGTTCCAGTGGACCGGCTCAAACAACTCGATCGTCAGCGACATGGTCTCGGCGTTCAACACCGCGATCGCGTCAAAGGCGGCCGGGATCGGATGCGCGCTGATCGATAACACCGCGTTCAACGGACCCACCGCCCAGGCGCTGAGCTCGGGCATACCCGTGATCGCGTACAACGCCGACGTGGCGCCGGGTACGAAGAACGACCGGATGGCCTATATCGGTCAGAACAACCTCACCGCGGGCGCCGCCGTCGGCGAGGCGATCCTCAAAGCGGGCGTGAAGTCGGGCGACAAGGTCGCCGGGATCATCGCGACTCCGGGGACGGGGAACATCCAGCCGCGGATCGACGGCGCGAAGCCCATCCTGACCGGCGCCGGCGTCAACTTCGTTGAGGTCGGGACCTCGGCCACCGAGGGCGCTCCGGAGTACAACAAGATCTCCTCGTGGTACGCCGGCAACAAGGACGTGAGGTGGATGATGGCCGTAGACAGCGGGGACAGTAACGCGGTCGCGCAGTTCATCAAGGCCGAGGGTCTGTCGGGCAAGGTCGGCGCGTCGGTCTGGGACGTCGGATTGCCGGTCGCGCAGGCCATCCAGGCCGGCTACGTAACCGCCACGATCGACCAGCAGGCCTACCTGCAGGGCTTCGACACGATCATGCAGCTGTTCCTGTGGAACGTCTCGGGTGGGCTGATGAAGCCGACCGACACCGACACGGGAATCGGCATCGTCACCAAGGCGAACGTCGCGCCGTACCTCATTCCGAACAGATTCGAGGGGACGTCCGCGGCGAAGAAGGCATTGGCGACCCCGTCCTCGATTTCCACCTAAGCTCCCGCGAGCGTGGAATCGAACGCTCCAACCTCTACTGCTGCCCCGGAGGCCAGCCCCCCGGGGCAGCAGCACGAAAGCGTGCCCGTAGGCCGTCGGGTCCTGCGCCTGTTCCTATATCAGCGTGAGCTGACCCCGCTCGTCATCACGGTCCTGCTGTTCGTGTATTTCACGATCAAAGCGGGGTCGACGTTCACCGGCACGCTCAGCCTCAGCTCAGCCGCGGGCTATGCGGGGCCGATCGGCGCGATTGCCGTCGGCGAGGTGATGCTGCTCGTCCTCGCCGAGATCGACCTGTCCGCCGGTCAGGTCTTCCTGTTCTCGCCGTGGATGATGTACTGGATGCACAACGACGGCCTACCGCTGATCGTCGCGATCCTGATCGCGCTGCTCGCCTGCTGCGCCGTCGGAGCGGTCAACGGACTGATCACCGTGCGCCTCAACGTGCCCTCGTTCGTCACCACGCTGGCCACGAACTTCATCCTCTACGGGATCGTGCTCGTCTACTCGAACGACGCGGAGGCGTCGCCGATCCCGCTGAGCGGACAGACCAGCTTCATCAGCCAGTTGATGGGGTCCTGGAGATGGGCCGAGATCCTCTGGGTGGTCGCGATCACGATCGTCCTGACCGTCGTGCTCAACCGCACCCGCTTCGGCGTTCGCATCATTGCCACGGGCGGCAACCTCGTCGGCGCGGCCGAGGCCGGCGTGCCGATCCGGCGCGTCAAGGTGTGGTGCTTCGTGCTGTGTTCGTTTGTCGCCGGTCTGGTCGGAATCGTCGACGCGGTCAAGTACGGCAGCCTCGACCCGGGCAACTTCGGCGTCGACTACATCCTGTACGCCGTCGGCGCCTGCGTGATCGGCGGCACCGCGCTGACTGGCGGGCGCGGGACGGTGATCGGCGCGTTGATCGGCGCGGTCCTGATCGGCGTTCTCGAGGATGGCCTGACCCTGACCGGGGTGAGCACCAACCAGTTCTTCATCTGGGTCGGTGTGGTGATCATCATCGCGATGGCGCTGAACGTCCAGTTCGACCGCATCATCGCCCGCTCGAGGTCCAGATGAGCGCCACCGCTCAGCCCGCGGAGCCCATGTCCCCCGCTCCTGACGGCACGCCCGCGCTCGAGGTGCGCGGCGTGACGAAGAGCTTTGGTGTGCTCAACGTTCTGCGTGGCATCGACCTGACTCTGCGCCAGGGCGAGGTGCTCGGGCTCGTCGGGGACAACGGGGCCGGAAAGAGCACGCTGGTCAAGATCTTGAGCGGCTTCCACCAGCAGGATGGCGGGGAGATTCTGATCGGTGGAGAGCGGGTGAGTTTCGGCTCCGTCGAGAGCGCTCGATCTCAGGGGATCGAGACGGTCTATCAGGATCTCGCGCTGATTCCGCAGCTGCCCGTCTACCAGAACCTGTTCCTGGGCCACGAACTGACGACCCTCGGACCAATCCGCCTGCTGAACAAGCGCGAGATGCGCAAGCTTGCGCGTCAGTACCTCGACGACATCAACGTGAACGTGCCAAGTGTGGACGCCGAGGCCGAGCTTCTTTCCGGCGGTCAGCGGCAGGCGATCGCGGTCGCCCGGGCCGTGCGCGCGGCGAGGAAGATCCTGCTGCTCGACGAGCCGCTCGCCGCCATGGGGGCCCGGGAGTCACGCCTGATCATCGACCTCGTCAAGGACCTTGCCAAGAGCGGCCGCCTCTCGATCATCGTGATCGACCACAACTACGCTCATCTGTTCGAGCTATGCGACCGCCTCAATGTCATGCAAGGCGGCCGCATCACGATCGACCAGCAGGTGCACGAGACGTCGCTCGAGGAGCTCACGGAGCTGATGGTCTCGAGCTATCGGCGGCAAATCGAGGAGGTGCAGAACGCCGGCGCGTGAACCCGGTCCGCGCCGGGGCGGAACTGCATACGCGATCGGGATCGACTTCGGCACGGAGTCCGGCCGCGCCGCGCTGGTCGACCTGGGCACCGGCGACGTACTTGGCACCAGCGTCGTCCCTTACCCGAGCGGAGTGATCGACGAGACGTTGACCTCGACCGGCGAACGGCTCCCCGACGACTGGGCGTTGCAGGATCCGGACGATTGGGTGACCGTGGTCGAGAAGGCGGTGCCCGAGGTGATCAAGGAGGCCGGCGTCGACGCCGAGGAGGTGGTCGGCCTCGGGATCGACTTCACGTCGTGCACGGTACTGCCGGTCACCAGCGACGGCGTGCCGCTGTGCACGATCGATACCTGGCGCGAGCGCCGCCACGCCTGGCCGAAGCTGTGGAAGCATCACGCCGCGCAGCCGGTCGCCGATCGCCTCAACGAGGTCGCTCTCGAACGTGGCGACTCCTTCATCGAACGCTATGGCGGACGGATCTCGTCGGAGTGGTACTTCCCGAAGCTGATTGAGGTATGGCTCGAGGACCGCGAGATCTACGACGAATGCGACGGTTTCATCGAGGCGACCGACTGGATCGTGTGGTGGCTGACCGGAGTCGAGTGCCGGCAGATGGCCACCGCCGGGTTCAAGGCGATGTGGTCGCCCGAGGAGGGGCTGCCGCCGACCGAGTACTTCGAGGCTGCCTATCCCGGTTTCGACAAGCCCGGCGAGAAGCTCGGCGACACGTTCGTGCCGCTCGGGACGAAGGCGGGAACACTCCGCACCGAGGTCGCGAAGAAACTGAAGCTGCCCGAGTCGGTGGCGGTGGCGGTCGGGAACGTGGACGCCTGGGTGTCCGTCCCGGGAGTCGGGGTCGACGGACCCGGTACGTACGTGGTCGTGATCGGGACCTCGATCTGCGACATGATCGTCCACCCCGAGGAGACCCGGCTGCCCGGGGTCACAGGAGTCGTCAAGGACGGGATCCTCCCGGGTCTGTACGGCTACGAGGCCGGCCAAGCGGCCGTCGGCGACATGCTGGCGTGGTTCGTCGACGAGATGGTCATGGACTCCGACAGCTACGGCGAGCTCGAGGAAGCCGCGGCGAAGTTCGCCCCGGGCGAGACCGGGCTGGTCGCGCTGGACTGGTGGAACGGCAATCGCACGATCCTGGCCGACGCGGACGTGACCGGTGCGATCTTCGGACTCGGACTGCACACCGCGCGCGAGGAGATCTATCGCGCGCTGCTCGAGTCGATTGCCTTCGGCAGCCGCCGGATCATGGACAACTTCGAGGAGCACGGGCTTGTGTTGTCCGAGATCGTCGTCTGCGGCGGGATCGCCGAGCGAAGCCCACTGATGATGCAGCTGCTTGCCGACACCAGTGGACGCCAGGTGCACGTGCCGGAGGTGAACGAGATTCCAGCTCGCGGCGCCGCTCTGTTCGGCGCCGTGGCGGCCGGCGTGTATGACGACATCGGGAGCGCGGTCGCCGCGACCCGTCCGGAGAGCGTGCGCACGTACGAGCCGGACCTGGAGGCTAAGAAAACCTACGACCGCGTGTACGAGATCTACCGGAAGCTGTACGACATGCTCGGCCGCACCGAGGTACGGCTCCTGCACGACCTTAAGCGCATCCGCACCGAAAGGAGAGAGGCGTGAGTCGGCAACCGCGTATCGGCCTACTCGGGATCATGCAAGAGCTCTACGACGACATGATCCCGGGGATCACCGAGCGCCAGGGCGAGTACGCGACGGCGGTCGCGAACAAGCTGGCTCCGGTCGCGGACGTCCGGTTCACGCGGCCCGCGCGCAATCGCGAGGATGTCGAGGCGATCACGCGCGAGCTGGTGGCGGCCGGCGTCGACGGGATCGCGATCGTGATGCTCACCTATGGGCCGGCGATGCGCACAGTGCGCGCCCTTATGGAGACGCCGGTGCCGCTGCTCGTCGCCAACATTCAGCCCGACCGCTCGATCACCGCCAAGTGGGACATGGCGGACTTGACGTACAACCAGGGGATTCATGGCGCCCAGGACCAGGCCAACGCAATCGTCCGCGCCGGCTTGCCGTTTTCGGTGATCACAGGCGACTGGCAATCGGCCGAGTTCGCGCACGCGTTCGAAGATTGGGCGCGCGCGGCGCAGGCCGTGACCGAGCTGCGGCGGACGCGGATCGGCCTGCTCGGCTACCCGATGAACGGCATGGGCGACATTCTCTACGACCCGCCGTCGTTGCTGAGACGGATCGGTCCGACGATCGTTAGCGAGGATCTCGGTCCGCTCGTCAACAGAATCGATGCGGTGTCGGACGCGAACGTCGAAGCGGTGCTGGCGAGGCACGCCGAAGTGTTCGACGTCGCGAATGACCTGCCGCGCGAGCGTCACGCGTATGCCGCACGGTTCGAGGTGGCGATCCGGGGCCTGCTCGAGGACAAGGGCTATGCCGGCTTCTCATTCCACTTCGACTCGATCGGCGGCGATGGCCGGTTCAAGCAGCTGCCGCTGCTCGCCGCCTCGGACCTGATGGCCGACGGCTACGGGTTCGCCGCTGAGGGCGACACCAACACCACGACATTGATGTGCGCCGCACAAACGATGATCGGGGACGCGCACTTCAGCGAGATGTACGCGATGGACTGGGAGCTCGACTCGGTATTGATCAGCCACATGGGCGAGGGCAACTGGAAGATCGCGCGCACGGACCGTCCCGTGAGGCTGATCGATCGCGAGCTCGGCATCGGCCGGCTCGACAACCCGCCGACACCGGTGTTCTCGGCACAGCCGGGTCCGGCCACGACCGCCGCGCTGATCCCGGTCGAGGGCGACTACTACCGGCTCCTGGTCGGTCACGTCGAGGTGCTCGACACGCCCGAGTTGCCGAAAGTCGAGATGCACTACTTTCATATCCGCCCCGATGCGGGTATGGAGGAGTTCATGAACCGCTGGCTGTCGCTCGCCGGACCGCATCACTTCGTCACGAACCTCGGCGACCACCGGGCCCGTTGGCGCCGGCTCGCCGAGCTGCTCGACATCGAGTACGTCGAGATCTGATCGGGGCGGCGCGAGTGGTGGCCGAGTCCCTGATCGCGGACGTCCTCGAGGCAAACCGGGCCCTGCAAACGCACGGCCTGGCGCCGCTCACCTGGGGGAACGCAAGCGGGATCGACCGCGACGAGGGCCTGATGGTGATCAAGCCGAGCGGCGTCGCCTACGAGCAGCTCACCGAGGGCGACATGGTCGTCGTCGACCTCGACGGGAACGTAATAACCGGTCCCCACCCACCCCGGCGTCCGTCGACGGATACGCCCACGCACCTGGTCCTGTACCGCGCGTTCGAGGAGATCGGAGGGGTCGTCCACACCCACTCGACGTGGGGCGTGGCGTGGGCGCAGGCGCAGCGCGAGATCCCGCTGCTCGGAACCACCCACGCAGATCTGTGTGCGTGCCCGATCCCGGTGACCCGCGCGCTGACCGACGAAGAGATCGCGTCCGACTACGAGGGCGCTACCGGGACGACGCTGGTCGAACTCATCTCCGCAAGCGGACCGGCCGAGCTTCCGTGCGCGCTGGCACGAGGTCACGCGCCGTTCTGCTGGGCCGCGACGCCCGCCAAGGCGGTCGAGGTTGCCGTCACGCTCGAGGAGGTGGCGAGAATGGCGCTCCTCACCACGCTGCTCGAGCCGGGCGCGCCACCGCTGCAGTCAGGGCTCCGCGACAAGCACTACGAGCGCAAGCACGGCCCACAGGCATACTACGGCCAGCCGTGACGAGCGAGAACGGACTCGAACAAGCCGAGGTCAAGATGCGCGAAGCGGGTCAGCCCGAGGAGGCGATCCGCAATTTCGCCAGCGCATATCGGCGCCTGGAAAGCGGCGAGTCGGCGATGCTCCCGAGCGCCGACCTCGAGCCGGCCGGCGACGTGGACACGCTCGAGGATCTGCCCGAAGCCGACGCCGGCGGGCTCGATCGCGTCGCTGTGATCAAGCTCAACGGTGGGCTCGCGACGACGATGGGACTGCGCAGCCCGAAGTCCTTAATAGAGGCACGCGCGGGCCGGTCGTTCCTGGACATCATCATCGGGAACACGCTCGCGCTTCGCCGACGGTACGGCGCGCGCCTGCCGCTGGTGCTGATGAACAGCCAGGCGACGCGCGCGGACACGACGCGGGCGCTCGAGTCACACCCGGATCTCGACGCCGGCCTGCCGGTCCACTTCCTCCAGAGCATGGAGCCGAAGCTCGACGCCGAGTCACTCGCGCCCGTGAGCTGGCCACGTGAGCGATCGCTCGAATGGTGTCCTCCGGGGCACGGTGACGTGTACAGCTCGCTCCGCAGCTCGGGGATGCTCGAAGCGCTGCTCGACGACGGCTTCCGCTACGCGATGATCTCCAACGCGGACAACCTGGGCGCGACTCCCGACGCCCGGATCGCGGGTCACCTCGAGCGCGGCGAGATCCCGTTCCTGATGGAGGTGGTGGAGGGAACCGAGGCCGACCGCAAGGGGGGACACATCGCTCGCCGGCGGGCGGACGGTCAGCTCGTGCTGCGCGAGACGGCGCAGACTCCCGACGAGGATCAAGAGTCATTCCGTGACTATCGCCGGTGGCGCTACTACAACACGAACAGCCTGTGGGTCGACCTCCGCGTGCTCAAGGAGAAGCTCGATGAGACCGAAGGCGTGCTCGAGCTGCCGCTGATCATCAACCACAAGACGGTTGATCCGCGCGATCCGAGCTCGCCGCCGGTGATCCAACTCGAGAGCGCGATGGGCGCCGCGATCGGCAGCTTCAAGGACGCCCAGTTGCTGTGTGTGCCGCGCGCGCGGTTCGTTCCGGTCAAGACCACCGATGACCTGCTCGTCCTGCGCTCAGACGTCTACACGTTGTCCGATGATCTGATCGTCTCGGCGGTTCCCGAGCGCGTCGGGCACCTGCCGTATGTGGAGTTGGACCCTGACTTCTACAAGCTCCTCGACGACTTCGAGAAGCGCTTTCCCGGCGGCGCCCCGTCCTTGCGCGAGGCCGACAGGTTCGTGGTGCACGGCGATGTCACCTTCGGCGAGGACGTGCGTGTACGCGGAGCGGTCGAGCTCGACGTCGACGAGCCGACGCGTATCGACGCCGGGACGACGCTCGAGCCCTAGCCCGCGGTATTCGTTGAGTCAGCTGCTCTTGCGTGTGCTCCTCGCGCGCGACGAGGTAGAGCGCTTGGCGGCCGAGCGGGTCGTGCTCGAGCGTTTCGCGGACGAGCGACTCGCGGTCTTGCGCGCACCGGTGCGGGACGATCCGGAGCTTGCCTTCGACGCGCCGGTGCTCGACTTCGCGGTGCTCGACTTCGCCGTGCTCGACTTCGACCGTGAGTTCGACTTCGCGGCCGCGGGAACCTTCTGTGTCAACGCCGCGCGTACCTTGTCGAAGTCCTTGAGCGCCTGCTTGTTCGTCTTCGTCGCCTCGCGACGGAGCGACGCCAGCGCGGACGTCATGTCCTTGTAGCTGCCCTGCGCGCCGCGACCGAGATGCGTGCCGAGCGTCTTGAGCGCGTCACTGGCGTCGTCAAGGCGCTTCTCGAATCGTGCGATCGACTGCTCGACTTCGCGCCGCGTCGCCTGCTTCGTCGAGGAGGCGCGGGCACGGACTGCCTTCGTCGCGCTGCTCGCACGGGCGGCGGGCTTTTTGGTTGCTGACCTACGGGCTGGGGGCATCGCTTCTCCCTGTTGAACTGAACGGGTACGGCAAAGCTTTACGTACTGAGCGGTCGCATGTCACCACATACCGTCAAAACCTGCGCCACCGGTGCCGCCGCGCCCTCCAAACGCGAGCTATTGTGACACCGATGGACGATGCATCGACGCGCGGTCCGATCACGATCGTCCTGGCCGACGATCACTTGGTTGTCCGCGCGGGGCTGCGGATGCTGCTCCAGGCCGAGGAGGGATTCGACGTCGTGGCCGAGGCGGGGGACGTGGCGACGACCGAGCGGCGGATAAGCGCGTACCACCCGCGCGTGCTGATCCTCGATCTGAACATGCCCGGCGAGTCCAGCCTGCCGGCGATCCCGCGGCTGCGTCAGACCGCGCCCGACACGCAGATCGTCGTGCTGACGATGCAGAACGACCCCGCGTTCGCGCGTGAAGCGCTCCGCGCCGGCGCGATCGGGTACGTGCTCAAGGAAGCCGCCGAGAGCGAGCTGGTGCAAGCGGTGCGTCTGGCCGCCGAGGGCCGCACGTACCTCAATCCCGAGCTCGGCGCGCGGCTGGCGGCCGAACCGCAGGCCTCCAACGGTCCGCCCGACGATCTGTCCGCGCGCGAGATCGAGGTGCTCCGATTGATCGCGCTCGGTCATACCAACAGCGAGATCGCCTCAGCTCTGTACCTCAGCGTTCGCACGGTCGAATCGCACCGCGCGCACATCCAGCAGAAGACCGGGCGCACAACGCGCGCGGCACTTGTGGCGTACGCGCGCGAGCACGAACTGCTCTGAGTCGCGAGTCCGCGGCTAGCCCGCGCCGCCGGTGCCGGCGATCTCGTCGCGCGTGGCGTGCGCGTACGCCGACTTCGGCACCTGCATCAACAACGGTCGGTGCGCGCTGCGCGAGCTGCGCACCGCCGCGGCCGACGCGACCACCGCTCCCGTGTGCATCCACGTCACCGCCGCGGGAGCGTAGTGCAGCAGCGCCGTCCACGTCGCCGGTCCGACGACTCCGTCGACCGTGAGTCCCTGGGCGGCCTGGAAGCTCTCGACGGCGGCCTGAGTCGCCGGGCCGTAGTCGCCGTCGATCGGGATCGTGATGCCGGCGGTCGCCAGGTGCTCCTGAGCCCACACGACGAGATCTCCGAGCGAGTGGAGTTTCAAGATCGGCGTGCCTGAGGTCGGCGTGAGGCCGGTGAGGTTGCCGGCGCCGATCGAGATGCTCTTCCAACCCGCGGTGCTCGCCTGTTGCCAGTCCCACCACGCGACGCCGGCAGCGCCGTAGGTTCGCGAAAGCTGGCGAAAGCGAATGATCTGACCCATCGGCGGATTCTCGAAGACCTGTCCCAGCGGGTCGATTGCGCGCTCGTAGACGGTGTTGTACGCGTACGTGTGGGCGTACACGGCGTTGACGCTGGTGCCGATGTCGACCCAGTACATCTGCGGCGTGTTGTATTGAGCGCCGCCGGGTCCAAGGAACACCGAGTAGGGGAACCCGGGGTGGTAATCCACGTACGGGAATCCAGCCAGTGCCACCGGGAAGCTCTGCCCGATGTCATCTCTCAGCTGCGTTATGTAACTCTGCGCGGCGACGTACTTGCCCTCATATTCACTTTCGGCGTCGATGATCAGGCAATCCGCTCCATCGTGGACCGCGGTGGCGCCGACGTTCGCCTCCTGGCGCGGGAAGTTCCCGTAGACGTATTGCCACGCGCACACACGCAGGCCGCTGGCGTGGAGTTCCTGAACAAGGGTGCTGTTGAACTGCGACCACATCGTCCGGCCGTCGCCGCTCTTGATCATCACCGTGTTGATGCCGTACTTGCGAGCGTTGGCGACGATCGAGGAGACGCTGCCGCCGCTCGAGCGCGAGACGTACCAGATCCACATGCCGCGGCCGGCGAGAGCGTTTGCGTCGCCGGCCTTGTGGATCGTGTGCGCCCGCGCCGCCCCGGATGCGGCGTCGACGGGGGCGGGAATAATTGCCAATCCCATCGACAGTAGCCCTACGAGCAGGGCCACAACGCGCCCACGGTGTTCAGTCATACGGCCTGCCACCAATGCCACCGTACCGTAGAACCCGACCGGCGTGCACAAGTTGCGATGCCGAGAAGAGGAGTCTCATCCCGCATGTCGTACATGTGCCGTCGGCACACGGTGCCAGTGGCTTTAGGGCCGAACGGGTGGCTTCAGAGCTTTCAACGAGGAGGAGCCCTGCGAGCGCCGGCGGGTAGGACAGCCGCCCGGACCCACTCGAGTGAAGTTTGAGTGGGGCCGGTTGGCTGTCCTGTCCCGGCTGGCGCTACTTAATAAAGAGGATCTCCGAGTACTTCGGCAGTGGCCACAGGTCGTCGGCCACGACCTTCTCGAGCCTGTCGGCGGCGTCGCGGACCTCCGCCATCGCCGGCACGACCGAGTCGCGCATGAACTCGGCGTGCGGCTCGAGCTCGGCTGGCTGGTTCTCGGCCAGGTTCGCCGACTCGAGCTTCTTGATCGCCTCCGTGAACTCCGCGATCAGGTCCGACGTCTCACCCGCCAGCTCGCCGAGCTGGGCTTCGAGCAGCAGCGCGAGGTGGCGGGCCGCCGCGGGCAGCAGCATTGTGCGCGCGATCGACGCCTGCGTCTCGGCCTCGATGTTGAGCTTGGTCACGTACTGCTCGAGGAACACCTCGTGGCGCGACTCGAGCTCGCGGCGAGAGAGCACGTTGTGGTTCTCGAACACCGACACCGTCTCGTCCGAGATGAGGTACGGGAGCGCGTCCGGGGTCGCCTGCAGGTTCAGCAGGCCCCGGCGCTCGGCCTCGGCGTGCCACTCTTCGTCGTAGTTGTCGCCGCCGAAGATGATCTGTTTGTTGGCGGCGTAGCTCCGCTGGAGGATCGGCCGCAGCGCATCCTCGAGCACGGTGTCGCGCAACGGATCGCCGGCCGGCGGACCGTCCTTGACCGCTGCCTCGAGCTCGTCGGCGAGCTCGTCGATCGCCTCAGCGACGATTGTGTTCAGCACGGTGTTCGGGAGTGCCGGCGACTGACTCGAGCCGAGCGCGCGGAACTCGAACTTGTTACCGGTGAACGCGAACGGGCTCGTGCGGTTTCGGTCCCCGCCGTGCTTGGGCAGCTGCGGCAGCACCGGCGTACCGAGTCCGAGGAACGACTGTGCCCTGGTCTCCGACGTCTCGCCGCGCTCGAGCGCGCCGAACACGTTCTCGAGCTCGGCGCCGAGAAAGATCGAGATGATCGCCGGCGGCGCCTCGTTCGCGCCGAGGCGATGATCCTGACCGGGTGAGGCGATCGACGCGCGGAGCAGACCCTGGTACTCGTTGACCGCCTGGATCACCGCCGCGCAGAAGAACAGGAACTCGAGATTCCGGTGCGGGGTGTCGCCGGGCTCGAGCAGGTTCTTGCCGGTGTCAGTGCCCATCGACCAGTTGTTGTGCTTGCCAGAGCCGTTGACGCCGGCGAACGGCTTCTCGTGCAGTAGGCACACGAGCCCGTAGCGCCGGGCGACGTTCTGCATCAGCTGCATCGTCAGCTGCTGATGGTCGGAGCCGACGTTCGAGTTCTCGAAGATCGGGGCGATCTCGTACTGGTTGGGGGCGACCTCGTTGTGGCGGGTCTTGACCGGCACGCCGAGCTTGGCCAGCTCACGCTCGGTCTCGAGCATGTACGCGAGGATCCGCTCGGGGATCGACCCGAAGTAGTGGTCGTCGAGCTCGTGGCCCTTGGGCGGCTTCGCGCCGAACAGCGTGCGGCCGGTGGTGATCAGGTCGGGCCGCTCGAAGTAGTACTGCTCGTCGATCAGGAAGTACTCCTGCTCGGGGCCGATCGTCGTAAACACGCGGCTCGCGTCGGTGTCGCCGAACAGCTTGAGCGCCCGGACCGCCGATTTCGACAGTGCGTCCATCGAGCGCAGCAGCGGGATCTTGTGGTCGAGCGCCTCGCCCGTCCACGACGCGAACGCGGTCGGGATGCACAGCAGCGTGCCGTTCGGGTTCTCGAGGATGAACGCCGGCGAGGTCGGGTCCCAGGCGGTGTAGCCACGGGCCTCAAACGTTGCGCGGATCCCACCGGTGGGGAACGAAGAGGCATCCGGCTCGCCCTGGATCAGCTCCTCGCCGGAGAACTCCGCGATCGCGGTGCCCTCGTCGGTCGGGGCGTAGAAGCTGTCGTGCTTCTCCGCGGTCGAGCCCGTCAGCGGCTGGAACCAGTGCGTGTAATGGGTCGCGCCCCGTTCCATCGCCCACTCTTTCATCGCGAGCGCGACCGCGTCGGCGAGCGATGTGTCGAGCGCCTCGCCGCGGGCGAGCGTCTGCTGCAGGCGGTTGAAGACGTCGGAGGAGAGGCGCTGGCGCTGGACGGCGCGGCTGAACACGTTCGCGCCGAACACCTGGTTGTCGGAGAGCGTGAGATCGGGAGCCCCGAGTGCGCCTCCGTTTGGAGCCCACTGGGCGGCGAGGACATTCTGCTGGCGGATGCGAGGCATTGCGTTATCGATTCCTTCCTGTGGGCGCCACGGCGGCGCAGGCGCGTACGAAACCCCACCTCGGCGCAGGCCGAGGCGTACGAACAACAGATTAACGCGGGGCTGCGAGGGCCGTCATTATCCGGATGTCCAAATTGGGCCGGGCAGATGGCCAACTCCGCGCCGAACCGGGCCGTCGTGAGATACTCGCGGACGTGCCGTACAACCGAGAGCTCGGCCGGCAGGCGTACGTGCCCGACGAGGGCCGCTACGACGACAGGATGCCCTATCGGCGATGCGGGCGCAGCGGCCTGCAGCTGCCGGCGATCACGCTGGGACTGTGGCAGAACTTCGGCGATGACCGTCCGCTCGCGAACAGCCGGGCGATGATCCGGCGCGCGTTCGACCTCGGGATCACGCATTTCGATCTCGCCAACAACTACGGTCCGCCGTACGGGAGCGCCGAGATCAACTTCGGGCGGATCTACGAGGAGGACCTGAAGCCCTACCGGGACGAGATCGTGATCTCGACCAAGGCCGGGTACGACATGTGGCCGGGGCCATACGGCGAGTGGGGGTCCCGCAAGTATCTGCTGGCGAGCCTCGAGCAAAGCCTCAGGCGGATGCGGCTCGACTACGTCGACATCTTCTACTCGCACAGGTTCGATCCGGACACGCCGCTCGAAGAGACGATGGGCGCGCTCGACGCCGCCGTCCGCCACGGCAAGACGCGGTACGTCGGGATCTCCTCGTACGGCCCGCGCCGCACCGAGGAGGCTGCGCTGATCCTCCGCGAGCTAGGCACGCCTCTCCTGATACATCAGCCGTCGTACTCGCTGATCAACCGCTGGATCGAGGAGGAGCTGCTCGACGTGCTCGAGCGCGAGGGCGTTGGCGCGATCGTGTTCTCGCCGCTCGCGCAGGGGCTGCTCACCAGCAAATACCTCGACGGCGTCCCCGACGACTCGCGCGCTCGGATCGGGAACTACTTCGACGAGGGGATGCTGACGTCAGAGAATCTCGCGCGCGTTAAGGCTCTAAACGAGATCGCCGAGCGGCGCGGGCAGTCGCTCGCGCAGATGGCGATCGCCTGGGTGCTGCGCGATCCGCGGATCACGTCCGCGCTGCTCGGCGCCTCGAGCGTCGCTCAACTGGAGCAGAATGTCGCCGCGCTCGAGCGGCTCGACTTCGACCCGGCGGAGCTCGAGGAGATCGACCGCTACGCCGGAGAGGGCGGCATCAATCTCTGGTCCGGTTCGAGCGAGGGTTAGGTTCCGCGGCCGCTCCTCAGGCAGGAGCGGACCGTAGCCGGGCCGTGTCGATAACCCGGCTACGGTCCTGGGGTGGAGGTTTACTGGAAGTGGACCTGATTCTTCAGGCCGCGGCCCTGGACGTTGAACTGGTACGCCGTCGTCGAGGTGAACGTGGCGCCGGGGTCAAGCACCACTGACGGCCACTGGGGGTCGCCGATGTGGTGCGGGCTGTCCGGATAATGCTGGGTCTCGAGCGTGAAGCCGTCGCCTTGTCGGTAGACGTTGCCGCTCGTCCCGATCAAGTCACCGACGAGGAAGTTCCCGCTGTACATCTGAACTCCGGGCTGGTCGGTGTAGGTCCACAGCGTCACGCCGTTCTTGGGATCCTGGGCGACCGCAACCAGTCGATAGCCGGGGTACCCGTTGAGAACCCAGTTGTTGTCGTAGCCATGGGCGATCTGTAGCTGCTTGAACGGTCCGCTGGTGCCGTCGGGCAGGTTTGTATTGCGGATGTCTTCCCCGATTGGGTGCATCGAGCGGAAGTCGTATGCCGTGCCCCCGACGGGCACGAAGTACGGTGACTCGGGGATCAGGTTCGTGTTGACCGGCGTGTAGTCGTCGCTGTTCAGCGCCAGCAACTGGTGGTATACGGTGGTGGTGCCCTCACCCGCCAGGTTGAAGTAGGTGTGGTTGGTGAGGTTGATGACGGTCGACAAGCTCGACGAGTCGTTGACCGCGCTGTACTCGATCTTCAACTTGTTGTCGGGCGTGACGAGGTAGGTAACTGTCGCTGTCACCATCGCCGGGAAGCCGGTGCAGCCTGGGCTCAGCGCCATCAGACAGCCTTCGCCTTGTGGGAAGGTATTCGTCAACTGGAGCACAGCTGCATGACGGCTCGCCGAGGCGCTCGGAGTCCAAACCTGCGTGTTCCAGCCGAGATATCCGCCGTGGAGGGTGTTCGTGCCGTTGTTCGCATCGAGTTGATACGTCGTGCCGTTAAGGCTGAACGACGCATTCGCGATCCGGTTTGCGTAGCGGCCGATGATTGCGCCGAAGTACGTGTCCCCGGATCCCCCGGGTAGCGGCCAGGGTGTGCTGGTCGCGCCTTGGGTGAAGTCGTTCACGTAGTCGGAAAGCGTCGGGAACCCGAGCGCGACGTTCGTGGTGCCTCGGTCGCGGTTGGGGACCCAGATCGACTGCACGACCCCGCCGTAGTTGGTGATATTGACGGTCATTCCGTTGCCGCTGGTGAGCGTGTAGAGGTTGACGGCCTTTCCGTTGACCGTGCCCCAGGGCTGGCTGCTGATCCCCGGGCGGCCTCCGGGCCCGTCGGAATGCTTGGCGGAACGCGTCTTGTGACGATGGGATGCAGCGCGTGCTTGCGCGGAGCCCGCCAGGACGAACGAGACAGCGGTTACGGCGACGACCAGACTGCTGGTCAGGAGGCGCCACCGAATTCGCGATGCAGATCGCATCAGCTCTCCTCTCTCCAAGGCCCTCGCGTCGATGCTCCACGCAAGCGCCTGGACGTCGAACGGATGGTCACGCTCACACGTGATGTTAGCGCTAACATCAAATGTGAGCGCTAACACGAATTTTCTCAAAGTAACCGTCCGTGAGTCAAGGGTCTTTACTGCCCGATCGCAACTCGTTTCCGAGATGACTGCGCCGCAAACGTCTCGGAAGGCGGTGCCGCGTCCGCGCGAGGCTTGCGGCAGCGCTCCTTACACGGAGTTCCCGAGTCGCCTAGGGCGCGCTCGACGACGTCGTGACGATCTGACCGTTGTTGTTGACGTACGACTCGGACGGGGCGCTGTGGATCAGGACCCTAAACGTCCCGTGTGGGGGCCCGCCGCCGCCCTGCAGAACGGCCTTGGCCTTGCCGTTCAGGCCGGCGGCCACCTCCCACGCGACCACGTGACGCCCGGGCGCCACCGCGGTCACGGCCCAATCGAACTTGGCCGTGTGGCCGGGCGCGAGCGCCCCAAGCGCCCATGTGTTCGAGTACGCGGTGACGGCACCGCCGGGGCTGCCGCTCCCGTCGGACGAGCCGGGCTGGCAGCCGGCGTTGCAAGTGCCCGGAGGCCGGTCGACAACCCACACCGGGCGCGACGGGTTCGCGAGCCCGGGCATCTGCAGATCCTGGGCGAACGCGGCTGCGTCGGTGCCCTCGCCCGCGGGCGCGGGATAGGCACAGGTGACGTTGCAGATCGTGACGGCGATGTTCGGGATCGTCTGCGAGCCCGCGTTGCGCACGGCGAGCACGAGGTGCGTGTGCTCGGACAGGCGCTGAGAGCCTGGGAACGTCGCCGTCGTCACCGTGATCGGGAACTTTCCGCTCGGCTCGCTCGCGTCCTGTCGCGCGCCGCCGCCGCACGCACTCAAGACCAGCGCTCCGCAGCAGATCAGACCAAGGCTCCTGGATCTCACGGGGCGCCGAACATAGCAACTGCCCTGTGCGTGCTACGCCGGTTCCGGCGACGGTTGGAATTTGGTATTCCCGGGCATAGGTCCCTAGGCTTAGCGCTCAGCCGCGTGGCGGCACTGCAGACCCGGGAGGCTGGAGCAAGATTTGATCAGAGCCGTCGCCGATCGTGGGTACACGCCCATCAAAGGGCTACTCGAAGAGGTCGGCAACATGATGATCCTGACCGGCAAGACGCTGGTCTCCGCGGTGCGGCCGCCGTACCCGTATGGCCCCGAGTTCGTCGGTCAGTTCATGTTCGCGCTGCGGCTCTGCTGGTTCCCGCTGCTGATCTCGACGATCGCCTTCGGGTACGAGGCGCCCGGCCTTCAGGCCGCGAACTTCCTCGTGCTGTTCGGCGCGCTCGATCGGCTGGGTGGCTTCTTCGTGCTCGCGTCGATCCGGGAGTTCGCTCCGTTCGTGGACGCGATCGTGCTCGCCGGCGTCGCCGGCACCGCGATCACCGCCGACCTCGGCGCCCGCAAGATCCGCGAGGAGCTCGACGCGCTCCAGGTGCTCGGCGTCGACCCGATCAAGAACCTGGTCGTGCCACGCTTCCTCGCGCTGATGCTGGTCACCGGCCTGTTCGACATCTACGCGGTGATCTTCGGCATCTTCGGCGGGATCCTGGCGACGCTCGTCAACCACGCCTCGCTCGGCCCGTTCTTCTCGACGTTCTTCAACAACGCCGAGACCACAGACCTGTGGGGGTCGGTGGTCAAGACCACGCTGTTCGGCGCGATCATCGCGGTGGTCTGCTGCTACAAGGGGATGACCGCCTCGGGCGGGGCCGAGGGGGTCGGCCGCGCCGTCAACCAGGCGGTCGTGATCGCGTTCCTGGGCATCTTCGCGTTCAACTACGCGTTCACCCAGACGCTGCTCGCGACGCATCCCGAGATCACGACGATCCCGAGATAGATGAACGACCTGATCGTCACCCCCAAGGGCTGGGTCGAAGCGTTCGGCGAGATCGCGAAGTTCACAGCACAGGTGCTCGGCGAGATTTTCCGCCTGCGCGTGTTCAAGTTCTTCGGCGAGGCCCTACGGCAGGCGGGCATCCTGATCGTCGGCTCGGCGCTGGTGATCTGCCTGCTGGTGTTCATCGTCGGCCTTACGTGCGGGATCGAGGGCGCCTACCTCCTGCGCTCGCAGGGAGCGCCCGCGTTCTCCGGCGTGTTCTCCGCGTGGTGCGACCTGCGCGAGCTCGCCCCGCTCGCGTTCGGCTACATGATGGCGGCCAAGGTCGGGACAGGAATCGTCGCCGAGCTCGGCTCGATGCGGATCTCCGACGAGATCGACGCGCTCGAGGTGATGGGGATCAGCGGTATGACGTTCCTTTGCGCGACCCGGCTGCTCGCTGCGTGGCTCGTGCTCCCGTTCGTCTACGTGATCGCGATCGGCGCCGGGTTCCTGGCGAGCTACATCGCGGTGGTGCAGCAGATCGGCGACGTCTCCTCCGGGGGGTATTTCCTGATCTTCTGGGAGTTCCAGAACCCGCCGGACCTGTTATTCAGCCTGATAAAGGCGATGGCGATGGCTACGCTCATCGTTCTGGTCGGCTGCTATTACGGGTATAACGCGAGTGGTGGTCCGGTCGGGGTCGGCACCGCCACGGCGAAGTCGATGGTCTTGAACTTGGTCGGTGTACATCTCATCGGAATGCTCGGCACGCAGCTCTTCTGGGGCGCCAACCCCCGGGCACCAATCGGAGGCTGAAGATGGCGTTTAACGAGGAAAAGTGGGTCCCCCAGCGGTCCTCGCAGGACGCCGGTCACGACGGCGACGAGCCGGCTCCGTTTGAGGGAGATCACAAGCGGGAGGCCGGCGATCACTGGGAGCCGGCGGGCGACCCCGCCCCTCAGCACGAACACGAGTTCGGCTCGCGCGTGTCCATCGTGGACGAGCAACCGCCGCGTCCCGGCCCGCCCCCCGGCTCGAGCGACGACGAATACAAGTGGCACACCTACAAGGTGTATCCGTCGGGCCGCCCCGACGCGGTCGAGTTCATCGACACGTACAAGGCGTTCGGACGCACGCCGATTCTGCGCGGGTTGAATATGGGCCTGCCCGAGGGGATGGTTTCGATGATCCTCGGGCCGTCGGGCACCGGGAAGTCCGTGTGCATCAAGCACATGGTCGGGCTGCTGTACCCCGATGAGGGTGACATCCTCGTCCACGGCGAGTCGGTTCCGAGCATGCCCGACGACGAGCTGTTCGAGATGCGCAAGAAGTTCGGCCTGCTCTTCCAGGACGGCGCCCTGTTCGGTTCGATGAACCTATTCGACAACGTCGCGTTCCCGCTCCGCCAGCACACCGAGAAGGGCGAAGACGAGGTCGAGGACATCGTCATGCGGAGGCTGAAAGAGGTCGGCCTGGGCGATGCACGGACGAAGATGCCGAACGAGCTCTCAGGCGGGATGCGCAAACGCGCCGGGTTCGCGCGGGCGCTCGTGCTCGAGCCCGACATCCTGCTGTTCGACGAACCCGACTCGGGGCTCGACCCCGTCCGCACTGCGCTGCTCGGCGAGCTTATCCTCGAGATCCACCGCGACATGATGGAAGAGGCAAAGGCGAAGGGCCGGGAGCACCTCCCGACCTTCTGCGTGATCACGCACGACATCATGAGCGCCCGCCGGGTCGCGGACTACATCAACGTGTTGTGGAAGGGCCGGATCGTCGAGGCGGGTCCGGCCGAGGACATGCTCAACTCAGACAATCCGTTCATCCGCCAGTTCCTGTCCGGGGAGTCGCAGGGTCCGCTCGCGATGGACTGATGTCCCGCCACCCACCCCCAACACCATGATAGGGAGGGTGTTGGAGCGGCTGGCGCGAGCCGCCGCGAGCAGACCGGCGGTGACGCTCGGCGTTGTGGTGGCGCTTGCCCTCGGCGGCGGCGCGCTCGCGCTCCGCCTACAGCCGAACACGAACAGCAACACGTTCGTGAGCCGATCGTCGCCGACGTTCCAAGCGAGCCTCGACGACAACCAGCACTTCGGGAGCGACCCCGTGGTGATCCTGATCCGCGAGCCGCTGACCGATCTCGTCGAGACCAAGGACCTCGCGACGGTCAGCCAGCTCGAGGCGTGCCTCGCCGGCCAGACCCTCGTCGCAAATCAGCAGCTCGAGGCGTTCACGCCGGCGCCGGCCGGGTCGACGCCGTACGGCGGGTGGAACAGCCCATGCGGGCATCTCGCGAAGGCGCGCCCGGCGCAGGTCGTGTACGGGCCGGGGACGTTCCTCAACCGCGCGGTCGCCGCCGTCAACACCGAGATCGAGCAGATCGAAAGCTCGGCCCAGCAGACGGTTCAGACCGCGAAGACGAGCGCGTACAAGCTGGCGCTGGCCCGGCACATGTCGCGTCAGCAGGCGACCAAGCTCGAGAACGCCGCGGGCTCGATCGCCCAGGAGCAGGAGACGACGAACCTGCTCCAGATGTACCTGAACTCCGGCATCTCGGGCCAGCCGAAGATCGACGATCCGCAGTTCATCCCCGAGATCGTGTTCGACCAAACCCGCGGCGTGAACCAGCCGAAGTCGCGGTTCGCCTACCTGTTCCCGACCGCCGACTCGGCGCTGATCCAGGTCCGGTTGAAGGCGGCGCTCACGCCGGCGCAGCAGGCCCAGGCGATCGCGTGGATCCAGCAGGCGGTGCGGATGCCGATGTTCCGCTCGGCGTACCACGGCACCTACACGGTCTCGGGGGTGCCGGTGGTGACCGATGCCCTGGCCTCGACGATCACCGGTGGGGTCGCCGGCCTGCTCGCGGCGGCGGTGTTCGTGATGGGCGTCGTTTTGTTGCTCGTGTTCCGCAACCGGCCGCGGCTGTTGCCGCTCGGGATCGCTCTGGCTGCGGCGGGGATCACGTTCGGGGTGGTGTCGCTTTTCGGCGGGTCGTTGACGATGGCGTCGATCGCGGTGCTGCCGATCCTGATCGGGCTGGCGGTCGATTACGCGGTCCAGTTCCAGGCGCGCACCGAGGAGGTGTCCGGCGACGTTGCTCAGGCAGCGGCCGCAGCCGCGCCAACGATCGCGACCGCCGCGCTGGCTACCGCAGCGGGATTCCTGGCCCTCCTGCTCTCGCCCGTCCCGATGGTACGGGGGTTCGGCGAGCTCCTGATCATCGGCATCGCGATCGCGCTCGGGTGCGCGTTCACCGCCGGTTCGGCGGCGATGGTGGTGAGCCGGCGCCGGGCGACGGCCCCACGCCCCGGGACCCCGCGGCGCGGCCTGCCCGAGCTGGGCGTGATCAGCGCGTCGGCGCGGGGAGCGGGGGAGATCCTCGGGGACGCGCGCGCGCGGGCTTCTGTGGGTTTCCGCTTCGGCCGGATCGCTCGGAACGCGGTGGCGGGGGCGGCGCGGCGTCCCGGTCGGGTGTTGCTTGTGGGACTGGTCCTGGCCGCGGCCGGCTGGATCGCCGACACCCAGATGCGGGTCCAGTCCGACGTGACCAAGCTCGTGCCGTCGAACATGCCCGCGCTTCAGAACCTACGGACGCTCGAGCGGGTGACCGGGGTGTCGGGCGAGATCGATGTGCTCGTGCACTCGAACAACGTGGCAACTCCGCAGACGATCAGCTGGATGGTCAGCTACGAGAACACGCTGCTGGCCCACTTCGGCTACGTCGAGGCGAAGGGCTGCGCGAAGGCGAGCCTGTGCCCGGCGCTCTCCCTACCCGACCTGTTCTGCTCGGGCAGCCAGACGAGCGCCGGCTCGTGCACGAAGTCGTTGAACACTGGTCTGATCTCGAGCCTGTTGAAGGCCGTCCCGCCATACTTCTCCCAGGCCGTGATCACGCCCGACCACCGGGAAGCGACGCTCGCATTCGGCATCCGCCTGATGCCGCTGTCGCGCCAGCAACGCTTGATCGACTACATGCGCTCGCACATGCATCCGCCCTCGGGCGTGACCGCCGAGCTAGCCGGCTTGCCCGTGCTCGCGGCCCAGGCGGACGCGTCGCTGTCGTCGTCGGGGAGGCGGATGTTGATGCTGCTGGCGGGATTGGTCGCCGTCGGCCTGGTGCTGCTCGCGGTCCTGCGGACGGTCGAGCGGGCGCTCGTTCCGCTTGTGCCGATCGCGCTCGCGACGGGATGGTCGTCTCTGATCCTGTTCGCGACGCGGATCCCGCTGAACCCGATGTCGGCCACGCTCGGCGCGCTCGTGATCGCGATCTCGACCGAGTTCAGCGTGCTCCTGTCCGAGCGGTTCCGACAGGAGCGACGCGCCGGCCGCTCTTCTACCGAGGCGCTGGCGCGGACCTACCGGTTCACCGGGTCGGCGGTGCTCGCCTCAGGGATCACGGCGATCGCCGGCTTCGGCGTGCTCGCGCTGTCGAGCATCACGATGCTGCGCGACTTCGGCCTGGTGACACTCGTCGACCTGACCGTGTCGCTCGGGGGCGTCCTGCTCGTGCTGCCCTCGGTGCTCGCGCTGTCTGAGCGGCGGGGCGCGCTGCGGGGCGCGCGCGAGCGCGCGGGACGGATCGCCGGCGCGCTCCCGCGGCGGCGACGAGCCCGCGTGGCGTGAGCGGGTCCGAGCCCGCCCGGCCGCCGGAGGGCGAGCCCCCGACTCCGCTCAAGGCGCTCATCGACAATCGCCGCTACGCCTGGATGGTCGGCGCGCTCGCGGCCGTGCTCGTGATTGGCTTCCTGATCTACGCGCTCACCAACCACCGGTCGGGGGCTGGAACTCCAGGCGTCGCGCCGGGTCAGCCGCTTCGCTATTTCGCCGCGCCGCTGGCCGCGTCGAGCTTGAACGGTGACGCGAACCTCAGTCCGCCCTGCACGCTCGTCCGCCACGATCCGCGCGCGTTGAATTTGTGCCTGCTGTCCAAGCGCGGGCCGGTCGTGCTCGGCTTCTTCGTGACCGGCTCGAGGGCGTGCGAGCGCGAGGTGAGCACGATGCAGGCACTCGCTTCGGAGGCGGGGACGCGGGAGGCTCAGTACGCGGCGGTCGCGGTCAACACGGGCCACGCGGCGGCGCGGAAGGCGGTAACGGCTCACCACTGGACGATCCCGGTGGCGTATGACGCGGACGGCGGCGTGGGCGGCCTGTACGGCGTCACCGCGTGCCCGCTGCTCGAGCTCGCTTATCGTGGCGGGACCGTGGCTCAGCGATTGATCGGCGAGCATTGGCAATCGCGGACCGCGCTCGCGGGTCAGGTGCAGGCGCTGCTGCGCCACGGGTGAACGATAGATGAGCCCCGAGAGCGGGTTTGTCGAGCCACGCTTGCGTGAGGAGTTTCCGGGGCTGCGGCTCGCCTGGACCGCGGTCGATGCCCGCGTGCGCGGCAGCTCCCGCGAGGTCGAACGGCGCTTGCGAGAGTTGTCGAACCGCTACCGGGGCGCGGGCGTGGTGGCGATGCGCACCCAGCCGATCCCGCACGCCTACCGGGCGTTCTTTCGTCAGGTCGGGCTCGATCCCGACGCCGCCCGGATCCCGAGCGAAGCGGCGGCCGTGCGGCGGCTGCTCCACGGCACGTTCCAATCGAGAAACGCGCTGGCGGACGCGCTGCTGATCGCGGTCGTCGAGACCGGCGTGCCGGTGTGGGCGCTCGACGCTCGCGTCGCCGAGGTGTCGAGCCTCGGGATCCGGGTGTCGGTGGCCGGCGACCGGCTCGGCGTCGCTCCGGACGACTTGCCGCTGTCGGAAGGCCAGCTCGTGGTCGCGGACGCCGGTGCGGTCCATGCGGCGCTGTTTGGCGAGCCGGCGCCGGGACACGGCCCGGGCCCTCGCACGAGCCGGATCATCCTGTTCGCGGTCGGCGTCGATGGAGTCCCGGCGATTCACCTCGAGGAGGCGCTGTGGGTGGCCTCCGACGTTCTCAGAACAGCCTAAATCGGGGTGGTGGCGGCTGGTAAGCTGGCCCGAGCTCCCGAAAGGAGGCAGCCCTGGAGCTTCTCGAACACGACTCAGGCGCGGTCGTTGCCGGCTCGGTAGTCGCTCTCGGACAGGACGAGCGGGCGGCCCGACGGGCTCTGCGGGCGCAGATCGACAAGCTCGAGCGGGAGCTGGCCGATGCGTTCGTCACCGCCTTCCCGATGGGAGGGCTCGACGAGGAGCCCGCGCGGCTTCGCGCCGCACCGCGACTGCTCGACCTCGGCGAGCTCGAGCGCGTCCGGGACGAGCTCGCGGGGCGCGTCCAGTGCGCGCGCGCGACGATCGCCGCGCGAGCCGATCAGCAGGCGGCGTGCCGGGTGACGCTCGAGAAGATGCTGCTTGACCCTGGGCGCTACCGGTTCGGGCGGATCGCGAACCGAGAGCTCGGCGAGCCCGGATGCGGCGTTTGGCACGTCCGGCCGCGGCTCGGGCTCATCGGGATGCTAATGGGATGGTGGGAGGTCAAGCTCTCCTCGGGCTGTCCGTTAGCCACCGCCGTGCCGCCCCGGCCTAGTGGGCGCCGCGGCCTCTTATGTGACAGCTACCCTCAGGGCCACTAGTGCGCGAGTTACTGAGGACGGGTGCCGGCGCGACGCTGGTGCTGCTGATCATGTTCATCGGCAGCCTCGTTCTGTGGATCGGCACGCCACTGCTGTGGCTGTGGGTGGGCTCGCAGGTCCAGGGGGCGACCTCCTCGCTCGGAACCGCGCTCGGCGTGAGCTTCATCGGCCTGGTAGCGACGATCGGGGTGCTGGCCGCGGTCCTGGCGAAGCTGAGCGACGTGTACCGGGCAAACCGTCTCGCTCGAGGTCTCGATGACACCGGGCACTACGTGCTCGAGGCGGTGCTCGTGGTCAGCGCCGGGCTCACGCTGGCGGCGTTCGTGGTGTGGTTCTTCTTCTTCGCCGGTGCCAGCCCGGTGCCGGTCGGGATCCAGGTCTGAGCTCGCCGGTTCCGCGGGCTTGGAGAGGTTGGGTCCGGGGCCGAGTCCCGCGCCACTGCCCCGGGGGGCGGGCAGTCGCGCGGGGCCGTCACGGCTTCTCTACACGCAGACGAGCTCGGACGCTCGAGCGGTGCACAACTCGAGCTGGTCCGCGAGTAAATGGCGCTGACGATCGGTGAGCGCTCCGATCGTTTTGGTCTCGGTGATGTGATATCGCGAGAGGAACTTCCTGCACTTCGTGCTGCCCCATCGCCGCTGGCTTATCAGCAGCTCCCCGATCGCCCAACTGAGCGCTTCGTCGGGCGGACTCAGAATGACGTCCGCGGCAGAAGCTTCTCCCTCAGCGATCCTTCGCTTCAGCTCTGCGCGGGCGAGCCTGACCGCGTTGGCTCGTTCCAGTGCTCGCAGTCGTTGCGGCGCCGGTGTCATCGTGGCGGTCTCACTCATTTGCTGCTTCGCTTCCTCCCATTCGGTCCGACGCAGCGGACACTCTTGTTTACACATAAGCAGGGGTCCGTCAGGGCCCCCTCCCGTGGGTCCTAACACCGCTCAAACTGCTATTCCCGCATGCAGAAGCGAGCGGTTCTTACACCCCGTTCCGGCCTGGCCCTACCGTATCGACCTCTGTCTTGCCAGCCGTCGGGTAGAGCAAGAAGCTACGACATCGGCGCGAGTAACAGCAACGTCACAAGTGCCGCCCATGCGCTTAGAGCGTGTTTTTTTTGGTCCGCGGCCCTTGTGCGAGTGTGGACAAGCCTGGCGTCGAGAGCGCTCCCTTTAGGCAGGGGGTGGAGGCACACCTACGCGCGCGCGGGCAGTGCCCCGTGCTCGGCCTCGAAACTCTGCTTGGCCTCGGCGAAGATCTCGAGCGCCTGATCGAGGGTGTCGTGATCGTGCGTCGCCATCACGCTCGTGCGCAGCAGCGCGCCGGCCGGCGGCACCGCCGGGTGAAGCGCAACGTTGACGTAAACGCCGGCGTCGTAGAGCGCCTTCCACAGGAACGCGGCCTTCCAGTCGTCGCCGACGACGACCGGGACGACCGTGGTGACAACGTCAGTGCCGTCGGCCAGCCGGGTCGGCTTGACGACCTGGAATCCGAGCTCCTCCAGGCCCCGATGGAGATAGCGCGCGTTGTCGAGCACCCGGGCGAACAGCTCGCGTCCCTCCTCGGAGCGGCAGATCCGGACCGCGGCCAGCGCCGCCCCCAGCGCCGCGGGAACGGCCGAGGCGGTGAACATGAACGGACGCGAGGAGACCCGCAGGAACTCGACTACGTCGGCCGGGCCGGCGATCACGCCGCCGCACGAGGCGAGCGACTTGGAGAACGTCGCCATCCGCAGATCGACCTGGTCCTCGACCCCGAACAGCTCGGACGCGCCGGCGCCCCGGGCGCCGAGCACGCCCAGTGCGTGCGCCTCGTCGACCATCAGGCGGGCGCCGTAGCGGCGGCTCAGCTCGGCGATCTCGGGAAGCGGCGCGACGTCACCCTCCATCGAGAACACGCCGTCGACGACGACCAGGATGCCGCCACCGTCGCCGGCGGCCTTCTCGAGCGTCTGCTCGAGCTTGTCGATCCGGTTGTGGCGGAAAGGCCGGAGCTTGGCCCGCGAGAGGATGCAGCCATCGAGGATCGAGGCGTGGTCGCCCGAGTCCACGACGACGGTGTCGCCGGGCGCGAGGATCGTCCCGAGCGCGCCGAGGTTGGCCTGGTGCCCGGTCGTGAACACGAGCGCGCCCTCGGTCCCGAACCAGTCGGCGAGCTCGCGCTCGAGCTCGAGGTGCAGGTCGGTGGTGCCGTTCAGGAAGCGCGATCCGGTAAGCCCCGTGCCGTAGCGACGCAGGGCGTCGAGCGCGCCCTGGGCGACGCGCTCATCACCGGTCAGCCCCAGATAGTTATTGGAGCCGAGCATGATCCGGCGCCTGCCCTCCATCTCCACGACCGGCAGCGTGGGGCCCTCCAGCACCCGGAAATACGGGACCAGGTCGAGCTCCCGGGCGGCCCGGAGCTGTTCGAGGCGTTCGTGCTCCCGGGCTTTGGCGAAGACATCTATCGAGGTGGACATATAACGTTCCGGGTCAGATGGCAGTAGACGTGACCCTGCCGGCTCGTCGGGCCTTGGAGATCCGCCCTGTCGCGAGCAAGCGCGATCTGAACACTTTCATCAAGCTGCCGTGGCGGCTGTATCGTAACGAGCCCAACTGGGTACCGCCGCTGCTGTTCGACCGCAAGCGGTTCTTCGATCGAGGGCGCAATCCATTCTTCAAGCACGCCGAGGTCGAGTTCTTCCTGGCCTGGAAGGGCGAGACGCCCGTCGGTCGGGTCACGGCGCAGATCGACCGCCACTTCAACGAGTTCCAGCATCACGAGTGGGGGCTGTTCGGCTTTTTCGAGTGCGAGAACGATCCCGAGGTGGCAAACGCACTCCTGTCGGCCGCCGAGGAGTGGCTGCGCGCCCGCGGCCGCGACCGCATGGTGGGCCCGATGAACTTCACGACCAACGACGAGTGCGGGGTTCTGATCGACGGCTATGACCTGATGCCCACCGTGCTGACCGACTGGCACCACCCCTACTACCCGGGGTTGCTCGAGGGCGCCGGGCTGACAAAGGCGATGGACCTGTACATGTGGTCGCTCGCCGTGGCCGACCGAGGGTCCGTGCACCCGGCGATCTGGCGCGTCGCGGCCGAGGTCGAGAGCAAGTACGGGATCAAGGTCCGCCACATGCGAAAGAAGGACATGGAGGCCGAGATCGGCCGCTTCCTCGAGGTCTACAACGCCGCTTGGGAGCGAAACTGGGGCTTCACGCCGCTCACCGAGGAGGAGGTCCGCCACTACGCGAAGGACCTCAAGCCCGTGTTGGACGAGAACTGGGCGTTCATCGCCGAGAAGGACGGCGAGCCCGTTGCCGCCGCGTTGACGCTGCCCGACTACAACCAGGTCCTGAGTCACCTCAACGGCCGCCTGCTCCCGTTCGGATGGGCGAAGGCGCTCTGGTACAAGCGCAGGATCGACCGGGTGCGCGTGTTCGCGCTCGGGGCCAAGCCCGAGTGGCAGCACACCGGGGTGGCGGCCAAGCTATATGAGCTCCACTACGACGCCGCCGAGCGGTTACCGCAGAAGTCCGGCGAGACCGGATGGACGCTCGAGACCAACACGCGCATCAACCGCGCGATGGAGCGCATGGGCGGCAAGATCGTGCGGACGTACCGGGTGTACGAGAAGCTTCTTTGAAGTTGACCGCCGACGCTGTCACCATGTCGCGGGCATGACTGAGCCTTTCGCCGACGAACACGCCCCCGAGGTAGCTGCCTCGGAGGGCGCCGAGCCTGGCGCGGCCGGCCCGGACGAGGAGGTCGTCGACGGCCTCCCCGTCCTCGCCGACGTCAGGACAATTGAACGCTCTGGCCCGGCGTCGCTGCCCGCGGTCCAGGCGGCCGCGGCGGCCGCGACGGGGTTCGTCGCCGGCGCCGCCACGATCGCTCTGATCAAGCGGCGCTCCTCCCGCAAGCTGGCGCGGGCCGGAAAGAACGGCTCCCGGCGCGTGGCCGACCTGTTGCCGATCACGGCGTCGCGGTCGTTCCTGGTCGACGTGCACGTGATCGGCAAGCAAGGAGATTGACCACGCGCGGCGGCGCCGGGGGCGAGGTCCGCGTCGAGGTTCGGCCCCGCTGGGTGTTCGCACTGCCTCTACGCAATGGCCTCGACGGCCTCGTCCGCGTGCGAGGCGGAGTGCTGCACCGGCTCGTTCACGCCGGTTCGCAGCCGGTGCTGGTGCGGGTGGCGCAGCCGTCGCGGGATCGTGTGGTGTTTGGGGCGCGGGCCGCGGATCGCGCGGCGGCCGAGTGGGGAATCGAGCGAATGCGGCTCGCGCTCGGCATCGACCAGGACATCGAGCCGTTCTACGAGCGGTTCCGACTCGATCCGCTGATTGGGCGCTCGGTCCGTTCTGATCCGGGGTTGCGGGTCGGGGGGAAGCCCGAGCCGTTCGAGGCGCTGGCCTGGGCGATCTGCGAGCAGCTGATCGAGTTCAGCCGGGCGGCGGCGATCGAGCGGCGGCTGATCGCGCGGCTCGGCCGCAGGTGCCCGTTGAGCGAGATGCGTGACGCGCCCGCGGCGTCGGTGCTCGCGGCGCAGGCGCCGGCGAGGCTGGAATCGCTCGATTTGTCCGCGGGCAGGTCGATCGCATTGGTTCGTGCCGCCCGCGAGGTGGCCAGCGGTCGCGTGGACCTGTTCGACGCGGACCACGAGCGCGGCTGGCGCCGGCTGCGTGCCATCAGGGGGATCGGCAGCTGGACGATCCAGATGCTGGGGCTGACCGGCCAGGGGAGGCTGGACCAGCTCCCTTGCGGAGATGTGGGGTATTTGAAGCTGGTCGGCCGGCTCCGCAGTGGCGGGGACCCGTGGGCGCGCGCCACCGAGGACGAGGTCGCCGAGCTCTTCGCTCCATACGCGCCGTGGGCGGGGCTGGCGGGGCTGCACGCGCTGCGGCTCGGGGAAGGGTCCGCGGCGACTCGGATCGCCGCATAACAGCCGAGGGTGCAAACCGTGGCATGGCGTACCGCCCCCGGCGCGTCGTGTGCGCATGAGCATCCCCAGGGTGCTCATGTGTACTTTGCGACCCGCCGGGTAAGGTCTTAGGCGCGTTCTGCACCCGTCGGTCGACCGCCCCGCGGAAGGCTTCCTTGGGGCCGGCGACGAACAAAGGGGGGCGCCAAATGAGCTTCGAACTCAAAGAAACGACGATCCATGGGCACCGGGTCGCCTACCGGAAGGCGGGCAGCGGCCCGCCGATCGTGCTGATCCACGGGATCACGGCCTCCTCGGTGGTCTGGGAGCTCGTCGGACCGCGGCTGGCGCGCCATCACACGGTGCTGGCCCCGGACCTGCTCGGACACGGCCAGAGCGCCAAGCCTCGCGGCGACTATTCGATGGGCGCGTTCGCGTCGGGGATCCGCGATCTGGCGCTGTCGCTCGGACTCGGGCCGGCGACCGTCGTCGGCCATTCGCTCGGTGGTGGCGTCGCGATGCAGTTCGCCTACCAGTTCCCCGAGCGCGTGGGGCGTCTTGCCCTGGTCTCGAGCGGCGGGCTCGGGCGCAGCGTGCACGCGTTCCTGCGCGCGGCCACCCTCCCGGGCTCTGAGCTTGTGATCCCGCTGCTCGCGGACCGCCGGGTGCTCGGGGCGGGGCGGGCGGTCGGGCGCGCGGTCGGGCGGATCGGCTTTCCATTCGGGAACGACGCGATCGAGATGGCCCGGGGTCACGCCTCGCTCGGCGATCCGGAGAGCCGCGCCGCCTTCGTTCACACGCTCCGCGCCAGCGTCGACGTCGGCGGCCAGCGGGTGCAGGCCGTCGACCGTCTCTATCTCGCGGCCGAGCTGCCGCTGCTGATCGTGTGGGGCGCGCGCGACCGGATCATCCCGGTGGGTCACGGCCGGCGCGCGCACGAGCTCGTGCCCGCCAGCCGGTTCGAGCTGTTCGAGCGCTCCGGCCATTTCCCGTTCCTGGACGAGCCCGAGCGGTTCGTTGCCACGCTCGAGGACTGGGTCGCCACGACCGAGCCCAGCCACGGTGATGAGACCCGCTTCCGCGCCGCGATTCGCCGAAATGGAGCACGCCCGCGATGAATTCTTGCCGTGTTTGCGGTCTATCTCTGGATGGAGGCATCGCCGCCCAGGACGATCTCGTTCGCGATCGTCGGGCCGATCGACCGCAGCGATCTACCGGCGCTCTATGAGCGGGTGTGCTCGCTGCTCGCTCGCAGCGGCGCGGCCCTGGCCGTGTGCGACGTGGACGGGGTCGACGCGGACGCGGTGGCGGTCGACGCGCTCGCCCGCCTGCAGCTGGCCGCGCGCCGGCACGGCTGCCGGATCCGGCTCGAGCACACGTCCGCCGAGCTTCGAGACCTGATCGCGTTCATGGGGCTCGAGCACGTGCTGGCGGCTTAGTACCGCTGACGATTCAGGTGGCGGGCCGGACCCGCGCCGTCGCGCGGAGCGCTCGAGCCGGAGCCGATCAGGACTCGAGTCGGGGCGGAAGACCGAACAGCGGGAACACGCGCTCGGTCGAGAGGAAGAACGTCAACTCGACGATCTTCCCGTCGGCGATCTCGAGCACCTGCAGGGCCCACGGGTCGTAGCCGCTGCCGGATTCGCTCGGCTTGTACTGGCCGAACGCAACGGAGCCGTTCGCGGTCTCGACCGGGATCACGCGCGAGTCCTTGCAGCCGATCCCCGGGCCGAACCACCACGCGAACACGTCCTCGCGGCCGGAGAGCCACATGTCATACGGCGGCATCGATTGGGTGGCGTCCTCGCGAAGCAGCGACGTGAGCGCGTCGACGTCGTAGCGCTGGAATGCGTCGACGTAGCGCGCGAGGAGATCCTTCTGGGTCGGGTCCATCGGCGCCGCCGCGTCCGTGACCTCGATTTCGCGCTGCTCGAGCGTCGCCCGAGCCCGCTGAAGGGCGCTGTTGACTGACGCGACGCTCGTCTCGAGCAGTTCGGCCACCTCGCTCGCCTTCCAGCGCAGGACCTCGCACAGGATCAGCACCGCCCGCTGGCGGGCCGGCAGATTCTGGAGCGCGGCCACGAACGCCAGACGGATGGTGTCGTGCTGCACGGCCAGCTCGGCCGGATCGCTCTCGCTGCTGACGAGGCTGGTCGGGATCGGCTCGATCCAGGTCACCTCGGGCAGCGTGTTCAGGCTCGACTCCACCGGCTCCTGGGCCGGGCCGAAGTCCATCGGCCGCTCCCGCTTCGAGCGGCCGTTCAACATGTCGAGGCAGACGTTGGTGGCGATCCGGTACAACCACGATCGCAGGGCCGCGCGACCCTCGAACCGGTCGAACCCGCGCCACGCCCGCAGGAAGGTGTCCTGCACGGCGTCCTCGGCCTCGAACGGAGAGCCGAGCATCCGGTAGCAGTAGCCGGTCAGCTCGGGTCGGTGCTGCTCGAGTTGACGCTCGAGCCCGCCCTGCGCGACCGCGAGTTGCGATTCCTGCACGACGCTCATCGTAAGGGATCGGTCCTCTGCGCGGACACCGATGTGCGAGCTCTCATCGCGAGGCGGTCTGGCGATTTCGCATGCGCATGATCCGTAGACCCGCGCGGCCACCAAAACTCATCGGTCGGTCGAGCTGCGCTCGCGGGTTAGAGACCCTGGCCCGCCAACAGTTCGTTGGTGGAGGCGTCGAGCACCGCATTGGGGACCGAGATCAGGTGGTTGGTGAGCATCCACTCGCCGTAGGCGTTCCACTGCGCGGGGTCCTGCCAGCCCCACGGATGGGCGGGATTGCTCGGAAAGAAGGCGGGCAGCGTCGCGCGGACGCTCGCCAGCTGCAGCTTCGGATCGAGCCCCGGGCTCGCGTGCACCAGGTTCGTGACCGCCGCCTGGGGATCCCGCCGGGCCGACTCGTAGCCCCGCGCCAGCGCCTGTACGAACCGCCGAATGACGTCGGGATGGTTGACGATGGTGTTCTTGCGTACGACCACCACGAGCTCGTCATAGGTCGGGACGCCGACGTCCTGCATGTGGATCACGTTCGGGTGCTTGTGGAGCTGGGCGAGCTGGATTGCCTCGTAGTTCCAGTACGAGCCGAGGGTCGCGTCGACGCGGCCCGACAGCATCGCCGGAACGAGGTTGCTGCCGACGTTGATCTCCTTTACCGAGCTCGCGGGAACGCCGGCATGCGCCAGGATCGTCTGCAGGTATGCGTGCTGGTACGGGATCCCGGCATCGCCGACGCGCTTGCCGCGCAACTGGGCGGCGGTCTTGATGTGCTTGGAGCCGATCGAGACGATCGAGGTGAGCGGCTCCTGGACGATCGCCGCCACCGACACCAGCGGCAATCCCTGGTTGCGTGCGAGCAGGACCTCCGGCTCGTAGGAGATCGCGGCGTCGACCTTGCCCGTGGCGAGCAACTTGAGCGGGTCGGCCGGATCCGACGGGATCTCGACGTGTACGTCGAGATCCGCCTTCGTGAAGTCGCCCTCGGCGAGCGCCTGGTATATCCCGACGTGGTCGGCGTTCGGGAACCAGTCGAGCATCAGCGTCAGCCGTTGTGCCCTCCCCGACGACCCCGCCACCGTCTCTTTCTTCTCCCCACACCCGGCGACGGTCAACGCAAGCGCGGCCACAAGCGCGGCCACGAGCACCTTCGCGACTGGCCGTCTCATGCCGGGCGCTCCTCGGGAGAGCGGTAAGCCCATGGCAGCGCGAGGCGCTCGGCCAGCGCCAGGAACGCGAACAACGCGATCGCGAACAGCGACAGGATCACGACCGCCGCGACGGCCCGCGCGACCAGCAGCTGCGGCTCGGACACGAGGATCACGTAACCGAGGCCGGAGTTCGAGCCGGTGTACTCGGCGAACACCGCGCCGATCACGGATACCGCGACCGCGATCTTCGCCCCAGTGAATACGCTCGGAAGCGCGGAGGGAAGCTCGACGTGCCGGAACGTCCTCAGTCGCGAGGCGTCGAATGTCCGCATCAGCTTGAGCAGATCGGGATCGACGGCGGCCAGCCCCGCGGTCGTCGTGACCACGATCGAGAAGAAGGATACGACCGCGACAACGACGAGCTTCGGCAATATCCCGTAGCCGAGCCAGAACGCGAGCACCGGAGCAAAGACCGCGACCGGCACAGCCTGCGAAGCGACCGCCAGGGGGTAGGTGGCCCGGCGGAGCGTCAGCGAGAAGTGGATCGCGATCGACAGGAGGAACCCGAACACCGTGGCCACGAGGATCCCGAGCAGCACCTCCTGGGCGGTGACGAGGAAGCTGCTCCAAAGCAGCGAGCGGTCGGTGTAGAGCGACTTGGCCACCGCGTGGGGCGGGGGCAGGATCAGCGAGAAGGTCGGGCCCTTCAGGTCGACGTACAGCTCCCAGATGCCTATCAACGCGAGCACCAGGAGCACGGCCGGCAAGGCCTGGAGTGCGCGTTTCACGTGTCCACCCCCAGGGCTGCCAGGGCGCGCTCGCGCAATTCGACCACCGAGGGGTCGGTGCGTCTGCGGGGTCTTGGCAGGGTGACCTCGATCTCGCTGACGGTTCGTCCGGGACGCGGCGACATCACCACCACGCGGTCGCCCAGGATCACGGCTTCCTCGACGTCGTGGGTGACCAGTATCACCGTCCTTGGCTCGCTCTCGAGCACGTGGCCGAGCCAGCCTTGCATCTCCTGTCGGGTGATCGCGTCGAGCGCCGCGAACGGCTCGTCGAGTGCGAGCACGGGCTTGCCCGCGAGCAGCGTACGCAGGAACGACACGCGCTGGCGCATCCCGCCCGATAGCTCCGCGGGTCGCGTGCGCTCGAAGCGCTCGAGGCCGAACCGTCCGAGCCACGGCGCGGCGATTTGGCGGGCTTCGTCACGAGCTACACCTCGGGCCCGTAGAGCGAGCCCGGCGTTGTCGATCGCGCTCAGCCACGGCAGCAGCAGATCGCGCTGGGGCATCAGCGCGGCCGGTGCTGACCGCACGGTGCCCGAGTCCGGGGCCTGGAGCCCGCAAACCAGCTCGAGCAACGTGGTCTTCCCGCATCCGCTGGGCCCCACGACCGCGACCACCTCCCGCGCATCCGCGCGCAGCGACATCCCCGCCAGCGCCTCGACGCGCCCGCGTTTGGTCTCGAACGTTCGGCTCACGAGCTCGACCTGGACGCCGTCCGCGGCCTTAAGCTCGCGAGGCTCCTTGGGGGGAGCCTCGACCATCTCAGTTGTCGCTCCCTTCGCGGGCATTACCCCACAGGTTCGAAGGGTCAGCGCCAGGTCGCACGAGGCGTAGGGCGCTATCTCAGCCGGCTATTCCCGCCAGCACCCCTGGTTGTCAAGTTGCGCGAACAATGCTACTGCGCTCGTCCCCGAATCGTCGGGGCCGCGGCTCGCTTCTCAGCGCGAGATGGAGCGCCGGAACCGTCGCGACAGGCTCCCGACGGTGTTGTGCTGGCCGAGGGCGAGGCCCGTCACCCCGAGCAGCGTCACGAACACTCCGGCAACCAGCGCGAGCACCGCGACCAGCGTCGGCCAGTGTCGTTGTAGCCAGTCGCGCGCCGATTCGATGATTCGCTTGGCCTTGTCGTCGGCGAACTCGACCACGACGATCATCACGATCAGCGGTAGGACGAACGCGACGTTGTAGAGGGCGAGGGCGATCAGCTGGCGCAGCGTCCCGAGCCCAGAGCCGATGATCGCGGCGATCGCCGCGAAATACGGGAACGCGGTAGGCAACTCGACGGCGCTGATCGTCACGCCGAGCAGGAACGCCGAGTTGCCGTCGGCCGAGGGAGATGGGAGCTCGCGCCGGCGGAGGCTCCTGCGCCTGGCCCACACCACGGCAGCGCTGATGAGCAGCACGACTCCCGCGATCGTCTCGAGGATGTACCTGGCGGTGGCGTGCGGATGCGGAAGGAGGTGGAGGATCGCCTGCCCGGGACCGAGTGCGATCACGGCGCCGCCCACGAAGTTGACCGCGACCACTCCGAGCGTGAACTGGATCAGGCCGCTCCGGGCCCGCTCACCCAACGCCAGATACAGCCCTGGAGCGATCGTGCTCGGGTTCATTGAGTCGGCCAACCCGATCGAGACGACGATTCCCAATAGGCGGAGCACGGTGCTGTTTCTCGCACATCTCGGCCTGCCCGTGGGGCAACGTCAGATTTGACGCCCGCGTCGCCGGTCGTTTGCGACGCTGCTGTGCTTGCTATGTGGCCGCCGCTCTCACTTGTGCTTACGCGGCCCAGGAGCGAGGTAGCTCTGGCCGGCGTGGAGGATGACCGTCTTGTGTCGGACGAAGTCGGTTACTTCGACTGAGTCGGTGATGTCGTGGGTGAGGGTGCCGTTGCAGCGGTCAGCGACGGTCCATTTGGTTCCGAGGACGGTGGCGGCGCTGTACTTGCCCTTGGTGCGGAATTTGCCCTTGGCGCTGGCGTGGAGTAGCTGGAGGGTCTTGGCCGAGGCGGCGGTGGCGGAGGGGTCGGCGGCCTTGTGCGTGGTGCAGAGCGCGTAGGAGGGTGCGCCTTTGAATGCGTTCTCTACGATCGCGAGCGTCACGAGGCCCTTGGCGGCGCCGCTACGCGCCTGGGTGATCTTGAACACCGCCCCGCCGAACGTGCCGGTCTGGGTCTTCGGCTTGGGCTTCTTGCCCTTGGCGGCCGCATCGCTCGCCGGATGGGTACCACCGTTGATCGCGGTGATCAGCTTGATCGACCCCTTGAGCGCGTTGATCTCGGTATTCGTGGGGATCTGCGTGAGCTCGGTCAGGGGCACAAACACACCGTGGATCTTGACCAGCACGAGCCCACTGACAAGCGAGATGTTGACCGTCTTGCCGAGCGCCGGCGAGCCCGGCGCCGGCGCCTTGGCCGTCGTGAACGTCACATCGGGCCCGAACGTGGTCCCGGCGCTGTTCGTGGCCACCAGCCGGACGTGGTAGAGCGCGTTCGGAACGAGGCCGGACACCGACGCCGACACGATGTGGGTGGCGAAGTCCGATCCGACGTTCTGCGTCGGCGTCGAGTTCGTGTACACGACCGGGCCGCCGCCCGAGTACTTCGGGTCGAGTCCGTACTGGAAGGACGCTGTCGTCGCCAGGCCGCCGGGTTCGACCGAGCCCGTCAGAACCCCGCGCCGGTGGCGGTCACCGACGGCGCGCCGGTCACGACGGTTGCCCGGCGCGGCGCTGATCGTCGCCGAGTCCGTCACGGTCGAGCTCCCCTGGCTCGTACCTACGGACGTGATCGTGACCCCCACCGGGTACGTCCCCCCGGCGGTGTAGGCGTGGCTGCCGGTCACGGTGAAGGTGCCGTTGCCCCCGCTGACCGTGCCCGCGGAGAGTGGTCCCGTCGCCCCAGTTGATCGTCGCTGAGTAGGTGCTCGCGGCGGCGCTGGTGTTCGGGTCGGTGATCGTGGCGACGGTGCCGCCGACAGCCGTGCCCGGCGCCCCTGCTGAACGCGAAGCCGCCGGCGGGGACCGTGTCGAGGATCTCGGTCTCGAATGAGAACGTCGAGGACTGCCCAGGTGTCAGCGCGGGAACCGGGTACTCAATCGCCTCCCCGTTATCCGTCGCTGTTCCTCTGCAGTTGTCGCATTCATTCAAGAGAGCGCTGGTGCCGTTGAGGTCTGCCCAGAGCGCCGGAACCGCCCTCTGCTCCCAGCTGTTACCAGCAGTGATCGGAACGAGCTCCTCGAGTGCCGACGGCGGGTTGCCAAGCACGTTGGGTGTACAGGCCGCCGTGTCTGGCGAAGCGGCGTTCGGCTCCGGCGCCCCGAATCCCGTGCCCGAGCCGCGGAGCAAGCAGTTGGCGGCGTGGTACAGCTCGCCACCGTTGTCAGGCGTCACCGTGCCGGTGTTCGTGACCGTCACGTCAGTTTGGTAGAAGTCGTCGCCGACGATGTAGCTATCGACCTCGGTGAGCTGAAGAACGACGGGAACATTGCCCGTCGGCGACGTCAGCGTCACCGTGGTGGTGACCTCGTACGGACTTGCCGCCGTCCCAGAGCCGCTAAGCGACTGATTGCCGGCGGACGTAAACGGCGTCTCCCCTTGCGTGAAGGACGTGGCTGTTCCGCCAGAGTGATTCGCGAAGTCGGGTCCGAACAAGCCGCCCGACACGTTGTCGCTGTTCAGGTAGAGGAACGTCCCGCAGTCGCCAGGACCGGCGGAGTTCGGGAAGAACTCAGTGCTGGAGAAGCCGCCGTTGCGGACCTGGCAGCCGAGGTCGTTGCCGATGTAGATGTCGCTGAGTGGCCCGGCAGAATGGATGTCGATGAACGGCGTGGACGCCCACGCCGCCGGAGCTACGATCAGCGCCGTGACCAGGGCGCAGGCGATCGTTCCGGCGATCCGCCGGAACGATCGACTCCCCGGTCCCTTGATCCTCACGCCAGCCTCGCTATCGGCCTCGCTTATGGCTTCTTGGCCAGGTAGCTCTGCCCGGCGTGGAGAACGACGGTCTTGTGGTGGACGAAGTCCGTCACCTTGACCGAGTCGGTGATGTCGTGGGTGAGGGTGCCGTCACAGCGGTCCGCGACCGTCCACTTGGTGCCTAGCACGGTGGCTGCGCTGTACTTGCCCTTCGTGCTGAACTTGCCCTTGGCGCTCGCGTGTAGCAACTGGAGCGTTCGCGACGAGGCCTTCGCGACGCTGGCGTCGCCGGCCTTCTTCTTCTTGGTGCAGAGCGAGTAGGACGGCGCACCCTTGAAGGCACCCTCGACGATCGAGAGGGTGACGAGGCCCTTGCCGGCTCCGCCTGTCGCCTGGCTGACCTTGAACACCGCGCCGCCGAAGTTGCCCTTCTGGGTAGCGGTCTTGCCCTTCTTACCTTCTTGCCCTTGGCGGCGACATCGGCGGACGGGTGGGAGCCGCCGGCGGCCGCGGAGGTCAGCGACAACGTGCCGTGGATCGCGTTGATCACCGTGTTCTTGGGGATCTGGGTGAGCTCGGTCAACGGGATGAACTTGCCGTGGATCTTGACCAAGATGAGGCCGCTGACCGTCGAAATGTTGAACGTCTTGCCGAGGGTGGGCGAGCCGGGAGTCGCCCCGTGCTTAGTGGTGAACGTCATGTCCGGCCCGAATGTGGTGCCGCTGCCGTTGGTTGCCACGAGCCGTACGTGATAGAGGGCGTTCGGGACCAGCCCCGACACGGACGCGGTCACGAAATGGTCGCTGAAGTCGGCGGGGAACGACTGCATGGGCGTCGAGTTGGTGTAGCTCGGGCCCGAGCCTCCGAGCTTGCTGTATTTGAGGTCGAGCCCGTACTGGAAGTAGGCGGTCGTCGACTGTCCGTTCGGGTTCATCAGCGCCGAGAAGCTCGCGCCCGTGCTCGAGACCGTGGGTGGCGACATCGCGCCCGGCAGGGGCGCCGTGCCGCCGACGCCGATGCTCGTCCCGACCGGCGGCTCCTCGAGGCTGAAGTAGGTCGACCCGCCCGGAGGGATCGCCGGCGAGAAGTGGACGACTCCGGAGGACGTGTCGGTCGATACGTTCGAGAACCAGCTCGTCGGGCCTTCGTAGCCGTTCTGTGTGAACCCGGTGCCCGCCGCGCCCGGCTCGATATAGCCCGCGGGCTGTCCCGAGGGCACGGGGAACGAGCAGGCGCTCGACTGGCCCTGGCAGACGGTGCCCGCGGGAGCGCCCGCCTGTGGCACGCATCCGGACGGGGTCGGACTGCCGCCGGGGTCGCAGATGCCGTCGCCGTCAAAGCCAAACAGGTCCGAGCCCGGGACCGAAAGCGGGAGCTCGGAGACCGGCGAAGACGAGTTGTTCTGCACGCCGATCAGCGAGTCGTCCGCTCCCTCGTACGGGCCCTGCGTGGTGTCCTGCGTGACGGTTTCGGTGCCGTTGTTGACGGTGATCAGGAACTGGCAGCCGGAGTCGAGGTAGACCGGCGGGCACTGCGTGAACATGGACGCGACGTTGGCCGTGAACGTGTCGACGTCGGACGCGCGTCGCGGTCAGTTGCCGCCGTGAGACGTGACCGTGCCGTTGAACGTTCCCCCGGTGGCGTATGTGTGCGTGCCGCTCACGATTCGTGGTCGGTGTCGTAGGTCGCCAGGCGACGTCCCAGTCCCGTCGCCCCAGTGGATCGAGATGGCGGTCGCAGTCGCTGCACAGACGCGGCCGTTGTCGACGATGCCCGAGAACTGGACGCCCTTGGTCGCCGTGATCGTGTCGCCGTTCGCCAGCGCCACCGGCGCCGCGATCAGCGCCACCGCGACGAGAACGCCGACCAGCCCGGCGATCCGCCGGATCAAGCAACCACACAGCCCCGTCATTCTTCGTACCCCCCCGGTAAAGGTGGCCTGCGATTTTCCATTTTCGCTCAGCCTCGGCCCCGAGCGGGCGGGACGGTATCGCAAGATCGGGGAGGGCGCAAGCAAACGGGCCGCGCCTTGCATCGGCGGCCGCGCCGTAGCTGCGGGACGGGCCGGGGCTATCCGAGCGAGGTCATGCCGAGGCTCGTGAACGAGTTCGGCGTGACGTCGAGCGCCTTAACCGCGAGGTCGGCGAACAGGGCCGCAGGCTCGAGGTCGTCGTTGCGATAGGCGCGCCCATCGCGACGATCGAGGATCGTGAGCGCGCCGATTGGCCGACCGGCGCGCACCAGAGGGACGACGAGCATCGTGTAGGGCACGTACCCGGTTCCCTCGGCGATCCGGGACGCCCACCGGGGATCGGTACGGCAGTCCGGAATCGCCTCGGCAGCTCCACCCTGCACCACCTTCCCCGCGATGCCTACCCCGGGCGGGAGCCGGACGCCGACGATCTCGCGCGCGCCGGCGCCCCATGCCGACTGGTACACGATCTCGCCGGTGGTCTCGTCGACCAGGCAGATCGAAGCGGCGGCGGCTCCGAATACGCCCGCCGCGGTGTGCACGACCGCTTCCATGAGGCCACGCGAGGCGTCGGGGTTGTCGATCGAGACCGCCAGCGAAACGCCGGTCTCGGTGCGCAGCGGCGCGCCGAGCGCCTTCGCAAACGCGCCCACCGATGCGACGCGGCGCTCGGGGATCATCTCGAGGCCGGCGGAGACCGTGCGCTCGAGCTCGGGCGGCACGTTTGGATTGACGGTCGAAAGCTTGGTCGGGTCGGCGTACACGGGCGGCCGGCCCACGAGCAGCGTCCACAGCGTCGCGGCCACGCTGAACACGTCGGTACGGGCCGACACGTTGCCGCCGGCGAACACCTCGGGGGCCATGAACCGCGGCGTCCCGATCCCGACGGTGCCCTGCTCCTCGGCCTCGTCGAGCAGACGGGCGATCCCGAAGTCGACGAGCACGACGCCGTTCTCGCTCAGGATCAGGTTCTGAGGCTTGACGTCGCGGTGCACGATCTGCTGGTCGTGCACGTACGAGAGCGCCTCGCACGTCTGGCGGGTGTATTCGATGGACTGGTCGACAGGGAGGCCCGGCTGACCGCGCTGCTTGAGCAGCGCGCCAAGATCAATCCCACGCACCAGGTCCATCACGAGGTACTGGCCGGAGGGCGCGGCGAAGTGGTCGGTGACGCGAACGACCCGCGGGTGCTGAAGGCTCGAGAGAAGACGCGCCTCGGCCTCGAACCGCTGGTCGTGGTGGGGGTTGGTGCACTGCTTGAGCGCGACCTCGGTGTCGGTCTCGATGTCGATCGCGCGATACACCTGGCCCATCGCCCCGGCAGAGATCGGCTCCAGAACCCTGTACCGGCCTCTGAGTGTCCGCCCCAATACCTGCGAGGCCGTTCTTGGCTCGTTCACGCGATTAAGCGTCGCCAAAACTCCACCTTGTTCCTGCCCCATCCCTTTCTACCCCTTGGCAGTGTAGACTGGCCCGCCCTCGCAGTCTATCCCAGGCTGGCCAAGTCTCGCAATACTGCTCCGTGGCGGTCCATCGCCTGTTGCCTTAACGGCAGGAGCAGCGAAAACCTTGCGTGCGCTGGGTTCAGTGGACGATCAGGCCGATCGCGAGGCCGACCACGAACGCCACGATTACAAGGCCTGCGATCAGTGCCAGCAACCGCGGTGGAAGCTCGGCGAGCCGGCGTTCCGGCATCGCAGACGTGTCGACCGCCACGTCATCCGCCGGCGTCACCTCGGTCCCACGAGGTACCTCGACCGCGGGAGCGGGTGCGACCGCGGGAGGGGCCTTGACCACCGGAATGATCTCGGGCCGGCTAATCGGCCGAGTGACATCACGCCGAGCCACGATGCCCGGATCGAGGGCTGCGGCGGCCTCGGTGTTCCCGTCGCCGGCGCCATCCCCGGTGGCGCCCACCGCGGGGACCTTGGTCGTCTGGACCCGCCGGTCCCGCTCGGCGCCACCGTCGCGCCCATCGGCCGGCGACGGCGGGGCGAGATGCGTCGCGCTCGAGGACAGGGCGCGTGAGGCCGCCTGGATCAGTTCGGCCGCGAGCGACGGCCGGGACCAGGGATCCTTTGCCATCCCCTGGGCGATCACGCCGTCGAGGGCGGGAGGCAGGTCGGGACGACGCTGGCTCAGGACCGGCGGAGGCGACATTACGTGCGCGTGCAGGGTCGCTGCCTCCGATGGCTTCGGGAACGGGACCTCGCCGGTCAGGCACTCGTAGAGGACTCCAGTCAGTGCGTAGCAGTCGCTGGCCGGAGTGGCGGGATCGCCCTGGATCTGCTCCGGCGCGACGTAGTCGATCGTGCCGATGAACTGTCCGGTCCCGGTCAGGCGGGCCTCGTCCGGCGCCTTGATCAGCCCGAAGTCAGCCAGGTAGGCGTGATCGCCCCTCCCGATCAGGATGTTCTGGGGCTTGATGTCGCGGTGGATCAGACCGGCCTCGTGGGCGGCATCGAGCGCGTAGGCGACCTGAGCGAGCAGTCGGACGCTCCGGCGCGGGTCGAGGTCGCCGTCGAGGATCAGCTGCTTGAGGGTCGGCCCGGCGATCAGCCGCATCGCCAGGAACAGTCCGTACTCGCTCTGGCCCGCCTCGAACACGGGGACGATGTGCTCGTGGTCGAGCCCGGCCTGGACCTGCCCTTCGCGTTCGAAGCGGGCCCGGAATCCGGGGTCGTCGCTCAGGTTCGGCGCCAGCAGCTTGAGCGCGACGACGCGGTTCAGCGACAGCTGGGTTGCTTCATAGACGGCGCCCATGCCTCCCTCTCCGAGTACACCATCGACGCGGTACCCGGAAACGATCGTGCCCTCCTCTAGCAAAGCAGCACGATTCTACTGGCGCGTAGCGGCGCCACCACGCAGTTAGGCGGCCGCCTACCGCACCGTGGCGGGGCGCCGCGGAGCCGGGTCCGCAACTCCTGCGACGATCCGACGACGGAGCTTTATGATGAGGGCCCCTCCGCAGTGCGTACCGACCGATCATGAGTGAGCGATGAGCGTGAGCGACCCCCGAATCGGGAGCCAAATTGGCGACTACAGCGTGGACGACCTGCTTGGAGAAGGAGGGATGGGGAAGGTCTACACGGCGACCGGGCCCGACGGCGGGAAGGTCGCACTCAAGCTGGTCAAGGACGATTACGCGCGCGATGAGACATTCCGCCGGCGGTTCTACCGCGAGGCGCGCATCGCGCAGACGGTCAAGCACCCCAACGTGGTTCCGGTCCTCGACACCGGCGAGGTCGACGGCCTGCCGTTCATGGCACAGCGGTTCATCGACGGCATGTCGCTGGACGAGAAGCTCAAGCGCGACGGTCCGGTCGACGCCCAAACAGCGGTGCAGGTGTGCACCGACGTGGCCGCCGGGCTCGAGGCGCTGTGGGCCGCCGGTATGGTCCATCGCGACGTCAAACCCGCGAACATCCTGCTCGACGAGAACGGCCGCGCATACATCACCGACTTCGGGCTCGCAAAGGACACCCAGGGAAGCCTGCTGACCCTGCCCGGCCAGGCGCTCGGGTCGATGGACTACATGGCGCCCGAGCAGATCCGCGGCGAGCCGGTCAGCGCCGCCACCGACATCTACGCGCTCGGGTGCGTGATGTACGAGTGCATGTGCGGCCGCCCACCCTTCGCCGAGGTGCAGGGCATGCGGATCCTGTGGGCGCATCTTCAGGACCCGCCCCCGGACCCCCGGACCGTCCGCCCCGAGATGTCTGACGAGTTCGTGCGCGTGTTGCTGAGCGCGCTCGAGAAGGACTCGGCCAATCGGCCTCAGACCGCGGGCGAATATGCCCGCATGCTCGGGGCCGCCGCATAGGACCGCCGGCGCGTCAGCGCCAGAGGACCGAGTAAACGACGTGCTCCCCGAGGAGCCCCTTGAAGTGGAACTCCCCGCGCTCCTCGAATCGGAAGCTCGGGTCGGTTTCCGTGTACTCCTTGGCGGTGGAGGACACCAGGATCTCGCCTCCGCTGGCCTGGGCGGCGATCCGGGCTGCGAGCACCACGTTGCGTCCCATCATCTGCTCGGGGTTGCCGATCACGAACCCCGAGTGGAGTCCCACCCGGATCGAGAGTGACTGCTGCTCCGAGGGGGCGTCGGTGAACGTCCGCTGCAGGTCGACGGCCGCATGCAGCCCGGCATGGGCGCTGCCGAACGACGCGAGGAAGCCGTCTCCCTGGAACCTCGCCACCTGCCCGTCGTGGCGGGCGAGGATCTGCTCAACGAGCAGGTGATGGTCGCTCACCAGCTGCTCCCAGCGCTCGGCTCCGAGCTCCTCGGCGGCGGCGCCCGCATCCGCGATGTCGCTCAACATCAGCGTCACCGCGCCGTCGGGTGAGCTCATCCGGTTGAGTGCCGGCGTCACGGGATCGAGCGCCGACGCGATGACGTCGATCGAAGTGAGTTGAATCCGCGGTTGCACTCGGTAGGCCTGCCGTGGCTTGGTCGCCGGCGAGCATACCTTGACACGTCTTCTACGCCACAGCAGAATCGCGCGCACGGATGTCGGGGGCTCAAAGCGATCAAGGGGTTCGGTCCAGCGCGTTCCCGCCGATTGGGGATTACGGGTTCCTATCGGACTGCGAGACGACGGCGCTGGTTGCGCCGAACGGGAACGTCGAATGGCTGTGCCTGCCGCGGATGGACTCCCCGAGCGTGTTCGCGGCGGTCCTCGACCGTGACGCCGGCGGCTTCCGGGTCGGGCCCGCCGACGTCAACGTCCCGGCGGGCCGGCGGTACATCCCGGGCACGATGGTGCTCGAGACCAGCTGGGAGACGCGGCTTGGGTGGGTGATCGTGCGCGACGCGCTGTGCATCGGACCGTGGCATCACGACACCGAGCGCTCCCACAGCCATCGCCGCTCGCCGACCGACCACGACGCCGACCACGTGCTGCTGCGGATGATCGAGTGCGTCCAGGGCTCGGCCGAGATCAAGCTCGAGTGCGAGCCCGCATTCGACTACGGCGGGCTGGCCGTCGACTGGGAGTACACAGGCACCGGCTACGGCGAGGCGGTGGCGCGATCGGAGGGCATGAACCTCGAACTGAAGATCGCCACCGATCTACGCCTTGGGTTCGAAGGTCCTCGAGCGAGGGCCAGGACCACCTTACGCGAGGGGGACGTCGCGTTCGTCGCGTTGGGTTGGTCCGAGCATGGCATGCCGTCGACGTACGAGGAGGCGCTCGTCTATCTGGCCCGAACCCAGCGCTTCTGGCAGGAGTGGCTCAAGCACGGCACGTTCCCCGATCACCCGTGGCGGACGCACCTCCAGCGCAGCGCGCTGACGCTCAAGGGTCTCACCTACGCACCGTCGGGAGCGCTGATCGCCGCGTCGACGACGTCGCTGCCCGAGGCTCCAGGTGGCGATCGAAACTGGGATTACCGCTACAGCTGGATCCGCGACTCCACGTTCACGCTGTGGGCGCTGTACTCGCTCGGATTCGAGGAAGAGGCCAACGACTTCTTTTACTTCGTCGCCGACATGGCCGAGGCCGAGGAGGGACAGCTCCAGATCATGTACGGGATCGGGGGCGAGAGCAAGCTGGAGGAGCAGGAACTCACGCACCTGTCCGGGTATGAGCAGTCCCGGCCCGTGCGGATCGGGAACGGCGCGTACAACCAGGCGCAGCACGATGTGTGGGGCGCGGTGCTCGACTCGATCTACCTACATACGCGCTCCCGCGACCAGCTGCCCGACCGCCTGTGGCCGATCATCAAACGCCAGGTCGAGAGCGCGCTGAGCAAATGGCGCGATCCGGACCGCGGCATCTGGGAGGTGCGCGGCGACCCGAAGCACTTCACCTCATCGAAGCTGATGTGCTGGGTGGCCGCCGATCGCGGAGCGCGGCTGGCGCGGATCCGCAACGACGAACGGATGGCGGCTCGGTGGGAGGAGGCGGCCGCGGAGATCCACGCCGACATCTGCGCGAACGGGGTCGACGATCGCGGCGTGTTCGTCCAGCACTACGAGACCGACGCGCTTGACGCGTCACTGTTGATGATGCCGCTGGTTCGGTTCCTCCCCGCCGACGATCCCCGAATCCGCGCGACCGTGCTCGCGATCGCGGACGAGCTGACCGAGAACGGCCTGGTGCTGCGCTACCGCGTCGGGAAGACCGACGATGGCTTTACGAGCGAGGAGGGCACGTTCACGATCTGCTCGTTCTGGCTCGTATCCGCACTGGCCGAAATCGGCGAGATCGGGCGCGCCCGCGGCCTGTGCGAGAAGCTGCTGTCATTCGCCAGCCCTTTGGCGTTGTACGCCGAGGAGATCGACGCGGCGACCGGCCGCCACCTTGGCAACTTCCCCCAAGCATTCACCCATCTAGCGCTGATCAACGCGGTCATGCACATAATTCGCGCCGAGCAGCAGATCGAGCTGGGCGCGCCGGCACGCGATCGCGAGCTCGCCGGTCGGTGATACTCACCGGCTACGCGTAAGTGTTTGGTCAGCTGTCAGTGAGATAACTTCCGCCGCATGCCATGGGTAGAGGTCTTCGCGGTGTTCTTCGTATCCCACGAGGTGGGGGACTACATCTTCCAGACCGAGTGGCAGGCGATGCACAAGCGCGGTGGCCTGTCCTCCCCCGGGGTGAGGCGTCGCGCGCTGCTGTCGCACATCGCGACTTACACGATCGCGTTCGTCCCTTCGTTCATCTGGTTATGGGACAGCCTGCACTGGGGGGTGATCGGGCTGGCGGCGCTGATTGCAATCCCGCACCTGATCCAGGACGACGGACGTCTGCTCACGGCCTACGCGCGCGTGTTCAAGAAGGCCGACCTCGACGCGAACCCCGCACTGGGGGCGACGCTCGACCAGGCCTTTCACTTTCTCGCACTATTCCTCACTGCGCTGCTGATAGGCACGTGATATTGGGCCTCGCTCCGCTTGGCGTCGCTCGGAGGTGGCGCGGCTCGCTTCTTGACGGGCAAACCCTTAGGATCGCGAGCGCGACCTCGGACAAGGAGATTTCTGGATGAGCACGACTGAGCAGGACCTGCCGGGCCCTGTCCTCGAGTACCTGGGGCAGCAGAGCACGCTCACGCTGGCCACCGCTTCGCCGACCGGAGCGCCGCATGCCGCCACGTTCCTGTACGTCAACGAAGGGCCGTCGTTGTACTTCTGGTCACGGAGCTCCACGGAGAGCGCGCGGCATATCGATCAGAACCCGATGGTGGCGTTCACGATCGACGAGTACACGACCGATCTCAACCAGACACGCGGCGTGCAGGGGGTCGGCGAGTGCTCGGTGCTGCTCAGCGGCGAGCAGATCGCGCGGGTGGCCGATCTGTTCGGCCAGAAGTTCCCGTCGCTGTCACCCGGCGCGACGATGAGCATCTCGTTTTTCCGGATCACCCCTACCGAGCTCCAGTTCATCGACAACCGCAAGAGCTCGAGCACCTCGCCCGAGGGAGTGTTCGGGGCGGAGTTCCACCGCGAGCGCTCGTACAGCGTGTTCGGCGGTCTCCCGACGCAGACGGCGCAGACGATCTCAGCGTCGCTGCAGCTCGTCGACGCCGACGCCGACTCCGTCGTGGCGCGGCAGGGTGGACCGGCCGACAAGTTCTTCATCGTGGTCGACGGAGAGCTTGAGGTCACGCGCGAGGACGGCGGCAGCACCGAGACGGTGGCGACGGTCGGACCGGGTGACCTGTACGGCGAGATGGCGATCCTGTTCGACAGGCCTCGCGGCACCAGCGCCCACGCGACGAAGGCGACGAAGATGGTCGTGATCGACGGCGACGCGTTCCGTGCGGTCGTCTCGCAGTCGCTCGGCACGACACGCGACTTCGACCAGATCATCCGCGACCGGCTCCGGTCGGCCGGCTAGCGGCGAGGGCAACGGGACCGTGCAACAGACATTCTCGAGCAAGGAGTTCCGGGCCACCGTGGGGGCGTTCGCCACCGGTGTGACCGTCGTCACGACGCGGGGCGAGGAGCACGCCTACGGCATGACCGCCAACGCGTTCTCCTCGGTGTCGCTCGATCCGCCGCTGATCCTCGTGTGCGTGATCAGCCCCTCGGAGGGCGCGGATCACATCAGCCGCAACGGAGTGTTCGCGGTCAACATTCTGGCCCAGGAACAGGAGCCGCTGTCGCGTTACTTCGCCTCGCGCGATCGGCCCCGTGGGCGCGATGCGTTCACAGAGGTGCCCCACCGGCTAGGTACCAGCGGCTCACCGATACTCGAGGGCGCGGCGGCGTTCCTGGACTGCCGCGTGCACGCCGCCCATGAAGCCGGAGATCACCTGATCTTCATCGGCGAGGTGGTCGAGATCGCGGTGAGCGAGGACGGCACGCCGCTCGTGTTCCACGGTGGCGGTTACCGCTTGCTGCAGGCGGCGCTCGGCTGAGCCGACAGATCAGGACGATGCGGCGGGGCGCCAGGCGTCGCCGTCGAACTCGAGCAGCAGCGGGTCCGAGCCGTCATCGACGGCGACCGTGGCGGTGCGGGCCGCGAAGTCGATGTGGAGCCTGAGGGAGAGGCTGGTCCGGCCGGGCCCGGCCTTGGCCTCGGTTTGCGGCGCGGTCGGCGGACCGGGCGCGGGCGCAGGCTCCTCAGCCCCCCGAGGTGTGTCCGAACGTCCAGACGACGCGAGCGGGGTCGCCTGGCTCGCGGTCGGCGTCGGACCCGCCGCTTTCAGCGGTGGACTGACCGTCGGCTGGGGCGGCACCGCCTTGAGCGACCGCTCGCTGGCGGGAATCGGAAGCTCGCGAACGACGAGAGTGGTACCGCCCACCTCAACCGTGTCGCCGACCGACAACGTTTGCGGGCCGGTGACGCGCAAGCCGTTGACGAACGTTCCGTTGGTCGAGCCGAGGTCCTCGATCGCGCAGAAGCCGCTGCGGTCCAAGCTGACGCGCGCATGTGAGCGGGAGATCTCCTCGTCGTCGGCGAGCCGTCCCGCGCCGTCGGCATGCCGGCCGATCAACAACTCGTCGTCGAGCAGTATCGACATGCCGATCGCACGCCCCGCTACGACCTCCAAACGCGCCACCGCCGGACTCATGCGCGGACTGTACCGCGGGATCATCCGTCACCGTGCGGACGAATGGTCAGCTTGCAGCAATCCGCTGCCATCGGTAGGCTGCTCGCCGCTATGGCAAGGCTGCGTGTAGTGAGTGGGCCCAACGCTGGTCAGACGGTTGATGTCGACGAAGAGATCGTCATCGGCCGCGAGGACACCGATATCGCGATCGACGACGAGGAGATGTCGAGGCGCCACGCGGTGGTCCGCCGCCATGCCAACCGGCTCCAGGTCGAGGACCTGGGCTCTACCAATGGGACGTTCGTGGACGGCACCCGCATCGCCGAGCCGACCCTGCTCGGCGGCGGCGCGGAGATCAAGGTCGGCATGACCGTGATGGTCGTCGAGGGGGTATTGCCCGTGTCGGATTCGAGTGGTGACATCGCGCCGCGCAACGTGACGCGGGTCAGTCAGGCGATCCCGGAGGGGGCGCCGCCGCCTCCGCCGGCTGCTCCTGCCGCGCCCGCGGCTGCCGCACCCGCGGTGGCGGCGCCGGCCGCTCCCGTTCAGGCGGTCGGCGAGTTCCGCCCGCCCGAGCGCAGTCGCAGGCAGCCGGGGCTGGCGTCCCGTTCGTGGGTGCCCGTGGCGCTGTCGTTCGGCACGGTCATCATCGTCGCTATCGCCCTAGTCATTTACTTCTCTCAACACAGTTAGCTGCGACTGCTCGCCCAACCCGGGGCGCGTTGCGGTTGCGGAGCGCGGTCGTAAGCGGCGGTTATCGACCGCGAGCGCCCCGGCTCGGGCGCCGCAGTCTCCGCAGACAGCTTGCCGCAGCCGCCGCGGGTCCGGCGCCGCAGCCTCCCTCACGGCGTTTACTTGAGTGAGAAGTAAAGGATGAGAGCGATTGCCACTAGTGTGAACAGCGCGAGTGGCGCGAGCTGGGCGCGGCGCCGCACCTTGACGTCGAGGTACTTGTCGACGGTCGGATGCGCGACGTCTCCTGACGGCGCGGCTGCGGGTGCCGGCGCCAGGTTCGCACTACGCACCTCGGGGTTGACGTACGTCGGTTCGCGAGGCGCCATCGCCATCGCCGGTGGAATCTGGATCACGGCCGAAGCCCGGGAGGCGATGTCCTGCTGGGTGCGCAGCTCGAGCACGCTGACGCCGACGAGTAGTTGGTCGCCGGGGTCGAGCCGCGCCGGTCCCTCCAGCTCGTTCTGGTTTACAAACGTGCCGTTGGTCGACTCGAGGTCTTCGACGGTCGCCGATCCGTCGGGTGCGGGGGTCACGCGGACGTGCTGACCTGACACCTCTCCGTCCTCGAGCACCAGGTCGGACTCGGGAGCGCGACCGATCACGATTGCCCGATCGACGACGATCTGCGTGCCCGCGTCCGGCCCCTCGATGACTTCCAGACTGATGTTGCCCGCCACGGGCGCGAGCATATCGTCACGTAGGGGTCCGTGCAACGCCACTTCCTAACACGAGTGTTCGTTGATGAACGCGCCGGAAACAGCAGCGTTGCGACCCTTGCGCACGTCGCGCTGTTCCCTATAGGGTGCCGGGACCATGCCAGCGACAGCACCACGAGATTCAGTCATAGCCACCGTCGGCGACGGATTCGGTTCACTCCTAGTCCACACCACCGCCCGTTATCTCGGCTTCGAGAACGACCAGCTTTCGGTCTTCGGGCCGAGCGAGAACCCGGTCGGCACCTATCAACAGTTCGCTTACAACCTCGGGCAGACCGTGCTGCGGTCGGAGTCCGAGTCGCACTTCCTCGCGCCGGACTGGCCGACGTTCGCCCAGCTCGACGCTTGGTCGCATAAGTCACTCAAGCCGTTGTGGCGCACGACGAGGCGTAAGTACAACCCGGGTGTTCCCGAGATCCTGACCGAGGCCGCGGTGGTCACGCGGCGCACGGGGTGGGAGGAGGCGCGAATCCCGAAAAAAGTCGGATGGCTTCAGCGACAGATGCAGCCGACGCCGCACTTCGTGATGTACGACGAGCAGGCCAATTTCATCGGACGCTCAAAACACGTGATGCTTGCTCCGGGCCACGGTCCGCTGTCGTTCCCGCCGCTGTTGGCCAAGGCGCGCAAGGATCCGGCGCTGGCCGACCGCATCGTCCAGGCGTATGAGCCCAAGCAGTACGCGGCCGGGGGTCGCTACATCGTGCTCGGCGCGGGGATCGCCTCGGTCAATGAATGGGCCAACATCATCGACGCCGGCGGGTCGGTGCTGGCGCTGACGCGGAACGAGCAACCCGAGACCCAGGACCTCAACGTTCCCCGGTGCCTGTTCGAGTCGATCGGAATCGATGCCTACACGCGACTCCCGTTCGACCAGCGGATCGAGTTTCTCGGACAGGTGCTACGCGGTACGCGTCCCGAGCGCAGGCAGTGGCTCGCGCGGATCCAAGCCGGCCAGAAGGAAGGACGGTTCGACGCGATCGTCGGCGAGATCGACAAGATCGAACCGGGACGAGCCGGGCTACGGGTGTACGTGAAGAGCAGGCACGGCGAGGATCCCGGCTGGCTCGACGTCACCGGCGTCACCGCGGGCACCGGGTTCAACAAGTCGGTCCTGACGCTTCCGCTGATCCGTCGGCTGGTCGAGTTCTACAAGGTGCCGGTGGTCGAGGGCAGGCTCAGGCTTCAGACGAACTGCGGCGTCCCCGGGCTCGACCTGCCCGAGTCGCGCCTGTGCTGCATGGGGCTGATCGCCAACAACGTCATCCCGCACGGCGACACGATCGCCGGCCTGAAGTTCATCGCGCGGCGGTTCGTCTCCGATTGTGCGCGCGCCGAAAAGCTGAAGAGGCGTCCGTTCACCTCGCGTCTGTCGATCCAGTACTCGATGGGCAGCGACGTGGCTAAGGCGCTCCGGACCGTGTCCCCGACCGAGCAGCTCGCGTAGAGGAGGTCGCCATGTGTCCAACCGTCCTCGGCCGGGTTCAGACCAGATGGGCGATCCTGATCATCCCGGCGATCATCTGGACGATCGTCTCGCTGATCACCCAGAACCCGAGCTACATCGTCTTGATCGGGTTGTACTTCGTGATCGGCGTCGCGCTCGACACCGCTTTTTATCCATTCGTCATCCGGTGGCAGCCGCCGTGGCTGACGTTCGTGCTCGCGGTGGGGGAGTTCATCCTGGTGTACCTCGCGGCGAAGACGCTCAAGGGCATTCACTTCTCGTCCGACTGGATCCCGATCGCGGTGTACTGGATCACGTGGGTGATCGCGATTTGGACGAAGGTCGTGATCCTGCCGCTGGTATCGCTCAGCTGGATCGAGGACGCCGGGGAGTTTCGTTCGACCAGCTGGTCGGTGGCGCCTGAGTACGTGCCGCTGGCGGTGACCGCGTTCACTCCGGAGCTCGCCGAGGGTGGGCCGCCACCGCTGGCGCGCAAGTTCTCGGCCGCGGTGATCGAGATCCCCGAGGAGCTCCGCCGGGCGCCCAGCCCGTCGGGCGTGTTCCAGATCCCGACGGGGCCGCCGCCCGCCTGAGCAGGTGGGCGGTCGGCGTGACGAGCGTCAGGCGGCGGCGCCGAGGCGGCCGGTGACCTCGTCCCGGTCGGTGCCGTGCGCCGCCAGCACGAGATCGAAGTCAGAGCCGTAGAAGCGCATCACGGCGACCAGGATGTCTCCGGTGCCGATGGCCGTGGCGCCGCGGTTGCGAGCGACGCGCACCGCTAGCTCGCTGATGCTCGCGACCGGATCGCGGTCGACGCGACTCGTGCCGAGCGCGAGCTGGCCGGCCTCGCCCGGGTCGACGTCGGGCAGCGGCGTCTCGCCGACGCCGAGCGCGCAGAGCACGCGAGCCGCCTCGCCTTGGAGGCGAAGGATCCGCAGCCACCGGAGCGCCTCGGCCCGGCGTGAGGCCGCGAACGGCATCGCGGTCGAGGCCAACCCGATCGCCATCGCGGCGTTGGTGGCGAACGGCAGCGCGCCCGCGGAGCGCGTCCTGAGCGCGTCCTCGAGCGTCGGGAAGCAGTCGAAGCGAGCATCCAAGCCGGTCAGCTCGAGCAGCTTGCGCTGCCTGGGCGGGACGCCGGCCAGCGCCAGCCGCGCGTCCGGATCCAGGCGCTTGTGGAAGCCGACGAGCACGCCGAGTCCCATCGAGTCCATGTGCGTGAGCCGTGACAGGTCGAACAGGTAGCGGCCGTAGCCCTTACCGACCAGCTCGACCAGAGCCCGCTTCAGGTACGGGGCGGAGGCGAGATCGAGATCGCCCTGGACGACGACCACGCACGTTCTCTCGTCCACCGCCCGATGAGTAACCGCGAAAGTCTCCATCACGAGGTCATTAACGGACGCTCGCGCCGATTCGTTACCGGCGTCCAGGCCGGCTCGACAAACGTACGTATCGCGAACAGCCGCCGAGAAGCTACGCGGGCATCTCGGCCGCCGGCTCGGCTTGGGCCGGCGGCGTTTTCTGGCTTTCGTCCAGGCCATACAGCTTCATCCGGGCGACCCGGCCGCGGATGTCGACCTCGTCGACGAACACGAGGTCACCGGCCGGCTCCACGAGCGCCTCGCGCGTGGAGTCGGACAGCAGCAGCTGGTGCGGCGTGCCCTTGGTGAGCCCCTCGATCCTCGATGCCGTGTTCGTCGTATCGCCGACCGCCGCGTACTCGACCCGGCGCTCGGAGCCGACGTGCCCGGACATCACCCTGCCGCTGTTGAGCCCGATCCCCATTCGGAAGCCGTCGCCGAGGCCCTCCGAGCGAATCCACTCGTTGAACCGTGGCAGCCGCGTCTCGAGCATCTCGCGGGCGGTCCGCAGCGCCCGGTCCGCGTGGTCGGGCTGCTCGAGGGGGGCTCCGAACACGGCGAAGATCCCGTCGCCCATGTACGCCACCAGCGTCCCGCCGTTGTCGAGGATCGCGTCGCTCATCTCGCTCAGGTAATGGTTGAGGACCTCGATCACCTGGGCGGGGGTGAGCGATTCCGAGAACGAGGTGAACCCGCGTAGGTCGGTGAACATGACCGTTCCCTCGCGCTGGATGCCGCCGAGCCGCAGTCCGTCGGCGCTCTTCAGCACCTCGTCGACGACGTCCTCGGGAACGAACCGCGCGAACAGGTCGACGGTCCGGATCCGCTCAAACGCTTCGGTGACGAGCTGCACGGCCAGTGCCCCGATCGCGCCCAGCACCAGCGCTGCGAGCGGATACACGAACGACACAACCCAGCCGCCGTTGAACATCAGCTGGACGAAGATCGCGAACACGATGCCGAGTGCGACGGCGATCCCGATCGAGATGAGAGGGCGGACCCAGACGCTCACGAGCGGGACGGCCACCCCGAGCAGGACGACCAGCAAGAGGTCGACCCAGCCGGGGACCGAGGACAGCGGGAACCCGTTGAGCACGGTGGCGATCGCGTTGGCCTGGACCTCTGGTCCGGGCATGGCGGGATCGGTCGGCGTGGGGTGGATGTCCTGGAGGACCGGAGCGGTCGCGCCGATCACGACGATCTTGCCGGTGTACTCGTTGGACGGAAGCTTCGGCCCGTTCTTGGTCCCGTCGGCGGTGCCGTAGTACGCGCTCGAGAACGAGATAGACGGGTACGTTCCGGCCGGTCCGGCGAAGTCGATCCAACGGTTGCCGGCGAACGGCTTGACGTTGTGGCCGGTAGCGACGGCGGCGGTGACGGGGGCGAACGTCTCGAGCTTGCCGATCGAGTACTGCATCTGGCGATCGAAGTCGCCGGGCTCGGTCGGGAACAGGCCGTTCGCCGGCTGGACTCCGGCCTTCCGCAGCGCCTTCTGCGTCTGGGCCAGCCCGAACAGCTGGACGTTGCCGTTCGTCGGGTCGGTCGCGGTCCACGACAGGATCAGCCGGCCGTTGGCATCGCCGGCGCCGTTCAGGAACGCGACCTCGTCGTTCTGTCCCCTATCGCTCGGCTGGCTGAACTGGACGTCGAACGCGATCGCCTTTGGGTGCTGCGCGGCGATGTTGCTCATCACCTTGCCGTCGACCGCGCGCGGGAAGGGCCACTGATACGGGATGTTCGACAATGAGTTCGAGTCGATCTTGACCTCGAGGATGTTGGAGTGCGGACGCTGGTTGCCGCGGATCGTGAACCGCGTGTTCATCGTGTTGAGGTCGAGCGTGCGCAGCAGGTTCGTCGCGTAGCCGACGACGCCGAGTCCCGCCGCGCCGAGCGCGACCATCGCCAGCATCAGCAACTTGAGGTTCCGGTTACTCCCGAATAGCCGCGTCCTCTTCATGTCAGATCACCCCTCGCGGTTGGCCCCGGTTCGCCCCCTGTCCGCCCTCGGCCGCGCAGGCGGAAGCACGGGGCGTGAGTCTACGCCCTGGTGCACGGTCGGACAAGCGCACGCCCGCTTGTAGGGTTGACGAGCAACAGGAGCGCGCTCTACCGTCTCGGAGGGACCGATTGGTGAGATCAGGACGACGATCAAGGATCTGGGGGGCAGCCGGGGTGTGCTTGCTGTGCGCGCTTTCGGCGGTCACTGCTGCCGCCGCCGCGCCCGCGCCGCCGTCCCCCACGTTCGCCGAGAGCGTGGTCGTGGCGCCCGTGAGCGGCAAGGTGCTGGTGCGCACGCCCGGCGCCGCGTACGCCACGCCCCTCACCGCCGTGCGCCTGGTGCCGGTCGGCACGGTGGTCGACACGACCGGTGGCAGGGTTAGGCTCACGTCGGCGAACCCCCAGCCCGGCAGCGTTCAGAGCGGTGAGTTCTTCAAGGGGACGTTCCAGGTGACACAGACTCGTGCCGGGCAGGGACTGGTGAGTTTGGTGCTCCGCGACACGATCACACGACAGTCGGTCTGCACACCTTCCCCGGCGCACGCCGCCGCACTCAGTAAGCGTCTTCTCGGTCTCCTACGAGGCAGCGCCAAAGGCCATTTCCGCACCGTCGGCCGGTTCTCGGCGGCGACCGTGCTCGGCACCAACTGGGGCGTCCGCGACCGCTGCGACGGTACGTTGACCGTGGTCCGCGAGGGAGTGGTGGAAGTCCGCGATTTCGTCCACCACAAGACCGTGGTTGTCCGCACCGGGCAGACGTACCTGGCGAAGGCACCTTGACCGCTGGCTGAGCCGAGTGACGACGACGCCAATCACGATTGTGATCGCCGACGACCACGCGGTCGTGCGGCAGGGGCTGCGGCTGTTGCTCGAGGCCGAGGAAGACCTGGCGGTCGTCGGCGAGACGAGCGACATCGCGCAGACGGCCGCGCTGCTGCGCGAGAGCGAGCCGGCCGTGATCCTGCTCGACCTTCACATGGGACGTGACCTGAGCCTCAGCGCGCTGTTCGAGCTGCGGTCGGCCTCGCCGTCGACGGCGATCGTGATCCTCACGATGGAAGACGACCCGGCATTCGTCGCGCCCGCGTGGAACGCCGGCGCGGCCGGCTACGTCCTCAAGGAGGCGTCGCGGACCGATCTGGTGCGGGCGATCCGCACGGTCGCGAGGGGCGGTCGCTACCTCGACCCCGCGATCGGCGGCTGGGCCCTGACCAGCGGCGACGACGTGGCGCTGACCGAGCGCGAGCTCGAGGTGCTGCGGCTCGTAGCGCTCGGGTACACCAACAACGAGATCGCGACCCGCATGTACATCAGCCCGCGCACGGTCGAGACCCATCGCGCCAATCTCCAGGCCAAGCTCGGAGTCACCGGACGGCCCGAGCTGGTCCGCTATGCGCTCGAGCACGGGGTGATCCACCGGTGACTACCGCCTCGACGCGAGCGCGCCAGATCGAGCTCGACGCGGCCCAGCGCCGGGTCGTCGAGCGGTTGCGGGCGACGGCTCCGAAGCCGGTCTCGACACGCAAGCGCGCTGCGATCGTCTCCCTTGCCGCGTTCCTATTCGCAGTCGCATTCGCGTCAAGACTCGCGGTCAACGACCCCGATGCTCTGTTGGCCAACTTCTACGTCGTGCCGATCGCGGTGCTCGCGATCGAGTTCGGGACGCGCGCGGGACTGATCGCGGCCGCGGTCGCGTTCGCGCTCGTGCCTGCGTGGGCCGTCATCAACACGGTGCACGTCGACGCGCTCGGCTACCTGTCGCGGGGAGCCGCGTTCCTGGTCACCGGCGTGGTCGTCGGAGGGTTCTCGGACCGGCTACGCAGGGACAGTGCGGAGCGCCAGGACGCCCAGCGCGACCTGGCCCTCTACGCCGATCAGCTCGAAGGCTCCAACCGGGACCTTGCGCGTAGCGTCGGGAGGCTCGAGGCGTTCGCCGAGATCGCGCGCGCGGTCGGCGGCGAGACCGACCTCGAGAGAATCCTGTCGCTGATCATTGAGCACGGCCGCGAGATCGTGGCGGCACGGACGCTCGTCATCTATCTCCCCGACGGCGACGAGCTCGCGGCCGTCAGCGGAAACGGGCGGCGGTCGGAGTCACAGCCTCGACTTCCGGTCGACGGCTCGCTGGTCGGTCAAGTGTTCCTGTCCGCGCGACCCCGGCGGGCCGCCGCGGACGGGGACGGGTCGAAGCTCGAGCAGCTCGCGGCTGGTGCGACCGAGGCGATCCTCGTGCCGCTGGTGTTCCGAGGAGAGACGCTCGGCGTGCTCGCGGGCATCAACGGTGCCGGCGAGCGGGCGTTCGACGACGAGGATGAGCAGCTCTTGATGTCGGTCGCGGCGAGCGCCGCGACCGCGGTCGAGACCGCGCGCTCGGTGGCCGCCGCCCGCCTGCGGCTGAGCGTCGAGGCTGCCGACCAGGCTCGGGCGCGGTGGGCGCGTGAGCTCCACGACGAGACGCTTCAGGGGTTGACCGGGGTGCGGATGGTGCTGTCGGCGGGGCTTGCGCGGGGCGACAGGGACGTGCTGCGCCGGGCTGCCGACACCGCGGATGCGCACCTCGGCGAGGAGATGCGCAAGCTGCGCGATCTGATCGCCGAGTTGCGTCCGGCTGCGCTCGACGACCTCGGCCTCGGGCCGGCGATCGAGTCGCTGGCCAAGCGCCAGGCAGGAAGCGGCGGGTTTGCCGTCAACGTCGCTGTCGATCTCGAGTCCGAGCGGCGCCTGGCTGCCGACACCGAGACCGCGATCTACCGGATCGTCCAGGAGGCCTTGAGCAATGCGGTCAAGCACGCCGGCGCCAAACACGTGTGCCTTCGGGTCAGGCAGCTGTCCGACCGGGTGCAGCTCGCCGTCGACGACGACGGCCGGGGATTCGACCCCGGCGATGTCCGTGACGGCTTCGGGTTGACCGGGATGCGCGAGCGCGCGCTGCTCGCCGGCGGTCGCTTGTGGATCAACTCGGCCGACGGCGGTCCTACCTCCGTGACCGCCGTCCTGCCGCTGCCGCGTTAGCTACGGCGCTCAGCCCCTTGACGTTCTCACTCACGACACCGAGATCGGCGGCTCCTCCCCAGAAGGGCCGTCGGTCGTCGGAGTCGTTGCGCTGGACTGACCGCGCGTAGATCCGAGCAACCCCGATGGCCCACCGGCCATCGACCAGCGGAACTGCGTGACGTTCTCTTTCGGCGCGAACAGCCCGGGCCGGGTACCGCGCTTGACGAACAGGACCGGCGCCGGAGCGGCTCCGGCAATCGCCGAGCGGGTCGGGCCAAGGCCCTCACGCCGCCAGCGGTCCGACAGGCCGAGTACCAGCAGTCCCGCACCCGCCGCGGCCGCGATGATGCTGTCACGGCCGCCGGCCACGACCAGCGGCTCGGTGGCGATTCCGGTTGCCTGCTGGACGAGCAGCCCGGCGTCGGCGAGCATCCGTGTGACCGACTTCCCCTCATCGGTCTGGCCGCCGGCCCCGAGCAGCTTGAGCGGCGCCCCAGTGCTCGAAGCCAGCCAGGAGCCAAGCTCGAGTGCCGCCCAGTCGTGCTCGGCGCCGCCGAACGGCACCAGCACCGGGGCGCCCGGGCCGAGCTCGATGGGATCTCCCTCCTTGGCGACCAGCACGGCAACGTCGCAGGCGGCGTGCTCGAGCAGCTCGCTCACGTCGCCGAGCGGCACTCCCTCACCGATCAGCCGGCGCCGGCCCTCCGTGAGAACGAGATCGACCGGCTCGCGCTCGACGATGTGGGCGAGATCGGATCCCGGATTCGTCGAGGTCAGCGCGACGCCTCTGACGACGACGCCGTCGGCGGCAAACTGCTCGCGCAGATCGTTGATCTGCCGCGAGGCCCGCTCCAGCAGCAGGTTCTCGGACTGCAGGCCGCCGCGGACGCCCGCGCCGGCGCCTCGAGGTGGCCGGACCAGGCGGGCGACGATCAGCTCGCGCGGCGGCTCCGAGCGCGCCAGCGGCTCGGCCAGTGCGACCAGCTGTCGGATCGCGGCGTCTGTCTCGGGCGCCACCAGGATCGAGCGCTCGGGCACCGGGAGCTCGGGGTGCGCCTGGACCGCGGCGAGCGCGGCGTCGGCGAACTCGTCCTCGACGGCGGTGCCGAACCGGTTCTTGGGGTCGAGCAGCTTCAGCAGCGGCCCCGCCATCAGCGTCGTGACGACCGCCATGATCACGAGCATCGCGAACAGCGTCGGCGTGATCGCGCCGACGTCGAGCGCCAGGTTGAGCACGATCAACTCGGTCAGCCCGCGCGTGTTCATAAGCGTCCCGATCACCGCGGACGCCTTCCAGTCGTAACCGGCGACGCGGGCGGCGATCGCTGCGCCGGCGAGCTTGCCGAGGATCGCGACCGCGATGAGCACCAGTGTCAGCAGCCACAGCTCGGGCCGGTCGAGCAGGCCGACGTTCGTTCGCAGGCCGGTGTATACGAAGAACACTGGGAGCAGCAGCGTCACCACGAAGTCGTCGATGCGGCGGGTGATCTCCTCGCTCAGCCGCGCGTGGCGAGGCATAACCATGCCCATGACGAACGCCCCGAAGATGAACGCGATGTTGATCTCCTCGGTCACGTACGCCGACAGGAGGACTCCGACAACGATCCCCGCGAACCACGCGCCGGGGATCCGCCCGACCTCGTCGAACGCGGTCGCCATGCGGGCGACGATCCGCCGCACGATCAGGACCATGATCAGGATGTAGACCGTCGCCTCGGCGATCGTCTTGATGACGTCGCCGAATGAGCCCGCGACGGCGATTGTGGTCGCGAGCGCGATCAGGAACCACGCGGTCACGTCGTCGATCGCGGCGCACGCGATCGTCAGCGCGCCGACCGGGCGCTTGAGCATTCTCCGCTCGGCGAGGATCCGCGCGAGCACCGGAAACGCGGTGATCGACATCGCCACGCCCATGAACAGCGCGAACGCGACGAACTTCTTATCCGGGCCGATCAGCTTGTAGAGCGGCAGGGCGATCGCGATGCCGAGCAGCAGCGGCACGGCGACACTCGCGTTCGAGATCGCCGCAGCCGGCGCGACCTTGCCCTTGAGCTGACCGCGATCGACCTCGAGGCCGACGAGGAACATGTAAAAGATCAGCCCGAGGTTGGCCACTACCCCGAGCGCCGGCAGGATGTCGCTCGGGAAGAACATCGCCTGGAGGTTCGGCGAGATCGCGCCGAGCAGCGATGGCCCGAGCGCGAGCCCCGCGATCACCTCGCCCATCACCCGGGGCTCGCCGATCTTGACGGCGACGACGCCGAACAGCCGCGCGACGATCAGCACGATCGCGATCGACAGGAACACGGCGGCCACGAGCTTGTTGAAGTCGGCGCGCTGCTTGGTCGCGGTGAACTTCTCGCCGGCCGGCGGCAGCCCGGACGGCGTGGTCAGTGCGGGCTTGGCGCTGTTCGCCGTCGACGCGACCGGAGTGGCCACGTTCAGTGGGATCACCGTGACCTTCTGGAGCTGGAGGTCGTTCGCGGTCGCGGTCAGTCGCGCGGTGCCGCCCTTGACGCACTTGACGTCGCCGAACACGCTGGCGGTCTTCGGCGAGTAGGTGACCGGCCCGAGCAGCTTGTCGCTCGAGGAGTAGAGCTGGGCGACGGAGCCGGTGCCGTGGATCGAGAACGAGCTGCCGAAGCAGGTCGAGCTCGGGGAAAGGGCGTACGTGCCCTGGATGTTCGTCGGCGTCCGCGGCGCGGAGGCGCCCGGCGGCGGCGGTCCGGTCGTGAAGTTCGCGACGAACGGAAGTCCGCCGAGGCTCCCGGTGATCGCGGCCTTGGCACCCGGGGTCGCGATCGCGTCGAGGTGCAGCGACCTGCCTCCGGACACACAGTCGACGGTGCCGGTCAGGCGATGGCGGTTTCCGGGGAGCGCCTTGGCGTTGAGCCGGAGCTGGCCGCCGAGCGTGTTCTGGTTGTTGGTGAAGTTCACGAACTGCCCGGACTGGAGCACGTTGAACGACGGTCCGCTGGCCGACACTTGCGTCGGCGCCGTCGACGGTAGGGGGAGGCCACCCGCGGGCTTGGGTACGGGACCGATGCACGGGCTGGCCGCCGCAAGGGTGTAGCCGCCGGCGATCGAAGGCTGGGCCTTCTCATTGCCTCCCTTGCTGACGACGAAGATCACGACCGCCACGCCGATCACGGCCAGGATCGCGTAGAACGTGATCAGCCGCCTGGCGAGTTGCCCGCGCGCCACCTCCGTCTGGTCCGGCATCTAGGCCCCCTTTAGCTTCGGATATCTGACGTTTTCGCCCGGCCGCAGCAGCCCCGCCTCAGCCCGGTCGCGCGGGAAAAGTAGCCGATCGGCAACCGGCGCACATCCGGCACGTGCCATCGAACTACATCCGTAAAGTTCCGCAATCTTCGTCCGGTGGGTGGCGCAGTCCTACAGCCCGAGCATCGACGCGATCCGGACCCGCTGCGTCTCGTTGGTGCCCGAGTAGATCGGCGCGCCGATGGCGTCGCGGAGGCCCTTCTCCAGCCCGTACTCGCGCGTGTAACCGCGTGCCCCGAAGATCTGGATCGCGGACAGCGCCGCGGCTACGTTCGCCTCACTGGTGATCAGCTTGGCCATCGAGATCTCGGTGGTGACACTCCGCCCCTTGGCGAACCGCCGCGCGGTGTCGTACAGATGCTTGCGCGAATTCTCGAGCCCGATCTTCATGTCGACGATCTTGCCGGCGATGTACTGGTTGGACCCGATCGGCCGGCCGAACGCCTGCCGCTCCTTGGCGTACTTGATGCAGCGATCCATCCGTTCCTGCATCTCGCCCACCATCATCATGAAGATGCAGAGGATCTCGTAGTTCATGACGTGCTCGAGGATGAAGAAGCCAGCGCCGGGCTTGCCGAGTATGTTGTCCTTCGGTACCCGGCAGTCGGTGAACTCGAGCTCGCAGAACGGGCACGTGTTCAGCCCCAGCTTCTCGATCGGCTCGCCGACGTGGAACCCCGGCGTGTCGGTCGGCACGAGGAATGCGGTGATCCCGGCGGCGCCGCCCTCCGACCCCGTCTTGGCATAGACGGTGATGATGTCGGCAAGCGGGCCGCTGGTGATCCAGATCTTCTTGCCGTTGATGACGTACTCGTCCCCGTCCTCGGCTGCGGTCGTGACCATCGCGGTCGCGTCCGAACCTGCGGAAGGCTCGGAGATCGCGTGAGCGCTCAGGATCTCGCCGTCGATCAGCCGGGCCAGATAGCGCTCCTTTAGCTCATCGGACCCGAACTTCTGCAGCGGGATCGCCGCGCTGACGACCTGCGTGGCGGCGCCGAACAGTAGTCCGGTGTCGCGGCAGCCGTACCCGAGGTTCTCGAGCACGTACACGAGCGTCAGAACGTCGAGGCCCAAACCGCCCCATTCGGTGTCGAATGGAATTCTCAGCACACCGGACTCGCGGAGCAGGTTCCACTTGTCGCGGTTGAACCGGTTCGCCGCGTCATCCTCGAGGTGACCCTCGTTGAGCGCGTCGAAATACTGGTTCACTGACTTCCTGAGCGTCTTCTGCTCGTCGGTCCATTCACCGGTTGGGGCGGTCAATGCCATGGCTAGCTCCCGACGACTTCCCCGTACACGGACGGGTGGATGCCGGACTCGCTGATGCGGTGAGCCTCGTCGCCGGTCAGTGCCGGCGTGAACATGCACACCAGTCGCAGGTCCTCGTCCTCGCCGCCGAGCAGCCAGTGGGTGTCGTGGTTGTCGAGCGCGTAGATGCGCCCGGGGAAGATGTCGTGCTCGGTCCCGTCCATCTCGATCACCTTGCCGCGACCCTCGATGCAGTAGCAAGCCTCGAGGTGGTTCGCGTACTCGATCAGCGTCTTGGTGCCCTTGTTCACGATCGTGTCGGTCACCGTGTAGCCCATGCCGTCGGCTTCGAGCAGGAACCGGCGGCTGAGCCCGTTGCCCCACTCGACCGTCTTCACGTCCTCGAGATCACGAATGATCATGTATGGCCCCTTTGTTGAGTTGTCCTATGTCCTACGACTCTGGGTTCTGGGTGGGTGGGTATTGGGTGGGTGGGTACCCCAATTCCACGAGTAACCCGCGGAAATCTTGTACGACGTCACGACCGGCGTCACGGGCGGCGGTAACGCGCGCCACGCACGTGCTGCCGACGATCGCGGCGTCGGCGCCGACGGCGCCGAGTCCGTCGATGTGGCTCTTGTCCTTGACCCCGAAACCAACGGCGACCGGCACGTCGGTCTGCGCCCGCAGGGTCTCCATCACCGGGATCAGCGCGCTGTGGTCGGGCGGCCCGACGGTGCCGCTGCGCCCGTACGCGGCGACCAGGTAGATGTACGCCGAGCCGTGCTCGGCGGCCTCGTTGAGCACGCCCGACTCCGACGTCGCGTAGCAGGTGGTCACGATCGGGATGTCCACCGTTCCCGCCGCCTCGTAGTACTCGGGTTTCAGTCGGGGCGGCAAGCCGTGGACGAGCAGTCCGTCGGCGCCGGACGCCCGGACGCGCTCGAGGAACTCCCGCATTGGCGTCCCCTTGATCGAGTAGCTCCAGTCGGCGAGCAGCGCGATCTTCAGATGCTTCAGCTCGGGGCGGACGTCGCGGATGAACTCCAGCACGGCGTCGCGGTCGATCCCGTCATCGAGCGCGCGGCTGGCCGACGCTCGGATCACCGGCCCGTCGCTCGCCGAGTTAGGGAACGGGATCGCGAGCTCGAGGCAGTCGACCTCGGCATCGTCGAGCATCAGGACGAGCTCCCGGAAGGTTTCGAGCGGCGGGTCGCCCGCGTTCAGGAACAGCGCCAGTCCGGGCCGTCCGGGTCGGCGATCGGCAAAGAAGCTCATGCCTTGGCGGCTAGGAGGCCGTGCTCGCGCATCCGCTCGATAAGCCGGGCGGGAACGCCCGCGCTCATCGTGTCGGCGGCCAGCTCCAGGGCCGTGGGCCAGTCCGGTGCCACCTCGCAGTTGATGGCGAGGGCGGCGGCGTTGAGCCGGATGCTCTCGATCGCCCCGGGCGGGCCGTCGCCTCCGATGAGGGCCAGGAAGTGATCGACGGTCTGCTCGAGATCCGCCACGGGGAGCAGGTCGTCGAACGGCCTATCGCTCAGGCCGAGCTCGGACGGTGAGATCATGAGCTCCTCGCCCCGCGCGCTGTCGTACACGTGGCAGTCGACGACGCTCATCAGCTCATCGACGCCGACGTCGTTCCAAACCACCCAGTAGTCCTTGCTGGGGTCCTCGGAGACGAGGGCGCGGAACGTGGGCAGCACGCTGTGATCTGACACTCCCGTGATCTGCAAGGACACTGGAACGGCGGCGAGGAACGGCCCGATCAGGTTGAAGAACCGTCCCACGGTCTTCATGTCGAACGGCAGTATCTGGCGGGCCAAAATGCGCAGCTCCTTCGGGTACACGAACGGGCCGGCGCAGGCCATCCCGAACGTGTCGAGCATCTCCTCGGTCTGCTCGTAGGAGCTCGTCTGGCGGATGCCCAACCGATCGAGCAGATCGACCGAGCCCGTCCGGCTGGCGTAGGCGCGCGAGCCGGTCTTGATCACGCGCGCGCCCATCGCTCCGGCCACGAACGCTGAGGCGGTCGACAGGTTGAACGTGCTGGGGCCCCCGCCGGTGCCGACGATATTGACCGTGCGACGCGGCGGCGGATCGGGACGCGGATTGCGCTCTTTGAGCGAGCTCAGGAGCGTGCTCACCGAGGCGCCGTCCGGGATCCGGGTGGTCAGCGACGCCAGCACCGCGAGCGCCTCGCCCGGGTGCAGGCTCTTGCCGGCCAGCCGGTCCCAGAAATCGCCCCAGACCTCCTCCGGGATCGGGTAGCGCTGGGTGACCAGCGCCGCCAGCGCTTCTGACGGAGTCTTACTCGGCATGCGCCCCGTCGCGCGCCTGGTCCACGTACGCCTTGATCGCGGCGACGGTGCGGAAGCTGTCGGGTCCGAGCTCGGAGTCGTCGACGCCGATGTCGAACTCGTCCTCGAGCCACGCCACCACCTTGAGCAGGCCGAGGCTGTCCACGACCCCGCCGGTCAAGAGGTCGTAGTCGTCTTCGAGATCCTCAACCGGGACGTCCGGCATGAACTCCTCGACGATGAACGCCTTGATCTTCGCGGTGGTCTCATCCATTCGCACGACTCCTCTCTAGCTCGGCGGCGACCGCCTTTCGGTCGACCTTTCCAGTTGATGTTTTGGGCAGTGGCTCGGTCACGATCTGAATCGTGGAAGGCATCTCGGTGCGGGCCAGCCTGGTCGCGCAGTGCTGGCGTAGCTGCAGGCTGTTGAGTTTGGCGTCGGCCTCGCGTCGCACGGTGGCGTGCAACCGAGCTCCAGCGAGCTCGTCGGGCACGGCGATGACCGCCACCTCGATCACCGCGGGGTGCTCCTGTATCGCCTGCTCGACGACCTGTGTCGAGACGCGCACGCCGCGGACCTTGACGTAGAAGTCCGCCCGACCCTCGAGGGTGAGTGTGCCGTCATCGTGACGGCGAACGATGTCGCCCGACTTGTAATACGTGCGACCGTCGTCGTCCGCGAGCGAGACGAACTTCTCGGCGTTCAAGGACGACTTCAGGTATCCCCGGGTCTGGAACGGCGTCCAAACCATGAATTCGCCGGTGCCGGTGCCCTCCAGGGCGGTCCCGTCTTCGGTCTGGACGCGAACGATCACGCCGGGGATCGGCTGGCCGACCGGAATATTGCTCGGGACGCTGCCGTCGGCGAGCCCGAGGAACTCATGCACAAGGCTATCGTTGGTCTCGGTGCAGCCATAAACGTTGTAGAACCTCGCGCGGGGAAAGAGTTTGGGCAGCTCGGCCAGCGAACTCGGCGGAATCTTGTCACCGGTTGTGATCACGTGGCGGACGCTCGGGAACGTCCGGCCGTCGTCGCGGTTGACGTCGATCAGGAGGCGGTAGAGCATCGGCACGGCTTGGAGCACGTTCACCAGGTTGTCGTTCACCAGGTCGGCGAGGTACGCGCCCTGAGTGGCCCGGTCCTGGTCGACCACTGCCACGGAGCCGCCGTGCTTGAGCGTGGTCCAGATGTCGAGCAGGCACAGGTCGAAGTTGAGCGGGGCGTAGTTGGCCACCACGGTGCCCGGTTTGATCTCGAACTGCTCGGCCGCCCAATCGGTGAACGCGTCGACGCCGCCCGCGGTAAGCGGCACGATCTTCGGCAGGCCGGTGGAGCCCGAGGTGGTGAGCATGAACGTGACGTCGTTACCGCCGCCGGTTGGCGGCCACTCCGAGTCCGGCGTTTCCGGCGCGGCGCGGGTCTCGTCGACGAGCGCGCGGAGACTCGCCGCGCTCTCGCTGCGCGGCCCGTGCGGCGAGAGCACCTGGCTCACGCCGGCCTGCGCGAACAGCTGGGCCAGCGTCTCGGGCGCGAGCTCGATCGACGGCAGCAGGAAGGACTTTCGGGCGCGCAGGGCGGCGAGAATCAACGCGATCGCCTCGGGCGACTTCTTCGCGCGGATCCCGACGGGGCGGTCGTCGGGGAGCCGTGCCGCTTCGAGCTCGGCGTAGGCGTCGTCAGCGAGCCGCTGGAGCTCGGCGTACGAGACCTGCTCGCCGTCCCAGATCAGGGCCGGCGCATCCGGCTGGCGCTCGACCTGGTCGGCGAAGTGGTCGGCTAGGGATCGGATCGCGGTCTGGCTCACGCCGAGGCTCCTGGCGTGATGGGCGAACCCAGCTCGGCGCGGTGACGCTCGAACTCCGCCACCCAGCCCGCGATGCTCTCGGCGCGCAGCAGGCCGGTGCCGATCAAGAGCCCCTTGAATCCGGCGTCGACCAGCTCGGCGGCAATGCGCGGGTCGAGGATTGCGCTGGCGCTTACCGGGCAGGGCGTGCCGGCGGCGATCGTTGCCTCGAGCAGCGAGCGACTGGTGTCGATGTCGCCCGGCTCGCGCTCGCGGGTGTTGATGTCCTTGTTGTTCACCGCGATGATGCAGTTCTCTGGGTGGATCACGCTGTCCAGCTCCGCCTGATCGACGATCTCGACGAACGGCGTCATTCCGTGGCTGAGAGTGATCTCAATCAGGTGTTGGAACGTCTTCGAAGGCAAGATCTTGGCCGTGAGCAGGACGGCGGAGGCGCCCATCTCCTTCGCGGCGACGATCTGCTTCTCGCGTGTGATGAAGTCCTTCTTGAGCAGCGGGCGGTCGGTCAGGGTCGCCACCTCGCGCAGCATGTCGTCGTCGCCCCCGAACCAGCGGCCGGTGACCACCGAGACGCAGGGCGCCCCGACCGCCACATACCGCTCGACGATCTCCGTGATCGTCCGATCGCCCATCAGCTCGGCGCCCTCGCCGTCACTTCGCTTGACCTCCATGATGATCGGAAGCCGCCCGCCCAGCAGCGCTTCGATGAACGCGGACGTGCTCGTCATCGACTCTCCTCTCGCTCGGGGGCCCGCCAGGCGCGGGTGATGGCCTCCACTCGGGCGGCGTCGACTTTCCCGTCCGCGCCGCGGGCGTTGGTGTCGACGTCGATTCCCGTGAACAAGGGATGGGCCGCGAGCTCCGCGTAGTCCGGGCGGTTGTCGGCCGAGATACCACCGGCGAGCAAGAACGGCCGGGTCAGCTTGGCCACGAGCGGAGCGACGACGGATGGGTCGAGCGCCTGGCCGGTACTACCCACTCGTCCGTCCTCGGTCACGACGTCGAACAGGAAAACGTCGACACCCGCCTTCTCGTAGGAGCCGATCAGGGACGCCTCGACGCACTCGCCACCCTTCACATGCAGGACCTTGATCACGCGGACGTCCGAGCCGAGTCCCTTGACCTTGCGCACGAACCCCGGCGTGGGGTAGCCGTGCAGCTGGACCCAGTACACGGCCGCTGACTCGAGCGCGTTGCGCAATAGTTCGGCATCCTTGGCGAAGGTGACGAGGACCGGCGCCGGGCCTCCCGCGGTCCCGGCGGCGCGCTCAGCGAGCGCGCGCCAACGGTCGGGCGGAAGGTCATGCGGACCTCCGGGGACGGCCAGCCACAGGCCCACGAGGTCGACCTGGTGTTGCGAGAGCGTGTCGAGCTCCGTCGGCTCGACGATCCCACACACCTTCACACAGGTTCTCCCGGTCCCTCTTGCTTGCCCCGAGTGGCTCCCGCTCAGCAAGGCCACGAAATGAATTTCCCCCTTTGCAGGTTATGCGACACAGGCCTACGCACGCCAGCCTCGCCCTGCGCGGGACTTTAACCGGTTGTGATCGGTGCTGGCAACCCCTGAAGCGGAACAGAAAAGAAACGGGGGCTGAGGTGCGAGCACCTCAGCCCCCGAATCGCTTCCCTATCTGCTGATGCTCACCAGGCCGCGATGCCGGAGAGGTTCGGCGGGTACGTGCTGGGCGACGTGCTGGGCAGCGTCTGGATGGGGGTGATGGTCCCACCCGGGCCCAACTTGTAGGCCTCGATGTGGCTCCCACCGGGCACGATGATGCTCGGGTCGTCCACGTAGAGGTACTTGTTGTCACGGCTCAACGCCTCGTCGCCGGGGAAGCCGGGGCTCGTGTTGGCCTGCTTCAGCAGCGTCAGCTTGCCGTTGGCGCCGACCGACAGGGTCGCCACAGCGCCCTGGCCGCTGGTCGGGCCGCCCGTCGGCGGGGTCCCCGACGACAGCGTGTTCGTCGTGATCGCGATCTTGCCGTTCTTGGTGATGATCAGCCAGCAGGCGGCTCGTCCGCCCGACGAGGCGTTGCTGACGAACTTCACCTTGCCGCTGTCGGACACCTTGTAGGTGGCGACCGACCCGGTGAACTGCGTGAAGTCCGCGGGATTCGGCATCGCGCCGGACGGCGTCTTGACGAGGCCCGCGTTGCTCACCACCAGGTACTTGCCGACGGCCGAGAACCCGAACGGATTGGCCACGCCCTTGGTCGCGTAGGCCTGAGACTTCCCGGCTCCGCCGCCCTGGCCGATCGCGAACGTATCGATCTCGCCGTAGGTGCGCGGCAGGCCACGCTGGGTGACGGCGACGACCGCGCCGTCGGCGGTGAAGCCGATGCCGGCCGCGACCCCGACCTTGTCCTTCTTGCCCGTCGGCGTGACCGCGGTGAGCTTCCGGTTCGACGCGGCGATCGGATGCAGGACGCCATTCGACGTGAACGTCCAGCCGTAGATGTTCTTGCTGATCTCGTTGACCGTGTAGAGCGTGTTGCCGCTCGAGGCCAGGCTGATCGGGAGCTTTCCGTGCGATGAGACGACCGACACCCGCTTCAGCCCCGAGCTCTTGACCTGGAACGAGGTGACACTGTTCGATCCCGCGTTGACCACGAACAGCAGCTTCCCATTCGACGTGAGGTTGATCGAGCCCGACGAGTCGACGACCGGGAAGCCGAACGGCGGCTGGCTGGCGATTCCCTTACCTCCCGTCGGGACGGTCGCGGTCTGCGTCAATTGGCCGTTGGCCCCGCGCTGGTACACGAACACGGCGTTGCCGCTCGGGTTGTTCGTCGCGGTGAAGACCCAGCCCCCGCTGCCTCCCTGCGTGCCCGAAGTGGTGGCGGCGTCTGCCACCACCGGTATGAGTAACGCGGCGGCGGTAGCCGCCACGGCCACCATTCGCGCGCCCTTCATGGCATGTCTTCCCATATAGCCCTCCGTTGAAAGGTTGTTAGCGCCCGGCTCCGCGCCCCGTACGGCGCGCAGAGTAGCGCATGGTCGTGGCGGATGTGACAATTTCGAGAAGGCGATACGCCGCTTGCAGGGTGGCGCCCGCCACGATCGCTGATCTGGAATCGCGCCATACGATCACGGGAAGCCCTCAGGTCTCGGATCCACCAGGTTCGCGTGGTTCCGGGACAGCGAGGGCCACGCTCACGACCTCGCGGAGTACGGCTAGCCGCGGGCGACGTGGCGGGGCGGAACCCGCCACGCGCCAGTGCGCTCAGTTCGCGGCCAGACCCGAGATGAGAGTCGGGAGGGTGGCTCCTTGCGTGATCGGGGTCAGGCTGCCATCGCCGTTGATTGCGAACACGTCGATATGGCTCGTAGCCGGCGGCGGCGGCACGTTCGGATCACCCACGTAGAGGAATTTCCCGTCCGAGCTGACTGCCTCGTCCGTGGGACCCCCCGCGCCGAGGTCGGTCTGTCCGATCCGCGTCAACGTGCCACCGGACCCCACCCGATAGGTGGTGAGACCACCGACGCCGGTGCCGATCCCGTTGGGCGGGCCCAGTATCGGCGCGGTCGACAGCGTGTTGGTCACGAACGCGAACTGGCCGTCCTTGCTGAGAACGAGCCAGCAGGCCCCGCGTCCACCGCTCAGGACCGCCGTGCTTACGGGCGTCAGCGTCCCGTTGCCCGAGAGGCTGTACGACGAAGCCGACCCAGTGAATTGCGCCGGATCCAGGATCTGCGGGATCGGCAGGCTGCCCGCCGGGTAGCCGAACGTGCCATTGACCTGGCCGACGTTCGAAACCAGCAGCGTCCCCGCCCGGGTAAACGCGAATCCGAACGGATTGGGGTCGACGCTGGCGCTGCGGTCGGCCTGCTCGAGGGTCGACGACCCGCTCGGACTCACCGCGAAGGTGTCGATCGCCCCGACGGTGCTCGGTACGCCGCGCTCGGTCACCACCAGCTGGTGCCCGTCTGGGCTGAATCCGATCTGTGCGGCCACACCGCCGGCGTTCGGCGGGGCTGTGCCGGAGGGGAACAGCGGCGAGATGAGCTGCGAGGAACCTGGGATCGACGACAGATGGCCGTTGTCGGAGAAGCGGAAGCCGGCGATCGTGCTGCTCTGCTCGTTAACCACGTACAGCAGGTGCCCGTACGTCGTTAGGCTCACGGGCAGCACTCCACCCGAGCTGACGCGGTCCACGCGCTTCAGCCCTCGACCGGTCGTGCGCAGGGAACTGATGGTGTTGTCGCCGTCGTTGACGACGAACAGCAGGCGGCCGTTCCGTGCCAGCGCCATCGAGCCAGACGAGTCGACGATCGGGAAGGTGAACGGCGGCTGCGCGGCGATCCCGGTCCCGCCGGTGGGCACGGTCGGACCCTGTGTGAGCGTGCCGTCCCGATTGCGCTTGAAGACGATCACCCCGTTGCCGTTCGGATCGTTGGTCGTCGTGTAGACGGCGCCCGCGACGGAATTGCCGTCGTGGCCGCCGTGGTTTCCCCCGCGATGACCGCGCTGATGATGGCTGCGGTGATGCTGGCCCTTCGCGTTCGCGTGCTGATGCGCGAGCGCGCTCGCCGGTAGCAAGAGCACCGCAGCGCTGACTGCAAGCAGCCCCAACAGCCGCGCTGTCCGCGCGGCATGCCGTCCGAGTCCCATGTTGCCCTCCATTGTTTGTGCGCCCCGGCCGTGCCTACGGCCGTTCACCGACACCCTACCGCTCCCGCTCCGCGTTGGGTGATTTTCCGGTTAAACGACGCTGGCCTCGCGGCGGGCCGCGACCAGGTCAATCGGTCTGCTCAGCGCCGCCAGCGCCGGCATCTGATCGCTCGCGGCGACGCGGCCGGCTTCCAGGAACAGGTCGGCCAGGTTGAAGTCGCGCCATTCGGCGGGGCCGAAGCGCGGGGTGATCACCACGTCGCCGAGCGCCGCGTGGCGGGCGCTGGTGTCGAGTTGACTGAGATCCATCGCCTCGAGGATGGTGTCGAGCGGTCCGCGGCGCCTTGGCTTCGCCGGCTCGCCCTCGGGCTCGTCGGGGACGCCCGGCCAGCGCTCGAGCGTCTCGGTTCCGAGCAGGTTGACCGACACCACGATGTCCGCGCCGTCCTCGATCACGGCGGCGGTCGGCACCGGGACGAGGGCGATCGCGTCGATCAGACGATGCCCGTCGCGCTCCTGGGTGGGGAACACGCCCGCCACTGACAGCGCCGCGAGTAGCGCCTCCCACAGCGGTCCGCGGCGCTGAGCCACCGGGGCTCGAGCCGTTAGGTCGACGGCCATGACCACGAGCGGGATCTGAGTGTGGGTGAAGAACGCGCCCTTGGTCGCCTCCCTGAGCAGCCCGGTCAAGGTCTCCATGCCCGCAGCCCCCACGAGCGGCGACTTGAACAGCTGGGCCGTGTTCTCGGCGCTGAACGCCCGGCGGAAGCGCGCGTCGACCTCGCGCGCGTCGTAACCGAGCGCTATCTGGCTGGCTACGAAGCCGCCGATGCTGCTCCCGCCGACGTAGTCGACGGTGTACCCGGCTCGCTCGAGTGCCTCGAGGACGCCGACGTGGGCGTAGCCCTTGGCCCCGCCGGCGCCGAGCGCGAGCCCGAGCTTGGTACGAGTCAGATGACGGGCGATCCATGTCGTGTCGGCGTCGGTCAGCGGAAAATCGCGCTGGCGCGGACATTCGCGCACGACCAGGTTCAGAGCGCCCGTCGGCCACATCTGGCTGGCCTGGCGCGCCTCGTCGGAGACCAACACGATCTCCAGTCGCCGGCCCTCGGCGGCCTGGGCGACGTTCCCGAGCCGCGCGGCCTCCTCGGCGTTTCCGACCAGCGCCACCACCCGGTCGGCCTCGTCGAGCAGCACGCCCACGGTGTCGGGATCGAACTCGCTTGGGATCAACACGGTGGCGTGCTCGCCGGCCAGCTCGTCGGAGGCGGTCAGCGCGCCGGCGAAGGACAGCGAGCGATCGGCCACGGTGACCGGCTGGGCGCTGGCCATACGCGCGGCAGCGACCAGCCCCGGGATCACGCCTTTCAGGGAAGGTCCCGCGATCAGGCCGATCTCCTCGCCGCGGGTCGAGCTCGAGCGCACGCTCGCGCTGAACAGCGCCGCGCTCCGCGCGCTCGCTCGGAACAGGCGCTCGCGCTGGGTCTGGATTACGTTGATGAGGATGCGCGGAAAGCGGCCCGCCAGCTCGAGCAGATCGCCGGCGTCGAGCTCGAGCGTGTCGGCGATCGTGCTCGCGGAGACGGTCGCGGTGCGCTCGGTGCCGGTGATCGCGTCCTGAGCGCCGATCACGTCGCCCTTGCGCATCCGCAGCTCGATCTCGCCGCCGCCGGCGGTGGTGCCGGCTGTCCAGATGACCAGCCCGCCGGTGATCAGCCAGATGCGGTCGCTCGGGTCGCCCGCCTCGCACAGCTGCTCGCCGGGCCTGAACTGGCGCGGGCGCATGCGCGCGGCGACGACCTCGAGCTCGTCGTCGCTCAGTCCCTCGAACAGCCGGCTGCCCCCGAGCGAGGCATCGCGGGCCATTTGGTTAAGTCCGCCCTGATGTCATTCGGGCGGGAGCGTAAGCGGGATCGAGACGAATCGTCAAGGGCGGCGAAATCCTCACAGTCGCTGTTGCACGCGCGTATAGACTCACGCCGGCTATGGACACGAGCGAGGCGCGGGGCGTATCTGGAAGCCTGCCGATCGTCACCGGCAAGAAGCTGATGCTGTTTGCCGGACGGGCGAATCCCGAACTGGCGGCGAAGATCGCGCACAAGCTCGCGATCGAGCTCGGTCACATAACGCTGAAGACGTTCTCGGCCGGCGAGGTCTACTGCCGCTTCGACGAGTCGGTGCGTGGCGCCGACGTGTTCATCGTGCAGCCGACGTGTGGCAACGCCGAGACCGGCGTCACCGCGAACGACGCGATGATGGAGCTGCTGGTGATGATCGACGCCGCGGTCGGCGCGTCGGCTCACCGGGTGATCGCGGTGATGCCGTGGTACGGCTACTCGCGCCAAGACAAGAAGTCGGCGCTGCGTGAGCCGATCACGGCCCGGCTGGTCGCGCAGCTCCTCGAGACCGCCGGCGTCGACCGAATCCTGACTGTCGACCTCCACGCGGGCCAGGTCCAGGGTTTCTTCCGCAAGCCCGTCGACCACATGACCGCGCTGCTCTTGATTGCTGACTACTTTGCGGGACTCGAGCTCGACGACCTGGTCGTCGTCGCCCCCGACGTCGGCCGCGTCAAGCTCAACCACAAGTTCGCGGACATGCTCGGCGCTGACCTCGCGCTGATGACCAAAGAACGGCCGGCCCAACAGGTCGCCGAGGTCGGCTACGTGATTGGTGACGTCCGCGGCAAGACCGCCGTGATCCTCGACGACATCATCGACACCGCGGGGACGCTGACCGCCGCCGGTCAGACCGTGCTCGACGAGGGCGCGGCGCGCGTGTTCGCGGCGTGCACGCACCCGGTGTTCTCGGGGCCTGCCTACGAGCGGCTCGCCGCGTCGCCGTTCGAGGAGGTGGTGGTCACCGACACGATCCCGCTGCGCGACGGCGCGCCGGACAAGGTTGTCGTGCTGTCGTGCGCCGGGCTGCTTGCCGACACGATCCGCCAGATCTTCACCGACGGGTCGGTGAGCGCGGTGTTCGGCGGCGAGAACCAGCTGTTCTAGGGCGCGCGATGCGCCCGCCGGGCATGGATGCCCGGCGGAACGGCCCCACGGATGCCGAGCGGAGCGAGGCCCATGAACGGGCCATGAACTGTAAGTGTGCGCGAGTTGCAGGCCGATCGGGGTTCCGTCATGATGCGCGCTGGACGTGGACCGACGAGGGGGTTGTAACCGGGGCTTGGACACGCCGACTGCATCTCGTCGGCGCGCGCGGCGATGCACGGGCGACCCTGATCTAGCGAGGAGGAGCTGATGGCAGACGACCGTTCGGCGTCGATGCTCGAGCTGATGCCGATCGATGCACCCAGCGGCCACTACGACGTGGCGATCCTCGGTGGCGGCCTCGCCGGGCTGACGATCGCGATTCAGCTCAAGCGCGAGCGCCCCGAGACCCGCGTGCTGGTCACCGACAAGCGCACCGAGCCGGCGCCCGAGGCGGCGTTCAAGGTCGGCGAGTCAAGCGTCGAGATCGGTGCTTACTACTACCGCGAGATGATCGGGATGCGCGACCACCTCGAGAAGTACCAGCAGCGCAAGCTCGGGCTCCGGTTCTATATGCCCGCGGGCGACAACTCCGACATCACCAAGCGCGTCGAGTTCTGCACACCGGGTCACCTCGACGCGTTCACCCACCAGATCGACCGCGGGCGGTTCGAGAACGAGCTGTTCCGGCGCGCCCGCAAGGCCGGCGCCGACGCCTTCCGCGGCTGGCGTGTGCAGGACGTTTCGCTGGGCGCGGACAGGCACACGATCCTGATGTCCCAGGAAGAGGAGGAGTGCATCGCCACCGCTCGCTGGATCGTCGATGCTTCCGGGCGCGCGAACATCATGCGGCGCAAACTCGGCGTCGGCGAGGGAGTCGACACCGGGCATCACTGCAACGCGGCCTGGATCCGGCTCGCCGGCGGACTTGACTTCGAGGACTGGACCGACGACGAGGAGTGGCTCGGCCGGATGCCCGAAAAGGGCCTGCGCATCCACTCGACCTCGCACTTGATCCAGCCCGGTTATTGGCTATGGCTGATCCAGCTCGAGTCGGGTCCGATCTCGATCGGCGTGTGCGCCGACCCGCGCTTTCACCCGTGGGAGGAGATCTCGAGCTTCGACGCGTGGATGGACTGGATGAAGCGCAACGAGCCGCAACTGCACGCGGCGCTCGACGATCGCCGTGCGGACGTGCTCGACTTCCTTCGCGTCCAGGACTACTCATACGGGTCGACGCGCTTCTTCTCCGGGAGTGATCGCTGGACTTTGGTGGGCGAGGCGGGAGCGTTCTTGGACGCGCTGTACTCGCCGGGCTCTGACTTCATCGCGTTCTCGAACACGTTCAGCTGCGAGCTGATCGAGCGCGAGCTGGACGGCGAGGACGTGACCGAGCTCGCGGACTTCTACAACGACTTCTACCTGTCGCTGTTCAACACGACGGCTCACCTGTACCGCGACAACTTCCAACTGTTCGGTAACCCGCAGGTGATGGTCGCGAAGTTCGTGTTCGACTCGTCGACTTACTTCTCGGGCATCGGGAACGCGTGGTGTCACGAGCGGATGCGAAAGCCCGAAGACATCGAGCGGCTGGGCCAGGTGCTGCGTCCTGCGATCGAGATGCTGCCTCGGATGCAGGAGCTGTTCCGCGACTGGAACGCGCTCGAGAACACGCCGTTCGAAGGTGTCTCCGTCCTGCCCAAGACGCTCGCTCCGTACATCCAGGCGCAGGCCGACATGGCCCATCCCGCCGAGGGCGACGAGGTGTTCGAGAACTCGGCCAAAAACGTCGAGTATCTGAAAGCGCTGGCGGTGTGGATATTCCACCGGGCCGCGCGGAATCTCCCGGAGCCTCCCGACGAGTCCCGGGGCATCAACCCGACCGCGATCAGCCTGCATCCCGAGCGCTGGGAGGCCGACGGCCTCTACTCCGACGACGGGATCACCCTCGCGCAGGCGCTGGAGATGCTGCCGGGGATCGAGGAGATGGACCTCGAGGCGCGCGGAGCGGTCGTGGCGGCGGCTTAGTTCAAGCGTGGACCTGAAAACTTCGCAACAAGGAGAGCAACGTGGGCACTGATAGGCAGCCGGCTGACAGCTACGACGTGGCGATCCTCGGCGGCGGCCTGGCCGGGTTGACTCTCGGGCTCCAGCTCAAGCAGGCACGTCCCGAGACGGGCATCTTCATCGCTGAGAAGCGCAAGGGCCCGGCGCCCGAGGCGGCGTTCAAGGTCGGCGAGTCGACCGTCGAGGTGTCGGCGCACTACTTCGCCGACAAGGTCGGTGCGCGCGAGCACATGGACAACGATGAGCTCCACAAATTCGGATTGCGGTGGTGGTTCCCCGCTGCGGGCAACACGTCGATCGCCGAGCGGATCGAGCGGGGCATCAACAAGCCGCTCCCCGAGCCGAGCTACCAGCTCGACCGCGGAAGGTTCGAGAACTACCTCGGCGAGCGTAACTTGGCGGCCGGCGTAGACCTGTTCGGCAACTGCCGCGTGCAGGACGTGGACGTCTCGGTCGACCCGCACGTGATCAAGGTGACTTATGACGGCGAGGACCGCGAGGTTCGCGCTCGTTGGGTGGTGGACGCTGCAGGACGCTCGTTCTTGTTGAAGCGCAAGCTCGATTTATTGGAAGAGAACGGCCACATCGTGAACTCGGCGTGGTTCCGGCTCGACGGCGGCTTGGATATCGAGGACTGGGCCGACCCCGACGACGAGGAGTTCTTCGGTCGGATGTCCGAGAAGGGTCTGCGCAAGTTCTCGACCAACCACCTGTGCGGCCAGGGCTATTGGGTGTGGATGATCCCGCTGTCGTCGGGGCCGATCTCGATCGGGATCGTGGCCGACCCGCGGTTTCACCCCTACGAGGAAATGAAGACCTTGGACGGGGCGCTGGATTGGATCCGACGGTACGAGCCGCAGCTGGCTGAGTCTCTCGACGGTCGGCTCGACCAGGTCGAGGACTTCCTGAAGGTGTCTGACTTCTCCTACGGGTGCAAGCAGTGCTTCTCCGGTGACGGACACTGGTCGCTCGTGGGAGAGGCGGGAGCTTTTTTGGACCCGTTCTACTCGCCCGGATCCGACTTCATCGCGATCTCGAACACGCTGTCGAGCGATCTGATCACGCGGTTCCTTGACGGTGAGGATGTGACTGAGCGCGCTCGGGCGTTCGATGACCTTTACCTCAATACGTACCGGGTGAACCTGACCCAGTACGAGGGTCAGTACGAGTTCTGGCACAACGCGATGGTGATGACGGTCAAGATCTGCGCGAACAACATCCTGTACTGGGGCACCGAATGCCTCCTGTTCTTCCACGACAAGTACGCGGACACGGAGTTCATGGCTTCAGTTCGGCCGGATCTCGAGCGGATCTGGGCGATCACGCGGCGTTTGGAAGCGATGTACCGCGAGTGGAACTCTTTGGAGAACCGGGAGTGGCGTCGGGCGATCGTCCCCACGCAGGCGTTCCCGGGGATGTTCCAGCGCCACGTCGACATGGCCGGCGGCTTCGACGACGACGGCGTTCGCGCCCGGCTCGCCGCGACCGCGGACATGATGGAGGCGTTCGCGGTGCTCGCGTTCTCACGCGCGGCTCAGAATCTGGGGGACGCGGCGCCGGGCGAGGATGAGAAGATCAACCCGTACGCGGTGTCGCTCGATCCTTCTCGGTGGGAGGCCGACGGGTTGCTGGATGGGTCGGGTCTGTCTTTAGCGGAGGCCCGCGAGACCGACGCGGCCGGGCTGCAGAACCTGTTCCTGGAGGCGGTGGCGCAGCCCGTGTGAGTTCTTGAGGCGCTCTACGCGACTTCGGGCCGGGTGAGCGCCTTGACGAACTCCTCGAGCTGGTCGGTGCGCCAGCACTCGAACGCGGTGCAGTGCTTCTCGTACGCGGCGATCACGCTGTCGCCGTAGTTCCAGTACAGGCGCGGCTCGGGGTTCAGCCAGAACGTGCGTCCCGCCTTGGCGGTGATCGCGGCGAAGATGTCATCGCGCGGCGGGCGGCCGTTGGTGCGCGCGTCGCCGAGGACGATCACGGTGGCGCGCGGGTGCAGCTCGTCCTCGATGGTCGTGAGGAACTCGAGCCAGACCCGGCCGTAGTCGGTGTAGCCGGAGATGTCGGCGACGCCGGCGTCTCTGGAGATGGCCTCGCTGGCGGCGCGGAAGTCTCTTTCTCGTTCGAATACCTCGGTGACCTCGGAGATCCGTTCGATGAACACGAAGGAGCGGAGCTTGCGGAACGCGTCGTGGAGAGCGTGCAGGACGGACAGGAAGAAAGTGGATGCGCTGGTGACGCTGGTCGAGACGTCGCACAGCACGAAGATCTCGGGTCTTCTCGGTCGCTTGGGCTTGTATTTGAGGGCGATCGGGACGCCGCCGGTCTGGAGCGAGGCGCGCATCGTCCGGCGGAAGTCGACGTGGGCGTGGCGGTTGTGACCCTTCAGTTCGTGCCCCTGGGTGGCGAGGCGTCGCTTGAGCTGTGCCACCACTCGGTGTACCGCGGCCAGATCCTGGATCGGGCCGGAAGGTAGGGCGCGATCGAGCTCGTTGAGCGGCCGCTTGGGCGGGAGGCTGGCGGTTCGCTCGATCAGGTTTCGTTCGAGCTCGCGTCTGAGGTGCTGCTCGAATTTTCGGAGCTGGTCCCGTGGGAGGCCGTCGTGCCTAGGGTCGTCTTCTGGGAGGTCGGGCTGGGGTTCCGTTCTGAGTCCGAGTGCTCTTCTGATCCGCTGGACGTCGACTCCGAGGACGCCACTGCCCTCGCCGCGGCCGAACGCGGCGATCGCGAGCCGGGCGAGGTCCCTGAGCGCTGCGTCCGAGCCGTCGCGGAGCGCGGCGGCGATCTGCTGGCGGAGCGTGTCGAGGTTGATGTCTCCGGGTGGCTCGCCGCCGGCGTTCGCTTCGGTGACTCGCTTGCGCGCCGCCTGGGCCTCGGTGGCGCGGAAGAAGAACCGGTCGAACACGAGGTCGAACACTCTCCGGTCGTCGTTCGACTTCGCGAGCGTGGTGGCGAGGGCTTCCTTGAAGTCCCGCTGGTCGTCCCATTCGACGAGGTTGAGCGCCTCGAACGCGTCGAGGATCTCGGACGTGCCGATCGCGATGCCTTCGCTTCTGAGGTCCTCGGCGAATGAGAGGAGCTGGCCGTCGAGGTTGCCGGGAGGGTGGTCGGGGATGCCGCCGTAGATCGCGGCGGTTCTGTTAGGCGGCGGGTCGGGCATCGGTGGCTTCCTGCTGGAGCGCGACGCCGACGCGGGCCGCCACCGTGTCGAGGTCGGTGCGGTGCTTGACGATCACGCTCATCGTCTCGATGAACGTGTCGTGATCGATGTCGTTGGCCCCGAGCAGCAGCAGCGTGCGCGCCCAGTCGATCGACTCGGCGATGCTGGGCGGCTTCTTCAGGTCGAGCTGGCGGACCTGGTGGATGATCTCCGTCAGCTTTCTCGCCACCGTTTCGTCGAGCTCGGGGGCATGGAGGCGGACGATCTCGAGCTCGTGCTCGAGGTCGGGGTAGTCGAGCCACAGGTACAGGCAGCGGCGCTTGAGCGCCTCGGTCAGCTCTCGGGTGTTGTTGGAGGTGAGGAGCACGACCGGCCGGGTTTTCGCCTCGATACGACCGAGCTCGGGGATGGAGATCTGGAAGTCGCTGAGGAGCTCTAGGAGCATCGCCTCGAACTCCTGGTCGGTCTTGTCGATCTCGTCGATCAGGAGGACGACTGGGTTTTGGCTTGCGATCGCGGTCATGAGCGGCCGGGGGAGGAGGAACTCCTCGCCGAAGATGTCCTCCTGCACGTCCTGCCAGCCGGCTTGGTTGGTTTCGGTCTGGATCCGGAGCAACTGCTTGCGGTAGTTCCATTCGTAGAGGGCCTTGGCCTCGTCGAGCCCCTCGTAGCACTGGAGCCTCACAAGCGTGCGCTGCAGGTATTTGCTGAGGGCCTTGGCCAGCTCGGTTTTGCCGACGCCGGCGGGTCCCTCGACGAGCACCGGCTTGCCGAGCTTGGTGGCGAGGAACGCGACGAGCGCGGTCGACTCCCCGGGTAGGTAGCCGACGTCTCTGAGGCCGGCGGCGAGATCGGCGGCGGTGGCGGGTTCGGTGGCGGCGGGCATCGAATCCTGAAAATACAGATACGGCCCCGAAACAAATCTGTTCCGGGCGCCTTCGGGGGCGCCGGGCGGGTGCACACTCGGCCGTGTGCCCCCGCGAATCCGCCCCGATAACCCCTCACTCGACCCCCGGCGGGGGCCGAATACATATTCGCCCCGGTATGGCAACGAATCGCGCGCACTCGAGCTGGGAGGGAGGCCGAGTGCGGGGTTATTGGTGTGATGGGTGACGCCCGAGATCTGGCCGCGGCACATGTTGCCGCCCGGCAGCGAACGATTGTCAGCTGCGAGCAGCTGGCCGCCTGCGGAATGGGCTCCGAGGCGATCAGGCATCGGAAGAGAAGCGGCAGGCTCCACGTCGTCTTCCATGGCATCTACTCGTTCGGCTGCGGCGAATTACCGCCCCTGGCGCGCGAGCAGGCGGCACTTCTGGCGTGCGGTGAGGGCGCCTTCCTCAGCCACCGCACAGCCGCGTTCGTCTGGGGCCTCAGGAAGACCGCGCCGGCAACGGTCGACGTCACGATCGTCGGGCGGGTATGCGGGTTGCGCAAGGGGATTCGGGTGCACCGAATCCGCGCGATCGAGGACCGAGACATGCGCCACCACGAGGGGCTCTGGGTCAGCTCCCCGGCCCGCGCCGTGCTCGAGGTCGCGGCGGTGGCGCCCGGGGAGCTCGTCGACCTGATGGACGAGGGGCTTGCGCGCCGGCTGCTCAACCGCCGCGACCTGGAGGCGGTGCTGGCCCGCAACCGGCCGTGCCGGGGCGCCGCCCGGCTGGCGGCGCTTCTCGGGGACGAGAGCGCGATGACGATCACCCGGTCCGACGCCGAGAAGGCGTTCTTGAGGCTGATTCGCGAGGCGCGCCTGCCTGTCCCCGAGGCGAACGCCCCGTTCGGGCCCTACGTTCCGGACTTCATCTGGCGCCGGGAGCGGCTGATCGTAGAGCTCGACAGCCCGACCTTTCACGGCGGCCCGGGCGCATTTCAGAACGACCGCGAGAAGGACCTGTTCTTCCGGGACGCGGGCTTCGACGCCATGCGCCTCACGCGCGAGCACGTGGTGCGCGAGCCGGCGATGGTGCTGGTCAGAGTCGCGCGGGCGCTCGCGCTCCGATCAGCCACCAATTAGCGGTTGCGGTCGAGCGGAAGCGTGTCGTCGTCGTTGCCGAGCCGCATAGTCAGCTGCTCGTCGGGCGGCGTCGCGTCGGCCGGTTCCTCCGGTGACGGCTTGGAGGCCATCCGCAGGGTGCCGTCCACGTCCGCACGCTTGGCTCGGCCGAACGGCATCGTCGGCGGGTCCTCCGGTACGACGCGTTCGAACAGCTCGGCGGCGGAGGGTCGGCGGCGCGGCCGGTCGGGCGCCGTGGGGCGCGCGGCTTCGCGAGCGACGTTGGGGCGCGCGGGTCCCTCCTCGCGCGGCGGTTGATCTGCCGCGACCGGACGGGGTCGCCGCCGCGGAGGTACCGGCCTTCGGGTCTCCGGCCGCGGGGGCGCCTGCCGGCGCGGGGCGTCCTCGGGGGCGGCCGTCGTTGCGCTCCTGGCTGCGGTGGTGGCCTTGGCGGCACCGGCGGGGGCGGTCGTCTCGCGGTGGCCGGCGGGGGCGGTCGTCTCGCGGTGGCCGGCGCGGGCGGTCGTCTCGCGGTGGCCGGCGCGGGCGGTGGTCTTGCGGCCGGCGGCGGACGGGGTCCTGCTCTCGCGGACGGTCGTGGTGGCGGCCGCGCTCGAGCCGGCCGGCGCCGTGTTCTCGCCCGGTAGCGGTGGCTCGGGTCGATGGGCGGCCCGGATGCGGGAGCCGGCGTACGCGAGGAAGGCCGCCGCCGCCAGCGCGACGAAGATTCCCCACTCGATTCCGGACGTGGTCGCCGAAGGCCCGCTGGTCGTCGCGCCCTGCTTGTCGAAGATCCGCCACACGATCAGCACGCAAGTCCACAGCCCGGCCGCCAGAATCACGCCGCCGTCGCCGCCCGGAAGGTGGAACGCACGCCCCTCGGCGCGCTGGAACAGCAGGATGAGGACGCCGGCGGCGACGATCAGGACCGCGGCCTCGACGAACGAGAATGCGCCCCAACCGGTGATCGACGCGCTCGCCGACTGAAGCTTCTCGGCCTTGGCCGGCGCTATGAGCGTGACCTGGTACCAGGGCAGGAACAGCGTGAAAAACAGCGCGCCCGATGCGTAGGCGGCGAGGCGGGACTCGTTCGGCAGCGCCTTCCAGGCACGCACAAGCCGACTCGTCCCCGATCCCACGCGACGCGCGGCACCGGCGGCAGTGGGCCCTTCGCTCATGCCCGCAAGCCTGCCACAGCCCGATTGTAAGGCCGCCGCCAGCGCCCAACTACAGGATCGGGATGTCCTGGACCTCGACGCTTTGATCTCGCCGGCGGTCGATCCGCTCGAGATACCAGTCGATCAGCGCCCGCAGCGCCAGCAGCACCTCGCGCAGCGCGGCGATCAGGCGTTGCTGGAGCTCGGGCGGGATCAGTTCGCGCATGGCCTGGGCGAGCGCGACGAACGGATCGAGTTCGGGCGCGACGCGAGGGGGCTCGTCCTCGGGGGTCTGCCAGCCGGCGGGTGGCGTTTGGTGCGAGCCGTTGGGATCACCGCCGGGGTTGGCGTTGTCGGCGACTGGGTTGTCGGCCCCGGCCCGGGCGCCCTCGCCGGCCCGCGTGCCTTCGCCGGCCCGGGCGCCTTCGCCGGCCCGGGCGCCCTCGCCGGCCCGCGCGCCCTCGCCGGTCCGGGGGCGGGCACCGGCGCGGACCGCCTCGGCGGCCACCTGCGCCATCAGCCGCTCGGCGGCCTCCGATGCCCGGTCGAGGCGCTGCTCGAGCCGGCGCAGCGTCTCCTCGGGCGAGCCGGGCGACGGTCCACTCGGGGACTCGGGCCGCTGGGACGTGGGACCACCCCGTGGTTCGTTCCCCGTAGCGGCGTCGCTCCGGGGTGACTGCCCCTCAGGCGGGAAGCCGCCGGCGTCAGACGGGCTCGGCATCTCGCGCTCCGTGGAACGTCACCGCGAGCGTCCCGTCCTCGAACGTGGCGCCCGTCGGCTGGAACGCCGCCATCGCTGACGGCAGGATGATCGTGCGACGCTGGCCGTCGACGCCGACGATCAGCTCGAGCCCGATCTTCTTCAGCGAGATGTCGCCCTTGCGTGCGAACGGAAGCATCAGCCGAAGCTCCGCGCCGTCGTCGGACACCTCGAGTTCCTGGCTGAGGGTGTCATGGAGGACCGCGGCCGGATCGTGGTCGCCCGAAGCCGAGCCGAACAGCGCGTCCCCGAGGCGGTCGAGCATCTCTCCGCCGAGCACCTCGGTGTCGAAGTAGGGCGCGCAGAGAACCGGCACCGGGGCGAATGCCGACCGGACGAGCTCGAGATGCTCCTCCTGCATGCGCCGCCAGCCGGCGAAGTAGTCGCCGACGTCGGACGGGAAGATTCGGTTGACGATCACAGCGTCCGTCAAATACCCGTACAGGTTGAGATACGTGAACGTGCGCATCGCCTCGCCGATGACCATCTTGTCTGGATTCATCACGAGGCGGACCGTGCAGCGCTCCCGGTCGCGAAGGATCTCATTCATCTCGATCAGGTTCTTCGACAGCCGCTGGATGTCGGCGAACACGGCCTGACTCGGAAGCTGGATGTCGAGCAGAGACCGCGCGAGCGGGCGGGCCGCGGCCAGAATCTGGCGCTCGAGCGGGAAAACCTTCTCGATCCACCACCGCGCGACGTCGGGGAACGAGAGCAAACGAAGCGTCTCGCCGGTGGGCGCGCAATCGACGATGATCGCGTCCCAGTCCGCCGATTCGTGGGCGGCCTGAAGCCGGAGCAACGAGAACAGCTCGTCCATACCCGGCGGAACCGTGAGCTCCTGGGCGGAGATCCGGTCGATGCCGCGCTCGACGAACAGCTCACCCAGCCACTCCTGGACGCCTGACCAATGGCGCTCCATCTCCTCCTGAGCGTTGACCTCCTGACCCCACAGCCCATCGCCGGCCGGAGAGGGCTCGGGCCCGAGCGCCGCCTCGAGCGACTCCGACAGGCTGTGCGCGGGGTCGGTCGAGATCACGAGCGTGCGCAGCCCCGATGCCGCGCAGGCGCGCGCGGTGCTGGCGGCGACCGAGGTCTTGCCGACACCGCCCTTGCCGGTGTAGAGGATCGTGCGCGGCCTCATGATCGCGCGAGTCTAGGCGCTTGCGAACCGGCGCGAGGGCAATATCCGGGTGCTACATTCGCTCGGGGGCTGAGACGGAAAGGGACGCGATGCATCACCGCAGAACAGCATTCAGGGCCCTCGTCATGGTCGTCCTCGCTAGCCTCGGCCTCACGGCCTGCGGCAGCGCGAGCAGTGGCTCGGCCAATCCGAACACGCTGCTCAGCCAGACCTTCACCGGCACGCACAAGGTCACGAGCGGGAATCTCAATCTGACGCTCACGATCGACGCGTCCGGCTCGAGCCTGTTGAGTGGCCCGATCACGCTGAGCTTCGGCGGCCCGTTCCAGACACGTGGCGCCGGCAAGCTCCCCGAATCCAATTTCACCGTGAGCGCGACGGCGCTCGGCCGCAGCGTCGCTGTCGGCGTCATCTCGACCGGCACCGCGGGCTACGTGACGCTTCAGGGAGCAAGCTATCGGATGCCACAGGCGACCTTCCAGAAGCTCGAGTCGAGCTTCTCCCAGCTGGCATCGACCCCGGGCTCGAGCTCGGGATCGGGCGCGCTCGGCAGGCTCGGCATCCAACCGCTCAAATGGCTGACGAATCCGACCGTGGTCGGTAATGAGAACGTGGGCGGGGCGCAGACGACGCACATCCACGCCGGCGTCAACGTCAACGCGCTGCTGACCGACTTGAACACGGTTCTCGAGAAGGCCTCGTCGCTCCGCGTGTCGGGCGCGAACACCCTCAAATCCGGGATTCCGGCAGCCGACCGGACCAAGATCGCCTCCGAGATCAAGAGCCCAAGCGTCGACATCTGGACCGGGACCAGCGACAAGACGATCCGTCGACTCACGATCACGCTGACCCTTCCGATCACGGGCAAGACATCCTCGGAGCTCGGCGGCCTGAAATCGGCCGACATCTCGCTGACGATGCAGTACTCGGACCTCAATCAACCGCAGACGATCAAGGCGCCCACCACGGTGCGCCCGTTCTCCGAGTTCCAGAGCAAGCTGAACGCGTTCGTTCAGCAGCTCCAAGGTGCGGCCGGTGGCGCGCTGGGCTCCGGGAGCAGCAGTTCGAGCGGCGGCTCGAGCTCGGGATCCAGCGGCGGGACGAGCACCGGATCCTCGTCGAACGTCACGAAGTACAGCCGGTGCATCCAGGCGGCCGGCGGGGACGTCGGCAAGATGCAGAAGTGCGCGGCGCTTCTCGGCAGCGGCGGCTAACGCACCCGGCGTAGGCGGACCGACCCGGCCGACCGGACCTACTCGCGGCCGAGCTCCTCGAGCTCTTCCTCGTATTCCTCGGGCTCTTCGTCTGGGTCGGCGGCGAGCTCGTCCGCCACGTGGCGTCTCTGGAACGTCTGCAGGAGCTCGTCCCGGCGGTCCTCATCGACCGGCACCTCGTCGGCGATCAGGACCCAGTCGGCGCCCTCGAACTCCTCCATGTTGAAGATCTCGGAATCGAGCTCGGGCGAGTCGTCGACGACGACGAGGACCTCGGTCTGCGGGTTGAAGTAGCTCCCCGGGCGGTTGACCAGCTCTTCGAGTTCGAAGCGTCTTGGATCTGCCATCGATCGGAGCCTACATCACAGCCCGGTGAGGCCGTCGATCTCGCGCTCGATCTCGGCCTCGACATCGAGCGGGGGCTTGCCGGCCCGCACCCGCCGGTGGTTGCGGGCGACGACGAGCTGGCGGATCTCCTCGCGCAGCGCCGGGTCGATCGCCGGCGCAGTCGTGGTCAGGCGCGCGAGCTCTTGCTCGATGTCGATCGGCGCCTCGCCGCGGCGAGCCCTGCGCTCGTTGCGTGCCTCGAGGATCTGCCGGATCTCGGTATCTCGCTCGGCGACTGCCATCCCGGAGTCGTGCTGCGAGTCCCGAGCCGAGTCGCCGTCCATGACTGAGCTTCCCCTTGCCGAAGTCCTCCCAGGTCTTGCGGCTGGCGATCAGCGCCCCGATCGCGATCAGGACGGCGAGCACGCACACCACCCAGATCACGATGTTGAAAGCCGAGTGCACGAATCAAGTCTGGCGCATCACCGGAGCCTGGACGGCCGTTCGACCGTCCATTCGACGTCCGGTTTTCGCGAGATGGGGTTCGATCCGTCCGTTGATTGGGTAGCATTGTGGATGTTGACTGACTAGTCAATCTATCGTTGCGCTTGACCCCATACGCGGACGCAGGCGCCGCTTGCAAGGAGAACCCACCGTGGTTGATTTCACGCTCACCGACGAGCAACAGAGCATGCGCGAGATGGCGCACGACTTTGCCGAGAAGGAGATCCGTCCGGTCGCTTGGGAATACGACCGTGACGGCACCTGGCCGCAGAACATCATCGATAAGGCCTGGGAACTCGGCCTGATGAACAACCACTTTCCGGTCGAGTACGGCGGGCCTGGGTTGGGCTATCTCGAGGGCTGCATCATCGAGGAGGAGCTCGCCTGGGGCTGCTCGGGCATCAGCACCTCGGTGACCTGCAACGGCCTCGCCACCGCGCCGGTCTTGCTGGCCGCCTCGGAGGAGATCAAGAAGGAGTACATCGGGCGCCTGTCCGAAGCTCCGCTGCTCGCCTCGTTCTGTCTGACCGAGCCCGACGCCGGCTCGGACGTCTCGGGGATGAAGACCAATGCGGTTCGCAAGGGCGACAAGTGGGTCATCAACGGATCCAAGTGCTTCATCACCAACGGCGAGTACGCCAACTGGTACACGGTCTACGCGAAGACCGACAAGGAGGCGGGTCACCGCGGGATCTCGTGCTTCGTCGTCCCGCGCGACGCCGGCGTGGTCGTCGACAAGCACGAGGACAAGATGGGCCAGCGAGCGTCGAACACCGCGACGGTGACCTTCAACGACGTCGAGATTCCGCTCGACCACCTCGTCGGCGAGGAGAACAAAGGCTTCAAGATCGCGATGATGACGCTCGATCGGACCCGTCCCGGCGTCGCCGCGATGGCGACCGGCGTGGCACGCGCGGCAATGGAGTTCGCGATCGCGTACTCCAAGGAGCGCGTCCAGTTTGGCGTGCCGATCGCCATGCACCAGGCGATCCAGTTCATCATCGCCGACATGGCCACCAAGGTTCACCTCTCGCGTCTGGCGACGTGGAACTCGGCGGTGCTGCTCGATCAGGGCAGGCGCAACACGCTCGAGTCCTCGCACGCCAAGCGGTTCGCCGCGGACACCGCGATGGAGGTCACGACCGACGCCGTTCAGGTCTACGGCGGCTACGGCTTCATCAAGGAATACAAGGTTGAGAAGTTGATGCGCGACGCCAAGATTCTCCAGCTCTATGAGGGCACCGCACAGATTCAGCGGTTGGTGATCGCGCGCGAGACGCTGCTCCCGCGCCGGGTCGAAGGACCCGTCCCCGCCAAGGCGTAACCGGCACGGGATCGCAGGGGACGTAGCTGCCGCCTCCTCGAAGACGAGGAGGCGGCAGTAGCGTGTCTACATCGCTGTCCAAAGAAGCCAGTCAGGAACGTCAGCGGCAGGAAGATCGTCGCGATCATCGTCAGCTGCTTGTTCACTTCGCCCTGGCGGTTCGCGACCGTCGAGAGGTACATGTCGGCCGCGCCGCTCAGCAGGTCGCGGTAGGAGTCGACCAGCTCCGAGACGCGGTTGAGGCTGTCGTAGAGGTCGCGGAAGTAGAGCCGGCCATCGCCCTCGAGCCCGCGCAGCTCGGAGATCCGCTCCGCGTCGCGAGCGAACACATCGCGCTCGGGTGAGACGACACGCCGCATGTCGACGAGATCCCGCTTGATCGAGAAGATCCGCTTCAGGATGTCCTCGCGCGGGTCTTCGATGACCTGCTGCTCGATCTCGTCGATGTCGTCGTCGATCCGTGTCAGCACCGGAAAGAAGGTCTGGGTCAGCGCGTCGAAGATCTTGTACACGAGAAATTGGTCGCCACGAAGCGGATGCTCGTCAGATCGGGCACGCAACTCCTCGAGGCAGGTCAACGCACGGCGGTGGATCGTCACAACAAAGTGGCCGGAGACGATCATGTGAAGCTGGGCAACAGCGGGCCGCCCGAGCTGGTCCCGGGATCTACGCCGTAGGCGATGAGGAATATGTAGTTTCCGTACTCCTCGATCTTGGGACGCTGGTTGAACGTCCGGGCGTCGTCGACGGTCAGCGGATGCAGGCCGAACTGGGACGCGAGCTTGTGCAGCTGCTCGTCGCTCGGTCCCTGCAGGTCCAACCAGAAGAACCGCCGCTTCTCGATGTGCCGGGCGAGGTCTTCGTGATCAGGGTCGACCAGGAACGGAACCGACAGTCCATCGTCAGTTCCAGGACCCGCGGTCACGGCCCCGGCCCCACTTCGCTAAGCGCTCGATCTGAACGACGGGGCGATCAGCGCGGCCGCCGTCTTCTTCGGCGCCGGCTTCGACTTCGGCTTGTTGAGGATCGCGTAGAGCCCGGCGGCGATCACGGCCACGCAGAAGAGGCCGCACACACCCGCGAGCGCATAGCCGGCCCACTCGCGTCCACCGCCCTTGGCGTTGTTAGCGATCTTCACGCCCATCAGCAGGAACCCGAACACGATCACCACGCCGGCGCCACCAATCAGCGCGGCAAGCACGATCTTCCCCAGCGCGCTCCAGTTGATGTACTGGGTTGCCAGAACGAGCATGCTCAGGTCACCGCGACGGCTGGTGGGACCCCGCCCAGCTCCGCCTCCTCGACCACGCTCACGTTCGTGCGGTCGAGGTCCGCGGCGGAGACCGGATTGCGCTTGGAGAGCGTCCATAACCCGAACGCGCCGGCTGCGGCGAGCGCCACGATCACGATCGCCCCGACGTTCGAGTGCGCGCCGAAGAGGTCGGCGATCAGCCACGTCACACCGCCGAGAGCTCCAGCCCCCGGCATCGTCAGGACCCACGCCGACAGCATCTGGCCGATCACGTTCCAATGCACAGTGCTGCCCGGCTTGCCGAGTCCGGCGCCGAGCACGCCACCGGAAACCACCTGCGTCGTCGACAGCGGGTAGCCGTAATAGGAAGAGGCGAGGATCACGGCGGCGCTAGAGGACTCGGCCGCGAATCCCTGCGGGGACTCGACGTTCGTGATCCGGTTGCCCATCGTATTGATGATCCGCCAGCCGCCGCTCGCCGTGCCGAGCGCGATCGACAGCGCGCAGCCGAACTTGACCCAGAACGGGACGCTGAAGTGGGTGGCGCTGATGTCGCCGTGAGCGATCAGCGCGAGCGAGATCACACCCATCGTCTTCTGGGCATCGTTGGTGCCGTGGGCGAGTGACACCAGCGACGCGGAGCAGATCTGTCCGTATCGATACCCGGTCCTGGCCTCCTTCTGGCCCAGCCGGCGTATCAGCCGGTAGGCCATGTAGGTGCCGATTACGGCAACGCCTCCGCAAATGAACGGGGACAGGATCGCCGGCACGATCACCGTCTGCACCAGGTTGTGCCAGTTGACCTCATGCGACGCCGTGGCGGCGATCGTCGCGCCGATCACGCCGCCGATGAGCGCGTGGCTCGAGCTCGACGGAATCGTGAAGTACCAGGTGATCAGGTTCCACGTCATCGCACCGATGAGCGCGGCCAGGACGAGCAGGAGCCCGTCGCCGCCGGTGAGCACTGCCGGATTGACGATCCCCTTCGCGATCGTGGCGGCGACGCTGATCGAGATGAACGCTCCGGCGAAGTTCAGGCATGCCGAGATGACCACCGCCACCTTCGGCTTCAGCGCGCCGGTGGCGATCGAGGTCGCCATCGCGTTGGCGGTGTCGTGGAACCCGTTCGTGAAGTCGAACGAGAACCCGGCGATCACCACAAGGATGAGGATGAGTTCCGAGCCCATGCCGCGGCGGCAGCGTCCCAGGCTTGTTAGGTGGCGAGGTTAACAACTTGTGAAAACTAAGCCGCGTCTTACCGCGGGCGGTCGGGTCGGCGACACCGGCGTCGGTAAGTCTCGTCTGCTGGCGGAGGCAGAGAGTCGGGCGAGGGTCTGGCGATCCTGCGCTCGTCATGTGAAGTCGTGACGCGCGAGACGCCGTACTTCGTCTGGCAGAGCTACTCCAGCAGGTGCTCGAGGTCGAACCAGACGACCGGGAGCCGCGCGGCGGGGAGCGCCTCGAGGCGCTACCGGGGACGCTATTCCGTCGTGCTGAACTCCCAGATCGCGATCCCGAGCATTACCAGCCCGAGGGCGACGATCATGCCGGCCTCGAGCAGCGCCGGCACGTGCCAGCCGAACCAGGTCACGCCCGGATCGAGCACGGCGCGCGCCTGTGGCGAGATCGACAGGTTGTTGAACACGAGCCGCCGCATCGGGTCGACCGCGTAGGTGAGCGGGTCGAGGCGATTCAGGACCAAGAGCCACCCCGGCAGGTTGGCGACCGGGAACAGGGCGCCGGAGATGAAGAACATCGGCGTGATGATCATCTGCATCACGCCCATGAACGACTGCATCTGCTTGATCCGGACCGCGATCATGACCCCGAAGGCCGTGATCGCGAACGCGAGCAGCACCTGCAGGATGAAGATCCCGAGGATCATCAGCGGCTTGTAGGGAACTCCGACGAATCCGGCCAGCGCGATCACGATCACGCCCTGGAAGCTCGCGACGGTGGCGCCGCCGAGGACCTTGCCGATCACGATCGAGCTGCGCCGGATCGGGGCGACCATCATCTCGCGCAGGAACCCGAACTCCCGGTCCCACACGATCGACGCGGCCGAGAACATCGCGGTGAACATCACCGAGATGCACAGGATCCCGGGGTAGATGAACGTCTTCAGGTTGACGCCGTGCGTGCTCGCGGCCGAAAGCTGCTGGAGGCCGGATCCGAGCACGAACAGGAACAGCAGCGGCTGGACCAGCGTCGTGACCATCCGCAGACGGTCGCTGCGGTAGCGGATGATCTCCCGGCGCCAGACGATCTTGATCGCGCGCAGCTCCGAGGCGAGGCTGCGCTTGGGGACCGTGACCCGGACGATCGGAGCGGGCGCCGCCTCGACGGTCGCGCTCGCCGATCCGCGCGGGTCAGTCGTCGTGCTCATCGCCTACCTCCGCTCATCATCTGCATCATCCTGCGGTTGCGATCCTTGCCCTGGTCCTCCTCGGCATCACGGATCGTCGAGCCCGTGTAGGACATGAACACGTCGTCGAGCGTCGGGCGGGAGACGTTCACCGCCTTGATCGGGATTCCGAGCTCGGCGAACAGCCGTGGCACGAACTGCTCGCCCTCAGAGACGCCGAAGCTCACGGCGCCTTCGGACTTCCGCGCTTCGATTCCGAAGCGGTCCGCGAGGGCGGCGATCGTGGCCTCGTCGTCGTCGGTGTGAATCGTGACGCGGTCGGTGCCGACCTCGGCCTTGAGCGTCTCGGGAGCGTCGAGCGCGACGATCTCGCCGTGGTCCATGATCGCGATCCGGTCACACCACTCCGCTTCGTCCATGTAGTGAGTGGTCATGAAGATCGTGATCTCCTCGCGCTCCTTGAGCTCGCCGATGTACTCCCAGATGGAGCGACGCGTCTGCGGGTCGAGCCCGATCGTCGGCTCGTCGAGGAACAGGACGCGGGGGGAGTGCATCAGGCCGCGCGCGATCTCGAGTCGCCGGCGCATGCCGCCGGAGAACGTTCCGACCACCGAGTCCTTGCGATCCCACAGACCCACCATCGTCATCACCTGCTCCATGCGCGGCTTGACCAGCTCCGACTGGACGCCGTAGAGCTCGGCGTGCAGCCGTAGGTTCTGCTCGGCGGTGAGGTAGCCGTCGAGCGTCGGGTCCTGGAACACCAGTCCGATGTTCCGGCGGACGTCATCGCGCTCGCGCACCACGTCGTGGCCGGCTACCGCCGCCGAGCCCGCGGTCGGAGTGACCAGCGTGCACAGCATGTTGATCGTGGTCGTCTTCCCCGCGCCGTTCGGTCCGAGGAAGCCGAACACCTCACCGGTCGCGACCTCGAACTCGACGCCCCGGACCGCCTTGACCTCATCGTAGTTTTTGACGAGTCCGCGGACCGAGATCGCGACCGGGTCAGCTATGTCTCTGGTGCCGTTCCCGCCCGTCATCTCGCTCATACACGTTACGCGGTCGCGTCCGCGTCCTCGCCTCCGTTTGTGTCCTCGGCGAGGATCCCGTACAGCGCCCGGCGGGTCTCGGCCAGCGTCTCACACGCCTTCTCGACCTGACGCTCATCGCCTTCCTGCGCGACCTGCCAGGCGGCCTTGCCGATCTGAATGATCAGCGACGCGATCTCGGGTATCGAGCGGCCGTCCGCCTCCTCGTCCTCCGCCCAGGGAGCGGTCCGGTTGGCGAACTGCTCGGCCTGCTCCCGTCCAGCGTCGGTCAGCTCGAACAGCTTGGTCCCGTCGCGTTCGATCCCGCGGATCAGTCCCTCATCCTCGAGTTGGGCGAGCGTGGGGTAGACCGAGCCCGGACTCGGGCGCCACCGGCCGCCGCTCCGCTCCTCGATCGTCTGCATCAGCTGGTAGCCGTTGCGCGGCTCCTCGGCGAGCAGGATCAGCGTCGCCGTCCTCACGTCGCCGCGGCGGCGGCGGCCCCGGCCCCCACCGAACGGGCCGCCGCCCCAGCCCGGTCCACCGAACGGGGGGCCGTGGCGCAGATGGCGCAGCGCGGCACGCCGCTCGAGGTCGTCAATGTTGCCGTAGCGGCCCGGGCGGCCACGGGAGCCGGCCTTCATCGCGGCGAGGCGGCTAAGGAATGGCCACGGTGCGGCCCAATCGTCGTGATTCATGATTCCTCCAGGAAAGCTTAGACGATGTATTCACGATATATCGGAGACTGTCGTCTTGTCAAGAAGCTGCTTTGGCTGCACACCCGTACCGGCGGCCCCGTGCGCCGCCGGACGGGCGCCGCAGCCTCGCGCCCAGCTGTCGCGGGTCGGACGTGGCCCCGCTCGTCGTCCGACGTGCTTAACTTAACGCGGCGCGCGGCGCCGGCGCGGAGGCTTGCCGGCGCGGGTGGTGCCCCGGCCGGCGCGACCGCCGTCAGTCCGCGTCGCCGTCGGACGACTCGTCGTCGAACGATTCGTCGTCGAACGGGCTGTCGCTGAACACTCCGCCACCGGATGACTGACTGCCCCCAGACGACTGACCGCCACCGGACGACCGACCGCCACCGGACGACCCACCGCCACCCGTCCCGCCGGCGAATCCGCCACCGAATCCGCCGCCGCCCCCGGCGCTGCGCGTCCGCAGCCAGCCGGCGAGCTGCTCGGCCATGCCTCCGACCTGGGAGCCGGCCTTGTTCAGGTTGTCGCCGATCTCCCGGAAGATCGCCCGGAAGCGCTCGGCGTAGAAGTCGACGGCGTCGCCGGCCTCGTCGCGGATGTTGGCGTCCTGGTCGCGGGTGCGGTACTCGCCGCGGATGATCCGGTCGTAGTCGCCGCTCTGGACCCACTTCAGGACCTCGGACACGCGGCGCACCGAGTCCGGATGGGTCTTGTTGAGCTCGTTGAAGAACCGCCGCACGCGGTCGCTGGGGTCATCCCAGGCCTCGTACTCCATCGCCTGGGCCATGAACGCGTCGAGGTTCAGGTCCCTCACGTGCATGTTTCCGGACATCACCATCAGCAGCCGGCAGACGATCTGGGGATCGCGGACCACGATCGCCGCGGCCCGATCGGCGCTCAGCTCGGCGGCGCGATACCACTCGAGCAGCACCGCGCGGACCGCTCTGAACGGCATCCCGAGGAAGAACGGCAGGTTCCCGCCGGCGCTCAGCAGGATGTTGAGCGCGGTCATGTACAGCATGTGGTCGGACAGGATGTGGCCGACCTCGTGCCCGAGCACCGCGCGCTGCTCGCCGGCCTCGAGGTTCGCGAGCGCTCTGGCGTCGATCACGATCATCGGCTTGCCCGACCCGATTGCCTGGGCGCCCCCCATCACGGGCGACGTCACGTACAGGTCGTAGACCTCGGGCATGTCGAGGATCCGGCACACGCCCTGGTGCGACGCCCACAGGTCCGGAAGCTGCTGCTCAGAGACCCTGATCGAGTTGCCCAAGAAGTATTGGCGGAGCGCCCGCTCGTAACGCCACTCGATCAGCTTGCGCACGACCGTGTCGAGCATCGGGACCGCCTTCAGCGCCGTGGTGGCGGCGCGGTCCGCGGGGTGCTCGTAGGCCTTGGACGAGATCCCGGTGTAGGGCTCGATGTTTTCTGGAAGCGTCTCCGGCACCTCGACTGGAGCGTACTCCCAACAAGATGGAGGTTGGGTAGCGTTCGGGCCATGTTCGTTTTCAAGGCCGGCGTGGTCGGCGCCGGCACGATGGGCGGCGAGATCGCCCACGTGATCGCCGACGCCGGTATCGGCGTCGTGCTCAAGGACGTCGACCAGAAGTTCGTCGACCAGGGGCTCGAGAAGGCCCGCTCGCTGTGGCAGGCGCGCGTCGATGCGGGGAAACTCGACGCCGCAGGGCTGGAGGGCAAGCTCAAGCTGATAGTCGGGACCACCGGGTACGAGTCGTTCGGGGACGTCGACTTTGTCGTCGAGGCCGTGCCCGAGCGGATCGAGATCAAGCAGACGGTGTTCTCCGAGCTCGACCAGGTCACCCCGGGCCATGCGATCCTGGCCTCGAACACCTCGTCGCTATCGGTGACCGAGATGGCGCTGGCGACGAGCCGCTCCGACCGGGTGGTCGGCTTTCACTTCTTCTACCCGGCGTCGGTGATGCGGCTGATCGAAGTGATCGAGGGCGACGAGACCTCGCTCGAGACCGTCCAGGCCGCGGTCAACTTCGCGCAGGCGATCCGCAAAACCGCGATCCGCTGCGGCGAGGCGCCGGGATTCGTGGTGAACCGGATCCTGAACTCCTGCGTGTCCGAGCTGTGGCGCGCACAGGAGGAGACCGGGACCGACGTCAAGGAGATCGACCGGATCGTGGCTGAGTCGAAGGCCGCGCCGGTCGGCCCGTTCTATCTGTGCGACCTACTCGGGCTCGACACCGTCCTGCACGTCGCCGAGCACCTTCGCGACTCCTACGGCGATCGCTTCTACGTACACGCGCGGATGCGCGAACTGGTCGCTGAGGGGAAGCTCGGAGCCAAGACCGGGGAGGGGTTCTATGAGCACGGGCGCTGAGCTCGACACCACGGCGCTCGTCGAACGCTTCACGCTCAAGGCACTCGTCGAGAGCTGCCTGGTGCTCGAGGAGGGGGTCGCCTCGATGAAGGACATCGACCTCGGGATGATGGCCGGCGCCGGCATCATCCCGCCGCCGTTCGCCCGCGCCGACCAGATCGGGCTCGACGAGGTGCTGGCCAGGCTCGAGCGAGCCTGCGAGGAGTGGGGCGAGCCGTTCGAGCCGCCGACGATCGTCCGCCGGCTGGTCGCCCAAGGCCGGCTCGGCGTCAAGACCGGCCAGGGCTTCTTCCCGTACCCGCGACCGGACCCGGGGTCTGAGGATGGCCCCGTCAAGCTCGAGAGCCGCGGCCCGATCGCGATCGCCTGGCTCGACCGGCCGCCTGCGAACTCGATCTCGCCCGAAGTCGTGCAGGCCCTGCGCAAGCTGTGGGATCAGATAACGACGGCCGGGACCGTTCGCGCGCTCGTGATCGCGTCGGCCAATCCGATGCTGTTCTGCGCCGGCGCGGATATCAAGGCGTTCACGACGATGGACGCAGCCGCCGGCGCGGAGTTGCTCGACGACATGCACGGCCTGCTGCGGGAGATCGAGACCGCGCCGATCGTGACGATCGCCGCTGTCAACGCGATGGCGCTCGGGGGTGGCTGCGAGCTGGCGATGGCGTGCGACCTGCGGATCGCGGCCGAGTCGGCCATGTTCGGCCAGCCAGAGATCAACCTCGGGATCATCCCTGGGTTCGGCGGAACGCAGCGTCTCCCGCGGCTGGTCGGCGAGGGGCGCGCGCTCGAGCTGAACCTCACCGGGGATCCGATTTCGGCCGAGGAGGCGTACGCGATCGGGCTCGCCACGCGGGTGGTCGAGGACGAGCAGCTGTTCGACACCGCGCTGGCGTGGGCGCGCAAGCTCTCCGAGCAGGCGCCGCTCGCGGTCGAGCAGATCAAGCGCGTGTCGGTCGTCGGTGACATCGACGCCGGGATCGAGCGCGAGAAGGAGGCCTTCGTCGGCGTGTTCACCTCCGAGGACGGCCGCGAGGGGGCCTCCGCGTTCGTCCAGAAGCGCAAGCCACAGTTCCGCGGCGAGTGAGCGCTACGGGGACCGCCGCAGCCCGGCTGGCGAGCCTGATCGGCGAGGCCGAGTCGGTTGTGGCGCTGACCGGCGCGGGGATCTCGGTGCCGTCGGGAATCCCCGATTTCCGGTCGCCGGGAACGGGGCTCTGGAACAACGTCAATCCGATGGAGGTCGCCCACATCGACGTGTTCCACCGCGATCCGCAGCGGTTCTGGAGCTTCTACGGCCAGCGTTTTCAGACGCTTGGGGAAAAGCGGCCGAACGGCGCGCATGCGGCGCTGGTCGAGCTCGAGCGGGCCGGGCTCCTCGACGCGGTGATCACCCAGAACATCGACCGGCTGCACGAGCGCGCCGGGACGCAGAACCTCGTCGAGGTGCACGGGTCGATCGCCCACTCATCATGTCTCGTCTGTGGTCGACGGTATGAATTGGAAGACGTGCGCGTCCGGCATGAGGGGGCTTCGGACGGGGTGCCACGTTGCGACTGTGGCCAGCCCCTGAAGCCCGGAGTCGTGCTGTTCGGCGAGTATCTCCCGTACGAGGCCACCACGCGGGCCGAGGCGCTCGCGGCCGGCGCCGATCTGATGCTGTGTATTGGCTCCTCACTCGAGGTCTATCCGGTGGCGCAGCTGCCCGAAACGACGCTCTCGAACGGCGGCCAGATCGCGATCGTCACCCGGAGCCGGACCCCGCTCGACCGCCAGGCGGCGGTGCGGATGAACGGCGACGTCGTCGACGAGCTCGGGACCGTGCTCGCCGCGCTCGGTTTAGGACCCGCGACTTCGTAATTGACGGCTCCGACGGCGTCCAGCCACTCGTCGGCTCCCGCACTTACTCAGTCGCGGACCCTTGGCTATGCCGGAAGCGCCGCCGTCCGCGCCCTGAGCGCCGCCTCGAGTCTTCCGAGCGCGAACGCGATCGCTTCTCGCTCCGGCGCGCTGGCACGGCCCGCGAGCGCTGCCGCAGAAGCTGCGGCCACGCCGTCGCGCAGCCCGCGCAGCTCCTCGATACGTTCGGCCAACGCGGGCGCCGCCGGGTCGCCCCGCAGCTCGGCGAGCGCGGCGTCGAGCGCGGCCAGCACCTGCAGCGCGGCCTCGCGCGTGCGTCCGTCGTCGAGGTCGAGCCGCGCGCGCAGTGCAAGCTCTTCGCAAGCGAGCGGCGGATGGCGCCCGGTGAGCAGCGCGGCCAGACGCGCCTGGGCCGCAGGCATCCGCCGGGACCGCCGCCGGCCCGACCCGGCGTCGATCAGCTCGCGGGCATCGGTCCACAGGCCGTCGGCGACCTCCTCCCCGGCGCCGTAGCCGAGGCGCGCCACGAGCGCGTCGTGGCGCCCGATGCCGTGGACGTGCGGGTCGGCCGAGGCAAGCCGGTGCGCGTGCAAGGCCCGGTTGAGGACGCCGAGCCCTAGCGCGAGCTCGGGCTCGCCGGCGCCGGTGAGCCAGGCTGCGGCCTCCTCGCGTCCTCGCAACGGCTCGCCGACATCCACCACAGTGGCTCGAGTGGTCGCTACCGGTGAAGGCTCAGGCTCAGGTGGAGCCTTAGTGTGTCGCCGGGAACGCCTGAGATGACTGCGTTTCTGGGCTCCGAGCGTGGCCAGCACGAGAACGTGCGAGGGCGTGGCGTCGGGACCGGCGCCGTCACGGCGGATCAGGTATCGGCCGTCGGGTGGACCGAGCGCCCAGGGGAGCTCGAACTGGCTGAAACGAAACAGCGGGGCGATCGCCGGAGGCTAGCCTGCGGCTGCGCCCCGAGGGCCAACGGCCGAGAGGGCCGCGAGCTACTGGCCGGCGGTCTTGATCGCGTACTTGCTCGGCGCGATCGGGACGATCGGCTCGCTGATCTGGCTGATGTGGTTGATCAGCTGGGTCCACTGCTGCGGCTGAAGGATGCTCGCGACCTGAGCCGAGAGCTTCGAGTTCTGGCCGTACAGCGGCGTGTAGCTGATCTGGATCCGGTTCGCGTGGTCGGGCAGCGACAGCGCGGTCGGCTGGCCCTTATAGCTCATCAGCGAGACGATCTCGTCCGGCTGCATAGCCCCCTGGAGCGTGAGCAGGCGGCGCACGGTGACGTCGGTAACCGAGCCCGCGCCCTGATGGCCCTCGATCGGAATGCCGTTGATCGCCGAGATGTCGACGCTCTCGCCCGTCTTGCCGGCATCGTCGACGCCGTCCGAGCCGTTGGCGGTATGACCGCACTTGAGGCCGGTGATGTCGGGCTTGAGCCCGGACGCGGACAGGAACTCGATTACCGCGAGGATGCGTCGGTCGATCGCGCCGTCCTCGATGTCGCGGCGGCCGCACGGATAGATCTGCACGTTCGGGTCGGTGAGAACGCGATCCTGGAGTTGCTCCTTGGACATCAGGAGGATCTGGCCGATCGTCGGGTTCTTTGCGTCCTTGCCGAAGAAGGGGTCGACCCCGGCCGCGCGGTAGACCGCGGTGGCCTCCAGCAGCTTCCACCCGTCGAGGATCGGCTTGGGGTCGATGTACGGCGCCTTGTTGCCGGCGGGCTGGACCATGAACTCCAGGTGCGAGGCGTTGGTCGGCGTACCGGCTCCGAGGCGTCCGAGGATCGTGCCCGCGACCACGACCGAGCCGACCTTGAGCGGCTGGAGCGTGTACTGGTCCTTGGCCAGGTGCAGGACGTCCGAGAAGTAATCGTTGAAGCTGCCCAGCTGGGGCGCGCTGCTCGTGATCTGAAGGCTGCCGCCGGCGGCGTACGACGCGGGGCGGTGCGGGTCGGCGAACAGTCGCTCCTTGACCATCGGGCTGCTGATCGTCGGCGAGTCAGCCGGCGCAGAGCTCGCGCTACTCGCCTGCTGCGAGCCGCCCGTGGCCGTCTGCTGGGTGCCGGCGCTTGCGGCCTGCTGGCTACCCGCGCTTGCGGCCTGCTGAGTGCCGGCGGACGCGGGAGTGACCGGCAGAGAGAGCGGGGCACTCTTCGCCTCGCTGGACGCCTTGGCCGTGCTGACGATCGGCGCCGCCTGCTGCGAGCCCGCGGTGGCGGCCTGCTTCGGCGCCGGCGTGGCCGGGGCCAGGAGCGCCTTCGCGATCGAGGTCGAGCTCATCTTCACCGGCTTCGGCACCGGGTACAGCGAGGGGATCGACCCGAGGTTCGCGTACGTGTAGGTGTTGCCGGTCGCGTCCTGGAGCTCGAGATAGCGGCCGAGCGTCTTGTTGTTGCCGATCTTTACGACCTTGCCGTCGTTGACCGCGATCACCGGCGAGCCCTGCTTCGCGTAGATCGCGGTGCCCTTCGTGTTCGGGTCGGACTGGACCGGGACAGCCGCGTTGCCCGTCTTCACGCGCGTCTTGGCGAGCTTGACGACGGAGTCGTCGGCATACTTGGCGGGAGCTGCGACGGGGAAGTGCCCCTCGACGAGACCGGTCAGAGCGCCGATCATCGCCTTCGGCATCCCGCCGATCAGCTGGGCGCGGAGCAGCACCGACTGGACGTACCAGCCCGCGTGGTTGTAGGCGAAGATCGCCTGCGAAATGTTCTGGGAGGCACCGGCGGCGTGCAGGTAGCGAGCCGCGGTGAAGATCGCGTCGGCGGGGTTGTACGGGTCGGCGACGCCGTCCCCGTTCGCGTCGACCGCGTACCGCTTCCACGTCGAGGGCAGGAACTGCATCCAGCCGACGGCGCCGGCGGTCGACACCGACAGGTTGCGGCCATAGTCGGTTTCGATCTCGTTGATCGCCGCGAGCACCTGCCACGGCACGTCGTACTGGATGCCGGCGGCCTGGTAGATCGGGAGGAGGAACGGCGGGATCTGGAAGCTGTCGATGAAGAAGTTCGGGACACCGATCGGCGCCGGGCCCGGCAGCGAGAACGAGTAAGTCGGGTTCGACGGGGTCGGGACGCCGCTCTTGGTAACCGGCGGCGGAGGCGTCAGCGGACTTGGTCGCCTTCTTTGACTTCTTCTTCTTCTTTGCCGCCTTCTTCTTCGCCTTCTCGACGGTCGAGGAGCCGAGCGACACCGCGCTCCCCGGGGAGAGGCTCGTGGACTTCGTGGGGGACTTGGAGCCGGTCTGGCCCGTCTTCGTCTTCGTCGTCGTGCTTCGTCGGCTTGCTGGACGTCGTCGGCGTCCTGGACGTGGTCGACGACTTGGGGGCAGTCGAGGTGGAAGTCGAGGTTGAGGTCGAAGTCGTCGGCGGCTGCTGGAGCGTCGTCGTGACCGTCACCGACGGCGTGGTCGAAGTCGGCGGCGGGCAGGTCTGGGAGACGCTGATGATCGGCAGCTGGACCGGAAGGGGCAGCGTGTTGGGGTCGGTACCCGGAGGGACGTTCTGGAACGTGAACTGCTGGCCGCCTTGGACGGTGACGACCACTGTGCAGCCGTCCGCGGACGCGGTGGGGATCGCGCCAAGGCCGAAAACCGCGAACAGGCAGAACGCGGTCAGGGCTGCAACAGCAACCGTCGGCTTGCGCCTTCTCAACACTGTGGCGTGCTCCTCCCGCGGTGTGCCACGCGCAAATTCGTCCCAGCTACGATCACAGGTAGGCTTGGGATGACGCTACTGGCTGTCGCCGAGCTTTGCAATTCGGAACCGTCGGTCTTGTGGATGTCTCATCAGGTACCAAAACGCCGCGACGTTCAATCAATCGTCGACAGGCAAACCTGTGAATCGGCAAGATCCCGTGGGCACTGTAGCGGTGGGCGTGTCGTCTAAGCATCAGGTAACCCTCAACTTGAGGCTTAGAGTCGCGATTTGGAGCGCTCCTGAGAGTGCTGTCATGAGATTCGGACCGAGTAAGAGAGGCAGGCGGGCATGAGCGACGTGAAGAGCGACGACAGGGACGACGACCAGGGCATCCGCGGCCGGGTTACCCGCCAGAGCGAGGAGGCGATCGGCAAGGTCACCCAGGGGATGCTCGAGAACCCGGTAGTCAGCCGCGCGCTGTCGGCCGCGTTCGAGACACGTCAGCGCGCAACGCGCGCCCAGGAGGCCGCGATGGGCGCCCTCAACCTGCCGTCCGCCGGCGACCTCGAGCGGCTGACGCGGCGGTTGCGGAGTGTCTCCCAGCGGCTCGAGGCGATCGAGGACGGGCTCGACCGGCTCGACGAGCGGCTCGAGAAGCTCTCGGCCGCGAGCGCCCTGGACGAACGTCTGACCGCAATCGAGGAGATGCTGGCCCGGATCGAGAGCTCGCTCGCCGCGCCCGCGGCCGAACAGGCCCCTCAGGGCTAATCGCCCGCGCCACTCCCGGTCAGCGCGCGCAGCGCAGCTTCCCCCATCCGCCGCTCCGCCGCCCGCAGCTCGTCCTGGTCGATCCGGACACGCTCGGGCAAGACGATGTCGGACACGACCAGCAACGCGGCGGCCTCGACGCCACGCACTGCCGCGAGTGCGAACAGGGTTGCGGCTTCCATCTCAACCGCGAGTGCGCCCTCGGCCGCCCAGCCGCGTTCGAGCGCGCGTTCGTCGTAGAACACGTCCGAGGTGACGATCACGCCCTGGTGGATCGCGTACGCCGACTCCGGGAACGGCGGCTCCGCGGCGGCAACCACGGCATCGAGCAGGCTCGGACTCGCCGACACCCGCTCGCTCGCGCCGAGGGCCCGGCTCGTTCCGTCGGCGGCGATCGCCTCGGTGACGATCACGAGGTCGCCCAGCTGCAACGGACCGAGCGCGCCGCACGTACCCACGCGAAGCAGTCGTTGCGCACCGAGGTCAATCAGCTCGTGGATCACGATCGCGGCGCTGGGGCCGCCCATCCCCGTGCTCTGGATCGTGAGCGGCTCACCATCCGGCGCGAGGCCCGTGTAACCCCACAGGCCACGATTGTGGTTGAACATCTTGGCGCCGTCGAGCAGTGACTCGGCCAGCATCAGGGCGCGCCCCGGATCGCCCGGCAGCAGCACGCGGTCGCTGAGCGCGGCGGTCGGCTGGAGCGCGTTCGGGGCGGCCATCACGACTATTGTTATTTATGCCGAGTTACCTGTATCTGGCATTGACAGATTCGGGATTGGCGAGTAGACCTACGGCCACAGAAAAGGCAACAGGCCGGATCGTGGCGTGGCTGCCCAGGCCAGCTGGGGAGCGCGTCGCGAGGCGCCGCCGGAAACGTGACGAGCGCCAACGGCCGACGCAGCGGGCCGTCTCGCCCGCGGGCGGCAGGGCTTCGTGCTCGTCGAGGCCCTGCCGCCGACTATGTACCGTCGTCGGTACGCAACCGCGGCGCTCTGCGTGTGTAGGAGACTCCTGAAGAGGATGTCCACTGCGAGCGCCAATGGTCACAACGGGGCCTCTCCCGACGGGCTGTCGATCCATGAGGCGGCCGAGCGAGTCGGCGTCGCGGTCACCACGCTCCGCCGGTGGGCGCGCGACGGTCTGCTCCCGCGCTACGACGGGAGCTGGTCACCAGCCGTGGTCAGCCACGCCAAGATCGTGGCCAGGCTCCGGGATCGCGGACACTCGCTGAAGGAGATCCGGCAGGCGACCGACGAGGGGCGGCTCGCCTATGGATACATCGAGGAGCTGTTCGACGCCGGCGCCGATATGCACACGCTGGGAGAGGCGTCGCGCGAGACCGGACTCGAGCCCGCGCTGATCGCCCGCGTTCTGAGCGCGCTCGGTACGGCGCCGGCGGAGCTCGAGCGGATCTCCGAAGAGGACCTGGCGCTGCTCCGGTACCTCGCGGCCGTGCTGGAGGCCGGACTGCCGCTCGTGGCCCTACTGCAACTCGTGCGCGTATATGGACAGGCGATGGCACGCTTGGCGGACGCCGAGGTGAGGTTGTTCCACATGCATGTCCACAAGCCGCTGATGCGCTCCGGCGCCACCGGGCTCGAGACCGCCGACGAGATGCTCGAGCTCACGCGCCGGCTGTTGCCGCTCGCCTCGCCGGTGATGGACCACGTTCACCAGCGATACCTACAGCACTTCCTGGAGCAGGACGTCGTCGGCCACATGGAGTCCGACCTGGAGGGCGACTCGGTCGATCTCGGGCGGATGCGGGTCGCGATCGCGTTCGCCGATCTGACGGGGTACACGCGCCTCTCCGAAGAGGCGGGGGAGCTCGAGGCCGTCGATGCCGTCGAGCGGTTCGTCGACGCGGTCGAGGGGACGCTTCCCGACGACGCGCGCGTGATCAAGACGATCGGCGACGAAGTGATGATCGTCGGGTCCGATCCCGCGGCGCTGACCGAATGGGCGGTCGGCTTCCAGCGGCGCCAGGGCGGGCGCACGCTGCCGAGGATCGCCGTCCACTACGGCGTCGCGCTGTACCGCGACGGCGATTACTACGGGCGCGACGTGAACATCGCCTCGAGGGTCGGGGCCCGCGCGGCGGGGGCCGAGGTGCTGGTGACCAGGCCGGTTGTCGAGCGCGCGCGGGACGGCCTCGAGTTCGACCGGATCGCGGATGTGCGGCTCAAGGGGTTCAATGAATCCACGGAGATCTTCGTCGCCCGCGGGCGCGAGGCGGCATGAATCCCGAAGAGATGTTCACGCGCGTGCGCGAGGACGGCCTGCTCGCGGGCGGTCGACCGGTGTTGGTGCTGCTTTCGGGGGGACGGGACTCGACCTGCCTGCTCGACGTCGCTGTCCGAGTCACCGGTGCCGGCGCCGTCACGGCACTGCATGTGAATTACGGGATTCGAGAATCGGCGGCCGATGACGACCGCCATTGCCGCGAGCTGTGCGCGAGCCTCGGGGTTGGGCTCGAGGTACGCCGGCCGAGGCCGCCATCGAGCGGGAACGTCCAGGCGTGGGCGCGCGAGGTCCGCTACCGCGAGGCGATCGCGCTAGCGGGCGGCGGCGACGTGGCCGCGGGCCACACGAAGACCGATCAGGTCGAAACGATCCTGTACCGGCTCGCGTCCTCGCCGAGCCGTCGCGCGCTGCTCGGGATGCGGCCGCGGGAGGGCTCCGTAGTGCGGCCGTTGCTGGGCTTCACGCGCGAGGAAACCGCGACTTACTGCACCGAGCGGGCCCTGGCCTGGCGCGAGGACGAGACCAACGCATCGGACGCCTACGCGCGAAACCGGATCCGCGCCGGACTCGTTCCGGCCCTGCGGAGGGCGCATCCCGCGGCCGAGGACAACGTGCTCGCGGTGGCGCAGATCCTCCGCGACGAGGCCGAGGTGCTCGACGAGCTCGTGGACCAGGTGGTCGGCGGAAGCGCGCCCGTATCGCTCGCGGCACTCCGTGCGCTTCCCGCCGCACTCAGGCGACTGGTGGTCCAGCGTCTTGCCGACGAGGCGGCGGGCGGGTTCGCGCCGGGGGCGGCGAGCCGCGCGGGGGAGATCGCGGCGCTGGGCGACCAGGGCACGGCGCTGCTCGATGTTGGCAACGGGCTGCGGGCGGTCGCGGAGTACGGCGAGCTTCGGTTCGAGCGGCTCGACGGCGGCCACGTCGCGCCCGAGCCGGTCCGGCTTGCGATCCCGGGCACCGTCTCGTTCGGCGGCTGCGAGGTCCGCTGCGAGCTCGCGGAGCCGGCGGTTGAACCCGGCGTGCTCGATCGCGTGGCGCTGGGACCCGAGCTGCTGGTCCGCTCGTGGCGGCCGGGGGACCGGATCGCCCAGCTCGGCCTTGGCGGCACCAAGAGCCTCCAGGACCTGTTTGTCGAGCGGCGCGTCCCGCGCCGCCAGCGGGATCGGGTGGCGGTCGTCGAAGCGGGCGGCGAGATTGCCTGGGTGGCCGGCCTGGCCATGTCCGAGCGGTTCAAGGTGACGCCCGCTACGACCGAGGCCATCAGGCTCAGCTCGCTCGACGGGGATCCGCGCCGCTCGCGATCCCAGGAACACCCATAATTAAAAAGTGGAAGGCGACGACGCGATCGGGGAGATCCTCGTTCCGGCCGAGGATCTTAAGCGCCGTATCAGCGAGCTGGCCGAGGACGTTTCCCGCGACTACCAGGGGAAAGATCTCGTACTGGTCGGTGTGCTCAAGGGCGCCGTGCTGTTCCTGTCCGACCTGATGCGGCAGCTGTCCGTCCCGTGCGAGGTCGACTTCATGGCGGTCGCCTCCTACGGTTCGGCGACCAAGTCCTCCGGGGTGGTACGGATCCTCAAGGACCTCGATGCGGTGATCGAGGGTAGGGACGTGCTGATCGTCGAGGACATCGTCGACTCGGGGCTAACGCTCCAGTACCTATTGCGCAACTTGGCGGGCCGAAACCCCCGCTCGCTGGAGGTCTGCGCGTTGCTAGTCAAGCCCGAGCGCCAAGAGGTCGATCTACGGACCAAGTATGTGGGCTTCGAGATACCCAACCGGTTCGCGATCGGGTACGGGCTTGACCACGCCGAGCGGTACCGCAACTTGCCCTACGTGGCCGCGTTGAAGGAGTGAACAGCCTATGAACGCCTGCGTGCAAGGGTGTTCGGCGGGTGCAAACCAGATGCTACGCTTGACAGTCCCAGACCAGGAGTCCTGGCGCGGCGTGCACCGCATTTATCCGCTATGAGCCGGTTTTTCAAGAGCGCAGCATTCCCGATTTTGATCGTGGTCGTGCTGGCGTTTTTCGCCCAGAAGCTGATCGGGAGCGGGAGCAAGACCGAAAAGCAGACCTTCGGCGACATGATGTACCAGCTCGAGCACGGCGGGGTCCAGAGCCTGTCGCTGCACGAGAAGGACAACACCGCGAACGTCACGACGACGCAGGGCCAGAAGTACACGGTCGGGTACCCCGACGGCTACGTCTCGCAGATCATCACGGCGGCGGACAAGGACCTGTCGCCGCAGAACTTCGACATCCAGGGCAAGACGTCGAACGGCTGGCTGTCGCTGCTGACCTACATCCTGCCGTTCGTGATCTTCATCGGGTTCTGGATATTCCTGATGAACCAGGTCCAGGGCGGCGGATCGAAGGTGATGTCGTTCGGCAAATCGCGCGCCAAGCGAATGTCGGTCGACTCGCCCAAGATCACGTTCCGTGACGTCGCGGGGGTCGACGAAGCCGTTGAGGAGTTGCACGAGATCAAGGAGTTCCTCGAGAACCCCAAGAAATTCCAAGCCTTGGGGGCGCGCATTCCAAAGGGCGTGCTCCTGTACGGGCCGCCCGGTACCGGCAAGACGCTGCTCGCGCGCGCGGTCGCCGGCGAGGCGGGCGTGCCGTTCTTCTCGATCTCCGGCTCGGACTTCGTCGAGATGTTCGTCGGAGTCGGCGCCTCGCGCGTGCGTGACCTGTTCGAGCAGGCCAAGCAGAACTCGCCGTGCATCATCTTCATGGACGAGATCGACGCCGTCGGCCGCCATCGCGGCGCGGGTCTCGGCGGCGGTCACGACGAGCGCGAGCAGACGCTGAACCAGCTGCTCGTCGAGATGGACGGGTTCGAGATGAAGGACAACATCATCTTGATCGCCGCCACCAACCGCCCGGATATTTTGGATCCGGCGCTGCTGCGGCCGGGGCGATTCGACCGCCAGATCGTCGTCGACCGACCCGACCGCAACGGCCGTAAGAAGATCCTCGACGTCCACACGCGCGGCAAGCCGCTCGCGCGGGAGATCGACGTCGATGCTCTGGCGGGTCAGACCCCCGGGTTCACCGGCGCCGATCTGTCGAACCTGGTGAACGAGGCGGCGTTGCTCGCGGCCCGCAACGGCAAGCGTGAGATCACTCAGATCGAGCTCGAGGAAGGGATCATGCGGGTGATCGCAGGTCCCGAGAAGAAGACCCGCGTGATGTCCGACAAGGAGCGGCGGATCACCGCGTACCACGAGATGGGCCACGCGATGGTCGGCCACTATCTCCCGAACGCCGACCCGGTCCACAAGATCTCCGTGATCTCGCGCGGGCAGGCGCTCGGCTACACGATCTCGCTGCCGGCCGAGGACAAGTTCCTGACCACGCGCGCAGAGCTCCAAGACATGTTGGCGATGACGCTCGGCGGCCGGGCCGCCGAGGAGATCGTTTTCGGCGAGGTCACCACGGGCGCGTCCAACGACCTGGAGAAGGTCACCGCGACCGCGAAGCAGATGGTGATGCGGTTCGGGATGTCGGAGAAGCTCGGCCCGCGCGTATTCGGCCACGACCACGGCATGCCGTTCCTCGGCCGCGAGTTCTCGGCCGAGCCGGACTACTCCGACGAGATCGCGCGCGAGATCGACGACGAGATCCGGCGGATCGTCGAGCAGGCGCACGTCCAGGCCAAGGACATCCTGAGCTCCCGCCGCGACTCGCTCGCGAAGCTGTCCGAGATCCTGATCAAGCGCGAGACGATCGAGAAGGAGCAGTTCGAGGCGCTCCTTTCGGGCGGCACCGAGGAAGAGGTCTTCGGCGCCGAGGCACCGCCGCCGCCCGAGGTGCCGATCCCCGGCACGCCGGCGGGTGAGAGGCGTGAGGGTCCGCGTCCGCTGCCGCGGCCTGGTCTCGCCGGCGGCACGGCGGAATAGCCTACTTCGCGCCGAGCCCTCTGGAGTGACGTGCGCCGTTCGGCGCGGTCGCGGTTCGGACCGGGTTGGGCGCGAGTCACTCCAGAGTGCTCGACGCTACGCAGCTTTCGCGAGCGGGCGCCGGCGGTCCGGCCTCACACGGCCCCCGGAGGGGTTGAGCGCAGAAGCGGAGGTTTGGGGCGTTGTTCAGGGTCGGGTGCGCCGTCAGTCGCCACCGCCGCCCAGCGGCGGGTTCAGGCCCGCGGCGTGGCACTTCGCGAGGCCGGGGCCGAGTCTCGGCGCCGGCGCCAGCTTCGGAGGCGTCGCGAACGCCGCGTGGCGGAAGTTGAAGTAGTCGGTCATCGGGTGGGCGTTGGCGTCGCGGAGCGTCATCGCCGGCAGGTTCCACTTGCGTTCGATGAACGCCAGGACCGAGGTGTGGTCCTGGACGATGTGCGACACGTAGGCGCGCCTGGCCCACGGCGAGACCACGATCAGCGGCACCCGGAAGCCGTAGCGATCGAACGCGCCCGGGACGTCCGTGTCGGTCAGCATCGGCGGGATCGAATCCGGCGCGAGTGCCGGCGGGGGTGGCACGTGGTCGTAGTAGCCGCCATGCTCGTCGTAGTTGATGATCAGGACGGTGTTTTTCCAGGTCTTCGCTTGCATCAGCGCGTTGACGACCTGGGCGATGTAGCGCTCGCCGAGCTGGATGTCCTGGGGATTCTCCTCGGAGGTCGTCCCGTAGTTCGGATCGAGGAACGTGAACTGCTTGAGCTTGCCGGCGGCGACATCCGAGAGGAACTGGCCGAACGTGTGCACGCGGGTGGCCGCCCGCGCCGGCGTGACGCTGCCCGGTACGAGCTCGAAGCTCGGGTAGCTTGGAGGCTCGAAGTAGATCCCCCAGTCGATGTTGTGGGCGTCGAACCGGTCCCAGATCGTGCCGTTCGGCGGCGGCGCGGGCGCGATCGTGTCGTTGATCGTCCCCGATGACGTGCCAGAGAACTGGTAACAGCGGTTCGGGAACGTCTGCCCGAGCACCGAGCAGAAGTACCGCTCGCCGATCGGGAAGTGCTCGACCAGCGAGTACGTGAACGGGATGTCGGTCTTGTCCCAGAAGCGCATCGCCACCGGGCTTGAGGCCTTCACGAAGCCGTCGCCCCGGCCATTGTCCCAGGACTCGTGGCTGGCGTTCCAGCTCTGGCTCGGCTCGCCCGAGAGCTGGCACGGTGAGCTCCCGTGCGTCGCGATGACCTTGTTCCCGGAGGCGTCGAGGTTGAAGTTCACGGGCTGTCCGTGCCGGAAGCGCCAGCCGTCGACCGACCCCCGCCCCGGGACCTGATGGGGCACCATCCCGAGCAGGTTGTCGAACGAGTGGTTCTCCATCATGAGCACGACGATGTGCTTGATCTCCGCCATGCTGGGGGTCCCGGCGGGCTTGCCGGGGAACGGCAGGCTCTCGGGCTGACGGAGGCCGGCGGGGAGCGCCACCGGCCGGCCCCATGCCGGCAGTCCGCGAGTCGCCAGCAGTGCGGCGCCGCCGGCGGCGGCGCCCAGAAGCGAGCGGCGGGTGACAGGTTGTTCGATGAGCGATTGCAAGGGGGAGCTCGGCACGGTGCGGGACACTATCTCGTGACCATGGCCGACCAGAGCGCCACCCGTGACGACCGGCCCCGCGGTGCCGGGCGCGTCTTACTAGCGATCACGCGCGTGTGGATCCCGTTGGCCATCGCGGTCGTCGGCATCGTCGCGATAGTCATCGGCGGAGGCAAGGACAACATCACAGCCGGCGCTGGCGTGTCGCTGGTGATCGCGGCCCTGATCGTGTGGATGATCAACTGGATGTACCGGATCAGCGTGCAGAGCAACCGCGACCGCGAGGAGGAAGAGCGGGCGCGCGAGTACTTCGACCGCCACGGACGGTGGCCGGATGAATAGCTTCCGGCTCATGGGCGTGATCAACGTCACGCCTGACTCGTTCTCCGACGGCGGCCAGTACCTGGACGCAAGCGCGGCGATCGCGCATGGACTCGAGCTCGAGGCCGAGGGCGCGGTGATCCTCGACGTCGGCGGCGAGTCGACCCGGCCCGGCGCGGCCCCGGTCGGCGAAGACGAGGAACTTCGGCGTGTGATCCCGGTGATCGAGGGCCTGATCGCCGACGGCTGTCGGGCCCAGATCTCGATCGACACCTCCAAGAGCCGAGTGGCGGCACGGGCACTCGCCTCGGGAGCGACATTCGTCAATGACGTCACCGCTTTTCGGGGCGACCCGGAGATCGTCGCGGTGGTGGCGGAGGCGAAGGCCGAGTGCTGTCTGATGCACATGCTCGGCACCCCTCGAACGATGCAAGTCGACCCCCGATACGACGACGTCGTCGGCGACATCAAGGCGTTTCTCGAGGAGCGGATGGGTTTCGCGATCGCGCACGGGGTCGCCGAGGACCGGATCATGCTCGACCCGGGAATCGGGTTCGGCAAGACGGTGGAGCACAACCTCGAGCTGCTGCGTCGGCTAGGGGAGCTGGTCGAGCTCGGACGGCCCGTCGTCATCGGTACATCGCGGAAGTCGTTTCTGGGCAAGATCACGGGGCGCGAGGTCGACGACCGCGTCGCGGCGACCGTCGCGACCAACGTACTCGCGTACGAACGCGGCGCACGGGTCTTCCGGGTCCACGACGTGGCCCCGGTGCACGACGCGCTCGCGGTCACGGCTGCTACGGTCAGCGCGCCATGGACGACCCGGACGAGTACGACGAGGTAGACGAGGACGACGGGGAGGAGCACCCCGAGCCCGAGGTCACGATCGAGGTCAGTGGGTTGTCGCTGTTCACGCACGTGGGCGTGACCGCGGCCGAGCGAGAGGTAGGCCAGCGGCTCCTGCTCGACCTGCGGATCGATGTCGGCGAGTGCGACGCGACGGTCACCGACCGGATCGAGGACACGGTCGACTACGCCCAGGTGTGCGACACCGCGAACCTCGTCGCCCAGCAACGCAGCTACAAGACGCTCGAGCGACTTTGCGCGGCGATCGCGGACCGGCTGATCGAGCAGTACGACGCAAATGCCGTCTGGGTCAAGGCCGCCAAGCCCGAGCCGCCGATGGCGCTGCCGGTGAGCGAGGTGTCCGTCGAGGTGTGGCGCGAGGCCGAATGACGCCGGGCTATCTCGGCCTGGGGTCCAACGTGGGCGACCGGCGGGCGCATCTCGAGGAGGCGGTGGCCGCGCTGCCGGCACACGGCGTCACGGTGGCGGCGTCCTCCTCGGTGTACGAGACCGAGCCCGTCGGCCTGGTGCTAGACCAGCGGGAGTTCTTCAACGTGTGCCTCGCGATCGAGACCGACCACGGCCCCGATGAATTGCTCGAAGCCTGCAAGCAGGTGGAGCGGTCGCTCGGTCGCGAGCCCGGCGGTCCGCGGCACGGACCGCGGCCGATCGACGTCGACGTATTGCTGCTGGATGCGCTCGAGTACGCCTCGGAGCGGCTGACGCTGCCGCACCCGGAGGTGACCTCGAGGCGGTTCGTGCTCGTGCCGCTGCTCGAGCTCGATCCCGGGCTCACGCTGCCCGACGGCACGTCGCTGGCCGAGGCGCTGGACGTGCTGGGAGGGGAGGGCCAGGAGGTCCGCCGCGCCGGCGACCCGCTGGTCTAGGGTTCAGCCATGCTGCTGGTAGTCGACGTCGGCAACACGCAAACGCACTTCGGGCTGTTCCGCGAGGGCGAGACGACCGTGTCCCAACACTGGCGGTTCTCGACCGTGCGCGACTCGACCGGCGACGAGCTCGGGGCGGCGCTGGCGAACCTGCTCGGACTGCGGGGGCTGTCGTTCACGGACGTCGACCGTTCGATCGTCTCATCGACCGTGCCCCAGCTCTCGCATCAATGGACGCAGATGGCCAAGCACTATCTCGGCCATCAGATGCTGGTCGTCGGCCCGTCGATCCGGACGGGGATGCCGATCCGCTACGACAACCCGTACGAGGTCGGGGCCGACCGCCTCGCGAACGCGGTGGCCGCGTACGACCGGGTCCGAGACACATGTGTGGTCGTCGACTTCGGCACCGCGATCACCTACGACATCGTGTCGGCCGCCGGCGAATATCTCGGTGGGATCATCACCCCGGGAGCGGAGATCTCGATCGACGCGCTGTACGAGCGCGCCGCGAAGCTGCCGAAGGTCGAGCTTGCCGAGCCGCGGGCGCTGATCGGCAAGTCGACCGTCGACGCGATCCGCAGCGGGATCGTCTACGGGTTCGCCGGTCAGGTCGAGGGGATCGTCCGCCGGTTACGCGCTGAGCTCGGCTCGAGGACGTGCGTGATTGCCACGGGCGGCCTGGCCAGTCTGCTCGTACCGTTCATCCGCGAGACGATCGACGAGGTCGACGACCTGCTCACCCTGACCGGGCTGAGGCTGATCTGGGAGCGGAATCGCGATTGAGTACCGACTCCGGAATCGGCACGTCCGGGGTCTTGGCGACGGTCGCGGCAAGGATCAGGAACGTGATCCGCCGGCGCTCGTCGGGGTGCTCGGCCGCGTACGCGTCGTAGCCGTCGAGCAGCGAGCGGATCGCCGCGAACACGGGCGCGTCGTCGATCTCGTCGGGTACGTCGCACGCGAGCCGGGCGAGCGCGAGCATCTCGGTCGGGTCGACGCCTCGCATGGTTCCGAGCGCGCTGAAGAGCACGAAGAACGCCACGCGGTCGAGCAGCAGATGGGGTGCCTGCTCGTGCTCGCCGACCGCCGGACCGGCCGGCTTGAGCGGCTCGCCGACGGCGATCCGCAGCGATTGTTCGGACGCGATCGAGCGGACCTGGTCAGGTGAGAACCCGAGCTGAAGCGGCCACCGGAGCTGGAACGCGGCCGAGATGAACGTGTTGCCGTACGGCGCGTCGCTCGCGAACACGATCTGGCCGGGGGGCACGAGCGAGAACAGCGCCTGGAGATCGGCCGGGATCCACCACGCGGTATCGAATAGCAGGTTCGGCAGGTCCGCGGCGACGCGCCAGATCCACGACAGATCGCTCGTCCCGGCGTGCGCGAGGATCAGCCGCGCGTTCGGGAACTCCTCGGCGAGCTGCACGGCGTGCAGACCTAAGGCGGGGATGCCGCGCCCGGCGTGGATCAGGACCGGCAGCGAGCGCTCGTTGGCGAGCGCGACGATCGAGCGAACCTCTGGGTGGTCGAGCGTGAACTGCTCGGCGCGCGGGTGGAGCTTGATCCCCTTGGCGCCGTTGCGAAGGCTCCGCTCGGCCTCCGGGACCGGGCTGTCGTGCGGGTTCACGCGGCAGAACGGGACGAGCAGGCCATCGGCGTCGCTGGCGGCGGCGAGCACGTCGTCGTTGGCGGCGGAGTAGCCGTCAGGCTCGTGGAAGGGGAACGCGAACGCCCCCCGGGCATCCGCGCGGCGGAGGTTCGTCACGAGCTCCTCGGGCGACTGCTTCATCCCGTCGGGGTCGTTCTGGCCGAGGTGCGTGTGGGCGTCGAACAGCTCGAGCCCCGGGACCTGGTCGAGGACGACGTCGGCCCACGGGCGTAGCTCGTCAAACAGGTTCATCGCCGGATTCGTACCATGAAACCCGATGTCCCGGTCCCTTACGGATAGCTGGCGCCTCGGGGGCGTGGCGATTCCCAACCGCGTCGTGCTCGCGCCGCTGGCCGGGATCGGCAACTGGTTCGTCCGCCTCCAGGCCAAGCGCCACGGGGCCGGCCTCGTGGTCTCCGAGATGGTTTCGAGCTTCGCGGTCCACTATCGCAACGAGCGTACATGTCGCGAGCTCTTGCGAATCCACCCGCAGGAGCATCCGGTGTCGGTGCAGCTGTTCGGCAACGATCCGGACGTGATGGCGTCGGCGGCCGAGCGAGTGGCCGCCGCCGGCGCGGATCTGATCGACATCAACATGGGCTGTCCAGTGCCCAAGGTGTGCAAGACCGGCGCCGGGGCGGCGCTGCTCGAAGAGCCGGCTCGCGCGGTGGCGGTCGCGCGCGCGGCTGCGCGCGGGAGCGGGCTGCCGGTCACCGTGAAGCTGCGGTCGGGCCAGCGCCCGGGGGATCTGAGCGGCCTCGAGGTCGCGCGCCGGCTGGTGTTCGAGGGCGGCGTGTGCGGTATCGGCATCCATCCGCGGCACGCCTCCCAGCGCCACAAGGGCTTGCCGAACTACGCGCTCGTTCGTCAGCTGGTCGAAGAGTTGCCGGCGCCGGTGCTTGTTTCCGGAGGGCTTCATACGCCTGACGCGGTGCGGGCGGCGTTCGATGAGACCGGCGCCGCCGGCGTGCTGCTCGCACGCGGGTCGCTCGGCAACCCGTGGCTGTTCGAGCAGGTCCTCGGACTGAGGGTCGATGATCCGGGGCCCGAGGAGATCTTGGGCGAGCTCGACTGGGTGATCGACTGTGCCGTCGAGCACCTCGGCGAGGACCGCGCCACGCGGTACCTGCGCAAGTTCTACCCCTGGTACGTCGAGCGGCTGGGTGGCGGCCGCGCGCTTCAGGCGTCGTTGCAGACCGCGCCCACGCTGGCGGTGGCGCGGGAGATGTTGCACCGCGAGCCGTCGTTCGCGGCGGCGTAGGGCCGGCCCGCGCGGTGGCGCCGGCGGCGGTTTCGATAGGCGCCGGCGATGGCGCGGGGCTTGGCGGACGCGGTGGCGTGGTTTGGCGGCTGCGGTGGCTGACATAGGCCGGCGGAGTGACATGTCCTGACCCGGGCGTGCTCTCCGGTGATGCACTGGAAGTTAGGACGAACAAGTGATCACTCGACGGCCGCGCCGGCTCGAGTGCTGCGAAATGCGTGCCAGAGCCGAGTGAACGCGCATTCACCTGCGGCGGGGTGGCCGAGTGCGCAGTTTTCGGTGTCGCGGCGGTGTCGTAAGGCGGTGTCGTGACGTAGCCGCTGATCGAATGTTCAATCGGCCGACGTACCGGCAGGCTCACAAGGTTGTGGGTCACCGGCGACGGTGCCGGGTCGAAGGGTCACCGCCCCGGAGGTCGATGACCCGGCCGGTCATTGCCGGCGAGGGCGCAACGGGTCGTCGGTCCCGGGGGGCGAGGACCGATTGGGCCCGCGGCCCCAGATAACAAGCTAAACCAGCCCGCACAACGGGCCGTCTATACTCATCCGCCCACGCACCCCAGCTGCGTACTAAATCCCCGCTTAGCAGGCGGGTTTTTTCTCGTCCGAACCGCCGGCTCGTCGGCGGTTCCCCATCAAATACAGGTCTGCGACATGCCCAAGGACGTCATCATCACACCTGAAGGGCTCGCCAACCTAAAGGCGGAGCTCGACAACTTGACAACAACCCGTCGTCGCGAGGTTGCCGCCCGGATCAAAGAGGCGCGGGAGTTCGGCGACATCTCCGAGAACGCCGAGTACGACGACGCCAAGAACGAGCAGGCGATGCTCGAGGCCCGGATCGCGTCTCTGGAGGAGAAGCTGCGATCCGCGACCGTGATCGACCAGTCCGATCTCTCGACCGACCAGGTTCGAGTTGGATCGGTTGTGCACGTCAAGGACGACGGCGGCAAGTCGACCAAGTACACGATCGTCGGCTCGGCCGAGGCCAGCCCCGCCGAAGCGAAGCTGTCCAACGAGTCGCCGGTCGGCAAGGCGCTGCTCGGCCGCAAGCGCGGCGAGGAGGTCGTGATCGCCACCCCGAAGGGCGAACGGCGCCTCAAGATCACCAAGATCGACGTCGCGTCGGCATAACCGCGCCTGGGCCGAGCGCGTGAGCGACGCCAGCGACGGCGCTGACGAGCTGCTGGCGGCTCGCCGGCGCAAGCTCGAGTCACTGCGGGACGCCGGGGTCGATCCGTTCCCGCATGAGTTCGACGGTGTCGAGCCGATCGCGGCCGTCCGCGCGGAGCACGCGGCCCTGAACCCGGGAGACGAAACCGAGGCGCGGCATCGAGTCGCCGGGCGGTTGGCGGCGCGGCGCGGGCAGGGGAAGATGGCGTTCCTCGACCTCGTGGACCGCTCTGGGCGAATTCAGCTCCAGGCCCGCGTCGACGAGCTCGGGCAGGAGAGGATGGACCGCCTGCTCGGCCTGGATCTGGGCGATCTGATCGGCATCGACGGGGTGGCGTTCTCCTCGCGGCGGGGCGAGCTGACCTTGAGGGTCGAGGACTTCACGCTGCTCGCGAAGTCGCTCCGGCCCCCGCCAGAGAAGCACCACGGGCTGACCGACGTCGAGACGCGGTTCCGGCGCCGGGAGCTCGATCTGATCGCCAACGAGGAGGCGCGCGAGCTGTTCATCACGCGTGCGCGCGTGATCGCGGCGGTCCGCCGGTTCCTCGACGCCGAAGGGTTCATCGAGGTCGAGACGCCCGTGCTTCAGCCCTTGTACGGCGGGGCGCTCGCGCGCCCGTTCACCACCCACCACAACGCGCTCAACCGCGAGTTCTACCTGCGGATCGCAACCGAGCTCTACCTCAAGCGGTTGATTGTGGGTGGGCTCGAGCGCGTGTACGAGCTCGGCAAGGACTTCCGCAACGAGGGCGTCGACACCACCCACAACCCCGAGTTCACGATGCTCGAATGGTACGAGGCGTACGCCGACTACGAGGACATCGCCTCGCGCTGCGAACGGTTGGTGGCGTACGTGGCGTCGGAGGTCGGCTACGACGGGCCGTTCGATTTCACGCCGCCGTGGCGGCGGGAGCGGCTGCCGAAGGCGATCCTCGACCGAACCGGAATCGACATCATGGAGCTGAGCACGACGGAACAGCTCGCACAGTCGATGGCGGCCCGCGGGCTGCCGGTCAAGAGCGACGACACGTGGCCCCAGCTGGTAGATGAGCTGCTCTCAAAGCACGTCGAGCCGACCCTGACCGAGCCGACGTTCCTGCTCGACTATCCGGTGTCGCTGTCGCCGTTCGCCAAGCGCCACCGGTCGATTCCGGGCCTGGTCGAGCGGTTCGAGGCATACGTCGGGGGGATGGAAATCGCGAACGCGTTCACCGAGCTCAACGATCCCGACGAGCAGCGCCGGCGGTTCGAGGAGCAGCGCGCCCTTGCCGGCGCCGGCGACGAGGAGACGCAGCCATACGACGAAGGGTTCCTCGAGGCCCTCGAGCAGGGGATGCCGCCGACCGGCGGTATCGGGATCGGCATCGATCGCCTCGTGATGGCCCTGACCGGTCGGCGCTCGATTCGGGAAGTCGTGCTTTTTCCCGCAATGCGCGATTAGTTCGCAAGCTCCGCGCGGGGCGGCCATCCGGACCCCCGGCGCTAACGGGTCTTGAGGCGGTGCGCGGCCGGAGTTCACGCGAGGGGGTCCTGATGGCCCCACCCGCGCGGGCCTCCGACCACCCTATTTGCAGGCGAAAGGTCCCGCTTCGGAGCTTGTGCGCCTAGGCCGAGGGCGCCCGAAACGGGCCGTCCCTCTCCACCGGGGCTAACGGAAAGCGTGGGAAGTCACGCGGGTGGATTGCCCGCCCAGACCCCTCGCGTCGCTTCGTATCTTGACCGGCTTTCGGGGTCCCGAGCACGGGGGTCTGGCGGGCATTCGTCCCGCGTGGCGTGTCGATGAACGTGGTGTGAACGGGGGACGGCCGCGTAAGACGGGTGTATGGCCGCTGGTAAACTGGCGTATGGCCCGAAATTTCGAAACCGTTTCGCTCATCAAACCGCGCCTATCGGCCGACAACGTGGGTAGAACGGGATCGTCGGTGTCCCCGCAGTCGCGAACTACCATGTAACGCAGCAGGTAGGCGAGGAGCAAACCGGAACACATCCCGACCGAACGGACCGAGACCCGCCAGAGAAGAGAAGGATCATGTTCGAGCGATTCACAGAGCGAGCCCGCCAAGTGGTCGTACTGGCCCAAGAAGAAGCGCGGACGCTCAAGCACAACTACATCGGTACTGAGCACATCTTGCTCGGCCTCCTCCGCGAAGAGGAAGGTCTCGCTGCGCGCGTACTTGAGTCACTCGATATCACCGTTGAGCGCGTGCGCGCTCAGGTCGTCCGCATCGTCGGTTCGGGTGAAGAGGTCACCTCGGGACAAATCCCGTTCACGCCGCGGGCCAAGAAGGTGCTCGAGCTCGCGTTGCGCGAGGCGCTCAGCCTCGGCCACAACTACATCGGCACCGAGCACATCCTGCTCGGCCTCGTGCGCGAGAACGAGGGCGTCGCGGCGAGGATCCTGCTCGACTTCGACGCAGACTCCGAGAAGATTCGCAACGAGGTCATCCGGATGCTCTCCGGGCCCGGGAGCCGCCAGCGCGGCGCCGGCGCCAGCGGCGCGGCTGCGGCCGCCCAGGGCGAGAGCAAGAAGTCCTCGAAGCTGCTGGATCAGTTCGGCCGCAATCTGACCAAGCTGGCCGCCGAGAGCAAGCTCGACCCGGTCGTCGGTCGCGAGACCGAGATCGAGCGGATCATGCAGATCCTCTCGCGCCGGACCAAGAACAATCCCGTGCTCGTGGGCGAGCCCGGCGTCGGCAAGACGGCCGTCGTCGAGGGGCTCGCGCAGCGGATCACGCACGGCGAGGTCCCCGAGCTGCTCAAGGGCAAGCAGATCTACACGCTCGACCTGGCGGCGCTGGTCGCGGGCTCTAAGTACCGTGGCGAGTTCGAGGAGCGCCTGAAGAAGGTGATGAAGGAGATCACCCAGCGCGGCGACATCATCCTGTTCATCGACGAGCTCCACAACCTCGTCGGTGCCGGCGCGGCCGAGGGCGCGATCGACGCGGCCTCGATCCTCAAGCCGGCCCTGGCCCGAGGCGAGCTACAGACGATCGGCGCGACCACGCTCGAGGAGTACCGCAAGTACCTGGAGCGCGACTCCGCTTTGGAGCGCCGCTTCCAGAAGATCACCGTCGACCAGCCCTCGACCGAGGAGACGGTGCAGATCCTCAAGGGCCTGCGCGACCGCTACGAGCAGCACCACAAGGTGAACATCACCGATGAGGCGCTCGAAGCCGCCGCCGAGCTGGCCGACCGATACATCTCAGACCGGTTCCTGCCCGACAAGGCGATCGACCTGATCGACGAGGCCGCGTCGCGGATGCGGATCAAGTCGATGACCTCCCCGCCCGTGTACCGCGAGCTCGAGGACGAGATCGAGGAGACCCGGCGCGCCAAGGAGGAGGCGATCGAGAACCAGGAGTTCGAGAAGGCCGCGAACCTCCGCGACAAGGAGCGCCGCCTCACCCAGCGCAAGCGCGAGTTGGCCGAGCAGTGGGAGGCCGGCGAGTCGACCGAGCGCCCGGCCATCGGCGAGGAGGAGATCGCCGACATCGTCTCGATGTGGACCGGGATCCCCGTGTTCAAGCTGACCGAGGCCGAAACGGCCAAGCTGATGCGGATGGAGGAGGAGCTCCACAAGCGCGTGATCGGCCAGCACCCGGCGATCGAGGTCGTCTCCAAGGCGATCCGCCGCTCGCGCGCCGGCCTCAAGGATCCGAAGCGGCCGACCGGTTCGTTCATCTTCCTGGGCCCCTCGGGCGTGGGCAAGACCGAGCTGGCACGGACGCTCGCCGAGTTCCTGTTCGGCGACGAGGACACGATGATCCGGATCGACATGTCCGAGTACATGGAGAAGCACGCGGTCTCGCGCCTGGTCGGATCGCCTCCGGGCTACATCGGCTACGACGAGGGCGGCCAGCTCACCGAAGCCGTGCGGCGCAAGCCCTACAGCGTGCTGCTGCTCGACGAGATCGAGAAGGCCCACCCGGACGTGTTCAACATCCTGCTCCAGATCCTGGAGGACGGACGGCTCACGGACGCGCAGGGACGGACCGTCGATTTCCGCCACTGCATCGTGATCATGACCTCGAACATCGGGGCCGCTGAGATCGCCCGCAACACTCCGCTCGGATTTGCGGTGTCCGACGACGAGACCGGTATCACCTACGACGACATGAAGACCCGCATCACGGGCGAGCTCAAGAAGGTGTTCCGGCCCGAGTTCCTGAACCGCATCGACGAGGTCATCGTCTTCCACAAGCTGACCAAGGACGAGATCAAGGAGATCGTCGACCTGCTGCTGCGGAGGATTCGCGAGTCGATGGCCGATCGCGAGCTCCAGCTTGAGCTGTCCGACGCGACCAAGGACATGCTCGTCGAGAAGGGTTGGGACCCGTCGATGGGTGCCCGGCCGCTGCGCCGCGCGATCCAGCGCTACATCGAGGATCCGCTCGCGGACTTCGTCCTGCGCTCGCAGGTGCCGTCCGGCTCGACCGTGATGGTCGACTGGCCGGTCGGCGAGGACGGCGAGCCGCAGAACGGATCGGACACCGAGGTCAAGCTGACCGTGATCGAGCCCGCGCCCCAGCCGACTCCGGTCGGGGTCGGCGCCGAGGGCGGCGAGAGCGGCGGCGGCGAACCGGCGGGGTCAGAGGACCCAGCCGGGTCGGACGACGCTCCCGAGAGCGAGTAGCAGCTTCGCGCCATCCAATCTGGGGTGCCGTGTGTCGCCATCTCCTGTTGCAGGCGGTCTGTAGGCGCACGTCCTCGACGCGGCTTCGCGGCGCATACGCGCGATCGGCAGGTCGCGCGGCGTAGCGGATCGGTCGGTCGACGCCGGGGGCGTGCGTCCTTTCCGTCGGGCCGGCGGCGTAGCCTCCGCTGCCCTGATGGCGCGACCGACTTCGATCCATGTCTGCTCGGCCTGCGGCCACGAGAGCCCGCGGTGGGCGGGACAGTGCCCCGGCTGCGGCGAGTGGAACACGCTGGTGGAGGAGGTGCGCCGGCCCGGACCAGCTGCTCGGGGACGCGGCTCGAAGCCCGGCGGCCGCGCGCTCGTAAGGCCCGTCGCGCTCCGCGACGTCGCCGCGGCCGAGCGCGAGCGGCTTCCGACCGGGATCGGCGAGCTCGACAGCGTGCTCGGGGGCGGCATCGTGCCCGGCTCGCTGGTGCTGATCGGAGGCTCCCCGGGAATCGGCAAGTCGACGCTCACCACGATGGTGCTGGCTAACCTCCACCGGGCCGGCCGCCGCACGCTGTACGTTTCTGCCGAGGAGTCGGCGGCGCAGATCCGGTTGCGAGCCGAGCGCCTGGAGTCCGACGCGCTCGACATCCCGGTCATCGCCGAGACCGATCTCGAGACCGTGTTGGCGACGCTCGAACAGGAGCGGCCCGAGGTGTGCGTGATCGACTCGGTCCAGACGCTCCACTCGATGGAGCTGTCGAGCGCGGCCGGCTCGGTCGGTCAGGTCCGCGAGGTCGCCGGCGAGCTGATGCGGGTGGCTAAGGCGTTACGGATAGCGGTCCTGCTGGTCGGGCACGTGACCAAGGACGGCTCGCTCGCCGGGCCGCGCGTGCTCGAGCATCTGGTCGACTGCGTGCTCTCGTTCGAGGGCGAGCGCGAACGCACGTACCGCACCGTCCGGGCGATCAAGAACCGCTTCGGGTCGACCAATGAGGCGGGCGTATTCGAGATGCGCGACGACGGGCTCGTCGAGGTCCTGGATGCCTCAGCCCGGTTCGTCGGCGAGGCCACGCGGGCGCCGGGAAGCGTCGTGCTGTGTGCGATCGAAGGCTCCCGGCCGTTGCTGGTGGAGGTCCAGGCGCTCGTCTCGAGCTCGGAGCTCGTGCCGCCTCGCAGGGTGGTGTCGGGGCTCGACCGCAACCGGCTGGCGCTGGTGCTCGCGGTGCTCGGCCGCCACGCCGGGATTGGCGCCGGCACCTCGGACGTATTCGTCAACGTCGTCGGCGGCGTGCGGGTGGACGAGCCTGGAGCGGATCTCGCGGTGGCGCTCGCGGTCGCGAGCGCCGTCAAGGGGATCTCGCTCAGCGGCGCCGGCGGCCAGCCGCTGGCGTGCTTTGGCGAGCTCGGGCTGACCGGCGAGTTGCGGACCGTCGCGCACGGCGACCGGCGCGTGGCCGAGGCGGCAAAGTTCGGGCTCCATCCGGTGCTCGAACCGGGCGGACACCGAACGTTGCGGGCGGCGCTCGCCGCGGCGCTCGGGACCGAGCGGCGTGGTGAGCTCGCGGCCTGAGCTCGCCGGCGATATGTTTTACGAAAATCCGGCCTATGGTGCGTATAGCGAACGGACGGACCGGACCGTGCACACCCCGCCGGCTGACGCATCCGGACGAGGCGAGCAATCGTTTGTCAAGAAGCGGTAAAATCGGCCTTGATGCCGCCGCGTTCCGGGGAAGAGCTCAAGGGAGAGCTCGAATCTCGACAGGATTCCCGGCTGGTGAGGGCGCTGGAGATGGTGGCCCCCGGAACGGCTCTCCGGGAGGGGATCGACAACATCCTCCACGCGCATACCGGCGGGTTGATCGTGATCGGCGACCCCGACGAGCTGGCGTTCCTGTTCTCGGGCGGGATAAAGCTAGACCTCGAGTACTCGCCGGCTCTGTTGTACGAGCTGGCGAAGATGGACGGTGCGATCGTCCTCAGCTCGAACGCCACCAGGATCGTCCACGTCAACGTCCAGTTGACGCCTGATCCGACGATCCTGACGTTCGAGACCGGCACCCGTCACCGCACCGCGGAGCGCGTCTCAAAACAGACCGACGCGCTTGTGGTCGCGATCTCCGAGCGCCGCGAGGTCGTCTCGCTGTACGTGGACGGCATCAAGTACATCCTGGAAGACATCCCGGTGGTGCTGGCCAAGGCCAACCAGGCGCTGGCTACGCTCGACAAGTACCGCAGTCGGCTCGACCAGGTGTCGACGCGGCTGACGGCCCTCGAGTTCGAGGGAGGGGCGACGCTGCACGACGTACTGACGGTGCTCCAACGAGCCGAGCTGGTGACGAGGATGGCGGTCGAGATCGAGCGCTACATCGTCGAGCTCGGCACCGAGGGCCGGCTGATCGAGATGCAGCTGGACGAGACGATGGTCGGCGTGTCGGCCGACAAGACGGCGCTGGTCCACGACTATCTGAGCGAGGACACGGACGAAGCGTTCGCGATCGCGTTCGACCAGCTCGTGCGCCTGCCCAACCAGGATCTATTGGACTTCGGTCGCCTCGCCGAGCTGCTCGGCTACGACCGCAAGCTGAACACCCTCGACTATCCGACATCTCCGCGCGGTTTCCGCATCCTGGGCCGGATCCCCCGTCTGCCCAAGCTGGTTGTGCAGCGGATCGTGAGCGAGTTCGGAGGGCTCGAGGAGTTGCTCGCCGCCACAGACGGCGAACTGGAGACCGTCGACGGAGTCGGCGAGATCCGTGCGAAGGACATCCGTGAGGGTCTCCGCAGACAGCAGGAGATCAACCTCGTGGACAGGTACCTGCAAACGTAGTTAGGGAGTGAACGATCGAGCGTGGATCACGGGATCCTCGCCCGTCCCGGAAAGAGGAGGACACCATCACAGAGCTAATGGAAGAGCAGCTGGAGGACCTCGAGATCGCCGAGGAAGAAGTAGTAGTGGAAGTAGTTCACATCGAATTCGAAATCGGCGACAACGTCGTATATCCCCACCACGGGGCGGGAAAGGTGATTCGCAAGGAGGAGAAGGAGATCCTTGGCGAGCGACGCGAGTATCTGACCATCAAGATCCTGCACAACGACATGACCGTGATGGTCCCCACCGAAAACGCGGCGCTGGCGGGTCTCCGCCGAGTGATCGACGAGGAGACGGTCCAGAAGGTTCTGGGCGTGCTCCAGGACGAGTGCTCGGAGATGCCCAAGAACTGGAATCGCCGCTTCAAGTACAACCGCGACAAGATCAAGACCGGCGACATCTACGAGCTCGCCGAGGTCGTGCGGAACCTCGCGATCCGCGAAGCCGAGAAGGGGCTTTCAACGGGTGAGAAGCAGATGTTCACGCGCGCGAAGAAGATCCTCGCCTCCGAGCTGATGTATGCGCTGGAGATGGACGAGGACGAGGTCGAGGAGCACCTCCAAGCCCTGTTGTTGGAGTCCTACAACGGGAAGAACGGCAAGACGAACGGAAAGGTCACCGTCGGCGCCAAATAGGCACCAGCGGCGCATATGGCGGTCGCGTTGATCGTGGCCGCGGGCCGTGGCGAGCGCCTTGGGTCGGACCGGCCCAAGGCGCTTGTCACGCTTGGGGGCAGGCCGATGCTCGAGTGGAGCGTCGCTACGCTCCGATCTTTGGGCGAGATCGAGAGGATCGTCGTTGCATTGCCGTTGGACGCGCTGGACGCCGCGCCGCCGGGGACGGTCGCCGTCGCCGGCGGGGCCGTCCGCTCACAATCGGTGCGCGAGGCGCTCCGCGCCTGCGGGAGTGGAGATCCGGTCGTCGTGCACGACGCGGCCCGCCCGCTCGCGCCGGCGGCGCTGTTCGAGGCTGCGCTGGCGCAGCTTCGTGAGTCGGGGGCCGACGCCGTGATCGCCGCAGCTCCCGTCTCCGACACGATCAAGGAGGTGGGTGACGACGGTCGCACGGTGCAGGGGACGCTCGATCGTACCCGGCTGTGGGCGGTCCAGACTCCGCAGGTGTTCCGGAGGGCCGCCCTTGAGCGCGCGCTGCTCGGCGCCAACGACGAGTTGCTCGCCACCGCGACTGACGATGCATGGTTGATCGAGCGAGCCGGCGGTCGGGTGGAGGTCGTGCCGTCCGCGCCGGCGAACATCAAGGTCACGACTCAGACCGACCTAAAGCTCGCCGAGCTGCTGCTGAGCAAGGGCGCGGGTTGACGGTCACGACCGGGCTAGGCTACGACTGCCACCGGTTCGCCGAGGGCCGGCGGCTCGTGCTCGGCGGCGTCGAGCTCGAACACGACCGAGGCCTCGCCGGTCACTCCGACGCCGATGTGCTCACGCATGCGGTGATCGATGCCCTGCTGGGCGCGGCCGCGCTCGGCGACATCGGCGAGCACTTTCCCGACACCGACGAGCGCTACCGCGACGCGGACTCACTCGAGCTGCTGCGCACGACGGTGGCGATCCTCTCCGGGCGCGGGTTCTCGGTCGTACACGTCGATGTCACCGTGGTGATCGAGCGGCCGCACGTGGCGCCGGTCCGCGACGACATCCGCTTCTCGCTCGCGCAGACGATCGGGATCTCGCCCGAGCACGTGAGCGTCAAGGCGACGCGGGGAGAGGGGATGGGCTTCGTCGGGCGCGGAGAGGGCGCTGCCGCGCTCGCGGTTGCTACGGTCGAACGGTGAACGGCGTCCACAACGTCCTGTGCTCCTCGGGCTGGTGGGCGCGCCGGGCGGAGCTCGAGCTGATCCCGTTCGGTCTCAAGGGGGTGGAGCCCGGCGACGACGTGCTCGAGATCGGCCCCGGCTTTGGCGCCACCACGAAGGTCCTGGTCCAGCGGTTCGGCAAGGTCGAGGTGCTCGAGCTCGACGCCCGGTATTGCCGGCGCCTGCGGGCCGAGCTCGGCGACTCCCTCACCGTCACCCAGGGCGACGCGACCAGGCTGCCGTATCCGGACGGCCGCTTCTCGAGCGTGCTGTGCTTCACGATGCTCCACCACATCCCGTCGCTCGACCTCCAGGATCGGGCGTTCTCGGAGATAGCGCGGGTGCTGCGCCCCGGCGGGACGTTCGCCGGCACCGACAGTCTCGGGACCGGCCTGGTGTTCAAGCTGATCCATATCGGCGACACACTGAACCTGATCGACCCCGACACGCTCCCTCGCCGGCTCAAAGCCGCCGGCATGGTCGGGCCCGAGGTCAAGGTCGGCGGGCGCTCATTCCGCTGGCGGGCCGCGAAGCCTTAGGCGACGCCGGACTTTGGCTCCGTGGGTGCGTATCTGCCACCTCGATCGCCAAAGTCCGTGCGTCAGCTAGTGACTTCTAGTGGTGTCCGTTATTGACCTTGACCTGCTGTTGGTAGATCGGTCCGGCGCCCTCTCCGGGGAAGGCCGATCCGACGCCGCTGAATAGCACCGCGGTCACCTTGTAGTTGCCGGGCCGCCGATAGGTGTGCGTTGGCGTCGCACCCGAGCCGGTGGTGCCGTCGCCGAACTCCCACATGTAGTTGATGACGGGCTGGCCGCTGATGGTCGTGAGCGCACTGAATTGCACGGTCAGACCGCGTCCGGGCTTCGAGACCGTGAACGCCGGCTGGAAGCCGTTCTCGCCCGTGACCACGATCCCGCCCGTGCCGGCGGACAGTCCGTCGGAGTTGAACACAGTGAGCCCCGTCGAAAATGCGCCGGTGCCCGGGAACGTGTACGCGAACGTCGGCGCCGTTGTCTCGACGGTCGGGGCGTCGAGAACTGCGTTCATCTGCCAGCTGAACTCGGCCACGCCGCCCGGCGCGCTCGATCGGCTGGCGTCGAACATCATGTCGGTCCCGCTGCCCGCCGTCACCGACTCCTTCGCCATGGGCAGCTTCTTGGGGAGCGTCACCCGCTGCACGCACTGATGGGTGTAGTTGCTCCACACCGTCTGGTACCAGTAGGGGTGGCCGTTGATCACCTGGTTGTACGGCGAGCCGTCGGGGGCGATGCCGAGCGGGGTGCCCATGTCGCCGACGCACTGATCGGCGACCTCTTCCCCCTGATCCGGGCCAGCGCCGTTGGTCCATGCGTCGTTGGGCAGCGGATCGGTGACGGACTCGTTGTGCTCGTGGGCAAGTCCGCCATTGATCTCACCGTCCGAGACCAGGCCATTCGGGTAGTTCCCGTCCTGGCACAGCGGATTCGTCGCATCAAACGGCATGTTGGCGTACAGGATCATCGTCGTCGTGGCCGTGTTCTGGTGATACGCGCAATAGGCTGCGATATTCAGCGGCTCTCCGGCCGAGCAGCCACCGAAGTTCGTCGTCGGATCATTCGTGAAGCAGCTCTCCACGTGCGGGGGCGTCAGCAGGAAGTACTCGTGGCTCAGATCGGCCGGGAGGTGGTGAGAGGTGACGAAGTTCTCGATCTCCTGCTGGATCTGGCCGTCGGTCAGGCAGTTGGTCACCGTACCGGCGGCGCCCACCCCGCCGACCGGACACTCGGTCGGCGGATACGGGTCCGTGTCGACCAGTGCACCGCCAAACCTAACGTCGTATTTCGCCACCGCGCCGGTCAAATCGTTGTACTGGGGGTCGATTGAGTCGACGTTCTGATTTCCGCCGCTGTCGTGCTGCAGGTCGGTGAAGTAACGGGCGATGCCGAACGTGAATCCGGACGGGTAGGCCCCGATCCCTCCCGGACTCCACATGAGCATGTAGTCGGTGTTCGACGGCATGATCGGGCCGCCGTTGTAGTCCATGTTCGTGAACGTCTGGTCGAGCGGGGTCGGCGCCGATCGGACCTTCGCGGATTGCGCCTTGAGCAGTGGCATGTAGGACACCGTCTGCCCGTTCGGCAGCACCTTGATGATTGCCGACGCATTCGACGTCGCGATCGCCGGGACGACTAGCGCCGCGGCAACGACCAACATCATCAGCATTCGACGCTGATGAACCTTCATACGCACCTCCTCCTCGTGTGGGTTATTGAACGGCCCCACGTAGACCGGCAACGGTCTTCCCGCGGGCACCCTATCGCTTTCTGCGCGGGCCGCGGGGACGGGTTTCGTGAACGCCCGCTATGGGCGGGGCGCGGCCGCCCGATCCCTGAGCTGCTCCGACTCCGTCACCGTCACTCGCGCGGGGTGCTGCGCCCCGGCGGGACGTTCGCCGGCACCGACAGTCTCGGGACCGGCCTGGTGTTCAAGCTGATCCATATCGGCGACACACTGAACCTGATCGACCCCGACACGCTCCCCCGCCGGCTCAAAGCCGCCGGCATGGTCAGGCCCGAGGTCAAGGTCGGCGGGCGGTCGTTTCGCTGGCGGGCGACGAAGGGTTAGCGCTTAGCCGCGCTTGGTCGCGGGGACTCTGCGAGTGCGGCCGGGCAGACGGGTTGAACGGCGGGCATCTGGGGAAGGGCGGTGCCGTCCCGATGGCCATAACGTGTCAAAGGGCGCGGACGCGGGGAAGCGTGGCACGTTAAGCATCTGGGGCATGCATTTTCCGCCACGGTCCGGCCGGGATTCGTCGAATGTCACGTTACGCAGGTCACCGCGGGGCATCTGCCGCTTCGCGAGTGAACGCGGACCGTCCCGCCCTGCTCCAGATGCCGGCCGTTCGTGGCGTGGCCCGCACCGGCTGTCGGGAGGACGCGTCTAAGCGCCGCGACCTGCCCCCGCCCGCCGGCGCGCCGCCCGCTCCCTGAGCTGCTCCTGCTCGACGAGCCGGTCAAGCTGGCGCAGGGTCTGGTGCACGTGCCGGGACACGGTGGGGGCGGCGATCCGCTCGGCCAGCCAGCCGCTCAGGCCCGCGCCGGCGACGACGTAGGCGAGGCGGAACTCGACGCGCGTGCGGCCGCCCGGAGCCTCGCGCAGCCGCCACCGGCCGCGGTGATCGAGGCCGGTGACCGACGTCCAGGCGAGGTCGCATGGCTCGTCGAACTCGACGACCTCGACCAGGCCGCCCAGTTCGGCCGCACCGATCCGGAACAGCATCCGATACCGGGCGCCCAGGCCGGTCCGGACATCGCCCGCGACCTCCCAGCGGGTCACGCCGGACATGTAGTTGAGCGCACGCTCGGGGTCGGTGACGATCGCCCACACGTTTTCGATCGGGGCCGTGAGCAGCCTGTCGCCGTTGATCCTCATCCGATTACCGGAAATCGCCGCTCGGCGGCGAGTGCGTCGAGGGTCTCCTGCATCAGGCCCATGAGGTGGTCGTAGATCTCGTCGACATCGGGGTCGGGGCCGAACTCGGCGCGCAGGTCGATCGCCGGCAACGTCTCGATCGTGATCTTCGCCGGGAGCGGGATGTGGCCGAAGTCGCCGATGTTGACGATCCACGGCAGCGACAGCGAGATCGGCAGGACCTTGAGGCGCAGCAGGCGGTCGAGCGCGAGCAGCCGCGCCAGCCGCTCGCCGCGGGTCAGGAACAGCGCGGTCTCCTGACCGCCGATCGCGACCACCGGCACGATCGGGACCTTCTGGTCGAGCGCGAGCCGGATGAACCCGTTGCGCCCGCCGAAGTCGACCCGGTTGCCCTGCCAGCTCGGCCGGTGGACCTCGTAGTCGCCTCCCGGGTAGACGAGGAGCGCCGCTCCCGAGGAGAGCGCCTTCCGCGCGTTGTCCGGAGATGCGGCGACCGTGCCGAATTTCCGCAGCCAGGTCAGGCCCGGTATCGACAGCACCAGGTTGTGGGCGAGCTGGTAGAAGGCACGCTCGACCCCGAAGTAAGTGCTGAACGCGACCGAGAACACCATCGTGTCGGGAATCATGTTCCCGCCCGAGTGGTTGCCGACGAGCAGCACCGGCCCATCGTCGGGGATGTTGCCGAGCCCGCGCACCTCCCCCCGGAACCAGACGCTGGAGAACAGCCAGAACAACGGAAGCTGTTCCCGGATGTAATCGGGGTCGCGCTCGTCGAGGTCGGCGCGCGGAATGCGGCGCTGGACGATGCCCGCGAGCTCGCGCCACGCCCGGTCCAGCAGCGACGGCGACTGCGGCGGCTCGGCGCCGGGGTCGTCGACCGTCGCGGTCGGCTCGTGACCGTTGCGACGGCGGGACTTGGTCGTATCCGCTTGGGCCATCGGTCGGGGTCAGGCGGCCTCGACGTCCGCTCGGCGGCCCCCGTTGGCGGTTGCGGGCGCGAGCTGCGCCCGTCCGAAGAAGTTCAGCAACAGCTCGTTGGTCTCCTCCGGGCGCTCCACCTGCGGCACGTGCCCGCAGCCGGCGATCGTGACCTGCTCGGCCTGCGGCAGCCACTTGCGCACGTGCGGCGAGAACGCCGGCGGCACGAGGCGATCGTGGCTGCCCCAGACGAACAGCGCCGGCGGGCGTAGGTCGACCAGCCGGCGGTAGAACCCGTGGCGTCCGAACGGCGCCTCGAGATAGATGTTGCGTGCGCTCGCCAGCAGCGCGTAACGCGCCCCGGCCGTGTGGTAGATGCGCAGGAACTCGTCGACCACGAGGTCGGCGACGGCGGGGTCGATCAGGTCGCGGTCGTGGAACATGCTCCAGAACTGCGACGCGACGACCGACCGGCGGAACGTGTGGGGGAGGAGGCCGAACTCGGGCCGCAGCAGGCGGACAATCGGGTGGAGTCCGCGCCTGATCCACGCGACGGCCGGACACAGCAGTCCGAGCGCGCCGATCCGGTCGGGCTCGGTCAGGCCCATCTCGATCGCGATGCGGCCGCCCATCGAGTTGCCGACGACGTGCGCGCCAGGGATCTCGAGCCGGTCCATCAGCCCGAACATGATCTCTGCGAACCAGCCCGCGTTGTAGCCGCCGAGCGCGGGCTTCGACGATGAGCCGAATCCGGGCAGGTCGGGCGCGTGGACGCGGTAGGAGCGGCTGAGCGCCGCGGCCGTCTCGAACAGCGACGCCCGTGTCCCGCCGAGGCCGTGGAGCAGGAGCACATCGGGGCCCCGGCCCATCGTGAGCGTCGAAATGCGATGGCGCCCGACGGGGACGTCGTGGATCTCCAGCAGCGGCGGCCGGCCGCCGACGAGGCGGAACATCCCTTCGAATGCGATCGCGTAGTCAAGATTGCCGCGCACGCCCAGGAGGCGCTGCTGGAACGCGTCGATGCCAGACAGCTCGCCGCGGCGGAGGCGCAGCCACGTCTCGGCATCGGTGGAGATCGTCACGTCCGGGCTCCGGCGAGAGCCGCCCTTGCGGACTCTGGCGGTAGCCCTCGTGCAGCGCACCTCCCAGGTGTGGCCGAGGTCACATAACGTGATGTTGTAAGTGGCGTCGAACCCCGGATCGGCGCCAAGATAACGGTCGGGAAGCGACCGGAACGCCTGCTCGACGGCGATCAATCGCTCGTTCGCTGACGGTCTCCCCGCCACTCCGGCCACCCTACCGAGCCAACCGGCCAGACGCGCGCGCTGGCGGTAGGGTTGCCGGACCGTGCCCAGGACGATTCGCCTGCATGACACTCGCACCGGTCAGGTGCTTCCGGTGAAGCCGAACGCCGACGGCGAAGTGCGGATCTATGCCTGTGGCCCCACCGTCTACGGCCGGATCCACGTCGGAAACGCTCGTCCCTACGTCGTCTTCTCGCTGCTGGCGCGCCTGTTCGTCCATGAGGGCTACAAAGTCACATTCGTTGCAAACATAACGGACGTCAACGACAAGATTTACGCGGCCGCCCTGACGGCGGGGGTGCCGAGCGAGCAGTTGGCGCGCGAGATGAGCGATGCGTACATTGCCGATACCGGTCGCCTCGGCCTGGGCCGGCCCGATCACGAGCCGCGAGCCAGCGAGACGATCCGGGAGATCGTCGAGTTGATCGAGCAGCTGATCGAGGGCGGTCATGCCTACGCGGTCGACGGCGACGTCTACTTCTCGGTCCGCAGTTACCCGGAATACGGCGAGTTGTCGCACCGCGATGTCGACGAGATGGACCAGGGGGAGGGCGTCGAGGGCGCTGACCGCAAGCGCGACCCGGCCGATTTCGCGCTCTGGAAGGCGCACAAGCCGGGTGAGGACACGGCCTGGGACGCGCCGTGGGGACCGGGCCGCCCGGGATGGCACATCGAGTGCTCGGCGATGGCCGAGCAGCTGCTCGGCGTTGGGTTCGAGATCCACGGCGGTGGCGTGGACCTGATCTTCCCCCATCACGAGAACGAGGCCGCGCAGACGTGCGCCGCCCACGGCGTGCCGTTGGCCCAGCTCTGGGTCCACAACGGGATGGTGCGGCTCGACCAGGCCAAGATGTCGAAGTCGGTGGGCAACATCTTCCTGCTCCACCAGGCGCTCGACGCCTACGGGCGCGACGCGCTGCTGATGTACTTCTGCGGCGGGCACTACCGCCAGCCGATCGAGTTCGACGACGAGCGCCTGGTCGAGGCCCGGGCGCGTGTCGAGAGAATTAGGGAGGCGGCTCGGCGTCTCGTGCCCGGCCCCTCGCCGGCGTGGTCGGCGCCGCTACGCGAGCGGTTCTTCGACGTCCTCGCCGACGACTTCAACACGCCGGCGGCGCTCGCGGCCGTGTTCGAGTGGGTCCGCGAGTCGAACCGGCTGGCACCGGGCACGGGTGATGCCGATCTACGTGAGATGCTGGGCGTGCTGGCGCTCGACAACCTGCTCGACGTCGCCGCGGTCGACGCGCCGGCTGAGGTCGTCGAGCTCTCCGCGGCGCGCGAACGTGCCCGCGCGGCGCGCGACTACGCCGAGGCCGACCGGCTGCGCGACGAGATCCGCTCGCACGGCTGGGAAGTCCGCGACGGCCCCGGCGGGCCCGAGCTACTACCTGCCGCTTGACAACGCGGCAGGGCTCTGCAAAGCTCCCGCCCCGGGAGAGTAACGGTAGAGTAAAGCTTTAGACTTACCGCTTGGAGGGTGCGCCGGACATCGGCCGCGCCTCAACTCAAATAATGCACATCAGGCGCCAGGGGAGGTAGTGCGCCACGAGTTCTGACCGACCCCTCGGAGGGTCGAGAAGGGATGATTCGTGGCACGGCTTTCCCCGTATTCTCATCCTCAACTTCAGGTTGAGGATGGCTATCTGATCGCCCTTGCAAAGCAGGGAAATGCGGTCGCGTATGACTGCATCGTCCGCCGCTATTACGGGTTCGTTCGACTCAAGGCCTCGTCGTATTTCCTCGCGGGCGGGGACGCGGACGACCTGATCCAGGAAGGCCTCGTGGGCCTTTACAAGGCCGTGCGTGACTACCGCACGGACCGGGAGTCGAGCTTCCGCAACTTCGCCGAACTTTGCATCACGCGCCAGATCATCACCGCTGTGAAGACGGCCACGCGAAACAAGCACTCGCCGCTCAACCAGTACGTGTCGTTCTCGAGCTCGCCGGCCGCCGCCGCCGACGGCGAGCCGACGCTCGACGAGATCATCCCCGGATCGCCGGTCCACGACCCGGTCAACCAGGTGATCAGCTCGGAAGAGCTGCGGGCACTGGTGGCGTGCATCTCGACCGCGCTGTCAGAGCTCGAGTCGCGCGTGCTCGCCCTGTACCTCGACGGCCACTCCTACGAGGAGGTCGGCCGGCGCATCGGGTGCGACTGCAAGACGGTGGACAACGCGCTCCAGAGGGTCAAGCGGAAGGTCGGACAGCATCTCGCAGAGCGGAGCGCGCCGGTATAGAGGGCAGCCGGATCGTGAACTCGGCTCCACCGCCGGCTCGCGTCGAGGCCTCGACGCTGCCGCCCATCGCGGACACGAGCTCCTGGACGATCGCGAGGCCCAGCCCGGAGCCGACCGGCCGCTCGCTCCGGTACCGCCCGTACAGGTAGAACCGCTCGAACGCGTGCGGAATGTCCTCGGGGTCGAGGCCCGGGCCGGTGTCGCGGACGGTGATTGCGCCGCCGGCGGCGCTGACCCCCACCGACCCGCTCGACGGCGTCACCCGCAGCGCGTTCTCGATCAGGTTCGAGACGACCTGGAGGATCCGGTCGTGGTCGCCTTGGACCCAGTCGTCGGGCGTCCCTGTGCCCGACAGCTCCACGGAGATCTCCCGAGCGCGCGGGAGATGACGCTCGACCGCCTCCTCGACGACGCCGGCCAGATCGACGGGCTCGCGGGCGACGGAGAACCCGGAACGGCCGAACCGCGCGAGGTCGAGCAGGTCGGCGACGAGCCGCTCGAGCCGACCGGCCTCGGCCCCGATGACCCGCGCCGACTCGGCCGGCGGGATCGCCCCCTCCTCGAGCGCCTCCGCATAGCCGCGGATTGACGTGAGCGGGGTTCGCAGCTCGTGACTCACCGACTCGAGAAAGCGGCCCTGCGCCTCGCGGGCGCGGGACAGCTCGTCCGACATCTCGTTGAAGGACGTGCCGAGGTCGGCGAGCTCGTCCTCTCCGTGGACCGGCACCGCGACCCCGGCCTCTCCCTGCGCCAGCCGGCGGGTCGCCGCCGACAGCTCGCCGATTGGGCGGGTGAGGCGACGGGCGAGCAGGTACGACAGCACCACGGCGAATAGAACGCCTCCGAGTCCGGCCAGCAGGAGGCTCCCCATGAACGGCCGCCACTCGGAGAAAGCTACGTTCGCCGGGCGGATCAGCACGATCTCACCGGTCGGCGTGCGCCGCGCCGCGTAGATCAGCGACCTGCCCGCGACGGCGACCGTGCCCTGGCCGGCGCCTGCGGACGGGAGCGCGGCCAGCACCACAGCCTGCGCCCGGGGACCGAGCCGCCGCGGCCGGCCGCTGCCGACCCGATAGACGTGATCGCCGGGCGTGAACGCCCCCGGCACGCCCCCGACCGCGGCCACGAGGTCAGCCTGCGCCTCGAGGGTGGACAGCCGCTGCCTGGCGATCTGATGCCTGACCAGCACCACTCCGACGCCGACCGTTAGCACGCACGACGCGATCGCCGCCGCCGCGAGGTAGCCGAGGACCCGGCGCTGGAGTCTCATGTGGGCCGGGCCGCCTTGTAGCCGAGTCCGCGCACGGTCTCGATCAGATCCGGCTGACCGAGCTTCTTGCGCAGCTGCGCGACGTGGACCTCGACCGTTCGCGTCTCGCCCGGAGAGACGAAGCCCCACACGGACTCGAGCAGCTCGTCGCGCGTCACGACCTGGCCGGCGCGTCGCACGAGGTAGTCGAGCAGATCGAACTCGCGCTGCGTGAGGACGACCTTCCGGCCGTCGACGTGCACCTCCCGAGCAGCGCGGGCGACCGTGACGGGCCCGACGCGTAGGACGTCGCCCGGCTGGGGCGGCGCGGCCGCCCGCCGCAGGACTGCCTTGACCCGGGCCACCAGCTCGCGCGGAGAGAACGGCTTGGTGACGTAGTCGTCGGCGCCCAGCTCGAGGCCCGCGACGCGGTCGGCCTCCTCGTCGCGTGCGGTCAGCATGATCACCGGGACGGTGCCGCCGATCCGGCGGCAGACCTCGAACCCGTCGATCCCCGGCAGCCGTATGTCGAGCAGCACGAGCTTGACCGGATGACGGCGAAGCTCGACGAGCGCGTCTTCACCGCGACGGACCCACAGCACCTCGTGACCCTCGCGCCGAAGGTAGGTGCACACGAGCGCGCCGATATTCGGCTCGTCCTCGACGACCAAGATCGTGGCCGGCATGGGGGAATCGTAGGTGCGCATCCCGGCGTCGGCGCCGCAGTTTTTACACGCAGCTGACCTTTACCTGACCGTCACCTTGCAGGCGTCTGCCAGCGTGTCGGGATCCACTCGAACACGGGAGGCTCCGAAGTGACATACCTGCGTAAACACTTGAAGCTCGTGACGGTCGCGGCGGCGTGCGTGGCGATCGGCGCCGCCGGGAGCGCGATCGCGACGGCCGGCGCGGCCAGCAGCGCTCCGAGGACGGCGACCTCATCGACGACGGCGAGGGCGACTCGGGTCCGCGGCGCCGGCGTTCGCCGGCTCGACCGCCGCGCGGTCAACGCCGATGTCGTCGTGGCCACCAAGAGCGGCTTCGAAACGGTCACAGTCGACCGCGGCTTCGTGCAGTCGGTGAGCGGTCGGCAGCTGACGATCCGCGAGGGCACGAAGACGACGACCTACAAGACCATCACGCTGACGATCCCCTCGAACGCCGCGGTGCGCGACAACCGCCGAGCATCGACGCTGTCGGCGCTCACCGCCGGTCAGCGGGTCGTGGTCGTGCACGCACCGCAGCGCACGTGGGTGGTCGCGCGCACCCTCCGGACCCCCTGAACACGGGGCCTCGCTGCCCCTATGTCCCGTCCGCGGCGGTCCGGCCCGCCGCGGGCGGGCGCAGCCTTTCCGGCGGGGCAATGGCGGTTGCGTCGCCTCCGACCAGCCGTCGTCAGATAATCTCTATAAAAATTGTTGAGATTGGCGAGCCCGTAATCTAGGGCTCGACTACGCTGCGTTTGTAAGGCACTGACCGAACAGAAGGAGGCCGTCCATGAGCGCGCACGCACACGACGACCACGAGCACGCTGGGCCCGGCTACGCCTCGCCTGCGGTTGCCCGCCAGCAGCCACCCGAGAAGTTCGTGTACGTGGCCTCTCTGTACGAGGGAACGGGGATCGACCGGCCCGACTTCATCGCGGTCGTCGACGTCGACCCGAGCTCGTCCACGTACGGGCAGATCGTCCACCGGACCGAGATGCCCAACGTCGGCGACGAGCTTCACCACTTCGGATGGAACGCCTGCTCTTCGGCATGCCACTCGCAGCTCCAGCGCGACACGATGGTCGTCCCCGGCCTGCGCTCCTCGCGGGTTCACATCATCGACATCTCCGAGCCGCGGGCGCCACGGGTAAAGAACGTGATCGAGGGCGAGGAGATCAAGGAGAAGCTCGGACTGAGCGCGCCGCACACCGTCCACTGCATGCCGGGCGACATCGTCACGATCTCGATGCTCGGCGACGCCGACGGCAACACGCCCGGCGGCTTCGCGGTCCTCGACGCGCGCGACTTCACCGTCGCCGAGCGCTGGGAGCGCGACGCGGGCGGGATCGAGTTCATGTACGACTTCTGGTACCAGCCGCGCCAGAACGCGCTGGTCACGAGCGAATGGGGCGCGCCGAACACGTTCAAGGACGGGTTCAACCCGGCCGACGTCGCCGCCGGCAAGTACGGGCGCAAGCTGCACTTCTGGGACCTCGAGAAGCGCGCGAAAGTGCAGACGATCGACCTCGGCGACGAGGGCTGGATCCCGCTCGAGATCCGCTGGCAGCACGACCCCGACTCGGCTCAGGGGTTCGTCGGCGCGACGCTGTCGAGCAACATCATCCGTTTCAGCCGCGACAACGGGAGCTGGTCGACTCAGAAGGTGATCGATGTCGGCAACGAGGAGCTCGAGGGCTGGCCGCTTGAGGGCGGCGTCCCCGGACTGATCACCGATCTCGTGCTGTCGCTCGACGACAAGGACCTGTTCTTCTCCGACTGGCTGCACGGCGACGTGCGTCACTACGACGTTTCCGATCCCAGCAATCCGCAGCTGAAGTCACAGGTGTGGCTGGGCGGTCTGCTCGGGCGTGACGGCGGACATCCGAAGGCGCCCGGCCCGCTCAACGGCGGTCCGCAGATGATCCAGAACTCGCTTGACGGCGACCGTGTATATGTCACGAACTCTCTGTTCTCGACCTGGGACAACCAGTTCTATCCCGGGATCAGAGGGTGGCTGACGAAGCTCGACCGCCAGCCCGACGGGACCTACGCACTCGATCCCGACTTCTTCGTGGACTTTCACGAACAGGCGGACGGAGCGCGGCCGCACGAGATCCACCTGCCCGGCGGGGACTGCACGACTGAGATCTTCCAGTAAGGCGCCGCCGTCAGGCGCCGCCGACAATCCGAGTAGCACCCTTCGCAGCGAGGAGGTCACTCGCGTATTGGCCGAGTTGCGGCGGCTCGGCGAAGTCGAGGACCCGCCGGCGAAGGAGCGCGTGCTCCGTCGCGAGCGGGAACTCGGCCGTCGCGTGTGGGGCGCCGAGCGCGCGGAGGCGTACGGCGGCGCCCCGCTCTCGGTCACACCGGAGGTTGGGGAGTTGCTGTGCGTGCTCGTGCTCGCGCGGCGTCCGGGCACGATCGTGGAGTTCGGCGCCTCCTGCGGGTTCTCGACGATCCACCTCGCGGCGGCCGCGCGCGACGTCGGCGCGTGCCGGGTCATCACCACCGAGATCGAGCGTTCTAAGGTCGCGGCCGCTCAGCGAAACCTAGCGGACGCGGGATTGGACGATCTCGTAGAGGTGCGGGAGGGTGACGCGCTGGCCACGCTGCAGGACATGCGCGACGTGGATCTCGTGTTTCTCGACGGTTGGAACAACCTGTACGAGCCGGTCGTCGAGCTACTCCAGCCCCGGTTGTCTCCGGGCGCCCTGGTGATCGCCGATCTGAGCGCGGACGATCCGGACCAGGTGAGTTACGTGGACAAGATGCACGCGGCTGACAGCGGCTACGTGACGGTCGAAATTCCACTCGACGCCGGTGTCGTGGTGTCGGCCTGGCTCGGCGGTTAGTGATCGTCCGCGTAGTCGCGGCCGCGACCACTATCGCTTCAGCGTTTCGCGGAGGGCCTCGAGGCCGCTGTATCTCGGCTCCCAGCCCAGCTCTCGCGTCGCCTTGGTCGTGTCCATGATCGCGGGGTGGCTTGCCGCCTCGACCCACTCGGCGGCGGGCGGGGCGAAAGAGGGGAGCGGGATCTGCGCAGCGGTGCGAGCTAGGGTCTCGACGATGCCGGCGGGGACCGTGATCGGCGTGAAGCCGAGCTCGCGCACCACGTCGGCCGCGGTCACGATGCCGTCGCCGGCGATGTTGTACGCGCCTGGCGGCCCGTCGGCCACCACGCATCTGTGCAGCGCCTGGCCGACGTCGTCCTCGTGGATGAACTGCATCGGCAGATCGGGGGTCGGGACGGGGATCGGCACCGGCAGCCGGTTCGCGAACTCGAGCGCGCGCTGGGTGAGGGAGGCCAGCGGTTCCGGCAGCACGTCCTTGCCGCCGACCGCATGCGGCCCGAGCACGATCGGCGGTCGGAGCAGGTACAGGGCGAGGTCGGGGTGTGCATCGGCTTGGTCGCGCAGCAGCCGCTCGAGCTCCGCCTTCTCCTGCGCATAGAACAAGCGCATCGCCGGGCGGGTCGGCCAGTCCTCGGTCATGCCGACGGGGTTGTCCGGATGGAACCCGTAGGCGGCGACCGATGAGGCGTACACGAATCGTTTGGCGCCGGCGGCGGCCGCGGCGGCGAACGCGTTGAGTGTCCCCTGCACGTTGATCTCTCTGATCGTCTCGCGGGACGCCGTGCCGGTGATCATGAACGCGAGGTGCACGATCGCGTCGGCGTCTTCGAACGCCAGTTTGAGCGCGTCCGGGTCGCGTACGTCGCCCTGGCGATACTCCATCTTGCTCCAGCCGTGCTGCACCGGGTCGAACGGACGGCGCGCGATGCCGACGATGCGGCCGATGCGGTCGTCTGCCTGGAGCAGTGGGAGCAGCCCGAATCCGAAGGTGCCGGTCGGACCGGTGATGGCGACGGTCAGGCCGTCGTCAGACAAGAGTTGCCTCGAGGCCGAAGCGGGTTGCGACCAGCTCCGGGACGGCGTCCGGCTCGACGTCGGTCACGGTCGCGGTGGTCGGCGTCTCCTCGGTGAGCGACAGGCCTCCGCTCCAGTCGCTCAACGACTCGCGGGTGCCATCCGGTCGCTGCGCGCTGACAACCAGCCCGGTGACGAACGGCGAGCGTGGATATGTGGACGTGTACCAATTGCTCGTCACGACGTCGATCAGCGGGACCGGCTCGGGGACGAACCCGTACAGGTCGACCCACTCTCCGGTGGGATCGACCGACTGCAGCACGAGCTCGCGGCCGTCCTCGACGACGCGGTGTCGCCAGCCCGCCTGCTCGTACTCGCCGCCTTGGCCGAACGGGATCGGTTCGCGCAGGGTGCCGTGACCGAAGCCCACGTCGGCGTGCCATCGCGTTCCGTTGGCCTGGACTCCGAGGAGGAGGTGAGTCCGCGGGCGCGCCGTGCCGTGCGGGGAGCCGACGCGAACGCGCGCGAGGTACATCTCGACGTCGGCGCCGAGCCCCTCGAGCGCCGCCTTGAGCAGGAGGTTCTGCTCGAAGCAGTAGCCGCCGCGGCGGTTGGTTACAAGCTTGCGCTCGAGGTCATCAAGCTCAAGCGAAACCGGGATCCCCCGGCGCGGATCGAGGTTCTCGAACGGGATCGCCGTTACGTGCGCGCGATGCACCTGGTCGAGGTCCGGCCGCCCGCGCACGCCGATGCGAGCGAGATACGCGTCGAGGTCGAGCATCGGGGACGACTGTATCGGCGGCGTCTCGGTGGCGGAGCGTGTAGGTAGCGGAGCGTCTCGGTGGCGGGACGTCTCGGAGCGGTCGTGGCCGCGGATCGTCTGGGTGGCGGGACTTCTTGGTTGGGAGCGGCCGTGGCCGCGGATCGTCCGGCGCTGCCCGCCGCGGGTGCGGGCAGCGCCGGCTCCCCACGCAGTTTCGCTCAGCCCGTCACAAGTACGAGCACGGCGCCCAGCCGTGATGATTCAACGGCGAGCATTTCAGCCCGAGCCGTCGGGGCGGCATCACAGCTGGGCGTCCGGCTTGAATGGTTCCTCCAGAGGAGAGGATTGTTCGACATACGAACAGTCCTTCTACAGGCGAACGCATAGAACCGTAATCGGCAGATCTCCTCAATGTCAAGAGGGTTGCGATTCGAAGTTACGCCGGGTGCGTGAGACGGTGTCCTAGTCCGGGACCGCGCCGCAGGTGATGTTGAGCGCGGTCGCGGTCATCGTGCGCGCATAGTCACTCGCCGCAAGCACGGCCGCGTTCCCGACGTCTGCCAGCGACGCGGCTCGCCCGAGCATCGTTCGCCGGACGACCTGCTCGGTGATCGTCTGACGCCACTCGGGCCCCTCGGGAATCGACTCGGGGATGCCGCCGGTCTGGAGCGTGAGCACCCGGATCCCGTACTGACCGAGCTCGCGCGAGAGGCTTCGTCGCAGCGACTCGACCGCGCCGAATGCGACCTGAAGGCCGCCGAGCTTGGCCATCGGCGGCCCGTATCCGCCGAACGCGAGAATCACCCCGGACCTCTGCCTGATCATGTGCCGCGCGGCCGCGCGCGAGGTCACGAACGTCGCCCTCACGGTCTGGACCACCGGCTGCATGAAGTCGTCGACCGACATCTCGTTGAGCGGCGTGCCCTGCACGTCCCCCTGCGAGATCAGGCAGAAGGAGACGTCGAGGCGACCGTCCTTCGCCGCCACCGCGTCTACATGGGCGTCGACCTGGTCGGGATCGAGCGCGTCGACCTGCGCCGTCTCGACCTGGGCGCCGTTCGCGCGAATCTCGTCGGCTACCGCCTCGAGCTTCTCCGGCGTTCGGCCCGCGAGGTGAACCTTCGCGCCCTCGCGCGCAAACGCACGCGCGACCGCGCCACCGATAGAGCCGCCGCCGCCGTAGATGATCGCGTTCTTGCCGTCGAGAAGCACGAGGGGATCTCCTTTCGGTTCATGGGCGCAGATGACTCACGGCGACGCCGTGCTCGGCCGCGAGGCGCTCGGCGATGATCGACCGGTGGCAGGCCTCCGGATCGCGCTCGACGCAGAAAAGCGCCGCTGCGCCGTCGGTCGGCAGCGCGTCCGCGAGCACTTGGAGCGGTGCCTGGTCGAGGATCTCTCGCGTATAACGGGTCGCGTACTCGGGCGCCAGCACCGTTCGCGAGCGCTTGCCCTCGCCTCGGCGCGCGTCCGCGGCGTACTGAACGTGCCGGAGCTCGGTCGTCGGCGCGAGCTCCCTGTGATGTTCGTAGGCGACGCCCGCGCCGGCAAGGGCAGCCTGGAGGCGGGCCGAGTTCGCCCAGGCATACTCCCGGCCGCGGACGCCACGGCGCTGGCGAACGTCGATCAGCACCCGCACGTCCCCGCCGGCCAGCGCTTCGAGGAAGCTACTCAGATCCCAGCCGTAAACCCCGATCGTGACCACGCGCCTCACAGGCCCACGATGTCACAGCTGCGAGGGCGCGCGGCTGGCATTCTCCGCTTTTCGCTTTGTCGTGAGCCGGGAACCGAACGAGGAGATGCCGATCGATGACGACCCCCGATGCGGACGCGCTGCTGGCTGACACGCGTGCCTTCAACGTCGAGCTCGACCGACTGCTGGCGACGATACCCGCGGTCAACACGATTCCGCCCGAGGAGAGCCGCCGAGCCCGTCGCGAAGGTCGCGGAGTCTTCCCCGCGCCCGTGTACGTGCCGGAGGCCCGCGATCTCGAGATCGAAGGTCCGGGCGGCCCGATCTCGGTGCGGATCATCGCGCCGCAGGATCGCGAGCCGCGCGGAACGTTCCTGCACTTCCACGGCGGCGGGTGGACGCTCGGAGAGAGCGACGGCCAGGATGTCCGCCTCCAGCGGCTCGCGCGCGACACCGGCCTCACCGCGGTCAGCGTGAACTACCGGCTCGCGCCCGAGAATCCGTATCCGGCCGGACCGGACGACTGCGAGGCGGCGGCGCTGTGGCTGCTCGGCGACGAGGGCCGCTCGGCCGCCGGGACCGACGGGCCGCGCGCCGTGGGGGGCGATTCGGCGGGCGGGCAACTCGCCGCCTGCACGTTGCTCCGTCTCCGCGACCGTCACGGGATCACCGGCGCGTTTGGCGCGGCGGTGTTCCAGTACGGAGGGTTCGATCTGTCGATGTCGCCGAGCCAACGGCTGTGGGGCGATCGCAACCTCGTGCTGTCGGGGCCGATCATGGTGTGGTTCGGCGATCAGTTCCTACCCGGCCTCGACCGCGAACAGCGCCGGGACCCCGACATCTCGCCGCTGTTCGCGGACCTTTCGGGCATGCCGCCGGCGATCTTCACCGTTGGGACGGCGGATCCGCTGATCGACGACACGCTGTTCATGGAGGCGAGGTGGCGCACGGCCGGTCACGCCACCGAGCTGCGCATCTGGCCCGAGGCGCCGCACGGCTTCGTCTCACTCCCGATGACCGTGGCCGACGTCGCGCTGGCCGCCGAGCACGACTTCCTGAATCGGACGCTCGGGCTCGAGCTTCAGGGTTGATTTATATAAGACAGCACTGATATGATCGCGGATCGATGGGCGCGTTCGACGTGTTGGGCGACCCGGTGCGACGCCGGATCCTCGAGCTCTTGGCGGACGGTGAGCTGACCGCCGGCGAGGTCTGCGCGTCGATCCAGCACGAGTTCGGCATCTCCCAACCAGGGGTATCGGCTCATTTGCGAGTGCTGAGGGAGTCCGGCTTCACCACCGTGCGTCCACAGGGAGCGCGCCGGCTTTACGCGGTGAGCGCAGAGCCGCTGCGCGAGGTGGAGGTCTGGCTCGACCGGTTCCGCCATTTCTGGGCGCCCCATCTCGATGCACTCGAGACCGAGCTCGCCCGCGGCAAGCGCCGGCGGCGCGCGGAACGCGCGGAAATCGCGGAACGCAAAGACAGCAAGGAGCGATCGTGATCGAAGTCGTCGAGCAGATCAATCGCGTGGAGCGGCGCGTGGGGCGCCGGACGTTCGGCGCCGGCGAGGCGCGGACGGTCGTCATCACGCGGACGTATGACGCGGAACTCGAGGACGTGTGGGACGCGTGCACGAATCCCGAGCGGATCCCGCGCTGGTTCCTGCCGGTGTCGGGCGCGCTACACGTCGGCGGCCGGTACCAGCTTGAGGGGAACGCCGGCGGGAAGATCGAGCGGTGTGACCCGCCGCACAGCTTTGCCGCGACATGGGAATTCGGCGCAAACGTGTCCTGGATCGAGCTCCGGCTCTCGGACGTCGGCGACGGGCGGACTCGGTTCGAGCTCTCGCACATCGCCCCGGGCGACGACGAGCACTGGGCGCAGTACGGCCCGGGCGCGGTCGGAGTGGGGTGGGAGCTCGCGCTGCTCGGGCTCGCCCGCCACATCGCTTCGGGGGTTGCGCTTGATCCCGCCGCCGGCGCGGCCTGGGGCGCATCCGAGGAGGGCCGCGAGTTCGTGGCGCTGAGCAGCCGGGGGTGGGGCGACGCCGCGATCGAGGCCGGCGAGGACGTGGCCGGCGCGCGGGCGGCGGCGGAACGGACGGGGGCGTTCTACACGGGTGCCGGCGCCTGAAGAAGCGCTTGCCGGCGACGAGGTGCCCACAGCCCCGCCCGCCCGCCGAGCGGGCGGTGCAAAACGTGACGCGGCGCCACTCCCCGGCAGGCCGAGTGCACATAAGCACCCTCGAGATGCTTATGTGTACTCAGTGCCAGGCGCGGCGGGGGGTTTGCCACGTTAAGCACCATGGAGAGTCGGGCGGAGGGCGGTGGCGTCGGGGATCGGTCCGCGGGATCGGGCGGCCTCCGGGATCGGTCCGCGGGATCGGAGGGCGTCGGGGATCGGTCCGCGGGATCGGAAGGCGTCGGGGATCGGGCGGCGTTACCGCAAGCGGCCGTTGCCGCGCAGCCACGTTAGCGCGCGGATCGTGACGATCCCGCGCCACGCGGTCGTCTGCTCGGGCGACCACGCGAGCCAGTCGAACATCCAGCCGCCGTCCTCCTGCTGCCCGGCCTCGACCGCGTCGAGGTGAGCCTGGACGGCGTCGTCACTCACGAGCGAGCGGCTGCGGCTGCCCGGCCGGGGTGAGAGATCGAGGGGACGAAGCGCCTCGCCGTCGGTACCGCCTGCCGGCGCGAGCGCGGCCGGGTCGATGCGCGATTTCAGCGACGCGATCGCGGCGTCCGCGCGGCCCTCGTCGGACACGGCATCGAGAAACGCGCAGGCGAACTTGAGCCAGTAGCCGGCGGGCCGCGCGGCGCGATCGACCTCGCGCCAGCACCACTCGGTGGCGCGGTCGAGCCACTCGTCGCCGCTCGTCCCGCCCGCGTGCAGCACGGCGGCCAGCGCGAACGTCAGGAACGATCCCGGGGCGGACGACCACCACGGAGCGTGCGGGTAGGGCTCGAAGCCGGGGAGCGCGTTCGGGACCCCGCCGTCCGCGGCCGCGATCGACGCGATCCAGGCACGCGCCCCGCGGGCGAGCTCGGAGTCGAGCCGGCCGGCCTCGTGCAGCATCTCGAGCGCGGACAGCGTCGCCGCGGGTTGGCTGCCGGGGCAGCGCAGGTCGGGCTCGAGCGCGTGTCCGAATCCGCCGTCGGGGTTCCGGTAGCCGCTCAGTGCGGAGAGCATCGGATCGGCGCTGCCCCCGAGAAACAGCATCGCGTACCGGTGCCGGTCCACGAGGCGGGCGGCTGACCAGATGAACGTCTCGGCGGCGGTGCGGTCGACCGGCATGCGCCAGAGGCTAGGCGGCGGTCGGCGCCAGGTCTTTGAGAAATCGGACAGGCGAGATGCCGGCTAGATGGGTGACCTCGGCGGTCATGTGCGCCTGGTCGGTGTAACCCGCCTCGAGCGCCAGCTCGACCAGCGGCCCCGCCGGCAGCGCCTGGAGGCGGCGGAACCGCAGGACGCGCGCCAGCATCTTCGGCCCGTACCCCACCGCATCGGTGACTCGTCGCTGGAGCTGCCGAGCGCTCACCCCGAGCTCCGCGGCGACGGCGGCGACGCGCGCGTGCGGACGGTCGAGCGCGACGACGGCCGCACGGACGAGCGGGTCAGGACCCGTTCCGGCGCGACGCTCGACCGCGGCCAGAAGGATCGCGTGAGGGTCATTGGCGGCGCCGGCGGTCCGCAACAGCGCGTCAAGCAGCGCATCGGCGTGGTCACGGCCCAGCACGTCGGTGGCATCGGGGGCGTGGTCCTGGAGCCCGGATGCGGGCAGCCCGAGGACTGAGCCTGCGATGCCGGGACGAAGACGGACGCCGACGATCTGCGCGCCTGGCGCGAGTGCGACCAAACGAGCGCGCGTATCCGGGCCGGCGATCGTCAGCCGCTCGCCCGACCAGATCAGGTCGACGCACGCATCCGGCACGACCCGCTGCTCCCACGCGACCGACGTCTGCTGTTCCCAGGTGCAGCACGCCAGCGGCGACGAGACGAGGCGCTCGCTGTAGCTGCGCGCGTTCACACCGTCACACCATAGATGCCTGTTCAGCCCGTCAGCCCGTCAGCCAGTCGGCGAGCCCAACGAGCGCGAACACGCGGTGGACCTGCTCGGTCGCCCGCGCAAGCACGAGCGTGCGCCCATGCGATTCAGCGTCCTGCTTGGCCTTGATCAGCACGCTGACGCCGGCGCTGTCGACAAACTCCAGGTCGCTGAGGTCGAGGGTCACGTGGGCGCCGGGCTCCGCCAGCGCCTCCCTGAGGCGTTGTTCGAGCGCTGGGGCGGACACCACGTCCAGCTCGCCTGACAGCGCGAGCACCACACCGCCGGCCTCGTCCCTGCGATTGATCGAGAGCTCGGTTGCGACGCGCTGGATTGTAGTGACGAGCCGATCACGCGGTTGCGCGATGAGTTCACACGAGGGACATATCCGCGGGCCCACCGGCTACCATCCATCGGCGCTAAATCTGCGCGCGGCCAGGCCGGGGCGGCGCCCGACCCGTGGGGAAGGAGTACACACGGAATGGAAGGTCTCCAAGGAGGTACGCGCGCGTCCGCGCGGCGTGCGCTCAAATTTGTAGTTCTGACGGTCTGCGCGGCGCTCAGTCTTGCGCTCGTGAGCGGCCCGGCCCTGGCGAAGAAGCCGGCGAAGAAGAAGCCGAACGCGCCGAAGGTCACGTTCACCACGCCCGTCACGCCGGGATCAGGCTATCTCGCCCTCGGCGACTCGGTCCCGTTCGGATACCAAGAGCAGCAGGTCGTTCCGGCCCCCAACTACGCGGATGCCTCGAGCTTGATCGGCTATCCCGAGGATCTCGGCTCCGAGTTGCACCTGACCGTCGCCAATGCGGCGTGTCCGGGCGAGACGTCGTCGAGCTTCATCAACCCCAGCGCGCAGAGCAACGGCTGCGAGAACGCTCCGAACGGCGGCACCTCGTATCGAACGATGTTCCCGCTCCACGTCAAGTACAGCGGCTCGCAGCTCAACTACGCTGTGTCGTATCTGAAGACGCACAAGAAGGTCCGGCTCGTGTCGCTGATGATCGGCGGCAACGACCTCCTGATCTGCCAGGAGACCACCGCTGACCACTGCGCGTCGCTGGTCGAGCAGGCCGGTGTGCTCGGGACGCTTACCGCCAACGACAAGACGATCCTGTCGGCGATCCGCAACAAGGCGCACTACACCGGGCAGATCGTGGTCGTCAATTACTACTCGCCGACGGCGGCGTTGGACTCGAGCACCGTACTCGGTAACACGACCGTTGCGTCGGCGATCAAGCCGTTCCACGTCGAGATCGCGGACGCGTTCGATGAGTTCGCAGCCGCGGACGCTCATTCGGGTGGCAACCCCTGCACCGCTGGGCTGCTGACGCAGCTGTCGACGGGCGGCTGTGGAATCCACCCGAGTTACGCCGGTCAGGCTCTCCTCGCGCAGGCGATCGAGAAGGCGATTCGCATCGGCTGAGCTGAACTGACAGAGGGTTGATTGAGGCGGGTTGGTGAGGCGCCGAGTCTCACCCCGCGAGAGCGGCCCTTCCAGCCTGGGCGCCCGCTTCGATCATCCCTACTGTCGGCAGCTGAACGAAACTCCTTAGCGCTCCGGCGCGGGTCCGAACCGCTCTAGATATCGGGCCAATGCGTGAGTACCCTTTGGCCATGAAAGCATGGTGGCTTCCATGGCTCTTCCCGGCTGTTCTGTTGGGGGCGGTCCTCCTAATTGTGGTTCTCGGCAACGACGCGGCGTATCTCGCGGGGCCGGTGGGGTTAGCGCTGTTTGTGGGCGTTTGCTTTCTCTGGCGCACACGCTTCGGACCGAGCAAGGATGACCCCGACCGCGACGTGAACTACTGGCGACTCCCGAGCTCGCGTTCGCGCTCGTAGGGTCTCTGCGTCCCACGCGACGCGCGGCACTCAACCTTTTCGCGGTGCAGGACCCTTAACGGGAGAGATGAAGCACCCGCGAGCCGACTTCGAGAACTTCGTCGCGCACCACACCGACGCGCTCATCCGGACCGCGTACCTGATCGTCTGGGACCTGCCCGAGGCCGAGGACCTGGTTCAGGAGACGCTGCTCAAGGTGGCCGGCCGCTGGCACCGGGTCCGTCGCATGAAGCACCCCGTCGCCTACGCGCGCCGGATTCTGGTGAACCTCGCGCTCAGTGGCGCCGACCGCCGCAGGCGCCGCCGGCGCGAGCTCACCGGCGAGCCACCCCCCGAGCGAGGCGGCGACGCGCGCGAGTCGGATGCGATCGACACCCAGGACGAGTTGATGCGCGCGCTCGCGGACCTGCCGCCGCGCCAGCGCACCGTGCTCGTGCTGCGGTACTTCCTGGACCTTCCCGAAGCCGAGGTTGCGGCCGCCATGAAGTGCTCCCTCGGCACTGTGAAAAGCACGGCTTCTCGTGGACTCGCGCGACTCGAGCAGACGCTGCGCACGACCAATGACACAAGGAGCATCCCAACATGAGAGAGCAACTCGAGACTGAGCTGCGCGAAGCGTTCCGTGACCGCGCGGCACAGGTGCCGGCGGCGAGCATCGCCCGCCTTACTCACCACGACTACCACCCGCGTGCCCGTCGGCTCAGGCCGCCGCTGGCGATCGGCGCATTCGCGACCGCGGCAGGCACGGCCGGCGCCGTAGCGGTCGTGATCTCGCTGAGCGCCGGCGCGTCGAACGCGTTCGCGGGCTGGAGCGCGACGCCTACCCGCCCGGCGCCCCATCAGCTCCCGGCTGCGATCGCCGACTGCCAGACGCAGTCGCCGGTTGCGGAGCTGCCGCTGAAGCTGGCCGACACGCGCGGGCCGTTCACCTTTACGGTTTATGCGGACGCGAACTCCAGCGCGACCTGCATCAAGGGCCCGAACCTCACGGCGGTGTCCAGCAACACGACGAGTGCGCCCATCACCATCCCCGCGGGCCACATCCTCCTGTCGAGCACGCACGCGAGCCACCGGGGCGGCGCGTACTCGTGGGCGGACGGGCGGACGGGCGACGGCGTCAGTGCGATAACGCTGGCCCTTGACGACGGCACCAGCGTGCAGGCGACGGTCGCCAACGGCTGGTTCGTCGCCTGGTGGCCCGGGGCGCAGAGCGTCAAGTCCGCCGAGATCACGACGCCGTCCGGCACGACCACGCAGACGTTCGATCTCGGCAACCAGAGCCCGTGCGGGCCGGCGCCGTGCGCGCCCGGCCAAAGTGGCACCAGTAACAGCGTCGCGAACGGCGGGGGCCAGGGCAGCGCCAGCGGCAGCAGCAGCGTCGTCGGCAGCGCCTCCGGCGGTGGCAGCGTCTCCGGCCAGGCCGGCGGGTCCGGCCAGGGTGGCGTCCAGAGCTACGGGATCTCCCGATGACGCGATCTGGTTTGCTAGTGGGCGGTGCGCCGAGCCTGCCTGATCGTCGCGGTCGTCCTGGTTGCGGCCGGCTGCGGAAGCAGCGAAAGCCACAGCGCATCGACCAGCGCCGGCGCTAGCGGCTCCGCGTCGACGACGGCGTCGGCGACGTCCACTACGTCGCCGGCACCGTCCTCGGCCGCATGCCGCAAGGTGCCGGTGCCGGCGCCGAAGTCGGGCGGGCACTTGTCCGCGCCCCACCTGCGGCTCGACCCGCGCAAGACATATACGGTGACGATCGTCACCAACTGCGGGACGTTCGCGTTCAACCTGGACGTGGCGCAGTCGCCGAAGACGTCCGCGTCGTTCTACTCGCTGGTCAAGCGGCGCTTCTTCGATGGGGTGACGTTCCACCGGGTGGCCGCCGGGTTCGTGATCCAGGGAGGGGATCCGACCGGTACCGGCGCCGGCGGACCCGGCTACACGGTCGTCGAGGCGCCGCCGCAGAACACCCAATACGTCCTCGGCGACGTCGCGATGGCCAAGACCGAGACCCAGCCGGCCGGGGCGTCGGGCAGCCAGTTCTTCATCGTGACTGCCCACAACGCCACGGAGTCCGCCGGGCTCACGCCCGACTACGCGCTTGTGGGCAAGGTCGTGTCGGGGATCGATGTCGTCCAGAAGATCGGCTCGCTCCCGACCAACCCGCCGCAGGACGGCTCGCCTACGCCCGCGGTCGTGATGTCGAGCGTGACCGTCAAGGCCAGCTGAGGCCGACCGGGATCAGTTCGGAGGGCACCGAGCGTGCCGACCGAATACCCACCCCTCACAGCTCCGGACGCACGGGTCGTCGGGGAGGTCGGGCTCCGTCGACCGGCGGACCGTGGCGATCATCGCGAGCAGGCCTACGGTGGCGTCGAAGCGGTCCTCGCCCGCCCGGTCTGACCCGAATCCGTCTCGGATCTGAGCGACGAGCTGACGGTCCAGCCTTACCCCAAGCTCTCGGGAGCGCTCGAGCAGGCGCGGGCCGTCGGCGCGCCGGTCCACCGGCCTGGTCTTGGCGGTTCCCCGCGATCCCATCCGCAGGCCTAATTGCAGATACGCGTCGGCCGGATAGGCCTCGACTATGACCGCATCGGACCGCTCCAGCAGCGCGCAGAGCCCGCCGTCGAACGGCCAGATCGCGCACCGGCGAGTGGGGTCAGCGAGCGCCGGCGCGACCAGGTCTCGCCAGCCGGTGATCGTGGCCTTACCAACGGCCTGGGGTCCGAGCGCCCAGAACATCTCCGAGGCGGCGCCGCGCCGGCAATGTCCGAGGTCGCATCGGCGGAGCGCGTCGGATGCGGACAGGCCGAGCGCGGCCCGGAACTCGCGCTTGATCCCCGGGCTCTTGCGCACCAGACGCCTCGGGAAGAACGGGCGGGCAACCGACACGTCAGCGACGTCGTCGGACACCGAAAAGAACTTGTCCTCTGGGTCCAGACCTCGAACCCAGCCGGCGAAGTCCTCAATCCCGGCAAGCTCGGCGTACGCCCGCGGCACGCCGATCGGGAAGTCGAACCCGAGCAATCCATCCCGGCAAGACCATGATCAAGATACTTCCACGGGTGAGCCACGGTCAGATCGCGATCGACGATCCGCGGGCCGCAGACGTGCGCGCGCTGCTCGCGGTCCACCTGACGTTCGCGCGGGCGCAGACCCCGCCCGAGGATGCGCATGCGATGGATGTCGACGGTCTGCTCGACCCGGCGGTGACGTTCTTCAGCTACCGCGCCGGCGGCACGCTGCTGGCGATCGGCGCGCTCAAGCAACTCGATCCGCGGCACGGGGAGATCAAGTCGATGCACACCGCGCGCGCCGCGCGTGGACGCGGGGTCGGCGGGAAGATGCTCGAGCATCTGATCACAGTGGCGCGCGACCGCGGCTACCTCCGAGTCAGCCTCGAGACCGGATCGATGGCGTCGTTCGCGGCGGCGCGGTCGCTGTACGCGCGCGCGGGGTTCGAGCCGTGCGAGCCGTTCGGCGACTATCGGGAGACCCGCAACAGCACCTATATGACGCTCCGGCTGGGTCCGACGAACGCGGTGCCGGGCAGCCTTCGCGTCGATGACCCCGAGCGGCGCCTCGCGGGTGTCCGGCTCTTATCCGACCTGCCGCTCAGCGACGCCGACTTCGTCCGTGACGACGGCGGCTGGGTGCTCGACCTGCCCGACAACGGCCTCGCGCGCCTGGAGTACCAGCTCGAGTTGTCCGATCACGACGGCGCCACGGTGGTCGTATGCGATCCGGGCAATCCGGAGCGCGCCCCCGGCGCGTTCGGCGAGAAGTCGGTGCTGCTCGCGCCCGGCTACCGCCCGCCGGCCTGGCTCGAGCAGCCAGCCATCGCAGGGGCGCGCGACACGGTCGAGATCCGCGTGCTCGGCCGCGAGCTGTCAATCGACATCTGGTCGCCGACCGAGGGCAAGCTGCCGTTGCTGGTCGCCCACGATGGCCCCGAATACGACGAGCTCGCCGCGCTGACCCGTTACGCCGGAGCGATGATCGAGGCCGACGTGATCGAGCCGTTTCGCGTCGCTCTGCTGCCGCCCGGAGACCGCGACGAGTGGTACTCGGCGTCGGCGGGGTACGGCCGCGCGCTGTGTAACCGGATCCTGCCGGCGATCCGCGACCAGGTTGCCGTATCCGGCGTTCCCGTGGGCATGGGCGCGAGCCTCGGCGGCCTTGCGATGCTCCAGGCGCAGCGGGCCTGGCCGGGGGCGTTCGCCGGCCTGTTCCTGCAATCAGCGAGCTTCTTCGTGCCCCGCTTCGACCGCCAGGAATCCGGATTTCCGCGCTACGCGAGGATCGTGCGGTTCGTCCGCCGCGTGCTGCGCACGGACACGTTCGACGAGCCGGCGCGGGTGTCGATGACCTGCGGCACGGAGGAGGAGAACGTCTACAACAACCGCCTGATGGCCAGCGCGCTCGCCGCCCAGGGCTACGACGCGCACCTAGCCGAGGTGCCCGACCTCCACAACTACACGGCGTGGCGGGATGCGTTTGATCCGTATCTGACGCGGCTGCTCACGGATTTGTGGGGGCCGCCTGCGGCGGCGTCCCTGGGGCCATTACGTCGGGCATCCATGCCCTCCGGGCGGGACGCGATCCCCCGGCCGGGCACGGATGCCCGGCCGCCCGGCCCCATGGACGCCGAGCGAAGCGAGGCCCAAAAATGAACGGGGTCGCGGTCTACGGGAATGGGGGCCCGCCCGCCCGCCCGCCCGCCCGCCCGGTCCTCGTGTTCCCGGCCGAGCGCGGCGACGCCGGCGAGTTCGAGCGCCGCGGGATGGTTGGCGCTGTCGGCGACCTGATCGAGGCGGGACGGGTGAAGCTGTACTGCGTCGACTCGTTCGACTCCGAGTCGTGGTCGAACCGCGCCATCCCGCTCGAGGAGCGGGCGCGGCGCCACCGGGTCTACGAGTCGTGGATCCTCGATGAGGTCGTCCCGTTCGTCCGATGGGACTGTGGCGGGGCAAGCGAGCTGATCACCTGCGGCGTCAGCCTCGGCGCTTACCACGCCGCCAACTTCGCGCTGAAGCGCGCCGACGCGTTCCCGCTGGCGATCTGCATGTCGGGAAACTACGACCCGTCCGCCTGGGACGCGTGGGGCGAGCGCGGCGACGCCACCTACTTCAACAACCCGATCGATTACGTCGCCCACCTCGGGGGCGATCACCTCGACTGGCTACGCGGCCGGGTCAGCCTGCTGCTCGTGTGCGGGCAGGGCCAGTGGGAGGACACGACCGGCGCGCTCGAGTCAACGCGCACGCTCGCCGGCCTGCTCGAGTCCAAGGGCATCCGCTGCGAACTCGACCTGTGGGGGCACGACGTCGCCCACGATTGGCCGTCCTGGCGCGCGCAGCTGGCCCATCATCTGCCACGCTTCGTCTGACATGGCGGAGAGACCCCACCTGATCGGGCTGCTGCTCGGCACCGAGGACGACTGGCCGACCGCGTTCGAGACGCTGGTCTCGCGGCTCGGGCCGATCACCGACGCCTCCGGCCACACGCACCGGATCGCGACCGAGCGGATCACGATGGAGCCGTTCGATCTGCGCGACCGGCCGCGCTACGAGCTCGTGATCGACCGGCTCGCGTACTGGTATTACCTCCCGCGCGAATGGTTGAAGAAGGTCGCGCTGATGAACGACGTGTACCTGTTGAACAGCCCGTTCACGTTCCAGTCGATGGAGAAGCACGCCGCCTACTGCGCGATGATCCGGCTCGGGCTTAAAGTGCCGCCGACGGTGCTGGTCCCGCACAAGGACCCACCGGACAACTCGCGCTTCCAGTACACCGCCTCCCGCTACAACCTGCCGTTCGACCTTCCCGCGATCGCTGAGGCGATCGGCTATCCGCTGTTCATGAAGCCGTACGACGGTGGGCAGTGGATCGGGGTCAGCCGGGTGCGCAACCGGACCGAGCTAGAGCGGGCCTACGACGCGTCGGGGCGGCGGCTGATGCACCTGCAGGCGTCGATCGAGGGCTTCGACGTGTTCGCCCGCTCGCTCTCGATCGGCCCCGAGACGATGGTGATGAAATTCCGCCCCGATCTGCCGATGCACGACCGCTACGAGGTCGCACACGATTTCCTCACGCCGGAGCTGGGCGAGGAGGTGCTGACGATCAGCCGGCTCGTCAACGCCTTCTTCCGGTGGGAGTTCAACTCGTGCGAGTGCCTCGTCCGCGGCGACGGCGTGTACCCCATCGATTACGCGAACGCTTCGCCCGACGTCGCGCTCACGAGCCTGCACTACTACTTCCCGTGGGCGATCAAGACGCTCCTGAAGTGGTGCACGTTCTGCCTGGTCACCGGCCGGCGACCGCGGCTCGATCTCGACACGCGCCGCTACTTTGAGATCGGCGACCGCGAGGACCTGAGCTACGGGGACAAGCTCGTGGCCTACCGCCGACTTGCCGACGAGCACTTCGAGGCGGGCCGCTACCACGACTTCTGCGACAGCCGCCTCGGCCACGTCGACGAACTCGTGCTCGACTGGGTCGGGTCCGACGACTTCGACCGGCTGCTCGTGAGCACGGTCCGAGCGACGTACCCGGCGCACGAGCAGGAACGGTTCGTCGAGCACCTGCGCGGGCTCGTCGGCCAGTGGGTGCGCGAGCAGGGCGCCCAGCCCGCCTGGGCTTGACTGCTAGCCGTCGTCGACGAGGCCGACCAGCGGCCCGAGCAACCTTCGCGAGCGCCGGGACACGCCGGGCAGAGCAAGAAGCCGGTGCGTGGGAGACGCGCCGCGCGCGGTGGCGCTCGAGCTGCTCGAAAGCGATCGGGCGCCAGCGCTCGTCCACGACCGCGTGGGGATCGTCGCCGGCGATCGCGTCCACGTCCACCTCGAGGTGCTCGGCCCACAGCCGCAGTCGGGTCTCACGGGCGAGCTCGGCGTCGTCGGTGACGACGTTCATCTCGGTGTCGTTCAGCAGCGAGTGAGCGTTCAGATTGGCCGACCCGACCGTGAGCCACCGATCGTCGACGATCCCCACCTTGGCGTGGACGTACAGATGGTCGTCCCGATGGCCGCTCCGCGAGCGGATGGTCGCGGCGAGCAGCCGGCCGGCGTCGTCGTCGGCTCCGACGAGCTGTCCGAGCTGGCCCATCGTGTCGTCGTGCCCGTTGTTCGCCTTCGACGGCAGCAGCACGACGATCCGGAACTCGTTACAGGGAGGCCGGCGGAGCTTGTCGGCCAGCAGGTCGACGATCTCCGGTGCCCACAGAAACTGGTTCTCCAGGTAGACGAAGCGCTGGGCGCCGCGGATCGCGCGCACATAGCTCTCGAGGATGCGGAACTCACCTACCGGGACGGCCTCGTACATGTCCTCGGCGACGGTCCGCACGACCTGGACCGTGGAATGGCCGGCAGCGGCGGGCGCCGGCGGTCGCTCGAGCCGCTCGCCGCTGAGCTCACGCCACCGCAGCGCGAAGTGGTCGTGTACGTCGAGGATGGCGGGACCTCGAACCCTGGTGCCCACGTCGTGCCAGCCGAGCCGCCGGCGAGCGGGGTGGTCGCTGGTGTCGAACCGATCACCCCCATAGTCGGTCATGTCGATCCCGCCGACGAACGCGACCTCGCCGTCGACGATCACGGTCTTCTCGTGGTGGCAGTGGAAGGGGTGCTCGCGCGGATCGGTCTCGCAGCGAATCCGGGTGCCGCGGGTCAGCTCCTCGACGCCGTCGCGCACCTCCTTGCGGGTGGGGTGAAACGCCGGCACCGGCGCTCCGGCCCACACCAGCACTCTGACGTTGACCCGTTCGGCCGCCTCGGCCAGCAACTCGCCGAGCACCGCCGGCCGCTCCCCGCGGACGAGCTCGAAGTAGGGCGCCACGTGCCACCCGGTCACGTGGACGTGGTCACGCGCGCTCGAGATCGCCTCCGCGATGGCCGGGAAGGCCGCGGCTCCGTCGACGAGCACGTCCAGCGAGCAGCCGTCGCGCGGCGGAGGATCGCCGGCCGCCCAGATGCCGTCCTTTGGTGGCGTCAGGGCGTGTTCCCAGCCGAGGCGGCGGAGGCGCCAAGCATGCTTGGCGCGCACCGCCGCCTCAACGCCATCACCGACGAGGCGGTCGAGGCCCGAGACCAGTGAGCCGTTCGATTCGGACATCCATTCGGATGCTTACCGATCCGGCGCCTCGTCAACCAGCCTCGGCCACCGCGACCGCGCCGATCAGCTCGGGCTGCTCGCGCTCGATCTCGTGCTCGCGGACCAGCCACAGGGCCAGCAGTGCGCCGGCGAAAGCGAGCGCGGCGCCGATCACGAGAATCGTGTTGAGGCCGCTCAGGAACCCGTCGCGGGTCGCGTTGGCGACGATCGCGCGGGCGCCGTGCGGCACCGACTGCAGGGCTGCCTGCAGCTGGCCGCCCGAGGCCGCCTCGATCAGCTGGCGGGGGTGATCGCCGGTGGCCGCCGGGGTCCCGGCCGCGACCGTGGAGATCTTGTCGGCACCGCGGGCGAGGAAGATCGCTCCCCACGCCGCCACGCCCACCGCGATCGAGACCTGCCGGAACGTGTCGTTGATCCCGGCCGCCATGCCGCTGCGCTCCTTGGCGACGACGCTCACCGCGACGTCCGCGATCACCGGGTTGAGCAGGCCGACCCCGATCCCGGCGACGATGAAGCCGGGCAGCAGCGCTGTCCAGCCGTCGCTCGGGGTCAGTCCGGACATCAGCAGGAGCCCGCCGCCGATCGCGGCCAGGCTCGCCGCCATCAGGACACGCGCGCGCACCCGAGCCATCAGGGCGACGGCGAGCGGCGCGACCAGGAACGGAACCAGCGTGATCGGCAGATAGCGGAGCCCCGCCTGCAGCGGTGAGTAGCCGAGGTAGTTCTGCAGGTACAGCGTCAGGTACAGGAACAGCGCGAACAGCGAGGCCGACACCGCGGCCGCGGCGAGCTGGACGCCGGTGAACGCGCGCCGGCGAAACAGCTCGAGCGGGAGCATCGGCTCCCGGACCCGCTGCTCGATCACGATGAACGCCGAGAGCATCACCGCGGCCCCGGCGAACAGGCCGATGATCAGCGGGCTGCCCCAGCCCTCGTCGTTGCCCCGCAGGAGCGCCAGCACAAACATCACCAGCGCGCTGCTGAACGTGACGAGCCCGAGCCAGTCGATCCGAGTCGCGTTGGGATCGCGGGACTCGCGGATCCGCAGGAACGTCACGGCGATCGCCGCGATGCCGATCGGGACGTTCAGGAAGAACACCCACCTCCAGCCGAGCCCGCTCGTGATCGCGCCGCCGACCAGCGGGCCGACCGCGACGGCGACGCCGATCGTGGCGCCGTATACGCCCATCGCCATCGCCCGCTCCCGCCCAGCCGCGAACTCCTGCGCGACGAGCGCGAGCGAGACCGCGAACATCGCGGCGCCGCCGATTCCCTGGATCGCGCGCGAGATGTTCAGGAACGTCGCATCGGGCGCCAGCCCCGCGGCGAGCGAAGCCGCCGAGAAGATCCCGAGTCCGATCGCGAACACGGCTCTGCGGCCGAGGCGATCAGCCAGCGATCCGGCGGTCAGCACGATCGCCGCCAGCGACAACGTGTACGCGTCGATCACCCACTGCACGTCGGTGAAGCTCGCCGACAGGTCCTTCTCGATCGACGGGAGCGCCGTGTTCACGACGGTGATGTCGAGCAGCAACATAAAGGTGCCGACGCTCACCGCCAGTAAGGTCCACCACTTTCTAGACATCTTCAGATTCCTCCACTTTTGGTGCTAAAATCGTCAGGCAGCCTTGTAAGGCTTACGAACTGTCTGGCCACCTTATCAGGAGTCCTGACCAAATGTCAATCGATTCAGAAACACCGCGTCCGCCCTTGATGATTCGGCTGCTCAGCGTGGCCTTCGACGACTTCTGCGAGGACCTCGAACGGCGCCTGGCGGACACGCCGTACAACGACATCCGCATCAGCCACGGGTGCGTGTTCGGCAACATCGACCCCGAAGGAACTCGGCTCACCGAGCTCGCGGAGCGGGCTCGGATGACCAAGCAGTCCGTGGGCGAGGTCACGAGCGACCTCGAGCAGCGCGGCTACGTCGAACGGGTGCCAGACCCGAGCGACGGCCGGGCGAAGATCATCCGCTTGACCGAGCGCGGGCATGCCGCGCAGGCACTCGGGGTCGGGCTGATCGACGAGATCGAGCAGGAATGGGCCGATCGGTACGGCGCCGAGCGCGTGGCCGCGCTCCGAGAGGCGCTCGAGGCGATCACCGGAGAGACCCGCGTCGTCGTGGCCGCGTGACCGAGGCCAGGCTCGAACAAGGCGTTCCTGTCACCGGCGGCTGGTTCGTCGTCAACGCACGCGACGCCCGGTGGCTGCATAACGACATGCGCGCGCTGTGCCGGTTCGGCGGTGAGGGCGAGGCCCACTTCGACGACCTGGGGATTGGGCTCTACTGGATCCAACCGGGCAAGCCGATGTCGCTCTACCACCACGAGGCAGGGCAGGAGGATTTCCTGATCCTGAGCGGCCGCTGCACGGTGATCGTCGAGGGGGAGGAGCGGCCGGTCGGTCCGTGGGACCTCTTCCACTGCCCGCCGAGGACTACGCACACGATCGTCAACACCGGCACGCAGCCGGCGCTGATCCTCGCCGTGGGCGCGCGTAAGGAGAAGGGCAGCGCGCTCTATCCGTTCGAGCCGGTCGCGGCGGGCCTCGGGGCGGGCGTGCCGGACTCGACGACGCCGGCGGCCGAGACGTACGCCACGTTCGGCGAGCCGCGCCCGGGGCCGGCGCCCGACATCTTCTAGCGGGCCGCTAGTGCTGGATCGGCGGCTTGCGCACGCGCTGCGAGCAGCCGTGGTTCTTCAGCGCAGTGTTCGCGGTCGCTACCTGCGCATCGGATGGGAACGCGTTCAGCTTGGCGAACGTCGCCTGGTAGTCCGAGCACTGGGTGTTCGACCAATGCTTAGGCCCGGGAACGCGCTGCGTGCACCCATGCTGCTTGAGAATCCGATTGCCGCCGGCCTGCAGGAGCCCGCTCGGGTGCGGGTGGCGGACGTTGAACACCGCCTGCTGGAGCTGGCAATGCGAGTTCGACCACCGCGCGACGCTAGCGGCGCCCGCCGGCGCCACCGCCCAGGCGGCGGCGATCGCGCCTGTGGCGGCGACGGATGCGATCCATTTCGGGGTCCGAGTCATCGCCGGATCATGCCCCATCCCGGGCGATGAGCGCCGCCACGCCGTCGAGGATCCGCTCGAGGCCGAACTCGAACTCACTGTCGGGATCGTCCTCATCCGACAGCGCCCCCGAGGCCACCGCGTCGGCGAGAGCGGGGAAATCGCCGCCTTCGATCAATGCGCCGAGCATCCGAGCGTATGTCGGCATCACCTGTTCACCGCCGGCCCCGGCGGCGAGGTCGAGGTCGAGCGTGACGTCATTGCGGACGAAGCCACTCACGAGCAATACCGTCGAAAGCTTCTGCTGCTCGGACAGGGGCGTCTCGCGTAGCGCTCGCAGCGCGTTCTCGAGCCAGGCGACGTTGTTGGGACCAAGCGGCGGCGCGCTGATCGGCACGCGCAGCGCCCACGGATGGCGCTGGTAGGCGCCGCGGACGGCGACCGCCCACCGGGTCAGTCCGGCACGCCAGTCCTCGTCGGGCGGGGCCGGCGGCGGCGCGCCGAGCGCGCTGTCCACCATCAGCGTGAGCAGCTCGTCCTTGGCGGCGACGTAGCGGTAGAGCGACATCGTCCCCACTCCCAACTCGGTGGCGACGCGCGTCATCGACAGCGCCCCGATGCCCTCGGTCATCGCCACTTTGATCCCCGCGGCCACGATCCGATCGAGGGTCAGCCCGGGCCTCGGACCGCGCGTCGGTCGTTGCCGGCGTCCCCAGGCGAGCTCGATGCTGGGAGGGATCAGGTGTTCCTCGTCGTCGCTCATCGATCGGTATTTGACATCACCGGACAATTGCGTATGCTGTACGCATTAGAGCGTATGTCATACGCAGTTTATTCCGCGTCGAGAGAGAGGATCGATGAGCGAGAAATTTGCAGTCGAGGTCAACGACCTGACGAAGTCCTACCGGTCGGTTCGCGTGCTCGACGGGATCGACCTCCGCGTCCGCGCCGGCACGGTGTTCGCGCTCCTGGGGCCGAACGGCGCCGGCAAGACCACGACCGTGCGCATCCTCGCGACGCTCGTCAAGCCGGATGGCGGGCTGGCACGCGTCGCCGGCCACGACGTCGTCTCCGACCGCCACGCGGTCCGGCGGCGAATCAGCCTCACCGGCCAGTACGCCGCACTCGACGAGATCCAGACCGGGAGGGAGAACCTCGAGATGATGGGCAGGTTGCGGCGTCTGGCGACTTCTGTGGCACGCGTCCGCGCCACCGAGTTGCTCGAGCGGTTCGACCTGGCTGATGCCGGCGACCGGCGTGTCACCGCGTACTCGGGCGGCATGCGACGGCGCCTTGACCTCGCGGCCAGCCTCGTCGCGAGCCCCGAGGTGATCTTCCTCGACGAGCCGACAACCGGGCTCGATCCGCGCGCCCGGCAGGCGATGTGGGAGGTCGTGACCGGGCTGACCGAGGCCGGCGTCACGGTGTTCCTGACCACGCAGTACCTCGACGAGGCCGAGCACCTCGCCGACACCATCGCGGTGCTCGACCGGGGTCGGATCGTGGCGGAAGGGACGGCCCGGGAGCTGAAGGACCGGGTCGGTGGTGCACGGCTCGATCTGCAACTGGCCGACCCGCTGAGCTTCGAGGAGTTGATCGACTACCTCGGGGCGCGCGCATTGCACTCCGACCGCTCGACGTTGACGATCGGGACCGCGACCGACGGGAGCGCCGCCGATGCGCGGGCGCTGTTCGACGAACTCGATCCAGAGGGGACTCGGATCTCCCGGTTCGAGCTCCGGATGGCGAGCCTCGACGACGCCTTCTTGGCCCTGACCAGAGACCACACGCACACCCCCGCCCGAGAAAGCGAGATCGCGAATGTCTGAATACGTCGTCCAACCACTTATCACCCGCGCGCTTCGGCTGTCGCTGCGGAACATCGAGGGCCTGATGACCGCGCTGATGCTGCCGGTGATCATGATGCTGATGTTTGTGTACCTGTTCGGGGGCGCGATCAGCACCGGCACCCGGTACGTGGACTACGTCGTGCCGGGCGTGCTGCTCGTGTGCATCAGCTTTGGTGCCGGTACGACCGCGATCACCGTCGCCCACGACCTCGCCTCCGGGATCATCGACCGATTCCGCTCGATGGACGTCCGCGGTGAGGCCCTGATCAGCGGACACGTGATCGCGAGCGTCGCGCGCAACCTGCTGTCGGCCGCGCTGGTCGTCGTGGTCGCCCTCGCGATCGGTTTCCGTCCGCATGCGGACGTGCCGCACTGGCTGTTGGCCGCCGGGATCCTGGCGCTATTCGTGCTCGCTCTGTCCTGGTTCGCGGCGGCGATCGGCATCGTTGCTCGCAGCCCCGAGATGGCGCAGGGAATCTCGTTCCTGATCAGCTTCTTTCCATACGTGAGCAGCGCCTTCGTCCCGATCCACACGATGCCCTCTGGGCTGCAGGTCGTGGCCCGCAACCAACCCGCGACCGCCGTGGTCGACACGATCCGCGCGTCTCTGGGCGGCGGCCACGTCGGCGCGGACGCGTGGTACGCGATCGCCTGGAGCGTCGGCATCATCGTCATGTCGATCGCACTGTCCGGAGTGCTGTTCCGCCAGCGCGCGCGGTGAGGTGGCTCGAACCCGCCGCGAGCGGCTAGGCTGCGGTCCCAGCGGCATGGCGTTCGACCTCGTCATCGACATCGAGAACACCCCCGGTGCGCTCGCGCTCGTCGCCGCGGCGATCAGCGATGCGGGCGTGAACATCGCCGCCGCGACCTGCATCGGGACCGGCGAGCGCGCGGAGATGCACATCCTCGTCCCGCACGCCGAGGCCGCGAGGCACTCGCTGGCGATCTCGCATCTGGCGGTCAACCGTGAGCGAGAGGTCGTCGTGATCGATGTCGAGGACCGCCCGGGCGTGCTGGCGGACCTGACCCGCAAGATCGCCAAAGCCGGGGTCGACCTCGACCTCGTCTACGTCGCCACGCGGAACCGGGTGGTGTTCGGGTCAGCCGACCTGGCGGGACTGCGGACCGCGCTGGACGTCGCGAGCTGACCGGGGCGGCGGCTCCGGCGGGAGTCCCCGTCGTTTCCGGGTGCGAGCAACGCGCACGGCCACGTTGACCGCGATGTCGATCACGAGAATCAGCACCAGCGACCAGTACCTGGCGAACCCGTGACGTAGATCGCCCACCAGGAAGATCGCCGTCCAGATCCCAATGAAGACGCCGAGCGCCGCGCAGATGTTGACCGCGGCGGTGAGGTACGGCGTGTCCAGATAGTCGGGATCCGGCTCGATCGAGTGCTCCGGCATCTGAGATCGCCAGCTGAGGTACGTCGGCTCACGCATAGCCCTATCGATAGGGCTACCCCTGGCGGCGCCCCGTCACTCTCCGGATACGGGCTGTCACAGACGCCGGCGGTACCCCGTCAAAGCTGGTGCAATCGATTATGAGGAGCCTGAGCATGAAAGTTTTCGTTGCCGGAGCGACAGGAGCGATGGGCAAGCAGCTGGTGCCGCGACTGGTCGACGCCGGCCATCGGGTCGTCGGCACCACGCGAAGCGAGGCCAAGCAGGGGGCGTTGTGGGAGCTGGGGGCGAAGCCGATGGTGGTTGACGCACTCGATGCCGACCAGGTCGCGGGCGCCATCGCCGAGGCGCAGCCCGATGTGATCGTCCACGAGCTGACAGCGATCGAGGCGTTCGACATGCGCCACTTCGATCGCAGCTTCGCGATGACCAACCGGCTGAGGACCGAGGGCACCGATCACCTGCTGTCCGCTGGGCGCGCCGTCGGGGTGAAGCGGTTCGTCGCCCAGAGCTACACGGGCTGGCCGTACGCCCGGACCGGCGGTCCGGTCAAGACCGAGGACGACCCGCTCGACTCGACTCCCGTGCGCGAGATGCGCGAGTCGCTGGCGGCGATCCGGCATGTCGAGGGGGCGGTCACGGGCGCCGATTGGACCGAGGGCATCGTGCTTCGGTACGGCGGGTTCTATGGTCCCGGCACGGGCCTGTCTCCCGGTGGCCCCGAATTCGAGATGGTCCGCAAGCGCAAGTTCCCGGTGGTCGGCGACGGCGCGGGGGTGTGGTCGTTCATCCACATTGCGGACGCTGCCGAGGCGACCGTCGCGGCCGTCGAGCACGGCAAGCGCGGGATCTACAACGTCGTCGACGACGAGCCGGCGCCGGTCGCCGAGTGGCTGCCGGCCTTGGCGGAAGCGATCGGCGCGCCGAAGCCGTGGCATGTGCCGCGGTTTGTGGGGCGCATGATGGCCGGCGAGGCCGCGATCGTGATGATGACCGATATCCGCGGGGCGTCGAACGCGAAGGCCAAGCAAGAGCTCGGGTGGGAGCCCAGTCACCCGAGCTGGCGCGAGGGGTTTGCGGCATGAGCTCGGGAGCGGGCTCGAGCGAAGAGCTGCTCGACGAGCTGCGACCGGTGTCGTTCGCGATCGCGTACCGGATGCTGGGCAGCGTCGCCGAGGCCGAGGACGTCGTCCAGGAGTCGCTGCTTCGCGTCCATCGCGCGGTCGAGGCGGGCGAGCGGATCGATTCGCCGCGCGCGTTCGTGGCGACGATCACGACACGCCTGGCGATCGACGAGCTGCGCTCGGCTCGAGCGCGCCGGGAGCGCTACGTGGGGGAGTGGCTCCCGGAGCCGATCCTCACCGACAGCCTCGACGATCCGGCGCAGCACGCCGAGATCGCGGACTCGCTGTCGATGGCGATGCTCGTCCTGCTCGAGACGCTGTCTCCCGAGCAGCGCGCCGTGCTGCTGCTGCGCGACGTGTTCGACTACGGATACGGCGAGATCGCCGGGATCGTCGGCAAGAACGAGGACAACGTCCGCCAGCTGGCGTCGCGGGCGCGAGCGCACGTCGAGGCGGGTCGTCCGCGGTTTCAGACCTCGCGCGAGCAACGGGACGAGCTCGCCCGCCGGTTCTTCGCGGCGGCGACGGAAGGCGATCTCGCCGGACTCGAGGCGCTGCTCGCCCACGACGTGGTACTCACCGGGGACGGTGGCGGCAAGGTTCCGGCGCTGGCGCGGCCACTCCAGGGCCGCCATCGCGTCGCTCGGGCGCTCGTGAACTGGACGAGGCTCGGCGCGCGCATACCCGGCGCCTCGGTGCGGCCGGTCGAGGTCAACGGGATGCCCGGCGCGCTCCTCCTCGACGGCGAGGACCGGCTGCTCGGCGTGTGGGCGCTCGAGATCTCAGGTGGTCAGATCCGGGGCGTGAACTCGATCGTCAACCCGGAGAAGATCGCCCACCTGGGTCCCGTGGCCGATCTGAACGCGCTGCTGGCGCCTCCCGATGCGGTACGCCCCGAACCTCCGCCGGGCGCCGGCACCTCGGGGACATAAGCATCTCCCAGATGCTTATCCACCCAATGCCCGGCGGGCGGTGGGAGCTTTCGGGCGTTGTTCAGGTCGGCGCGGGCCGCCACGACGTCCTCACCGGCGACGACCGCCCCCCGAGCGGAGCCGCGCGGGCGCGACCTGACCCAGCGCGGCGTCACATTCGCAGATACGACGCGCCGTTGATGTCGATCACCGTTCCGCTCGCCATCTCGGCCTGCGGCGATGCGAGGTAGAGCACGGCAGCGGCCACCTCCTCCGGCGTGGCGACACGTCCGAGCGGACTCTCGGCGCGGCGGATCCGTCCGCGCTCGCCCTCGAGCTCGCTCGCCGCCATGTCGGTCTCGGTGAACCCGGGGGCGACCGCGGTGACCGAGATCCCGCGCGGCCCCAGCGCGCGCGCCAGCGACTGGCCGAACGCGATCGCCCCCGCCTTGCTGGCGCCGTACGCGGGCTGGTCTGGCTCGCCGCGGAACGCGCCGCGCGAGGCGATGTTGACGATCCGCCCGCCGCCGCCCATGTGCTGCACGACGCACCAGGTCACGTTGGCGGCGCCGATCAGGTTTACGCCGAGCGTTCGTCGCCACGACTCCTGCCACTCCCAATAGGACGTGTCGCTGATCGGGTGCGGCTCGAAGATGCCCGCGTTGTTGACGAGCACGTCGATGCCGCCGAACGCCTCCGCGACCTCGTCGACCATCCGGCGGATGGCCCCGGCATCGATCAGGTCGGCGCCGACCACGATGTGGCCGTCGCCGGGCAACGACGCTCGCACTTCCTCGGCCTGCTCGCGCCGCGCGCCGTAGTGGACCGCGACGCGGTCGCCCGAGCGCGCGAACGCGGCGGCGACGGCGGCGCCGATGCCACGCGAGGCACCGGTCACGAGCACGGCGCGGCGCACGTTGACGGCCATCGGATAAACGATATGGAGTTGGCGATGACGACCGGTCCAGGGCGTGACGTTGCGTATGCGGATCGAGCTAGATCCGTCGGCTGTAGGCGAGCCGAGCTGGCCGGACGGAATCGCCGTGCGCACGTTCACGGGCGACGACGCAATTGCGCTGTATGCCCTGCTCGCGCCCGACGCGGTCGAGCTCAAGGTCGAGGCCGCGAACGCAGCTGCAATCCGGCTCTACGAGCGGGCAGGCTTGTGCGTGGCCGAACGGCTCAGGTGACGACGCGGCTCAGCAGCGACCGGAGCGTCGCGCGCTCATCGTCGCTGAGCGCGGCCAGGAGCTCGTCGCCGATCTCCTCCTGGGCGCGCTCGGCGCGCTCCAGCGCGGTCCGGCCGTCGTCGGTGATGGCGACGACGTGGCGGCGCCGGTCCGAGGGGTCCCGCCGGCGCTCGACGTACCCCATGTCTTCGAGCTCGTTGAGGAGCAGGACGCAGTTGTTCGGGTCGAGCCACAGCGCCTCGCACAGCTGCTGCTGCTGGAGGCCGGGGGCGCCCGCGCGCAGGTAGCTCAGGACCATCAGCTGCCGCAGCTTGATTCCAAGCCGCTCGTCGGTGCTGCGCTTGTGGATGACCTTCGCCAGCCGCAGCAACATCACCACCGTCCCGGGTGAGGTGTCTACGTGCATCTCAGACTCTTTCGGCGGCGGCTACGCCGGCGCCTTCGGCGATTTGCAGGGTATCAGGATTATCATCTTGCAGCAGATGATAGTCCATGATACGGTGATCATCAATTGCACAGCGACAAGCTTTGGATAGGGGATGATCACTATCAATAGTCTAATTAGTGGAGAGCGCCGTCGCTGGGTCGCTCTCGCAGTGGTGTGCATGGGTCAGCTGATGATGGTGCTCGACGCGACGATCGTGAACGTCGCGCTCCCGTCGATGCAGCGTGACCTCGGCTTCTCGCAGGCGAACCTGGCGTGGGTGATCGACGCGTACATGATTGCGTTCGGGAGTTTCCTGCTCCTGGCGGGGCGGCTCGGCGACCTGCTGGGGCGCAAGCGCCTGTTCCTGACCGGATTGGTCGTGTTCACGCTCGCCTCGGTGGCCTGCGGGATCGCCGACGATCAGGTCGTGCTGATCGTCGCCCGGTTCATTCAGGGCCTCGGTGGCGCGGTCGCATCGGCCGCGGTGCTTGCGCTGTTGATCACGGAGTTCCCGAAGCCGTCCGAGCGCGCGATCGCGATGAGCGTGTACACGTTCATCGTCTCGAGCGGCGGCTCGATCGGCCTGCTCGCCGGCGGCGTACTCACGCAGTCGCTGAGTTGGCACTGGATTTTCTTCATCAACGTCCCGATCGGGATCGTCACGTTCCTGCTCGGGCGGGTGCTGATCAGCGAGACCGAGCGCACTGGCCTCGGACAGGGCGTCGACGTGCTCGGCGCCGTGCTCGTGACGGTGTCGCTGATGCTCGGCGTCTACGCGATCGTCAAGGTCACCGAATACGGTTGGATTTCGGCCCACACGCTGGGCTTCGGCGGGGCGTCGTTGGCACTGTTGGCGGCGTTCGTTGCGGTGGAGTCGCGTTTGGCGAACCCGATGTTTCCGCTGCGCATCCTCCGCGTGCCGGGTCTCGCGGCGTCGAGCGTCGTGCGCGCGTTCCTGGTCACCGGGATGTTCTCGACGTTCCTGCTCGGAGTGCTCTACCTCCAGCACGTGCGCGGGTACGGCGCTCTCGAGACCGGATTCGCGTTCCTGCCGCTGACGCTGATCATGGGCGTGATGTCGTTGGGCGTCACCGCCCGGCTGATGGGCCGCTTCGGTCCGCTTCGTGTCCTGCTCGTTGGGCTGGCCGCGATTGCCGGCTCGCTGGTGCTGCTGTCGCAGCTGCCAGCCCACGCGAGCTACTTCCCGACGATCCTCGTGCCGTTCGCACTACTCGGCCTCGGCGCGGGACTGTCGTTCCTGCCGCTGATGACGATGGCGATGGCCGAGGTGCCGCTCGCGGATGCGGGGCTGGCCTCGGGAATCGTCAACGCCTCGCTCCAGATCTCGGCGGCGATCGGGATCGCCGCGCTGGGCACGGTGGCGGCCCAGCGGACCAAGGTGCTCACCGGCCTCGGCCAGCACCCTGTGCAGGCCCTCACCGGAGGGTTCCATCTGGCCTGGGCGATCGGTGCCGGCACCGTCCTGGTCGGTGCGCTGATCGCGCTGGTGTGGCTGCGCTCGCCGGCGCGCCCGGCCGAGGAGGTCGTGGAGCTGCGTGAGGATGACCCCGTTTCGTTCGAACTGGAGGCTGCATGATGGCTACGACAACCGGATCCGAAGTTCAGGTCCGCCGGTTACGGGACCGCGCGCAGCGGCGCAAGCCGCTCCGTCTGTGGATCAGCCGGCGAGCCGCGCGCAACGGCAGCGGTACCGATGAGTTCGTGACCCAGGTCCGGCTCGGGAAGGCCGAAGCCGTGGTCGTTCCGTGGGCGCCGGTCGAGGCGACTACGCCTCGCTGAGCGTCAACTCGATGGGGCCGGCGCTCGCGTCCGACCGGCCGACGTGGATCTCGAGTGCGCCTCGGGCGTCCGCGTCGAGCCTGTGGGGGACGTCTCGGTCGATGATCGCGAGCGCCTCCTCGACTGGCAGCGGACCGCGGTAGGGGCGGTCCGCCGTCAGCGCCTCGTAAACGTCAGCCACCGCGAGCACCCGCATCGGGAGGTCGAGGTGGCGGGCGTCGAGCGAGCGGGGATAGCCGCTTCCGTCGAGCTTCTCGTGGTGGTTTGCGGCGAGGTCGGCGAGCGGGGCAAAGCACGGCGCCCGCTCGAGAATCCGCAGCGTGTGGACCGGGTGGGTCTGGATCGCGCGAAACTCCTCGTCGGTCAGCTTGTCCGGCTTGTCGAGGATCCGGCTCGAGATCGCGAGCTTGCCGATGTCGTGCAGCAGCGCGGCGCGCAGCATCGTCCGCCGCGCATCGGCGTCGAACCCGAGAACCGCCGCGATCCCGTCGGCAATCTCGGCCACGCGCTGCGAATGGCGCGCGGTGAACGGTGACTTGGCGTCGATCACGCGCGCGAACGCCTCGGCGATACGGTCCAGCCGGGCGTCGTCGCCGGCGAGCGCGAACTCGGGCGGCTCCCATTCCGAGACTGGAGCGATCGGAGCGTTCGCCGACGATCGTTCTGCGGCAGCCTAAGCAGCTCAGCGCGCGCTAAGCAGATTCTTTACCGACGTTGGAACGCGCCCGGCCGCGCGACGGGTCGCGCGGCCGGGCGAAGATCAGGGGTGAATGGACTCGGCCGAACCAGTCAAGGATGGATCGACTCGCACGGAACCCCTGGTCGGAGTGACCCGCTCTCATACAGGTAGCCGCACACGCGGCCGGTACTCGCCTCCATCCCGCTCCAGTACCAGCCGTAGGTCTGGCTGAACACCTCGTGACCGTAATCCCGCTCCCATACTGCACTAACCGCCCTGCAGCCCACGTGGACCGCTGAGCTGTCGGTGCGGTAAACCTGGCCGCTCGTGTTCGTGTATCGGAGCACCCACTTGTAGTTACACACCGTGCCGGCACCGGACCAGCTCATGTGCACAAGCGAGATCCACAGCCCGCCACGCGTCGGCGTGCCCTCCAAGTCCATGCACGTGTAGGCGGAGCTGAAGCCCTTGATCCCGAAGCCGCTCGACGTGCACCCGAACGCGCTGGCGCCGCTGGCCGCCGGGAGCGCCGCCAGCGCGCCGACGGTGGCGAGGAGTGCGAGTGACAAGACCAGGCCGTGTCCATTACCTCGGCGGATCAAACGGTGCCGGACGTTCGCAGAAGCGGTGCTGCTCATCGGTGCCACCTTTCGTTGTGTGGACGGTGACGTGAGAGGACGTGCCATCGGGCAACGAACCGGTCCCTACTGCTCCCCACGCCAAATGCTCGCTTACATGGGAAGACGCGCGACCGGCCCTGGCTATTCCATCGGGGTCACACCGATTGAGTAACTGTCACGTCGCCCGGTTTACGGCAGCCCGGCGTGTGGGATCTCGACCGTCGTGCTCAGCAGCACCGCCTCGCGTGCCGCGCTGCGCGTGTGCTCGTAGAAGTCCGGAGCCGCACAGGCGACGAGCGTCCGGCCGTCCTCGCCGCCGAGCCCGCACGCGAACACGCCAAGCTCGTCGGGCATTGCGACCTCGTCGACGATCTCACCGCCGGGAGCGACGCGGCAGACGGCTCCCCCGAGCGCGTTGGCCGCCCACACGTGTCCCTCGGCGTCGAGCGCGCAGCCGTCGGGAGCGAACGTGACCGCGGACAGCATCGCCTCCGTGCCGCCTGGCTCGGGTGACGGTTGCACCTGCGCCCACACGCGCCGTCCGTCGAGCGACCCGTCGGGCTGGATGTCGAACCCGGTGAGTCTCGCCGCGAACGTCTCGGCCACGATCAGCGTCCCGTCGTCGGTGATCACCATCCCGTTTGGGAACCACAGGTCCTCCGCGGCGACTGCGGCGGCGCCGTCGGGATCGATGCGCACGAGGCCGGCGCTCGCCGGCGCGCCGCCGCCCATCAGGTCGAAGCCGAAGTTGCCGACGAACGCTCTTCCCTGGCGGTCGACGATCATGTCGTTCACGTGACCGCTGACCAGGTCGGACAGGTCGGCGTGGGTGCTGACGCTGCCGTCCGCACCGCGTCGCAGGACTCGGCGGTCCTTCATCGAGACCACGAGCATGTCTCCGTCGGGCAGCCAGCCCAGCCCCGACGGCTGGCCCTCGACCTCTAGCTCGAGCCGCTCGCCGCCGCCGGAGTCGTAGCTGAAGACCGCGTGGCGGTAGAAGTCCGAGACCCACCACCGGTTCTCATGCCAGCGTGGACACTCGAAGTAGTTACCTCCGTCGACCAGCGTCGTCAGCGTTCGATTCTTTGTTGTGCTCATGTCTTCTCCTCAGGCTGGGACGGCTGCGCGCGCGGTTTCCATGAACGTCTCGAGCTCGCGACGGATGTCCGGACCGCACGGTTGGAACACCAACTCGGTCACGCCGCCGGCGGCGAGCTCCGCGAGCCGGGCCGCGACCCGATCGGCGGTGCCGCTGACCGTCGCCTGCTCGAGCATGGCGTGCCCGCCCGCATCCCAGGCGGCCTGGTCGGCTTCGTTGAGGCCGACGCAGTGCTCGACGTGGACGGCGAGGTGACGCTCGGCCGGCGCGGTGCGCTCGACGACCGCCTGCCACTCCGCCCCGCCCGGAAGCTCGGACAGCGGAGTGTTGAACTCGTACGCGCCGTGGTAGGCCAACGCGAGTCCGGGTCCGCCGGCCGCTTGCACGCGCTCCGAGCCGGAATCCTCGCCGTCGTCGAGCACCGTGCCCCAGAACAGATAGGACACGTCCGAGAACTCCTTGGCGAACTCGGGCAGCACGAGCGTGGCGTAAAGCGCGTCCGCGAGCTCGCGCGCAACGCCGGCTCCCTTCGGGCCGAGCGCGCTGATCAGAATCGGGACGTCGATCGGTCGCGGGGCTCCGTGCCCGGGCGGATGCAGCATGCGCATACGCGCGCCCTCCCACTCGACGGTCTCACCGCGCAGCAGCCCCCGATAGGCGCGAATATAGGCGTCCATGTACGCCCAGGGAATCGCGCGATAGCCCATCGCGCGACGCCCGGAGAAGCCGGTTCCGAACGCGACCGCGACGCGGTCGGGCGCGAGCGCCACGAGGGCGGCAGTGGCAGTGGCGTTCACCATCGGATGGCGCAGGCTGGGGACCAGGACGCCCGGGCCCAGGCCGATCCGCTCCGTGCGCTCCGCCGCCAGCGCGAGCATCATCCACACGTCGGGGCTCTGCTGTGGCGTGTCGTACAGCCACGCCCGGTCGTACCCAAGCTCCTCGGCCAGCGCAACGTGGTCAGGGGAATCCATCGTGGTTGGGGACGCGCATGAAATCTTCATCAGCACCCTTTCTCTGGCCTGCTCTCGCCTTCCCCTTTCCCCGAGGTGGTGGAACGTAACCGGGCTCTTGGCCTCGTCAGACCGAGACGTAGCGTGCGCCGAGCGCCACAGCGAGGTTGCGGTGCGCAGCGCCGGTCCCGATCAGCGTCGAGCGTGCCGGGTCGAGATCGTGCGCGCGCGCGAACGCGAGCGGAAGTCCCGGCAGCGGTGGCCGGCACCAGCAGGTCGGCGGACCGCCCGGGTGCGGACAAAGCGCGCCTTCGACGTGGCCGTCGAGGAGCCGCTCGAGCTTCGTGATGCCCGGATCCAGCACGTCTGGTGTGCCGTCTGGGCTCCAGTCGAACACGAGGTGCGGCGCGTTCCGGTTGCCCTGCTCGAGCGCGTGTTCCCAGCCCGGGCGCTCCAGCGCGCCCGCGACGACGAACACGCCCGTCGTCGTGGCGCTCTCCTCCGGTGTTCGGACGAACGCGATTGTCTCAACACTGGCGAAGCCCTCGTTGATCGACGGCGGCTCAAGCTCGCGGAACGTGCGCATCTGTGAGGTCGGCCCGAGCACGCCGGGGTGACGGCGCGCGAGCCCCCGCAGCTCGTCGGGGTTCGGAAGCTTGCCGAACTGGGCGAGCATCCGCTCGACGAGGTTGACCTGAGCTTGTGCCAGCGGCGTGTCGAGCCACACGCAGTGCACCGGCGTCCCGTGGCGGTTCGCGGCCTCGATCACGTAGCTGCGCGCGGCTCGCGTCAGGTACGTGTTGTCGAGGACGATCCGGCGGTCGCCCGACGAGAGCTCGTGGTCGAGCATGTCCGCGAGCGCCCGGAGCGCGCCGCCCCGCTCGTCTCGGTTGAGGCGAACGTAGCCTCGCGCGACGTAGTCCTCCGCCACGCGGGTCTTGCCGGCGCCGGGTATGCCCATGACCACGACCACCTCACCTCGTTCAGTAGCGGGCGGGCCGCTTAGGGCGACTGGCCGGGGTGACGCCGAGCGCACGCCCGAGCACGTCTCGGGCGCCGGGGTCGAGGATCAGCCGGGCTGCGCGGGCGGCCGACCGCGCCGTCTCGGGGCGTCGCGCGCCTGGGATCGGGATCACGACGGGGGACAGAGCGAGCAGCCAGGCGAGCGCGACCTCGGCCGGCGTCGCACCGAGCGTGCCCGCGACCTCGGCCAGCGCCTCCTCGCGACGGCCCAGCCGGCCAGCATGGCGCGGCCCGCCGAGCGGGGCGTGGGCGATCACCGCGATGCCCAGCTCCTCGCAGCGCTCGACGATGCCGCCGCGGAGAGCACGGTCGTCGTGGGGGCCGAGCGCGACCTCGACGGCGGTGATCGGGACGAGCTCGATCGCCTCGTCCAACTGCCGTCGGTTTACGTTCGAGACCCCGGCGCGTTGGATCAGGCCTTGGTCGAGGAGCCGGCCGAGCGCGCGGACGGAGGTCCCCCACGGGGTGCGCGGGTCGGGCGCATGGATCAGGTAGATATCGATCGGCAGGCCCTCGAGCGCGTCGAGGCTCGCCTCGCAGTCGGCGAGGATTGTCTTGGCGCGGCCGTCCGGTATCCACGCCCCGGCCGGCCGGGTCATCCCGCCCTTGGTGACGACCCGCGCGCTCCTCTCGGCTTTGCACGCCCGCAGGGTGTGGGCGAGCAGGCGCTCGTTGTGGCCAAGGTCCGACTCGCCGCGCGCATACGCGTGGGCGGTGTCGAACACGGTCACGCCCGCCGCGAGCGCCGCCTCGATCGTCTCGCGCCCGAGCGCCTCGTCGCGGTCCGGGTCGGTTGACATCCGCATGCAGCCGAGGCCGATGCGGAGCTCCGACGGGTGAAGCCAGTCCGGACGATTCAGGCGCCGTAGCGTACGTGACGCGAGCGGCCTTGACTTTGACCCTTGGGGAGGCCGCACACTGGTGAGAACGATGTCACCGTTCGACGAGGAGGCCGTCACCATGGACGAGATGAGCGCGCCGCGCGCCCCAGTGACCTCGGCATGAGGATCACGTACCTCGCGAGCACGCCGCCCGACACCATCCGCGGCCCGGAGTGCGATTTCGCGCTTCCGTTGGATCATGTTGGGGCTGATGCTGTGGCGAGCCGATGAGCATGAGCCGCTGATCGAGCGGGACTGGGATCCCGCGGCTGCCCGCGCCGCGATCCGTCGGATCGTGGCCGACGCCGAGGCGGCGGAGCAAGACGGCGGATGGCCCGGGCACCCGCTCGACGACGTCCGGGAGGACGAGGTTTGGTGCTCGCTGTATCTAGGCGGCGCCGGGATGATCTGGGCTCTGTCGAAGCTCGGTTCCTTACTCGACTGCGACGCGGCGGTGGCGGCGGCGCTCGAGCGTTACCGGAGCGCGACGGGCTCCGAGGAAGCGTTGCACCCGCCGAGCCTGCTCGTGGGGGAGACCGGGGTGCTCGTCGTCGCCCACAAGCTTTCCTCGCCGGTTGCGGACTTGGATCGCCTGCGCTCGCTGATCCTGGCGAACCGCGAATACCCGACGTGGGAGTTGTTGTATGGCTCGCCGGGCACGATCCTGGCGGCGCGGGCGTGCGGTCTCGACGATGAGTGGCGCGACAGCGCGGAGTTGCTCTACGAGCAGTGGGATGGTTCCTCGGACATGTGGAGGCATGAGATCTTCGGCCGCGTGCGGCCGTTGCTCGGCCCCGCCCACGGCTTCGCGGGGAACGTCCATGCGCTCCGCAGCTTCGTCGGCGAGGAGATTCTGCGTGAGCGCGTCGCGAGGCTACTGTCCCGAACCGCCGGCCGAGACGACGGGCTGGTCAACTGGCCTCCCGAGGACCGTCCGCTGGCCGAGGTCGCGTCGTCGATCCGAGTGCAGTGGTGCCACGGTGCCCCAGGGATCGTCAGCACGGTCGGCGACCTGATGCCGCTCGAACTGGCGATCGGGGGCGGCGAGCTGACCTGGCGCGCCGGACCGCTACGCAAGGGGCCCGGTCTGTGCCACGGGACCGCGGGCAACGGATTCGCGTTCCTCAAGCTGTACGGCCTGACTCGCGATCCCGTGTGGCTGGAACGCGCGCGCCGGTTCGCGATGCACGCGATCGAGCAGGTTGACCGGGAGCGATCAGCACTCGGGCATGGTCGCTACACGCTATTCACCGGCGACGTGGGCGTCGCGCTGTACCTCCGCGCGTGCCTCGACGTCGACCCGGACTTTCCGGTCCTCGACGCGCTCTAACGCGGAGTCCTCACGCGGTCAGTCCCTCGGTCGCGATCAACAGGACGCGGCTGCGCGAGTCCAGAGCGACCGCCCGGCGCAGCTCCTCGCCCGCGGAGTCGCCGGCGAGCGCGGGGAGCGCTGCGAGCGGGGCCGCGCCGCATTCGCCGATGGCAAGCCCGGCGCTCGCGAGCTCGCGCATGGCGTCGGCCGCCTCGGCATCGGTGACCGTGATCGTGCCGTGGATCCCGTCGCGGAGCGAGGGCCATGCGGCCGGGGAGACCTCGGCGCAGTCGAGGCCTGCCATCGTCGTTCCGGGAGTCTGGATCCGAGTGAGGTGGCCTGCGGCAAGCGACGCGGTGAGACAGGCGGCGGTCGCCGGCTCGACGCCGATCACGCGAGCGTGGGCGCTGGCCGCGTATCGGGCGGTCGCGGCGGCAAGCGAGCCCACGCCGACGGGGACCAGAATCAGATCGTGGCTGCCCTGGGAGGCAGCCTCGGCGAACAGCGTCTGATACCCGTCGATCACCCAGTGCGCCGGGCGCGAGGCGCCGACGTCTGCGATCTCAAGGCACCCGGGCTCCGCGGCCGCGGCGCGAGCCTGCTCGACGGCCTCCTCGTAGTCGCCGTCTACGACCGTGATCGCGGCTCCCTCTCCCGCGATTGCGCTCCGGCGGCGCTCGCTCGATCGCGCCGGCAGGAACACGCGGCAGCGCAGTCCACGCCAGGAGGCGACGCGCGCGACGGCACGCCCGTGATTGCCGGCGCTGGCGGCGATCAGCGTGTCCGCGGACGGGTGCTCGCGCAGCGCGCGCTCGACCGCCCACGATGCACCCAGCACCTTGAAGGCCGGCAGCCCGAAGCGGTCAGACTCGTCCTTGACGGTCACCGCGGCGAGCCCGAGTCCCTTCGCCACCGCCTCGAGCTCGTGCACCGGCGTCGGCCGATAACCGGGTAGGGCGGCGTGGAACGGCCACGCTTCGCCCGAGGGCGGTGCGACGTTGCCAGGGTCGACGGCGGGATTGACGAGCGATCTCAACTGCACATCTGCTCGGCGACGGCGACCAGGACATCGGTCACCGCGCCCATGGCGGACACGCTGACCCACTCTTCGGCCGCGTGGGCTCCCTCGCCCGTCGGACCGAACAGGATCGTCGGGATGCCGGCGGCGGCGATGAACGCGGCGTCGGTCCAGTAGCCGGCACCGGCGACGGCGGGCGGTGTGCCGAGCACGGTGGTCGTGGCCTCGCGCGCGAGCTCCGCGATCGGCGCGTCGGCCGCGACCTCGAAGGGTTCGCGGATCAGCATCGTGCGCTGCGAAGCCTCGAGCTCCGGATCCTGCGCCTTGCACGCCTCCAGAAGCGATTCGAGCTCGGCCGCGACGACGGCAGCGGTTTCGTCGGGGAGGGTTCGCCGCTCGATCCCGACCACGCAGCGCGCCGGGTAGCTGGACAGCTCCTCGCCACCGTGGATCGTCGAAGCGTGCACCGACGCGCGTCCCACCAGTGGGTGGTGGCGTCCCTCGAGGTGACCGTCGAGATGAGCGAGCGCCGTGAGGATCGGCCCGGTCTTCGCGATCGCGTCGACGCCCAGGTGCGGGCGCGAGCCGTGTGCAGCCCGGCCACGGACTTCGACCTCGGACCACACGAACCCCTTGTGCGCGATCACGAGCGCCAAGTCGGTCGGCTCGGTGACGATCGCGGCGTCGGCCCGCAACGTGCCCAGGACCTCCTGGACCCCGAGGCTCGAATGCTCCTCGTCGGCGACGACGGCGACGATGACGTCTCCGTTGAGCCTGCGGCCGGCCGCCTCGCGGCAGGCGACGAGCGCCGCGGCTACGCCCGCCTTCATGTCGCATGCGCCGCGACCGTGGAGGCGGTCGCCGTCCTGGCGCGGCGTGAACGGATCGAGCATGCCCTCGACGCTCACCGTGTCAGAGTGGCCGCACAGCAGCAACGTGCGTCCGCCTCCGCGGCCGCGGGCCCGGACGACGACGCTCGGCCGGCCGGGGGTCCGCTCGAGCACTTCGGCCTCGAGGCCGCTGTCGCGGGCCCAGCCGGCGACGAAGGACGCGATCCCGCGCTCGCCGGCGCCGCCGGCGACCAGCGACGGGTTAACCGAATCGATCGCGACCAGCGCCTTCAGAAGCTCGAGCGCGCTTGCCGACATGGAGTGAATCCTGACCGGTGACGCTGACCGGCGCCTCGGTGTACATAGGATCGCGGTATGAACGAGCAACCGCTCAGCACTGCCCCGAGCGGCCGGCGGGTGATCGTGACCGGCGCCGCGGGCGGCATAGGGCGGGCGATCGTGCAGGCGCTCGCGCACAGCGGATGCGCGGTCGCGGCCTGCGACGGTCCGGGCGTGCCGGTCGACGGCGTCTCCGGGGCCGCCGCCACCGCGACCTTCGACGTTCGCGATCCGGAAGCGGTGCGTGAGGGCGCCGCCCACGCGATCGCGGAGCTCGGCGGGTGCGACGCGGTCGTGGCCAATGCCGGCGTCGTCGACATCATCAATCGAGCCGAGCGATTCTCCCAAGAGGACTGGCGCAGGGACATGGAGACCAACCTCGACGGCGCGTTCTTCCTGGCGCGAGCGGCGTTCGAAGCCCTGGCCGAGTCGGGGGATGGACGGGTCGTCCTGATCTCGTCGGTCGCGGCCGTGGTCGGAGTGCCACGCCAGATCGCCTACGGCGCGTCGAAGGCCGGACTGATCGGCATGGCCCGGACGCTGGCGGCCGAATGGGCCGGGCGTGGGATCCGCTGCAACGTCGTCATGCCCGGGTTCGTCGCCACGCCAAAGGTGCTGGCGATGCCGCCGCAGGTCCGGGAGTCGGCTGTGGCGCGGATCCCGCTCGGGCGCTTTGCCGAACCCGAGGAGTTGGCCGGCGTCGTCAGCTTCCTGCTGTCGCCCGCCGCCGCCTACCTGAACGGCGTCGTGCTCCGTGTCGACGGCGGCTTCGGCTTGTCGCTCTGGTGAGGCGCCCGCGGTTAGATTGCGCTCGTGCCGACCAACGGGCTGACGTTCGTGACCGTCGAGCCGCGCCCGACCGCGGTGATCGCGTGTACGACTAACTGGGACGAATTCCCGAGGCTGTGGAGCCAGCTCCTCGACGAGGTCTACCGGTTCGTCCGCGGCCACGAGGACCTGGCCACCGGCAACAGTACCGAGCGGTGGCGGAACGTGATGCTCTACAAGGACGACAGGCCCGATGTCGAGGTCGGGGTGCTCGCGGCGAGATCGTTCGCGCCCGAGGGGCGCGTGATCTCATCGCTGCTACCCGGCGGTGAGGCCGCCACGGCGATCCACCGCGGCGACTACGCCGGCCTCGGCGCCACCCACGACGCGGTCCGCGCCCACGTCGCAGCTTGTGGGCGCGATCTGGCCGGCCCTCGATGGGAGATCTACGGGCACTGGCGGGAGGATCCGAACGAGCTCGAGACCGAGGTCTTCTGGCTGCTCCGCTGAGGGTCGCCGCGCGGCGCGCTCAGGAGAGCGCCGCGCGCTCGTGTTCGCTCAGGACCCGCTTTGACCGGTTGACCGGGTCCCACGCGACGATGACGGAGCTCCCCGTCGCGGCGACGGTGCCGTCGAGGAGCCGGATCTCATTGTCCAGCCGCAGGCTCGAGGTACCCACGTGGGCGAGGCGGACGACGACGTCGACCTCGCCATGGTCCTTGCGCACCTCGGTCAGGTAGTCGAGGTCGACGTGGGCGAGGACGTAGCCGCCGTGCGTGTGCCCGTCCCCGACGCGGCGCACGAGTTCGGCGATCAGCGCGATCCGCCCTTCCTCGAGCAGCTCGTGGTAGACGGACTGGTTGAGGTGGCCGAGCAGGTCGATGTCACGCCAGCGCAGCTGAACGCGGACGGTGTGCTCGAACTCGGAGGGCATCGGCGGCAGTCTAGGCTTGCGCTCGGGTTTACGATGAGCGCATGCCCAGGAAGGCGTTGAGGTTTACGGGGCGCGTGGGTCTGTTGCTGGCGTTGCTGCTCGGGCCGATGGCGACGGTGGTCGTGGGCGTGCTGGTGGGGTTGCCGGATGGCATCGGCCGCGGGCTGCTCTTGATCTCGATGATCTGGGTGATGTCCGCTCTGGTGCTGACGCCGGCGATCCTGTTCCCTCCTTCCGATCATTCGAGTGGACCTCCGGGCGGCGATGATGGCGGCGGTGACGACCCGCCGGATCCGCCGGACCCGCCGCCAAGCGCACCGCGTGGCGGCCTGCCGCTGCCGGATGCCGAGCAGTCGCGCGAGCGCGTCCGCGACCATTACCGCCCCGGCCGTCGCCGAGTGCCGTTGCGCCGCCCCGCTCAGGAGCCGGAGCGCCGGCCGGCGCCGGCGCCCTCGGACGAGTAGCGCCGTCCGGACCGTGAGTCGTCCGTCGCGCAAGGAGAGCGACGGCCGCCTCGAGTGGCTGCTCGCCGAGCAGCGCGCGTACTACCGCGCGGTCGCTCCCGAGTACGGCCAGTCGGCGATCCCCGAGGTGGGCGAATCGGTTTCGGCGGCCGCCAAAACCGAGCTGTCGGCGGCGATCGAGGCGTTCGGAGGCACCGGCGACGTGCTCGAGCTTGCCTGCGGTCCGGGCACGTGGACCGGTTCGCTGTTGGCCCGAGATTCGAGCGTCACTGCGATCGACGCGGCCCCCGAGATGCTCGCGATCGCGCGGGGGCGTGTCGGCGACGAGCGCGTCCGGTTCATCCAGGCCGACATATTCGAGTGGATGCCTGACCGCCTGTACGATCGCGTGTTCTTCGGGTTCTGGCTGTCGCACGTGCCGCTCGACAGGTTCGAATCGTTCTGGGCGATCGTCGCCCACGCGCTGAAGCCGGACGGGCGGGTGCTGTTCTTCGACGATGGCTACCGGACCGAGGAGGAGCTGATCGAAGGTCCGGAGTCGAGCACGATTCGGCGGACCGTCGCCGACGGCACCGCGTACCGGTTGGTGAAGGTCCCACACACGCCCGAGGAGCTGGAGGCGAGCCTCCGGCGGCTCGGATGGGAGATCACCGTGAGGAGGACGAGCGGCCCGTTCTACTGGGGCGCGGGTCACCGCGCCCAGAGCGACCTCCGGTGATCAGCCCACCCCGACCGCTCACGCCGGACGAGCTCGAAGCGCTGCTCGCGGCCGACGTGCCCGGCCGGCTCGCGACGCTCGATCGTCACGGCCTCCCGCACGTGACGCCCCTGTGGTTCATCTGGGCCGACGGGGCGTTCCACATCACGAGCCTTCCAGACCGCGCGCACGTACGGCGCCTGGAGCGCGATCCGCGTGCTGGGATCTGCATCGACCTGGAGGAGCCCGAGCGCGCGGACGGTGAGCGACCGAACCGGCAGGTTCGCGCGGTTGGCCAGGCCGAGCTGTTTGCCGACGCGGACGCCGTGTGGACGCGGCGGATCACGCGCAAATACGTGTCGGGACCCGCGGCGGCTGCACGCGAAGAGCGGCGCGCGTCCGATCCCCGGATCGTGATCCGGCTGGCGCCGGTTAGGCTGATCGCGGTTGCGAGCGTCTGAGCCACCATTCGCCGACTTCCACGAACGATGATCAATCTCGAGCCAGTCGATCAAATCCAGCTGACGATCCTGGTCGACAACCTGACCGACCCGCTGCTGGTCGACCAGGAGGGGGTTGCGCGGGTCAACTGGCCGAAGGCGCTGCTTGGGGCGATCCCGCGTGCCGGCTCACGCACCAGCCCGGAGCTGGGGGTGCCGGATGCGCTGATCGCTGAGCCGGGCTTCTCGGCGCTGGTGCGGCTCCGCAAAGGCGAGCGCGAGCGCACGCTGCTGTTCGACACTGGGGTGTCGCCCGGTGGGATGGTCGAGAACATGCGCAGGCTGGGAATCTCACCCCAGGACATCGAGGTGATCGTGCTCAGTCATGGCCATTGGGACCACGTCACGGGGGTGGAGGGGCTCGTGCGTACGCTCGGACTCACGCGGCTGCCGGTGATGATCCACCCTGAGTTTTGGAGTCGGCGACGCATCCGGTTTCCGGGTCTCGAACCGGCGGAGCTGCCCGCGACCAGCCGCTCCGCACTCGAGGGCATGGGCTTTGAGATCGTCGAGGAACGCCAGCCGTCGTTCGTGCTCGACGGCTGTGCTCTGGTGACCGGCGAGGTCGATCGCACCACTGAGTTCGAGACCGGTTTTCAGGGACACGAGGCCCGGCGGGCCGGCGAGTGGGAGGCCGATCCGCTGATCCTCGACGACCAGGCGCTCGTTGTGCGTGTCCGCGACGAGGGCCTTCTGGTGCTGAGCGGCTGCGGCCACGCGGGCATCGTGAACACTGTGCGGCACGCACAGAAGCTGACCGGCGAGGACAGGATCGCGGCAATCGTCGGCGGCTTTCATCTGAGCGGGCCGATGTTCGAGCCGATCATCGATCCGACCGTCGAGGCGCTCGGAAAGCTGGCGCCGGCGCGTCTCATCCCCGCGCACTGCACGGGGTGGAAGGCGGTTCATCGACTCGCCGCTCGGTTCCCGGACGCGTTCGTTCAGTGCGCCGTCGGAACCACGATCGAGCTCTGACCGGCGGAGGTACGATTGGCGTATGCCGGAGAGCCAGCCGAGCATCGCGGAACGGGTCTCACTGTTCGTCCTGCTCGCCGTGCTGCTGGCCCCGCTGGCCGCGTTGTTCGTGCTGATGATCGCGGCCCCTCGGTTCGCGCTCGTGGCCGCCAATGGGTTCGGTGCGATCGCCGTGATCATGGCGATCGCCGGGATCATGCTCGCCCGGCGGCTGTTCTCTCCACACTGGCGCCCGCCACCGGGTTCATGTGACTCCGACGGCGGCGGCGGTGGTGGCGGCGGCTCGGGTCCGCGGGAGCCGATCGCTCCGCCCGGCGCCCCGCGTGGAGGCCTGCCCCTGCCGGGTTCCGAGCAGTCCCGCGAGCGGATCCGCGACCACGATCGCCCCGGGCGTCGTCGGCCGCGCCCGCGCCGCCCCGTAAGAGAGCCGGACCGTTCGCCGGTACGCCGGCGAAACCCGCTCGGCTACTCGTCGAAGTTCACGCGGCGCCGGACCCTGAGCTGACTACATCCCCTCGGCTAACCGCCGTCGCCGAGCACGTGGCGGGTGAGCCAGTCGTTGCGGAACGCGCCGCGCGGGTCGAGGCGGTCGAGCAGCGCGCGGAAATCCCCGAGGCGCTCGTAGAGGGGGCCGATCGTGCCGGCGTCGGCGAGGAACAGCTTGCCCCAGTGCGGGCGTGCCTCGAACGGGGCCAGTGCGCGCTCGACCTCGACGAGCGCACTGCGGACCGCGTCTGGCTCGGGTGCCCAGGTGAAGTGGATCGCGACCGTGTCCCGCCCGTACTGAGGACTCATCCACAGCGAGTCGGCCGCGATCGTCCGCAACTCGCTGACCTGGATCACCCGCGTCAGGTTCGCCGCGATCCCGAGTACGGCTTCGATTGCGGCCACTCCATGACGCCTGGGGACGTGGTATTCGGACTGGATCTCCGCGCCGCTGCTGGGGGTGAAGCCCATCCGGAAATGAGGGAGGCGCTCTGACCACGGGCCGGCGACGCCGAGTTGGGGCGTGCAGTTGACCGGGTCGAGCCCGAGAATCGGGTGGCGGTGCTGCTTGGCGGCGATCGCGCGCGAGAGGACGTCTGGAGGCGGCTCGGGCTCGTTCCCGGCGCGGCTCTTGACCCACACCTGGTCGACCGTCTCGCCCCACCGCGTGAACACGCTGACGCTGTATCCGCTCGAGGTGATCGCGTCGAAGTGCTCGAACAGGTCGTCCCACCGGAGCCCCTCGAACACACGCTGGCTCATCTCATAGGCGGGCTCGACGTCGAGCGTGATCCGGGTAACCGCGCCGACGGCGCCGAGAGCGACCACGAGCCCGTCGAAATCGGGATCGCCGCGCGAAGCGCGAAGCACGCCGCCGCCGGAGGTGACGAATTCGAGCGCGCCCACCGCCGTCGCCAGGTTCCCGTTGCCGTCGCCGGACCCGTGCGTCGCGGTCGACACCGCGCCGGCAACGGCGATGTGCGGCAGCGAAGCCAGGTTCGCTAGCGCCAGCCCCTCACGCGCCAACTCGACCGCGAGCTCGCCGTAGCGCACGGCGCCGCCAATCGTCACGGTCATTGCCTCGACGGTCAACGACCACATTCGGCGCAAGCCGGTCCAGTGTCACGAGCTCCACGGAGTCGGCGATGTCGGTGAACGAGTGGCGCGATCCCAGGACGCGGACCCTCGGCGCCGCCGCGACGATCTCGCGCACCTGCCCGAGCATCGTCGGCGCGTGGACCGCGCGCGCTCGGTAGGCATAGTTCCCGGCCCAGTTGGTGGCCGCCGTCGCGTCCGTGCCCGCGCCCCTCAGTTCAGTTCCGCGCGCTTGACCCTGGCGTCGACCGCCTCGACGACATTGGAGACGCGCTGGCAGATTCCGACCCCAGCCTGCGATCGCAGCTGGCTGCTCAGGCCGCGGCCGCCGATTACAAATTGCGCCGTCGGCCATGCCGCCTGGACCTGCGCGATCGACTCGAGTACCCGCCCCGACACCGCGGGCATGGTCGCGCTCATGCAGATGACGTCCGGCCGATGGCGCAGCACGCTCGCTACGAGCGCCTCCGCCGGCACGTCGGCGCCGAGCATCACGATCCAGTAGCCGGCGCCGCTCAGGAGGTTGCTGACCATCCGCAGGGCGACGACGTGGCGTTCGCCCGCGGGCGTCGCGAGCATCACCCGATGAGCGCGCCGGGCCTCTGCGACCCGCTCGGCCTCGCGCTGGAGAGCCAGCACCCGCATCGCGATCTCGGTCGCGAGATGCTCGTCCGCGACAGAGATCTCGCCCCGTTCCCACAGCTCGCCCATCAGCCACAGCCCGGGCGTGATGATCTTCTCATCAATCTCGGCGGTGGTGATCCCGGCGTCCATCGCCTCGCGGATGGTGGTCTCTGCGGCGACTTCATCACCCGCGATCAGCGCCGCGGCAAACGCTCGCTCGAACTCGCCGACCCTGCTCGCGCGCAGCTCGCGCGACTCGTTTTCGCGGTGGCCCATCGTCTTTCACGCCCGACCATACCGCGTGTCGGTCCGGGGTCGCCCCCCTCAGATGTTGCGCCCTGCGTCCTGCCAGTAGCGCTGCCGGATCCGGCGTTTGAAGATCTTGCCGGTCTCCTCGCGCGGTAGGTTGTCGTCGAACACGACGACCTTCGGGACCTTGTACCCGGATAACCGGGAGCCGACGTGATCGCGGACGGCGGCCGCGGTCAGCCCGGCGGTTGGCTCGGCCTCGACGTGAGCGGCGATGGCCTCGCCGAAGTCGTCGTCAGGGATGCCGAACACGGCGACGTCGCGGACGCCCTCGAGCTCGAGCAGGCAGGCTTCGATCTCGGCGGGGTAGATGTTCGCCCCGCCCGAGATGACCATGTCGCGCGCACGGTCGGAGAGATAGAGGAACCCGTCCTCATCGACCCGCCCGATGTCCCCGATCGTGATGTAACCGTCGCGATCGATCTCGCGCCGGCGGTCCTCCTGGTCGAGGTACGTGAAGCCGGGCCAGTAACCAGGCGGGCGGATGTACACCTCCCCGGTGTCGCCCGGGCCGAGCAGCTCGCCCGCCGGGCCGAACACGTGGATGTCCGCGTCCCCGAGCGGCTTCCCGACGGTCCCTTCGTGAGCGAGCCATTCGTGGCTGTCGCAGGCGACAACGATCCCGATCTCGGTGGCGCCGTAGTACTCGAGGATCACCGGCCCGAACCACTCGATCATCCGCCGCTTGACGTGGACGGGGCACGGCGCGGCGGCATGGACGACGCACTCGAGCGAGCTCAGGTCGTAGCGGCCGCGGACCTCGTCGGGAAGGTCGAGCAGCCGCACGAACATAGTCGGGACTGTCTGGGCGTGCGTGATCCGTTGCGCTTCGACGAGCCGCAAGAACTCCACGGGCTCGAATCGCGGCATGATCGTCAGCTCGATCCCGAGCGCGAGCGCGAACACGGCCTGGGCGTTCGGTGCGGCGTGGTACATCGGCGCGGTGATGAGCGTTCGCATGCCCGGCCGCAGGCCCATCGCGGCGAGCGTCGCCGCCGCGACCTGCTGCGACTGCTCGGCTCCCATCGCCTCGCGCATCACGCCCTTGGCCAGGCCGGTGGTCCCCGACGTGTAGATCAGGCTCATCCGCGCGCTGGCGGCTGGGTCGGCGCGGGGTCTCGCCGCGGCGATCCAGTCGTCGAGCAGCGCGTGGCGCCCGGTCACGGGCGCGTCGCCGTAGCGTGCCGCGGTCTCGGGCGGCACCGGCACCTCGATCAGGGGGACGGTTTCGGGCAGCACCTCCTCTACGGTGGCGACCAGATCGGAGTGGACGAACACCGCGTTCGCGCTCGAGTGCGACAGGACGTGCTCCAGCTCGCGGCCGCGCGAGTGCCAGTTGATCGGCACGGCCACCGCGCCCATCTGCGAACACGCTGCGCTGATCGCGAGAAACGTCGGCTCGTTCCGGAGCACAATCCCGACCCGGTCGCCGTGCTCGACGCCGGCGTCGCCGAGCGCACCCGCGATCTTGGCGGCCTGTGCCCTCACGTCATCGTGAGCGATCTCGCGCTCGCCGAACCTCACCACCACGACCGCCGTAGCATCGCATGCATGGACGCGTCGCTGAACCCCGCGCTGGCCGAGGCCCGCTTCTGTCCCAGGTGCGGTCAGCCGGCGGATGTCGAGTTCCCGCAACGGATCAACTGCCCGCACTGCGGCTATGCCGCCTACTACAACCCCAAGCCCGTCGCCGGGGTCATCCCCGTAGACGGACAGGGCAGGGTGATACTCCTACGCCGCGGGTTTGAGCCCGGTCAGGGACTGTGGACGTTCCCCGGCGGCTTCGTCGAGCTCGGCGAGTCGGTTGAGAGGGCTGCGTGCCGGGAGACCGTGGAGGAGCTCAACATGGAGATCGAGCTCGACGGGCTGGTGGGTGTGTACTCGCGCCCGAACGACCGCGTCGTGCTGATCGTGTACCGCGCCCGCGCGCTGGGGCCGCCACGAACGTCTCCGGAGGCGGTCGAGGTTCGCGCGTTCGCGGTCGATGAGCTCCCGTGGGACGAGCTCGCGTTCTGGTCGACCGAGCTCGCGCTGCGAGACGCGTTCCGGCGCTGACGCGCCCGCTCAGGCGGGCTCGTGGCTGGCGCGTCGCCCGAGCCAGCCGAACAGCCTGCCGAACACGCGCGCGAACGGGCCTCGCTTGTCCACGGGTTCGACGCGGACGCTGACCTCGGGACGGCGACGGCGACGGCGCCGCGCGGCAGCGTCCTGCACGGCTGCGGGAGCCGGCTGTGAGACCGGCGGCGGCGTGCTGGTCGTGGCCTGCTCGGCCGGGGCGGCCGCGCTGAACAGCGACTCGGCGGCGCTGTTCGCCCACATCATCGATTCGAGGTACAGCTCGCCGGCGCCGTGGACGATTGGGGGAAGGTCGTTGACCTCGCCGGTCTCGAGTGCCGTTACGGACTCGAGTAGCAGGCCGCGCTTGCCCTTGTGGGCTATGAGCGCCTCGCGCATCTCGACGGCGAGCGGGAGCGACTCGATCACATCGATCATCGGCGCATCCATCATCGCGTCGAGTACGGAGAACAGTCCGAGCGTGAACAGTTCGGGCGCGCCGGCTATCCCGAGGGGCTCGCCGGCCAGTTCGGAGAAGCGCGCACGAGTCAACGCGGTGAGCGTCAGCTCCGTTGGCTTGTCGTCGATGCTGGCGAGCACGCTTAGCGTGGCCCATCGCCGGATGTTGTCGAGACCGAGCAGCGCCAGCGCCTGGCCGATCGACCGCACGTCGCCGCGCAGCCCGAAGAACGCTGAGTTCACGTAACGCAGCAGCCGGAAGCTGAGGGCGACGTCGTGGGCGATCAGCTGCTCGATCTGTTCGAGCTCGACGGCCGGATCGTTCAGCACTGCGGCGACCTGGAGGAGCGCCAGGCGGTTGGCGGCGATGCCGCGCGTGCACGCGACCGCCGGCCGACAGAAGAAGTAGCCCTGAAACAGGTCGCATCCCGCCTCGACGCAGAACTCGTGATCGGCCTGGGTGGAGAGCTTCTCGGCTATCAGCTTGCCCTCGTATGGCTTCAACCGCTCCACGAGCTCGCTCAGCCGGTCGCGCCCGAGCTCGTTGACGTTCAGCTTCACGACGTCGAACAGCTCGAGCAGCGCTTCCGAGCCCGGCCGGTAGCGGAAGTCATCGAGAGCGAGCTTGTAGCCCTCGTGCTTGAGGTCGCGCAGTGCCCCGACCATCTCCATATCGAACTGCTCAGTCTCAGGAATCTCGAAGCCGACCAGGTGTGAAGGCACGACGTGGGCGAGTCCCCCGACCACGAACTCGCGTGAGACGTTGACCCAGGCGGTTCGGGTCCCAACGAGCCGGGCGAGGTCGAGCTCGGTGAGCGCGTTCAAGACGACGGTGGCCGTGGCGCTCTCCGCATTGGCGAATGTCGCCACATCGTTGGCGTAGCCCTCGCCGCGGAACAGCAGCTCGTAGCCGACAACCTCGAGCTTGGGGTTGAAGATCGGTTGGCGAGCGACGAATGCGTCTGGCATGGGGAAACCTCTCCGGTGCATGGTCGGCACTCCGGGGGCGAGCCTTTAAGTCGCGCGCGTGAAATCTGGACGAGTGGAGCACACGCCCAGGTCATCTTTGCGCATTGCGCCCTGGCCCTGTCGGCCTACGTCCGTCATCTCCGCGCCTGCGCGACCGCGGATGCAGAGTCGTGATCACGAGCTTGCCGCGGCGCGCGCGGGCGGATAGGTTTCCTCCATGGCCGATCAAACACTGACCGTGATCAACGAGGTTCCGAGGTCCAGCGCGATCATTCATGCCCCGCCGAAGGGGAAGATGGCATTCAGCGGCGACGGGCCGGATCGTCTGCTCTGCGGCGGCTGCACCGTTGTGCTGGCCGAAGGCGTCAGCGACGGGCAACTGTTTGGCGTGTTCATCGAGTGCCCCGAGTGCGGGGCGCTGAACGACGTCAACTCCTGATCGTCGGCGCTAGCGCGGTCGCGCGGGTCCGCGGTCATCACCCCGCGGGCCGTCGTCCGCGCGCCGAGACGAGCGTGTACGAGTTGACCGAGAACGACGGGTCGTCGATCAGCTCGTAGAAGCGGTCGAGCTCGGCGTCGGTGATCCGGCCGGATTCGGCGACGCGGTCTTGCAACTGCTCGATGTTCGAGCGGTGCAGCCCACAGCCCGGCGATCCCCCCGTCCAGATCTGCGCGTGCGCTTCGACTTGGACCCGCGTCAGTCCCTGCGCACGGAGCAGCGAGCACAGGCGGCGCCCGAGGTCCGGCTCGACGCCTGCCTGCTCGAGGACCTGCCGGAACGCGTCCATGACCTTTGTGAACAGCCTGGCATCCGCTGGGTCGCAGTCGGGCGCGAACGGGAGCCAGCTGACGTCGAAATCTTCGACCACCAGCCAGCCACCGGGCTTCAACGCGCCGATCATCCGCTCCAGCGCACGCCGGCGCTTGGGCAGGTGGCAGAGGACGAGACGCTCGTGGGCGAGATCGAACGCGCCCGGCTCGAGCTCGTCGGCCACGATGTCGTGCCGTCGCATCTCGATGTTGGGCCGGCCGGAGTTGAGCCAGCGTGGGTTGATGTCGGTAACCACCACGCCGCCGTCGGGCGCGGTCCGGTCCGCGAGCCACCTGGCGATCGAGCCACCGCCCCCGCCGACCTCGAGACACCGCCAGTCGGTCGCGATCCCGATCTGTTCGAGCTGGCGGATCGTGACCGGGTCGTAGCAGTACTCGAGGCTCGCGAAGCGCTGCTCGGCCTCCGCGGCGGTGTTGTCGAGAACGTACTGGGCCATGAGTGTCTCCCCGGGTCGGGTGTGGGTGGGTTTGACCTCTAGGCGTGCGAACGGTTTGAACGTTCGGTTCAACCGCAATGAACATCTGGCCGGCGCCGGCGGAGTCGGTGGTTCAATCAGCACATGGACCCGGCGACCGGCGGCGTTGGGCTGGTGGGCGAACTGGTTCGCGAGGGCGACTACTGGACGGTCGTGTTCGAGGGGCGCGAGTTCCGCGTGCGCCATTCCAAGGGACTCGGGTATCTCGCGGTGCTGCTCGGCCGCCCCGGTGTCGACGTCAGCGCGCTCGAGCTCGCCGGCGGGGCAGCGGTAGGCCGTAAGGCCGCCCAGCCGGACGCGGCCGACGCGGGAGCGGGAAGCATCGAAGGCGACCTCGGACCTGTGCTCGACGCCCGTGCCAAGGCCGCGTACCGGCGTCGGCTGGACGAGCTCCAGGCTGACCGCGACGAGGCCGAGGCGTTCGATGATGCCGAGGGCGCGGAGCGCGCCCGCAACGAGTACGCCGCCGTTGCCGCGGAGCTGGGGTCCGCGCTCGGTCTCGGGGGCCGGGACCGGCGTCCGGGTTCGCCGGCCGAGCGGGCCCGCTTGAACGTCACGCGCGCGATCAGGGCCGCGATCGAGCACCTGGGTGAGCACGACGCGTCGCTCGCGGCGCACTTGGGCACGAACGTGCACACCGGCCGCGTGTGCGTCTATCGCCCGGACCGTGCAGCGGTGGTGCAGTGGACGACGTCGACGCGTCCGCCGGAGCGGCACGGGCAGTTCGAGCCCCCGATGACGCGCTACACGCAATCCGGTGGCGTCAGCATCGCCTATCAGGTCCTCGGCGAGGGCGGGATCGACATCGTCGGGGTGCCGCTCCTGATCAGCCATCTCGACCTGTTCTGGGAGGACCGCTTCGCCACCGCCTTCTATCGCCGCCTGGCCTCGGTAGGGCGGCTGATCATGTTCGACAAACGCGACACCGGCCTGTCGGACAGCGCGCCGGGAGAGCCGTCGCTGCAGCAGCGAATCGAGGACATCGAGGCCGTGATGGACGCCAGCGGTTCGAACAGAGCGGTCCTGTTCGGGTACTCCGAGGGCGTGCCGATGAGCATCCTGTTCGCCGCCACCTACCCGGAGCGCGTCAGCGCGCTGATCCTCGCGGCCGGCGCGGCGCGGTGGCCGTCGGCTCCCGACTACCCCTGTGGGCGCCAATCGGACGAGATGATGGACGCGATCGAGCACCTGGCAGCGCATCGATGGGGGCAGGGCGACAGCCTCCGGTGGTTCGCGCCAGCCGGCGTCGCCGAATCCGACGCCGTCCGGCGGCGGTTCGCGCGCTGGGAGCGCATGGCGGTGAGCCCGAGCGCACTGCTGCGCATCATCCGGATGATCCGCAAGGTCGACGTCCGCGGCGTGCTTCCCGCGATCCATGTGCCGGCGCTCGTCATCCAGCGCCTCGACGACCTGATCACGCCGGCATGCCACGGCCGGTATCTCGCCGACCATCTTGCGAGGGCGCGCTACTTCGAGCAGCCGGGCTGCCATCTCCCGTGGCTCGACGACAGCGACGCGATGCTCGCGGAGATCGAGGACTTTGTCTCGGGGCTATCCGGCGACGAGCCAGAGCCAGATCGGGTGCTGGCAACGATCCTATGCGCCTCCGGCCCGCTCGATTCCCACGATGACGCCGTCCGCCACCGCGTCGAGGCCCACCGCGGCCGCGTGATCAGGTCCACGAACGAGACCATCCTCGCGACGTTCGACAGTGCGGTGCGCGCGATCCGTTGCGCCGCGGCCCTTCGCGCCTCGGCGGGCATCCCGATCCGCGTCGGCGTCCACACGGGCGAGGTCGACATCCGTGGCGACGACATCGCCGGCCTGTCCAGTCGGGTCACCGCCCGTCTGGCGGCGCTCGCGCAGCCCGGCGAGATCCTCACCTCACGGATCGTCAAGGACCTGGTGGTTGGGTCGGGGATCGCGTTCGCCGACCGCGGAGAGCACGAGTTGACCGAGCCGGGCGAGTATCTGGCCGCGTTCGCGGTGCTCGAGGCCTAGCCCGACGCGCGTGAACGGTCCCAGTGCACAACAATCCCACACTCGGCACTCCTCCCGGGCCGAATGCATATTCGTCCCGGCCTGGCACCGGTTTCTTTGACGCTCGTCGTGAGGCCGGCGCCGAGTGCCGTCTTATCGGGGCTCGCGCTGGCCCTGCATCATGCGTAGCTGGGGTGGGAGGGATCGCGGCCCCGGCACGGACCGCGTCGACGACCGCCCGCGCGTCTGCCATCCGGTACTCCTCGCCGTACACGGCCCCGGGTCGACGGGGCGCCTCCATCACCTCGCAGGTGTCCGGGCCGCCGAGGTCGACCGGCGCGTAGCCCATGTCCTCGACCAGCCCCGCCACCAGATCCTTGGCGGCCTGATCGTCCGCACAGACCCACTGCACGACTCGGTCGGAGCCCGTGCGCGCCCGAGCACCTGGCGAACGCGGAAGGGCTGCTCGCCGGCCTGAGCGGGGACGAGCGCGATGACCTTGGCCGGTTGCTCGGCAAGCTTCTGTACACGCTCGAAGACGCCGATCCGAGCAGCGACCTCGCGCCGGCGCTCGGGCTGGTCGTCGACGGTGCGCCGGTCGCGCGGTCGCCGTCGTGGGGTGTCGCTCGAGCTCACCCGTGGAGTCGAGCCTATGCGGGTCCGACTCCCGGCTCGAGCATCTAGCCTGCGGCCTTCTCTCCCGTGGCGTCGTGACGCGTGAGAGGATCGGGTTATGACCAGGTTCGAAGGCTTCGGCCCCAAGGTGCAAAGCTGGTTCAAGGGGCTCGAGGCGGACAACAGCAAGGCCTACTTCGACGCCACCCGGGACTTCTTCGAGCGGTCGGTCCGGGATCAAATGGACGCGCTGCTCACTGAGCTCGGGGAGACCTTCGGCGGCGATGTGAAGATGTTCCGGCAGAACCGCGACATCCGCTTCTCGCCGGACAAGTCGCCGTACAAAACCAATACTTACGGGGTCCTGCATGGCTCCGGCCTCGCCGCCCACGGTCTGTACGCGTCGATCTCCGTCCGCGGTCTCGTAGCCGGCAGCGGCTATCACGTGATGGCCCGCGATCAGCTCGATCGCTACCGCGAGGCGGTCGTCGACGACGGGTCCGGCGCCGAGCTGACCAAGCTCATGGCCGAGGCGCAGGAGGCGGGCGTCGAGCTGTGGGGGCTGAGCCTCGCGACCGCCCCACGCGGATACCCGAAGGACCACGAGCGGATCGAGCTCCTGCGCCGGAAGAGCTTGTCGCTGGGCGCAACTCGAAAGTTCGGTCGTGGCATCGGCCGCGACGACGGGCTGCGGTTTGTCGGCGAGACCTGGCGGGCGGCGGCGCCGGTGACCGGTTGGCTCGACGAGCATGTCGGACCGACGACGACGCCGGTGGACCGCCGGCCCCGCGGACGATGAACGAGGACAAGGCGGACCGGTATGTCGAGGTCAACCGGGCGTCCTGGGATGAGCGGGCGCCCGCTCACGCGGCTTCTCCCGACTACGGCTTGGGCCGGTTCGTCGACGATCCGAAGTTTGTGAGCGACATCGTCCGCTTCGATCTTCCACGCCTTGGTGACGTCGGTGGCGTTCGCGGCGTCCACCTGCAGTGTCACATCGGCACTGACACGCTCTCGCTGGCGCGGCTCGGCGCGACCATGACGGGCGTTGACTTCTCGCCGGTGTCACTCGAGCAGGCCCGGTTGCTGTCTGAGCGGGCGGGACCGCATGTGGAGTTCGTCGAGGCGGAGGTATACGAAGCGGTTGCGTTACTGGGGCGAGGGACGTTCGACCTTGTGTTCACGGGCATCGGCGCGCTCTGCTGGTTGCCGTCGATCGTGAGATGGGCGAACGTGGTGTCGGACCTGCTCGGGCCGGGCGGACGGCTGTTCCTGCGCGAGGGACACCCGATGCTGTGGACGCTCGACGAGGAGCGTGTGGATGGTGAGCTCACGGTCGACTATCCATACTTCGAGCGCGAAGAGGCTATCGTCAACGATTATGCGGGTACGTATGTCGAGACGTCCGCGACGTTCACCCACAACGTCACCCATGAGTGGAATCACGGGCTCGGCGAGATCTTCACGGCGCTCATGGACGCGGGGATGGACATCACGATGCTCGTCGAGCACGACAGCGTCCCTTGGGAGGCGCTGCCCGGCAAGATGACCAAGACCGCGCTCGGTGAGTGGCGGCTCACCGACCGCCCATGGCGACTGCCTCACAGTTACACGCTCCAGGCGATCAAGCGCGCTGGTTAGCGCCGGGAGTTGAGCTCCTGTGCGACTTTGACGATCGCGGTCCGCTGGTAGAAATCGACGGCCACGATTGCGCCTGAGGTGTGACGGTCGGCGGTGCAGCGCCGGATCCGCGCGCGGAGAAAGGCGGCTCGACCAATCTGCGCGTTGATCGTGGGGCTTGGCGGGAACGGGGGAATCCAGTGGTTGATCAGGAGTATCGGACTGTTTTCCTTGCCCCGATAGCGAGCGCAGCTGAGCTGACCCGGATGGACCGCCCCGAGCGGCGTGTCCTGGACGAACGAGAACGCCGGCATGTACCACGCCGGCGAGCCGCCCTTCACCTCGGCGAGCACGACGAGCCGCTGGCCGTCGGTGATCAGCTCGCCGAGGGTCGGCAGTGGCGCGTCCTGCTTAAGCGTGGCGACGTAGCCAGTCAGCTGTGCCGCGGTGAATGCCTGCTCGATGGTCGAAGGCGGGACATAGTCTTCGACGATCAGGACCAGCACCTGGTCGGGATGCTCTCGGAGGAAGGTCGCGATCCCGGCAAGCTCACGATCGAGCGGTTCTGCGCCAAGCTCGCAAAGGGTATGACAGAGATACGGCTCCGGCTTGCCTTTGAGTGTGCCGAGCCCGATGCCGCCCGCGACTCGGTCGGCGACCTGCAGGGCGCTTGGCGGTAGTTGCTGGGCCACCTTGTTGCGATCTGACCCCTCGGCGGTGAGGTCCGTCCGAACCCGTCCCGTAGCGGGGTCGTACACGCCGTAGTGAATATCGATCAGAAAAGCCCGGATGCCGTCCGTGAGCTGACGAGCGATCGGGTAAGTCTGATTGGCGAAATACCAACCGGGCTCGTCGGATGCGGCGAACGAGTTGTGCGTACCGGGAAAGACCACCTCGTCGAGCCGTCGCGAGCAGAGCGCGGGCGATCCGTTACACGACAACGCGGTCCGGGCACCGGCACGCTTTGTCCCGCCACACCCGGCGCACAAGAGAACGACAAGAGTTGCGGCGGCCAGGATGCGCAAGGCGCGCGGATCATCGCAGGGCGTGGCGTGGGCAGGATCGGCGTGCGAGGATGCGCGCGTTCGCGTACCCGACAGGAGAGAGTGATGGCCCTTCATCCACAGGCGAAGGCGTTCCTGACCGGCATCGAGGAATCCGGCGCACCGCCGCTGTACGAGCTGACGCCCGAGGAGGCTCGGGGCGCGACCGCGATGATCACCGAACTCATCGGCGCGGGCCGGCACGTGGCGACCGTCGAGGACTTCACGATCCCCACGACGGCCGGTGGCGTCGTCGCCCGGCGCTACGTGCCCAACGATGCCCCGGCGACGATCTTCTGGATCCACGGCGGCGGGTGGGTGATCTGCGACCTGGACACGCACGATGCCGTCTGCCGGCTGCTGGCCTCTAGCTCGGGCTGTCGTGTGGTCGCGGTCGATTACCGGCGGGCCCCGGAGCATCCGTTCCCGGCGCCGCTCGAAGACTGCTGGGACGCGCTCCAGACTGTGGCAGCCGAAACCGGCAGCGCGCCGTTGATCATCGCCGGCGACAGCGCCGGCGGGAACATGTCCGCGGCTTGCGCGGTCCGGGCCCGTGACCACGGCGGTCCGGAGTTAGCGCTTCAGGTGCTGGTCTGTCCGGTCGCCGACCACGACATGACGACCACGTCCTACCGGGAGCGGGGGAGCGGTCCGGATCTGTTCATCACCGCCAAGGACATGGAGTGGTTCTGGAACTACTACATCCCCGACCCGGCGGCGCGGTCGGTGCCCGACGCATCGCCGCTCCGCGCCGAGGACCTATCGAGCCTGCCGCCGGCGATCGTGATCACCGCCGAATATGACCCGCTCCGGGACGAGGGGATCGCGTACGCGGAGCGCCTCGAGGCGGCGGGGGTGCAGGTAACGCACCGCCATCACGAGGACATGTTCCACGACTTCTTTTCGTTCGTGAACCTGATCGATGCGGGGAACGAGGCTGTCGAGCGGGTCGGCGAAGAGATCAGGGCGCTGGTGGCGGCGCTGACTGCGGCGGCGTAAGCAGACTGATGGCATAACCGCATCAGCCGGCCAGACGTTTCTTAACGCAAGCGTCCTTGAGCTATGGGTCGGCCGCGCCGATGGCGCGGACATGATGGAGCCCGCCGAGGCCCTCCCCCTGGACCAGGTCGGCACTCAACCTGCTCCGGCGCTGCCAGCGGCGGTACGCATTACGGTCGGCAAGATCGACGGCCTTGGCTTTGCCGTTGGCGCCACACTCGGCACGCGACTGATCGTCTGGGCGGCGGCGATTGCGACGATCGCGATCTTCGGCGAGAACGCCGTCGCGCGCCACGTGCTCGATCCGTCCGGAGTCACGCCGGCGATCCATTCCGGGGTGCTGAACATGCTCCTCTCACCGGCCGCGCGGTGGGACAGTGTCTGGTATCTCCAGATCGCCGCCCACGGGTACTTCAGCCCCGCCTCGACGAACTTCTATCCGCTGTACCCGCTGCTCGTCGGTCTCGGTGCCCGCCTGTCCGACAACGCGATCATCGCCGGTAGCGCGATCTCGATCGGCGCGACCATCGCGGCGCTGACGCTGCTGCACCGGTTGGCGCGCTTGGACCTCGACCGGCCAGCCGCACGGATGACTGTGCTGCTCGTCGCGGTCTTCCCGGCGTCGCTGTTCCTGTCCGCGGTGTACCCGACCTCGCTCTTCCTGCTGCTCACGATCGCCGCCGTCTATGCCGCGCGACGCGAACGATGGCCGCTGGCTGGGCTGTGCGGCGGTCTCGCGGCTGCGACGAGCTCCGACGGGATCCTGCTGATCGTGGTGCTGGGGCTCATGTACCTGTACGGACCGCGGGGCCGCGCGCCGCTGCGGGACCGAGCCTGCACGTGGTGGCGCCCACGCTTCCCGATCGGACGCGAGATCGCGTGGCTGGCGCTCGTACCGGCCGGGCTGGCCGCGTATCTCGGCTATCTGTTGCTAGCGCACGGCGATCCGCTCGTGCCGTTCCGCGCCGCCAACCAGGACTGGGGCCACAGCTTCGGTCCGCCGCTGGCCTCGATCGTCAAGGCGATCGGCAGGGTGCCGGTCGATCTGCGGGCCGTGCTCGACCGAACCACCACGCCGATCGGACCGGGTGACCCGATCAGCTGGCAGTCGCGCAACCTGATCGACGTCGCGTTCCTCGGGCTCGCGGTCGCCGCGCTCGTCGTCGGATGGACCCGGGTCCCGCGCGTCTACGTGATCTTCGCGATCGTGCAGCTCGCCGAAGTCACGAGCTTCCCGACGGGCACGGAGCCGATGATCGGGCTCGCCCGCTATCTGCTGCCGATGTTCGCGCTCTTCATGGGCGCCGGCGCGTACCTGGCGGAACGTCGCACGGCGGCCCGGATCACCCTCGTGGCCTCCGCCGTGCTCCTCGCGGTATTCAGCGGGCTTTGGGCGTACTGGTCGCTGGTGCCCTGACCGCGCCAGAATTGACGTGTGAGCGACCACGCTGCCAGCCGGATCTCCGTGACCGGTGAGGTGCCCGACCTGTCGGTGCGCGAGGACGTCCGGGCCCGCGCGGCACGGCTCGGCTTGCTCGGATGGGTCCGACTGGAGGATGGAGGCGAGCTCTGCGTGCATGCGGAGGGGGAGCCCGCCGCGATCGCGGAGCTGGAAGCCGAGCTGCGCTCGATCCCGGGCATTGACGCGGTCTCGGATCGACACGTCCGGACCGAGGGGCACGAACAGTTCGCGATCCGCGGCATTCCGGCGGGTGTGTTCGTCGTCCAGGAGCATCAGGCGACCGCGCACCACTTCGACGTCCGCCTCGAGGTCGACGGTGTGATGCGGTCCTGGGCGGTGCCCAAGGGCCCGTCGATGGACCCAATCGTCAAACGGTTCGCGGTGCAGGTCGAGGACCACAGCCTGGCGCACAACGAGTTCGAAGGGCGGACGGGCAACGGCGGGGTGATCGTCTGGGATCGCGGTCAGTACGAGCAGGGTGGCCGCGTGGCCTGGCCCGAGGCGCTCGAGCGCGGCCACGCCGTGTTCGTGCTCCATGGCGAGAAGCTCCACGGCGGCTTCGCGCTGCAGCGGACCAGCGACGGCGAGAAGCCTCAGTGGCTCCTGATCAAGCGCAAGGACGAATACGCCGCCCGGGGATCGGACATCGTCGCCGAGCGCCCCGAATCAGTCCAGAGCGGCTTGACGCTCGCCGACCTGATCGACGGCTAGCCACGCGCCCTTCCGAGTTGCCCCCCGGGTCGTGGACCGATGGATCCGGCGGCCTCCCCGGATCTATACCGACGACACGACACACCCCGAAGGAGGCTTCGATGAGCAACATAAAGACGATCGCCAACCGATCAGTGCTGGTGACCGGCGCCAACCGTGGCATCGGACGGGCCCTGGTCGACGAGGCGCTCCGCAGAGGCGCGAGCCGCGTGTATGCGGGAACGCGACAGCCGTTGGCCTACACGGACGAGCGCGTGAGAGCTTTGGCCCTCGACGTCACCGACCCCGAGCACATCCGCCACGCCGTCGAGAGCGTCGAGTACCTCGACATCCTCATCAACAACGCCGGTCTCGCGCTTTACGATGACCTCAGCGATCGAGCCGTGCTCGAACAGCATCTCGCCGTCAATCTATTTGGCACCTGGGGCGTGACCCGGGCGTTCCTGCCGTTGCTTACCAGCAGCCGCGGAGCCGTCGTCAACGTGCTATCGGTGGCATCGTTCGCGGCGCTGCCGGTCATTCCGTCCTACTCGATCTCGAAGGCGGCCGCGCTTTCGCTGTCACAGTCGTTGCGCGCGTTGCTGGCCGGGAACGGCGTCAGCGTCCACGCGGTCCTGACCGGACCCACGGACACCGACATGTCCCGGGACCTCGACGTCCCGAAGGCCTCCCCTGAGGCGGTCGCGCGCGCGATCTTCGACGGGGTGGAGCGTGGCGAAGAGGACATCTTCCCGGACCCGATGTCCCAGACCATCGCCGAGGACTGGCGCTCGGGCGCGGCCAAGGCGCTCGAGCGGCAGAACGCGGTACTCGTGGGGTCATGACCAGCGCGGTGCCAGGACTCATGCCAACGATGTGAAGAGAGAGGAAGCGAAACATGACCGAGCACAAGATCGGAACGCGTGAGGAGTGGCTCGCGGCGCGCGAGGAGCTTCTTAGCCGCGAGAAGGAAGTAACCCGGATGGGCGACGAGCTCGCGCGGCTGCGGCGGGAGCTTCCGTGGGTCCCGGTGGCGAAGGAGTACACGTTCCAGACCGCCGATGGCCCCAAGACCCTCGCCGAGCTGTTCGACGGCCGGTCGCAGCTCGTGGTCTACCACTTCATGTTCGGTCCGGACTGGGACGCCGGGTGCCCGGTCTGCTCCTCAATCGCCGACAGCTTCGACGGCGTCGTCTCGCACCTCGCGGCCCGCGACGTGACGATGATCGGCATCTCACGAGCGCCGATCGAGAAGCTGCTCGCCTACCGCGAGCGCATGGGCTGGAGCTTCGACTGGGCCTCGAGCTACGAGTCCGAGTTCAACTGGGACTTCGAGCACTCGCAAACGCGGGAGGAGGTCAGCGCCTGGGCTGACCAGGCGCCGCCGTTCGTAGAGCGATTCGCGTCCGCCTGCGGGACCGACCGGGTCGGCTACTTCTCGGAGGGGCCCGGTCTGACCGTGTTCGCCCGCTCGGGCGACGACGTCTACATGACCTACGCGACCACCGCGAGGGGTCTCGAGATCGTGATGACGTACTACGAAATTCTCGACCGGACCCCGCTGGGGCGAAACGAGCGCGAGCCGACCTTTCAGTCATGGGTCACTCGCCACGACGAGTACGAGCACTGATCGCGTGTCTCGGGTCGTACACCTGGAGCTCCACACTCACGACCGCGAGGGAGCGAGTGCGTTCTACCGGGAGTTGCTGCAGTGGCCGACCGAACGGATCGAGAGCCGATGGGGTACCTACCATGCGCTCGCGGTCGGGGACGGGCTCGACGGCGGCATCGTCGAGTGCGGGACGTGCCAGGCGGGTTGGTTGCCCTACGTCCAGGTGGACGGAATCAAGACGGTGACCGAGCGCGCCCGCGATCTCGGCGCCGCCGTGCTGCTGGGTCCGCGCGAAGGACCCGCGGGCTGGAGGTCGGTCGTATGGGCGCCCAGCGCCGGCGAGATCGCATTGTGGGAGCAGAAGCGATGAGCCCGGAGGAGCGGAATTACGGCGAGCAGCTCGAGCCACACCGCCGCGCGCTGCATGCCCACTGCTACCGCATGCTCGGCTCGGTCCAGGATGCCGAAGACGCCGTGCAGGAAACGCTGTTGAAAGCGTGGCGCGGGCTCGACCGGTTCGAGGGCCGCAGCTCGCTTCGCTCCTGGCTGTACACGATCGCGACGAACGTGTGCCTGCGTATGATCGAGCGGCGGCCGAGCCGCGTGCTCCCGATCGACTACGGCCCGCCGGCTGACCCGCATCTGCCGCTCGGCGCCCCCCTGGCCGAATCGGTCTGGATCGACCCTTATCCCGACCGTCAGCTCGGGCTCGATGAGGGGCTCGCCGGACCGGACGCGCGGTACGAGCAGCGGGAGGCCGTCGAGCTTGCCTTCATCGCGGCGCTGCAGCACCTCCCGGCACGCCAGCGGGCCGTCCTCATCCTCCGCGATGTGCTCGGCTTCTCGGGGGAGGAGGTCGCGGGTGCGCTGGACACCACGCCGACGTCGGTCTACAGCCTGCTCCAGCGCGCGCACGCGAGCGTGGACGACCGCCTACCCGAGCGAAGCCAGCAGCAGACGCTTCGCTCGCTCGGCGACGACCGGCTGAGCGCGATCGTCGACCGCTACGTCGAGGCCTGGGCCAGGACCGATGTCGACGCGATCGTCGAGATGCTGACCGAGAGCGCGACCGCCGCGATGCCGCCGTTCCCGAACTGGTTCGACGGCCGCGAGGCGTTCGTCATCGGCCTGCGCGCCGGAGCGCTCGACGGGGTGAACCAGTGGCGACTGCAGCCGACCTCCGCCAACGGCCAGCTCGCCATGGGCGCGTACAAGCTCGACCGCTCAGGCGTATACGTGCCCAACCACGTTGCGGTACTGACGCTCCGCGGCGACAGGATCGACCAACTGCAGGCGTTCCACGACGCCTCACTGCTCGAGCGGTTCGGGTTACCCGCGCGGGCGTGACACATCCAGTCCACACGAGGAGAACACTCACATGAACCTAGAAGCGAGACCCGAAGACAGCAGCGTGCCCGACGTCGCCGGCAAGAAGGCGATCGTCGTCGGCGCCAGCCGGGGCCTCGGGCGCGGTGTCGCGGAAGCGATGAGCGCGGCCGGCGCGTCGGTAGTGGCGATCGCGCGCGACCGCGCTGAGCTCGAGGACCTTACGCGCGCTGATCGTTCGATCGAGGCGGTGATCTCCGATGCGACCGACCCGGTGGTTGCGGGCACGGTCATCGACTCGCACGATCCGAACATCGTCGCGGTGATAGCCGGTGCGAGCCCGCTCCTGCATCCGATCCACCACCACACCTGGGAGACGTTTTCGTTGAACTGGCAGGTCGACGTTCGGGTGGCGTTCAACTGGCTTCGCGAGGCGATGCTGAAGCCGTTGCGGCCCGGCAGCAGGGTGCTGCTGATGAGCAGCGGAGCCGCGCTCCGTGGCTCTCCGATGAGCGGCGGCTATGCGGGAGCGAAGGCGACGATCCGGTTTATGGCCGCGTACGCCGACGACGAGGCCCGGCGCCTCGGACTCGGGATTCGCGTGCTGTCCGTTCTGCCGCGCCTCACGCCGGCGACTGCGCTTGGGCTCCCCGCTGTCCGTATGTACGCCGCGCGACAGGGTGTGAGCGAGGAGCAGTATCTCTCAGCGCTCGGAGCGCCGGTGACCCCCGCGGGCGCCGGCCGGGCGTTCCTCGAGCTGGTCGGCGGCGAGCCCGACGCCGGGGCCGCCTACATGCTGACCGGCGACGGCCTGGTGGCACTGCCCGTCAGTTGAGACGGGCCTGAAGCGCCCGCAGTTCAGCTCTCAGGGTCGGCGCGAGCGACGGATCGGCCGGGAGCGCGAGTCGCACCGTCGCCGCGTTGATCGCGGCGCTGAGGTCGGCGCGGCGTTCATAGCTGCCGACCAGGTTGTTCAGCATCCGCATCGCGATCTCGTGGGGACGCCAAGGGCGCAGGACCTCATGCCCGACCGGGGCGTCCATGACGGCCCCTCGCTCGAATGGGTCCAGCAGCAGCGGAGGATGAGCGCCGAAATGAGCGACGACGAAGTGGCCGGGCAAGCCCACACCGCCGATCGGAATCTCCGCCCGGCGGGCGACCTCGATGTAGACGACGGACAGCAAGATCGGGAGACCGGTGCGCTTGGCGAGGACCAAGTCGAGCATCGAGTTGTCGGGATCGTCGTAGTTCTCGCGATCGCCTCGGAATCCGTGCTGCTCTCCAAGCAGATGGCTGCACGCACGCGCGACCGTCTCGGGAGCGCCGGTCGTCTCGCCCACCGTCTGCGCCAACTCCGCACCCAACGAGTCGAGCAAGCCGATGGCGCGGTCTGTGTCGACGTCGCGGAATTCCCGCGCGATCGCCAACGCAAGAAGATCCAACGGAGGATCCTGCGCGACCGCTAGATCAGCGAATGACGGAAAGCTCGGCACTTGCGCATTGTCGCCTCCGCGGCAGCTATCTATCCCGGCTCGTGCGGAGCGGCGACGGCGGCGCGAATCGCTGCCGCGAACTCGGCGGCCGCTTCGAGCGGAACGAAGTGGCCGACGCCTGGGAGCGGCGTCAGTGTCGCGTCGGCGAAGAACTCGTCGAGCCGGTCGCCCCAAGCCGGTGGAAACAGCGGATCGAATTCGGGCCAGAGCGCCGTGGTCGGGACCGCGATTCGGTCCTCGGGCGCGGGGGACGCTTCCGCGAGGCTCCTTGCCACCGTGCCGGACCCCGCGCGATACCACGCGATCGACGCCGTGAACGCGCCCGGCCCGCCGTAGAGGTCAGCGAGACGATCCAGCTCGGCGTCTGCCGGGGCGAACGACGGCCCCGACCAGTGCGACCAGAAGTGCCGCAGGTACGCGCGGACTGCGTCCGGGCGCCCGTCGATGATCTCCTCGACCAGGCTCAACTGGTGAAAGGCCTGGTACCAGAACTCCCGCTCCGCCGAAGGCTCCAGTACGCGCTTGCCGGCGCCAGGCAACGGCGGCGAGACCACGAGCGCACGCACCCTGTCTGGAAACAACCGGGCGACGGTTTGAGCGACCCGGCTCCCGACGTCGTAGCCGGCCAGCACCGCGGATCGCAGCCCAAGCTCGTCCATGATCCCGATGACGCTCCGAGCCTGCGCGTCGGCGGAGTAGGCCTCCGGCGGCGTCGCCGGATGCTTGTCCGACTCACCGAACCCGCGGAGATCCGGAGCGACGACGGTGTAGCCCGTCAGCAGCGGAGTGACGTCGCGGTAGTCCTTGCGATCGCCTGGCCAACCGTGGAGCAGGACCACGCCGTCGCCCGTACCCGCGCGGTCATAGGCGACTTCGAAGCCGTCGACTGGGGAAGATATCGGCACGGCGACAGCCTATGCGTTCGGTGATCCGACCGCGACGCCGGAGTCGAGACGGAAAGGACGGCAGATGGGAAACGTGATCGTGATGAACTGGGTGACGCTCGACGGTGTGATGCAGTCGCCGGGGCGCCCCGATGAGGACACCCGGGACGGGTTCGAGCACGGAGGCTGGGGGGTCGCTTACGGCGACGAGGCTGCGGTCGCCAAGATGGGCGAGCGGATGGGCGCCGATAGCGCGTTTCTGTTCGGGCGGCGCACCTACGAGCAACTGCTGGCGTCGTGGAACGCCCGGGGTGGCCCGTTCAAGGATGCGCTGAACAACGCTCGTAAGTTCGTCGCCTCGAGCAACCCGGCGACGAGGCTCGAGTGGCCGAACTCGACGTTGCTGAGCGGCGATGTGCCGGCAGCCGTGGCGGAGCTAAAGGAGAGTTCGAGCACGAACCTCGTGATCATGGGTAGCGGCGTGCTGCTTGGCTCGCTGATGGCCGCGGACGTGATCGACGAGTACTTGCTGATGATCGCTCCTCTGGTGCTGGGCACAGGACGGCGGCTGTTCGCCGGCGGCACGCGAGCATCGCTGCGGCCGGTCGAGAGCGTCACGACCCGCACGGGGGTTGTCATCGTCGTGTACGAGCCTGCCCGGGAGGCAGACGAACGATGAGTGTGAAGCGGCGCTCGGTGCTCAGCGATCAAGCTCGTACTCGAGTGAGTCGACGAGCTTGGTGAGCAGCTCGTTGAGCCGCCGTTTGTCGCCGGCGCTCAGCCCTTCGAGCAGCTGGCGTTCGCGATGGGCGCCTCGGTCGATGTAGGCGTCGAGGCGGTCGGCGCCGGCCTGGGTGAGGGTGAGCAGGACGCCGCGGCGGTCGTTGGGGTCCTGGGAGCGGCTGACCAGCCTCTCTCGTTCCAGCTTGTCGAGACGGTTGGTCATGGCGCCGGTGGAGACCTCGAGGTGGCGGCATAGCGCGCCATGTGTCTGGGGGCCGGCGTGAAGCTCGATGAGGACCTTGAACTCCTCCTTGGTCAGCCCAACGTGAGCGAGGCTGGCGCGCATCTCGGCGTCGAGCTGTCGGCTGGCCTTGGCGATCCGGGTGACGATCCCTTCCACCGCCGGATCGATCTGCGGCCACGTCGCGAGCGCGAGCCGGACGTGCGGATCCAGCTGTGCCTGCTCCTCGGGCGTGAGCCCGCGGTCGGTTAGCCCGTCTTTCTTGGCTCTGACCATCGGCAACGAGTTTAGCTGTGCATCGAATAGCTTCAAATAAAGCTTTTGCTACAGTAGCTGTATGCACAGTAAAGGAGGCATTTCATGCACCCGGCTCTCTTCGTCCAGCTGGCCAAGATCCGCGCGCACGAACTTGCGCGCGAGGCGTCGCGGCAGCGCATCCACCCGCCCCGACACCATCGGTTCCTCTCAAGGATCGGCCGCTGATGCGCTATCTGATGATCGGTGGGGCGACTCCCTCGCCCCGCCGCGTTAGCGCACTCGCGCTCGGTGCGATGCGCTTCGGCTCCGCGACCGAGGAGTCGACAGCCTTCGCGATTCTCGACCGATTCCTCGCCGCCGGTGGGAACCTCGTCGACACCGCCAACAACTATGCGTGGTGGCACGACGGCGGCCGCGGTGGCCAGAGCGAGTCGTTGCTCGGCCGCTGGCGGGCCAGTCGCGGCCTCACCGAAGAGGTGGTAATCGCCACCAAGGTCGGCGCGCGCCCGACCCGTGCCGGCGTCAACTTCGCCGACCGCGCGGCCGCCGACGAAGGCCTATCGCCGACGGCTATCGCCGCAGCTGCGCGCGAGAGCCGCGAGCGCCTCGGCGTTGAGCGGATCGACCTGCTGTACGCCCACGTAGAAGACCCGCGGGTGCCGATCGCCGCCACGGTCGCCGCCTTCGGCGCACTCGCTTCCGCGGGGGAGGTCGCGCTGCTCGGCGTCTCCAACCACCGCGCCTGGCGGGTCGAGCGCGCCAGGGAGATCGCCCGGGCCACGGGCGTCGCCGGCTACGAGGTTGTCCAATACCACCGCAGCTACCTTCAGCACCGCACCGATCTGCCCAGCCCGCGGTCGGCGTTCGGCGACCCGGGGCTCATGACCGCAGACGTCCTCGATTACGTCAGCGCCGAGCCCGGCTTGGTCGACGTCGCCTATTCGCCCCTGCTCGCCGGCGGCTACACGCGTCCTGACAAGACGCCCGGCGAGGAGTACGCCGCAGCGGGTAACGCCGCCCGGCTCCAGACGCTCGCGGCGGTGGCGCGGGAGACGGGCGCCACTCGCAATCAGGTCGTACTCGCTTGGCTGATCGGCGACTCGCTGCCGACAATTCCGCTCGTCGGCGCCTCCTCCGTCGACCAGCTCCAGGAGAGCCTGGACGCGGTTGACCTCGAGCTCACCGCCGACCAGCGCGCCCGGCTCGACGCGGCTCGCTAGCGCGAGTGGACGCGCGGCGGCCGCGGTTTCGAGCGGTTACCGTGTCGGACGTGCGCCGAATCGCCAGCCTCCTGGCTGCGTACGACGAGGAACTGCGAACGGATACCGAGACACCGAGCGCGGTGGCGGTTGCCCGCCTCGGCCCGCTGCGGCTGGTGACGTTCGCTGGTGGACGCGGCTTCGTGACTTACAGGGATCTCGCCGGAGCAGACGCCGAGACGATCGAGCGCTGGGTCAGGGAGGCTGTCGCCCACTACCGGCGGGACCCGAGCATCGGTCGGGTCGAGTGGAAGACCCGTGGCCACGACCACGCACCGGGTCTGCACGATGCGCTGCTCGACAACGGGTTCACCCCGGACGAACCGGAGTCGATCATGATCGGCGACGCGCGCACGCTCGCCGTCGACGTTCCCGTGCCCGCCGGCGTCGAATTGCGACGGGTCACCCTTCAAGCCGACGTGCGGGCGATGTGCGCGATGGTGGGGGCGGTGTTCGACGACCCGCACTCGGATGAAGTGGCCGACGCTCTGATTCGCCGTCTGAGTTCCGGCGACGCCATGGAGCTCTGGGTTGCGGAGAGTCAGGGACGGATGATCGGCGCGGGACGACTCGAACCGGTACGTGGGAGCCGGTTCGCCGGGATCTGGGGTGGTGCGACCAGGCCCGAGTGGCGCGGCCGAGGTGTCTACCGGGCGCTGACCGCAGCGCGGGCAAAGTCGGCGCTGCGGGCCGGCAAGACGCTCGTCCACAGCGACTCGACCGAGCACTCGCGGCCCATCCTCGAACGCTCGGGCATGGTCCGGGTATCGACGACCACGCCGTACCGCTGGCGACGCTGATCGCAGCCGATCAGTCCGCGTCGCGCGGGTCCATGGGACGACTGCTCAAGGGTCGCACCGCCTCCTCCGCGGAGTACATCGTGAGTTGACTCGGACGGGCGAGGAGCCCGTCCAGATCGAACTGGAAGCTGGCGAACGCCTCCGACTGGTAGTGCTCGTCGAGCGACTCGCGGCTCTCCCATTCGCTCACGAGCACGAACCGACTCGGATCGGCCAGCGTCGCGGCGACCACGTAGCGCCGGCAGCCGCGCTCACCCGCGGCCCACCGCCCGAATCGCTCGAGCACCGCGGCGAGCTCATCCCGGCGCCCGCTTATCCCGAACATCTCGGCTATCGCGATGACTGCCATCAGCTCAAGCTTCGCACAGCGATGAGGTTGCGCCGAATGAGCGTCCGCCGCTCGCGGAGGGCAGAACGGATCGCGCTCATCTCGATCGACGCCTTCCCGCAGAACCGGCCAGCGCCTGCCGTTCCTCCGGCGACAGCCAGCCGCCGAACCCGGCGGCGGTGTTGGCCCGCGCGTGGACGACGCTCGACGTCGCAGGAATGGCGACGTGAACCCGTTCGTCCGACAGCGTCCACTTCAACAGTTCGCTCGGGTCGAACCGTCTCACCAGCGACCCGCCACCCAACGGTCGCATCGCAATCACGCCCAGGTCCAACTCCGCTGCGAGCGGCAGAATCCGTCGCTCGGCATCGCGCTCGAGTGGGTTGTACGGCACCTGGATCGCGTCGATGCGCCCCGTTCGCATCACCGTCTCGAGCTCGTCGAACGCGCCGGGTGAGTAATGAGTCGCGCCGATCAAGCCGATTCTCCCGGCGTCCCGCTCGCCCTCGAGCCAGTCGAGGTGCGCGCCCCAGCCGACGAGGTTGTGCACCTGTTCCAGGTCAACGCGGCCGCCGAAGAAGCGGAGCTGATTGTCGAACTGCCGGCGCCCCTCCGGTATCGAAGCGGTCCAGATCTTGGTGGCGATCAGCGCCTCTTTCCGTCGCTCGACGAGGGCTCGCCCCAGAACCGCTTCGGCTCGCCCGTACATCGGAGAGGAGTCGAAAAAGCGGGTCCCGCTCTCCCACACCGCGTCGACCACCTCACGAGCTTCGCGCTCCTCGCCCGGGCCCACATCGAACGTCTGCCATGTTCCGAGGCCGATGACGGGAACGTTCCACCCTGATCGTCCGAATCGCCGAAGCTCCATCATGCCCGCAGACTCTAGGCGCCGGGAGGCGTCCGCTTAGGTTCGTCCCCCGGCCGCAAGCCGCATCAGCGGTGAGTCGAAATCGATGTCCGCACTGTTCTGCTCGGCGCGGGTTGCGTTACCGGCGAACTGGTGCTGGTAGCCGGACCACTGACGATCGGTGATCTGCCGCTCGATCTGCGCGCCGATGAGGACGGCGAGCTCGGTCGCCGAGCGCCCGATTCGATCGCCCAGCGCTGTGGCACCCCAGTCGTCGGGGCCGGCGAACACGGAGGTCGGAAGGATGAGCGCGCGCATGTAGGCGAACAGCGGGCGCATCTGCTCATCGATCACGAGCGCGTGCCGGCTGCTTCCCGCCGTGGCTGCGAGCAGCACCGGTTTGGCGATCAGCAGGTCGTCGTCGAGCACATCGATGAAGGACTTGAACAAGCCGCTGATACCCGCCTTGTAGACGGGAGTGGCAGCGATGATCGCGTCGGCGCTGGCGATCTGTTCGACGACCGCCTGCAACTGCTCGGATGGGAAGCCCGCCACCGTGGCATTGGCGATGTCGACCGCGAGCGGGGCGAGCTCGATGACTCCGACGGAGACCTCGGTCCCCGTTTCGCGGAGCATCTCCAGGGTCCTTTGCGCGAGGCGGTCGGCCACTAGGCGAGTCGCCGACGGCTCGCTGACGCCGGCGCTGATGACGATCAGGCGTCGTGACGCCGTCTCGCCCGCGGTGCCGTCACGGTGTTCGGCGAGCACGGTCATTGCAACGCCTCGAGCGCCGAGCCCTGGCGGCTCCCGCCGCCCGGATCGGCCTGCTCAAAGAGAGCGGCCAGCTGGCGGCAGAGTTCGGCCAACTGCAGAAGCTCGTTGCGGTTCAAACGGCGTGTCATCGCCTGCGCCACAAGCCGTCCGTGGCTCAGCCCGACCGTCCGCTGAAGTTCGGAGCCCGCCTTCGTCAGTCGCACTCGGCAGGCGCGAGCGTCGTCGGGATCATCATCGCGTCGTACGAGGCCGCGAGCCTCGAGCCGGGCGACCAGCCGCGACATGCCCGGTTGGGTAAGCAGGACGTCCTCGCCGAGCTCGGTGATTCGCAGGCCGTTCGGCGCCGCCGACAGCGCGTACAGCACCCCGTACTCGCGCGGCAGCAGATCGCGCCAGTCGGTGCCGGTGGTGAGCTCGCCGGCGATCGTCGCCTGCGCTCGGAACAACGCCTCCCACGCGTCGTTGGCGATCCTCGCGTTGCTACGCATGGCCGTCACGCCGCAACCGGATACTCGGCGGCGAGATCCGGATTGATGTCCTGGTATGGCGAGGTACCGGTGAGGTTGTCGCCTCGGTTGGCGTTCGGGCGAGGCTGACGCGGCGCGCCGTCAGCGTACTTGGCTTTCACCAGGCTCTCGTGAGTCGGTGCGTCGGGCACTCCGGGTGCCCGGCGGGTCTCCATCTCGCGACGCAGTACCGGCACCACCTCGGTGCCGAGCAGTTCTACTTGCTCCAGCGCCTCCTCGAGTGGTAGCCCCATCGAGTCGACGTTCCACAGTTGGCGCTGGTAGTCGCCGAACCCCTCCTGGAAGGTCAGGGTCTTCTCAATCACCTCCTGCGGGCTGCCGACGCTCATCGGCGTGCCGTGCATGAAGTCCTCCAGCCGGTAACTCTTACCGTAGATCGGTGAGCCCTCAAAATAGGGGCGAAACTCGCGCACCGCGTCCTGCGAGCGCGCAGCGATGAACGCATGGCCGCCGAGGCCGACGATCGCCTGCTCGGGGGTACCGTGCCCGTAGTGGGCAAACCGCTCCCGGTACAGGTTCACGAGGGGCCGGAAGTGAAAGTTCGGCGCCAGGATGTTGTTGGCGAAGTAGCCGTTGCCGTAATAGGCGGCCTGCTCGGCGATCTCCGGCGTGCGGATCGCGCCGTGCCAGACGAACGGCGGCACGTCGTCCAGCGGGCGAGGAATCGCGGTGAAGCCCTGCAGCGGCGTCCGAGATGTGCCCTCCCAGTCGACCACGTCCTCGCGCCACAGCCGGTGCAGCAGGTTGTAGTTCTCGAGCGCCAGCTCGAGCCCCTTGCGGATGTCCTTGCCGAACCACGGATACACCGGAACCGTGTTTCCGCGGCCGAGCATCAGGTCCACCCGTCCGCCCGCGAGGTGCTGCAGCATCGCGTAGTCCTCGGCGATCTTGACCGGATCGTTGGTCGTCACCAGCGTCACCGCGGTGCTCAAGACGATCCTGTTCGTCAACGCGGCGATGTGCGCCAACAGGGTCGTCGGCGAAGACGAGAAGAACGGCGGGTTGTGATGCTCTCCGATCGCGAAAACGTCGAGTCCGACCTCGTCGGCGCGTTGCGCGATCTTCACTATCGCCTTGATCCGCTCCGCTTCGCTCGGCGTATGGCCGGTCACCGGATTACGTGTCACATCGCTCACCGAGAAGATTCCAAACTGCATCGAGATCACCTTTCGTTGTGCGCTCAACTATAGCATATACATGAGCTCGCATGTATTCCGTAGTCCCGAACAAGCCTGGCCGCGAGGACCTGCTTGACTACGAACGGTGAGGATGCTCTCGCGAGACCGACGGCCGGACTGAGCCGTGTGGGTCTGCGAGACGTGCGGCGTGGAGCACGCGGAGGCAGTCGGAGTTTGCGCGATCTGCTCCGACGAGCGCCAGTGGGTGCCGGCGGACGGGCAGAAGTGGGCCACTCTGGACGAGCTCGCCCGGGCGGGACGCCGGGTGCAGATAACCGAGCTCGAGGCTGACCTGTTCGGGATTACGGTCGAGCCGAAGGTCGGGATCGGCCAGCAGACGCATCTCGTGCGCACGCCGGCCGGCAGTCTCCTGTGGGATCCGGTCGGGTATCTCGACGACGAGGCCGTGAACCGCGTGCGCGAGCTGGGCGACGTGGCGGCCATCGCCGCCAGCCATCCGCACATGTTCGGCGTTCAGGTCGAGTGGAGCAAGGCGCTGGGCGGTGTGCCGGTGCTCGCCTCGGAGGCCGACGTCGGTTGGGTCCAGCGACCCGACCCGTCGATCAAGACCTGGAGTGGGCGGTACGAGGTCGCGCCGGGTCTCACGTTGCACCAGATCGGCGGCCACTTCCCAGGGAGCTCGGTCGTGCACTGGACGGCGGGCGCCGGCGGCAAGGGTGTGCTGCTGGTCTCGGACACGATCCACGCAAATCCCGACAGGGCGACGGTGACGTTCTTGCGCAGTTACCCGAACCGGATCCCGCTGTCGCCGGCGGTCGTGGAGCGCATAACACGAGCGGTTACGCAGCTTCCGTTCGATCGGCTGTATGACAACTTTGGCAGGGGCGTCGCGGCGAACGCGGCGTCGGCCGTGAGCGAGTCCGCCGATCGCTACTCCGGGTGGGTACGGGGCGACTTCGATCAGCTCACCTGAAGCCACCGCCCGCTAGCTCGAGCCAGGGTGCGCGCCTGGTAGCAAAGTGATATCATCGAGCTATTAGCAGTCCCGATGCGATCGACGGGAGCAAACGTATGGATTGGTTTGACGGCAAGCTCGCGGTGGTGACCGGCGGCGGCTCGGGCATGGGCCGGGAGCTTGTCCGGCAGCTCGCCTCGCACGGATGCTCCGTCGCGGCCTGCGACTGGAACGCCGACGCGGTCGCCGATACTGCCGCCGTCGCCCAGGCCGGTGCGCCGGATGGTGTTCTCGTCACCCACCACGCATGCGACGTCGCCGACGAGGGGCAGGTCCATCGCTTCCGCGACGAGCTGCTGCGCGAGCACGCCGCCGACCACATCGACCTGGTGTTCAACAACGCCGGCATCGGTGGCGGCGGCAGCTTCGTCAAGAGCAGCCGCGAGGAGTGGGAGCGCACATTCGCGGTCGACTGGTGGGGGGTGTACTACTGCGCACGCACGTTTCTGCCGCTGTTGATCGCCAGCGGCGACGGCGTGCTGATCAACACCAGCAGCGTGAACGGGTTCTGGGCGAGCCTCGGCCCAGGGATGCCGAACCACGCCTACGCCACAGCCAAGTTCGCCGTCAGAGGCTTTACCGAAGCGTTGATTGAAGATTTGCGCACCAACGCGCCACAGGTGCGCGTCGCCGTCGTGATGCCGGGTCACGTCGGCACCGACATCATCGCCAATACCCGCCGCGCCCATGGCCAGCCCGAGCCGGGGGACATGACCGACGCGGAGCTCGCCGAGCGGATCCCCTCCGACGCGCGGGCCGACCTGATCCGCGCCGGCCTACTGACCCAGCGCGCTTCCCCCGAGGATCTGCGCCGGCTGCTGGCGCGGATCGAGACCGACTTTCGCGAGAAGGCGCCGGTCACGGCGGCCGACGCCGCCGCGATCATTCTCGACGGAGTGCGATCGGGCAGCTGGCGGATCCTCGTCGGAAAGGACGCCAAGACGCTCGACACCGTCATCCGCGCGGAACCCGGAGCCGCCTACGACTACGCCGAGCTGACCAAAGCTGCGGTTGACGTGGCGAGCCACACGCCAGACTGAGGTTCGGTAAGCGCGGGCGTGGTTCACGTGGTTCCGGCCGCGAGGGTGCTCGGGAGTGGCGATCGGTCGAGCGCAGCACGCATCGCTGTAATCGCCTCGAGCAACGTCGACAGCGGTCTGAGTAAGAGGGTCGCACGCTCGACACGTCCGAGTGCGTCGTGAGTCTCGTCTAGCACCCCGCTCATCCCGTGATCGGCACGGGTGGCGATGAGGATCGTGACGACTTGCCGCTCGGCGACGAGCTCACGTTGGGACTCGATCGTGTCCAGAACCTCGCCGATGGTTGTGAGGATGTGGGCCACGTCCGCACGACCGTGGTAATCCCTGACAGGGCTGTGGAAGACGACGTGCTCGGTGAGGGCTTCGTCGAGTCGGTTCTCACGATCTCGTCGGGTGAGTGGAAGTAGTTTCGATTGCATGATTTCTCCAGTGGGTTCCTCCGAGGTCACCTGCGGGTGACGGTTGTGTCTCATGCGGCCCGCTCGCGTCGTACGTCGCGTCTGGTCGTCTCCGTACGCACGACCGTTACCGGAGCGGGCGCCCCCGTGGTCGGACGCTGCGGGATGTCTGTGATCAGGCGAGCGCCACGGCCGTGGGCGATGAAACCGAAGGCCCAGCGGGTGACGACGAGGAGCCGGTTCTCGAACCCGATCAGATACCAGAGGTGGACTGTCAGCCAGGTGATCCACGCCAAGAAACCGCTCATGCGGATGCGCTTGACGTCGGCGACGGCGCGTGCGCGTCCGATCGTGGCGAGGTTGCCTTTGTCGTGGTAGCGGAAGCGCGGTCCCGGTTGGCCCTGGAGGCGGTGGCGCACGACGCGAGCGGCGTGGCGGCCTTCCTGCATCGCGACGGGCGCGAGCCCGGGTAGTGCGATCGACGATCCGTCGGACTGGCGGATGCGAATCATGTCTCCGAGCGCGAGCACGTTGGGGTGGCCGGGGAGGGAGAGGTCCTCGAGGACCTCGATGCGCCCCGCACGGTCGACTTCGACCCCGGCGTGCTCGGCGAGCACGCCGGCGAGGCTCGATGCGATCACGCCCGCGGCCCAGACCACGGTCCGGGTCGGGATCTCCTGAGACGCATCATCGGGGTGTTTCAGCGTGACCGATCGATCGTCGAGGTCGACCACGGTGCGTTTCGCGAGCGTGGTCACCCCAATCCGCTCAAGTGACCGCAGTGCCTTCGCCGAGAGAACGGGCGGGAAGGCAGGCAATACCCGGTCACCGGCTTCGACAAGCAGGATCCGGGCCTGACTGGAATCCAACGACTGGAACTCGGCGCGCAGGTCGCGGGCGATCTCAGCGATCTGGCCTGCCATCTCCACTCCAGTTGGACCGGCTCCGACGACGACGAAGGTGAGCCAGGCTGCGCGTCGGTCGCAGTCCGGTTCGAGTTCGGCGGCCTCGAACGCCCGAAGGATCCGGGTGCGGATCTCCAAGGCGCTCTCGAGCGTCTTGAGATCCGGGGCGAGTTGCTGCCAGTGATCGTGCTGGAAGTAGTTGTAGTCAGAGCCGGCCGCGACGATCAGCGTGTCGAAAGGGACTGAGTCATCTTCGCGCTCGCCGGCGCCTAGGTGCACACTGACCAGCTGAGTGTCTAGATCGATGTCAGTGACCTCGGCAAGGAGGACGCGGACGTTGTGGCGATGGCGGAAGATGTGGCGTAGGGGGTGGGAGATCTCGGCCGGCGAAAGCGCGCCGGTCGCGACCTGGTAGACCAGGGGTTGAAAGAGATGGAAGTTGCGCCGATCGATGAGCGTGACGTCGACCGGTTGGCGGGTGAGGTTCAGGGCCGCTTGCAGGCCGCCGAAGCCGCCACCTACGACGACCACCCGGTGGCGACTCGCCGGCTTGCCGTCGCCGCGTTCGAGGGCGCGGGTCCGCCGCTTCGGGTTCGAGCTGGAAGAGGTCATTTGAGGGCTCCAATCAGAGAACTGAGCGTGTCGCGCACGCTAGGAACCCGTGCCCTGAATGTGAAAGACCGGTTTGCGCTCTCTTCAGCAAAGCCCGGCATGACCGACGGCGCGACGAGGTCTCGATCGCGCGGCTAGGATGTGCCCAGTGACCGATCTTCGTCGGTTGCAGTACTTCGTCGCGGTCGCGCAGGAGCGTAACTTCACGCGTGCCGCCGAGCGGTTGCACATCGCCCAGCCTGCGCTCAGTCGTCAGGTGAGGTTGCTCGAGCAGGAGCTCGGGGTCGAGCTGCTGCATCGCACTACGCATGAGTTCGAGCTCACGGAGGCGGGCGAGTTCTTGCTCGAGCGCGGACCCACGCTGCTGAGCACCGCAGACGAGTTGTGGCGCAGCGTTCGAACCTACGGCACCGGCGAGCGCGGGCAGGTGGTCGTCGCGTACGGCGCCAGCGCCAGCTATGAGACCGCACCGCGCCTGCTCCAGGCACTGGCGGAGAGCCACCCGCAGATCACCATGACCGCGGCGGTCAAGTCGGTCGACGAAATCGTCGCGGGTCTACGCAATGGCTCTGTCGACGTGGGTCTGGTCCGCTGTCCTCCGAAGGTGCCTGGATTGGACGCGCGGACGGTACGGATGGAGCGCCAAGGCGTGCTGCTGCGCCGTGACCATCGGCTCGCATCAAGCTCGACGCTCGCGGTGTCCGACCTCGCTGACGAGACGGTCCTCTTGCACCCCCGCGAGGGGAATCCGGGCCATTACGATGCCGTGCTCGGGTTGTTGCGGGAGCGCGCTCTCGAGCCACGCGTTCAGCTTCGAGCGCTGAGCTTCGACCTGGCCTACACCCCGGTTCTGCAAGGCGGGGTGATCACGATCATCGGAGAGTCGTCCGTATCGATTGGCCTGCCCGACGAGCTGTGCTGGCTGGCCCTTTCGCCACCGGTGAGCTTCGAGGTGAGCCTGCTCGTCCGCAGCCACAACCGCTCACCGGCGGCGGATCGGGTGCTGGCCGCGGCGATCGGGATCGCGGACGCCCTGGGCTGGATCTAGCCAGAGCCACACGACAACCCGTGGCCGGTCATGCCGGCAGGCACTGAAGAGATGCTGGACAGGTATTTCACATCCGGCATGCCAAGAGCCACGCTCCGGTCTGTTCAATAACCGGACGAGGAGTGCGGAGATGATCGGGCAGACGGACAGCAGATCTGCGTCGCGCAGGTACGTTGCGGCGGTGCAAGCCGGTGACAGGGACGCGATTCGCGAGGCGTTCGCCGAGGACGCGACGACGCCTGGAGACTGACACCATGATCACGCTCGAGTACGAGATGACCTACACCGAAACGATCGAAGGCCCGCTCGGACCGACGGCGGGCTCGCCTCTCGGCGAGCGGCTCTGCTGGCAGGTCACAAACGCGACGCTCCACGGTCCGCGCATCACCGCCACCTCGTCGATGCCGGGAACCGACTGGATCCGGCTCGGGACCGACGGAATCCGCCGACCCGACCTTCGCGCTCAGCTGATGACCGACGACGGCGAGCCGATCCTGTTCCGGTACGACGTCGCCATGATCCGGCCGAGCGAGCGCTTCTCGGACGCGCTCGCCTCCGGCGAGGCCACCGAGTTCGACAGCCAGTACATGCGGATCGCGCCCCAGTTCGAGGTCGGCGCCGGACGCTATGCGTGGCTGGCCGAGAGCCTGTTCCTCGGTCGGGGCCGGCTCACCGGCCCAGGAGCAATCGCGTACGAGCTCTACCGCGTGCTCTGACGCGGGTCTCGCAGCTCTCCGGGCTCGATCACGACTTCGAGCACGCGAACGCGATCGGTCTCGAGTAGCAGCCGGTGCGAGTCTGGCACCGCGACCAGCGCGTCGAGCCCGCGCGGCCACGGCCATTCGCTCGTTGACGTCCGGACGTTCATTTAGCTCGCTCCGACCCATCGGTCGACGCCGACAGGGGCCGTGGGTCCAGGCACATAGCGTAGGGCTGGAATCTTGCTCGAGGGCCTTCGGCATGCGACGATGAGGCTAGGTTCAACCAGGCGGAGGGAAGGGACGAAATTTCCGAGCCGACCGGAGCCCGTGGCGGCGATCCGTATGGCGGGCGGCCACCGACGAGTCACGAGCGGCTGGCGGGGCGGCCCTGGGATGCGTCGTACCACGATGGCCCGCCGCCCTGGGACCTTGGGCGTCCGCAGCCGGCGCTGGTGCGTCTGGCGGGCGAACGGATATTCGCCGGCGTGGTGCTCGATACGGGATGCGGGACGGGCGAGAACGCCCTGTACGTCGCCTCCTTTGGGCAGCGCGTTGTGGGAGTCGATGTGGCTGAGAGCGCAGTGTTAACCGCGCGGCAAAAGGCCGCAGCTCGCGGCATACGCGCTGACTTCGAGGTTGCCGATGCGTTGCATCTGGACCGTCTGGGCCGAGAGTTCGAGACGGTGCTTGATTGCGGGCTGTTCCACTCGTTCGACAGCGATGAGCGGGCGGATTACGTCACGAGTCTGGCGTCGGTGACAAGTCCGGGCGGGATGCTGTACGTGCTTTGTTTCAGTGACGTCGGACCTGACACCGGTCCGCATCCCATCAGTCACGAGGAGCTGACGACCGCGTTCAAACCTAGCGGCGGCTGGAAACTCGCCTCCGTGAGTCCGGATCGACTCGAGACAAGAATGCACGCGCACGGTGCGCCGGCCTGGTTGGGGAAGATCGAACGGATCTAGTCACATCATCTCTTGCTCAGTCGTCGAGACCCACCGCGTGGAACTCGATTCGATACACGAGCGTGTCTTCGTCGATCGGCCCCGCGTGTGCGGCGCGACGGCGGAGCGTCTCGCGGTCGGGCTCGCCGGCTCGCCGCACGTCTGTCCGTGTGATCGCGGCGAACGGCACCAGCTCGATCGCGTCGATCTTGATCTCCCCGGGTCCGACTCGGTAGCGGTGCCCTGCCTGACCCGTGCTCGTTTCCACAGTCGGACCGAGAGCGTGCTGTCTCCGGCCAGGACGTCGCCCAGCAACTCGCGGCTGAACTCCATATAGCCGGGACCCTAGCTCGCTCCGAGGGCCGGGGTGGCATCGCACCTTCCCATCCCCGGCTCGTCCCCGTCCCCGGATTCGCTGCAGTGGGCCTTGACAAGAAGCCTTGTGACAACTAGTCTTGTCGCAAGGGATCTTGTAAAGGAGGAGACTGTGTATCACCACCCCGCCCTTATTCAGGCGCTGGCGAGCGACCGTGTCGCCGAGCGTCGGCACGGCGCTCGGGCAGCCGCGGCCATCCGACGCGAAAAGCACCCCCACAGACTGATCCCGGCCGCCAGACACGCCACCGGCTGGCTACTGATCGACATGGGGCTGCGGCTGGCGACGTCGCGCGGCGGCCGGAGCCACTCCGTCGCGGGTGCGCAGCGATAACTCTCCACTGTCGGAGTCGATCGCCATGAGCACACCGAAGCGCCCCGATAGGAAGACCGCACCCAAGCGACCTCGCCGGGCGCAGGTCCCGACCGCGGGCGCGATCGCGGCCCCTGCCGCCCAAAAGCCGCCAGACGACTCGCGGCCCGTCCGGCAGGTGGTCACCGACGCCCGGGCCATGCGGGCACTCGCGCATCCGTTACGCGTGGCGCTCCTGGAAGCGATGCGCCGCGACGGAGAGATCACCGCCACCCGCGCAGCCGAGCTGCTGGATGAGAGCCCCGGAAACATGTCGTGGCACCTCCAGACCCTTGCCAAGTACGGGTTCGTCGAGGAGACCGGCGAAGGCCGCGGGCGCAGCCGTCCCTGGCGGCTTGCCAGCGACTCTAGCTCGTTCGAAACCGCCATGCCGGACCCCGAAGTGGCTGCCGCCGGCGAGGCGCTGGAGCGGACTTTCATCGAGCGTACCCACGACCAACTACGCGAATGGTGGTCGCGGCGCCTGACCTACCCGGTGAGGTGGCGACGCGCCGCGTTCATGGCCGACAGCGTCACGTACCTCACCGCGGCCGAGCTTGCCGCGATCTCGGACGAGGTACACGCGGTCTACACCCGATACAAGGACCGCGCCGACAAGGAGAAACGCCCGGCCGGCGCCCTCCCGGTCCACCTCTACGCACACGGGCACCCGCTTCCACCCACGCCCTCGGGCAACTGAAGAGCCATGCCGCGGCGGACATCAACAGCGAGCCCCGGCCTGGATTCCTACATCCTTCCGACACAGTTCTTGTGATTCTCCGACGCGGCTGCCGGATGTTCTCAGGGTGGCCGAGATTGAAGAAGCCATGGGTGTGCTCGTTCCGGTCGGCTTGGCTGCCCGGCCGGCGGGCGGAACTGCCGGATGACTTCGCGTCGGCGGGGCCGGTCGTTGCGGCACTCGATCTATCTCGGCGGGCTGGCCCTGGTGGCGGGCGCGGTCGGCGTACTGGCCGTTTCGCAGCTCGGGGTTCCGAGTAGCTCCGCGAGGACGACGACGGAGGTCGTGACCGCCGAGAGCGGTGTCGTGCAAACGACGGTGTCCGGGAGCGGAAACGTCGCGGCCGGCATCGATGATGAGGTGAACTTCGCGACGACCGGAACGCTGAACCGCGTCTATGTGCACCAGGGGCAGCACGTCACGAAGGGCCAGATCCTCGCGACGCTCGACCCCACCTCCGCGCAGCTAACGCTCGCCGAGGCGAACGAGACACTGACCGCCGCTGAGGGCCGCCGCGCTGTTCTTACCCGTTGCGGACCTCGCCGACGCCGAGGACGGCTCGTCCTCATCGACCACGATCGACGAGGACGAGATCACGGTGAAGAGCGACGAGGAGACGGTCAAGAACGACAAGCTCGCGCTGGCCGAGACGACGCTGCGCGCGCCCGCGAGCGGCACGATCGCATCTCTCGAGGACCTGTTTCCCGGTGACTCGGTCGAGGCAGGGTCGTCGTCCAGCGGCTCCTCGTCCAACGGCTCCTCGTCCAACAGCTCGTCCAACGGCTCCTCTTCGAGCAGCTCCGGCTCGGGCTCGGGGACGACCACGAGCAGCGGCGCGACCACGGCGGGGAGTGTTGGCGGTTCGAGCAGTTCCAGTAGTTCGAGCAGCTCCAGCGACTCCAGCGGGTCGAGCTTCGCGGAGATCATCAATACGAGCAGTTTGACGATGACGGTCGCCGTCAGCGAGGGGGACATCGGCGGGGTAAAGGTCGGGCAGCCGGCGACGGTCACGATCGACGCCATCTCCGGGCTCGAGCTCGCCGCCCACGTGGCCGCGATCTCCGCGAACGCCACTGACAGCAGCGACGTGGTGTCCTACGAGGTCACGCTCAAGCTCGACCAGACAGACTCGCTCGTGCGCTCGGGGATGAGCGCGTCGGCGGAGGTGATCGTGGCTCAGGCGTCCGGCGTGACCCTTCCGAATGGCGCGGTTTCCGGTTCGGGCTCGGAAGGCGCGGTGACGCTCGACCAGGATGGCCGGCGCGTCCAGCGCGAGGTCGTGGTCGGGCTGCGCGGCACGACCCGCACCCAGATCGTAAGCGGCCTGGAGGCCGGCGACGAGCTGATCGTCACCCAGACGCTGCCGACGGTGGGCTCGAGCAGCAGTGCGACGACCGGCACCGGGTCGAGCGGCACCCTCGGCGGCGTCTCCGCGCTCGGCGCGGGCGGCCAATGACACGAAAGGACACACGATGAGTACCACTACCGACCACGACCTCGACGACAATCGTCAGGAAGACCACGACTGGGGCAACCCGCCCGGCGGGGCGCCGCTCCCGCGCCGTCGCCGATGGTTGACACCCGGGAGCACGCTCCTGCTCGCCCTCACGCTCGGGTTCGTCGGCTTCTACGCCGGCGTCCGCGAGGAAAAGGCCAACGCCACCGGTTCCGGATCCACGGGGTCTAGCTCCACTCGATCGCTGCCCGGGGCCGGGGCGGCGACGCCGGGCGCCGCTGGCGGCGTCACGGCCGGGACCGTGTCCCGCGTCGACGGCGACACGCTCTACATCAAGGAGCCATCGGGCGACACCGTCCAGGTCAAGCTGCTCTCGACCACGAGCATCAGCAAGTCACTCAGCGTCAGCGGCCACTCGGTTCGCCCCGGCGACACCGTCACGGTCCAAGGCACCAAAGGCAGCGGCGGCACGATCAAATCCAGCTCGATCGGCGACTCCGGAAACACCGGCACTCGCACGACGACCACCAGCCAGGCCGACACGTCAACGAGCTCCGGGTGAACCGCCGGCACCACGCTCGGCGAACTCGGAGCGCGTTTGACTAGCCTCGATTCGTCAGTAACGGTCGTCGGGCGCGGGTTGAGGTGAGGGTTGGGTGAGGTCGTTGGGGTTGGGTGTCGGATGGCGTGGTGGGAGCGATCGTGGTGGGTGATTGGCTGACGGGGTGGGCTCGCCGGGGGCGTGTGTCGGCAGCCGTGATCGGATTGGCCGTCGATCGTCTTCGCGGTGGACCCCGGGCTGCTGGGTCAGGCGGGGGCGGTTAATGCTTGGAGGCGCGCGAAGGCGTGGAGGATCGCCTGGGCCCAGGGCCAGTCGGCGGGGAGGTGCAGCGTGTGGCGGCGGGCGTGGCGGGTGAGGTGCCCGGCGACGTGCAGGATCCGGTAGCGCAGCCGTTTGGGCTCTGAGATCCGGTGCTCGCCCTCCAGGCACAGCTCCTGGGTCCAGACGATCATGTCGTGCGCGATCAGCGCGAGTTCGAACCACGCGGCGTTCGCCTGGAAGCTGTGGAAGGGCAGGAAGCTGGCGCCGGTCGCCTTCAGTGTTTTGACGCGGTCCTCGATGACCGCGTGCTGGCGATGGAGAACTTCGAGCTCGGCGATGTCGGGGTCGGACTGGTCGGTGATGAAGCACTGGAAGCGGTGACCGTCGAGGTCGGTGAAGGAGAGCTGGGCGCCGGGGTGCGGGCGCTCGCGCCGACAGATCAGCCGGGTCCCTTCAGGCCAGTCGGGGAGGTTGACCCTGCCGGTCAGCTCGGTCACCCAGGCACCGTCACGCGGCTCGCCGTCCTGATCTATCGCCGGCCGCCATGCCGATTCGGGCAGGCCAGAGAGCGCTTGGCGGACGGGCTCGGTGAGCGGGTAGCCGAACGAGAAGCGAATATCACACTCGCGGCAGGCGTCCGCGAGCTCGTGGCTGGCGCCAGCGGAATCAGAGCGCGCGAGGATCTCCCCGTCCAGCGCGTCTGGGGCAGCTGCTCGAGCGCGAGATCCAGCAGCGCGAGGTGGTCCTCGGCGTTGTTCGCGCCGGCGTTCCCGGGCCTGAGGATCCCAGCCAGGATCTCCCGGCCGCAGGACGCGATCAGCGGGTTGAACCCGAACCCGCCCTTGTAATGCCCGGCCGCCTGCTCCTTCTCGGAATGCACCACAATCGGGGTGGCGTCGAAATCGATGATCACCCGCTCAGGCGCCGCGCCCAACCTCCACGCCCGCGCACGAGCCGCTGCCCTGGCCGCCCGGATCCCAACAAGCTCCGACTCGCCCACAGCCTGGACCACCCGCCGCGCTGTAGAGACCGACGCGACCTCGCCGAACAGCGACTCCTGACCAGCCAGCGCCGCCAGATCCGACACACACCGGCCACCGTCAGCGAGCATCACCGCGAGATCGCACAACACCCGGCCCGGGTCATACCCACCCTGCCGCTCGCGCGTGCCCGCGAGCGCGTCGCACAGCCCGCCGGTCAGCCCGACCCGATCGGCGACCAGCGCCAACAACGCGCTCCCCGCCCGCGAGCACAAACCCGAGCCGTCCGCCCGCACATCTACGGTTCTGACACTCCAACGTCCCATCACCTTCACGGTGAACCTCCTGAGCGGGGGGATCGACGACTCGACATCCCAGATCCTCCCTGCTCAGGCGGACGTTCCAGACCCAGTCGCAGCCCCTACCGCTCCCGCCCTACTGACGAATCGAGGCTAGGCGCGTAGGTCCAGGCGCCAGTCGTTGCAGGTCATGTGGTGTCCCTTGGGGTACTCGAACGCGCAGGCCTGGAGTAGCTCGAACCCGAGCTTTTGGCAGATCGCGTTCGATGGGGCGTTGTCGATGTTCGGGAAGGCGTGCATGAATCGGTGCTTGTCGTCGTGGTTGGCCTGCTCGATCGCTCGTGCGGTCGCCGCCACGGCGATCCCGCGGCCCTGGAACTCCGGGAGGACCATCCACCCGATCTCGTAGACCTGCTGCTCGCGCCAGGCCTTGGACCAGAACCCGACCGACCCGACGCCGGCGCCGCTCCCCGCGTCGACGATTTTGAACATGCGATCGCCGCCGTCCAGCCGCTCGTAGCGGTCCTGGCGGTCGCGGAGCTGGTCCGGGGTTTCGGGCCCGCCGAGGTGCTCGGTCATGCGCGGGTCGCCCATCAGCCGCTCGAGCAACGGCAGGTCGCCGCTGCCCCAGGGCTCGAGCGTCACCGTCGCGCGCATTCCGCGGAGCGTAGTCAACCGTCTGGCTCCGGGGGCCGGGTCGGTGACCGGCGCGTTTCGCGCGGCGTTCCGAGGCCGCCGGCGGTGTCGGTGATGGCAGGGGTCCAGAGCGGTCGGGTCGGTGGCGGTCGAGGGGTTCGCGGCTGCCGTGGGCCGCCGGGCACGGACGCCCGGCGGAACGGCCCCAGGGACGCCGAGCGCAGCGAGGCCCGATAACTCGACACTCGACCAACTCCCCGGCTCGAGTGCGCCGATATCGGTGCCAGAGCCGACCGAATGCGCATTCGGCGCCCGGAGCGGGTCGAGTGAGACGTTATCGGCCCTGATTTCCGGTGGATCGGGGCAGAGGGACCGTCGCTTCTTCAGACCCGATCCAGACCGGCATCCGGCGGCCGCCATCGATCGCGTAGCCAGCTCATTCGCCTTCCGGTCACTCACCTCAGCGCCGCCTAGGTGATCGGCCGCGACGCGATTCGGCGGCGTGACGCGTGCCGCCAGCGACGGACGAACGCGAATGTCGGCCGACCGTTCGCGGTCGTCAGGCGGGCGCGTCGGAGCTGCGCCTCGCCGATGCGCCCGGTCTGAACGACCGTGTGCCACGGCCCGGAAGGATTGCCGCCCCCAGCCCTCTCGCATCGCACCTGCTTGCCGAGCAGCAGCAGGTCGCTGCCGCGGCATTCGGCCACCATGCGGTTCGCGTGAACCATCACGCGAGGCGCGTACACGGTCGGGCTGGCCGGAGCGGGCAGGTCCGCCGCAGCGCCGACCTGCAGGATGAGTCGACACGACGTGTCCTGCGTGGCCGAGTCGCGGTCGCCTGGGAAGCCATACGAAGGCGAGTCGTTCGTCCACGCCTCGTAGGGCATCTGCGGCCCGTACAGCGCGCACAGTCTGTAGGACTCGGCGAACCATTCCCCGGCGCTGGCGTGCTCGCTGCCGAACTGGGTCCACCACGCGCCGGCGCCGGCGGGGAGGCCCCAGAGGGCCATGAAGTCCGCGCGGAACGGATCCTGCATCTCGGTGGCGTCGAACACGTGCCCGAGCTCGTGCATCAGGTACTCATGCGCCTGGTAGAGGCCCTCGCCGGTGTCAATCTCCACCTGCGGCGGCGTCGCGGCGGCCGCCGCCGGCGGGAGCGGCCACTCCGGCCAGCTCGTGCAGCCGACCGCTCCCTCGACGCCCCCGCACGAGAACAGCCCCGGCGAGAGCGCGAGCTCGACCGCGCCGGGGTAGGTGGGCGCGTAGCTGTCGTCCACCCACTGCTGGTAGGGGTAGAGACCCGGCGAGCTGAAGGCGCTGCCGCCGGCCACCTCGAGCTGAGCGGCACCGGCCGGTGCTGAGGTTGCCAGAAGCGCTGTCAGCGTCAGCGCGACGGCCAGAAGCGAGAGAAGCAAACGTGGGGTCATTGCGAGCGTTCCGGTCTGACTGGACCTGGACGCTCGAACATCGTCGGCCGCGGGGCGCGCGCGAACCGTTTTCGCCGCCTCTGGACGGATTCATGACCGCCGGTGTCGTCGTGTCGTCAGCTGATGTGAACGGGAAGCCCGGTGAGGTCGAGGACCCAGCTGCCAAGGAAGTCGTCGGGATGCCGCGGTATGGCGATCAGCCTGGCACCCTCATTGGTCTTCCTTCGGGCGCGGAGCGAGGTCGCGCGCGTCAAACGTGACCCGAATCGCGGTGATCTTGCCGTTCTCGATGTGGCTCCAGTTCGCGGTCGGCGCGGGTGGCGCGACCGACGTATGAAGGTCGAACCAGGTCAGTACGTCCGGTCCATCGACGAACCGTTTGTGCACGACGATGTCGGTCGTGATCTCTGCCATCCGCTTCAGGCCCTCTACCAGGCCGTCGGCGCCGTCGATGCTGGCCAGCGGTCCGCGAAATGTCGCGTCGGCGGAAAGCAGCGAGCGCAGCGCCTGCCAATCCTTTGACTCCCATGCCTCGAAGTAGTTCTCAGCAACCGTTTTTGCCTCGGTCTCGTTCATCGATTTGCTCCTGTCTGGCTCACGGAATTTCGGCTCATGTCTCAGGGGCTGCCCACATCTAGCCAGAATCCATATAGCTGATTACTCTCCTTACTAGAATCAAAGATTATGGAACTGCGGCAGCTGGCCTATCTAGTCGCGGTGATCGAGGAGGCCAACTTCACCCGCGCCGCTGCCCGCGTACACGTCGCTCAGCCCGGGGTCAGCGCACAAATTCGCCGGCTCGAGAAGGAACTCGGCCAGCCCCTGATCGACCGTTCGACGCGCCCGCTGCGCCCGACGGAAGCCGGCCGCGCAGTCCTGCCCTATGCACGTGCGGCGCTCACCGCGGCGGCGGCCGCCAGGACCGCCGTCGATGACCTCGCGGGTCTGGTCCGCGGACAAGTGGCGATCGGAACCGTCACCGCGATCACGACCGACCAGATCGACCTGCCGGGCCTGCTGGCCGCGTTTCATGCCCAGCACCCCGCGGTGCAGATCAGCCTCAGCGCCGCCAACTCCGAGGCCCTGCTGGAGGATCTCCGTGCCGGTCGGCTCGATCTGATCCTGATCAACCTCGCCGCCGCCCGGCCCCTCGACGGAGTCGACACCCAAATCGTGGCCGAGGAGCAGTTCGTCGCCGCCGTCAGCCATCGCCATCCCCTAGCCGCGAAGCGCACGATCACGCTCAGCAGCCTCGTCGAGCGAGAGCTGATCAGCCTCCCACGCGGCACCGGTCAGCGCGCCTCGCTCGAGCAGGCGTCCGCCGCCCGGGGACTAAAAGCACGCGTGTCCTTCGAAGCCGGCGACCCGGGTGTACTGGCCGAACTCGCCGCCACCGGCCTCGGCGTGGCAGTCGTCCCCCGGTCGGTCGCCGCCGCGCAACCGGACTCCCTTCACATGCTCGAGATCATCCAGCCGCGCCTCAAGGGCGAGCTCGCCCTCGCCTGGCGAACAACATCGCCCGGCAGCCCCGCCGCACACGCGCTGATCGACCACGCCCAGACAACTCTGGCGAGCACGACGGGGTCCCCACCTCCCCGCCAGCACCCGTGACCGAGCGCTCACGCCGGGAAAACGGGCCGGCCATCTAAACGTCCCGCCGCAGGCCTAAAGATCGCGGTGGATAAATGGTTGTTTGCCCGATGTGGCATCGCTTGCGCGCCTCGATCATCCCGGGCAGAGGCCGCGCCGACCACGCTCGAGACGGACGGCGCGGACGATGGCGCCTCGAAGACCGTGGCGATCACGCTCAGGCTGAACGCGCCGACAAGGCCCTGAGCGACTAAGAGCTGTAAGACGAGGGGGTCGACTGAGGGGAGCGCCTGTCCCATCCGTGAAACGGCGAGTAGTCGCCTGCCTCCCAAGCTTCGCGCAGCCCCGGCTTGCTCAGATCCCAGTCGGGGCGGGTCTCGCTGGTCACGGTCCGCAGGTCGTGCCAGAGATCGACGAAGGAGGGGCGTCCCCAGAACCAGTAGCCGTTGTAGATGCTGTGGACGACCAGCCCCGGCTTGAGCACCAGGGTGTGGGGGACCATCGGGTTGTGCTCGGGGTCGGTGTACTCCTGGATATCGAGATCCTTCTGCACTGTGCGATCAGGATCGGAGAGGAACGGCCACTGCGCACCGACTGAAGCCCGGAACTCCTGGCTCGAGTGGTGGGTGTCAGTCGAGATCGTGGCGATCTGGGTGTAGGACACGGCGATCTTGGGGTAGTTGGCGGCGAGCTCTAGGTGCTGCTGGTGCTCCTTGGGGCAGTAGTTCCCGCGCGCGAGCGTGAGGATCAGGGGATCGATGCCTTGGATCTCGCTGAGCTTTCGAGGAACGTTCTCGTGATCGGGCAACTCGTAGTCGGGGAAGGTGGCGCCGGGGGCGATGTCGCTGCGCATGATCTGCTCCTGTCCGAGGTTGAGGAATGACCAGGACGATGGCCGCCGTCCCGTCCACTCGCGCCCGGTGGTCCTCGGGTCCCGGTCCGCGACACGGGTGTAGACAGTGGCAACCCGAGGGCTATGAGAGCCTTTCGGGTCACATTGAGCCTAGTCAACCGGCGCCGTGGGCGCCAGAAAGGCGGCGATCCCGATGAGTACCCAGACGCCGGTGTGCGAGTTGCTGGGGATTGACCACCCGATCGTCGAGGCGCCGCTGTCTGCAGATCCCCGCCTGCCCGCCGCGGTCTCGAATGCAGGCGGCCTCGGCACCTTGGGTCTCGGGTGGGCCGATGACGCCGGAGAGGTAGTACGGGCAACGGCAGCCCTGACCGACCGGCCCTTTGCGGGCAACTTCGTTCTCGCCTTCGATCAGCACCATCGAATCGATCAGGCACTCTCGGCGGGTCTGCGGATCGTGTCGCTCTTCTGGGGCGATCCCAACGGCTACGTCGACTCGGTGCATGACGCCGGGGGGCTTGTCATGCACACGGTCGGCAGCGCCGAGGAAGCGCGCCACGCAGCCGGATGTGGAGTCGACATCGTCGTCGCGCAGGGTTGGGAAGCGGGCGGGCACGTCTGGAGTGGCGTGGCAACGCTCCCGCTTGTGCCGGCGGTAGTCGACGCGGTGACCCCGGTACCGGTTATTGCGGCAGGTGGGATCGGCGACGCTCGGGGAGTCGCGGCCGTCCTGGCCCTCGGCGCGCAGGCAGCCTTGCTTGGCACGCGGTTCCTGTTAGCCGATGAAATGCCAATTCACGAGGAATATGGCCGCCGCCTGATAGCGGCGACGGAGATAGACGCCGAGTGGTACCCCAACCTGTATGAGGTCGGATGGCCGGGCGCGTCGCACCGCGCGATCCACAACTCAACGGCCGAGCTGTGGGAGGCCGCCGGCCGCCCGGCACTGGGTAGTCGACCGCGAGAGGGCGAAGTACTAGCGCACTTCGCTTCTGGCGAGTCGATCGTGCGATATGAGCCCGCGCCACCGATGGTCGGGACGACCGGCGAGATCGAAGCGCTATCGCTATGGGCCGGACAGAGCGTCGCGCTCGCCAAGCAGCGACAGCCCGCTGCGGAGATCGTGGCCGAGCTCGTCTCGCGCTTGTAGCTACGACCCCAATTCCAACGACGGAGGTAAGCATGAGCGCCACCGACGACGGGATGGTCTTGGCTCACTTCATCGTTTCGGATGATGTTGAGCGCTCCCGCCGCTTTTACACCGACGTACTTGGCGGCAGGACCGTCGTCTCTGGGGAGGGGGATGACCAGGTGACGTATGTCGCGCTGGCCAACAGCTGGATCATCATTAACGTCGGAGGAGGTCCGACCGACGACAAGCCGACCGTCACCCTCGAGACGCCGCCCGACCCAGGTCGGGTGAATAGCTTCCTGAACATCCGGGTTGCCGACATCCACGCGGTGTACGCCGAGTGGAGCGAGCGGGGCGCCCAATTCCTGACGCCTCCAAAGCGGCACGCGACGGAGATCCGCTGCTACATCCGCGATCCCGACGGCTATTTGATCGAGGTCGGTCAGACGACCCTAGCCAGAGGTTGGCGTCCGCCGTCGTGATCACAGGTCGAGCACTATGTCGTCGCGCGGCTGTGAGCAGCAGATGAGTGCGCTCCCATCGGCCGGAGGTTCGACCGGATCGGGGCTGTACCCAACATCGCCCGCGATGAGGGTTGTCTCGCAGGTATGGCAGACGCCCGTGCGACACGACCAACGAACGGGTACGTCGCATGCCTCGGCGAGTTCGAGCAGGCTCGTGTAATCGCCGCTCCATGGGATCGCGAGGTTGCTGCGGGCGAACTCGATGGTCGGGCCGTTGCCAGGTCGGCCGGCGGGGGGATGGGGCGTCCGAGCAGGTGTCGCTGCGATGCCTGGCGTCACACTCGGCGCGGGCCCGAACGGCTCGGTATGGATGCGTGAGGCGCCGATCCCCAGCGCCGCCAGACCTGCGCTGATCTCGTCCATGAACGGTGTGGGTCCGCACAGGTATGCCTCGGCGTCACGGGGCGGCTCGAGTTGGGCGATCACCGACCCGGTGAGACGGCCCGCGCTGTCGAAGTCGAGGCCCTTGAGGTCATCCGGATCGGGACGGCTGTAGTACACGTGGGAATGTGCGTTTGAGAGCGAGGCGAGCAGCCTGCGCGCCTCGGCGGCGAACGAGTGCTCACGCCGGTTGCGCGCGCCGTGCAGCCACCAGATCTCCCGATCGGAATGCGCCTCCGCGAGCGCCTGAAGCATCGCGAGAACTGGGGTCGCACCGATCCCGGCGCTAATCAGGAGCACAGGTGCATGGGTCGCGTCGAGGATGAAGGCGCCTCGCGGCGCCGCGATGTCGAGTTGGTCGCCGATGGCGAGCCGGGTGTGCAGATAGCCACTGGCGGCGCCTTCGTGCTCGCGCTTGACGGTGATCCGGTAGTAGCCGGCGTCGGGTGGTCCGGAGAGGGAGTAGTTGCGGAGCACCGACCTCTGCTGTTTGTCGGGCTGGAGCCGTAGCGTTAGGTACTGGCCGGGGCGGGGGGCTGGTAGTCGTGCGCCGTTTGGATCGTCGAAACGTATGGAGACCACCGATTCGCTCTCGCGGGTGATCGCGGTGACGGTCAGCTGACGGAAGCCCGGCCAGGCCGGAGGCGGGCTCGTCACCGCCAGCCCGGCGTTGCCGCTACCCGGTTCTTCCTCGAGCAGAGCTTGGAACGAGGCCTGCCAGCCGGGGCTGAGGGCAGGGATCCGGAGCGCTCGCAGCAGTTGCTGACGCGGGTGCCCAGGGAGGTAGAGCAGGGCATCCGCCTCGGCGACCGGCATCTGTTCGGGGCCGCAGGCAACCTTGATGATCTCGTCTCCCGCTTGTACCTCGCCCGTTTCGAGCACGCGGAAGTAGAAGCCCGGGCGATGGTGTGACACGAGCAATGCGGGTATCCGCGGGTCGTTCATGCGGATCCCGACTCGGTAGCAGGTGACGCGGGGTTGGGTGACCTCGAAGGTGGCAGTGCCGATCCGGTAGCGGTCGCCGATGCAGACCTCGTCGTCACCAAGCCCTTCGACGGTGAAGTTCTCGCCGAACTGTCCGTGGACGAAGTCGTTTCGGCCGAGCTCTCGCTCCCAGTACCGATAGGAGTCGAGCTGATAGACGAAAACGGCGCGCTGCTCGCCGCCGTGCCCCGCCCGATCGCCTTGACCGTCGCCTTCGATGTTCAGTTTGCCGACTCGGCGCTGACCGGTGACGGGGTCCTTGAAGACGCCGGTATAGACGTTCTTCCCTTGCCAGGCCACGTTCTTCGGCATGCCGACGTTGACCGACACCAACTTGCCCACAGACTGAGTGACGGGCTGGGCCGCCTCGGGCTGCTGGGACTCAGAGCTCACGTCTACGCGGCTGCGCGAGCTGGATCTTCGCCCGGTCGGATGCTGCCGAGCTCGCCGACGCTGAGGCCGCGGTCGGGATCGCGGGGCCGAACAGTGGGCCGGCAACAGGTCCGAGTTCCTCCGACGACATCGCCCGCAAGTATCACGCAGGAGGGGAACAAGGCGGGATCCGGAACCGGCTCGGCTGCTTGACGGGGTAGGGGTGCATCGGGACGGGCTCAGACATGCAGGGTGGGCCGGTAGCTGAGCTCTTGGATGTTGCCGTCGAGCGTCCGGCTCTCGATCAGCTCGAGGTCGAAGTCGGCCCCACCCTGGAATATCGGGCCCGCTTCGGTCTGACCGGTGATCACAGGGAAGACCTCACCTGGACGCAGTCGACCAGACCGGCGGCCATCAGCGCCCGGTTCATCGCAAGGCTGCCGTGGGAGCGCGACGGCACCTTGGACTTCTCCTTGAGCCGGGCGACGATCTCGACGGCGTCACCGCTCACGACCGTCGCGTTCGGCCAGTCGAGGGGCTCTTCCAGCGTGGTCGACACCACCGTTGCCGGCATGCTTTTCATCAGGGCAACCCATGGGTCACCCACGGTGGACGCTTCGCTACTGGAGCCGAGCAATCGCACGAATAGCCGATAGGTGTTGGCCCCGAAAACCATCCGCTGCTCCGCGTCGTACACGGCGAGGCGGTGGTCGAGCAGCTCAGGGCCTTGCTTACCCCAGTAACCACCCCACACTGCCTGTTCTTCGCACACGCCAGTATTCCGCTCGCGCGTCCATTTCGGGAGTCGCCGCCGCTGTGGGAGCCGTAACCGTCGAGGCTGGAAAAGACGTCGAAGGTGTAAGTAGCGGTCATGATGCTCTCCTCGAGTGCGGTTGGTTGGGTGTGTGCCACAGACTGGAAACCAGGGCGAAACTCATCGCCGTTGGACTCCCGGAGTCCGACCGCCACCGAGCTGCCGACTCCGCTACAGCACCGCGGCGATAACTGCCGCTACTCCCGGAGCGACGAGGGAGCCCAGCGCTATTAGCGCGATGACGACGCGAGCGTTCAGGCTGCGACGTACCCGCCGCGGCGGCCGCGAGCCGGGGCCGGCTCCGCGAGTAAGCCGATGCGGGTCACCCGACCCGTCACTGGAGTTGGCCGAGATTGTCATCGTCGGGGTTCTCCGGACCTAATCAGCGTGAGCGCGGGCTATTTGCGTCGGGCGCCGATGCGCTGGACGTGGCGCTTGAGACGATGGCGGGCCTCCGCCTCGACCCGGCGCTTCCAGTGCTCTGTTCCCGATTCTGGAATCCGAGGGTCGCGCTCCGGCCTCGCGCGGGGGGTCGGGCGGTCGCTCGGAGCCGGAGCTGCCTTGGCCGGCCGCTCACGCGACGACAACTTGTGGCAAATGCCTTCGAGCATGACTGCTCCTTTCATCTAGTGATCCCCGGCCGCCTTGCGTCCGAGCGGAAAGACGTGCGGCGCAGCGCTCTCTCCGTGTGCTCGATCCGCCGCCCGGGTCTCCGCGACGCGGGGCGTCGAGCGTGTCCACAGTGTCGAGTGTCAGTGATCACCATGAAATGGGGGAGGCCCCCCATCTCGGTTCTCACCAGTGGTATTGGTGAGCCAGAGGCGAATTGGGGGTTGGACCCCATTACTGGTAGCTGGGACCTCTGAGACCCTCACTCCGAACTGAGCATTGACGTTCACGATCTTCTTACCCGAGTAAAAGGACTGGTTGCACGTGGAACTCATCCCGCACATAGCTACGCTGACGGATCTTGGAAAGGGGCTCGGCTTCGGGCTGTCGCTCGGGCTCGCTGCGTTTGGTTCGGCGATCGGCATCGGCCTCATTTTCTCGTCGGTGATCAACTCCTCCGCCCGGCAGCCGGAGGCGAAAGATGACTTGCAGCCGCTGATGTGGGTTGGCCTGGCCGTCACGGAGGCGATCACGTTCTTTGGACTCACGGGTGGACTAATGCTGCTCTTCCTGGTCTGAGCCGCCGGGGTGCTTCACCGAGCGGCGGCCAGTCCCGCGTCCAGCATGGTCAGCAGGTTGTCGTAGCTGTCGTCAACCGCTACGCGGAGACCGAAGCCGCCCTCGCGCTCGAGTGTGACGAAGCCGTGCAGCGCGCTGCGGATCGCCCGTACCGCGTGAATCGCGGGCTCGCCCTCCAGCCCGTAGCCGCGCAACACGGCCACGATGAGCCCGACGACCTCGGCCCCGGCGGCCTCGAACTCGTCGCTGTCGGAGGCGATCTGCATGGCCGCGTACGTCCCCGGGTGGGCGTGCGCATACTCCCGGTAGGCCTTGGCGACAGCGCGCAGCCCGTCGCCGCGAGCGCGGCCGGCGGCGGCGACATGAAGGGCGGCGGCTAGCTGACGCGCGCCGCGCGCCCCCAACCGGGCGCGCAGGTCATCGAGACCGTCGACGTGGGCGTACAGCGACGGGGTGCGGATCCCGAGCTCGACCGCCAGTTTCGCGAGCGTCAGCTGAGACAGCCCGTCGGCATCGGCGAGGGTGGCGGCTGCCGTGACAACGGCTTCGGCGTCGAGGCCGGCTCGGGGCATTAACCGGCTGCCCTCGCGATCGCGGCGTCTATGGCCCGGGCGGGGTTCGGAGTGGCCGGTCCGTGACCGACGACCAGCAGCGAGGGATCCAGGGCTCGCAGGGCGCGGGCGGAGCGCAGGTCCTCCGCCTTGTCGTAAGTGGCCATCGCTGCGAGAGGAAAGCGCAGGTAGAAGTGGTTGGACACGGCCACCTTGCCATAGGACGTGAACACGTCGCCGGCGATCAGGGTGCGGTCGCGGGTATCGAGGAACGCGACGTGGCCGGGCGAGTGACCCGGGCTGGGGATGACCTCTAGGCTGCCGACCCGGTCGCCGGCGGCCAGACGCACGTCCGGCACGGTGGCCAGTTTGGGCCAGCTTCCGGTCAGCTTGCCCTCGACCACCTTCTCGCCGGCGTGGATTCGAGCGTCGAGCTCGGGCATCAGCACGGGTACATCGTCGCCGAGCGTGCGCTTGAGCTCATCGACGGAGCCGACGTGGTCGCCGTGCCCGTGGGTGAGTGCGATCCGGCGAACCGGAGCGCCGGCGGCGGTGGCCGCGGCGATCAGCGCGGCGCCGGTGCGGGACACGGCTGTATCGACCAGCGTGAACCCATCGTCCTCGCGCACCAGGTAGGCGTTGACGAAGCCGTAGCGGGTGAGCTGGATCAGGTGGTCGTTGAGCTGGTTGGTCTTCATTGTCTTCCCTCCGGATGTGCTTGCCTAATCTCATTAGGTTTATACCTAAGGATCGTAGGCTCGTCAAATCCCGAGGGTCTCGGGAGCCGCCGCGGCGATCGCCTCGACTGAAGTGGCGCGCGGAGCGGTTGATTGTGATGATGTACGCGGCTACTCCGAGCGGATCCAGGCTCGGCGAAGAGCGGGAGGTTGGTCGATGCGCGCAATAGGCGCGAGGTTCTGTCGTACGGTCGCGTCTGCGCTCGTCCTTTGTGCGGTGACGGCGGCGTTGGCTGCAAGCGCAAAGGCGTCCGTCTCGCCGTCGCTGAGCTTGGATCAGAGCGCCCGTACGACCGCGGGCTCGGTCGAGAACCTCGGCGTGGATCTCAAGTTTGCGTCTACCGGCGGCGACTCTCCTGAGCGATTGACGCTCGACTTGCCTGCAGGCCTGCTGGCTGACGCGTCGATCGACGGGGGCGCCTGCCTGAGGAGTGCCGATCTCACCGACGCCGCTTGTCAAGTCGGCAGCGGGACCGTCACCGCCGACGCGTACGGCGCGATCCCGATCACTACCCCGGTCACCTTCGATCTCGTCCCCCCGCCTCAGCCCGGCGACCTCGCCGGTCTCGCGGTCAATAACGGCGGGACGCAGATCGGCGCGACGGCAGACGTCAGGATCCGACCCTCCGGAGATCCAGATGGCGTGGGAGTCGCGATCGATTTTGTGCTCCCCGACTCGCTCTACGGCACCCCTATCTCGATAGCCGAGATCAGTAGCACGTTCGACGGGCTCCGATATCCAACTACCTGCCCCTCAACACCGGAGAGCTTCAGCGTCTCGGTGGATTCGTACAGCGACCCAACAGTCCGAACCGCGTCGGCGCCGCTGTCGGTGACCGGCTGCTCGGCGCTGCCGTACGCGCCTGCGTTCGCCCTGTCCGCCACACGGGACCGAGGGGACGACCAGGTGGCGCTCACGACCCAGGTCACCCAGACGGCTCGCGAGGCCCCAAGCAGGTCGCTGACGCTCGTCTTGCCGCAGCCACCTCTGCTGCCAAGCCTCGCCGCGGGCGCGCTTCTGTGTCCGAGCGTCTCCAGCGGTACGTGCTCGACCGTTGGCTCGGCCACGGCCAGTTCGCCGCTGTATCCCAGTCCGCTGACGGGGATGGCCTATCTGACCGGATCGGGATTGAGCCTGTCGCTGACGCTCGCGTTCCCGGCGCCGTTCCCGTTGACGCTCACCGGGCCCATTGACCTGTCCAAGAACTCGACGACATTCACGGGACTTCCCGACCTGCCGCTGACCAGCCTGCGTGTGTCGCTCAACGGTGGAAGCCATGGTCTTTTCAAGGCGACGTGCGCCCGACCGTCGGGCACGGCGCAGGCAATTCTCACCGACCAGAACGGCGACAAGACCGTTGATGCCGCCTCCGCGTTCACGGTATCCGGCTGCTCTGCCGCGGGCGGGCGAGGCGGAAACGGCGCAGGAGCAAGCCTGACGGTTACGCATGTGTCCGGCCTCGGCTCGGGGCATCCGTCTATGAGCTTCAGGGTCCAAGTCGCGCGGCGCGATCCAAAGCTCCGAGCCGTCACCGTCTTTCTGCCCGACGGACTGAGCTTCGCTTCTGGAGGCATCGGCAAGCGCGGCGGGATCGCCGTCACCGGCGCCCGCATCGAGACGCTTCGCCTCTCGCGCGGTCACCTCGTCATCACTCTGCGCAAGCCCACCTCGAGCATCGTCGTCAGGATCAACGGCGGCCTGCTTCACGAGAGTCACTCGCTCGAGCGACTGGCCAAGCACCGGCACGTGCATAGCCTGCTCCTGACGGTCAAGACCGAGAACACCAAGGGGCGACACGCGACCGTTCGCGCGCAGATCGGCAACCCGGGGCGGTAGGAAGGAGCGGTATGAACCATCGAATTAACTGCCGCGTCGTAGCGTTTGTCGCCGTCCTTGCGGGCGTATCCGCCTTCGCGCCGACCGCTCGGGCCGCGATTTCGCCGACGCTCAGCCTTGACCAGAGCGCGGGCACGAAGGCCGGCGCGACGCTGAACCTGGGACTCGACCTGAAGTTCACCGACACCGGCACCGACTCCCCGCACGATCTGGCGATCGACCTCCCGCCTGGCCTGCTCGCCGACGCATCGCGCGACGGAGGTTCGTGTCTCAAGGCGGCCAACGTCTCGGGTACTGCGTGCGAGGTCGGTAGCGGAACGGTGACGGCGACGCCGGATCCAATCCCCGGCGTGTTCAACCTACCGCTCTCGGTGTCGGTGCCGGTCACGTTCTATCTCGTCCCTCCGCCCGCCGCGGGCGATCTCGCGGGATTGGCGGTCGAGGGACTCGGGGAGCAGATCGGCTCGACCGGAGAGATCAGGCTGCGGCCCAGCGGCGACCCCCAGGGGGTCGGGTTATCGCTCGATCTCGTACTGCCGGATCAACTCCCGCTCACCCTGCCGCTGGTGGGAACGATTAACGCAGCGCAGATCTCGATCACGGAAATCCAGAGCACATTCGACGGGCTCCGGTATCCGGCGTCGTGCCCGACGACCCCGGCGAAGGTCGGGGTAACCGTGGACTCCTACGCCGACACGACGATCCACACGGTCACGGCGCCGCTGTCGGTCACCGGCTGCTCGTCGCTGTCCTTCTTACCGAACTTCAGTGTTCAGGCTGCGCGCGACAGCGGTGACCGGCAGGTTACGCTGGAAACGCAGGTCACTCAGGCGGCGGGTCAATCGCCGAGTCGTTCGTTGTCGCTCGCGTTTTCCGCCTCGACCCTTATTCCCAACCTGCAGTCGATCCAGGCCCTATGCCTCAATCCGGCGTCCGGGACCTGCTCGCCGGTTGGCTCGGTCACAGCGACGTCTTCGCTCTACCCGGCCGCCCTGCGCGGAAGTGCCTATCTGACCGGCTCGCCAACCGGACTCACTCTCACTCTGGCATTTCCGCCCCCGTTCCCGCTGACGCTCGCCGGCGCGGTTGATCTGGTCAAGAACTCGGCCACGTTCACGGGTCTGCCTGATATCCCTCTGACCGATCTCCAGGTCTCGCTCAACGGAGGACCGACCGGCCTCTTCCTGTCGACGTGCCAGAACCCCACGGGCACCGCGACCGCCATCCTGACCGACCAGAACGGGGACAAGACAGTGAACGCCGGATCGGGCTTCACCGTCTCCGGCTGCCCGGGAACGGGCGGGAGCCCCAGCGCCTCGAGCGCCTCAGGCGTGACCGTCGGCAGCACGACCCTCAGCAACGGCGGGTTTTCGGGCCTGGGCACGAGCCATCCCACGCTCCGCTTCAAGCTCCGCGTCGCCAGGCACGCACCGAAAATACGCGCGGTAACCGTGGGGCTCCCCCAGGGCCTGAGTTTTCGGTCTCACCTGCGCAACATGCGGGCCGGCGTGACGCTGAGCGGAGCGAAGGTCAAAACGCTCTCGATCTCCCACGGCCACCTGACGATCGCTCTGCGTCGGGCCGTTTCCAGCCTCACCATTGAGATCCATGGCAGCTTGCTGACCGAAAGCCGGGCACTCACGATCCGCAGCCAGCGCGTGCACAGCCTCCCCCTGACGATCACAACCGTGAACACCCGTGGCCAGCGCACCGTGATTCGCGTGAAAGTGACCAGCCGGCGAAACTAACCGGATGCGCGTCGACCGGTGGCTTTGGACGGCGCGGTTGTTCAAGACGCGCTCTCTGGCGGCGGCTGCCGTGAGTGGAGGCCGTGTGCATGTCAACGGCGTTGCGGTCAAGCCGAGCCGCGAAGTCGCGCCGGGCGACCGGCTCGAGATCTCGATCGGGTCCGTGCGGCGGACCGTGATCGTGCGGGGCGCCGCCGAGCGCCGCGTATCAGCCGCGGTGGCCGCGGACCTTTACGAGGAGACGAGAGAGAGCATCGCGGAGCGCGAACGCCAAACGGAGCTGAGCCGGCTCGCGGGGACGGTAAATGCGGGCGGGCGTCCGACCAAGCGCGATCGACGTCGCTACGACGCAGGCCGACGCCAGCGGCCCTGAGTATTCCGGAACCGAGGCCAGCGTTCCGTGGCTACAACCCACCGTTGGTCGGCTCACGGGTGGACTCCACGACACAGGTTCCCCGGGGTCCATGCGTGATCGACGCTGCGCCCTCCCAGAAGCTCGGTACGAACGCCATCCAGATGAACTGGTTGGCCGCGAGCGACCGCAGACCCAGCTTCAGGTGCGCGGCCGGGATCGACAGTGTCCAGGCCTGCGGATAGGTGGCCTGGGCGCCAGCGGGATGCAGGAACGGACCACGAGGAGTGATCGTGAATCGCCGAAGATGACGCCCGCGGCCGTCACGCAGCACGAGCGTGCCACTCTGAATGCCGCTGGGTATCCCGTCGGGGGTCAGGAACTGGTAGAGCATCAGCGCGCGGCCGTCGGCGAGCTGACAGGAGAACCAGTTCCAGCGCAGGGAACTCTGGTCGCTCGGGAAGTTGCCCCACTGATGATCGAGCCACCCCTGCCCGTGGACCGCCAGCCTGCGTCCGTCCGCGACCAACGTTCCAGTCACCGCCAAGCGGGGCGCGGAGTAGTAGGCCGACGGAGCCGGACCCTGCCGGATGATTCCGCGCGTCCCGTGCAGGACGTAGGCCTGTTCGGGAACCAGACGCAGTGTGAGCGCGCCCTGTGGTGCCGGAGCGGGTGCCGGCAGCGACGCGAGACCGCCCGTGGCCGATGCGGCGATCGACCACTGCCCTCTAAGCCCTCGCGGACGCCATGACACGACGTAGCCGCCTGCTCGGATCGTCGTCGTGCGCCGGAGCAGCGGGGTTAGGTTGATGTACTCGCGGTCGACGACGATGCGGTCGTGGCGCAGGTCGACGACGTTGACCCGGGCCACCAGCCCAGCCGCGGCCGACCACACGGTGGCGAAATAGAAGTACCGCCCGCCCTGCGCGTCCGTCAGTCGGCCGGTGGAATACCACCACTCAATGCCGAAACCTGGGTGCGAGGCGTGGTCGCGCGGCAGCACGACGGGCGACAAGGCAGGCGTCCCCGCGGATGAGGCACCGGCACCCGCCGAAACACCGACCGCCAGCGCAACGGCCACCACCGCGATAGTGGCTGCGCGGCCTAGGAGCCGATCGACGGTGGCCACGGCCGGATCCTATGGCGCCGCGCGCACGGCGTCCAGCCAGGTTACGTCGCCCGCGAGAAGGGCTCGGGGCGGACGCGTTGACCTCGGCTCCCGAAATCACGAGTGCCTCGGGTAGTGGGCGGTATTCGGCCGGTCGAGCAGGCGGACGCTGTTCAGCGCCGCGATGCGCTCCTCGGCCATACGGTCGGCCGCCTCGCGGTAGCCGATCTCGTCGCGGTCGGCGATCTCGAACACCTCAAGCGTGCGCTCGAAGATCCGCTCGACGTTGGCCATCGCCCGCTCCGGCTTGAACCCGCCCTTGCGGTAACGGTCGGTGTCGAAGATCGTGCCGCCCGAATTCGCCACGTAGTCAACGGCGTAGACGATCCCGCGCTCCTGCAGCGCGTCTCCGTGGCGATCCTCGGCCAGGATGTTGTTCGCCGCGCCGGCGACGATCCGCGCCCTCAGCTGCTCGAGCGTGCGGTCGTTGATCACCGCACCGAGCGCGTAGGGCGCGAAGATGTCCACGTCGAGGCCGTAGATCTCGTCCGGTCCCGCGATCCCGACGCCAAGCTCATCGACCGCCCGGGTGACCTTGTCGGGATCGATGTCGGTGACAGTGACCCGCGCGCCGGCTTCGACGAGCATCCTCGCGGCCTTGAAGCCGACCATCCCGAGCCCTTGCAGCGCCACCGTGCGCCGGTCCAGGTCTGGCGACCCCCATACCCGCTGGGCACATGCGCGCATCGCCTGGAGTGAGCCGCGAGCGGTGGCTGGGGAGATGTCGCCGGCGCCGCCGCAGTGCACCGGCAGCGTCACCACGTGGTCGGTCTCGGAGTAGAGGGTCTCCATGTCGTCCAGGGTCGTGCCGACATCCTCGCCGGTGATGTACTCGCCGCCGAGCTGGTCGATCATCCGCCCCATAGCACGGATCAGCCCCTCGGTCTTCTCTGTCTTTGGGTCACCGATGATCACCGCCTTGCCACCGCCGAGGTTCACGCCAGCGGCCGCGTACTTGTAGGTCATCCCGCGCGCGAGCCGCAGCGCGTCGAAGATCGCCTCCTGTTCGTCGGCGTACGTCCACATGCGCAGTCCGCCGCACGCCGGACCGAGCGCCGTCGAGTGGATGGCGATCACCGCGCGAAGGCCAGTGTCGGTGTCGTTCACGAGCTGGACCTTCTTGAAACGGTGGCGGCGTAGGTAGTCGAACACGGGGGCGACCGTCACGCTCGACCCCGCGGTGGATATGTGAGTGTGGGTCATCGCGAACTCCTAGATGGCGGTGTTGCCGCGATCGAAGTACATGATGTTGGGCTCAACATGGCACGCGCCGGCCCATCGTGAGTGCCTGCCCGGACCGCCATGGAACGCCCGCGGAAGATCGAATTTGATGGTCGGCTGGATCCGGGCTAGCCGCGTGGAAGCCCGCCGGGGGACTCGAACCCCCAACCCGTCATTACAAGTGAAAAAGCAAATGTAACGGGCGGGCACGAGCGGGCACGAAAGGCCTGCATAGGAGCGAAATCGGAAATCGGAGTGAACGCACATGACGCCCAATTCCCGCTCAAAGTGATCCTGATGCACGCTCAGTGCACGTCGGCCCAAGTGGCGCGAGCGTGCTCGGTGGCGTACTCATTCGGGCTGCCGGGCTCGGGCGGTCGGGGACATCACTGCTGACGATCCGGTCGAAGCTGTAGTCCGGCGGCGAGGCGCGCTTGCTCAATGCGAGGGCCGGCGTCGACGGCGCGGGGGCGCATGGTCTTCCGCGAGCGAGATGTTCCGCTGGGCTGAGAGAGGCCGCGCCACCGTCTCGGCGGCGGGGGACCGTATCTGAAGGGGCCGAGGCACTCCCAAACGGTGCGAGAACAGGATGCTCGGGCCGTTGTTCTGGCGGGGCTGGATGCCTATTGGGGGAGTTGAGGACAGGGATGTCTCGAAAGCTGTGGGTGTTGGTCGCCGCGTGCGGGATGGTGTTGGGTGGTGCGGTTCTAGGGGCGCCGCAGGTGCCGTCGGCGTTGGCGCTGAACTCGACGCGGGTATCGTCGGTGCGAGGCGCGCGTCATCCGGATTCGCCTGGATCTTCGCGTCGGCCAGCGCAGGGTGGCGTGCACGAGGTCCTGCCGCGCCTGGTGTGGAGGGGGAGCCGCCCGAAGATCATCGGCGGGTACGGGGCCGTTCAATCCGATTGGGGATTCATGGCGTTCGTCGCTTATTTCGACGCCAGCGGGAATCCGGAATTCGTGTGCAGCGGAACTGTCGTGGCCCCGGACGTGGTGCTCACAGCCGGGCACTGCGCGGTCGACGAAACCACCGGTGTGCCGCTCGATCCATCCGGATATGTCGTCGTGACGAACAGCGTCGACTGGACCGATGCGGCGCAGCGCCAGCTGAGCACCGTCTCCCGGGTGATCGTCAATCCCGCCTACGACCCGGCCAGCGACGCCAACGACGCGGCCCTCCTCGTCCTCTCCACCCCGACGACCGCCCCCACCGTTCCGCTCGCGTCGAGCGCCGACGCAGCTCTGTACGACGGTGGGACCGAGGCGGTGACCGCCGGTTGGGGCGCGACCTACGATGGCGGTCCGGCCGTGGAATACCTGCAATGGGCGCCGACCGTTGTCCAGAACCCGGGCTACTGCTCCCAGTTCGATCCGTATTTCGTCTCGTCTTCGGAACTGTGCGCGGTGAACCCGCCCGACTACTCGACGGGAACCTGCAACGGCGACAGCGGCGGTCCGATTGCCGCGTATGACACGGCCGGTCAGCTCGTCGAGATAGGCCTAACCACGGAAGGTCCGGCAGATTGCGATACCTACAGGGCGGACTACTTCGCGGCGACGCTTCCGATCTCCGCGTGGGCGGCCAGCTGGATCAAGGCGGTCGCGCCACCCACGACGCCGTCCGCGGCTCCGCCGCCATCTACGTCCTCGCCGGCGCCCTCAGCGACCCCGCCGGCACAACAGCCCCCGGCTCCGCCGCTTCCCACCCTTGGGCTGGCGACGGCCAAGCACTACGTCAGGCTCACGCTCGCCGGTGGCCTCGGGCGCGTGTTCAAGCGCGGACATCAGTACAAAGTCCAATGCTCGCGCAAGTCATCCACGCGGTTCAAGTGCGGCGTGAACTTCTCGAGCGGGCCAGACGACTATTACGGCAGCGTCACGGTCTACTACCTCAGCGGCCCCGGCGGATCGCTGAAGTGGACCGACACCTACACGATCCACTCGGTCAACCACCGGTGCTATTTCCACTCGCGGCATCCACAGCGATGCAAGGTCGGGACGCGGCAAGGAGCATATTGACGGGCGTCGGCGCCGCTCAGCGGCTGGATCCGGCGAGCACCCCCGACAGGCGCCCCATCGCCCTTCGGACTTCATCGGTGCCGCAGTCGGATGAGGTGGAGGTTCCATCCTCGGTCCATTTTGAGCCCGAAATCTCGGTGAGCAGGGAGATTCCACCGCAGAGCGCCGCCTTCCCAAGCCGAAGGTCGCGGGTTCGAGACTCGTCGTCCGCTTGGGCCGGGACCGAGCGGCCCGGCTAGGCGTCCCGCCTCATCGCACGGTCCGATGGCCCCCACATCGGCGCCACCGCTGGCTTCCCGTCTTTGAAGGACTTAGTGGATGCTGAAGTGCTGGGTAACCCAATGCACGTTCAGAAGGCCGAGGACAAGCAGCACGACCGCTACGAAGCCGATCAATGCGAGTACGCATAGCATGATCACCGCGGCTCCATATGCATTCGGCAGCCAGTGATTGCGCCGCCGCCCCTGGGGCTCTGTGAACACCGAGAGGCGTCGTGCCATTCGACCGCCGATCGTATCCGCGAGGTCAGTTCTCTCGCCACTGCTTTAAGAAGCAGATGGGACTACTCGATGCCGCGCGAAGATGTCGGCAAAGACCATGGCGGGTGCTGGCCTAGAGCCCGAGCGTCGCCAGCTGGCGCGAGCGGGGCGTGCAGATCGTCACGGGATGGTTGCTGTCGCCGCTGAGGGGGTATCCGTAGCACTTCTCGCTGTCCGGGAATCAGCGCCCAATGGTTCATCACGGTGACGCAGATCGGCACGGGCAAGCCGTCAGCGCCGGCCCAGTAGTTGGCCCAGATCCAGACCCAGCAGCCCTGCTTGGCCCGCAACGCGGCAGCCGGCTGCGCGATCGTGCTATGGGCAGTCGCCAGGTCAGAGCGCTGACCAGTGCATCTTAAGGCCGATGCTGGCCGTGCCGATGCTCGGAGCGACTCAGTCACAGGGCGCGACCGCGGCTTTGTAGGGGATAGGCCGCGGTCCCGTCCGTTTTCGTATGCCTAAAGCGCAGAGGGTCCCTGCCGACTACCCCGAGTGGGACCGCCACACCCACGTGAGGCGGTCCTGTCATGTTTCTGGCTCGAGTGTGCGCCCGCGCCATCCCGGCGAGGACGAACGCGGCCAAAATGCGATCCGCGGGGCGGATGGCCCCAACGGTGGCCCCAAGCGCTCCCTGTGGTTCTCTTACGCGGATCGCGATCGAGCCGTTTTGAAGGGAGTTCTAGAGTGCCGGAGGAGGCACCCGAACCTCCTACACGCGGATTACGATTCCGGCTGTCGGAACGGACCATCGCCCGTAAACATGGGCAATTCGGGGGCCGAGGGATCGAGATGGTCAGGAAGATGGTCAGGATTGCCAGGTCGCAGTGACGCGCCGGGTCCCAAGTGGCCAGCTGACGTGGATAGGCATCGGTTGAGCACCCAGCCCGAGGCCGTGAATGCCGCGAGGCTCCGTCGCAGTCGCCCGAGAGTCGGCGACCACTCGTCGGCGGACGCCACAATGTCGTCGCTATCCGCGACATCGGCCTCGCGCTTGCCGGTGACCTCGGGTACCGCGCCCCTGAATGCGCGAGCAGCGACCGAGCCTCGACACAGCCGCCGTGGCAGCTAACAACTCGGGGCCGTGGCGGGCACCGCCGGAGCGTCGATCCATGTTGAGATCACGAGCGCGGCCGCGGCGAGCCTCGCGATGTGGTAGGTCGCGCGACTCGACGTAGGCCCGGCTCAGGGCCGACGCGCGGAGAAAGCAAGACAGCGGAGCGGTGAGCGCAGGGGCTGACCCTCCGGTTGGATGACGCGCAGCCGCAAGCTGAGTCGGGTGACCTTGCGCCGCGACTTTCCGAACCACCGGCCTTGGCATCCGCCCGGCGGCGCACCGCACTATCGCTTCGACCAAGCGCGACCGGGAGTAGCGCGCCTTCGCATCGGCGACGGAGCAGCCACGCCAGACGGTCATCATCGCCTGACCCCAGTTGTCCAGCTGCGGCACCTGGATCCGCGGCTCACCCGGAACGGATGATGGTGCGACGATCGGATTGCGGCATGATCCGGAACCGGGCACGGAGCTCGGGCCCTCGCGCCGACGCGCCGGGCCTACTTTCACAGCCAAGAGAAACGGGACCCCGTGACCGCGCCCGATGCCGAACCTGGAGCACAACCGGGTTCCGGGGCGGGTGCGGGCGGGACCGCCGGCCCGTCGGAGAAATCGGCTCGCGCACGTAAGGCGCTTCATATTCTCGGCGCTGCACTCGTGGTGGTTGTGCTGCCCGTGGGGTTGATGGAAGCGCTCTCCGGGAAACTGGGCGCCGCGGCGATGATCGTCGGACTTCTGCTGGGGGTGCTTGGCAGCAAGATCGGCGGCACCCGCCGAATGCTGTATCTCGCCCCGGCGGTCGCACTATCGGCCGGGCTCGGAGCGATCACGGCATACGACTGGTCGTGGGTAGGCGTTGCTCGCGGTTATCGGCGTGATCATCGGCGGCGGGATCCGGTTCGGGTGGCTGGCGCCGCTCCTGATGGTCGGCTTCGCGGCCACGTTCGCCACCGCGACGTCTTCGGGCAAAACCGCGGTGGAGTATGGCGTCATCGTCGGGATCGGCACGCTCTATGGGATCGTGCTCGCGCGTCGGTTCAAAGCTCCCGAGGTCGTCGAAGGCCAACGCGTTCCCGTCAAAACCGCGATCATCGTCGCGATCGTGTTCGGCGTCTGCCTTGGGCGCCACCGCGGCGATCGGTGTGGCGCTGGGATGGACCGAGCCCTATTGGGTTCCCGAACCCGTTCTCCTGCTCACCCTGTACGTCCTGATCGGGAAACAGGAGCGGATACGCGAAAAGACGATCGGCACGACACTCGGGGTCATCGCCGTGATACCCATCGCGATCGTCGCGCCGCCCGCACTGGCACCCACCGCTATCGCCGGCAGCGCTCCTACTCTCGTTCGCGGTCCACTCCAAGAGATACTGGCTCTACTACGCCCTGTTCACGTTCGCGCTCGTTCTCGCGCTCGCCCCGCCAGGCTATGCGGGTGCCGAGGCAGCCCACCGCGGCTCTGAGATCCTCATCGGCACCGGCATTCTCGTAGTCGGTCTCGCGATCGTTAAGGCGCTCGGCGATTGGCAAACCGAGCGCTACCCAGACCCCGAACTCGCCTGAATCCACGACGGTCCGGGGGCGCCCCTCGAACGATTATTGGGCCTTTGCCCCGCGGGGGACCATCCGGCCGACGATCGCCGCGACGACCGTGACCAGGTAGATCTGACCAAGCAACGCCTCGGTGACCGACAGCGTGTGTCCGAGATTTGTGCGCGCGGTGTAGTCCCCGTACCCGACCGTCGTCATCGTCACGAAGCTGAAGTAGAGCGACCGCGCCGACGTGGCACCGGCACCGTTGGCGAAGAAGGGAGCGCCACCGAGATTCTGGACCGCGACATACGCAAACGCGAAGAACAGACCCACCAGCAGATACAGGCAGAGGACCCCGGCGACCACCGTGACAGTGACCACGCCGGTCGCGCGAAGGTTTCGCAACAGCCCGACCACAACGGCCGGAGGCGCCAACACGACGAGCAACCCGTTGGCGATAGCGGCGATGCCATCAACGGTCATGCCTTCGCCGACGACGGACATGACCACAACGCCCACCACGATCGCGAAAACCAGCGCGGCCGCAACCCCCAAACGCTGCCTCGGCACCTCGGCGGCGTACAGCGCGAGCATCAGCGTGGCACCAACAAGGACGGTCTGCACCGACCGCTGGACATCGCCCGGCTCAGCAACCCCCTCGAACACGAACGTGGCACTGAGCGCCAGGAGCAGCATCCCGTAGCGCTGCCGCGAGCCCTTCACCCGGCGTTCATTCGCCACCGGCAGTCCGGTCTCCTGCGCTACCCACAGCTCACACCGATCAACGCCAACCGCGCCCGACGCCCCTCAGCGTCCTCTCCGTGGTGCTCGCCTTCAACGTGGCCGTATTCGGGCTGGCCAACCCGGCGAGCGACCACCTAGACGAAAGCCGCGGCGCCTGGTGACCAGCGCGTCGTCGGGCGAGGCTGCGCGTGCGGCCGACGTCGCGTTTGTCATCCGGTCGGGGTGATGGCGGGTCACTGGGCCTGGGGAATGCTCGATGCGCACGGGTGATCGAGCGAGGCGAGGAGGAACCGAGATGGCGATGAGTAACCAGCCGCGGATGGCGACTGATATCCCGGCGTCAATCACGATCCCCGACCGGGTGGAGTCCCGGTTGGGAGCGCTCACGTTCACCGACGGCTTTCCCGATGACGCGACGGTCGAGAAGGTGTTTGACAATCTCGACTTTCAACGTGCGGTACAGGCGTTCTTAACGGCGATGCCGGCCGCGTCGATACGCGCTCAGCGCCGGGCGTTTCTCGACTTCGGTCCGGCCAACCAGACGATTCTGATCTTCGAGACGCTGATGGACTCGCGGTCGCTGTTCTTGACCGCGAACACCGAAAGCGTGTACATCCTGGCCTGGATTGAACTGTCGGAAGGCCCGGTTGTGGTCGACGCGCCGCCGGGGATGCTCGGGATCGTGGACGACGCGTGGTTTCACTACGTCGCCGACATCGGTCTCGCCGGGCCGGACAAGGGCCAGGGAGGCCGGTTCGTGTTCGTCGGCCCCGACCATCGGGACGAGACCCCGCCGGGGACGGCGCCTACGTGTTTCGGTCCAATACCAACGGCAACCTGCTCGGTCTTCGGGGATTCGTGGTCGACGGCGACCCGGGACCGACGGTGCGATCCGTCAAAGAGCATCTGCGGATCTACCCGCTCGCGGGCGAGGCGGACCGGCCGCCGATGAACTTCGTCGACGTCTCGGGCATGAGCTTTAACACGATCCACACGATGGACTTCTCGTTCTTTGAGGAGGTCAACGAGGTCGTGCAAGAAGAGCCGAACGCGGCGATCGATCCCGAGACGCTCGGGCTGCTCGCGTCGATCGGGATCGAGAAGGGCAAGCCGTTCGAGCCCGACGCCCGGATGAAAGCGATCCTGACCGAGGCCGCCGATGTTGGCAACGCCACCGCCCGCGCACTCGCGTACCGCACGCGCCTGTCCGATGCGTACTTCTATCCCGACGGCGCCTGGTGCACCCCGTTCGTCGGTGGCAGCTACCTGTTCGAGCGTGACGGCGTGCGACTGCTCGACGCCCGATCGTTCATGTTCTTCTACGCCACCGGCATCACCCCCGCGATGGCGATCCAAATGGTCGGCGCCGGCTCCGCCTACGCCGGCGCGTTCGTCGACGCGAACAACCGGCCGCTCGACGGCGCCCAGCACTACCGCCTCCACCTGCCGCCGAACATCCCGGCCAAGAGCTTCTGGTCGCTCGTGCTCTACGACACCCAGACCCGATCGATGCTCCAAACCGACGACCCGCACCCCAGCATCGGCAGCCAGAAACACGGCGTGCAGATCAACTCCGACACCTCGGTCGACATCTACTTCGGACCCACCCCCCGCCGGGCCGCGAGAGCAACTGGGTGCAAACCTGGCCTGGCAAGGGCTGGACCGTGATCCTGCGGCTCTACGGCCCACTCCAACCGTGGTTCGACAAGACCTGGCGACCCAGCGAAATCGAACCGACCACCAGCGGGACATAGCCCACCCACCACCCACGCCCCGACTCAGTGACCACCCCTCGGCACCGCCACACGGCAAAAGAGCTGTCGCGAGCGCGCCGTGTCCCGGACAAAGGACGCAGACCCACTTTCCCGTCGCGCCGCGCCTCATAGCCGCGCGGGCGACGCACCTGAGTTGCGCGGAAAGCGCGCCAAGGTGACCGCGAGCACGCCCGGTGACCTCGATTCGTCCGGCGCTAGCCAGGCGATCGGATCCTGCGAGCGGCAGAGCAGCAGCGCGGCCGCCGGTGGGCTCACTGCCGGTATCGGCCAACTCGGGTCGTGCGACCCGCGGTTGCGGCCGTGGCTGCTCCGGCGCCCAAGAAATCGCGATCGTGGCGCAGCCGAAAGGACGAATGCGAGCGTGCGAGACTCGCGGTTCCGCGCGGACCACGTCTAAGCGGTTTGCATGATGATGCTCGCCAGTTCGATCGAGCATGTCGCGGTTCCGGCGCCATCGCTGGCGCAGCCGTCCGGCACGGTCTCAGCGCGCGGTTGACCGGTGGATCGGGCTCGGGTCGAGATGTGCGAGGGGCCGGAGCTCAGCCCGGCATACTCGCGGGGATGAGTTTCGAGTTGCGGGCGCGCGATCCCCAGTTCGAGGAGCGCGTCCGGGCGAGCTTCGCGCAGCAAGGTCTGATGTCGACATTCGCAGCGGAGCTCGAGCGTGTCGGGCCGGGGCTCGTAGAAATCATCGTGCCGTTCGCGGCTGGGCTGACTCAGCAGGACGGGTTCTTTCACGCCGGAGTCGTGATCGCGGCGATGGACAGCGCCTGCGGCTACGCCGCCTTCACTCTGATGGAGCGGGATGTCCGCGTCCTGACCGTTGAGCTCAAGGTCAATCTTCTCTCGGTCGCGAGCGGCGAGCGGCTGCTCGCGCGGGGGCAGGTCATCCGGCCCGGTCGCACGCTCACGGTCTGCCGGGGGGACGCTTATGCCGGGACGGGCGAGGAGGAACGCCACGTGGCGACGATCCTCACGACGATGATCGGGCTCGGCGAGGCGTAGCTCTCGTTGAGCCGGAGCGCGACGATCGGACCGTCGCCCAAGCGCAAGCCGGCTCGGGACCGTCACCGCGATCGAAGCGATCGCCCGCCACGAGGACCGCCGTCCGTCGAATGGAGCCACGGGAGGCGCCCGGCCGTTGCTGCTGCCTGACGCCTATACCGGTCACGGCGCCCGCACGGCCGGTTTGCTGGGCGACCGGTAGCGCGGCTGTGTTCAAGGTTGATCGGGAGCCCCGGCCAGCGAGCGTACTTCCGCGTTGCGCGGATCCGACCGTCCGCGAGCCGAAGGGTGTCAATTCGGCCGGTCTGATTGGCCGCGCGGGGGCGCCCATCGGCGGCCAGTCGGCGGGCGTTGCTCCCGAGCGGACACCGCAGCCATCGACGTCTGGAGCTTCTGGAGGAGTTCGGTGAGGGTTCGCACCTCGTCGGGTTCCCAGTTTTTCACGAACAGCGCAAATCGCCTGAGGCCGAACTCCAGCAGACGACGCAGTTCCTGCGATCCCGCTGGAGTGAGGCTCACGAGGTATGAACGCCCATCAGCCGGATCGGCGATGACCTCCACGTACCCGGCCTCTTCCACCTCGCGAACCTTCCGGGTTACGAGTGACGGGTGGACTTGCTGAAGCTCAGCGATGTCCGACGGACGGATTTGCTCGTGATCTTCGATCACTTGAAGCAGACTCAGCGTGCTCGCGCCTTTCCTCTGGCGTCTGGCCCGCTCGAGTCCGGCGTTCAGCGTGAACAGCGCGGTCACCATGGCCTGGACATCTTCGTCGCCGGGCGACATGAGTGGTGTATGATAGTTGATTGACTCAATCAAAGACGTGACACGATCATCCGATCTTCCCACGCCCTTCCAGGAGGAACCGATGACTCCGCGCTATAAGAGGGCCTTCCGTCGCAACCAGCTGTACGCCGTGGCCGTGCTGCCGCCGGCCCTCTTCCTGCTCGCCGGCCACATCGTGCTTGGTCTGGTTTTCCTGCTCTGCGTCGTCGCGGCCCGTTTTTCTCGACCGCAGCGCCGACGGTCACAGCGCAAGGATGCCGATCCCATCCGCTCCTAGTAGTCCAAGGGCGACGGGTCAAACCGGAGCGCGGGGAGCGCGTCGGCCGGAGGCCACCTCTATTCCCACCAGCCAGTTCCATCCCGTGAGCCGCGGGCGGGCTCACGCCAACGCCGCCCTACGAACACGGCGTGTCTAACACCAGCGATCCAACGAGCACTCGGGATTGGTCGTCAGGCGTGTCGGCCACTCGCGTCACTCGCTATCGCGTGGAAGAGCCCACCGTCTGCCGCCAGGCGTGCTGCTGATCCTCGAGTAAAGGAGTCATGAGGTGGGAACTATCGGCACGGTGGACGACGACCGCGCTCGGACATTTGGGCCACGCCGGGGCCCCTGCGCGGTGTCGCCGGCGTCGTCCACGTCGTCCGCGACCGCTCGACGCCTATTGCAGTCGCGGTGTTCGCCTGGCCGCTTTGTTCGGCGCCCGGTAGCCCGGCTGTGCCGAAGAAGGTCGATACGGCGCCAGCCAGCGGGTGTACTTGCCCATCGCGAGGATCCGACCGTCCGGCGCGGGGATGTCCGTCATTCGCGCTCGCAACCGCGCGTATGCGAGAGCGCGACGCGCCGGTAGCTCCTCGCAGTTCGCGCCCGCTTCGGTAGATCGGGCCGGCTATCGCTGTCAACGCTGGGCGGCCGAGAGGGTGAGCCGCCGAGGTGCTCCCTATTGACGCTGATCTCGACGCGACTAGTCGCCTGCTGTCGGAGGGTCTTGACAGGGCCGCTTCAGCGTGCGAGTTCATCCGGGCTCCTCCCTGGAGGTTGGGACGGCTCGGCAGCTCTCAGCCTCCTGGGAGGCCCGAATGAACAGCCTCAGGAACTGCAACTAGGAGATCTTGCGGCGGTAGGTGGCCATGGCGAAGGTGTAGGCGACGATGAGGATGCCGACGAGCCAGGCGAGGGCGATCCAGATGTCGGTGCCGACGGGCTGTTGTGTGAGCAGGTCGCGGATCGTGTTGACGATGGTCGTCACCGGCTGGTTCTCGGCGAAGGCGCGCACCGCGCCGGGCATGCTGTCGGTGGGCACGAATGCCGAGCTGATGAACGGCAGGAAGATGAGCGGGTAGGAGAACGCGCTCGCGCCGTCCGGGGACTTCGCGGTCAGACCGGGGATGACGGCGAGCCACGTCAACGCCAGCGTGAACAGCATCAGGATGCCGGCGACCGCGAGCCAGGCCAGCACGCCCGCCCCCGAGTGGAAGCCCATGAGGAGGGCGACGAGCACAACGACCACGACCGAGATCACGTTGGCGACCAGCGAGGTCAGCACGTGCGCCCACAGCACGGATGAGCGTGCGATCGGCATCGACTGGAATCGCTCGAAGATGCCGCTCTTCATGTCCAGGAAGAGCCGGAATGCGGTGTAGGAGATGCCCGAGGCGATCGTGATGAGCAGGATGCCGGGCAGCAGGTAGTTCACGTACGAATCCGAGCCGGTGTTGATCGCGCCGCCGAACACGTAGACGAACAGCAGCAGGAAGGCGATCGGCATGATCGTGGTCGTGATGATGGTGTCCGGGCTGCGCGTGATGTGGCGCAGCGATCGCCCGGTCAGGGCGGCGGTGCCGCCGAGGAATTGCGTGGTCATGGTTGGTCCTTACTCGTTGGCGCCGACGCTGACGGTCTGGCCGGCGTCGTCGTGCTTGCCGTTGTCACCGACGATGGCGAAGAAGACGTCTTCGAGGGTCGGCTGTTTCTCGACGTATTCGACCTTGGCGGGCGGGAGCAGTTGTTTGAGCTCGGTGAGGGTGCCGTTGACGATGATCCGACCCTGGTGGAGGATGGCGATCCGGTCGGCGAGCTGTTCGGCCTCGTCCAGGTACTGCGTCGTGAGCAGCACCGTGGTGCCGTGCTCGGCGAGGTGCTTGATGGTCTGCCACACCTCGATGCGCCCCTGGGGGTCGAGCCCGGTCGTCGGCTCGTCGAGGAAGATGACCGGCGGATTCCCGATCAGGCTCATCGCGATGTCGAGGCGGCGGCGCATGCCACCCGAGTACGTGGACACCTTCCGCGCCGCCGCGTCGGTCAGTGAGAAGCGGTCCAGCAGGTCGTCCGCGATCGCGCCCGGGTCCTTGACCTGCCGCAACCGGGCGACCAGCACGAGGTTCTCCCGCCCGGTGAGGATTTCGTCGACGGCCGCGAACTGTCCGGTGAGGCTGATCGACTCCCGCACGTCCGCCGCCAGCGTGGCGACATCGAAGCCGTTGACGCTGACAGTGCCCGCGTCGGCCCTGAGCAGCGTGGACAGGATCTTCACGACCGTGGTCTTGCCGGCCCCGTTGGAGCCGAGCAGGGCGAAGATGCTGCCCCGCGGCACGTCGAAGTCCACGCCGCGCAGCACCTCCAGCTTCTTATAGGACTTCTCCAGGCCCTGCACGTGGATCGCCGGGGTTTGCTGGGTTGTCATCAGACTGCCCTCTTTTCATTTCCGGTGTCGTCTCCTGCGGCGCGCGCGACGACGCTGGTCAGGTGATTCCGCTCCCGGTCGGGGACGTATCCGCCCTTCGTGTAGTTCTGAGCAAACGCCTCGACGAACTCCGCGGGGTCGTCGCCGACGATCTGGCGGATCGGGGTTCCGTCCGCGGCAGCCCGCTCGAACAGGTCGGCGAGGTCTTCGAACTCAGACGCCGCGCTGTCGCGGTCCGCCGGCACGAAGTGCATGAGATACCGATCGATCGCATCGACCGCCGTGCGGTAGTTGTCGGGTAGCTGTCGCACGCGCGCCTTGTACGCCCGCCACCGCTTCTTGGGGCCGATCACCTTTGAGATCAAGCCGCCCTTTGCAGCGTCAGCGTTGATAGCCGGTGAGGATTGATCTGTCATGGCTTTCTTTCCGATCGGATTCTTGATGTCATGTGGTTGCAGGGGCACAAAGCTCACGAGGGCAACTCGCCCGAGGCACGGAGGGCGTCACGACGCGCCTCCCACTGCTGGCGAAGCGTTTGGGTGCCCTCGACCAGGAAATCGGCGAATGCCGCCAGCTCGAGCAGGTCCGCCCGGCGTTCTGGCGGCGCATCGCTCAGCACCTCGAGGCCCTCCCGGGCCAGATCGCCGAGCTGCTGGTACTCCGTGATGTCAAACCCCCGCGCTTCCGCGGAGGAGAAGTCGGTCCGGACGCGGTCCATCCGCTCCCCCGCCGCTCGCGAGCGACGGATGGCATGCAGGCGCTCCAGCACGTCCAGCGCGCCGGTGATCGCGCTGCGGCTCGCCAGCAGCGCTTCGCTCAGCTCGGCAATCGACTGGTCGCGGGGCTCGCACACCAGCAGGTAGCCGAGGACGCGTCCGACCATCGGCGGAAACGCGTAGCGGTGGGCGTAGAAGCGGCCCAGGTGGTCGGCGAATGTGATCTCTTCATCGCGTGGCATGCGACAAGCATAGCACGCATCACGGAGATGTCACAAATTAGTGTTATCTCGGTCTCGGGCGTTCGATCGGCCGACCGAGATCGTCCTCGGGGACGCTGCGACCGAAGCACGGGCGTCGCGAGCTCGAGACCCACGACCCCACCTCAGACGGGTCCACGACGCGACAGCGCCATCTCCGGGCCGAGTGGCAGCCGACCGCGCGGTTGAGCCCGGTGGGTGATCGGGACGAACCGGAGACGCGCGTCGTCAGGCTCGGTGGTCTTCTGCTCGGCCAGAAAGCAGCCACCAGCGAGCCGCGCAGCTGAAGGCCGTATAGGCGCAAAGCGGCCAGGGCGAATGTGTTGATGAGACGCGCTGCCGTCGTCGATCTCCTCGCGGAACGCTCCTGCGCTCCTCGGACTCAAATCCCGGGCAATAGCCGGCGAACGGGGCACCGGCAGGCTCTCCTACGTCCGCGGTGACAACGCCCGTGACAACATCCGTTGCGTCCGACTCGTTCAGAGGGTCCACCGAAGCTTGCACTCTGACCGACGCGGACGCCGGCATACGCAGCTACGTAGCCTGGATCCGGTTGAGAGCCCTGGACTTTGCGGTCCGTGGAGGTTCCCGTTCTCTCGGGCGGACCGGCGAAGCCCCGCACGGCGGGCTCTTGATGAACGGCTAGCACGCCTGCTCCTGCGCCCCGAACTCCTTGTGCTCGTCGCGGAGTTGGATAAGGTCGCCACCCGATTCACCTCCGCGGCACGTAGTGCATGGCGGTGAACCGCCGTGGTCGAAGCCTAGATTGAGATTGGTCGGCGCCGGACCCCGATCCTCGTGTCAGATCACGATCGCCCGGCGGCCGAGCGGCGCTGGACCGAGCGCATAAGCGCCCGATCCAGCGCCCGGGGGGCGGGAGAGGGATAGAGAGGAAGGCGGCCCGGGTCAGGCGGCGACAGGAAATTCGCCGCGCTCGGGCTCGGACTCGAGCGCGATCCTCGCGGCGGACACGTGCCGACTCAGCGTGCCGGGTCGGGCGTCGTTGTATAGCGGGCTGTCTACGCCGTCGGTGATCAGCCACTCGACCATCGCCATACCCTGGGCGGCGACTGGCCGATCGCTGCTGATGCGCGTGATCAGTGCGTCTAGCGCCATTTCGGCGTCGACCACGGCGCGACGGTTAACGATCGTCATGCTCGAGCGAGTCATCGGGGGCTCATGTGCTTCCCGGATCGCCCGGCGCAACGCACGGGCCAGTTGGTGGCGGTGGCGGTCGTTGACGAGCCTCGACGCTCGTAACGCCAGCTCAGGCGACAGCCCGGGAGGTGCGCCGGCGGCGAGCTCGCGCAGGAGCGCGTCTCGTTTCACCGCGACCCTCACTCGGAGCGTCAGCGCGCGCCACGGCCCCGTCGTCGTCTCCGGCTGGTGGTCGTAGTCATTGAGACTGGGACTAACGGCAATTATCGGCATCGTTTCTCTCCTTTTCCGGCTTACGCACCATCGATTGTGGTCGCGCCGCCGTGAAGAAAACGTGCAGTCTTGGCCCAAGAGCTAAAGGTTGTGTGAAGTCGAGCCGACCGCCGATCAGGTCGTCAGTCGCCGTCTTCGTCGAGTTCAAGCGCCAGCGCAGCCGGCACCGCGTCCCACCAATCCGGACGTGTGTCATCACTCGCCAGTGCGGACAACGCACGGCTCAGGTCGCGGCCACGGCGCTCGCTGTCCCGGCCCGCCTCCGACACAATCCAGTCGCCATCGCCGACGCGATACACGTGCAGGTGGCGCCCGTCGGTTGCGGTTCGGACGATCCATTCATCTGATCCGCGTCGTTCGAGGACCAGCCGCCAGTCGTCGTAGGGACGGCTCATCTGAACTTGCCCGTGCCCCGCGAGTGCCGACGCCGGAGCGTATTTAGCCGCATGCTTTACGCGGCGGTCCGCAGGTTAATCGGATGGTTAGGGCGTCGAGTTCACTCTCGATCTGCTCGACGGTGCGCCCGCACATTAGCGCGAGCTCGACGACAGTCAGAGACCTGTGTGCGCGGTTGCGATGCGTCGGACGCGGCGGGCCGCCCCTAGGGACGGTGGCCGGGCGCGTGTGATTTGACGGTGGGTCCGCTCAGATCAGCTGCTCGTGCTGCAGCAACTGGTGGACGCTGGCCGCTTCCACCCCGATCCCCTTGATCGCTTCCTCGAGCCAGCCGAGACGCTCCACCGCCTCGGGTGCGGACCGTCCCGACCTTTGAGCCAGCCGCGCCACGGCCGCCCGTTGCTGACCTACCTCGATGAGCAGGTCTGCCAGGCATTCGAGTAGGTCGCCGAGATGGTCGGACCGTTGCTCCCGTTCCTGGAGCGGAACCGAACTCAGGGAGGGTATGCAGGTCGCGTTCGTCATTGCTGCTCACCTACCGGGTGCCGCTTCGTCCGCGACAGCCGCCGGGGCACCGGTCGCCTTCCCGATGACGCGCCGTCCGTGGCCCCCGGCGAGGACGCCCACGAGGGCAGCTCAAGCGAGCAGAAGCGCGGCAGCGGCGGGGTCACCCTTCCGGCGTTGGTTGAGTGGGTCATTGTCGCCTCCCGCTTAGGTAGCTATAGATCCACTCTCTATTTTCGGCCGGGCCGTGTGAAGGCCCCGGACAGCTTGATCGACGGCGCGTGAAGATTTCGTGATCTCGACGTCACCCGACGACGTCCAGCAACCTGATCGTGTCGTGCAGTGCGACCGTCAACGCATCCGCTTGCACCGGCGTGTAGAACGGGCCAGTCGGATCGGAGAGGAACGTCCTCAAGCGCGCGATTCCCCGGGCGTCGAGGGGCTCCGCCGAGCGAAGACGAGCGGCGATTGCGCGCATCGTTTCTGTCGCCTGTCGGACCTGCTCGCGACACGGAGCCGCCGTGCGCTGAAAGCGAGATGACGGCGCGTCCGCCCGCTTGATCAGACGGTCGAGGCTGTTTGCCAACGCGCGGCGCGTGCGGTCCGTGGTGAGCTGCCCCGAGCGAGCTGCGTGTGCCCCAGAGAGATGAGCCGGCGCGCCCGCGGCCAGCTCACGATCGAGCGAACGGGCGAGCATCCTCGCGATCACGCGATCCTCGAGCGTCGGCCTGCGGCGGCGATAGCCCGACGAAGAGCGCAGCGCGAACGCGCTCATAGTCGCATCCCGTCGAGGCCGGGGACTAATTCGCGTCGCTCGAGCACGTTCTGATTATCGGCCCGAGCGTGTGCAGAGCCCGTGCAGGAACGAACGTCGGACATACAGGTTTCATGAAGACCCGAGACTTACCGGCTGTCGTCTCGGGCGGGACGCAGGATCATGATCTCGTCCGGCACGCGTTGCAATAGCCACTGGAGATCGTCGCCGCTGAGTCCGGATCGGTAACCATCGAAGTCGCCGGTCGCTCGTGCTTGTCGTCGAGTGAACACGGGCGTGTAGTTGCTCTCTGGTGCGCCGGGAAGTCTGGTCGGCAGTTTCGTAGTCGATCTTGGAGGCCCTTCATGCGGTGGGCATGCTTCCCGAGCACCGCGTCAAGTCGGTTCGGCCCCTGTCTTGTTCGCGTGGCTTCGTGTCCGCCAGGCCGTTCGCGGGCAGGGGCGGGATCGCAGATGGCGTTCTTGCCTTTGAAGGGCGGGGATGGGGAGGTTGGCGGTGGAAAGGTGTGCCTGGCGGATGTCGATCGCCGGAGGCAGCAGCTTTGCCACAGGTTCGGGCGGCGGAGCACGTCGCACGGTTCGGTAGACCGTCCCGGCGGTGTCGAGGGCGCATCGGCTCGCCGGTGCGTCCTCGCCGTCGTTGTGAATACGGGATCACACATAAGCTATTCGGAGGTGAGCTCATGAACCAGGAGCCGACATCTGTTCTGATCGTCGCGCATCAAACCGCCGCGACGCCCGCGCTGCTGGACGCTGTGCGCGAGCGCGCCCACCGCGGTCCCTCCAAGTTTCATCTCCTCGTTCCGCGCCGCCGGCGCAGCGGGGACAGGACGGCCGACCCGCAAGAGATCGGTGCACACGAGGCGCGCGAGGTGCTGCACGACACCTTGCCGCGGCTGAGCGAGGCTGCCGGCACCGAGGTCGCCGGTGACATCGGCGAAACGGACCCGCTGAAGGCGATCGAGGATGCCCTCGGCCGGGGCTACTAAGACGAGATCATCGTCTCGACGCTCCCGCTCGGCGTCTCTCGGTGGTTGAAGAACGACCTCGTTTCGAAAGCGCAAGCGTTCGGGCTCCCAGTGCATCACGTCATAGGTAAGGACAGCCGGGTTGCGGGAGCGGCCAATCGCTGAGCGTCCCAACCGATGGCGAGCGTCCGAGCCTGGGGCCTGCACCGGGCTCGCGCCGTTCAGGCGCCTCGATGCAGCTACCCCTCTGGTCTTGGCTGAGACCAGTCCTGACTTACCACGTGACGCTCGTGCAGCCGGTCGGGGGCTGATCGCCCAGGTCGGTCAGTCGCACGTGACTCGGGTGGGCCGGGGCGGGGTTACTTTGTCGATCGCCGAAATCGACTCGCGCTTGTTGGTGTGCGCGGAGGCTGGCTCGGGCGGCCGCGAGCTTGGCGCGAGGTCCTCCACGACCAGCGCACTCGGCTGGTCGTTCGCGGTGCTCAAGACCGAGACCGATGTGCTTATCGCGATCTCGCCGTTTCACGTGCACGACTGACTGTGCGCCTGCGACCGTCGCGGCTGCGGTGAAGCGCGCGCGTCCGCGGGCGCAGGGCGGCGGCGGGAAGCGGCAGGGCCGGGTCGTCGGCGCTCGGCCGCAGCACGATGATCTCGCCGTGGGCGTTGTCGAGCAGCCAGGCGATGTCGGCGGCGTCGAAGCCGGGGCGTCCGTTCGAGGCAGCTGCGATCACGATGCGGTCGAAGCGCTCCCGGGCGATCGTTTGACGGAGGGCGTGTCGACGGTTGCGACCGCGATCGATGCGCGAGTCGACCGGGATGCCCGCTTCGGTGGCTCGCTGCTCGATCGCCTCGAGGAGTGACGTAGCCATCGAGCACTGGCGAGGCAGGGCGGTGTCGAGAGGAAGGTCGAGCGCTACTCGGGCCAGGAACACCGGAACGAGCGTGGCTCTCTCTGCGGCCGCGAGCCGCAGCGCGGCATCCAGCGCCTGCGGCGAGAGCCCCTGGGCAACGAAAGGAAACAGGATCCGCGGGTCGCTCGTCGATGGTGGCGCCGCTGGACGGGCGAGCTGGCGGCGGACCAATGCGACTGCCATCACCGCTACCGCGATCGCCAGCAATATGACCAGCACTATCAGGATCACCGTCATGTCACATCCCCTCCTTGTACGCTGTTACTCCCCGAGCGCGCTCCGTACGCGGCGCAGCTCTTCGCGAAGGACAGCCGCTTCGCGACCGTAAAGTGGTGAGTCACCATGAGTAATTCGCCGCTCGAGCAGACCCACACCCCTGGCGCTAGCGTTCTTCGTCCGGAGCACGCTGATCAGCGCACATAGGTCAGGCGCGACGCTGGCAATGACTAGTACGCTGAACACCGGACGTGCGCCCCTCGTCGTGATCCTGGGCGGGCGTAGTGCCTGGCGGAGCATCATCTCGAGCGTCCGGGCAAGGGTGTCTCTCGTTCTCGGACTCACCGGCGTTGGCGCTGGCGCTCTACGACCGTGATCGGGAGCCTCGTGGCCTTCGGCGATCAGGTGCATCGCCTCGTCGCGCACGCGTCGCCGTAACGCAAGGACGACGACGGTGAGTGTCAGCAGGACGAGCCCGGCGCTGACCGCCACCGCAACGGCCCACGCGTCGCCCTCGATTCTGGCAATGAGGGCTCCGGCGATGAGCGCGGCGCAGGTCAACCACTGCTTGCTGACCCAGCCCACGGCGTCGATGCCCCGTGTGAGCGGATGGCTCCGTCCAAGGACGATGTCGGCGGATCGCGCCGTCCGTTCGCCAACGGCCTCGCCGAGAGCCGGCCATGACAAACGACCCCGACGCGGCGTCGCAAGCTCGTTGGTGATCGGATCAGGTCGGGCGGTCGCATGGCACTCCCACGCCGACCAGGCTTCCCGGCTCACCACAGTCGAGCATACCCCGGCTGGGCGCACGAAGGCCGATCTTCACAGCTTCTGTATACGCGCCGGCGGCTTCTTAGCGCGGCGTTAACGATCCCACGACCAGCAGCCCGATCGCGCGAGCATGAGCCCGTAAATCCCTGCGCTAGTGGTTCCTCGCGTCTGGGCGCCCACGAGCAGCTCGCCGGTGTTTCCCGCTCACGACGGGGAATTCTGGGACAAGGACGACTGGTCGAACTGGCGCGGAAGCCTCTGGAAGTCGCGCCCAGAGCGTAGGTACACGCGCGAGTAGCAGATCAAGGTGTGCCGCGGGACGGTCGGGTGTGCTCCGGCTGGCACGCGCCCGCGAGATCTCCGCTCGAGCTACATCACCCTGCGCGTCTATGGGGAGTGCCGCTGACCACGATCGCGCGGGAGGTGGGAACGAGCATCACGATGATTGAGAAGCACTACGCCGGGATCATCGAAAACTGGGACGGGAAACAGATCCCCGCGGAACGCCAAATCCGGCGGGCGCGCAGCTGTTGCACGCTCAATGCACGTCGGACCCGTAACAAGTGACTTTGCGACCGCTGAAGGAATCCCCTGCAAATCGGGCCAAGCCCGCCGGGGGACTCGAACCCCCAACCCCTTCATTACAAGTGAAGTGCTCTGCCAGTTGAGCTAGGCGGGCGGGTGGGGCTCAGTCTCGCACGCCGGAGACGGCTCGCTCGAGCGAGCCGTGGCCGTTGCTCGCGTAGTCGGGCGCCGGCGCGGGGGGCTCGGGCTCCGGGGGCGGGTTGAGGCGCCGCTCGAGCTCCCCGAGGACGATCCCGAACAGAACGTGGCGCCAGGTTGCCTGGATGAACGCTCGCTTGTTGCCGGTGAGCGCCGGCAGGTTGTCGCGGGCGGGATGGAAGCGGTCGGACAGGGCGACGAGCGGCCAGCCGGCGAAATGCTCGGCGAGAGCAACGGCCGGGCCGCGCAGGGCTGGCGCGATCGGGAGGGTGGGGGCGACATTGGCGTAGACGGCGCCGAACAGGGCGCCGTTCTGGGTGTGGAGCGCGAGCCCGACGCGGTACCAGCCTGGGCCGTCGCGCACGGCCCGGCCGAGCAGCTCGACGTCGTCATAGCGGCTCGAGAAAAGGAGCTTGTCGAGGGGTTGCTCAAAGGCCCAGATGGCGGCGGCGAGGGCGCCACAGAGCGCGCCTCGGAGCGTACGGATGGGGACGCTGCCGGAGCTCACGGATGCCAAAACTGTAACGGGCGGGGCCGCTGCGGGTACCGCAAAGTGCGATGGATCAGGAGCAGCTGCACCGGCGCGCACGGGAGCGCGGCGTCAACCGTCTCGTGCTGTTCGTGGTCAGGTTGATCCTGACGCCGTTCTTCCTCGTGTATCTGCGGATGGAGCGGATCGGGCGCGAGCACATCCCCAGCGAGGGCCCGGTGATCCTGGCGTCTAACCATCGAAGCTTCTTCGACCCGTTCATCATCGGGACGATGACCCGGCGGCCCGTGTACTACGTGGCCAAGAAGGAGCTGTTCACGTACAACCGCTTCATGAGCTGGCTGCTGAACGCGCTCGGGGCCTACCCGGTGGACCGAGGCGCGGGAGACCAGGAAACGATCGAGACCTCGAAGGCCATCCTCGGGCGGGGCGAGATCGTGCTGATGTTCCCCGAGGGCACGCGTACCCGCCCCGGCCCCCTCGGCAAGCCGCACCGCGGCGTCGGCCGGCTGGCGCTCGAGACCGGGGCGCCCGTCGTACCCGTCGCGATCATCGGCACCGAGGACATCCGCAGGGGCTGGCGGATTCGGCCGCGCAAGGTCAGGCTCCGCGCCGGCCGCAGGCTGCAATTCCCCACGGTGGAGAACGCGTCTCCGGCGCTCGCCGGCGCGGTCACCGACCGGATCTGGCCGATGGTCATGCTCCAGTGGGAATGGCTCGGCGGACTGCCTCCGATACGCCGCGCAGCGATCATCGGCGCTGGCGCGTGGGGCACGAGCCTCGCGGTGTTGCTGTCGCGCGCCGGCCTCGAGGTCGAGCTCGGATGCCGCACTCGTGAGCAGGTCGCAGCCATCGCGGCCACGCGGCGGAACGAGATCTATTTGCCGGGAGTCGAGCTACCCGCGTCGGTGCACGTCGTCCGCGCCGCGCAGCTCGACCTGGCCGACGCCGATCTCGTCTGCCTCACCGTCCCCGCCCGGGCCCTGCCGAGCGTTCTCGCCGCGCACGGCGAGCGGATTCCGCGGAGCGCGGGAGTACTCGTGCTGTCCAAGGGGCTCGTGCCGCCGTTGGGGACGCTGCCGTCGGCGTTCGTCGCCGAGCGCTGCGCAGCCCGCGCCGTCGCCGTGCTCGGGGGACCCGCCGACGCTGCCGAGGTACTCGCGCATGGTGCGTCCGTGGTACTGGCAACGGTCGACCGCGGCTTTGCAAGAAATCTTGCGGACGTGCTTTCGGCCGCCGGGCTCGACGTGTCGAAGAGCAGCGACGTAACCGGGGTCGAGCTGGCCGCCACCGCGAAGAACGTAGCCGTGCTGGCCGCGGCCGTCGCATCGGTCGCGGGCCCGAACGTCGCCGGCGCCGCCGCCGGCAAGGTGTTCGCTGAGGTCGACGCGCTCGCGCGGGCGCGCGGAGGTCGCCCGGAGACGTTTGCAGGCCTCGCCGGCGCCGGCGACCTGGTCGCCACCGTCGTCTCGTCGAGCTCCCGGAACCGTCGCGCCGGCGAGCTGCTCGCTCAGGGCGTCCCCGCTTCGGAGATCGGCGACGCGCTCGGCCAGGCGGTGGAGGCGGTTGACTCGGCGCCGCTGCTGGCTAGCGTGGCCCGAGATGCCCACCTCGCGGCGCCCGCGCTCGAGAGCCTCGCCGCGCTCGTCGAAGGCCGGATCGAGCCGGAGCAATGGACCGCAACCATGACCGCCGACCAGCTCCCCCCTCCCTGGCACTATCCCCGCCGCGTGACGAAAGCTAGGCTCTGATGTGGTGGACGGCGAATTACCCAAGAGCAAAGCCGAGGTCGACGCGCGGTTTACGGAGCTGTACCGCACGCATCTACGCGACGTCTATTCCTACAGCTACTACCGGGTCGGTAACCACCACGACGCCGAGGACCTCACCGAGCAGACGTTCCTGCAGGCCTACCGCCATTTCGAGCGCGCGCTGCGGGAGGCGAACGGGCGGCCGCTGCGACCGTGGCTCATCCGGATCGCGCACAACCTGGCGGCCAATTTCTACCGCGACCGTTCGCGCAAGCCCGAATCGGGTATCGAGGACGCCGGAATGATCTCCGCGCCGCACACGACCGAGTCGCTCGTCGAAGGACGCGAGCAATTGAAGGCGATCCTCGACGGTGTCCAGCAGCTGCCCGACGACAGGCGCGAGGCGCTGATCATGCGGTTCGCCCTCGGGATGGACAATCGCGAGATCGCGCGCGCGCTCGGCCGCACCGACGGGGCCACGAAGGTGTTGCTACATCGAGCGATCCGCCAGCTCGAAGGGATGGTCTCTGAGCCCGCCGCCGATAACGGGAGGACGCGAATGAGCTCCGGCACCGCCGATTTCGAAGCCCTGTTGCGCGAGGCGCTGTCGCCGGTCGAGCCGCCCGCCGACATGGCCCAGCGGCTCGAGTTGACGCTCGTGAACCTGACCGAGCTCGCCCAGGAGGAGCTGGACTCGTGGGAGCTCAAGGCGATGCGCGATCCGCGCAACTGGGTCCGCCCCGCTGCGGCGGCGGTCGTAGGGGTCAGCGCGGGCACGGCACTGGTAGTGCTGCGCGTGCGAGCGCGCCACCGGGTTCGCAAGCAGCGCTCCAACAACGCGCTCGACCTCGCCCAGCGCACGCTGCACGACGTCGGCGAAGAGGCGCGCCGGATCCTGCCTCACCGTCACTAGCGGCAGCAACGCGGACCGGGTGAGGCGCCGGCGGTCACTGGCCGTAATCGGCCGCTGATAGCGTGGATTGCAATGGCCGTTTGCTATCGACACCCCTCACGCGAGACAGGAGTCTCGTGCTCGTCGTGCGGGCGGCCGATCTGCCCCGACTGCATGACCCCAACGCCGGTTGGGATGCGCTGTCCGGAGTGCTCGCGCGAGCGAACGAAGGTGAGGGGAATGCCGTCGGTGCGGAGCACGCCGGTGGTGACGCAAGCGCTGATCGCGCTGAACGTGATCGGATTCCTGATCGAGACCGCCGCCGGCGCCCCGCTGGGAGGCGGCGGGGGCGGGAGTGTGTGGAATCACGGCTTTCTGTTCGGGCCGGCGCTCACCGGCAATGACCCGTTCGGCGTCGGCACGCACGAGTACTGGCGCCTGGTGACCGCCGGCTTCCTGCACGACGGGCTGCTGCACATCTTCATCAATATGGTCTCGCTGTGGTTCGTCGGCGCCGCGCTCGAGCCGGCGATCGGGCGGGTCAATTTCCTCGCGGTGTACTTCGTCTCGCTGCTGGCGGGCTCGTTCGGCGCGCTTTGGTTCTCGCCGCAGATTCCGACCGTCGGGGCCTCCGGAGCGATCTTCGGGATCTTCGGCGCGCTGATCGTGGTGGCGCGGGCCCGGGGGATCCCGATCTGGCAGAGCGGACTCGGGTTCGTGCTCGTGTTCAACCTGATCTTCTCGCTCAGCGTCCGCGGGATTTCGGTCGGGGACCATCTCGGCGGACTCGTGGGCGGATTGATCACCGGCTTCCTGATCGTTGAGGTCGCCGAGCGCCGGCAGCTGGCGTGGGTGGCGCTCGCCGGCTGCGCGGTGGTCGGAGTGCTGAGCGTGATCGGTGCGCTAGCGGTTGCCGGCGGCCACGGCCTCGTGCCGAACGGGTTCGGCGTCACGCTGTAGGCAGCGAAGCCGGCTCGAGAAAGCGACCTGAGGAGGCTGTCGCAAAACGTTTTTGGTTCGTGGTGTATGTGTCGTGCTCGACGGGTCGGGGGTCTGGGTGTCATGGATTGGCGCGGCTGAGAGGCTGTCGCGGGTTTGGTCGTGCGTTTGTGAGCGTGCGAGCTGGTCCCGTGGCGGGTGTCGGTCGGTGCGGGGTGTGGTGATCAGGCTGCGGCCGTCGCGGCGCGGTACTGGTAGAGCTTGAGCATGTTGCCGGCGAGGTGGATGAACGCCCACTCGCTGCGGACGGCGTTCAGGCCGCGGCGGCGGAAGCTGCGGATCCCGCGGTTGTGCTTGCGGTCGCCGAAGATCGGCTCGATCAGACGCGAGCGTTGTGCGTAGGCGCTGGCGCCTGGGGGAGTGCGCAGCAGGTGCTCCATGTCCTCGACGGGGGCGGCGTGGGGTGGTGGCGGCCCGGTGGTCTGTCCCAACTCGCGCGCGGCGCGACGTTGCTTGTGGTCTTTCATGGTGGCGATCAGCCGGTCCGGTCCGGGGCTGGTGGCGTTGGCCTCTGACCAGTAGCCCGCGTCGGCGAGCACGAGATCGACGTCGCTGGGGATCCCGGCCGCGGTGAGGGTGCTGGTGAGCGACCGGATCATCGGCTCATACAGTTGGACGTCGCCGGCGTCCTGGCTGACATCGCAGGCGAGCACGATCTGATGCTGGTTGACGATCGCCTGGGCGTTGTAGCCCTGCACCCAGCCCCGCGGGGTGCTCATGATCCGGCTGTCGGGATCGGTGACGTTCACCCGCCGGCGGGCGGGCGCCGCTTCGGCTGCCGTGTGGGCTGTGAGCAGCGCAGACTCTGCCTGCCCGAGCGCGACCTTGGCTTGCTCGATCCGGCACGGTCGGGGACCCTCGACCCGCTCCCCGCGCGCGGCCGCCTCGAGCTTGCGGTCCCGCGCGTCCTGCAGGCTGCGCCCGCGAGCGGCCGCAGCGTCACGATCAGCCTGCGCGCGCGCGAGCGCAGCCACCGGATCCTTGGGTTTGCGTCCCGTCAGCTTCCGCCCGTGCTCGGCCTCCGCGGCCGCCGTCCTAGCCGCGCGCTCGGCCTCGGCCAGCGCGGCGGCGTCCTCAGCCTCGATCACCCCCAACGCTGCCTTGAGCCTGCCCGCCCGACCGCGCGTGCCCGAGACCACACCCGCCGCCTGCACGCAGGGCACCTCCCCGGCTCCGGCGAGACCGGCAGGCGGCTCCTCCTGCGCGGTGACGGCCATCAACTTTCCAACCTCGCGCCGGATCCACTCGGCATCCCGATTGCGATGCAACGACGCATCAGCGGCGAGCTTCGTGCCATCCAGCGCCACCACTGAGAGATCGACCAGCCCCGCCGCCGCGCACAACCGCAACCCGTCAACGAACATGCCCTCCAGCGCCTGCTCCTGATCGGCGACGAACCGCGCGATCGTCGCGTGATCAGGCTCAAGCCCCCCGCAGATCACCCGGAACGCCGCGTCGGTCCGGCACGCCTCCTCGATCCGCCGGCTGGAACGCACCCCACAGCAATACGCGTACAGCACCAGCGCGCACAGGACATCATCTCCGGCTCATACCGCGGACGCCCCGGACAGCCACCAGGACGACGATGCAAAGCACCGGTATCCAACTCCGCGACCACACCCAGCACGAACCACGCCAAATGCCCCTCCTCCAGCCAGTCGCGCATACACACCGGCAACAACAACAACTGATCGCGCTGCGGGCACACATACCCCCGCGTCGCGCCCACCGCCGGCCCACCAGCCCCGACAACCGCCTGCTCACCCGTCATCATCATCAACGACCTCCTGACGCAGGCCCCGGCTGCTGCATTCAGCCGTAAAAAGCCCTGCTCAGGAGGTCATTCTCACAACCACACCAGACAGAAACCCCCCGCAAACCAACAACACCACACCCCCGCCACCCGGACGAGAAATCCCAGAACCATCAACCAACACCCGGATTTCGCGACAGCCTCATAGGCGGGGTTTCTCGAGCCGCCCTACAGCTCGACCGTGAAGGCCTCCGCCGGCGCTTCGGGCACAAGCTCTGGGTGGATGATGTGGGCGAGCAGCTCGAGCCCGTCGATGATCCGCGGCCCGGGACGCGAGAAGTAGGCGGCGGCGTCGACCGCGACGACCTCGCCGGCGGCGACCGCGGCCAGCTCATCCCGGTGCATCTCCGCCTCGCGGTGGGCGATCTCGGCGTCGTAGCCGCACGGCATCGCGATCACGAGGTCGGGCTGGGAGGCCTCGACCTCGGCCCAGGTGCGCTCCTCGGACTTCTCGCCGGCGAACCCGAGCACGTCCTCGCCTCCGGCGTACTCGATCAGTTGCGGGGTCCAGTGCCCGGCCGCGAACGGGGGGTCAAGCCACTCGAGCGCAGTCACCCGGGGCCGCCGCGCGCCGCGCACCGCGAGGCGCACGCGATCGATCCGCGCGGACGCGTTGCGCACGAGCTCGACGGCCTCGTCCTTGCGGTCGGTGGCCTGGGCGAGCGTGCGGACGTCGCTCAACACCTCGCCAACGGTATGCGGATCGAGCGAGATCACGCGGGGATGGGTCTCGATCTCCTCCGCGACGGCACGAACGTCGTCGTAGGACACGGCGCAGACCGAGCACAGCTCCTGAGTGACGATCAGGTCGGGCCGGAGGTCGTGGAGCAGGTCGGCATCGAGCTCGTAGATCGAAAGGCCGGCGAGCGTGCGCTCCTTGACGGCGGCGTCGATCTCTCCCGCGCTCAGGCCGCTCGGGAGCACGTCGCGGGTGATCTTCGGCAGCTCGTGGGCGGCGGGCGGGTAGTCGCATTCGTGGGTGACCGCGATCACGTCCGACCCGAGCCCGAGGGCGAACAGCGTCTCGGTGGCGGATGGGACCAGGCTGACGATGCGCATCACCGTGGTTGTAGCAGCGAGGCCTCGACACGGACTTATTTCCGCGAGTTGCGGCCGTTCATAACCTGATTACCAGCCGCCAACAACTCAGTCACGCGTGCTCGCGACCCCCGGCATAAGTTCTCGCGGTCAAAGGGGGCCGACCAACTAAAGGAGCGCTCGGGTGTTAGCGATGCGAGGTTCGGTCCGGAGAGTCGCGCGTGTATGGATGGCTGCGCTGCTGCTCGCCGGTCTAGGTGCGGTTATTGCGCTCCCGACCGGGACGGCGGCGGCGGCCACGGGCTGCCGGCTCGGGCCGGGAGGGTCGATCAAGCACGTGATCATCGTGCAGTTCGACAACGTTCACCTGGCGCGGGACAACCCGAACGTGCCGTCGGACATTCAGCAGATCCCGGCGCTCTACGACTTCCTGAAGGACGACGGCACGCTGCTTTCCAACGATCACACTCTGACGCTGTTCGGGGATCCGTCGTTCTTCTTCCAGAGCTCGTGCGACAGCGGCGCGAGCACGCAGCCCGGCTGCCCGCTCCAGGACCCTGGCTTCGCCTGGAACCACGGCGACATCCAGCCCGAGATCGCGACCACCTGGCAGGGCTGGGTGGGCCCGGGAATCAGGAACCTCGGCGTGACCTCGAACGTGTGGACCGATCACACCGACGCCCGGCCGACGATGATGACCGTCCTCGGGCTCCACGATGACTACGGTTCGGACGGCGCCGCGATCGCCCAGATCATCGGCTCCGCTCACGGTGGTTGGGACCCGTCGAGCCGCGGGAACAACGCGCTGCCATGGTCGATCCGGGCGGACGAGCGCGGGTACGAGGACCTCGCCGCGGCCTACAAGCAGCTCGACGCGCCGTTCGGCGAGTTCGGGCTGGGGACGCTCGACGCCGACACGACGGCGCTCGCCACCGGCGGCTCATCGAGCGACGCCACCTACACCGGCACCACGTCGCAGCTCCAGGCGTGCGAGAGCCAGCGCACTGCCCTCGCAGCGCAGGTCCAGCCAGTGATGGACGCCGCCGAGAACGGCGCGGCGCCGGTGTCGAGCCGGGAGGCGAGCTCGCTGATCGGGCGGGCCGACCGCCTGATCGGCGATGCGAAGTTCCTGGCCGGCGCTTCGACCCCGCCGCGCTTCACGGTCTGCAGCTAGAGGCACTCGCGTGCCCTTCGCCGGCGTCGGAATCGCGCCGGCGAGGGGCGGCCGTCCCCAAGCGGGCTGGTGCTGCTGCTACCGTTTCCCCGTCGCTGCATGAACGACGACGATCCATCCCGAAGTAGCAGCTCACAGACGACGAGGAGCTGCCGAGCGCGGACGGAGCTCTGCCCGGCGCGGGCCGTTGAGGGGGCCGCCCGGTCGCGGGCGTGGCAGGTGCCGACGCACCGGTGAAAGGGCTCTTCATCATCCTGACCGGGCTGCTCGTCCTGGTCAACGCCTTCTTCGTGATCGCCGAGTACGCGCTCGTGCGCTCACGGAAGACGCGGCTCGAGGCGCTCGCGGACGAGGGGGCACGCGGGGCTCGCCTGGCGATCAGACAGATCGACAACATCGGCGACTACATCGCCGCGTGCCAGGTAGGGATCACGATGGCCTCGATCGGCATCGGCGCGCTGGGCGAACCGGCGATCGCGCACTTATTCGAGCCGTGGCTCGGAGGCCCGCTCGGGCACACGGCCGCGGTCGCGGTCTCGGTGGTGATCTCCTACCTGCTGATCACGATCGCGTTGAGCATCGTCGGGGAGATCGTCCCGAAGCTGTACACGATCCAGCACGCCGAGGGCCTGGCGCGGCGGATCGCGCGGCCGATCCAGTTCTTCCGGATCCTGTTCCACCCGTTCATCATCGTGCTGAACTCGGCCTCCGAGTCCATCCTGAGGATGCTCGGCACAGATCCCGACGCCGAGGCCGAGGGCGGGACGCCGGATGACCTCAAGCGGCTGATCGCACAGTCGACCACCGGCGGGCAGCTCGACGTGGGCGAGGGGAAGATGCTCACCGGCGTATTCCACCTCCACGAGCAGGAGGCCCGGCAGGTGATGACCCCGATTCCGGCCGTCGTGACCGTTGATCTCTCCGAGACCGTCGAGACCGCCCTGCGGCGCTGTGTCGAGACCGGGCATTCGCGCCTGGTCGTGACCGAGGATGAGAACCCGGATCGCGTGAAGGGCATCGTCCACGTCAATCAGCTCGTCAAGAAGTCGCTGAACGACGGAATGGATGCGCACTTCGAAACGCTCGTCCGGGCCGCCCCGATTGTGCCCGAGACGAAGCCGCTCGACGACCTCCTGGCCGACCTCCAGCGCGAGCGCACCGAGCTCGGGATCGTCGTCGACGAGTACGGCCGGACGGCCGGGATCGTGACGATCGAGGACATCATCGAGGAGGTCGTTGGCGAGATCTCCGACGAGACCGACCCCGCCGGCGGGGCGGTGCGCCGGCTCGCCAACGGCGACTGGTTCGTTCGGGGGCACGTGGCTGTGGCCGACCTCGAGGACTACGGGCTCGAGCTTCCGGTCGACACCGACGCCTACAACTCCGTCGGCGGGTTTGTGTTCGCGGAGCTCGGCAGGCTCCCCAAGCGAGGGGACACGATCGCCGCGAACGGGTTCTCGATCAGGGTCGAGTCGGTGCGGCAGAACCGGATCGAGGCGGTCCGGATCCGGCAGCGCCGGGCCGCCGCGTAGGCCACAGTCCGGCGGGCTTTAGCGGCGGGCATCTGAGGGAGGGCGGGGGCGGGGGCCGGCGCGCGGCGCTGCCGGACCATGCATAACCTGACAATGCACGGGCCACGCCGGGACCGTGTCGGATCTCGTATGCCCCACATGCATGAGATGACACGGTCGGGCTCGCCGGCGGCGATTGTCAGGTCATGCAGGTCGCCGGCAGGGGCCTGCCTGTCGGGCGGGCCAACGCTCCTGTCCGGGCCCCCGGTCTCCCGGCGGGCCAACCGCTCCTGTCCGGGCCCTCGGTCCCCCGGCGGGCCAACCGCTCCTGTCCGGGCCCTCGGTCCCCCGGCGGGCCAACCGCTCCGTCCCTCCAGATGCCCGCCGTTAAAGACCGACGGCGACGCGACCACCATGCGCCACCGCGACCCCGGACCGGGGGACGGCGCTCGAAAACAGATACTGCAAAAGGGGGGAGTCCGAACCCCACGCCCTCGCGCCATTCGTTACATTTCCCGCTTCAGGCAACGGCCGGAGATTCGCGAGCTAACGCGAAGCTATCTCCCGGTGGTTGAGAGGAGAGACGGAAGCCGGCCCGCCAGGTGGGCCGGCTTCGCCCCCGTCCGAGCCGCCGTCGATCGATCTTCGCGGCCTCGCACGAGGGCCTTCAGGCGGGTTTTGGGGTCCGAGAACGGTCCTGGAGACAAAAAGAAGCCGGCCCGCTGGGGACGGGCCGGCTCCGTGCTTCTGGGGAGGAGGTGCTGCTATGAGGTACGTCGCGCCATGAAGGATGGCCCTCGGACCTGAACGACCGATAAATACTCTCTCGGAGCTACGTTAGTCGTAGCGGTAGAAGCCGGCGCCCGACTTGCGTCCCAGCGAGCCTTCCCCGACCAGCTCGAGCAGCCGATCGGGGACGCGGGCGCCGATCGACTCGCCGATCGCCTGACACACGTCGAGGCCGACGTAGTCGAGCAGCGCGATCGGGCCCATGGGCATGCCGGCGCCGAGCGTCATGCAATTGTCGACGTCCTCGGGCGCCATGCCGGTCTCGGATATCAGCTCGACCGCGCTGAACAGGTACGGAAACAGCAGCCGGTTGACGACGAACCCCGGTATGTCCGGGACCTCGACGGGGGTCTTGCCGAGCGCCTCGCACAGATTTCGGGCCCGCTCGCGCGTCTCAGGGGTGGCCTGTGGCGGAAACGCCAACTCGATCAGCTGCATGCGAGGCACCGGGTTGAACGGGTGAAAGCCAACGAACGCCTCGGGATGCCCGCTCGCTTGCGCCAGCTCGGCGATCGACAGCGATGACGTCGTCGTGGCCAGCACCGCTCCCGCCCCGGCGTGTCGCGCGAGCTCGCCGAGGTGAGACAGCACTGCCGTCTTGCTGCCGTGGTGCTCGACGACCGCCTCGACCAGGAACGTGGCGGCGGCCAGGTCGTCGAGGTCGGTCACGATCCGTACGCGCTCGGGGTCGAAGCCCTCGAGTTTCGAGCACGTCTTCGCCACGCGCGCCCGAGCTCGCTCGGCCGAGTCATCCGACCGTGCCCACAACAGCACCTCCTCGGTCTCCGCGGCAGCGACGGCCAGGCCGCAGGCGATCACGCCCGAGCCGGCAATACCGAGTCGTTCCCGCAAGTTAGCTCCTCAGGGTCGGTTAGGACCGCGGTCCAATCGACCGCGGACGCCTCAGTACAGTAGGGAACGACTCATTGGAAGGCGCCGCCCGATTTCGCGGCAATCCGAATTCCATGACAAGGAGCAGCGAATGCCGCAAGTTGGTCGCGAGGTAGTGATCGTCGAAGCCGCCCGCACGCCGATCGGACGCGGGCACAAGGAGAAGGGTTACTACAAGGACACTCACCCGAACGAGCTGCTCGGCCGCTGCTACACCGAGGTGATCGAGCGCGCCGGGATCCCCGCGACCGAGGTCGAGGACGTCGTCGCCGGGTGCGTCCAGCAATACGGCGAGCAGATGTTCAACGTCGCCCGCAACGCCTGGCTCCAGGCCGGCCTCCCGATCGAGACCGCCGCCACCACGGTCGACCGCCAGTGCGGCTCGGCTCAGCAGGCAGTCAACTTCGCGGCATCGCTTATCGCCGCGGGCGTGCACGATGTCGTGATCGGGTCGGGCGTCGAGCACATGGCGCACGTGCCGATGGGCGTCGGCTTCAACTGGGTCGGCGAGGTCGGCACACCATGGCCGCCCGAGCTGCTGGAGCGCTACAACCTGATCCCCCAGGGTCTGTCGGCGGAGATGATCGCCGACCAGTGGGAGATCCCGCGTTCGGAGCTCGACGAGCTCAGCCTTCGCTCCCACCAGCTGGCCCACCGGGCCACCGAGGAGGGCCGGTTCGAGCGGGAGATCATCCCGTTCAAGGTCAACGGCTCGACGTATGTCGCTGACCAGGGGATCCGCCCGGAAACGACGATCGAGGCGCTCTCCGAGCTCAAGCCCGTGTTCAAGGAGGACGGCAAGATCACCGCGGGCAACAGCTCCCAGATCTCCGACGGGGCCGCCGCCGTGCTGCTGATGGCACGGGATAAGGCCGACGCGCTCGGGCTGAAGCCCCGCGCCCGGATCCTCGACCAAACGACCGTTGGGGTCGACCCGGTGATCATGCTCACCGGACCGATCCCCGCGACCCACAAGCTGCTCGAGCGCAACGGGATGAAGATGGACGACGTCGATCTGGTCGAGATCAACGAGGCGTTCGCGCCGGTGGTCGCGGCTTGGCGTCGCGAGCTCGAGCCCGATATGGACCGGGTCAACGTCAACGGCGGCGCGATGGCGCTCGGTCACCCGCTCGGGTCGACCGGCGCGCGGCTGATCACGACGCTTCTGCACGAGCTCGAACGCTCCGACAAGGAGGTTGGGCTGGTGACGATGTGCTGTGGCGGCGGGCTCGGCACGGGCACGCTGATCCAGCGGGTCTGATCGCGGTCTGAGGCCCGGGGTTCCTCCCCGGGCCGACAACCGTCACGGGCTGCCCGAACTCACTCCTGCTGGGTTGGGCGGATCAGTACCTCGTTGATCGCCACGTGCCACGGGCGCGTGACGATGAACAGGATCGTCTCGGCGATATCGGTGGCGCTCATCGTGGTCACGTCGGCGAACCGCTCCTCCTGCATGCGCTGGATCTCCGGGCGATTGTGCGAGCGTAGCTCGGTGGCTGTCGCGCCCGGCTCCACCAGCGAGACGCGCACGCGCCGGCCGCCGACCTCCTGACGCAGCGACTCGCTGAAGGCGCCGACGCCGAATTTCGTGAGGTTGTACACGGCGCTGCCGCGGCGGGGGTAGCGTCCGGCGACCGAGCTGACGTTGACCATGTCGGCGACCCCGCGCGGGCTGTCCTGGGCGGCGGAGAGCAGGTGGGGGAGCGCGGCGTGCGCGCAATACAGAACGCCATCGACGTTGACGTCGAGCATCCGGCGCCACTCGTCGAAGTCGGCGTCGACCGCCGGGCCAAGCAGCATCAGCCCGGCGTTGTTGATCAGGATGTCGAGTCGGCCGAGCTCGGACACGGTCCGCGCCACGGCGGCGCGAGCCTGATCCTGGTCGCTCACATCGGCCTCGATCGCGACTGCAGCCCCGCCGGCGTCGCGGACCCCGTGCGCCACCGCCTCCAGACGGTCCATCCGGCGGGCCGCCAGCGCCACTGCGGCGCCGTGGTCGGCCAGCGCGAGCGCGGTCGCCTCGCCGATCCCAGACGAGGCGCCGGTGACGAGCGCGACGGAGCCGGCGAGCGGGGCGACGGCCATCAGCGCGGGTCCTCGGCAAGAAACTTCAGCATGGACCTAGTTTCTTCCCAAGCCCCGCGGTCGTCACACGGAGTCCCACCGAAACCCGATCGCCGCCGGCACGGGCGGCAGCGGGCTCACCGGGAGCCCGGCCGGCGGGTCGTTCTGGTTGAAGGGCGCCGGCGCTAGGTCGTTCGGCGTGTCGGGATGGAACAGAGAGGCCAGATACTGCGCCTGCCCCCGTCCCGGACCGAGCTCGAACTGGCCCCCGCTGTACGCGCCGATGCCGTGCTCGGCACAGTAGTCGTAGGTCGCGCACAGCTTCGGTAGTCCGCCGATCCGCGACGGCTTGAGGTTCACCATTTTCGGCGGGAACGGCAGCGCCTCGATGTCGTCGATCGAGTGGATCGGCGCGTCCCACGTGATCCGGTCGTGCTCGGAGGCCAGCACCGCCGCGGTCTCGGGCGTGACCACGTCGGGATCCTCGATCCACGCGCGAGGGAAGGCATCGACGACGCGCTGATACAGCACCGGGTCGGTCGGCTGATCGACGATCGTCCCCGTGTAGAGGCTCTTGAAGTCGACCGAGTCGACCGCGCCCGTGGCCACCAGAGAGGCGATCAGCTCCGGCGTCCACGAGCTCGTCGGGTCGAGCTTGAACCTCAGCGTCGGATACCGATCGAGCCGGCGCTCGATCGGGTCGAGCGTCGGCGGCTCGCCGAGGCGGAGGGAGACGACGAATGTCACCGGCTGCGGCTCGCGACGCAGGCGCTTCCACAGCGACTGCGCGGCCTGCGCGAGCGCCAGGTCGAGCGCGGCGCTGTGGAACGTCCACCGTCGGTAGAGCCGCGAGACCTCGCGCTTCGGCGCCACCGGGAACAGATCGAGCGAGTCGACGAGCTCACAGAACTCGCCCAGGGCGAACCGTCCGGACAGCGTGGAGGCGTGGACCGCGCCGGCCTCCTGGAGCGCGACGTGATCCTCCGCGTCGTAGACCACGTCCTCGCCGACGCCCTCGAGCCCACCGCCGGTCAGATGCACGACCGTGCTCAGCCGCTCGAACCCGCTCGACACCTCGGCCCGCAACCCCTCGAGCGCGTAGCCGTCGACGTCGATCGACAGGTCGGCGAGTAGATCGAACGTGCTCACCGGTCGCTCCGCGGCCCCTGGGCGCCCTCGAGGCGCGCCACAAGGTCGTCGAGTCGAAGCTCCTCGAGTCCCTTCCCGACAGCGTCGAGCTCGCCGGCGCAGTACTCGACGAGGTCGCGCCCCTCTTTGACGAGGTCGAGCGTCTCGCGGAGCCCGGCCTGGCCGGAGTCGAGACGGCGGATGATCTCCTCGATGCGGGCCACGGCTGACTCGTAGGTGGGCTCGCCAGTGCTCATCGCACCTCGGCATCGACGGCGTCGTCATGGAAACGCACCCGGACGTCGCGGGCCGCGCGCGCCGCGGCGGCCGACCCCAGCGGCTCGCCGTCGCGGTTTTCGACAAGCGCGTAGCCGCGCGCGAGGGTGCGTTCGGGATCGTGGGCCGCCAACGCCAGCGACAGCCGCTGCAGCTCGCGCTCGCGCGCGGACCGCCCTGACTCGCGTCCACGCTCCGCGGCACGCCCCAGGACGAGCGCGTGGCGGCCGGAGCGCGAGCGGCCCTCCGACACCGCGCGCCGCCCGCTCGCCCGCAGCTCGCGCACGAGCTGGTGCAGTCGGCGGCGCTCACGGAGGATGTGCTGCGCCGGTGCGGCGGCGAGGCGCTCGAGCGTGCGGGCCCGTTCGACGATCGCGCGGCGGCCGTGCACCTCGAGCCGGCGCGCGGCAGCGAGCAGGTCCGCCCGAGCCGCGGCGCAGTCGATTGGGACGGCGGCCTCCGCGGCGTGGGTCGGCGTCGAACAACAGACCGCGGCCACGTCGTCGATCAAAGTCCGGTCGGTGTGGTGGCCAACCGAGGAGATCACGGGGACTCGCAGCAGGGCAACGGTCCGGCACAGCGCCTCGTCGCAGAACGCGAACAGATCGGCCAGCGACCCGCCACCGCGCGCGACGATCACGACGTCGACGTCCGGGATCGCCGCGAGCTCGCGCAACGCTGCGGAGATCCTCGGCGCCGCGTGGCGGTCCTGCACGGGCACGAATGCCCACACCAGCCGCCCGGACCACCCGCGCCGCCGCAGACCGGCCAGGACGTCGTCGCGGGCCTTGCCTCGCTCGCCGGTCACGACCCCGATCGTGCGCGGGAGCCGCGGCCGCGGAAGACGCTTCTGGGGCTCGAACAGACCGTCGGCGTGGAGCCGCCTGCGCAGGCGCTCGAGCTGGACGAGCAGGTCGCCCTCGCCGGCGATCCGCAGCTCGGAGACCGCGAAGGAGAACGACGGGGAGGACGACGCGCTGCCCGGGTAGTAATCGCAGCCGCCGCCGATCACGACTCGCATGCCGTCCGACAGCACCGCGCCGAGGGCCTCGAAGTCAGAGCTCCACATCGAGCAAGGCAGGGCTCCGCGATCGTCGCGCAGCTCGAAATAGACACGCGCGCGACTCGATCGGAACCCCCACACCTCGCCGACGAGCTGGACCCGGGCGAACTCGAGCAGCCGGCGCTTGAGCTGGGCGGCGTATGTGCCGACCGGATACGGGCCGGGCAGGTCGCTGTCGGCAATCGCTTCCGAGGTGGTGGTGGCCGCGGGGAGCGAGGTCATCGTCTTATCGAGGCTATCGGCAGCTCCGGCAGCGCGGCACGGATACGATCCCCGACCATGGACCTGACACTGTCACCCGCCGAGGAGGCATTCCGCGACGAGTTGCGGGAATGGCTCGCGGCCAACCACCCGGGCCGCGAGCCGGCCGGCGACGAGGCCGCCTTCCAGTTCCGCCTCGCCTGGCAGCGCAAGCTGCACGACGCCGGGTGGGCCGGCGTCTCGTGGCCAAAGGAGTACGGCGGGCGCGGCGCCACGCTGATCGAGCAGGCGATCTTCAACGAGGAGGTGGTCCGGGCGCGGACGCCGTCGGTGGCCAACGTGCTCGCCCTCGCGATGGGCGGGCCGACCGTGATCGCGCACGGGACCGAGGAGCAGCGGAAGCGCTACCTGCCGCCGATCCTGTCCGGTGACGAGATCTGGTGCCAGGGATTCTCCGAGCCGGGCGCCGGCTCCGATCTGGCGTCGCTAAAAACGCGCGCTGTTCGCCACGGCGACGAGTGGGTCGTAACCGGGCAGAAGGTGTGGACCACGTTCGCCCACCACGCCAAGTGGTGCATGCTTGTCGCCCGGACCGACCCCGACGCCCCCAAGCACAAGGGCCTGAGCTACTTCCTGATGGACATGGAGCAGGACGCCGTACAGGTCCGCCCGCTGCGTCAGATCACCGGCGAGTCGGAGTTCAACGAGCTGTTCATCGAGGAGGCACGGGTCCCCCGGGCGAACATGATCGGCGCCGAGGGCGATGGCTGGGCCGTCGCCATCACGACGCTCATGCACGAGCGCGCGACGCTGGCGTTCGGCCTTCAGGTGAGCGTGCAGATCGCCCTGCGCGAGCTGATCGACAGCGCGAAGGAGAGCCGGGGTGAGAACGGGCGCGTCGCCACCGATGACCCGGTGATCAGACAGCACCTGGCCCAGCTGCTGATCGAGTCCGAGGTGCTTCGCCTGAACGCTTACCGTGGCCTCAGCGCGATCATGCGGTCGGGCGTCCCCGGTCCCGAGGGCTCGCTCGGGAAGTGGCACTGGTCCGAGGTCAACCAGTCGCTCACCGAGGTGGCGATGGAGATCGCCGGGCCACGGGCGATGCTGGCCGACGACGACTGGAGCTACCGCTTCCTGCGCTCGCGGGCCAACTCGATCGAGGGCGGGACGACCGAGATCCTCAAGAACATCGTCGCCGAGCGGGTGCTGGGGCTCCCGCGGATGCGCTGACCGCACAGAGCGCAAAGGAGCCGCCCACATGAACTTCGGATTCTCCGACGACCAGCAGGCGATCAAGCGCACGGCCCGGGATTTCCTTGCCGCCCGGTATCCGCTTGCCACCGTCCGAAAACTCGCCGAGGACGACCGCGGGTTCACCGACGAGCAATGGCAGGAGCTGGTCGAGCTCGGGTGGCCCGGGGTGATCGTCCCCGAGGACCAGGGCGGGCTCGGGCTCGGGGCGATTGAGCTGGTCGTGATCGCCGAGGAGATGGGCTACGCACTCGCGCCGAGTCCGTGGTTCTCGACCACGTGCGCGGCGCTGATGTTGGTTGCCGCCGGCACCGAGGAGCAGCGCGAGCGCTGGCTTGGCCCGCTGGCGAGCGGCGAGGCGCGCGGCACGCTGGCCGTGTGGGACGAGCACTCGGGCTGGGCGCCCGACCACTCGGAGGTCGAGCTCGCTACGGACGGCACCCTCACGGCGACCAAGATCGCGGTGCCGGATGCCGCGTCGGCCGACTTCGTGATCGTCTCAGGCGCGGATGGGCGCCACTTCCTGCACAACGTTTCCGACCCGGGGATCACGCTCATCGCCGAACCCGGGATCGACCCGACGCGGAAGCTGTTCCGGGTGGAACTCGACGGCGCCGCCGCCGAGACGCTCGACCACGCGCCGGACAAGATCGCGCATGCGTACGCCACGATCGTCACCCTGCTCGCCGCCGAGAACGTCGGCGCTGCGCAGAGAGCAATGGAGATGGCGGTGGCTTACGCGAAGGATCGGACGCAGTTCGACCGGCCGATCGGCTCCTATCAGGCGGTGTCACACCGGTGCGCCCAGATGCTGCTCGAGGTCGAGGGCGCGCGGTCGCTGTCCTACTGGGCCGGCTGGGCGCTCGACAACGAGCCCGAGGCCGCGCCCCGAGCGGCGTCGATGGCGAAGTCCTACGCGGGCGACGCCGGCTTCCGGGTGGCGGCGTCGGCGTTGCAGGTCCACGGCGGGATCGGCTTCACGTACGAGCACGACCTCCACTTCTTCCTGAAGCGTGCGCACGCGAACGCGCACGCGTTCGGGGACTCGCGTTGGCACCGCGACCGCGTCGCAGACCTGGCCGGCGTCTGAGCCTAGGGCCCCGCCTGCCGGCGACGGGCGCCCTAGGGGAATCCGTGCTGATCGGGGTGGCTCTCGGGAGGCTCGTTCGGGGTCAGCACAACCTTGCCGTGCTGAGCGTCGGCCTCGAGCACCGCGGGGTCAGCCGCTCCCCACCATTTTCGCGAGAAGAACTGCGGGAAGAACGGCCACGAGGCGAACATCAGGATGACCCCGAGGATCAGGCCGCCGATACCGACGAAGATCGGCGTCTGAATGCCGATGATTGGTTTCGAGTAGTTGTTCCCTGCGGTGTTGTAATAGCTGTACGCCTTGATCCCGACGTACGCCATCATGATCCCGCCGAGCACCGGGACCAGGCCGGCGAGGAAGAAGTTCCGGGCGCTCTTGAACAGATCGCGCCGGAAGTACACCGCGCACGCGAGGCCGGTGAAGCCGTAGTAGAAGCAGACCGCGAAACCGAGCGCCGAGATCGTGTCGCCGAGCACGTCCTGGTTCGGATTGAACGCCAGCAGCGCCACGGTCCACACGATCGAGAGGCCACCCATCAGCAGCGTCGAGAACGTCGGGGTGAAGTACCGCGGGTGGATGTTGCCGAACGACTTGGGAATCGAGTTCCACTTCGCCATTGACAACGTTGTGCGCGCGGTCGGCAGGATCGTCGTCTGGGTGGACGCCGAGGCTGAGGTCAGGACCGTGATGATCAGCAGCTTGTCGAGCGGGGAGCCGAACACCTGGCCTCCCAGCGCGTTGATCACATCCGCCGAGTTGCCCGCGAGGAAGTTATAGCCGTGGTACGACTGAGCGGCAACGGTGACGATCAGGTAGATCACCAGCAGGATCAGGGTCGAGATGACCGCGGCCTTACCCGGGCCGCGATGGCGGTCACGGGACTCCTCGTTGACCGCGACCCCGGAGTCCCAGCCCCAGTAGATGAAGATTCCGAGCAACACGCCGTCGACAAGCGCTCCCCAGCTGAGGTCGAACGGGTTGAACCAGGACGCGCTCACGTGCACCGAGTGAGTGGGACTGTTCGCGTACACCTTGATCAGCGCGACGATCGCGAACAGCGCCAGCGTGAACAGCTCGATCCCCAGAAGCGCCGTCTGTATGCGAGCCGAGAGCTCAATCCCCCGGTAGCAGATCCAGGTCATCACAGCGATCCAGAGCACCGCGCCGACGATCAGCCAGAAGTTCGCCGGGTGCGCGTGCGAGTCGAACAGGAGGAACGTGTAGTTGCTCGCGATCGCGGCCAGCGACGCCATCACGATGATGTCCGCGAGGAAGATCGCCCAGCCGTTGATCCACCCGATCTGAGGCCCGAAGGCTCGGGTCGTCCAGGCGAAGGTGGTGCCCGCGTCGGGGTCGGCGAGATTCAGGAACCGGTAGCCCACCGATACGAACAGGATCGGAATGAACGACACGATCAGAACCGCCGGCGCGTGGAAGCCGATGCCGGTGACCGCGACGATGAACCCGAGGGTCGCCGCCAGGCTGTACGCGGGGGCGGTCGAGGCGACCGCGATGACGAGGTTCGAGATGTAGCCGAGCGCGTCGGCCTTTAGCCCCTTGTTGCCGGGGACCGTGGTGTCCAGGACGGCGCCGGGCTCGGATGTGACTGTTGTGCTCTCCAAAGTGATGCGAAACCTATGCCGAGCGCCGCGGGGTGGCAAGCAACAGGTGGATCACAAAGTACCGCTCCCTTGGACAAAATGTCCAATGGGCCCGCCGATACGGTGCCACCACGATGGCGGAAGCTCAGTTGTCGGTGGCTGTCCTCGGGGCTGCAGGAACGATTGCACCCGCGATCATCCACGACCTGGGGGTTTCGGACGAGGTCGCGAGCATGGTGCTGTTGGACCTCGACGCTGACAAAGCCACCGCGGCGGCGAAGGAGCACGGCCACGGGAAGGCGACCACGGAACGGGTCGACGCACGCGACGTCGATGCGCTCGCGCGCGCGATCACCCGCGCCGGCGCCGGCGTACTGCTGAACACCGCCTCCTACCGGATCAACCTCGACGCGATGCGCGCCTGCCTGAAGGCCGGATGCCACTACCTCGACCTCGGCGGCCTTTACCGCGTGACCCGCGAGCAGCTGACCCTCGGCCCCGAGTTCGAGCGCTCCGGCCGCCTCGCGGTGCTCGGGATCGGGTCGAGCCCGGGCAAGACCAACCTGATGGCCGCCGAGGCCGTGGCCCGGCTGGGAGAGGGCGCCGAGGGGATCGACGCGATCGAGATCTGCGCCGCCGGCCGCGACCCGGCGGCGCCCGCGGACGGCCGGCTCCGGCCGCCGTACGCGATCCAGACGCTGATCGACGAGCTCACGCTCGCCCCGGTGGTCCTCGAAGACGGGCGCGCGGTCGAAATCGAGCCGCTCAGCCCGGGAGGAAGCGTCGACTACGGCGACCCGATCGGCCGGGCCGAAACGATCTACACGCTGCATTCCGAGCTGGCCACGTTCGGCGCGAGCTTCGGATGCCAGAACGCGAGCTTCCGGCTGTCGCTAGCGCCGGCGTTGCTCGAGCGCCTGGAGCGGCTGGCCGCGGCGCCGCCCGAGCAGGTCGCGGCCGCCGCGCGCGAGGCGGCGTTGCCATCGAACGAGAGCGTGTCGGTCCATCTCGTGACGGCGCGCGCGGTCGACGGAGAGATCGTCACCGGCCGTGCGATCACCAGGCCCCACTTCGGCCTCGGGGGATCAATCATGTCGACCGCCGCGCCGCCGGCGGCGTGCGTGCGGCTGTTCGCGCGGGGCGTGCTCGACGCCACCGGCGCCCTTCCACCCGAGCGGTGCATCGATCCAGGTCTGATGTTCGCCGAGCTCGAGACGCGCGGCTGTACGTTCAGCTGGACGAGCTGACCGCGCTCTCGCGCTCCTGATCGCGGAGCCACTCCACCGTCTCGGCGAGGCCGTCGCGGAGGTCGACCTGCGCTTCCCAGCCGAGCAGACGCCGGGCTTTCTCCACCGACGGCCACCGCCGCTGCACGTCGACCTCGAAGCTCGGCAGGTGGCGCAACTCGAACTCGGCCGGATCGTTGCCGCACGCCTCCCAGATCATTCGCGCGAGCTCCGCGATCGAAAGCTCCTGCGATGCGGAGATGTTGAAGTCCTCGTTCTCACCGGCCGGCGAAGCCATCGCGGTCACGATCCCGTCGGCGATGTCGTCAACGTGCGTGACCGTCCTCGTCTGCTCACCGGAGCCGAAGATCTCGAGCGGGCGCCGGCCGGTGAGAGCCTTGTGGATCAAGTCGGGCACGGCGTGCGCGATGCCCGGCTCGTCGGCATGAGGGACCTCGCCGGGCCCGTACGCGTTGAACGGCCGGCAGATCGTGTAGCGCAGGCTGTGCTGGTCGTGCGCGGCGCGGGTGTAGACCTCGCCGGCGAGCTTCGAGAACCCGTACGCGGACCGCGGCGCGAGGCAGTCGGCCAGATGGTCCTCGGTGGTCGGGAACTCGGTAGCCCGCTCGAACACCATCGACGAGGACACATACACGAAGCGCTGCACGTCCAGGTCGACCGCGGCATGAGCGAGGGCGCCGGCGAGCGCGTTGTTGACCTCGGTGAGCGTGAACGGCAGCTTGTGGAAGTTCGCGATCCCGCCGACGATCGCGGCGAGGTGGATCACGTGCGAGCAGCCGTCGACCGCCGCGCGCGCCGCCGCGGCGTCGCGCAGGTCGGTGGTGTGAATCTCGCACCCCTCGCGCATCCACAGTGGCGGCCGGCGGTGGTCGGCGATTCGCACCTCCCACTGACTGTCCGAGAGGAGCCGCCTGACCACGGCCGAGCCGATCGTCCCCGCGCCCCCGGTGACGAGCACGCGGCTCATCGCGATGGCGCGCCCTCTGAGGCGCTCAACGCGCCGGGCGTCCGAACCATCGCCGCCGTCTCGGCGGCGTACACGAACACCTGCCCCGTCCCGAGCGCGTCCCACGGATCGACCAGCAGACACTCGCCCGACGTCCTCGCGACGATCTCCGCCCGCACATCGGGCCCCTCGAACGCCGAATGATTGGTCGCGATGATCACAACGTCGGCGTCCTGAACCGTCTGGTCGAGCGGTTGGGTGGGGGACGGGGCGTGCGGGTCGCACACGGCCACGTCGGCCAGGTCGCGCTCGAGCAGCCGAATGAGCTTGTGGGAGAGCGAGTCGCGCTCGTCATCGGTGTCGCGCTTGAAGGTGAGGCCGAGCACGGCCACTTTGCGGCTCGCGAGCGAGCCCACCCGCCGCTTGATCCCCTCGACCAGAAACAGCGGCACGGACTCGTTCACGCGCGAGACGGCGAGCAGCATCCCGGGAGCAGCGGAGCGCTCCTCCGAGAACGCGAAGTCCTTGCGAAGGCAGGTGCCGGCGGTCATGCCGGGACGCGCAATCCCGCCTCGGGGATAGTCGCGGTTGATCAGATCGATCACGTCGAACACGTTCGCGCCGTAGCGTTCGCAGTCCATCATCAGCAGGTTCGGCAACGCGAACGTCGTGTATCGGAGGATGTTCGTCCAGATCTTGGCGAGCTCGGCCTGCACAGGGGTGGTCCTGACGATCGGGGCGCCGAACACCGAGAACGTATTCGCCGCACGCTCGGTCGAGGCTTCGTCGACGCCGCCGATGATGCATGGGAGCGTCGAGATCTCCTCGATGAACCGTCCGGCTGCGATTCGCTCGGGCGCGTGGGCCACGAACACGTCCTCGCCGACCCGCAGGCCACGGCGCTTCTCCACATAGCCGGCGACGAAATCGGTGGTCCCCGGGGCGATCGTCGAGCGCAGGATCAGGGCGTGCCCCGGGCGGAGCATCGGCAGCAGGTCGTCGACCGCGGCGCGCACCTGACGCAGGTCGCTCTCGATGTGCGAGAACGACGGGGTCCCGATCGTGATCACGATGTCGTCGGCCCGGGCGGCGTCGGCGGCGCGCTCAGCGAGCTCAAGGCGTCCGCCCGCGATCACGCGGTCGAGCAGCTGCTTGGTCCCGGTTTCGTTGAACGGCATCCGGCCGGCACGAATCGAGGCCAGGACCGTCTTGTCGTGGTCCACTCCAAGCACGCGCAGGCCCCGATCGGCGAAGCACAGCGCGAGCGGCAGGCCCACGCGCCCGAGACCGATCACCGCGACGGACTTGGAGGCGTCCACGGAGACCTCAGACGCCGGCGTCGCCCGAGACGGCGTCGGCCGCCGTCGCCGCCGACGCGGTCACGCTGCGCAGGGGGGTGAGGCCGGGCTCGGCCGGGTGGCCGCGCACCTCTCCCGCGAATGCGATCCGGTCAAGCCGGGCGATCTCGCGCTCGCCCTCGATCCTGGCGGGATGGTCGGCGGGGAGACCGCGGATCAGCGCCCGGATCCGCTCGCGCAGCTGCAACGCGAAATGCGGCGTCGAGGCGCCCATCAGCTGACGCACGTCCTCGACGGTCACCTCGCGACCGGGTCGCAGCCGTTCTGGGTTCTCAGCTTGGCTCATTTCTGCGGCACCACTTCCAGAAGGCTATCCATCTCGGCCTGGACGGATACCGAGATCGTGCTCGGGTCGCCGATCACCCAGCCGTGGTTGTACACGGCGGCCGTCGGACCCTCCGCGGTGTACCCGGGCGTCGCGTAATTCAGGAAGAAGTTCAGCACCGGCTGCGCGAGCGTGTTCGGGTCGTCGATCAGCAGCTGCGGGCCGTAGCTCCCGCTCGCCGACAGGGCCGCCGAGGCGACGGCGTCGAGCGTGTGGTTGGCGTTGATCAGCGTGTAGCCATGACCCGGGCTGCGCATCGCCCAACCGAAGCTGCCCGGCACGTGGGCGCACGGTTGGTTGGCGGCGCACGGTGGATCGCGATAGATGGCGAACGCAACCGAGTTCGCCGCCGGGTCGGTGTCTCCCACGCGGTTGACCGTTCCGTACTTGCGCAGCTGAGTGAGGATCGTGTCCGGGATCACGCTCGGCGGCCCGAGGACGTAGATGTGCGGCATCTGGTCGGACTGCAACGCCTGCACGGTCGGCGCCGGGATCCCCGAGGAGTTCACGAACAGGATCGGATCGCCGCTCTCGGCCGCCCAACCGGCGGCGGGCATCGCGTACGCGGGACTGTCGGCCGAAGCGATCACGACGTCCGGGCTCGGCTTGCCCGCCGCGGCGCTCTGGAACTTGTCGATCGCGGCGGCGAGCGCGTACGGACTGGCGCCCGAGATCGAGGCGCCCCGGAGTCCCGTGGGCGCGGGTACGTCGCCGACCCGGATCGCCTGCGCGCCGTCGGCGGGACCCGAGCCGGTCGGGGCGAGGAGCTTGAGCGCGTTGGTGGTGGCCGCTGGCAGCGACGTGCTCCCGGACAGCAAGGTCGGCGCCCGGATCGGGGGCGCCATCAGCACCGACGCGGCGATCGCCGCCTCCCAGTCATCGGTGGGCGCGATCGTCACCGCCGTCGGATGGGTGCCTGGTGCCGCCGAGGGAAACACCGCGAGGGCCACGCCGGCCGCGTTCGCGATCGAGTCCGCGCCCGACACGCGCGTGGTGTTCTTGGTCGCCAGGATCGGGAACCCGACGCCCGCTGCCGGGGGCGTGGTGGTCTCGCCGCTGCTCGTGGTCGCGGTCCGCACGATCAGCCGCGTCGCGCTACCGCCGCAACCGGCGACGATCAACACAGAGGCGGCGAGGGCCGCGAGCAACAGAGACCGTCGCATTCCGCCGGACGTTAGCGGGGCGGAAGGCCGATCGGCGCACTTTCCGGTGCGCCTGTCAACGTCCGCAATTTGCGGAAAAAAGAGGAGCCGCTCTCGCGGGGGCGAAGGTTCCTCTCGCTTCGTCAATGGGTATATTGCCGCCACGCCGAATCCGCGGGCGACGACATCCGCGGAGCGGGGGACCCAGTTCCTTGGGGCGAGTCCCGCGGTGAATCCGCGGGAGGCGCAGGCTCTTTTAGCGCCAGCCCGTCAGCTAACCCCGCAGGCCCACGAAAGAGAATTTTGCGGGTTGCATCCCTGATACTCCCGAGCTTGGCCGCGTTGGCGCTGGCGGGCGCGCCGGCGGCGAGCGCCGCCGGAGGCGCCAATCCCGGCGGGAGCGGAAGCGGATCTTCCAGCGCCGGTGCCGCGTCATCCGCCGGAACGTCACCGTCCGGCGCGACGGCGATGTCCGGCGGCGCCGGGATCGGCGCCGCCCCCGGACTCCCGTTTCCCCGCCCGACCGTGCCCGGCACGACCGGCAAGATCATCCACGGGCTCGCGTACGCGCCGGCCGACGCGCCGCTCCAGGTACAGGAAGTGATCTGGGCGGGCGACAGGATCCGCTTCAAGCCATACGTGTACGCCGGAGGCCACGGAAGGTGGAACGACGTCGGATACGACTGCTCGGGCACGGTCTCGTATGTCCTGCACGCCGCCGGCATGCTCAAGGTGTCCATGGACTCGAGCCAGTTCGAGACCTGGGGCAAGCATGGCGCCGGTCAGTGGATCACCGTCTACACGAATCCGGGGCACGCGTTCATCGAGGTCGCCGGAATCCGACTCGACACCTCGGCCGAGCAGGATCCGCATCCGGCGTCGGGCACCGGCCCAAGGTGGCGGCCGGTGATGACGAGCACGACTGGATTCATGGCCCGGCACCCGGCCGGGTTCTAGCCCTCAAATACGTTCGCAGCCCGGTCCATCGAGGCGCCGGCGACGTGCGCGCTGGCGCCCGGCCCCGCTACGCTTGAAGGGCTCGAACAGAAATACGCCAAGGAGGATGCGATGCCGGGCCTTTCCGGGCGCATGTCAACCGTCATCAAAGCGAAGATCTCGAAGCTGCTGGACCGCGCCGAGGATCCGTCGGAGACCCTCGAGTACAGCTACCAGAAGCAGCTCGAGTTGCTCCAGAACGTCAAGAAGGGGATCGCCGACGTCGTTACCTCGAAGAAGCGACTCCAGCTCCAGGAGCAAAAGCTCCGCGATCAGGTCGTCAAGCTCGACACGCAGGCCCGGCAGGCGCTCTCGGCCGGGAACGAGGACCTCGCGCGGACTGCGCTCGAGCGCAAGAACGTCGCGCAGACCGAGCTCCAGTCGCTGGACTCGCAGGTCGCGCAGCTTGAGCAGCAGCAGGAGCAGTTGACGGCCTCCGAGCAGAAGCTGCGGGCCAAGATCGAGCAGTTCCGCTCGCACAAGGAGGTCATCAAGGCCCAGTACTCGGCCGCGGAGGCCCAGGTCAGGATCTCCGAGGCGGCCACCGGTGTGGGCGAGGAGATGGCCGACGTCGGCCTGGCGATGCAGCGCGCGCTTGACAAGACCGAGAACATGAAGGCGCGCGCCGACGCGGTGCAGGAGCTTGAGGCCGCGGGCACGTTCGAGGACCTGACCCAGATCGGCGGCGGTGAGGACGACATCGACCGCCAGCTGCGGCAGCTGTCGAGCACCACCGAGGTCGAGTCCGAGTTGGCCAAGATGAAGGCCGAGCTCGGAGCCGGCTCGCCACGCTCGGCGGGCGAGCTCGGGTCCGGCGGGTCGGACGCCGACAGCGGCGCACCGGCCGCCCAGCCGGCGGAGGCGGAGCAGGCCGGCCCCTCCCCGGGGCAGACTCCGTGATCGTCCGGATCGCCACCGAGGGTCAGTACGAGGTCGGCGAGGCCGACGTCGCCACGCTCGACCAGCTAGACAACGACGCGGTGGCGGCCTGCGAGTCCGAGGACGAGACGCGGTTCCATGACGCGTACATGCGCCTGGTCGAGTTCGTTCGCGACACGGGACAGGCGGTCCAAGAGGATCGCCTCGAGCCCTCCGACGTGATCTTCCCTCCGCCCGACGTCTCGTTCGAGGAGGCCAGGGCGGAATTCAGCGGCGAAGGGCTGATTCCGGGCTGAGCAGCAACGGGCGCCGGCGCCCGTCAGAGTTTCGCGCGCCGGTCAGCGGGAAGCCTCGTTGAAAGAGACGAGGAGGTTGAGAGCATGTCCACTGGATTGATCGTCGTGATCGTCGTGGTCGTAGTTGTTGTCGTGGCCGCGTTGCTGTTCGCGGCGACTCGAGGCCGTCGTGTCGCGGCGGAACGCAGGCGCCAGCGCCAGCTGGAGCAGCGCCGGGCGCAGGCGGTCAGCGAGCACCGCGAAGCCGCGGAGACGCGCACGGGCCGTGCCGAGGAGGCCGAGCATCGCGCGCGGCTGGCGAGTGCCAGGGCCGAACGCGAGCGGGCCGAGGCGCGTCTGCACGAGGAAAGCGCGCGCGCACACGAGGCCGGGCTCGCCGACGACGAGCTGATGCGCGAGGACTCGGGTGAGACCGGACGCGGACGGGTCGAGGACCGCGAGACCGAGGGCGGACGGGTCGAGGACCGCGAGGAAGTCGCGGACGATCGCGAGGAAGTCGCGGCGGACTCGCGCCGGCGGGACCTCGACCGCTGATCGCACCTGAAAGGGGGAGGGCCGACATGTCGAGCGCCACCGAGCGTTCCTCAGAGGCGTCGATCGCCGAGCTGATCAAACAGCTGTCCGAGCAGAGCAGCCGCCTGGCCAGACAGGAGGTGGAGCTGGCCAAGGCGGAGCTCGCGGTCAAGGGCAAGCGCGCCGGGATCGGCGCCGGCATGTTCGGCGGCGCCGGCGTGGTCGGGTTCTACGGGCTCGGCGCGCTGACGGCCGCTGCGGTGCTCGCGCTCGCGACCGCGGTCACGGCATGGCTGGCCGCGCTGATTGTCGCCGCGGTGCTGGCGGCGATCGCGGGGATTCTGGCATTGCAGGGGAAGCACAAGGTTTCGCAGGCGACGCCGCCACTCCCCGAGCAGGCGGCTGAAAGCGTGAAGGAGGACGTGCAGTGGGCGAAGACCCGGGCACAGTCGGCGCGCCGGTAGGGGCGGCCACGGATCCCGAGCAGATCCGCGAGGAGATCGAGGCCACCCGCCGAGAGCTAGGCGACACCGTCGAGGCGCTCGCGGCGAAGACCGACGTCAAGGCGCACGTCCGCACGCGGATCGAGCGCACAAAGGCAGCGCTGCCGAACCCGGTCGTGCTCGCGGTGGCGGTGGCGGTGGTCGCGGCAGGCTTTGTCGCCTGGCGGCTGACCAGGCGCTAGCTCGAGGCTCGCGGCCCGCGCGGAGCCGCCTTACCCTTAGATCGGAGTCCCCCAAAGGGGGAACCAGCGGTCGAGCTCCTGCTCGACGGGCAGGTCCTTGCCGATCTGCGCTTTGAGCACGAATTCGCGCTCGTTGTCGCGCTGCTCGGAGCCGGCAGCGGGCGCGAACGGATAGAACGCTCCGCGCTTGTAGTTGTAGATCCAGTAGACCGGGCGCTTGCGCCGCTCATCGTCGAACCCGAACACGGCGCACAGCACGCGGTCGCCGTAGCCGCCTGCCTCGAGCGCGGTGCTGACCGCGTTGATCCCGACGACCAGATCGTCGAAATCGCTTCCGCGGAGCACCAGCCAGCGGAAGCCGTAGGTGTCGTCGGAGCTGGTCACGGTCGTTCCGCTGTCCGACGCCGTCGCACGTACGACCTCCTCCATCTCGCGGACGATCGATTCGAAGTCCGCAGTGGCGAGCGGCTGAAACACGATTGCGGCCGTCCCGCGCGAGGTCAGCGCCATCGAGGTCTCCATCGTCACATAGGCCGTGCTCATCGCGAACAACCTGTCCGGCGCCGGCTGCGCCAGCTTGCGACGGCCCATCAGGACGTCGAGGAAGCCCACTCCGGTTAAGTGGTCGCTTTCGCAAGTACGACGACATTCGAGCGGCCCCTGGCGACGCCTGGCGGCGTCCTCAGACCTCGATGTGCCAGGGGCACACCTTCGCTCCTGCGTCCTTGCCAGCCTCCCCCGGTGACCCCTCTCGGTGTCGCCGTACCCACGAAAGAGACCACTAGGCGGTGCCCTGGAGCTGAGCCTCGAGCCGCTGCAGTCGCTCGATCCTCGCCGTCAGAGGCGGATGGGTCGAGAACAGGCCCGTCAGGCCCTGCTTCACCTTGGGCGGGAAGATGTAGAACGCGGCGAGCTCGCTCGACGCGGCGCGGAGGTCGCGCTGCGGGATCCGCGCCATGCCGCCGTCGATCTTCAGCAGTGCGCTGATCAGAGCGCTGGGGCGCCCAGTGAGAATCGCAGAGCCACGGTCGGCCGCGAACTCGCGGTAGCGGGAGAGCGCCTGCAGCAGGAGGAACGAGACCACGTAGACCGCCGCGGACACGAGGATCACGAAGATGAACCCATTGTTGTTGTTGTTATTGCGGTTGCCGCCGAAGCCACCGCCGAAGAAGAAGCCGAACTGGGTGATGAACGCCGCGATCGACGCGAAGAAGCTCGCGATCGTCATCACCACGACGTCGCGGTTCAGGACGTGGGTGATCTCATGTCCGAGCACCGCCTCGAGCTCGGCCGGCTCGAGCAGCTGGAGGATCCCGGTCGTGGCGCAGACGGTGGCGGTCTTCGGCGACCGCCCGACGGCGAACGCGTTGGGCATCGGCGTCTGAGCGATCGCTACGCGAGGCTTTGGGATGTTGGCCTGGACGCAGAGCCGATCGACCATCGCGTGGAGCTGAGGGGCCTCCTGGGGCGTCACCGCGCGCGCGCCCATTGAGGCCAGCGCGATCTTGTCGGAGGTGAATAGCTGGACGGCGAACAGGCCGGCGGCGACGATCGCGATCGTGACCGCGCCGGCGCCGGCGGCGATCAGCACCGCGATCAGCACGGCGTACACGAGACCGAGCAGGAAGATCGTGAGCAACATCCGGGCCTGCAGTCCGGAATCGCGACCGAATGAGGTATTTCTCGCCATAGTGCTCTTAATGGTGGCAGACGGGGTAACTAACGCCTGAACCGTCTTTATGAATATGAGAAGTCATGGAAGCTGTTCGCGCTCTCGGCCGGCCTAGGGACACGTTGCATGCGGGCCGGGCGTATCTGGCCGGCGTCGGCACCAGCGGTTCCCTGCTGGCCGTAGCTGCTCTTGTATTCATCGTAGCCAGCGCGCTCGTGGCTTTCCACGGGTGGCCTCAGGTCGGCGCGCAGCCGGCTCCGGGCGAGGTGGTGATGTCGCCAAGTTCGGCGTCCGCGGCCACCCCGGTCGCGCGCCGACTCGCCGTTGCCGCGGCCGCCCGGCCCGCCGGCGCCGCCGGGACTGGCGTGACGGCCGCGCCGGGGCACGCGCCCGCCGGCGGCGGTCGCGGGCGGGGTGGCGGCGGGTCGAGGACGGCCGCGCCGCTGCGCCAGACGATCGGCGCGCCCCCGAGCACATCGATCCCGGTGTCTGCTCCGGTGGCGGGCGGGCCGACATCATGCGGCTGCGCGACGACCCCCGCGCCGTCGTCGTCGCCGCCGGCTCAAAAGGTCCAGCAAACGGTCGGCCAGGTGACCAATACGCTCGGGAACGTCGTCTCGGGGACCGGTAGCGGGCTCGGCTCGACGGTCCAGCAGGCCACGAACACGGCCGCCGGTGCGGTCGGGTCAGTCAGCCCGGCGGCGGGCGGCGTCGCGCAGAGTGCGGGCTCAGGCGCCGCGCAGACCGTGACCGGCGTGACCCAGGGTCTCGCTGGCGCGACTCAGGGCCTCGGTGGCGGGACCCAAGGCGCCGGTGGCGGGACCGAAGGCGTCGGTGGCGTGACCCAGGGGCTCGGTGGCGTGGTGTCGGGCCTTGGGCAGCCGCCCGGGTCCGGCCTCGCGCCCTAGCCCGCCCTCGCGCCCTAGAAGGGTTTTGGAGCCTCGCGCGCGGGATGCGCTTCGCCGTCGAGCGCGCGCTCGATGAACTGCACGCTCACGGCCTGTAGCTCGGCATCGTGCTGGATCGAGCGGTGATGGCCACCGGGCAGCACGATCAGCCGACTGCGGGGCGATCTCAGCGAGGTCGCGAGCTCGCGGGACTGCTGGACCGGGACCTGCTCGTCGCCCTCGGCGTGGAGCAGCAGCACCGGGACCTCGAGCTCACGCGCGGCGGCGTGGACATCGTGCGCGGCCAGAAACCGGTCGAGCGCCGGCGCATCGGCATCGAACGTGAACCGCCCGCCGGCGAGTCCACGCCGGAGGCCTTCGTTGCCGGCGGGGCAGATTGCGACGACGGCAGCGGCGTTGGCCGTGGCCGCGGACACGAGCGCGAGATATCCGCCCATGCTCGAGCCCCGCAGCGCGATCCGCGCCGGGTCGCCGGGGTGGCCGTGGCTGCCGGCCATCTGCGAGCGGAGCAGCGCCGCCATCGTGACGACGTCATCGAGGGCGCGGCCGTCCATCGGTCCCTCGCTGTCGCCGTGGCCTCGCTGGTCGAACGCGATCGCCGCGAGTCCGGCGCCGAGCGCGGCCCGGGCGAAGTCGTGGTGATTCTCCTTGCACGAGCCGGCGCCGTGGAGGACCACCACGCCGCCCGGGGCGGGCGTCGCCGGCAGCCACAGCGAGTAGGAAATGCCGTCGTGCAGGCCGATCTCGGTAGGGAGCGTTGGCGTGACGGTCCGCAGCCGAGACACCCGCCGATCATGTCAGGCTCGGGACCTGCATAACATGACCGCGAAAGATGAGCGCCACCGCCGCCACGCTCTCGCACGTCTACCCGCTCGGCTCGCGGGTCAACGAGCGCGGACGGCTCGAGATCGGTGGGTGCGACGCGGTCGAGCTCGCCCGCGAGTTCGGCAGCCCGGCGTACGTCGTCGCCGAGGACGACATGCGCGCGCGGGCGCGGACGTTCATCGACGCGGTCGGCGCGCGCCACGCCGACTACGACGTGTTGTTCGCGTCCAAGGCGTTCCCGTGTACCGCCGTGTACCGGTTGCTCGCAGAGGAGGGGCTGTCCTGTGACGTGGCCTCGGGCGGGGAGCTGTTCCTGGCGCTCCGCGGCGGGTTCGACCCGACGCGAATCTACTTCCACGGCAACGCGAAGTCCGAAGGCGAGCTCCGGGAGGCGCTCGCCGCCGGAGTCGGCCACATCGTGATCGATTCGCTCAACGAGCTTGCGCTGCTCGAGCGAGTCGCCGCCTCCGAGGGCGGTCGCCGGCAGGAAGTCCTGATCCGGGTCACACCGGGGGTGGCCGGCGACACCCACCACGCGATCTCGACCGGGCAGACCGACTCCAAGTTCGGCTTCTCGCCGGCGGACGCGCGGGCGGCGATCGAGCGGCTCGCCGGCGCGGAGCATCTCGATCTGGTCGGGCTGCACTTTCACATCGGCTCGCAGTTGCTCGAGCTCGAGCCGTTCCGGGCGGCGGTCCGGACGATCGCGTCGCTCGGCGACTTTCCGGTCTACAACGTCGGCGGGGGCCTCGGGGTGGCGTACACAGCCGATCAGCAGCCGCCGCCGGTTGTCGACTACGTGGATGCGATCGTGTCGACCGTGCATGACGAGTTGGGGACGGAGAAGCGGCTGCTCCTCGAGCCCGGACGCGCGCTCGTGGCCAACTCCGCGGTCACCCTGTACACGGTCCAGACGGTCAAGCGGAACGTCTCGACCTGGGTGGCGGTCGACGGCGGGATGTCCGACAACCTTCGCCCGATGCTATACGGCTCTCGGTATGAAGCCGTGGTCGCGGATCGGCCGCTGTCGGAGGCGAACGTGCGCTGCCACCTCGCCGGCAAGCATTGCGAATCGGGCGATGTGATCGTGCGCGATGTCTGGCTGGCCGACCCGTCGCGCGGCGACGTGATTGCGACGCCGGTGACCGGCGCGTACGGGTACTCGCTGGCCAACAACTACAACGGCGTCCCGCGGGCGCCGGTGATCTTCTGCCGGTCGGGCGACGCGCGCGTGGTCGTCCGCCGCGAGAGCTACGAGGACCTGGGCGCTCGTGACGTCGTCTGACGCTAAGACGCCGCCGTCAGGCGCCGCCGACCATCCCAATCGGGATAAGGCGCCGCCGTCAGGCGCCGCCGACCATTCCAATCGCGTCTTCCGGATCGGCCTGCTCGGCCGCGGCACCGTGGGCGGGGCGTTCGCCGAGCTGCTGCCTCACCACGCGGCGCGAATCGAGCGATTGACCGGGCTGCGGCCTGAGCTGTCCGGCGTCATGACTCGCCGGTCGGGATCGTTCGACGAGATCCTCGAGCAGTCCGACCTGATCGTCGAGCTAATGGGCGGGATCGACCCGACGCGCGAGTACCTGCTGCGGGCGATCCGGGCCGGTCGTCATGTGGTCACAGCGAACAAGCAGCTGCTGTCCCAGTACGGCGAGGAGCTGTGGGACGCCGCGCGCTCGCACGGCGTCCAGCTGCGGTTCGAGGGAGCGGTGGCCGGCGTGGTTCCGGTCATCCGCGTCCTCCAGGAGTCGCTGGCGGGCGCGACGATCGACCGCCTTCACGGGATCGTCAACGGGACGACCAACTTCATCCTGACCGAGATGGGCCGGACCGGGATGACGTTCTCGGAGGCGCTGGCGGAGGCCCAGCGGCTCGGCTACGCCGAGGCGGACCCGGCCGAGGACGTGGACGGCCGCGACGCCGCGGCCAAGATGGCGATCCTCGCGCGGCTGGCGTTCGACACGCCCGTGCATCTGGACCAGGTCCGGTACGAGGGGATCGAGCACATCCAGCCCGACGACCTGGCGTATGCGGATGAGCTGGGCTTGAAGTTGAAGCTGATCGGGACCGCCGAGCGGATCGGTGACGGACTGTCCGTCCGGGTCCATCCCGCGTTCCTGTACCCGAGGCATCCGCTGGCGTCGGTGAGCGGGCCGTTCAACGCGGTGACCGTCGAGTCGGAGGCGATCACCGAGATCACGATGTCGGGGCCGGGCGCGGGCGGGCCCCAGACGGCGAGCGCCGTGCTCGGGGACGTGATCTCGGCGATGATCCCGCCGGCATCGACGCCGCCGACTAGCCGCGTGCTCGAGATCGTCCAGGATGTGGTCTCGGCGTTCTACCTGCACCTCGACGTCGCGGACGAGCCGGGCGTGCTCGCGAAGGTCGCGCTGGTGCTCGCTGAGCAGGACGTGTCGGTCAAGTCGGTCGTTCAGCGAGGCCTCGGGGCCCAGGCGCGGCTCGTGATGGTGCTCCACCCGGTGCTCGAGTCGCGCTTCAGCGCGGCGATGGAGGAGATCCGGCGGCTGGACGTGCTGCGGTCGCCGCCGCGCGCGATCCGGGTGCTCGAAGAAGAGTTCGGCTAACGGCCGGGAACCCCGACAACCGCGCACTCGACGCCGCCGCGGGCTCGGGTGCGCGGGAATCGGTGTCATAGCGGAACGAATATGCATTCGGCCGGCGGGGGGCGTCGAGTGCGGGGTTTCCGGGGTTGGGAGGGGCGGCGCGCCACCGCCCCGCGGTCCCTTCGGCTAGGGTGCCGCGTCACATGAAGGCAGTCCAGATCGTCGAGCTGACCGGCCCGCGGACGGCGCTCCGCATCAACGACGTTCCCGAGCCGGAGCCGTCGCATCCCTTGACCCCGGGAGAGGGGGTGGTGGTCGACGTCCACGCCGCCGGCGTGTCGTTCCCGGAGGTGCTTCAGACCCGCGGCGAATATCAGGTCAAGCCCGACACCCCATTCACGCCGGGCAGCGAGGTGGGCGGAGTCGTCCGATCCGCGCCGGCGAACGCGAACGTGAAGGCCGGCGACCGCGTCGCCGCCTTTTGCCTCCAAGGCGGGTGGGCCGAGGTCGCGGTCTCGCCGGCGTTCTTTACCTTCAAGCTCCCCGATGCGCTCGACTTCGCCCAGGGCGCGGGCCTGGTCCTCAACTATCACACCGCGTACTTCTCGCTTGTGACCCGCGGCCGGTACACCGAGGGAGAGACCGTACTCGTGCACGGCGCCGCCGGCGGCGTCGGCTCCGCGACCCTCCAGATCGCGAAGGGCCTCGGCGCCACGACGATCGCGGTCGTCTCCACCGACGACAAGGAGCGCGTCGCGCGGGATGCCGGCGCTGACCACGTCGTCCGCAGCGACGGCCCGTGGAAGGACGAGGCGAAGGAGATCTCTCAAGGCGGGGTCGACATCGTGATCGACCCGGTCGGCGGCGACCGGTTCACCGACAGCCTGCGCTCGCTGCGCGAGGGCGGCCGCGTGGTCGTGGTCGGGTTCACCGGCGGGTCGATCCCCGAGGTCCGGGTCAACCGGCTGCTCCTGGCCAACACCGAGGTGATCGGCGCCGGCTGGGGCAACTACGTGATCCGCAAGCCGAAGCTCAACCGGGAGATCGCGGCGGAGATCGAGCGCCTGATCGAGCAAGGCTCCGTCCGGCCGGTGATCGGCGCGAGGTTCCCGCTCGAGCAGGCCGCCGACGCGCTCGAGCTGATCGACGGCCGAGGCGCGACGGGCAAGGTGGTCCTGGAAGTTCTTAGGACGGGGATTTGTCGGCGGCGCCTGCCGGCGGCGCCTTGGGGATTTGTCGGCGGCGCCTGCCGGCGGCGCCTTGGGGATTTGTCGGCGGCGCCTGCCGGCGGCGCCTTAGCCGGCTCTGACATCCTCCCGCCCAATGCCGGGGATCATTGAGCGCTACCGGGAACGCTTGCCGTTCGAGACCACCGACCCCGTGGTGTCGCTGGACGAGGGGTCGACTCCGCTCGTCCTCGCCGAGCGCCTGTCCGAAAAGGCCGGCGTCGAGGTCTGGCTGAAGCTCGAGGGCGCGAACCCGACCGGCTCGTTCAAGGACAGGGGAATGACGTGCGCGGTGTCGGCGGCCGTCCGTGAGGGCGCCAAGGCGGTGATCTGCGCGTCGACCGGCAACACCGCCGCCTCGGCCGCGGCCTACTCCGCCCGGGCTGGGCTGAGAGGCGCCGTGATCGTGCCCGAGGGCAAAATCGCCACCGGCAAGCTCGCGCAGGCATTGATGCACGGCGCAAGGGTGGTGGCGTTGCGCGGCAACTTTGACGAGGCGCTGAAGCTGGTGCGCGAGCTCGCAAGCCGCCACCCGGTGTCGCTCGTCAACTCCATCAACGACTTTCGCATCGAAGGTCAGAAGACCGCGGCGTTCGAGATCGTCGAGCAGCTTGCCGGCGAGCTCGACGCGCTCTGCATTCCCGTCGGCAACGCCGGCAACATCACCGCGTACTGGAAGGGCTTCCAGGAGGTAGGGCTTACGCCGCGCATGTGCGGATTTCAGGCCGCCGGCGCGGCGCCCCTCGTCCTGGGAGTCCCGGTCGAGCACCCCGAGACGGTGGCGAGCGCGATCCGGATCGGGAACCCCGCGCGCTGGGAGGAGGCGATGAACGCGATGACCTCATCCGGCGGCGCGGTCAGGGCGGTCACCGACGCCGAGATCCTGATGGCGTACCGCTTCCTTGCCGCGAACGAAGGCGTGTTCTGCGAACCGGCCTCGGCCGCGAGCGTCGCCGGACTGCTCGTGCACGGCGCCGGCGAGGGCGTCCACCGCGTCGCGTGCGTACTGACCGGGCACGGCCTCAAGGACCCCGACACCGCGCTCGACCAGGCTGGCGCAGTCGTGGCGTGCGACCCCGAGCTCGGCGCGATCGAGCGCGCGGTACTCGAGTGACGCTCGCGCGCCGCCGGCTGGTCCGGGTCCCTGCATCGTCGGCCAACCTCGGACCCGGGTTCGATGTGCTCGCGGCCGCGCTCGCGCTGCACCTGGAGCTCGAGGTGGTCGAGACCGGCACTTTCGCCGTGATCACCGAGCTCGACGTTCCCGACGACCGGGACAACCTCGTGGTCAAGGCGTTCGAGCGGCTCCGCCCCGCCGACGGGTTCGAGTTCCGGATCTCGTCCGACATCCCGCTCAACGGCGGCCTCGGCTCGAGTGCCGCGGCCGTCGTGGCGGGGCTGATGGCGGCCGACCACCTGTTCGAGCTCGACGCCGACATATTCGAGCTGGCCGCCGAGCTCGAAGGCCACCCCGACAACGTCGGCGCCGCGCTCAAGGGCGGGTTCGTCGTTTGCAACGGGGCGGAGGCCCACCGGTTCGAGGCTCCGCTCGGGCTCGAGGCGGTGCTGGTTGTCCCCGACGAGGGACCTCCGACCGAGGAGGCGCGCGACGCGTTGCCGGCGACCGTGCCAATCGAGTCGGCGGTTTTCAACATCTCCCACGCCGCGATGCTGACGCTGGGGCTCGCCACGGCCGACTGGGATCTGATCTCCGCGGGCCTGCGCGACCAGCTTCATCAGCCCCAACGAGCCCATCTTTATCCGCGGTCGGCGGACCTGCTCGAGCGCGCGAGAAGCCTGGGTGCGCTCGGAGCGACGATCTCCGGCGCCGGTCCGACCGTGCTCGTGTGGTCGAGGTACGACCAGACGGGGCCGGTCGTCGAGGCCCTGAGGCGCGAGACCGCCGGCTGGGCGACCGTGATGCGCGCCGGCTTCGAGCCTCAGGGCGCCGACGTGCAGTCGCTCTGAGCGTTCAGCCGCTCGCGCAGCCACTCGGCGTGGCGCTCCTGGAGCTCACGCCCACGGCGGGTGAAGTCGAGGATGAGGCGGAGATCGTCGTCGCTGTAGCGCTCCGCCATCGGGAGGTACAGCCTCCTCATCGGCTCGACCATCAACTCGTTCGCGAACTCAATAGCCTTCTCCGTCGGCTCGACCAGCACCCTTCGGCGGTCGGACGGGTCCGGTACCCGCCGAGCCAGCCCGGCCCGTTCCAGGCGGTCGATTACCGCGGTGATCGCCCCCGTGGTGAGCCGACTCGCCTCGGCCAGATCCCCAGCGCTCATGCGGCCGTGCTGATCGAGGATGTCCATGCACCGCGCGTCGGTGCGATTGATCCCCAGCGACTCGGCGAGCAGCTCGTCAACCGCGTCTGTCGCCCGCTGGTTGGCGCGCACCTCGTCGCCGAGCTTGGCGTACAGCTGCAGGCGATCCGTGGAAAGCTCTCTTGACATCTAAACCTCTCAAGAACTAAGATACTCGCCAACTGAGTAAATGTTATCCGGAGGTGAACCACACATGGAGCTGGCGATCGAGGCCGACGACCTCGTGAAGTCTTATCCGAAAGGCGTGACGGCGCTCGACGGACTGTCGTTTGCGGTCCCGGCGGGCACCGTGTTCGCGCTGCTCGGGCCGAACGGCGCCGGCAAGTCGACCGCGGTCAAGATCCTGACCACGCTCGCCACGCCCGATGCGGGCCGGGCGCTCGTCTCGAGGCTCGACGTGATCGCCAATCCCGACGCCGTGCGCCGCAGGATCGGCGTGGTCTCGCAGGGCTCGTCGGTCGACATCCAGGCCACCGGGCGGGAGAACCTGCGTTTGCAGGGCCAGATCTACGGACTGCGCGGGCCCGCGCTCGAGCAGCGCGCCCGGGACCTGCTCGAGCGGTTCGGGTTGGCCGACGCCGCCGACCGGGTCGCGCGCGGCTACTCGGGCGGGATGCAGCGACGCCTCGACATCGCGATGGCGCTCGTCCACGACCCCGCGGTCCTGTTTCTCGACGAGCCGACCACGGGGCTCGATCCCGAGGTCCGGGCGGACGTGTGGTCCGAGATCGGGCGGCTCGCCGCCGAAAGAGGCAAGAGCGTGCTCCTGACCACGCACTACCTCGAGGAGGCCGACCAACTCGCCGAGCGGATCGCGATCGTCGACCGCGGCAAGGTCGTGGCGGAGGGCACCCCCGATGAGCTCAAGCGGGAGCTCCGCGGCGACGCGATCCACGTCGATCTCGAGCGCGAGTACAACGGCACGGTCACCCGGGCGCTCGCTCCGGTCGAGGCAATCCGCGACATCACGGTCGACGGCCGCAGCCTCCGCGCCCGCGCCGACGACGGCGGCCGCGCGGTGCCGCTCGTGCTCGGCGCGCTCGAGTCGGCCGGCGTCGAGGTGTCCTCGGTGCGGGTCGCGCGACCCTCGCTCGACGACGTCTATCTCAAATACACGGGCCGCACGTTCGACGCGGCGGAAGCGGAGGCAACGCAATGACCTTGATCCGGCACACGATGTACATGACGTTGCGCCACCTCCGCGAGCTCTGGCGCCAGCCGTGGTTCGTCGCCGTGACGCTCGTCCAGCCGGTGATCTGGCTGCTGCTGTTCGGCGCGCTGTTCAAGCGCGTGATCGAGATCCCCGGGTTCCATGATCATTCCTATATCGCGTTCCTCGCGCCCGGCGTGGTGGTGATGACCGCGATGTTCAACGCGGCCTGGAGCGGTATGTCGTTGATCGAGGACATCAACCGCGGGGTCACCGCGCGCTTCCTCGTCTCGCCGGTCCGCCGCGAGGCGCTGATCGCCGGGCGGATCCTGAAGGAGGCCGTGGTGGTGGTGATCCAGTCGCTGATCATCGTCGCGCTGGCGCTGATCGTCGGCGCCTCGTTCCCCGCCGGAGTCCGAGGCGTCGCGGTTCTGTTCGCGCTGTCCGCGCTGCTCGGCTCGATGTTCGGAGCGCTGTCGAATGGGTTTGCGCTGATCATGCGCCAGGAGGAGGCGCTGATCGGAGCGACGCAGTTCATCCTGCTGCCGCTGACGTTCCTGTCGACAACGTTCCTGGCGGCGAGCATCATGCCCAACTGGATCGCTCACGTGGCCGACTTCAACCCGGTCAACTGGGCGGTCGTGGCGGGACGCTCGGCGGTGTCGGCCAACGCCGACTGGGGCCTGATCGCCGCCCGCGCCGGGTTCCTGGTGGCGCTGCTGGCGCTGTCGGTGGCGTTCGCCACGCGCGCGTTCCAGAGCTACCAGCGGTCCGTGTGAGTGGCGCGATCCGACCGCCCGGCACGGATGCCGGGCGGAACCGGCCCCATGGACGCCGAGCGAAGCGAGGCCCCTAAGAAACCCCGGCGGCGTTCGTCATCGCCGCGACGCGCCGGCGCGGTCCATCCATCCCGAGGCGCTTGAGCGTTTCCTCGGCGACCGTGAGGTAGTCGGCGCCGAGGTCGGGCCGGTAGTCGAGGATCGAAACGGCCCGCTCGGCCGACTCGGCGTAGGCGATCGAGGCGCGGATCGTCGTCTCGAACAGCTTCTCGCCGAAGTGCTGGCGCAGGGAATCGAACGCCTCGCGCGAGTGGCGGGTCCGCATGTCGGCGATGTTCAACACGACCCCGAGCCACTCGAGGTCGGGATTGAGGTTCTCGCGGGCGAGCTCGATCACCTCGAGCGCCTGCTCGACGCCCTGGAGGGAGAAGTACTGCGCCTCGGCGGAGATCAGCGCGTGGTCGGAGGCGACGAGCGCGTTGACCGTCAGCAGCCCGAGCGCCGGCGGACAGTCGATCATGATCAGGTCGTAGTCGTCGCGCAGCTCGCGTAGCGCCTTCTTGAGCGCGAGCTCCCGCCCCATCTTGCCTCCGAGCGCGAGCTCGGCCTCGGCGAGCCCGAGGTTGGCTGGAACGATCCCGTCGTGCACCGCCGCGCGCACCTTGGCGCGCCCGGCGAGGACATCGCCGATCGTCGGCGCGGCGTCGGGGTCGACGTCGAGGTAGTCCGACAGGTTGCCCTGCGGGTCGAGGTCGATCGCGAGCACGCGCAGGTCGACCCGACGGAACACGTCGGTAAGGGTCCGCACCGCCGTGGTCTTGCCGGTGCCGCCCTTTTGTGAGAGAACGGAAACGATCGCAGCCATCGCCCGCGCCACTATAGGCCAGCGGCGGAGCCGCCGGTCGACATAACCTGTGTCGGCTCGGACAGCCCTACTGCGTGGCGGCGCCCGAGTCGGAGGCGTGGACCGTGCGCATACCCGATACCACCGGCACGTCGACGAAATGCAGGTGGTGACGCCCGATCACGACCTCGTCGCCGTCGGCGAGCGTGCTCCACTCGACGCGCTCGCCGTTGACGAACACGCCGTTGAGGCTGCGGTCGTCGAGCACGCGGAGGCCGTCCGGCTGGCGGACGATTAGCGCGTGGCGGCGTGACACCGTCGGGTCATCGAAGCGGATGTCGGCGGCGAGGCTTCGGCCGATCCGAGTCCATTCGCGCTGTAGCGCGTACGCCACCCGGCTCTCGCCCTCGGTGCGATACGCGAGGTACTGACCCGGTTCGCTGAGCGAGTCGCGAATCTCGTCGAGCCAGCCCTGATCGTCGTCTTCGGCCGCGACCTCGAGCACGCTCGTCTGCGCGGTCGTGAACAGAGAAGCCCGGACGAACTCGGTCCCGCCACAGTTCGGGCAGGTCGGCAGCTCATCCACCGCGTCGAGCGACACGGGGTAGTCGCAATCCGTGCATCGAAAGGTTCCGGTCCCCGCGACATTGCCCGACATCCAAGCTTTCATTAAGCCGCCTTTTCAGTCGTAAAACTCCGCGCACTCGCCGACTTGGACAAGCCGGTTTGCCCATGATAGCCCCCGAGTCAAAGCAGCAAAGAGGCGTCTGGACGGATGGTGGAGCCCCTCAAACGCGTTTATCCAACGTAAATATGAGGCCGGCAGGAACCCCCCGAAAAGCGCCGAACAAGCGCGTTGTGCAGCCATCCGACAGCGGTAATCCCGAGCTCGAGCTGGCGCTGCTGAGACGCGGCGTGGGGCGCCGGGACGCCGGCCAGGAGCGGTGCCGCGGGTGCAACAGAACCCCGCTAGTTGGGGAAACTGTGTACGTGTACGGACACGATGAGTTGCTCTGTGAGCTGTGCCGAGCACTTGCGGGGGACCCGCCGCGCCAGTCGCGCGTCGTGCACGGCCCGGAGTTCGGCCACACGATGAAGCTGACCGACCACCGCGCGGCGTAACGCGATCAAAATTAGAATCCGCCGTCGTGGAGCCGTTCACCGTGTCCTCGACGATCTCCAAGCCCCGGGAGGAGGTGTTCGAGTACCTCGCGGACATCGCCAACCACCCGGAGTTCACCGATCACTACATGGTCGACTGGCGACTCACGCGTGAGAACTCGTACGGGACCGGCGCCGGCGCGCGGTTCCGGATCAAGGCGCCGTTCAGCCGCTTCGGGTGGGCGGACGTCACGTTCGCCGAGGTCGAGGCGCCGTTCCGGATCGTCGAGCGTGGTCGCGGGGGCAAGTACAACCGCATCCGGATGGTCGGCACGTACACGCTGTCGCCCGGCCCGTCCAACAGCACCAGGCTCGAGTACACGCTCGAGACCGTGCCGAAGCTCCCGTCCGACAGGCTGATGGAGGCGCTCGGGGGCAACCGGTGGACCCGCCGGCAGACCGCCAAGGCGATCCGCCGGCTGCGAACAATCCTCGAGGAGGACCGCGGGCGGGGCCAGCGGGCCTCGATCGCCGGCCGCTGATCGCGTGCGGGGCGGCGCGACTAAACTCCCGGCCCCCGTGAGCGCCCGCCGGTTCTGGATACTTGTCTGCGCCCTGGCGCTCGCCGTGGGCCTCGCAGCGTGCGGCCAGGTGGACGACCCGGCGAGCGTGGAGAACGACGGCGTGTATGTCGACGCCGGTCCGATCACGTACCAGCTGCAGGTCTCCAGGCAGCTCAACCAGTACGCGGTCGAGGACCGTCAGTACCTGGCGGGATTGCCCGAAGGCCTGGGCACGCTAACCCCTAGCGAGTTTTGGTACGGCGTGTTCCTGTGGGCCAAGAACCAGACGAACGAGTTCCACACCACGTCCGATACGTTCACGATCACCGACACCAACGGGAACAGCTACCACCCGACCAAGCTGAACGCCGAGCTCAACGGCTACGCGTGGACCTCCCAGGTGCTGGCCCCCACGGCGACCGAGCCCGAGCCGAACACGACCGCAAGCTTCGGCCCGACGCAGGGCGGCCTGGTCCTGTTCAAGCTGCCGACGTCCGTGTACTCGAACCGCCCGCTGACGCTCACGATCTTCCCGCCGAGCGGCAAGCCGGCGCAGATCTCGCTCGACCTCTAGTCAGTGGCCCTGTAGGCCGGCGACCAGGACCTGGCGGACCGCCGGCGCGGCGGTCGCTCCGCCGGCGCCTTGGTTCGGGAACAGCGCGCCGACGACGATTCGCGGATGGCCCACCGGCGCGTAGCCGACGAACCACGCGTCGGTGAGCGAGTTGGCGTTGGCGACGCTTCCTCCGCCGGCGGTGGTGGTGTTGGCGAGCTCGGCGGTCCCCGTCTTGCCCGCCACGGTTACGCCGGGTATCGAGGCAGCGGTGCCGGTCCCGTAGTCGACCACGGCCACCATCATCTGCTGGACCTCGCCGGCGACGTGGCCGCTCGTGACGCGGACGAACCGGGGTCGCTGGTGAGCCTGGAGCGTCGGCAGCGGCCGGCGGCCCCCCATCGCGAACGTCGCGCCGACGTCGGTCATCTCGAGCGGGGTGGCCAGGACCTCGCCCTGGCCGATTGCGGAGGATCCGACTTCGAGATCACTGTTCAGGCTCGAGGGCGGGATCGAGCTCTCGACCGCGCCGGGGATCGTCGGGGTCTGGTTGAACCCGAATTTCTCGGCCATCGCGAGTAGCCGCTTCGCGCCGACTCGTGCCCCGAGTGGCGCGAACACCGAGTTGCACGACACCGCGAACGAGTTCAGGAGCGTGCCGCCGCAGTCTTCCCCGCCGGCGTTGTGGAGCGTGTAGCCGTCGAGGATCGCTTGCGTGCTGTATGGGAACACGGTGCTCAGCTTCACGATCCCGGCCGCGAGCGCGGCCGTCGACGTGACCATCTTCATCGTCGACCCGGGAGGTTGGGCGGCGGAGAAGGCGATCCCGGCGAGCGCCAGCAGCGCTCCGGTTCGCGGGTCCATCGCCGCGATCCCCGCGTAGCTGCCGCCGAGGGCGGCGACCGCGGCGGTCTCGAGCGAGGGCACGATCGTGGTGGTGACGTCGTGGCCTCGTTTGGGGACGGTTCGCGCCAGCACCCGCTTGCCGGCGCGCAGCACGCCACCGGGAGTCCCCGCAAGCTGGGGCTGGAACGCGCGCTCGAGCCCGTCGATACCAACGCGCGCGTCGGCCGGATAGCCGTCGGCCGCGTACGTGGCAGCGTCGGCCGCCGGGATCGGGCCGAGGACGCCCGTGATCTGCTCCGCGACGGCGGGGATCGGCGACGTGCGGTCCGGGCCCTCGGCGAGCGGGGTTCCGTCGGCGGCGAACAGCGTCGCGCGCGGCGGAAGCGACATGTGCCGGCCGAGCCGTTCGCGGCCCTGGAGCCCGGGGAACAGGAGGCTGCTCATGTAGTGCACGGTGGCGCTCGAGCCGCTGCCACTGAGCGGCACCTCGAGCGTCTCCCGGAGGTCGCCGAACAGCTTGGTGGACACGAGCATCTGTACTGGAATGAAGTCGCCCTGGCGGTGGCCGACGCGCTCGGCGGTGAGCTTCTGCACGGTTGCGGTCATCGCGTCGCGCCGGTAGGCGGCGGCGAATTTCCTCTCGCTGATGGTCGGCTTGGAGGCCGGGTCGAGCATTGAGTACATGCGGCTGTAGTCGCCCGCGGCCCAGGCCGTGACGTACTCGGTGACGACGTGCCGCTCGGAGCGCGCGGAGGCGGCGCGCATCACGAGCACGACGCCGATCGCGACTGCAGCGATCACAGCGATCGGCACGAGCAACCTCAGTCTTTTTTGCCACCGGCGGCGCCGTCGACGGGTCCTCGGACCCCTCTCCGATACGCCACCTCTCAATACCCCTTGTGCCACCTCAGCTGACACGGTAGGGCAAGGCTCGGAATAACCTCCTAGCGGTGACAGAGGTCGACTGGCTAATCGTGGCCTTCACTGTGCTTCTCGCGCTATATGGATATGCACAGGGCTTCATCGTCGGCGTCCTGTCGCTGGTCGGCTTCGGGGTTGGCGCGTTCCTCGGCAGTCACCTCGGGCCGCTGGTGTTGCCGGGCGGCTCGCACTCGGAGTACGCGCCGCTGTTCGGGCTGCTCGGGGCGCTGCTCGCCGGCGCGGTGCTCGCGAGCGGCCTGCAGGGACTCGGGGCGAGGGCCCGCGTGTTCCTCCGCCTCCCGGGACTGCGTCTGGTCGACGGAGTCTTCGGCGCGCTCCTGACCGCATCGGTGGCGCTCGGGATCGCGTGGATCATCGGCGCGGTCGCGCTCCAGTCGGCCAACTCGCCCGTGCTCCGCAACGACATCCAGCGGTCGGCGATCCTCCAGGAGCTCAACCAGCTGCTGCCGCCGTCGGGGCCATTCCTGCACGCGCTCGCGCGGATTGACCCGCTGCCCTCGGTGCGCGGGCCGGAGGCCGACGTCCCGGCGCCTACGCGGGGGATCCTGGCGGCCCGCGGCGTCAGGGATGCCGGTGGGAGCGTCGTCAAGGTCCTCGGCACCGCCTGCGGTCTCGGCATCGAGGGAAGCGGGTGGGTAGCCGCCCCGGGCATCGTCGTCACGAACGCCCACGTCGTCGCGGGCGAGACCGACACCACGGTTCAAGTCGGCGGGAATCCGCCCGGCCTCGACGCCGACGTGATCGACTTCGACCCCCACGATGACATCGCGGTGCTGCGCGTTCAGGGGCTGAACGAGCCGCCGCTGAAGCTGGCCAAGAATCCGCACGCGGGCGCCTCTGCGGCGATCCTCGGCTACCCGCTCGACGGCGGCTTCGACGCGGAGCCGGGCCGGATCGGTCAGACCGAGAGCGTCAGCACCGAGAACGCGTACGGCAACGGGCCGGTCACGCGGAGCATCACCGCGCTGCGCGGACGCGTCCGCCCGGGCAACTCGGGTGGCCCGATGATCAACCGGACGGGTCAGGTGGTCGCGACCGTGTTCGCGGCGATCACGGGCTCGACAGCCGGCCAGGGCGGCTTTGCCGTCCCGAACGCGCTCGTGGCCGCCCAGCTGGCGAAGTCCGCGTCGCGCACCCAGTCGGTGTCCACCCAGCCCTGCGCGGGTTAGTCGGCACATGACGGTGGTGCGCTAAGCGCTTCAAAGGGGGGCGCGATGTCGGTCGGGGCGCACTCGCGCGGAGCCCGGTTAGCCCACGGCTGCTAACCACGCTAACGCCCGCAACACCACGATGGCGCAGCGCACGGGGCGCCCCGAGTGGCAGGCGCGTCCCTCTAGGCACCCCGTGGGCGGGCGGTGGTCTGCACACCGCCCGCCCCTAGGTGCATGCCCCCGGGGGCCCCGAAGGTCTCTTGCCCCCCAACGTCCTCGGCCATTTGACTCACCATTCCGGGCCCCAACGCCCCTAGGAGCTGCGGATGGTGATGTGCAAGGTGTTGCTGAGCCGCTGAGAAGAGCTCTTGCTCGTCGTCGCCCGCGAGTAGCGCCCCGCACTCGCAGTAGGCGATCCGCCCGTGCCTTCCGTCGATTCTGGTCGTGAGGCCGTCGTCAACTGGCTCCGCGGTTACCTCTGATTGCGCCCCGCCGAGGGCGTCGCTGCTTGAAACCTCGGTGCTCACTGCGCCGGCACGATGCATCCTTGCCGTTGTCGATACGTTTCCAGAACGTTGCCGCAGGCGGAGCGCGCCCTCGAGATGACTCGGATCCAGCTCTGTGGACGGTTGTCCGTGGAGATCGATGGCGTGCAACTTTCCGAGCGGCTCCGGGGCCGGCAGGTCCCGCTGCTGCTCGCTTACCTGGTGCTCAACCGCGCCCGGCACGTGGGCCGCGACGAGCTGATCGACGCGCTCTGGCCGAACCAACCGCCGGTCTCCCAGGACGCCGCGCTGCGGACGCTGCTCTCGCGCCTGCGCTCCTCGCTCGGGTCCTCGGCGCTCGCCGGACGCGACGAGTTGATCCTGGCGCTGCCCGAGCCGGTGTGGATCGACGTCGAGGCGGCGGCGGCCGAGGTGACGCGTGCGCTCGACGCGCTTACGCGTGGGGACGCCCGGCGCGCCTGGGCGCTGGCCCAGGTACCGCTCAACATCGCCAGCCGCGGCCTGCTCCCGGGCGCCCAGGCGACGTGGCTCGAGCCTCCGCGCCGCGAACTCGCGGACGTGCGCCAACAGGCGCTTGAGGTGATCGGGCGGGCCGGGCTGATGATGGGGGGAACGCAGCTGCAATCGGCCGAGCGCGCGGCGCGGACCCTTATCGAGACCGAGCCTTACCGCGAGTCCGGTTACGTGCTGCTGATGGAGGCGCTCAGCGCGCGCGGCAACGTCGCCGAGGCGCTACGGGTGTTCGACGGGTTGCGGACGCTGCTCCGCGACGAGCTGGGCACGAACCCGTCGGCCGAGGCGATCGCCGCGCACGAGCGGCTGCTCCGACCGCTCGAGCGCGGCCGCGAGACGGGCGGTCCTTTTGACGAGGATCTCGGCCCGTCCGCGATCCCGCTGCCCGCCGAGCTCCGCCAGCGGGCGCAGGGGCAGTTGATCGGGCGCGCTCAGGAGATTGCGGATCTCGCGGCGCGGTGGGATCGCGTCTGCGGCGTCGCCGGCGCCGGCGCTGGATCTCGGGCGAGTCCGGATTCGCAGGGCGGACGGATCGTGCTTCTCGCCGGCGATGCGGGGATTGGCAAGACCACGCTCACCGCCGAGCTCGCGCTGGGCGTCCACGACGCGGGCGCGATCGTGCTCGCGGGGCGCTCTCCGCGCGAGACCCTCGTGCCCTACCAGCCGTTCCTGGAGGCGCTCCGGCATTGGGCGCTGAACGCCGCGCTCACCGACCTGCGGGCGAGCACGCGCGAGTACGGGTCGGAGCTCGCGCGGCTTATCCCCGAGCTGCGCAGGCGTGCCCCTGAGCTTCCGCCACCGCCGCAGGACGAGCCCGAGACCGAGCGCTACCGGCTGTTCGAGGCCGTGGTGGGGCTGCTCACCGAGCTGTCGCGTTCGGCGCCGGTGCTGCTCGTGCTCGATGACCTCCAATGGGCCGACCGGCCGACGCTGCTGCTGCTCCGGCACCTCGCTCGTGCGACGAACCCGGCGCGGCTGCTGATCATGTGCGCATACCGGTCGACCGAGCGGGGGGACACGTTCGCGAGCGCGATGGTCGAGCTTCGCCGAGACCGGCTGGCCTCGCAGCTCGACATCAGGGGGCTCAGCGAGTCCGAGACGGCCGAGCTCGTGCGGGTTCGAGCCGGGGTCAGCCCCGCGCGCGCGTTTGCGCGAGCCCTGTACGAGGAAACCGAGGGCAATCCGTTCTTCGTCGAGGAGATCATTCGCCACCTGATCGAGGCCGGCGTACAGGTCGGTAGCGCGAGTCCATCCGAGCTCCAGCGGTTCGGGCTCCCCGAGGGCGTCAAGCAGGTGATCGCTTTCCGGCTCGGGCGGCTCGAGGCGCCGGCGGCCGAGCTACTGCGCGTCGCCGCGGTGATCGGCCGCGATATCGACGCGGGACTGCTAGAGCGGGTCGTGCAGCTCGACGAGGAGGAGTTCCTCGCCGCGCTCGAGGAGGCGCTCGGAGCCGAGCTGCTGGTCGAGTCCGACGACAACCCCGGGAGCTACCTGTTCTCGCACGCGCTGATTCGGGAGACGCTTTACGAGAGCATGTCGGCGCCGCGGCGGGCGCGCCTCCACAAGCGGGTCGGCGAGGCGATCGAAGCCGCGCAGGGCCGCCGGCAGGAGCGCTACCTGCCCGAGCTCGCGTACCACTTCACGCGCGCCGGTGATCCGGAGGACGCGGAAAAGGCGATCACGTACGCGATCCGCGCCGGCGAGCAGGCGACCACGATGCTCGCGCACGAGGAGGCGGCCGAGCACTACGCGCGCGCCCTCGACGTGCAGGGGCGCTTCGAGCCCGAAGCGTCCGACCGCCGCTGCGAGTTGTTGCTGCGCGTCGGCGAGGCCCGCGTCCGGGGCGGCGACCGTGCGCTCGGGTCCTCCGCCTTTCGCGAGGCGGCCGCTCTGGCCGAGCGGCTCGGCGACGGCGCCGCGCTGGCGCGCGCCGCGATCGGGGCCTCGCGCCAATACGTGCAACCGCCCGGCGTGGTCGACACCGAGCTGATCGCGATGATCGAGCGGGCGCTCGAGCTCCAGCCCGAGCGGTCGCTGGTCCGGGTGCGTCTGCTCGCATGCCTGTGCGGCGCCGTGTACTACTCGCCCGATCGGGACCGGATGCCGGCGCTCAGCGAGGAGGCGACGGCGATCGCGACCGAGTTGGGGGACCCGGAGGCACTCGCGTACGCGTGCGGGGCGCGGCGCCGGGTGTTGTGGGACGCGCCCCACCTGGCCGAGCGCGTCGAGGTCTCGACCGAGATGCTGACGCTCGCGGGCCAGATCGGCAACCTGGAGCTTCAGCTTCAGGCGCATGCGTGGCTCGTAGTCGACCTGCTCGAGCGCGGCGACCGCGATGCGGTCGACGCCCAGATCGAGGCGTTCGAGGAGGGCGCGGGGCGGCTGCGCCAGCCGCTGTACCAGTGGAACTCGATCCTGTGGCGGGCGATGAGGGCGCTGCTGGCGGGGGCGCTGTCGCTCGCGGACAAGCTGGCCGCGGAGGCGCTCGCCGCGGGAGCGCCCGCCGAGGCCGTCACCGTGTCCCAGTATTACGCGATCCAGGTGCTCGGGATCCGGCGCGAGCAGGGGACGATCGGGGAGCTCGAGCCGGCCGCCCGGCAGCTGGTCGAGGAGAACCCGGATCGCCCCGCGTGGCGCGCCGCGCTCGCGACGCTGCTGTGCCAGTCGGGTCGCCTGGGCGAGGCGCGCGAGGAGTTCTCGCGGCTGGCCGCGAGCGATTTCGACGATATCCCGAAGGACCTCGATTGGCTGATCTCAATCGTGCTGCTGAGCGACGTGTGCGCGGACCTGGGGGACGGCGAGCGCGCCGCGCTCCTGTACGCGAAGCTCGAGCCGTACGCGCACATGAACGTCGTGATCGGGCTGGCCGCGGTATGCCTCGGGTCGGCCGCGAGTTTCCTCGGCAGGCTGGCGGCGACGATGGGGCGGACCGATCTGGCCGCGGAGCAGTTCGAGCGCGCGCTCGCGGCCAACGCGGCGCTCGGCGCGCCGGCGTGCCTGGCGCGCACGCAGGTCGACTACGCCCGCGCGCTCGGGCCGGGGCCGCGATCTGAGGAGTTGCTGGCTTTGGCGGGGCGAACGGCGTCGGACCTAGCGCTCGGCGCCGTCGAGCGCAAGATCGCGGAGATCGCTTAGCTGATCGTCAGCAGCGCGGCGCCGGCGGGCGGGACTCTCAGGGTGTACTCGCCGTGTGACCGTGGGATCGCCTCCGTCTTTTGGACCCCGGCGAGCAAGCCCGACGTCGTGGTCGCGCCGAAGCTCTGACCGCCCAGGGTCACGTTGTTCGGGGCTGTCAGGCTGGACGCCGTGAGCAGTTCGAGCGTGCCGGTCCCGGGCGCCCGGGCCCCCGGGGGCGCGCGCACCGTGATGGCACGCGCCGCGGTCGAGCCCTCGTTGATCACCACGAGCCGCGTTGTGCCGTCGGGCGCCCGGGTCGCGAACGCCCGCAGCTGCCTGCCGTGGGTCTGTGTGACGCTCAGCAGTCGCGATCCGGCGGGCGCGGCCTGCGCGAACATCAGCAATCCGTAGTACTCGGGCTCGACGAGGGCGTGCCAGCGTCCGTCGGCCTGGCTGAACCTGAACAGCTCGTACGTCGCGCCCGGGAAGCTGGAGATGTTGACGCCGTCGACCCCGACCCGGGCCATGTCGAACACCGCGTCGAGCGCCCACAGGGCCGAGGCGAACGACTCGCCGACCACCCGGTCGGTGCCGCATCCGATCGTGTTCATCTCATCGATCCGCAGCGGTATGTGCCGAGCATGGGAGGCTCCGACCGCGGCGGCGACGCTGTCGGCGAGCCCTCGGGACGACCCCGAAGACAAGAGATTTGAGATCGTCGGATAGTTCGGCTGGTCTTTGTGGACGTAGCAGAGCTGCAGGGGGTAGCGGTGCAGCGTGGTTAGGTTCACGTCGCGGTGCTCGGCGAGGAATCGGCCGGTGTCTGCGAACCACTTCGGTGCTCCGACCGTTGGCCCAGCCAGCGGTATGTTCGGCAGCGCGCGGGCGATCCGCGTGAAATCGCGGCTGAACGCGGCGAAGTCGTAGTCGTGGGGGCGTCCCGGCTTGCCCGAGCGGCCCCAGGTAAACGTCCCGTACAGCTCGGGCTCGTTACCCAGCTCGAGCGCCTCGATCCGGTTGCTCCCGAGTCCTGCCACGAGCTGGTCGGCCTCGGTCTGGGCGATTTTGTCGCTGTCAGCCTCGAGGTTGATGCCGAGCGTGAGTTTGGCCCCAGTGGCCGTGGCAAGCGCTTTGGTGGTCGCGATCCAGCCCGGGGTGAGGGTCTCGTTCACGCCGGCCGGGGTGGGCGTGCCGGGGATCGGCCACCAGGTCCGGTCGGTCGTGTCGCCGCCGATCCTAAGCTGGGGGGTCTGCCCCGGAGACAGGTTCCGGATCAACTGGACGAACACTGGGTTTATCGCCGAGGAGTCGGTTCCCGCGTACGCCGGGATCGCGAAGTACTCGATCGAAAGTCCCAGGAATCCGGCTGGAATCGCCCGGTTTGTCGCCGGCCCACCGACCGTCAGCACGGTCGTCGTCGCCGCCGGGCCCGCGTGCGCGACCGACGCGAGAACGAGGCCAACAGCGATGGACACGAGAAGTGACCGTGGGCGGCTCATGCCGGCGGCACCATCTCCAAAAGAAAAGCACCGACCCGGGATGCCGTTTGACCGGGGCGCTACCCTCGCGAACTCATGAGCTTGACCTTGGTCATCGCCGAGAAGCCCTCGGTCGGACGCGACCTCGTCGCGGTCCTTCCGGGCGCGTTCACGAAGCACGAGGGCTACCTCGAGGGCCCCGAGCACATTGTTAGCTGGGCCGTGGGGCACCTGGTCCAGCTGGCCGACCCCGACGAGTACGACGAGCGCTTCAAGAAATGGCGGATGGCCGATCTGCCGATCGTCCCCGACCGCTTCAAGCTGGTCGTCCGAGACGAGCGCTCCAAGAAGCAGATGAACGTGGTCAAGCGGTTGCTCGACCGCGACGACGTCGACCGCGTCGTCAACGCCTGCGACGCCGGGCGCGAGGGCGAGCTGATCTTCGCCTACCTGTACGAGAAGGCTGGCTCGAAGAAGCCCGTGATGCGGCTGTGGCTGAACTCGATGACCAAGGACGCTATTCGCAGCGCGTTTGGCGATCTACGGCCGGGGGCCGATCTCGCCACGCTCGAGGCGGCCGCGCGGTCGCGCTCGGAGGCGGACTGGATCGTCGGCATGAACGCGACGAGGGCGGCGACGATCCGGTTGCGGTCGTCGTTTGACGGTGCGGTGTCTTTGGGTCGGGTGCAGACGCCGACGCTGGCGATCCTCGCCCGGCGCGAGCAGGAGATCCGGGACTTTGTTCCTGAGCCGTATTGGCTGGTGGACGCGATGCTCGATCCGGTCGTCGACGGGCCGCGGACGTACGAGGGGCGGTATCACAAGGGCGCGAACCCGCGGGTGGCAACGGAGGCGGAGGCGCTTGCGATCGTTTCGGCGTGCCGCGGGCAATCCGGCGAGATCACCAAGCTCGAGAAATCCGAGCGCAAGGAGCGCCCGGAGCTCCTGTACGACCTGACCTCTTTGCAGCGCCACGCGAACCGGCGCTACGGGTTCACGGCGCGGCGGACGCTTGCCGCCGCCCAGCGGCTGTACGAGGAGCACAAGGCGCTCACGTACCCACGTACCAACTCACGCTTCTTGACCGGCGACATGATCCCCGAGATCAAGCCGATCGCCCGGCTGGTGGGTCACCAGCCCGAGTACGCTCGAGCTTCGGAGTACGTGTTGGGGCTCGACGTGCTTCCGCTGGGGCGCGTGGTCAACGACGCCAAGGTCACCGACCACCACGCGATCATCCCGACTCGCGCCGAGCGCCACCCGGTGGACAAGATGAGCGACGACGACCGTCGCATCTATGACCTGGTCGTTCGCCGATTCCTGGCGATCTTCCACCCGGAGGCGGTGTTCGAGAACACGCGGGTCGAGACGACGGTGGCTTCGCACGTCTTCCGCACGCGGGGAAAGGTGCTGCTGGTGGCGGGGTGGCGCGCCGTGTACGGCGAGATGCCGGATGCGGATCAGTCTGAGGACGACGAGGGGCGCGAGCAGCAGCTCCCGAAGCTTGTTATGGGGGAGGGGGTCGATGTCACCGATATCTCTTCTGCGGAGAAGCTGACCAAGCCGCCGGCGCGCTACAACGACAACTCGCTGCTCGGCGCGATGGAGACCGCCGGCAAGCTCGTCGACGACGAGGAGCTGCGCGAGGCGATGAAGGAATCGGGGATCGGCACGCCGGCAACCCGCGCCGCGATCATCGAGCGTCTGATCCAGGTCGGCTACGTCGAGCGCGACGGGCGTGCGTTCGTGGTCACCGAGAAGGGGCTGAACGTGATCCGATTGCTCGGCGAGCACGCCTTGACCTCGCCGGGTCTGACCGGCGATTGGGAGCGTCGGCTGGCGCTGATCGAGACGGGCGGGGATTCGCGCGAGGCGTTCATGGGCGACATCGTCCGGTTTGTTGCGGACACGGTCGGCGAGCTCGACCGGAATTTGAAGGACGTGCGGATCCCCCGGGCGAACCTCGGTCCATGCCCGGTGTGCGGCCACGACATCGTCGAGAACCGCAAGGGCTATTCGTGCTGGTCGCGCGACGACCCGGGGTGCGGGTTCGTGATCTGGAAGTCGAAGGCCGGCAAGACGCTGCCGGTGGCGGTCGCACGCGAGCTGATCAAGACCGGGCGGACGGAGAAGCCGGTCACCGGGTTCAAGGGTCGGTCGGGCAAGAGCTTCCGCGCCCGGCTCGCGCTGCAGCAGACCGACGAGGGCAAGTGGCGGGTCGAGTTCGACGAGCCGTGGGCCAAGGAGGGCGCGAAGCCGCCGGAGGGCGAAGAGGCAGAGGCGGGCGGCGAGGCCGGCGAGGCCGGCGAGGGCCGCGAGGGCCGCGAGGGCCGCGAGCAGGCCCAGCAGCCCGAGGCGGCCTAGGGCCGCCTCAGGGCCCGTATGTCCGCGAGCACCGCTCCCGGTGTGTTGTCGAGCCGGTCTCCGGTCACCCGCAGGACTCGCAGGTCGACCTTCTGGAGGGTCGCGTCGCGAATGCGGTCAGTCTCGAACTTGCGTGGATTGGCGTGGTAGGGCTCTCCGTCGAGCTCGACGACCAGCTTCCACTGTGGCCAGTACACGTCGACGGTGAGGCCGGCGACCAGAACGTTGAACTGTGGCTCCGGGAGGCCGGCCTTCGCGATCAGCTTTCGGAAGTCGCGCTCGAGGCGTGAGCGCGTGTCAGCCGGACCGCGGTAGGCGGCGAGCACTTTGTGCAGGCGTCTGGTGCCGGCGGCGTGCGGCCGGCGGGCGATCGCGCGGTCGAGCTTTCGGAGGTCAAGTAGCTGCTTGCGGTCTGCCTCTTCGACTAGGTAGGTCAGCTGATCTTTGGAGAGTTGCGCGGCGAGGTCGAAAATCGTGCGGGCAACGGTCGTGACCGGGATGCCGTCGTGGACGGTGCGGTCCTCGGACTGGAGTCTGGCCGCGTGGGCGCGGAACGTCTTGCGGCTGCGCCGGCCCTTCGGCATCGTCACGTCGATCTTGTACGAGGCTTGGCCGATGCCCCAGTGCGCGGCGGCCGAGCGGTGGCTGAGCACCGCATCGGGGCCGTAGGCGAGGACGGCCGCCATTCGGTGGCCTTGTCGGCTGAGGTTCCGATGGCCGACGGCGTACACGCCCCAGTGGATGCGATGGAGGCGCCCGATGTTCACGCGGTGCTGGATGGCGCCCCGACCCAGCCCTAGCTCAAGCAGCTGCCAGACCGCGACCACGCCGTGCTGTCGCTCCGCCAGCGCTGCGATCAGCCGATCGATCACGGCAACCGACTGACGTTTTCGCTGACAGTCATTGAAAATCGCAGTCGCACCGGAGCTAAGAGCCCGGGGACCAGGGAAATTCACCCCGTCTGGGGGGCGCGGCACTATGGGGAATGTGTCCCTAACGCTCGTACTCGGACCAGCCAACTCCGCAAAGGCGGGAGAGGTGCTCGGCCGGTTCGCGGCCGCGGCCAACCGCGGTGCGATTCTCGTTGTCCCGACGGCTGCCGACGCCGACCACTACTCGCGCGAGCTCGCGCAGAGCGGGGCGGTCCTCGGCTCTGTACTGACGTTCAGCGGTCTCGCGTTCGAGATCGCCGACCGCGCCGGCTACAGCGCGCGGCGGCTCACGAAGCTCCAGCGCGAGCGGGTGCTCGAGCGCGCGTTGGAAGGGACCGAGCTCCGGGCGGTGCGCGAGGCGGCGAGTACCAAGGGGTTCGCGAGCGCCGCCGGCGAGCTGATCGCTGAGCTCGAGCGCTCGCTGGTGACGCCCCAGCGGTTCGCGGCCGCGATGGCGACCTGGGCCGACGAGGATCCCCGGCGCAGGGGGTATGCGCGGGATGTCGCCGCGATCTACTCCGGGTATGCGGCCCGGCTGGAGGAGCTCGGGCGCGTCGACGGCGAGCTGTACGCGTGGCGGGCGCTCGACGCCTTGCGCGCGGCGCCCACCCGCTGGGGCGCCGAGCCCGTGTTCTTCTACGGCTTCGACGATCTCCACCCGCTCGAGCGCGATGCAATCGAAACCCTGGCGCGCATCGTCGGCGCGGACGTCACGGTGTCGCTGACCTACGAGGCGGGACGGGTCGCCCTACAAGCGCGCGCGGAGGTGGTCGAGGAGCTTCGCCCCCTGGCCGAGCGCGTGATCGAGTTGCCGGCGTCCGCGGAGCACTACGACCCGGGTTCGAGGGCCGCACTCCACCACCTCGAGCGCGAGCTGTTCGAACCGGAGCCCGAGCGGATCGACCCAGGCCGCGCGATCGCGCTGCTCGAGGCCGGGGGGGAGCGGGCCGAGGCCGAGCTAGCGGCCGCCGAGGTACTCGAGCTGCTCCACGCCGGCGTGCCCGGCGAGGAGATCGCGGTCGTTTACCGCTCGCTCGCCGCGGCGGCTCCGCTGGTCGAGCGGGTCTTCGGGCAGTACGGGATCCCGGTCGCGGTCGACCGGCGGCTGGCGTTCCGGCACACGACGCTCGGCCGCTCGCTGCTCGCCCTCGCCCGGTGTGCGCTACTCGACGACGGGCCGGGGCGGGTCGGCGACCTGCTCGAGTACCTGCGCTCCCCTGCAAGCCCGGAGTCCCCGGAAACCGTCGACCGGCTCGAGTCCGACGTGCGACGGAAGAGCCTGAAGACGATGGCTGCCGCCCGCGCAAGGCTCGGGTCGGAGCTCCCCGAGATCGACGCGCTCCACGTCGCCGAGGATCCGGCGGCGGAACTTGCCGCCCAGGCGCGGCGCCTGCTGGCCACTCCCTACGAAGGCCGAGCGCCGGTCCTCGGCACGGACGAAGAGCTCGACGCCCACGCGCTCGGGGCGCTCACTCGAGCGCTGAGCGAGCTCGAGGAATTGGCGCCCGCCGACCCTAAGCCGACCGCCGCCGAGCTGATCGAGCTGCTGGAGACGCTGGAAGTTCCCGAGCGGGCGCTTCCGTCGCCGAACGCGGTGCTCGTCACCGACCCGCTCGCGATCCGCGCCAGGCGCTTTCGAGCCGTGCTCGTGTGCGGCCTCACCGAAGGCGAGTTTCCGCTCGCCGCCGCGCCGGAGCCGTTCCTCTCCGACGAGCTCCGACGCGAGCTCGCGGCGTGCAGCGGGCTGCGGTTGCGCCCGCGCGAGGAAGCCCTCGGGCGCGAGCGATACCTGCTCTACACGAGCGTGTCGCGGGCGACCGAGCGGGTCATGCTCGCCTACCGAAGCTCCGACGAGGACGGGAACCTGGCGCTGCCCTCGCCGTTCCTGGCCGACGTCGCCGAGCTGCTCGACGAAGAATGGCCCGACCGGCGCCGCCGGCGGATGCTCGCGGATGTCGTGTGGTCGGCTGACGAGGCGCCCACGGAGCGCGAGCTCGCCCGGACTCGCGCGGCGGCCGCCGCCCCGCTCGCCGGCGACGTTCCCTCACCGATCGGCTCGCTGTCCGACGCGGCGCTCGCACATGTCCGCCATCGCCGGATCCTCTCGGCCGGCGCGCTCGAGAGCTATGGCGACTGCCCGGTGCGGTGGCTGATCGAACGCGAGCTGCAACCGGTCGCGCTCGAGCCCGACCCCGATCCGCTCGTTCGCGGCGGCTACATGCACAACGTGATCGAGCAGGTGCTGCGTCGGCTCGGCGGTCCTGTGACGCGCGAGTCGCTTCCGCGCGCGCTCGAGATCCTCGACGCGGTCATCGACGAGCAGCCGCACGCGATCTCACCGGGCGCGGGCACCGCCGTTCGCGCGGCCGCGGCGCGAGGAGTAAGAGCCGATCTGAGCCGGTACCTGGCGCACGAGGTGCGCGACGGCCTCGACTGGGAGCCCTACGGCCTCGAGCTCCGCTTCGGGTTCGACGACCAAGACGACCCGGAGGGGTCGCTGCCGCCCTTGGAGATCGGGGAAGACGTGCGCGTCCGCGGGATCGTCGATCGGGTCGACGCGGACGCCGATGGACACGCGATCGTCCGCGACTACAAATCCGGCGGCGCCCGCCCCCAGTACCAAGGAGCGCGCTGGGCGCTCGACCGGCAGCTCCAGGTCGCGCTGTACATGCTCGTCGTCCGCGAGCTACTCGGCTTGGCGCCGGTCGCGGGCTTCTACCAGCCGCTCGGGGGTGGCGATCTGCGCCCGCGCGGGGTGTTCCTGGACGGTGCCGGCGTCGGCGGCTCGGTCGTCGGCAACGACGCGCGCGACCAGGAGCAGCTCGATGAGGTGCTCGAGGACGCGCGGACGCGCGCGGTGGCGCTCGCCGGGCGCCTGCGCGAGGGAGAGCTTGAGCCATGCCCGACCACCTGCTCGCGCGATGGCTGTCGCTATCCCGGGATTTGCCGTGCTTGAGGTCGCGGTGGAGGAGCGGTCGTTCACCGATGAGCAGCTGGTCGCGATCGAGCGACGCGACGGTGACCTGCTGCTCGACGCGAGCGCCGGCAGCGGCAAGACGTCGGTGCTGGTCGAGCGGTTCGCCCGGTCGGTGCTCGAGGACGGGATCGACGTCGGGGCGATCCTCACGATCACGTTCACCGAGAAGGCCGCCGCCGAGATGCGTGACCGGATTCGTCACCGGCTGCGGGAATTGGATCCCCGCCCGCCCTCCGACGACGCCGCGCGGGCGGCAATTGGTGCCCACCCACCCGGCGCGTTCATCTCGACCATCCACGGGTTCTGCGCGCGAGTGCTGCGCGCCCACGCCCTCGCCGCCGGCCTTGACCCTGCGTTCGTCGTGCTCGACGCTCCCGACGCCGATCGGATCGCGGATGCCGCATTCGACGACGCGCTCGAGGAGCTCGCGCGGCAAGAATTCGGTGCCCGCCCACCCGACCCCCACCCACCCGCGATCGACCTGATCGCCGGCTACGGCGCCGGCACGCTGCGCACCGCGATCATCCAGGTCCACGACGAGCTTCGCTCGCGTGGAGAGCGCCGGCCACGGCTCCCGGCGCTGCCTCCCGCGCCCGACCTCGAGCCGTCGCGCGGCGAGCTCGAGCGAGCCGCGACCGCCGCGCTGTCCGAACTCGCGGCGCTCGACGAACCCGGCGCGAAGGTGCTCCAGGCGATCGCGCGGCTCGAGCGCCTCCCCGAGGTGATCGATGCCGAGACGGATCCGTGGCCCGGGGACCTGTGGGGCATCGCGCTCCCCGGCGGCAACGGCGCTGCGCTCTCGACCGACCTGTGTGCGCGGTACTCCGAGGCCCTCGCCACGTTCCGGGCCGCCGTCGAGCACCGCCGGGCGGCACGGGCACACGAGCTGCTCGACCGGCTGCTGGCGCTGTTCGGCGAGCGCTATGCGCGGGCCAAGCGCGAGCTCTCGGCGCTCGACTTCGAGGACCTCGAGCTCGAGTGCCGCGAGCTGTTGCGCTCCGACACCGCGCTAAGTGAACGCTACCGCGCGCGCTTCCAGCGAATCATGGTCGACGAACTCCAGGACACGAACCTGGTGCAGCTCGAGCTGATCGAGCTGATTGCAGACGGCAACCTGTTCATGGTCGGCGACGCCCAGCAGTCGATCTACGGGTTCCGCCACGCCGACGTCGAGCTGTTCGAGCGCCTCGGCGAGCGACTGGCCGCCGTCGGCGCGCGTGCGACGCTCGACACCAACTTCCGCTCGCGCCCCGAGATCCTGTCGGTGATAAATGGGGTGTTCGAGGCCGAGCTCGGCGATCACTTTCGGCCGCTGCGGGCGGGGAGGACGGACCCTCCCGTCGCCGAGGGACCCCTGGTCGAGCTGCTCGTCGCCGACAAGGGCGCGGACTGGACGATGGAGGGCCTCGGCGCGCCGTGGCGGGTGGCCGAGGCGCGGGCTCTCGCCGCCCGGGTCGGCCGGTTGCTCGCGGACGGGACCGCCGCCCGCGACGTGGTGGTGCTGACCCGCGCCACCACAGACCTGCGCGTATACGAGCGCGCGCTTGAGGATCGGGGGGTCCCGACTTACCTGATCGGCGGCCGTGGCTACTGGGCTCACCCGCAGGTGATCGACATCGCCGGCTACCTCGCGGCGCTGGCCAATCCCCGTGCGGAAGAGGCGCTGTACACGGTGCTGGCGTCGCCGCTCGTCGGCGTCTCGGCCGATGCCCTCGTAGTGCTCGCCGCCACCGCCCGGGACCGGTCTCTCGACCCTTGGTCGGTCCTTCGCGGTCCCGATGGGGCGCTCGACGGCCTCGACCCGTCCGATCAAGCGCGGCTGGCACAGTTCGCAGACTGGTTCGCCGGAGAGCGGCTGGCGGCGGCCCGCGCCGGGATCGAGGAGCTGATCGACCGCGTCCTCGAGCGGACCGGCTACGACCTTGCCGTGCTGAGAATGCCCGGCGGTCCGCGGCGGCTCGCGAACGTACGGAAGCTGATGCGCCTCGCGCGCGAGCACGAGGCGGCACACGGACCCGATCTACGCGGATTCCTCGAGCTCGTGGCGCGGCGCGCCGGAGGGGCGTTCGGGGGCGGATCCGGGCCAGGGGAAGCGCGCGAAAGCGAGGCGCCGGTCGAAGGCGAGGCGCTGGATGCGGTGCGTCTGATGACGATCCATCGCGCCAAGGGACTGGAGTTCGACGTCGTGTGCGTCGCCGACCTCGGTCGCGGCCCCCGCTGGCGCGCGGACCTGATGCGGATAGGGCGTGACGGTCGCTTCGGGATGCGGCTGGCCGAGCCCGGCACCGGCAGGCGCGAATCGGCGCTCGACTACAAGGCGCTCGGCGACGAGCGCTTCGAGGCCGAGGCCCGAGAGGAGCGCCGGCTGTTCTACGTGGCGATGACGCGCGCCCGCGAGCGGCTGATCCTGAGCGGTGCGGCCAGGCTCGAAGCCTGGCCCGGACTGGATAGATCGGGTGCCCACCCACCCGGGGGCGGCCCGATCGCGTGGATCGGGCCGGCGATCGAGCGGCTCGACGACGACGCTGAGGTCGAGGTGACGTTCGTGCGGCCCGAGGACGTGCCCGCGGCCGTTCCACTGGTGCCGGCTGCCACCTCCGCACCCGCGGCCGATGTTCCAGCCTCAGCGGCGCCACCGGAGGTCCCCGCGCCGCCGGTAGCCGCGCTCAGCTACTCCTCGCTCGCGAGCTACGCGCGCTGCGGCTATCGGTTCTACGCCGAGCGTGTGCTCCGGCTGCCGGCGCTCGGCGGGGTCGGCGAGCGCGCCGGCGGCGTGGGCGAGCCGACTCGCGGGGTGGGTGAGCGCGCCGGCGGGGTGGGCGAACGCGCCGGCGGACTCAGTGCGCTCGACCGCGGCACGCTCGTGCACGCGCTGCTCGAGCGGCTCGACTTCCGCCGGCCGAGGCGTCCGACCGACGCGATGATCGCCGAGGCCGCCGAGCGTTCGGGGTTGCGGACCGCGCCCGCGGCCGAAGACGCCGCCCAGGCCGCCGAGCTCGTCGAGCGATTCGCCGTCGGCGATCTATGCCGGCGGCTCGGGCGCGCGACCGCGGTCCGCCGGGAGGCGCGCTTCCGGTTCTTGCTCGCAGGCGTGTTGATCGGCGGCGTGTTTGACGTGATCGCGCGCGAGCCGGGCGGGCGGACGCTCGTAGTCGACTACAAGACCGACCGCCTCGAGGGCGCCGATCCCCAGGTGCTCGCGGACGGCTCCTACGGGACTCAGCGGCTCGTGTACGCGCTGGCGGCCCTGCGCGCCGGCGCGAGCGAGGTCGAGATCGTCCACACGTTCCTCGAGCTGCCGCAGCGACCGGCGGTGGCGACATTCACGCTCGACCAGCTGCCCGTCCTCGAGGAGCGCCTGGCGGGACTCGCCCGGGGCGTGCTCGAGCGCGACTTCAGGGTTACCGACGCCCCCCACCGCGCGGTCTGCGAGGGCTGCCCGGCGGAGGGCGGCCTGTGCTCGTGGTCGCTCGAGATGACCAGGCGCGAGGCGCCCGACCGCCTCTTCTAGAAGTCCTCGAACCGGACCTCGACCGACTCGTGCTCGTGGCGCTCCTCGATCTTGGCGAGCGCCGCCAGCGTCTCGCGGTCGGCGGGTGCATCGGGCGGCCCGAGCAGGCTGCGCGGCCACAGCCGGCGCACTACGACAGTGTTGATCTCGGCCGCGTACATCGTCAGCTGGGCGATGATGTGCAACCACACGAGCAGCCCGATCACGGTCGCGAAGGTGCCGTACGTCTCGCTGGCGCGCGTGACGACGTGCTTGACGTAGATCCCGCCGACGAGCTGGAGGATCTCGAGGAACACCGCGGCGACCCCCGCCCCCAGCCACAGGCTTCGGGTCGGGATCGTGGACGGGGTCAGGAAGCGGAATGCGGCCACGTACAGGCCGAAGTTGACCGCCAGCGTGGTCGCATACCCGCCGATCTTCAACAGCGGACCGGAGAGCGTGACCGTCACGAGCGCGGTGACGACGGCCGAAGCCACGAACAGCAAGCCGAGGACCATCAGCAGCAGCAGACCGCGGAGGCGGGAGCGTAAGAAGTCGGGGCGGTCCTTGAACGGAACCGCCCAGATCTTCGCGAACGCGTTCTGTGCCGCCACCGTCACGCCCAACCCGCCCCACAACGAGGTGAGCAGGCCGAGGACCAGCGCGGTCACCTTCCCGGTCAGCGGATGGGTTTGCAACTGGAGGCCTGGAAAGTGGCCGAGCACCGTCTTCTGGATGTCGTTGTACAGGTCGCCGTTCTGCTGGAGGACGAATCCGAGGATCGTCGTGAACACCAGCAACAGCGGCAAGATCGAAAAGAACGCGTAGTAGGCGAGGAGCGCCGCCAGGCTGCCGGCCTGGTCGTTGCCGAACTTCCTGATCACCGCCATCGGGACCGCCCACACCGGATGCCGCTGTTGAAAGCGGTCGAACGATCGGATGGGGCGGAGCAGATCCACTGTCGAGGTCCTACCCGACGAAAAGTGCGAAAAGCGTCGCCGTATAGTGACGGGCGGTGGCAGCAGTGCGTGCAAGCGGCCTCGTCAAGCGGTTCGAGACGACGGTTGCGGTGGACCGAGTCGATCTCGTCGTCGAAGAGGGCGAGGTGCGGGGCCTGCTCGGGCCCAACGGCGCCGGCAAGACGACGCTGCTCCGCTTGCTGTTCGGCCTCGTGGCGGCCGACGAGGGCAGCGTCGAGCTGTTCGAACGGCCGCTAGGTTCTGCGGAATCGATCAACCTCGATGGCGTGGCGGGGTTCGTCGAGGAGCCGACGTTCTACCCGTACCTGCCCGGACGGGTGAACCTCGAGCTATACGCCGAGCTCGACGGCGGCGCCGACGCGGGCCGCGTCGACGAGGTGCTCGAGCAGGTCGGCCTCGCGGGCCGGGGCGGCGATCGCGTCAGCGGCTATTCGACCGGCATGCGCCAGCGCCTCGGGATCGCCGCCGCGCTGCTCCGCTCGCCGCGGCTGCTCCTGCTCGACGAGCCGACCAGCGGCCTTGATCCTGCCGGAGCCCGCGACATGGGCCAACTCGTACGCCGGCTCGCCGCCGGCGGGACCGCGGTGCTGCTCTCCTCCCATCTGATCGGGGACCTCGAGAACGTGTGCGATTCGTTCACCGTGCTCCGCCTCGGCAAGGTGGTTTGGAACGGGAGCGCCGCGCAGCTGCGCGATCAAGCTCCGGGGTCGGCCTACCGGCTCGCGACCAGCGACGACGCTCGCGCGCTCGAGATCGCCGAGAACCATCCGCACATCCACGCGACCCGCTCGCAGACGAACGAGCTCCGCCTCGCGGTGCAGGGCCGCGTCGACGCGTACGTGCTCGACCTCGGGCGAGCCGATATCGCGGTGCGCCGGCTCGAGCTGGTCGTGAGCCCGCTCGAGTCGATGTTCTTCGCGCTCACGACCGATGTCGAGCTCGACCACGCCGGGCTCACGGAACTCGCCGAAGCGGCGCTCGCGGGAGCATGAGCGCGACCCACGTACTCAGGCCCGGAGAGGCCATCCCCGGCGACGCTACGCGGCGCCACGGCGGCGTCTGGAGCGTGTACCGGGCCGAGCGGCGCAAGCTCGCCACCCAGCTGTCCACGCGGCTCCTCGCGTTGCTCTGCGTCATCGGTCCGTTCGCGTTCGCGGGCGTGCTGAAGATCCAGACCGGCAGCCCGGCCGACACGCTGTTCGGGGTGTGGGTCCACCAGTCAGGGTTTGCGCTGTCGCTGGTCGTGCTGGGGTTCTGCGGCTCGTGGGGGTTCCCCGTGCTCGCCGGCGTGCTCGCCGGCGACATCTTCGCCTCCGAGGACCGGTACGGGACCTGGAAGATGGTGCTGACCCGGTCCTCGACCCGCCGGAGCCTGTTCGCAGGCAAGCTGCTCGCGGCGATGACGTTTTCGATCGGGCTGCTGTTGCTGCTGGCGGTGTCGAGCCTCGCGGCCGGCCTGCTGCTGATTGGCAACGGTGCGCTCGTCGACCTGGGCGGCAACACGGTGTCAACCGGCCACAGCTTGGTGCTCGTGCTGGCCGCGTGGCTGCTCAACGTGCTTCCGATGCTCGCGTTCACGAGCCTCGCGGTGCTGCTGTCGATCGCTACCCGCAACGGGATTGTGGGCGTGATCGGGCCGGCGCTGGTCGACCTCGTGATGCAGTTGCTATTGCTTGTCGGGACCGGCGTGTGGCTCCATCTGCTGCTGGCCGCGTCGGCGTTCCAGGGCTGGTACACGCTGTTCACCGCGCATCCGTACTTCGGGCCGGTTGTGATCGCGTGCATCGTCAGCCTGATCTGGATCGCGGCTTGCCTCCTGGGATCGTGGCTGCTGATCCGGCGGCGCGACTTCGCGGGCACGCCGGTGAGCCGCCGCCCGGGCTGGGTCGTGCCGGTGCGGGTGGCGGTCGGCTCGGCGGCCCTGGTGGCGTTCCTGGCGATCGCGAGCAACTGGGGACCCGCCGGCGACACCGCCACGAAGCTCAAAGCGAGCCTCGAGCCGACATTCAACAACCTGACCCTGCTCCAGCAGCGCGAGCTCGGACGGACCGTGGCGCCCGGCGCCAAGCTGAACGTGCTGACCAATTGCAGCCGGCGCGCGAGCACGCCGAAGGGTCCAGGGGACTGGATCTGCACGCTCGACGTGTTCATCCCGCAGCCGGGCGCCCAGCCGTTCAACCAGACGCCGGTCACCTACGACGTGAGCCTCCAGTCCAACGGCTGCTACAAGGCCGAGTCGCCGCCGACGTTCGTCGGACAGCAGACCATGAAGGACGCTCACGGCAACCAGGTCGTGAACCCGCTGTTCGTGATCTACGGCTGCTTCAACCCGCTGTAGTCGCGGCTAGGCGCCGGCGAGCGACTCCTGCCCGCTCTCGACCGCGAGCAGCACCCGCTTGCGCTCAAGGCCTCCGGTGTAGCCGCCGAGCCCGCCGCCCGAGTGCAGGATGCGGTGGCAGGGGACGATGATCGGGATCGGATTCGAGCCGAGCGCGTTGCCGGCGGCCCGATACGCGCGGGCATTGCCGGCCTCGGTCGCCACCTGCTTGTAGGTCGCGGTCGCGCCGAACGGGATCCGCGCGGTCGCCTCTAGCACCCGCCGGCCGAAGCCGCGCGTCAGCTGCCAGTCGAGCGGAAGCTCGAATTGCTGGCGCCGGCCGGCGAAGTACTGGTCGAGCTCGCGCCTGGGCTCGTCCAGCTTGCGGGGGGCGGCGAGCACGCGCGGCGATACGGTGCTCGCCAGCTGCTCGAGCACGCTCGTCTCCTCCTCGCCGGCGTCGAGATAGGCGAGCCGCACCAGCCCGCGCGGGGTGACCGCCACCAGCAGCCTCCCGACCGGCGAGTCGAGGGTCGCGTAGGCGACGTCGAGGAGCCCGGCCGTGGCGGCGGCCTCGGTGAGGTCCGGCAGTTCTGCCGCCGCCGATGCGCTCTGGCGCAGCTCCTGTTCGATCTGATCCGAGATGCTCATCGCTTGTACTCCATTCGCAGTCTTTTCAATGCTTCGTGGACGTTGCGGCGGGCCGCGTCCTCGCTCGTGCCCATCGCGGCCGAGATCTCGTCGTAGCCGGCGTCGGCGACATAACGCATGGCGAGCGCCGTCCGCTGCTTGGCCGGGAGGTCGCGGACGAGCGACCACAGGCCCTCGTCGGGCTCGTCCAGCGAGGCCGCTCGTGAGTCCGCGGTCTCGGGGACGTTGCCCGCGAGTACGGGCGCGCGCCGCCTCGTCCGCAGGTGGTCGATCGCCTTTCGGTAGGCGACCGTGAAGATCCACGAGCGCAGGTTCGAGGCGTCGCGCAGCTTCGGGTAGGCGCGCAGCGCCGCCACCCACGTCTCCTGGTAGCAGTCGTCGGCGTCGACGCGGCCGACGGTCGCGACCAGGAAGCGGTGCACGTCGCGGCCGTGGAGGTCGAGCAGCTGCTGGAAGGGCGGAAGGTTCACCGCGGATGAAACGCTTGGGCGGGGCATCTCGTGAGATGGTGGCGCGCACGGCCGACCGATGATTTGGCCCTGCCTCCAGCGTCTTATCGACGAGCGGCGCCGGCAATACGCCGATCACCCCTTGCCATCACAACCCGTTCGCTATACAAGGACATATATGGCTCGAGCAATCTGGTCAGGCGCAATCAGCTTCGGACTCGTGAACGTGCCCGTGAAGCTATACAGCGCCACCTCGCCCAAGACCGTCCGCTTCAACCAGCTGTCGAGCAAGACCGGCGCTCGCATCCGGCAGAAGCGGGTCGATCCCACGACCGACGAGGAGGTCCCGTACGAGGACATCGTCAAGGGTTACGAAATCACGCCCGACCGGTACGTGGTGATCACCGACGACGAGCTCGAGGCGCTCGACCGGAAGGCGACCAGGACGATCGACATCGAGGAGTTCGTCGACCAGGCCGACATCGACCCGATCTTCTACGACCATAACTACTACCTGGCGCCGACCGCCGGCGGGGCGAAGGCCTACCGCCTGCTGCTCGACGCGATGCGCGACTCGGGCAAGGTCGGGATCGGGAGGGTCGTTCTGCGCTCCAAGCAGCAACTGGCGGCGCTGCGGCCGACCGGTGACGCGCTGGCGCTAACCACGATGTTGTGGGGCGACGAGGTGCTCTCGCCCGACCGGCTCGATGAGCTCGAGGCGGTCGAGGACGCGCCCGCGACCGACCGCGAGTTGAAGATGGCCGAGCAGCTGATCGAGTCGCTGTCGGCGGCGTTCGAGCCGTCGAAGTTCCACGACGAGTACCGCGAGCAGGTGCTCGACCTGATCGAGCGCAAGGCCGCGGGCGAGGAGATCGCGGTCCAGCCCGATGTCGAGGAGCCCGCCGCCGCGCCCGACCTGATGGCCGCGCTCGAAGCGAGCCTGGCAGCGGTGCGGTCGGGCGACGAGGACGCTCCGAAGCCGCGCAAGCGGCAAACTTCGAAATCCGCGGACGGCGACGGCGCGGGCAAATCCCGTAGCAAGGCCAAAGCGAAGACTTAACCCAGGAAGGGCTCCGGTCCAGGGAGGGGCAGGCGCCGGCGGGTCAAAGGGCCCGGCGCCTCCCGATTAGCTCCGGCGGCGTCCTCCTCGGGTGACGTTCGCCGAGCGAAGCAAAGCCCCCCCAAAGGACCATAATTGGTCCCTAAGACTCGCTGGTACCCTTCGGCGACCAGTCTGCACTCGTCTGTGTCTCATCCTCACCCTCCCCTATGTACCGACGCACCGCTCCACCAGGGGCCACTGGCCTCTACGACCCCGCTAACGAGCACGATGGCTGTGGCATCGCGCTCGTCGCGAAGCTGTGGGGTGAGGCGAGCCATGCAGTCGTCGAGAAGGCGCTCGACGCGCTCGAGAATCTGGAGCATCGCGGCGCCGAGGGGGCGGACCCGAACACGGGCGACGGCGCGGGCATCCTCCTTCAGATCCCAGACGGCTTCCTGAGGGCTGCGGTCGCCGGGGTCGAGCTGCCGTCCCCCGGCCGCTACGGGGTCGGCGTCTGCTACCTGCCGCAGGATCCCGAGCGGCAGGTCGTCCTCGAGCGGCTGATCGAGGACACGATCGAGGCCGAGGGGCAGCGCGCGATCTGGTGGCGGGACGTGCCGATCGACGAGCGTCACGTCGGCGAGACGGCGCGGCTGTCGGCGCCGGTGATCCGTCAGGTGCTGATCGCGGCCTCGGACAAGATCACCGATCAGGACGCGTTCGAGCGCAAGCTGTACGTGATCCGGCGCGTGATCGAGCGCGCCGCCGGCCGCGATCTGGCGCTGCCCAGCTTCTCGAGCCGCACGATGGTCTACAAGGGCATGCTGACCGCGCCGCAGCTCCCGCGGTATTTCACCGATCTCAGGGACCCGCGCGTGGCCAGCCGCCTGGCGCTCGTCCACTCGCGCTTCTCCACCAACACCTTCCCGAGCTGGGAGCTCGCCCACCCGTACCGGATGATCGCCCACAACGGCGAGGTCAACACGCTCCGCGGCAACGTCAACTGGATGCGAGCGCGCGAGTCGCAGCTCGCCTCCGAGCTGTTCGGCGACGACCTCGAGAAGGTCATCCCGGTCGTCCGCGAGGGCGGATCGGACTCGGCGATCTTCGACAACGTGCTCGAGCTGCTCGTGCTGAGCGGCCGGTCGATCCCGCATGCCGTGATGATGATGGTGCCCGAGGCCTACCGGACCCGTAGGGACCTCGACCCGGACGTCAAGGGGTTCTACGACTTCCACTCGTGCCTGATCGAGCCGTGGGACGGGCCGGCGGCGGTCGTGTTCACCGACGGGCGCGTCGCCGGCGCGGTGCTCGATCGCAACGGGCTGCGGCCGGGCCGATGGATCCAGGACACCGAGGGGTACGTAGTGCTCGCCTCGGAAACCGGCGTGATGACGGTCGCCCCCGAGCACGTCCAGCGCAAGGGCCGCCTGGCGCCCGGCAAGGTGTTCCTGGTCGACCTCGAGGAAGGCAAGATCATCGAGGACGAGGAGGTCAAACGCCGCGTCGCCCGCCGCCAGCCGTACGGCGAGTGGTACGAGCGCTCGGTCGTGCACATCGATCACCTCCCCGACCGCGACCCGCGCACGCCGCGAATCGAGCCGCTGCGCTCCAAGCAGCTCGCGTTCGGCTATTCGCAGGAGGACCTGCGGCTGATCATCGCGCCGATGGCGACGAAGGCCGAGGAGCCGGTGGCGAGCATGGGCAACGACGCCGCGCTGGCGGTCATGTCCGACCGCCAGCCGCCGCTGTTCGCGTACTTCAAGCAGCTGTTTGCTCAGGTCACGAACCCGCCGATCGACCCGATTCGCGAGAACGTGGTGATGTCGCTCCAGGCCGGGGTGGGCGCCGAGGTCAACCTGCTCGCCGAAAGCCCCGAGCACGCCCACCAGCTCGTGATGGACCAGCCGATCCTCCGCAACCACGAGCTCGAAAAGCTCCGCCAGGTCTCGCACGAGATCTTCGACGCGGCGACGATCGACATCACGTGGCCGATCGAGCAGGGGTACGAGGGAATGGAGAGGAGGCTCGAGGCGCTGTGCGAGGAGGCCGCCCGCTACGTCGACAACGGCGCCAACATCCTGATCCTGTCCGACCGCAACCTCGGCGCCGAGCGGGTCGCGATGCCCTCACTGCTAGCCGTCGCGGCGGTCCACCACCATCTGGTGCGGCGCGGGACGCGGTTGCGGATGGGTCTGGTGATTGAGTCCGGCGAGCCGCGCGACATCCACCACATGGCGACCTTGATCGGCTACGGCGCCGCGGCGATCAACCCGTACGTGATGTTCGAGTCGCTCGACGAGCTCGCCGACCGCTCGCTCCTCCCCGAGGACCTCGGGCGGGAGGAGGCCGAGAAGCGGATCGTCAAGGCGATCGGCAAGGGCCTCATGAAGACCATCTCGAAGATGGGGATCTCGACCATCCAGTCCTATGGCGGGGCGCAGATCTTCGAGGCGGTCGGGCTCGAGCCGGAGCTGATCAACAAGCACTTCACGGGCACGGCGTCGCGGATCGGCGGGGTCGGGCTCGAGCAGCTGGCCCAGGAGGCGATCGAGCGCCACTTCCGCGCCTACCCGCGCACCGACCGCGAGGTGCTGCCGGTCGGCGGCGTGCTGCAGTGGCGGCGGAACGGCGAGCTGCACGTGTGGAATCCGGACACGATCGCCAACCTCCAGCACGCCGTCCAGGGGCTAAACGGCGACCCGCGCAAGACCTACGCGGAGTACGCGCGGCTGGCCAACGAGGACTCGGTTCGCCGCGGGCTCCTCCGCGGGCTGATGACGTTCCGAACCGCGGAGCAGCCGGTACCGCTCGACGAGGTCGAGCCGGCGACGTCGATCGTCAAGCGTTTCACGACCGGCGCGATGAGCCTCGGCGCCCTCGGCCGCGAGGCCCACGAGACGCTCGCGATCGCGATGAACCGGATCGGCGCCCGCTCCAACACCGGCGAGGGCGGTGAGGACGCCTCGCGCTATGTCGCCGATCCCGACGGGAACCTGCGGCGCTCTGCGATCAAGCAGGTCGCCTCGGGCCGGTTCGGCGTCACCGTCCACTACCTGGTGAACGCCGACCAGCTCCAGATCAAGATGGCCCAGGGCGCGAAGCCCGGCGAGGGCGGTCAGCTCCCCGGCCACAAGGTCGACGACTACATCGCGTGGCTGCGCAACTCGACCCCGGGCGTCGGCCTTATCTCCCCGCCGCCGCACCACGACATCTATTCGATCGAGGACCTCAAGCAGCTGATCTACGACCTGCGCTGCGCGAATCCGACCGCCTCCGTGTCGGTCAAGCTGGTGAGCGAAGTGGGTGTGGGGACCGTCGCGGCCGGCGTAGCGAAGGCCAACGCCGACCATGTCACGATCGCCGGCCACGACGGCGGCACCGGCGCCTCTCCCCAGTCCTCGGTCCAGGGGGCCGGCGTGCCGTGGGAGATCGGGCTCGCCGAGACCCAGCAGACGCTGCTCCTGAACGATCTCCGGACCCGGATCACGGTCGAGGTCGACGGCGGGATGCGGACCGGCCGCGACGTGGTCGTCGGGGCGCTGCTCGGGGCCGACGAGTTCGGCTTCTCGACCGCGCCGCTGATCGCGATGGGCTGCATCATGATGCGCGTCTGCCACCTCAACACGTGCCCGGTCGGGATCGCCACCCAGGATCCCGAGCTCCGCAAGAGGTTCCGCGGCACGCCCGAGCAGGTCGTCAACTACCTGATGCTCGTGGCCGAGGAGGTTCGCGAGATCATGGCCTCGCTCGGTATCCGGCGAATTGAGGATCTAATCGGCCGGACCGACCTGCTCGACATGGATCGGGCGATCGACCACTGGAAGGCCAGCCGCGTCGACCTCACCCAGGTGCTCCAGAGCCCCGACCTCCCGCCCGGCACCCCGCTCCGGCGGACCCGGGCCCAGCAGCCGGTGCTCGACGACGCGCTCGACTGGGAGCTGGTACGCCGCTGCGCGCCGGCGCTCGAGAGCGGCGAGAAGGTCAAGCTCGGTCCGATCCCCGTCCGCAACGTCAACCGGACCGTCGGCGGCATCCTGTCGGGCGAGATCGCCCGCCGCCGAGGTGCCGCCGGGCTCCCCGAGGGAACGATCGAGATCTCGTTCAGCGGATCGGCGGGGCAGAGCTTCGCCGCCTGGCTCGCGCCGGGGATCGTGTTCTCGCTCCGGGGCGAGACCAACGACTACGCCGGCAAGGGCATGTCCGGCGGCATCGTGTCGGTGCGCCCGCCCGAGAAGCACAACTTCCGTGCCGAGGAGAACATGATCGTCGGCAACACGGTCCTGTACGGCGCCACCGCCGGCCGGGCGTTCTTCCGCGGGCTCGCCGGAGAACGGTTCGCGGTCCGCAACTCGGGGGCGTGCGCCGTCGTCGAGGGCGTCGGCGACCACGGCTGCGAGTACATGACCGGCGGCCGCGTGGTCGTGCTCGGCCGCACCGGCCGCAACTTCGCCGCCGGGATGAGCGGCGGGATCGCCTACGTCTACGACGTGGACCGTCGGTTCGAGGGACGCTGCAACCTTGAGCTCGTGGAGCTGGACGCGCTCACCGACGACGACGAGGTTCTCGTCCGCGACCTGATCTCCGAGCACGCCGCACGGACGGGGTCGATCGTCGCCCGCAACGTACTCGCGTCGTGGGAGCGCGGCGCCGGCGAGCGGATGATCAAGGTGATGCCGCGCGACTACAAGCGCGCGCTCGCCGAACAGGCCGAACGCGAGGCGGCGGTCTCGGGGTAATGGGGGAGCTCGGCGCATTCCTCAAGATCCACCGGGTCGGCTTCGAGAAGCGAGACCCGGAGCAGCGCGTGCACGACTACGAGCGGTACTTCGGGATCCAGCCCGAGGCGGAACTGCAGCGCCAGGGGGCTCGCTGCATGGATTGCGGCATCCCGTTCTGCCACGAGGGGTGTCCGCTCGGAAACCTGATCCCCGACTGGAACGACCTCGTGTATCGCGGGAAGTGGCGCGAGGCCATCGACCAGCTGCACGCCACCAACAACTTTCCTGAGTTCACCGGCCGCATCTGTCCCGCCCCGTGCGAGTCGGCGTGCGTCCTGGCGATCAACGACGACCCGGTGACGATCGAGCAGATCGAGCTGGCGATCGCCGAGCGCGCGTTCGACGAGGGTTGGATCGTTCCGAGCCCTCCCCCGCGGCGGACCGGTAAGACCGTGGCGGTGATCGGGTCCGGCCCGGCCGGGCTGGCGGTCGCCGACGAGCTCAACCGCTGCGGCCACACCGTGACCGTGTTCGAGCGCGACGAGGGCCCGGGCGGGATGATGCGGTTCGGCGTACCCGACGCCAAGCTCGAGAAGCAGGTCATCGACCGGCGGGTGTCGATCCTCGAGCAGGAGGGCATTGAGTTCGTGTACGACACCGAGGTCGGGCGCACGGTCACGGCGCGGGATCTGAAGGACCGCCACGACGCGCTCGTCGTCTCGACGGGCTCGCGCGTGCACCGCGACCTCGACGCGCCAGGCCGCAGCCTGAGCGGGATCCACTTCGCCATGGACTACCTGTACCAGCGCAACCGGTGGGTCGCGGCCGCGGAGGGACGGCCGTCGCGTGCGCCCGCGCCCGGGACTGAGATCACCGCCGCGGGCAAGAAGGTGATGGTGGTCGGCGGCGGCGACACCGGGATGGACTGCATTTCGAACTCCCACCGCGAGGGCGCGGCGGGCGTGGTCCTGCTCGACGTCTACCAGGCGCTGCCCGACAGCGGGCGCGACCCACGTCACCCGTGGCCGCTACCGCCAAAGCGCACAACCTCGACGTACGCGCTCGACGAGGGCGGCAAGCGGCGGTGGGGTACGGAGGTCACAGGGTTCGGCGGCCGTGACGGGCACGTTAGCCACGTGTACGCCCGGAAGGTTACGGGCACGTCCTCGCGGGATCTGACGCCGGTGCCCGGGAGCGAGTACGTGCTCGAGGCCGACCTGGTGCTGATCGCGATCGGGTTCGAGGGGCCCGAGCGCGCCGGGGCGATCGAGGAGCTCGATCTCGAGCTCGACAAGCGCGGGAACATCCGCACCGAGATGACCTACCGCACCTCGACGAAGGGGGTCTACGCCTGCGGCGACGCCCGGATCGGCCAGTCGCTGATCGTCACGGCGATTGCCGAGGGTCGCAAGTGCGCGCGCGTCGTCAACAACGACCTCGGCGGAAGCCCGATGGACGCCGACCGGGAGATGCTCGCGATCGGCGCCTGGAGCGGCGAGGCGGACCGCACGCTGCGCCACGAGGCCGAGGCGGCCGGGACGGTCAGGGCTGGGGAAGAGTTCTTCACCGGCCCCGGTGCCCAGGGCCGCTGACACGACCGCGCTACGATCGGGGGCGCCGGGCCCGCACCCTGGCGCACAAGGCCGTTGAGGACGCACCTACGGCGTTGTAAATCAACTCTGGCCTGCTCGAAGGTTTGAGTTTGGCCAGACGTGGGAATGGTAGCCTTAGCGGCGTAATTCGCGTGGTGGAGCGGCCAGCGAGGAAAATTTAGGTTTAGAGTGGTCTTGGGACGGGGAAACTCGCCCCTGTCGGTCAGGGAACTGCGCCCCCACTTCCCTGACTCTCCGGGGGACCCAGATGGATCTGGGTCCCCCGGGCTCTTTAAGGGCGCGGGCCCATAATGAGGTCTATGCCAGCGTTCGCGGCAGCGGCGGTCACGGCGGCGGGCGCACAGCACCACGCCTCCGTCGGATCAACGGTCGACCACCTGATCGACTCGGTTGGCACGTTCCTGTCGCAGCTCACGAGCCTCAGCTGGGGCGCGCTGCTGCTCGGCCTGGCGCTGTACGCGGTGTACCTCTTGCTGCGCTCGCGCGCGCTGTTCAACGCCCTTCGCGCCGCGTACCCGGACGAGCGGTTTCGCTGGCGCGACGTCTGGGGCGCGTACATGGTCGGCTACGCGATCAACAACGTGTTCCCCTTGGGGGGCGGAAGCCTCGCGCAGCTGTACCTGACCCGGGTCGCGATCGACAACGCGAGCTATCCGACGGTGGCCTCGGCGCTGTGGACCGGGGTGATCTTCGATTGGTTCATGGGCGTGCTCGTGATGTGCTTCGCCTTCACCCAGGGGGTGTTTCCGAAGCCGCCGGACTTCTCGAAGCTGCCCGCGTTCGACATCAGCTTCTTCGCCTCGAACATGCGGTTCACGCTGTTCCTGCTGACCGTGCTCGGCGTCGGCTTCCTCGTCGCGTTCGCGCTGCTGTCGGCGCGGGTGAAGGCGTTCTGGGAGCGGGTCCGGCAGGGCTTCGCGATCCTGCGCGACTGGCGGCGGTACCGACGGGACATGGCCAGCTGGCAGTTCGCGAGCTGGGTCTTCCGGTTCGCCTCGTACTGGGCGCTGCTCGACGCTTTCCACATCGGGGGGTCGGTCCGGAACGCGCTGCTGGTGCTCGGTGTTCAGGTGGTCGCGTCGGTGTTCCCTTTCACCCCCGGTGGCGCCGGCGTGCAGCAGGCGCTGCTGTTGACGATCTTCGCCCACAACCCGTACGTGGCCTCGTTCTCGGTCGGGCAGCAGATCGCGATCGCGGTGCTGACCAGCGTGCTCGGGTTCGTGGCGATGGTCGCGATCTTCCGGTTCCGGAGCTTCCGGGAGGTGATCGCGCGCGGAAGAGCGCACCGGCGCGACGAGGAGTCGCCGGTGGGGGTGTGACCCTCCGGCGTCAGCCGGATCCGGCCACGTAGTGCAGGTTCATCTTGAGGACCTGGAGCGCGCTCCAGGGGAAGTAGCTCAGTAGCTGATTGGGCCACATTCCCTGAAACGGACCCGTAGAGCTGGGCGCTCCGTCGCTGTAGAACGGGTCGGTGCCCGTAGGGGCGGGGTCTTGGATCCAGAATCCGATATCCCAGTGTGTCTGGTCGCGAACGATGATCCCATACTTCTGGGCGGCCTCGGCCATCATCCGCACGAAAGGCGGGAGATGGAGCGCCGCGATGTTGAGGCTGGGATTGATTCGCAGGTGCGCGCCCTCGGGGATGCAGTTCGCTGCTGTTCCCGTCCCGTCCGTGCGCTGCGCGGGCCACGAGTAGATGCCCTGGCATGGGTAGGGCAGATTGACCGCGAGCGCGTGATAAATCGCGCCTTCCTTGATGTCCCCGAGAGTGATGACACCGGCGGCATCGGGCAAGCTGCTCGCGGTGGCGCCCCAGCTCGTGGAGGCACCCGGCCAAGCGGTGGCGGTGTAGTACCCAGGGTTCTGCGAGACGTGCTGGATGGCACCACCCCAGGCAGCGTGCCAGCCATCCGACAAGCGCCGCATGTGGAAGAACTCCCAGAGTTTGTCGCTCGAGGGCTGCCAGACCGTCATGTCAGCATCCGCGTCGCTGGCCGGCCTTGCGTCGGGTGGGATGGGCACGGCACTAAATGCCGACTGCAGTGCCGCCCGCCACGAAGGCGTGGGATCGTCGAGGCGCACGAGCACGGTCGGCTGATGAGGGCCCACTATGTAGATCTCAGCGCCTGGCGATACCCATGGACCAATTCCCAATCCCTCCTCGCGCGCGACCTCGGCATCCAGCCCGCTCACCATCGTCGCTGAGCCAGCGTCAAGCGGTGCATCACTTGCGAGAGCTTCGTTCCACACACTCGTTGGCGAAAAGAACGAAAGGAAGGCTGCCCCTCGAGCGACCGCGCTTCCGGCAGGGTTCACGGGCGACTGTCCTCGCTGTGGCGTATGGCGTGCGTGATCCGGGGCCAGGGCGGCCCGGCGGATCGGGAGTATGGAGTGGTGTCGGTGCGCGCTAGCCGCGTGGCCGGTGTCGGCGGTGGCGCCCAACACGAAGATCGCAACGACGACCGCGCACCCAGGAGTGGATAGGCGTTTGCGGATCAAAGGCCAGCTTTTCCCGGCAGGCTTCACAGGCTTACTTTGGCGGACGGCTACCGCATTCGCGCCAATAAACGACCAGTCAGGCGGGTTCAGCCCTACCCGGGCATGTCGTGCAGATCCATCTTGAGCACTTGAAGAGCGCTCCAGGGGAAGTAGCTCAGTAGCTGATTGGGCCACATCCCCTGGAAAGGCCCCGCGGAGCTAGGGTCGCCGTCGCTGCCATAGAACGGGTCGGTGCCCGTGGGGGCGGGATCTTGGATCCAGAATCCGATGGCCCAATGTGTCTGGTCGCGGACGACGATCCCGTACTTCTGGGCGGCCTCGGCCATCATCTGCACGAACGATGGAAGGTGGAGCGCTGGGATGTTGAGGCTGGGGTCGAGTCGCAGGTGGGCTCCCTCGGGGATGCAGTTCGCTGCTGTTCCCGTCCCGTCGGTGCGCTGCGCGGGCCACGAGTAGATGCCCTGGCATGGGTAGGGCAGGTTGACCGCGAGCGCGTGGTCGATCGCAGCTTGCTTGATGTCCGCCAGCGTGATGACGCCGGCGGCATGTGGCAGGCTGCTCGCGGTCGCGCCCCAACTCGGGGAGGCACCGGGCCAGGCGGTGGCGTCGTAGTACCCAGGATTCTGCGAGACGTCGTCGATCGCACCACCCCATGCGGCATGCCAGCCGTCCGACAAGAGCCGCATATGGAAGAACTCCCATAATTTGTCGCTGGACGGCTGCCAGACGGTCATCTCCTCATCCGCATCGCTGCCGGGCTGAGCGCCGAGGGGGATGGGAACGGCCGCAAACGCAGCCTGCAACGCCGCCGAAGCGGTGGGATCGTCGAGTTGCACGAGAACCGTCGGTTGATCAGAGCCGACTACGTAGATCTCAGCGTCTGTCGAGATCCACGGACCAATCCCTAGTCCTTCCTCGCGCGCCACCTCCTGCTCGAGCCCGCTCACCATTCCCGACGAACCCGGGTCAAGCGGTGCTTTCTCTGTGAGCGGTGCGTTCCACATACTGGTCGGCGAAAAGAACGCTAGCGCCGGCTTTGCGACCGCGGGGGTGGCGGTCACGGGCGCTGCCATCGGGGTTGAGGTTGTGGGCCATGGCGCGGGGCTTGAAGGGATGGGCGGGCCAGCCGACGCGCTGGAGGTCGGGCCGTGAGTGGGCGCCACCGCCACCCTGCCGGGTGCGGATCCAGCGCCTGTGGGTCCAGTGCGACTCGTGGGGGATCCGGGGTGCTTGCCCTGCCCGTGTCCCCGCCGGTGACGTTTAGTCGGTGGCTGATAGTGGCGATGGCCGGAAAGCCGGTGGATGCGGTGAATCGAAGGCTTCGAGTGGTGTCGCGCGTTGGCTGCCTGGCTATCGGCTGCGGCGGCGCCCAGCATGAGAATCGCTACGACGGCGGAGAACGCAAAAGCGGAAAAGCGTTCGCTCATTGTCGGATTGGCAGCACGCGTCACGGACGCACTCACCGAGCCTAATCATGCCGCATCCGGCGCGTCCTTCAGATCGAACAAATGTCCACCGGCTGCTGCTATCGCGCCCAGCACGCCGTCCGATCGAGCCGATGTGAGTCTTCTGGGCGAACGCTGTGCACGACGCCGAGTGGTCGAAACCCCAGATCCGGCGGCGCTCCCTCCAGCGTCCCCCGCCGACACGTACGACGCTCGACGTCCGCCGCCGCCTCTAATCTCTAGATCACCGCGCATCGAGTCTTGTGAGGCTCGATTGTGGTGTCGATCTGAAGGAATAGGAACGTTCAGCGTAGATTAGATGCAAGGAATGTTGCACGAATGCACTCGCGCAGTGATCCAGGTGACCGAAATGCCGAGGCTGACGACAAGTCGCGGCGGGTTTGTGGCGATGGTTGCAATCTTCCGGTTTTCGGAAGCTTCTGAGGTGATCGAACAGGAAGTTGCACCCGTGGGGGCGAAAAGGTCGCCGGTCAAAGCTTCATAACGCCGGCGACGGCGCCGGATGTGACCTGGGCGTGACCGCGCGTCAGCGCCACCGGGTATGTGTTCGAATTACAACCTGACGGGCGTTCCCCTCCGTACTGCGACATTTCCTCGAGGGGCCCCTTTTGATCCGGTTTGGTGAGGTAGGCGTCTTGATTAAGGTGCGGAAGTGTGGTGTTGGTGAGGTTCACCGAGGTATGTGCACACCACCTTGCATTAGGAAAAAACACCACACTGCGAGCGCACATGTGGTACAGATTCCTTTCCGCACAACCGGAGACGATCTCGGGCAGGGCGCGTTTGCAGTGACGTGCGCGCTCGAGGGGGGATAAGCGATCGATCTTGCCCGTGCAGGGACCCAGAACGTTCGGGACGTCGGCAACGCGCAGCACCGCGCGCCGGCGGTCGCCGGGCGATCGTGCCGCCGAGCGGATCGAGCCGGACGGCACCCCGCGCGCTGACGCCACGCCGAACAGTGGCGGCGCGGGCCTAGTCGCGCCGAGTCGGGTCGAGCCACGTCACCCGGTTCCCCGGATCAGCGCCGACCGGCGCCATTCGATGTCGGTCGGGAGACGCGACGCGGTGTATCGCCGTACGCTCGTCGTGGCCGACGCAATGGCCGCGCTCGTGTCACTGCTGATCACGCGCGAAGTGGTCGGTCCGGGTCACCCCGCGCTCCGCGCGATCGCCGCGGTACCGCTTATTGTGGCGATGAGCAAGGTCGTCGGTATCTACGACCGCCAGGAACTGCTGGTTCGCAAGTCGACGCTCGACGAGGCGCCGGCGCTGTTCGAGCTAGCGACTCTGTATGCGCTGATCGTGTGGCTGCTGAACGGCTTCGTGATCACGAGATCGAGCGATCGTCGCGAACTGCTGGTGGAATGGGCGACGCTGTTCGTGCTGCTGCTTGCGGCGCACGTGACCGCCCGGTGGCTGTCGAGGCGGCTTACGCGACCCGAGAGGTGTTTGGTGATCGGCGACGAGGCGAGTGCCGACCGGATCAAGAAGAAGCTCGCCGCGCGCCCTTCGCTGCACGCGACCGTGGTCGCGTTCGTTCCACTCGAGCGGCTCAGGTCAGCGCGCTCGTGTCGCGGACATGCGCTCGAGCAGCCCTGACATGGCGTGGGACGGCGCTGACCTCCAGGCGCTCGTTTCAGACACCCAGGCTGACCGGATCATCGTCGCGCCGCACATGATCGATGCCGACGACGTCCTCAATCTGATTCGTACTGCCACCTCGCTCGGAGTCAGGGTGAGCGTCGTGCCGCGCGTGCTCGAGGTGGTTGGATCGTCGGTGGAATTCGACGACGTGGAGGGACTGCCGCTGCTAGGCATGCGCAGCCTGCACCTGAGTCGCTCGTCGCAGCTGATCAAGCGCACGCTCGACGTGACCGTGGCGGTGGTCGTGCTCGTGGCGCTCAGTCCGCTCTTGGCGATCATCGCGCTCGCCATCAAGCTCGACTCACGGGGTACCGTCCTGTTCCGGCAGCTGCGTGTCGGGCGTGACGGAAGAGTCATTCGAGATGCTCGAGTTCCGGACGATGGTGTCGGGGGCGGAGAGCGGCGGGATGAGCTCCAGCATCTGAATGAGGCCGACGGGTGTTCAAGATCGACAATGATCCGCGGATCACCCGGGTCGGAGCTATCCTTCGCCGTACGTCACTCGACGAGCTCCCGCAGCTGTGGAACGTGATTCGAGGCGACATGAGTCTCGTCGGCCCGCGGCCGCTGGTGGTCGAGGAAGACCAGCGCATCCAGGGTTGGGAGAGGCGGCGTCTGCGACTGACACCCGGCATGACGGGTCACTGGCAGGTCCTCGGCTCGGCGCGGATACCACTTCACGAGATGGTGAAGATCGACTACTGTATGTGACGAACTCGGTCACTGTGGAACGACGTGAAGATTCTGCTGAGAGACCATCTCTACGTGGCTGGACGAAAGGGCCAGGTAGAAGAGGACGATTGGGATGGGGCTGTAACTCGGGTTGACAACGTGAGGGCCAGGACGACGGACTGAGAGTCGCCGCAGGGTTGGCGTCCGGGATCGCCGCCAGGCGCGCGAAGGTGTTGGGCTGCGACATCGACCGCGTCGATCTGGCCCGAGCGCTCGCGTTCTGCGAAGAGCGTGATCCGGTCGCGGGGATTTGCACAGCACATGGCCATCAACGTCGCCAAGCTCGTGGCGATGCGCAGGACGCCCAGCTTCGTTGAGGAATCGAACGGTGCGAGCTCGTCACGGCCGATGGCCAGCCGGTGGTGTGGGCCTCGCGGCTTCTTCGGGACCCGCTGCCGTCCCGCGTGGCCGGCATCGACCTGATGAACGGCCTGCTGGCTCTCGCCGCGGTGAAGGGATCTCGGGCGTACGTACTCCGAGCAAGGCCGAAAGTACTCAGCACGCGGTCGAACGTGTCGCGCTCGGGTATCCCGGATGCCTCGGACATCGGCCATCGCCACGGGTACCACGGCGAGGCAGAAGAGGCCGAGATCGCGTCCTCGATCCGCGCCCGAGCCCGACGTCCTGTTCGTAGCCATAGGCTCGCCTGGTAAGGAGTATCTTCTTGCGCGGCACAGCCGTCGGACTGGGGCTCCGTTCGTGATCGGCGTCAGCGGCACCATCGACGTGATAGCCGGAGTCACGCGTAGGGCGCCGGTAGTTATGCGGCGGGGCGGCCTCGAATGGATGTTCCGGTTCGCCCAGGAGCCACGTCGGCTGGGGCGCGCGCTAGGGCTCGATGAACGCCACGTTCATAGTGCTCGTGTCACGCGAGCTGGTGCGCCCTTACGTCCGCCACGCCTCCGGCCCGGGACGGTGCTCCGCCTCAAGTCGGCCTCGGCGGGCGCAGGCGGCCGCGGTTCCGGCCGCGGCGACAGGCCGCCTTGCCCCACCCGCCAAACCCCCCCCCCCCAGTCTGACGCCTGCCGACCGGACGCCGGTATGCCGCTCCCAGTTCCTCCGGTCGTCCGCCGGCCCGCAAGCTCCCGGCCGACATCCGCCGCCATCCTACGGGGCGCCAGACGATAGGCTCGATCCGTCCCTTCCCCACTCCCCGCTAATCCGACGTCGCGCGGCTCCAGGCGCAAGGGCGGGCCCACAATTCTGATGGCCGTACACACCAAGGGAAAGCGTGGATGAGCCGCGGCACCTGCGTGGCGCAGTTCAGCGTCGCTGCTTCGCCTCGTCATCACCGGCTCGGTCGACGACGGCAAGAGCACGTTGATCGGCCGGCTACTGGGACGAGTCCAGAGAGGTCCTCGTCGATCAGCTCGCGGCCCTGCGACAGGCCTCAGTGCGCCGGATCGGACTCGCGCGCTGGACCTTTCGCTGCTCACCGACGAGTTGCGTGCGGAGCGCGAACAGGGGATCACGATCGACGTCGCTTGTCGCTGCTTCCAGACCCCGCGTCGCGAGTTCATCATCGCCGACGCGCCGGGCACGAGCGGTACACCCGCGACATGGTCACCGGCACAGCCACAGCAGATCTCGCGGTGATCCTGATCGACGCCCGAACGGGTCCCGGATCACGACGCGCCGCCATGTGCTCGTCGCGTCACTGCTCGGCATCCAGCGCCTCATCGTGTGTGTCGACCAGGTGGACCTCGTCGGATGTCGCCGGTCGGCGTCGATCGGGGTCGAACGCGAAGTCCAGGAGTTCTGCGCGCGCCTCGGAATCACCGACGTCACGTTCGTCCCGATATCGGCCGCGCATGGGACAACGTCGTCGAGCGTCCGGCGCATGCCATGGTACGAGAGCCCGCGCTGCTCTGTCGCCTCGAGCACGTCCATATCGCGTCGGACCGAACCTCATCGATTACCGATTCCCCGTGCAGTCGGTAACGCCCGGCCGGCAGAACAGAGAGTGCTGGCTATCGCGGGTACACCGGCCAGATCGCGGCCGGGATCCTCCGACCCAGCGATCCCGTCGTCGTGCTCCCGTGTCGGCGATCACACGCGGATCGCCTCGATCGACACGTTCGCCGGCCCGGTCAACGAGGCGTTCCCCCCGATGTCCGTGACCTTGCAGCTCGAAACGCACTGAACATGTCGCGCCGCGACATGTCTGTCGGCCGCACAACCGCGCCGAAGATCGACCGTCAGTTCGAAGCAATCGTGTGCTGGATCGCTGATGAGTCCCATCGTCGTCGGCGAGTCATTACACGCTCAAGCACACGACCCGCTCGGCGAACGCAGCCGTCGAGGAGAATTTCGCTCTCGGATCGACGTCGACGGGTTGCATCGAGATCAGAGCCCCGCGTAACCGGGCTCAACGAGGTCGGCCGAGTCAGCCTGCCCACGAGCGTGCCGATCGCGTTCGACGAGTACCGTCGCAGACCGAACCACGGGCAGCTTCATCCTGATCGACGAGGCCACCAACCGGACGGTCGGCGCGGGGATCGTGGTCGAGGCTCACGTCATGGTCGTCGAGGCAGCCGACGCGACTTCACCTGGCATCGCAACCGGGTCACGCGCCAGGAGCGGTGGCGCCTGCTCGGACAGACGGGGCGACCGTCTGGTTGACCGGCCTGTCGGCGTCCGGGAAGTCGACGATGCCGCCACGCTCGAGGAACGATCACGAAGGGGTCGATCCGCCTATCTGCTCGACGGCGACGACCTACGGCACGGTCTCAACCGCGACCTGGGCTTTAGTCCAAGCGATCGTGCCGAGAATGTGCGCCGCGTGGCGCAAGTTGCGCAGCTGCTCGCCGACGCGGGAACGATCGCTATCGTCAGCCTAATCAGCCCTTACGCGGAAGACCGTGCCAAACAGAGCGGGCGATCCACGAGGAGGCGGGCGTCGGATTCCTGGAGGTGTTCGTCAACACTCCCCTGGAGGAATGCGAGCGCCGTGATCCGAAGGGCTTGTATGCGCGTGCCCGGGAAGGACACGATTCTCGGGTTCACCGGCGTC
>CAWANN010000008.1:0-250490 GCA_963783415.1 uncultured Solirubrobacterales bacterium
GCTTCGTCGCACGGGGAACGGACGTCTACCTTCTCGCCGGAGCAGGCAAAATGCCCGTGGCTCCGCGAACTCTACCATCCCTACCTCGAGGGTCGGTTGGGCCCGTTTCGGCCCCGGGGAAAGCTTGTGCCGGCGATCACGGCCGGCGCGGGGGGCCGCCGGCCAGACGCGGCCGGCACGAGTGGTCGGGGCCACACGCGGCCGGCTCGGGTGGCCGCGGCCGGAGCCAGGCGCGGACGGCATGCCGGATCCGGCAGGAACGCGGCACACCCGAGCCCGGCCCGCCCGCGCGGCTACGACAGGACCTGCACGGTCACGGTCCGCCGGCGCGGTCGGTCGTCGAAATCGATCAGGACGACCTGCTGCCAGATGCCGAGTTGGAGGTGGCCCTCGACGATCGGGATCGTCTCAGAGGGTCCGATGACGGCGGCCCTCAGGTGGGCGTGGGAGTTCGTGTCGTGGTTGAGACGGTTGTGCTCGTAGTTGCCGGCGCTCGGGATCAGGCGGTCGAGGAGCTCCTGGAGGTCGTGGACGCCGCCGGGCTCGTACTCCATCGTGGTCACAGCGACGGTCGAACCGGTCGCGAACACGGTGACCACGCCGCGGTCGACGCCGGCCGTGTTGACCACGCTCGCGACCCCGGGCGTGATGTCGACGACGTGCCCGTTGCCCGGCGTCTCCATCCGAAGGAGCCCGCCTTGGACGGTCACGGGCGACCCCCGCTCGGCAGGGCGATGCGTGCCACTCGAACGCTCTACTCCACGCCCACGCGCGCGAAGCGCCGCTTACCGAGCTGTAGAACCTTGCCGTCGACCGACGCCGCGGGCAGGTCGAGTGAATCGTCGCCGATCGTCTCGCCGTCCAGCTTGACCCCGCCTTGAGCCAGGCTGCGCCGCGCCTCCGACCGTGAGATCGAGAACGCGAGCTCGAGCAGCGCCGGCAGGTGCACCACGGGTTGATCGGCCGGCCAGGTCACGGCCGGCATGTCCTCGGGCGCCTTGCGGTCGATGTGGACTCGGTCGAACTCCTGCTCGGCCGCCTCCGCCGCGTCCGCTCCGTAGAAGCGCGCGACCAGCGCGCGGGCGAGTGCCCGCTTCGCGTCGCGGGGACCGAGCTCGGGCGGGGCCTCAATGCCGAGCAGCAGCTCGTACCAGACCCCGAGCGCCTCATCCGGAATGCTGAGGGTCTTGCCGTATATCTCGTCCGGCGGCTCGCTGACGCCGATGTAGTTGCCCAGCGACTTCGCCATTCTGAGCTTGCCGTCGGTTCCCGGCAGCAGCGGCATCGTGAGGATTGCCTGTTCCGGGACGTCGAAGGCGCGCTGGATGTCGCGTCCCAGCAGCAGGTTGAACTTCTGATCGGTGCCGCCTAGCTCTACGTCGGCGCGGATCGCCACCGAGTCATAGCCCTGGAGCAGCGGGTAGAGCAGCTCGAGCACTGAGATCGGGGTGTGGCTCGCAAACCGCTTGGCGAAGTCGTCTCGCTCGAGCAGCTGGCCGACGGTAGGGACACGGGCGAGCTTGAACAGCTCCTCCATCGACATGTCGAGCCACTCGCCGTTGAAGCGGACCGTGGTGCGTTCGGGGTCGAGGACGGTGTACGCCTGATCGGTGAAGGTGCGGGCGTTCGCGTCAATCTGCTCGCCCGACAACGCAGGTCGGGTGGCCGAGCGGCCACTCGGATCGCCGACGCGAGCCGTGTAGTCGCCAATGATCAGCACAACCTCATGGCCGAGATCCTGGAACTCGCGCAACTTCTGGAGCACGACCGTGTGACCGAGGTGGATATCCGGCGCAGTCGGATCGATCCCCAGCTTGACCGTCAGCGGCCGCCCGGCCGCGAGCTTCTGCTCGAGCGAACCCCCGGGCAGGCTGTCGACGGCGTTTCGCTCGAGCCACGCCGCCGCCTCGGAGGGGGTCGACGCGGATGGTTCAGGCGGCAGCGCGGGCTCGGTCCAGACCTCGGACTCCATGCGGGCCAATGCTAGACTCTCGCCGCCGCGGGACCCTGTTGCCGCCACGTCCCGCGACGCGCCGAGGCCGTCGGACCGGTCACACGCCAGCACCCCCGATTTGCATGATCGACGACGTCGAAACCCCGACACAGGGCGGTCAGCCGCACGTTCCGAGCCCATCGGAGCCGTCACGCGGTTGGAATGGGCGTCGCGGCGGGAATGGTGGCAGGCGCGGAAACGGGGACGGGCGGGGAAACGGCGGCCCGATCGGCTCGCCGCGCGGCCGGTTCTGGCGTCGGCGCCGGGGCCCACGGACCAAGCCGAGAGTGCGCAAGCTGCGGCTGATCCTGATCTTGATCGGGCTCGGGGCGCTTGCGATCGTCTCGACCGTGTTCGGGATGATGATGGCGGTCGCCTCCGATCTCCCGCAGATCGAGAACCGGCAGGTGTACTCGTCGGCGTCGGCGAACTCGTACATTTACGACGATCACTGGCATCTGATCGGGCAGTTCGCGCCGCCGAACCACGAGGTCATCGACAGTTTCACGCAGATCTCGCCCTGGATGCGTCGCGCGATCGTGTCGGTCGAGGACCGGCGGTTCTGGACCGACCCAGGGGTCGACCTGCGCGGGATCGCGCGGGCGGTGATGTCCGACGTGACCGGTGGATCCAAACAGGGCGCTTCGACGATCGCCGAGCAGTTCGTCAAGAACGCGCTGTCCGAGCAGGACAACCGCACGATCTTCGAGAAGCTGCGCGAGGCGGCGCTGGCGTACCACCTCACGCGCAGGTGGCCCAAGCAGAAGATCATGACCCAGTACCTGAACTCGATCTACTTCGGCAACGGCGCGTACGGGGTCGAGTCAGCCGCGCGCGTGTATTTCGGCAAGGTCCATGGCTACAACTCTTCGGTCTCGTCCAGCCAGGCCGGCTCGGGCTGTGGCGACGCTCCGCGAACGCCCTGCGCGTCCGTACTCCAGCCCTGGGAGGGGGCGCTGCTCGCCGGGATGGTGGCGGACCCGACCGCGTTCGATCCGTTGCTCCACCCCCAGGCTGCCAAGGCCCGACGGAACGTCGTCCTCAAGGACATGCTGGAGCAGCACTACATCACTCAGGCGCAGTACCAGTACGGCAAGAACCAGCCGCTTCCGACCGCCGCCCTCATCCAGCAGCCACAGGAGCCCGCCGCGGCGCCGTACTTCACAAGTTGGCTGCGTCCGCAGATTCTCAAGGCGATGGGACTCGGCCAGCCTGGCGTCCCGGACAGCGTCGCGGAGTACCGCGCCTACTACGGCGGGTTGAAGATCCGCACCACGATCGACCTGGGCATGGAGCAGGCCGCCGATCAGGCCATCTCGGAAGAGCTTCCATACGGCTCGGGCCTCCCGAGCGCCTCGCTGGTCGCGATCGACAACAAGACCGGGCAGGTCAGGGCAATGGTGGGCGGACCGGTCGTGAACGGGCAGGAGGACTACAGCCAGTTCCCGTTCAACCTGGCGACCGAGTCTGAGCGCCAGCCGGGTTCGGCGTTCAAGCCGTTCACGCTGGCGATGGCGCTCCAGTCCGGGAAGTACGGACCGGACTCGATCATCGACTCCGCACCGCAGAACTTCGTCGTTCCCAACAGCGACGGCAAAGAGCACTTCATCGTCCACAACTTCGGCAACACGTACTCTGGCCCGATCACGCTCCAGGACGCGACCGACGTCTCGGACAACACCGTGTACTCGCAGGTCGGCATCAACGTCGGGACGAAGAAGATCGCTCACTTCGCCAAACGCGCCGGCATCCGCACCCCGGTCTCAGACAACTACGCGATGATCCTCGGCGGGCTCAAGATCGGGGTGTCGCCGCTCGACATGGCCCACGCCTACGAGACGTTTGCCGAGGGGGGCCGGAGGGTGTACGACCCAGTGCTCGGGGCCCCGGACAAGGGGCCGACGGGGATCGCGCAGATCTACTGCCCGAAGGTGTGCCCGCGCAAGAACGCGGTCGATCAACCCGAGTACGAGCGGGTCCTCCCGGCTTCGATCGCCGCAGTGGTCCACGAGATGCTCACTGGGGTCGTGCAGTCCGGGACCGGCACCTCGGCCGCGATCTCGGGGGTGGACGTTGCGGGCAAAACCGGCACCACCACCAACTACGCCGACGCGTGGTTCGTCGGCTGGACGCCCCAGCTGACGACTGCGGTATGGGTCGGCTTCCCGAACAAGCTCGTGCCGATGACCACCGACTACAACGGCGCGCCGGTCGAGGGCGGCACCTACCCAGCGATCATCTGGCACAACTTCATGGTCCAGGCACTGCAGATCCTCGCCACCGAGAATCCGAAGCAGAAGATCACATCGTCGACGACGACTGACACGACTAGCGCGCCGCCGATCTCGGACTCCGGTTCGGGCACCGGGACCGACACGACGGCGACCACGCCTGCGGCGCCGACCGGCGGCGGGACCGGCGGAAACACCGGTGGCGGGGCGACGGGGACCGGTGGCGGCGCAACCGGCAACGGGGGCGCCGGAGCCGGCGGTGGCGCCGCGGGCGGCACGACCGGCGGCGGTGGAGGGACGACGGGCGGTGGTGGCGGCACCGGTGCGACCGGCGGCGGAGGCGGCGGCACGACCGGCGCCGGAGGCGGCGGTGGTGGTGCCGGCGGCACGACGGGCGGCGGCGGGTCCGGCTCGGGTGGCGCCGGACTCGGCGGCGGGTAGCGGCTTACCTACGCTTTCGACAGCGCGGGGCGCGACAGGTAGCGGCTGTCGAGCGCGGAGAAGCGCCACGGCAAATCGGCGGCCTTCGTGATGCCAATCCGCTTGCTCGCCGCCACCTCGACGTCCCTCCACGCTCGCGGCCGGCTCGCGATCACGATCGGGCCGCGGATCAGATCGGAGCCGTTCAGCTCAAGCCCGATCCCCAACGCCTCGGTGAGCTTGCCGGGCCCCGAACACAGGTCCTCGAACCGCGTCATACCCCGGCGGACACGCATCGCCTCGATGCCCTCGACCGGCTCGAGCGCGCGGATAAGGACGGCGGCGGCAACCCCCTCGGGCTCGCACACCGCGTTCAGGCACGCGTGGATCCCGTACGAGCGGTACACATACGCGCGCCCGGGCGGGCCGAACAGGATCCAAGTCCGGTCGGTCAGGCCGACGTACGCGTGGCAGGCGGGCTCGGAGTGGTGATACGCCTCGGTCTCGACGATCACGCCGGTGGAGCCGTCGTGCGAGACCACGCACCCGATCAGGTCGCGCGCTACCTCCAAGACTGGGCGCGCATAGAAGGCGCGCCTCATTCGAGCGCGGCCCGTGCCCGGTCGAGCTGCTCGCGAACGCGCGGGAGGCTCGTCCCCCCCTCCGACACCTTGGTCTCGAGCCACGCGCTGTCGCTTAACACCGCGTAGAACTCGTCGTCGAGCAGCGGCGACTGGCGGACGAGCTCCTCCCGAGTGAGGGCAGACAGCGGCTTGCCCTGGTCGATCGCGCTCCGCACGAGGCCGGCCACGACGCCGTGGGCTTCGCGGAACGGCAGCCCCCGCCGGACGAGCAGGTCGGCGACGTCCGTGGCGGCGAGAAGCTCGTCGGCCGCCGCGCCGGCGAGCCGGTCGCCCCGGAACGTGATCGAGGAGAGCATTCCGTCGGCCGCGGCCAGGCACAGCTCGATCGTGTCGGCGGCGTCGAACAAGTGCTCCTTGTCCTCCTGCATGTCCTTGTTGTAGGTCAGGGGCAGGCCATGGAGCACGCCGTGGAGAGCGACCAGATGAGCGGCGACGCGGGGTGCCTTGGCGCGCAGCAGCTCGGCGGCGTCGGGGTTCTTCTTTTGCGGCATGATCGAGGAACCCGACGCCCACGCGTCGGCGACCTCGCAGAAGCCGAACTCCTCGCTCGACCAGAGCACGATCTCCCCGCCGAGCCGCGACAGGTGGGTCGCGCAGGTGGCGGCAGCCGCCAGGTAGTCGAGCACGAAGTCGCGGTTGGACACGGCGTCGATCGAGTTCTCGGCCACTGACGCGAACCCGAGCTCACGCGCGACGAGCTGCCGGTCGGTGTCGAAGTTCACGCCCGCGAGCGCGCCGGCGCCCAGGGGGAGCGCACGCGCGGCCGACACGACGGACAAGAACCGGTCGCGATCGCGGATCAGCATCCAGGAGTAGGCGAGCAGGTGATGGCTCAGGTACACCGGCTGGGCCCGTTGGAGGTGGGTGTACCCCGGCATCGGCCAGTCGAGATGTGCCTCGGCCAAGCCGACGAGCGTCCGGGCGACCCCGGCGGAGCGCTCCGCGGCGCTGGCGGCGTGCGCACGGACGAACATCGCGACGTCGGTCGCCACCTGGTCGTTGCGCGAGCGGGCGGTGTGAAGCTTCCCGCCGACCCTGCCGGCGAGCTCGGTGACGCGCCGCTCGATCGCCATGTGGATGTCCTCGTCCCCGTCGGCGAACTGGAAGCTACCCTCGCCGAGCTCACGCTCCACCTGGTCGAGTGCCGCGTGCAGCTCGTCGCGCTCGCCCTCGGAGATGACCCCCTGCGCCGCGAGCATCGACGCGTGCGCGCGCGACTGCTGGACGTCGTACGGCCCCAGGCGCCAGTCAAACGACAGCGAGTCGTTGAGCGCGCGGAAGGCCGCGTCCTGAGGCTCGGCGAAACGAGACATCGAGCGCGGATTATCGCCCGACCAAGGCGCCGCCGTCAGGCGCCGGCGACCGTTCCAAGAGCTTCGCGCAGCGACTCGGCGACGCGCTGCACCTGCGACTCGGTCATCTCAGGAAAGAACGGAAGCGCGATCGAGCGGGAGGCGACGTCCTCGCACACCGGGAACTCACCCTCCCGGTGCCCGAACTGCTCGCGGTAGTAGCTCATCAGGTGGACCGCCGGGAAGTAGGGCTTGCTCGGGATGCCGCGCGCAGATAACGCGCGGACGATCGAGTCGCGGTCGACGTCTCGCGGAAGCTGTACGACGTACACGAACCAGCCGCGGCGCACTCGTGGGTGGGCGGGGGTCGAGTCAGGGCACGGCAGCTCGACCCCGTCGACGTCCGCGAGCGCCTCACGGTAGGCGGCGGCGACCCTGGCGCGACCCGAGAGCAGATCGTCGAGGCGCTCGAGTTGAGCGAGACCCAGCGCGCAGGCGATCTCGGTGAGGCGATAGTTGAACCCAAGGCGGTCGTGATCGAGCCAGTCCATGTCGGGCGCACGTCCCTGGTTGCGTTCGGAGTCGATCCTCTCCTTGAGCGCGGCGTCCGCGACCGTGACCATCCCCCCCTCCCCGGTCGCGATCTGCTTGTTCGCGTAGAAGCCGAACACCGCCGGGTGGCCGCGGCCGCCGACCGGCACGCCGTCGGCGTCGACCGCGCCGAGCGCCTCGCACGCGTCCTCGACGATCGGCAGGCCGATCCGCTCGAACGCACCGAGGTCGACGGGGTAGCCAAAGATGTGAACCGGCAACAGCGCCGTCGTTCGGTCGGTGACCGCCGCCGCGGCGGCGTCCGGGTCGAGGTTGAACGTGACCGGGTCGATGTCGGCGAACACGGGCCGGGCGCGCTCGTACACGACCACGTTGGCGCTGGCCACGAACGAAAACGGGCTGGTGACCACTTCGTCGCCGTCGCTGACGCCGGCCGCCCGCAGCGCCAGGTGGAGTCCGGCAGTGCCGCTAGAGACGGCGCTCGCGTGAGCCGCGCCTACCCGCTGGGCGAACGCCTGCTCGAACTCTGCGAGCAGGGGCCCGAGCGACAGGCGCCGCGACCGCAGTACCTCCAGCACGCCCTCGATTTCGGGGTCGCCGATGACCGGACGCGCGAGCGGGATGGCCTCGCGGGTGCGGTTGGCCACGGTCTCCCGCGAGGAGGAGTCAGTCACGAACCTGTGAGGATGCGGCCTCGCCGGGCGAAGGCGACCGCCGGCCGTGCGGGGCGGGCGGGCCTAATACCAGCATCCCGTACTCGAGCGAGTCGACGAGCGCCTCCCAGGACGCCTCGATGATGTTCTCGGAAACCCCGATCGAGCCCCACACCTGGTCGCTGTCGGAGGCGTCGAGCAGGACGCGAGTGACCGCGCCGGTGCCCTTGGTCTCGTCGAGGATCCGGACCTTGAAGTTCACGAGGTCGATGTCGCGCAGATGGGGGTGGATCTCCACAAGCGCGTCCCGGAGCGCGCGGTCGAGCGCGTTCACCGGGCCGTTGCCCTCGGCGGTCCGGACGTACCGCTCGCCGTCGAGCCAGATCTTGATCGTGGCCTCGGTCTCGACCCGGCCGTCGGCGCGCTTCTCGACGATCGCCCGCCACGACTCGAGCCTGAACAGCGGCTCGTAGTCGCCGGTCTCCCTGCGGAGCAGCAACTCGAACGAGCCGTCGGCGGCCTCGAAGTGATAGCCGCGGTGCTCGAGGTCCTTGACCCGCTCGACCAGCCGCCCGGCCTCCCCGTCGCCGAGCGCGATCCCCGCGTCGCGAGCCCGCGCCTCGACTGTGCCCTTGCCCGACAGCTCGGAGATCAGGAGCTCGCGGCCGTTGCCGACGACCTCTGGGTCGATGTGCTCGAACGTGGCCGGGTCGACGTTGACTCCCGCGACGTGCATGCCGCCTTTATGGGCGAACGCGTTCCGGCCCACGTACGGCTGGTCTGGGTCGGGCGTGAAGTTGAGGATCTCGTCGAAGAAGTGCGCGGCCTGGGACAGAGACGCGAGTTGCTCGTCGGTCACACACCCGTACCCGAGTTTCAGCTGCAGGTTGGGGATGATCGTGACCAGATTGGCATTCCCGCATCGCTCGCCGTAGCCGTTCATCGTGCCCTGGACGTGGACCGCTCCCTGCTCGACCGCGGCGAGCGTGCACGCGACGCCGCAGCCCGAGTCGTCGTGACAATGGATCCCGATTTTGGGCCCCACCCGCCCGCCGGTCGGCGCGAGCGCGGCGACGACATCCGCGATCGCCGTCGCGATCCCATGCGGGAGCGTGCCGCCGTTCGTGTCACAGCACGTCACCGTGTCGGCGCCCGCCTCGGCGGCGGCGACCACGCAACGGAGCGCGTACGCGGGGTCGTCCGCGAACCCATCGAAGAAGTGCTCGGCGTCGTAGATCACGCGCTTGCCCTCCCGGACCAGGAACGCGACGGACTCGGAGATCATCCGCAGGTTCTCGTCGCGGTCGACCTTCACGACCTTCTCGAGGTGCAAGCCCCATGACTTCCCGACGATCGTGCACACCGGCGCAGCCGACTCGGCGAGCCCCCGCAGCCCCGAATCGGCGTCGGCGCGAGTGTCGCGCCGTCGGGTCATCCCGAATGCGGCGACCTGCGCGTGCCGGAACGACTCTCTGCCGAGCAGCCCGAACAGCTCGAGCTCCTTGGGGTTCGAGCTCGGGAAGCCAGCCTCGATCACGTCGATCCCGAGCTCGTCGAGGCGGTGCGCCACACGCAGCTTCTCCTGCGCGGACAGCGACATGCCCTCCCCCTGCATTCCGTCGCGGAGGGTGCAGTCGTAGAGCTCGATGTGGGTCATTTGAGTTTGTCGGCGGCGATCTGATTCATCTAGTCGGCAGCGCCTTACGGCGGCGCTTGGCGGCGCCTTGGGCGGCGCCTCAGCCGGCTGGGGTTCGGCTTGGCACTTCGACCACGTCGAGCCACTCCGCGTAGCGCGGGTCGCGGCCGTGGAGCGCATCGTCGAAGACGCGTTGGAGCTCGCGGGTGATCGGTCCCACCCGTCCGCCGTGCTCGCCGGCGCCGACGGCGTGGTCGTCGACCTCGCGCACGGGCACGAGCTCGGCGGCGGTGCCGGTCATGAACACCTCGTCGGCGAGGTACAGCTCGGCACGGGCCAGGTCGCGCTCGATCACCTCGATCCCAAGATCCCGAGCGATCTGGATGATCGACTTGCGGTTGATGCCGTCGAGGATGCCTGCGGTCTGCGGCGGCGTGTAGACCGCACCGTCCCGGACGATGTAGATGTTCTCGCCCGAGCCTTCGCACACGAACCCGTGCGAGTCGAGGAGGATCGCCTCCTGATAGCCGGCCTTCGAGGCCTCGATCTTCGCGAGCACGCTGTTCAGGTATTGGCCGGAGGCCTTGGCGTGCGGGATCAGCGCGTCGTGCGGAATCCGCCGCCAGCTCGAGACCTTGGCGCGGATTCCGGACTCCTTGCCCTCTTCGCCGAGGTAGGCGCCCCAGGGCCACACCGCGATCGACACCTCGACCGGGGCATCGAGCGGATACAGGCCCATCTGGCCGTAGCCGCGGAACGCGATCGGGCGGATGTAGCACTCGCGCAGGTCGTTGGCCGCGATCAGCTCGTGGGTCGCCGAGCGCAGCTCCGCGAGCGTGTACGGGATCGGCATGTAGTAGAGCTCGGCCGACTTGAACAGGCGGTCGAGATGGTCGTGATGGCGGAAGATCGCCGTTCCCCTGGCGGTCTCGTACGCGCGGATCCCCTCGAATACCCCGGTGCCGTAGTGCAGGCCGTGCGTCAGTACGTGAACCTTCGCGTCCTCCCAGGCAACCATTTCACCGTTGTGCCAGATGAGGTCCGCTTGTTGCACGACTGACTCCTTAGAGATGTTGAAGGACTGCCTGGGTGGCCTCTGAAGTAGTTGCCGTGCCCCCCAGGTCGGGCGTGCGCAGCCCCTCGGCCAGCGCTCGCTCGACGGCCGATTCTATCGCCGCCGCCTGGGCCTCCATGCCGAGTCCGTGGCGCAGCATCATCGCCGCGGACAGGAACATCGCCAGCGGGTTGGCCGCTCCGGTGCCCGCGATGTCGGGCGCCGAACCGTGCACGGGCTCGAACACGCCGGGTTTCCGATCGCCCAGCGATGCGCTAGGGAGCATGCCGATCGAACCGGTGAGCATCGCCGCCTCGTCGCTGAGGATGTCGCCGAACATGTTCTCGGTGAGAATCACTTCGAAGTGTCGGGGCGCCGCGACGAGGCGCATCGCCGCGTTGTCGACGAGCAAATGCTCGAGTTCGATGTTGGGGTATTCGTTGGTGTGGATCTCGCGGACGACCTCGCGCCAGAGCCGACTGGTTTCGAGCACGTTGGCCTTGTCGACGCTGGTGACTCGGGATTTCGCGGTGTTGAACGCGACCCGAGCGATCCGTTCGATCTCCCCGCGCGTGTAGACGCAGGCGTCGGAGGCTTCGTTCGCGGTGCGGGTCTTCTCGCCGAAGTAGATGCCGCCGGTCAACTCGCGGATCACGATCATGTCGGTCCGCTCGATCAACTCGCGCTTGAGCGGGCTCGCGTCGTAGAGGGCGGGCAGCGGCCTGACCGGCCGGAGGTTGGCGAACAGGCCGAGACCCTTGCGGAGCCCAAGCAGACCCTGCTCGGGGCGGGGCTTATCGGGGTCCGTGGTGTCCCATTTCGGGCCCCCGACCGCGGCGAGCAGGACCGCGTCGGCGTTCTTGCATGCCGCGAGCGTCTCGTCGGTAAGCGCGGTGCCGTAAGCGTCGATCGACGCGCCACCGAACACGTGCTCCTGGTACTCGAGGTCAGCGCCGGCCGCCTTCAGGACGTCGAGAGTCGGGGCGATGATCTCGGGGCCGATCCCGTCACCGGGAAGGAGGACGACGTGCGGTGCCATGGTGGCGCGGGACGCTAGCAATCGCTCGCGGTGGCGGTGACTTCGCCTACGAGAACGGGCTCGCCTCGCCGGTTCCGCGTCGCGCGATCATGTTCAGCCGCACGTACTCGAGCACCAACGGCTCGCCCGCTCGCTCGAGCACCCGGTCGACGAACGGCCCTCGCAATTCCGGCGGCAGCGGGTCGAGATGGCGGACGAGGCACACGGTCTGGATGAATGAGCGCGGGTCCTCCGGCGTCACCGACTTGGGCTCGAGCCAGCACGCGACCTCGGTGAAACCGGCACGCTGCAACCGCTCGGCCGTCTCGTCATCCGTGGCGTAGTTCCACGGTCGCCGCCAGTCGGCGAAGTACGGCGCGAACGGCTCCTCCGCCGCGACCTGATCGGCGAGCGTTCGGAACGCGTCGATGTTGCCCCGCCCGCCGCACTGGGCGACCAGCTGACCGCCCGGCTCGAGCGTCCGGTGTAGCGCCGCGAACAGCCCATCGTGATCGTGGATCCAGTGGAAGGTGGCGTTCGAGAAGATCGCGTCGACCGGCTCTGGCAGATCGAGCTCGACCAGGTCCTGGCAGAGAACGGTGGCGCGGGCGCCGAGCGCCTCGCGGGCGTGCGCGACCATCGACGGGGCCACGTCGACCGCGTACACACGGCCTCGGGGAACCAGGTCCGCGAGGAGCGCAGTCACGCGTCCGGACCCGCAGCCGGCGTCGAGGACCACCTCGTCCCCGTTCAGGTCGAGCCGGTCGAGCTGCTCTCGAGCCCAGGCCAGCTGAGGGTCGGAGACGCGGTCGTAGGTGGCCGCGTCCCAGTCGCGCTCCGCAGAAGCACCCATGTCAGAGCGAGGTCGTGTCGGGGCCCGCCCACGCGCCGGGGCGCGCTCGCTCGCTCTCAAACGCCGCGATAGCGTCGCCCTGCTCGAGCGTGAGCGCGATGTCGTCGAGGCCGCCCAGCAACCGGTTCTTGATTTCCGGATCGATCTCGAAGCTGGCCGCCCCTCCCGGCCACCGCACCTCCTGTGCGGCGAGGTCGACCTGGGCCTGTCCCGCGTCCGCGATCGAAACGCACTCGTCCGCCGAGAGCACGACCGGAAGCAGCCCGATCTTCGTGCAGTTCGAGCGGAAGATGTCGGCGAAGCTCGGCGCGATGATCGCCTGAAAGCCGTAGTCCTCGAGCGCCCAGGGAGCGTGCTCGCGGCTCGACCCGCAGCCAAAGTTCCGCCCCGCGACGAGGATCGGGTTGCTGGGCAGATCCCACCCCGGCTGTTTGGCCCAGTCGAAGAACAGGAACTCGCCGAAGCCGGTTCGCTCAACGCGCTTGAGGAACTGCTTGGGGATGATCTGGTCGGTGTCGACGTCGTCGCGGTTCAGCACCGACACCGGGCCAGTGATCGTCTCGATCGCTCTCATCGTCCGTCTCCCCATTCGCGGATGTCCACAAATCGCCCCTCGATCGCGGCGGCCGCCGCCATCTGCGGGGAGACGAGGTGCGATCTCGCGCCGCGTCCTTGGCGCCCCTCGAAGTTCCGGTTCGAGGTCGACGCGACCCGCTCGCCCGGATCGGCGATGTCCGGGTTCATCCCGAGGCACATCGAGCATCCGGCCCCGCGCCAGTCGAACCCGGCGCGCCGGAAGACCTCGTCGAGTCCCTCCTGCTCGGCCTGGATCTTGACCTGCTGGGAGCCGGGGACGACCATCGCGTAGACGCTGTCCGCGACCTTGTGGCCCTTGACGACGTCGGCAGCCGCGCGCAGATCCCCGATCCGCGAGTTCGTGCACGAGCCGATGAACACACGGTCGAGCTTGATCTCGCCGATCGGCATCCCGGGCTCGAGCGCCATGTACTCGAGCGCGCGCTCGTCCTGATCGGAATGCGGTTCGGGCACAGCACCAGTGACCGGCACGACCATCCCGGGCGTGGTCCCCCACGTGACCATCGGGCTGATCGCGGACGCGTCGACATCGACCTGCTTGTCGAACTCCGCCCCGTCGTCGGTCTTCAAATCGAACCATTCCTCAGGCACCGAGTCGGGCGCGGCGGCGCGGCCGATCACCCACTCGAATGTCGTGGCGTCCGGCGCGATCATCCCCGCGCGGCCGCCGCCCTCGATCGTCATGTTGCAGACGGTCATACGGCCCTCCATCGACAACGTCTCGATTGCGGGGCCAGCGTACTCGACGACATGCCCGACCGCCCCGTCAACTCCGATCTGGCCGATCGTGGCCAGGATCAGGTCCTTGGCGGTGACGCCGAAGCCGAGCGTCCCGTGGTACAGGACTCGCATCGACCGGGGCTTTGACTGCACCAGGCATTGGGTGGCGAGCACGTGCTCGACTTCGCTCGTGCCGATGCCGAACGCGAGCGCGCCGAACGCCCCGTGCGTGGCGGTATGGGAGTCCCCGCATACGATCGTCATCCCCGGCTGCGTCACGCCGAGCTCGGGGCCGATCACGTGGACGATCCCCTGGTAGTCGGAGCCGAGCGAGAAGAGCGGGATCCCGAACTCCTCGCAGTTGCGCTCGAGCGTCTCGACCTGCACGCGCGAGAGCTCGTCGCGGATCCTGGCCGCGACCGGCGTCCCGTCGGTCGGGACGTTGTGGTCGGCCGTCGCGAGTGTGCGGTCGGGGCGGCGGACGTTGCGTGCGGCGAGGCGGAGCCCGTCGAAGGCCTGCGGGCTCGTGACCTCGTGGACTAGGTGCAGGTCGATGTAGATGAGATTGGACCCCACCCCCCCGACCTCGTGAACGTCCCAGATCTTGTCGAACAGGGTCTTTGGCATCAGCTCCTCCGGAGTCCGGCGCTGAGGACCGCGAGCAGCACGGCTTCCTCGGAGCCTGGATTTTCAAAATGATGATTCAGGTCTGCGTCGAACGTGACGCAGTCGCCATCGAGCAACTCGTACCGCTGACCGTCGCAGTGAAGAACGACGGTACCCCGTTCGACGAGCGCGGTCTCCCGGCTGCCGGGCTCGTGCCTCGGGGGATCGCCGGGTCCGCCGGTGACCGCCCCGGGGGCGAGCATGTGGCGCGAGAGCTCGGCGCGCTGGCCGGGCAGCGGCGGTGTGAGGATCTCGTAGCTGTGGCCTTCCACCGCGCTCGGCCCCTTGCGCCGCTCGCCGGCGCGGACCACGCTGACCGCGCCATCCTCGTCGAGCCTGAGCAGCTGTGAGAGCCGCAGCTCAAGGCCGGTGGCGATCCGCTTGGCGACCTGGAGCGTCGGGCTGGTCTCGCCACGCTCGACCTGCGAAAGCATCGGTGCGCTCACCCCCGAGCGCTCGGCGAGGTCGCGGAGAGACAGGTCCATGGCTTCACGAAGAGCTTTCACCCGCGGTCCGAGGCTGCCATCGGCGGCGGTGGCGCCGCCTGTGGTAGCAATGGATGACATACGAGCGTACGCTATCACATACGGACAGACGCTCGAGACGCGCCGCTAGCCTGAGGTGCCATGCGCTCGCGACCTGACGTGCTCGTGCTCGGAGGCGGCGGGGTCCTCGGTGAGGCCTGGATGATGGGCGTCCTGGCCGGCATCGAGGACGGCACCGGGTTCGACCTGCGCGACTGCGACTACTACGTCGGAACGTCGGCCGGCTCGATCGTCGCCGCCCACCTGATCGCCGGCCACCCGCCGCGGCGCCCGTCGACGATCGGCTCGGATCTCGAGGAGCTGCCGAGTGCCCCGCGTCCCGCGGACGGTCTGGCCGCCGCCGGCCTGGCCGCCGCCCGCCGCGCCGGTGAGTGGGCGCTCGCCGTCGGGGCCACGTTCGCGCCGCTCGCGCTCGGCCTCGCGGCGCCCGGCGGAGCGCTGACCCGAGCGCTGCTCCTCCGCCGGCTGCCCAAGCCCAAGCAGACGCTCAGCGAACTACGCCGGAATGTCGAGCGGCTCGAGCCGCGGTTCGACGGCAGACTGCGCGTCGCCGCGGTCGACCGTCGGAGCGGTCGCCGCGTCGTGTTCGGCAGTCCCGGCGCGCCGAGCGCCAGCGTCGCCGAGGCCGTCGAGGCGTCCTGCACGGTGCCGTGGCTGTTCGCGCCGGTCACGATCGACGGCCGCGAGTACGTCGACGGCGGCGTGTGGAGCCCGACCAACCTCGATGCCGCCCCCGCCGGCCGCGACACCCACGTGTTATGCCTCAACCCGACCGCGAGCATCCCGGCGACGTCGAGAGTGCTCACGGTCGTTCGCAATGTGTCGCGCACGGCGGTCTCGGTCGAGTCGCTCGTCCTACGTCGCCGGGGCGCGGCCGTCCGGCTGGTCGCGCCGAACGCGGAATGCGCCGACACGATGGGGACCAACTTCATGGACCGCGAGCCGAGCGGCCGGGTCCTCGCGGCCGGCTACCGGCAAGGACTTGCGCTGGTCACGGCGTCCGCACCGGTTGCCGCGAGGCCGCCTCAGCCGTCGCTTCCTCTGCCTCGGCCATGACGTCGCGTCGCCGGAGCGCGTTCGAGAGCGCGCGTACGTACGCGCGAGCGGCCGCCTCGAGGATGTCGGTCGAGACGCCCTGACCGGAGCCGCTCACCCCGCCCACCTCGAGCACCACCGAGGTCTCGCCGAGCGCGTCCTGGCCGCCGGTCACCGCGTCGACGCGGAATTCGCGGAGCCGAGCGTCGGCGCCGGTGGCGGTGTTGATCGCCCGGAAGATTGCGTCGACCGGGCCGTCGCCGGTGAACGAGCCCGTGACCTCGTCGCCGTCGGGAGTCCGGACACCGACCGTCGCGTGCGGAGGCCGCCGGGTGGACGCCTCAACGTCGAACCACTCGAGTTGGTAGGCAGCGATCTCCTCGCGCAGCTCGTCGGTGACCAGTGCCTCGAGATCCATCGCGGTCACATGCTTCTTCTTGTCGGCGATCTCCTTGAACCGCCTGAACGCGGTGTTCAGACCCTGCCCGGAAAGCTCGAACCCCAGGTCCGCGAGCGCCTGCTGCAGCGCATGGCGGCCCGAATGCTTGCCGAGCACGATCGAGTTGGCCTCGAGCCCGACCGTGGTCGCGTCCATGATCTCGTACGTGGTTCGCTCCTTGAGCACGCCGTCCTGGTGGATGCCGGACTCGTGCGCGAAGGCGTTGCGGCCGACCACCGCCTTGTTCGGCTGTACCGGATAGCCGGTCAGGCGGGAGACCATGCGCGAGGTGCGCGCAATCTCCCGGGTCACGATCCCCGAGTGCAGCCCGATGTCCGCCGACCGCGTGTGCAACAGCATCACGATCTCCTCGAGCGCCGCGTTGCCGGCGCGCTCGCCGATCCCGTTGATCGCACACTCGACCTGACGTGCGCCCGCGAGCAGCCCTGCGAACGAATTGGCGACCGCCAGACCCAGGTCGTCGTGGCAGTGGACCGACAGCACGATGTCGCGCAGATCGGGGACCAGCTCGTACAGCCGCTCGAGATAGGTGGTGTACTCGTGCGGCATCGTGTACCCAACGGTGTCGGGAATGTTGATCGTGGTCGCGCCCTCGTCGATCGCGATCTGGCAGACCTCCGCGGTGAACTCGATGTCGGCCCGGGTCGCGTCCATCGGCGAGAACTCGACGTCGTCGAGGTACTGCTTGGCGTGTGCCACGGCCGCGCGCGCCTGGCCCTTGACGTCGTCGCGCGTGGTCTGGAGCTGGTACTGGATGTGGATGTCGGACGTCGATATGAACGTATGAATTCGGGCCCCACCCGCCCCGGTCGCGTCCTTGACCGCGTTCCACGCCGCGTCGATGTCGGCCACGTGGGTCCGCGCCAGGCCGGCGATAACCGGGCCTTCAACCGTGCGGGAGATCTCCTGCACGGCGTTGAAGTCGCCCGGCGAGGTGATCGGAAAACCGGCCTCGATCACGTCCACGCCCAGCCGCGCCAGCTGCTGGGCGATCTCCAGCTTTTCTTGCGTGTTCAGCGAGATGCCGGGCGACTGCTCTCCGTCACGCAAAGTGGTGTCGAAGATCAGGACTTTGTCGGCGGCGCCTGCCGGCGGCGCCTCAGGGCTCGGGTCTTCTGGCTTGGTCATGCCACTCCTAAGTGTCTCGATCTCGGTGTCTTCTCGGTGCTGGTCTCGCGGCTACGTGCGGCCGCCCACGCGCTATTCCCCCCGAGGGGGGAGGAGGAGAAGTCGGAGATCGAGGCAGAGCGCCATTCCGTCGAAAAGCCTACCAAGCCGGGTCCGGCATGATCTGCGCGGTGCGAACAAGGCGGCAACCGCCGACAGATCGTCATATATCGTTGATCGTGAATCCCGTGGCCGGCGGAGGCCGCCCCGCGCGGGCGCTGCCGGATGTCCAGGCTGCTCTGACGGCGAAGGGACTCGAGCACCGCTTCGAGTACACAAAGAGCCTCGAGCACGCCCAGGAGCTCGCGGTGGAAGCCGTCGGGAACGGCGAGGTTGCGGTCGCGTTCGGCGGCGACGGCCTGATCGGCGCGGTCGCGGGCGCGGTCAAGTTCACCGACGGCACCGTCGGGATCCTGCCCGGCGGGCGGGGCAACGACCTGTGCCGTGCGCTCGGGATCCCGCGACGACCTGTGGCAGCGTGCGAGGTGCTCGCCTCCGGAGTCGAGCGCCAACTAGACCTGGGGCAGGCGGGCGAGCGGACGTTCACCGGGATCGCCAGTTGCGGGTTCGACTCGTTGGTCAACGAGATCGCCAACGAGACTCGCGTCGTTCGCGGGAGCCCCGTGTACGCGCTGGCACTCGTGCGAGCGCTGCCCCGCTTCAAGGCAGCTCGATTCACGGTCACGCTCGACGGCGGCCCGCCCCGCGAGTTCACCGGCTACTCGGTCGCCGCCGCCAACTCGAGGCAGTTCGGCGGCGGGATGCTGCTCGCGCCGAACGCCTCGCTGACGGACGGCTTACTCGATGTGGTCATCATCGAGGACATGCCAAAGCTTCGGTTTTTGCGGTTGGCGCCGACCGTGTTCAGCGGCCGGCATATCCGCCAGCGGGGCGTCGACGTGGTCCGCGCGCGGGAAATGCACATCAGCGCGTCCGAGCCTTTCGTGCTCTACGCCGACGGCGAGGCGATCGCGGAGCTCCCGGTCACGATTCGCGTGCTCGCGGGCGCGGTCCGGATGATCGTGCCGGCATGACGATGCTCAGCGCCAAGATCGCGGCGGCGCGTGCCGTCGGGGAGCTCGCCCGCCGTGCCGGCCGCGGCGGCGGAACGAGCCTGCCGGGCAAGGTGCTGATGGCGCTCGAACCGGGCGCGATCTCGGAGCTATCGGCCCGTCTGCCCCGCGGTTCCGTGGTGGTCTCGGCGACGAACGGCAAGACGACCACGGCCGCGATGGTCGCCTCGGTGCTCGGGCGCGCCGGCATCCCGGTCGTCCACAACCGAGCCGGGGCGAACATGGCAGGCGGCGTCGCGTCGACGCTGCTCGCCGCGGCGCGCGGCGGCGGGCGGATCGACGGCGAGCTCGGGCTGTTCGAGATCGACGAGTTTTGGCTCGACCGGATCACCCCGGAGCTCGAGCCACGCGGGATCCTGCTCGGCAACCTGTTCCGCGATCAGCTCGACCGCTACGGCGAGCTCGAGACGATCGCCGACCGCTGGGCCGCTGTGGCCTCTGGGGCGTCCGCGGCCGGAGCCTCATCGCGGCTCGTGCTGAACGCCGATGACCCGCTGATCGCCGACCTCGGACGGGACGCCCGGAACGTGACGTACTTCGGCGTCGAGGACCCGTCGGTGGCGATCGCCGAGATGCAGCATGCGTCCGATTCGAAGCATTGCCGCCGGTGCGGCGCCGCGTACGTCTACGACGCGATCTACCTCGGTCATCTCGGTCGCTACCGCTGTCCCTCGTGCGGCCAGGAGCGACCCGCGCCGGCGGTTGCGGCCGAGCGGATCGAGCTCGACGGCACGCGGCGGTCGAGGTTCGAGCTGGCCACACCGGTGGGAAGCGCCACGGTCGAGCTGCCGCTTCCGGGGCTCTACAACGTCTACAACGCGCTTGGCGCCGCCGCGCTCTGCCTCGGGCTCGACGTCCCGCTCGCAGACGTGGTGGCCGGCCTGCACGACGTCCAGGCCGCCTTCGGCCGCGCCGAGCGGATCGCGATCGGTGACATCGAGCTGCAGGTACTGCTGATCAAGAACCCGGCCGGCGCGAACGAGGTCCTGCGCACGCTCGTGCTCGAGCACGAGGAGCTCGACCTACTGGCGGTCCTCAACGACCGCACGGCCGACGGGCGCGACGTGTCCTGGGTGTGGGATGCCGACTTCGAGATGCTCGCCGGCCGAGTCCGTCGCGTCACCTGCGCCGGCACGCGCGCCGCCGAGCTCGCCGTGCGCCTGAAGTACGCGGGCGTGCCCACCGAGCGGCTGCATGTCACGCCGGCGCTCGCGCCCGCGCTCGACGAGGCGCTCGCGGGCGTCGAGTCGGGGCACCTGTACGCGTTACCGACCTACACGGCGCTGCTCGAGCTCCGACAGGAGCTGGCGGCACGCGGACATGCGGTCCGGTTTTGGGAGCCGGCTCCGGTGGGTGGCCGATGAGCGCGGTGGGTTCGCCGGTCGGGGTCGTCTGGCACGACCTCGAGTGCGGCGCATACGCCGAGGACCTGCCGCTGTGGCGCGAGCTCGCGGCCGAGTACGGCGACCCCGTGCTGGATATCGGGGCGGGCACGGGACGCGTAACGCTGGATCTCGCTCGCGCGGGGCACCGGGTGACCGCCCTGGACCGCGATCCCGAGCTGCTCGGAGCGCTGGCAGAGCGGGCCTCGGGGAGAAACTTCAGCATGGACGCGGTTTCTTCCCAACCCCTCGTTACAAGCGTTGTGGCGGACGCGCGCGATTTCGACCTGCCCGAGCGCTATCCCCTGTGCATCGTCCCCATGCAGACCATCCAGCTGCTCGGAGGCCCGGAAGGCCGCGCCGCGTTCCTCGGCTGCGCGCTGCGACACCTGCGCGGCGGCGGGGCGCTCGCGATCGCGATCGCCGAGGCGCTCGACCTGTACGACGCGACCGAGGGCTTCCACTACCCGCTGCCCGACCTCCGCGAGCTCGATGGCGTCGTCTACTCGAGCCAGCCGATCGCGGTCCGCGCCGAGCGCGGTGGGTTCGTGCTCGAACGCCGCCGGGAGACGGTCGGGGTCGCCGGTGAGCGGTCCGTCGAGCGCGATCTGATCCGCCTGGACCGCGTGACCGCGCGGAGCCTCGAGCGCGAGGGCCGCGCCGCCGGGTTCGCCCGCGTGGAGCGAGCCAGAGTGCCGGAAACCTCCGACTACGTCGGCAGCGAGGTGGTGATCCTCCGTGCTCCCGAGTAGTGATGGCGGCCCTTCGACCCTTCGCGTGTGCGCGCTCTACCCAGACCTGATGAACATCTACGCCGACCGCGGCAACCTGCTCCTGCTCGAGCGGCGTTGCCGGTGGCGAGGAATCGACTTCAGCGTCACCGCGAGCGGCCTCGGCGAACGGTTGGACCCCGATGGCGCTGATCTCTTCTACATCGGGGGCGGGCAGGACCGCGATCAGGAGCTGTGCGCGCTCGACCTGGCCGAGGTCAAGCGCGACGCGCTCCACGCGGCGGCGGCCCGAGGAGCGGTGATCCTCGCGGTGTGCGGCGGATATCAGCTGCTCGGCCACTCCTACCAGCTCGGCGACGCGACCTTGCCCGGTGTCGGGCTCGTCGACCTCGTCACCGTGCGCTCGGATGAGGCGCGGTTGATCGGAAACGTCGCGATCGAGGTGGAGCTCGACCCCAATGTTCGGCGAGTCCTGGCCGGGTTCGAGAACCATGGCGGTCGCACTCATCTAGGCGCGGACGCCGGACCACTCGGAAGGGTGCTCAAGGGACACGGGAACAACGGCGTCGATGGTTACGAGGGCGTTCGGCGCGGCAACGTGATCGGCACCTACCTCCACGGACCGCTGCTCCCGAAGAACGCCTGGTTCGCCGACTGGCTGATTCAGACCGCGCTCGGTCTCGGCGAGCCGCTTCAGCCGCTCGATGACCGGCTCGAGGCGGATGCCCACGCCGACGCACGCCGTGCGGCGGGAGTATGAGAGTCTGAGGGCGATGCCGCGCGGGGCAAGATTCACTGGCTCGATCGGGTCGGCGGTGACGTGCCTAGTCGCCACGGTCGGGCTCGCCGGGTGCGGCGCTGGCTCGCATCCGGCGACCGCGGCGACGACGAACCCGAGCACGGTGACCGTCACGACCACCGCGACGATGACCGCCACGACCACGACGACGGCCACGACGACGGCCACGACCACGACGACGATTGCCCTTCCGGGCGCCGGCAGGCCGCCGGTGACGATCGGCGACGAGAACACCCCTGAACAGTTCCTGCTCGGCCAGCTCTACTACCAGGCGCTCAAGGCGGCCGGCTTCTCGGTCACGCTCAACCAGAGCATCGGTCCGACCGAGGTGATTCAGCAGGCCCTGGCCAACGGCCAGCTCGCGATGTATCCCGAGTACCTCGACGCTTGGGACACGAATGTCGCCGGCATCCAGCACGGCTATCGCTCCCGTACGGACGCGTACCTGGCGGGCGAGCACTACGCGCTCAAGCACGGCCTTGCGCTGCTCAACGCGACGCCGTTCAGCGACACGCAGGCAATCGCGGTGACGTTCGACTATGCCGTCGAGAACCAGGTGCAGTCGATCTCCGACCTGATCACGATGTCTGACCAACTCACGCTCGGAGGTCCACCCCAGTTTCAGCAGAGCCCCACGGGGCTGCCGGCGCTCCAGAGCACATACGGCGTGGTGCCCGCGGCGTTCAAGCCGCTGGAATTGGGCTCGCAATACAACGCGCTGGACCAGGGGACCGTGCAGGCAGCCGTGGTCCAGACGACCGATCCGCAGCTGCTGAGCGGGAGCTACCCGTTGCTGCGTGACCCCGAGGACATGTTCGGCTGGGGCAACGTCGTGCCGGTGGCGTCCGTTCGGGCCCTGGACGCCGAGGGCCCGGCGTTCGAGGCCACGATCAACCGCGTCAGCGCGCTGCTGACGCTGTCGGCGATGCGCGAGCTGAACGCCTCGGTGGAGCTCGACGGCCAGGATCCCGCGACCGTCGCGACCCAGTTCCTGCAGGCCAACGACGTCCTGCCCCCGCCCGCGTCCGGCGGATCGTCCCCTTAGCCGCTCGAGCCGAAACCGCCGGCGCCGCGCTCCGAGGTGGCGAGCTCGTCGACCTCGATGACGTCCGGCGCTTCAACCCGCACGAGCACGAGCTGCGCGATGCGCTCACCGCTCGAGAACGCGAACGGCGCCTCGCGGTCGGTGTTGAGCAGGAGCACGCGAATCTCGCCGCGGTAGCCGGAGTCGATCAGTCCGGGGGCGTTCACGATCGCGATGCCCTGACGGGCGGCGAGTCCCGAGCGCGGCAGCACCAGGCCCGCGTGGCCTTCGGGCACCTCGACCGCGATGCCGGTTCGGACAGAGGCGCGCTCGCCGGGCCGCAGCACGCCGTCCTCGAGCGCATGCAGGTCGAGACCCGCATCGCCCGGATAGGCCCTGGTCGGTAGCTGCGCCCGGTTGTCCAGGCGCCGCACCCGAAGCGTCATGCGAACGGGCGGCTGAGCGCGAATCCCTGGTAGCGCGCGGCGACGGGCGCCGGCAGCCGGGCGAGCACGCGCACGCCGTCGGGCGTGTCCTCGCGCTCGAGATCGCCGGCGAGAGCGTGCAGCTCGGCGAGGCGCGCCCCGGCGTCGTAGGGGATCAGGAGCTCGACGTCCTGAAGGGCGCGCGCGAACTCCTCCTCGATGCGCTGTTCGAGCGCGTCGAGCCCCTCGCCGGTGACGGCCGAAATCAGCACGGCGTCCGGGTGCCGGCGCTCGAGCTCGACGCGCCGCGCGTCGTCGATCCGGTCGGACTTGGCGAGGACCAGGATCTGCGGCACCGCGTCGGCGCCGATCTCGACCAGCACGTCGTGGACCGCGCGCGTCATCGCCACTAGCTCCTCCTCGGGAACCGAGGCGTCCACGACGTGGAGGATCAGGTCGGCCAGACTCGTCTCCTCGAGCGTCGCGCCGAACGCCTCGACGAGCTGGTGGGGCAGCTTGCGAATGAACCCGACGGTGTCGGTCACGAGGTAGTCGCGGCCGCCAGTACGCAGCAGTCGCGTGGTCGGGTCGAGTGTGTGGAACAGGCTGTCGCGCACGCCGACGGTCGAACCGGTCAGCGCGTTCAGCAGCGTCGACTTTCCCGCGTTCGTATATCCGGCGAGCGCGACCGACGGCAGCTGCGTCCGCTCTCGCTCGGCGCGCATCACCGAGCGGCTGGAGCGCACGTGGCCGAGCTTGCGCTTCAGCGCCGAGATCCGGTCGCGCGCGAGCCGGCGGTCTGTCTCGATCTGGGTCTCACCGGGTCCACGGGTGCCGATTCCGCCGTCGATTCGTCCGGCGCCGAGCCGCTCCAGGTGCGACCACAGCCCTCGCATCCGCGCGAGGTTGTATTCGAGCTGAGCGAGCTCGACCTGGAGCTTTCCCTCCGCGGTGTGCGCGTGTGACGCGAAGATGTCGAGGATGATCGCGGTCCGGTCGATCACCGGTATCCCGAGCGCCGCCTCGAGGTTGCGCTCTTGACGTGGAGAGAGCTCGTCGTCGACCGCGACCAGGTTCGCGTCCGAGTCCGCGAGCTCGGCCTTCAGCTCGTCGATCTTGCCGGGACCGAGGTAGGTGTTCGGGTGCGGGTGATCGCGCCGCTGGACGAGCTCACCGACTCCGGCCACCCCCGCGGTCTTGAGTAGCTCACGGAGCTCGGCGAGCTGCTCTTCGCCGCCGTCCGGGACGACGGCGACCACGAAGGCGCGCTGTCGAGCGCGGCCACGCGGCCGCTGGCCGTTCGACGCTGAGCCCGGTCCCTGGCTATTGGCGTGGCGGTTCTGCACTAAAGCTGATGGTAGTTCGGCGCCTGAACCTTAACCTTTTACCCGGCGGCGGACGCGATCTCGGTAGTAGCAGTGTTAAGGCGCACTACAGACGCCGGATCCGCTCGACCGCCTCGAGCAGCCGCTCGTCGGGGGTGGTGAGCGAGATCCTGAAGTAGCCCTCGCCGCTCGGGCCGTACGCGCCGCCGGGCGAGATCACGACCGCCGCCTGCTCGAGCACGTGCTCGCAGTACGCAGCGGAGGACTCGAAGCCGGCCGGGATCGGCGCCCAGATGTAGATGGTCCCCTTCGGAGGCGTCACCTCAACTCCCGCCTGGGCGAGGGCGTCGCAAACCAGATCGCGGCGGCGCTGATACACCGCGTTCATCTCGCGCTTGTAGACGTCGACCTCCGGCGCGAGCGCCGCTGCTCCGGCGAGCTGGACCGCCTCGAAGTTGCCGGAGTCGATGTTCGACTTGAGGTGCCAGTACGCCTCGATCGTCTTGGCGTTCCCGACGATTGCCGCGCAGCGCCAGCCGGTCATGTTGTAGCCCTTCGACAACGAGAACACCTCGACGCCGACGTCCTTGGCGCCCTCGGTCTGCAGGAACGACGGGGCGACGTACCCATCGAACGTCGTCTCGCTGTACGCGTTGTCGTGCACGGCGAGGATCTCGTGACGCCGCGCGAACTCGACAACCTCCTCGAACAGGCCGTCGGGAACGGTCGCCCCGGTGGGGTTGTTCGGGTAGTTGAGGAACATCAAGCGGGCGCGGTCGCGGTCGGCTTGGCTTATCGCCTCGAGATCGGGACCGAAGCCGCGCGCGGGCAGGAGGGGCATCACGACGGGCCGGCCGCCGCTGAGCAGCGGGCCGCCGGTGTAGACGGGATAGCTGGGATCGGAGGCGAGCGCCACGTCCCCGTCATCGAGAAACGCCAGATTCAGGTTAAAGATGCACTCCTTCGCGCCGATCGCCGGCATCACCTCAGTCTCGGGGTCGAGTTCGACGCCGAACCGTCGTTCGTAGAAGGCCGCGACGGCCTCGCGGAATTCCTGACGCCCCCGGTTGCTCGGATACTGGTGCGTACCCGGATCCGCGACCGCCTCTTGCATAGCCGCGACGATCGGCGGATACGTCGGCGTGTCGGGATCGCCGATCCCGAGGCTGATCACGTCGACCCCCTCCGCGCGCTTGAGGCGGACCTTGCGCTCGAGCTCGGCGAACATGTACGGAGGGATTCGGTCCAGGCGGCTACTTCGTCGCATGCAGCTCCTCGATGAAGGTTTCGGCGAGCGTGCCGCGGAACACCGGCACCGCCCACCCGGTCAGCTTGATCCCCAAGTCGCGGGAGACCTCGACGTTGAGCTCGCCGCCGTCGAGCACCACGGCGACCGGCGACTGGCCACCTTCGAGAACGTACGCCACCGCGGCGCCGGTCGCGCCGGTGCCGCTCGCCGAAGTCTCCCCCACTCCGCGCTCAAATATCCGCGCCCGGATTCGGCCCGGCCCGAGCTCGGTGAACCACGACACGTTGGTCCGGTTCGGGAACACCTCGTGATGCTCGATCTCCGGTCCGATCGCCCGCAGGTCGAGCGAGTTCAGATCGTGCTCGTCGGCCACACGGATCGCGGCCTGCGGATTGCCGACTTGCACATGCTGGAATCGCCACGTACGCCCCCCGGCGACGAGCTCGCCCCGACCGTCTTCGGGCCCCGACGGATACCCGGCGCTCTGGACCCGCGCGCGCCCCATGTCGACCGTGCACTCCGTCTCGGATGTGATCTGCGGGCGGATATCTCCGGCGGCGGTCTCGATCGCGAACGAGTCGTCGTCCGTCCAGTGGTGCCGGCGCAGGTACATGACCGCCTCGCGGGCCCCGTTTCCGGACAGCTCGGCCTCCGATCCGTCGGGGTTGAAGATCCGCAGGCGGGCCACGTACCCGGCTTGCTCGGGCTCCGACAGGAGCAGGATCCCGTCGGCGCAGACGCCCGTGTGCGGGGCGCATATCGCCTGGATCCGCGACGCCGTGAGCTCAAACGGCAGGTCCGCCGCCTCGAAGATCACGTAGTCGTTCCCGAGCGCATGCCACTTCTCGAACTCCACGGGGCGCCAGTCTAAGGCGCCGCCGTCAGGCGCCGCCGACCATCGACCAAGGCGCCGCCGTCAGGCGCCGCCGACCATCGACCAAGGCGCCGCCGTCAGGCGCCGCCGACCATCGACCAAGGCGCCGCCGTCAGGCGCCGCCGACCATCGACCAAGGCGCCGCCGTCAGGCGCCGCCGACCATCGATCAAGGCGCCGCCTTACGTCGAATCTGTACCGTCGCCCGCGCAATGGTTGCGCGGCTGCAAGCCTGGGCCCGCCGGTGGCCCGCACTGCCGCTGTGGCTGCTCGGCGCCCTGCTGCTGGTGTCGACCCTCGCCCGGCTTGCGTGGATCGACGAGCCTTGCCGCGCGCCGTGCCGGTCTCCTGTCGATCACATCCTGATCTTTGACGAGGACTACTACGTCAACGCCGCGCGCGTAATCGACCGGATCCAACCGCCGAAGGGCGTGCCATACGCGAACTCGCCGCTGGGGACCGATCCGAACTCCGAGCATCCGCCGCTCGCCAAGCTGATCATGGCCGGCGGGATCGAACTGTTCGGGGATGGACCGATCGCGTGGCGCCTGCCCAGCGTGCTGCTCGGGACGGTGGCGATCCTTGGCCTGTTTGCGCTGGTGCGTGCAGCGGGCGGAGGGCCGTGGCTCGGGCTGGGCGCGGCGGCGCTGATGGCGGCGGACAACCTGATGCTCGTGCACAGCCGGATCGGGACGCTCGACATCTACGCGACCGCGGCGATGGTCTGGGCGGCGGCGATGTACGTGCGGGGCCGTCCGCTCGTCGCCGGAGTGATCGTCGGCGTGGGCGCGTGCGCCAAGGAGGTGACGCCGTACGTCCTGCTGGTGTTTGTCGTGCTCGAAGCGCTGCGGTGGCTCCGCCACCGGGCGGGGGTGATGGCGGCGCTGCGGCGGCTGGGGTGGTGCGTGGTCGCCTCGGCGGCCGCGTTCATCGCGTTGCTTTGGGCTCTCGAGCGGATCGCGCCGCCGTACGATCCGCAGACCGGCAAGCTCGTGTCGGACCTCCCGTTCGGCGAGGTCTGGCGCATCCTCACCTACGCGTCGCACCAGACGAGCCCACACGGGCCGCAGGGCATCGCGTCGTATCCGTGGGACTGGCTGGTCGACGTCAAGCCGATCACGTATCTGCGGATCGACCCTGCTCACCCGACCGCGCAGCTCAACCAGATCGAGCCTGCGGTCCACTTCCTCGGGATGATCAGCCCTCCGATCCTGCTGCTCCTGATCCCGGCGATGCTGTTCGCGGCGATGAGCGCGACCGGCCGCCTGTTCAGGCCGCGCGACGAGGTCGGGCTCGTCGGCCTCGCGTGGTTCTTGGGTACGTACGTGCCGTTCGTGCTGCTCAGCCTGCTCGAGAGCCGGACCAGCTACCTCTATTACATGGTGATCGTGATGCCGGGGGTGTACATCGCGGTGGCCGACCTGATACGGCAGATCGGGGCAGGCCGCATCGTCTGCATCGCGTGGATGGCGACGGTGTTCGCCGCGGTCGTGGTGATGTACCCGTTCACCCCGTTGCCGTGAGGCTGACGGGAAGGGCGCTCAGGCGGAGTTCGTTGGCGAGGTCCTTCGCGGAGGTGATCGTGAAGCTCCCGCTGATGTCCGCGCCGTTGTCGCCGGTGATCCCGTCGGGGTACTGCTTGAAGTCGATGAACGGAACCGTGATCAGGCGGTCGTCGAGCGCGACCGCGAAATGCTGGTTGAGCGTCTGGCCGAGGCCGCTCACGAGGCCTCCGCGGTGGGCGATGTTGGCCGTGACATTCTCGAACTTGCGCTTACCCTCACTAGTGAAATTGAAAGTCACGTCCGGCTGACCGGCGTCCGGATCCGTGCTCTGCTGTGGGTTCGTGATGTCGCTGCCGCTGAGCGCGATGTCGTCCTTCAGCACGTAGAACTGGGCGCTCGGATCGCCGATCGGCGTCGGCGTGGAGAAGTTCTGCGGGATCGCCTGGAGCACGACGGTTCCGCGAGGCACGGTCACGATCTTGCTCTCGGAGGCGCTCACGCCCGCCGGCAACGCCGACAGCAGATCCGACTTGTTGTCCTCAGGTCCTGACAGCAGGCAGTGCTGACCCACGGCGGGGGTCGTGCCGCTGGCAATCGCCGCCGCCTGGCAGGCGGGGCTCCCCGGCGCCCCGAACGCGTAGTACTGCGGGCCGAGCCGCGAATTGGCCGGGCTCGCGCTCCGCGGCTGCTTGGAGGCGAGCTTGACCGCGTCGTACAGGTTCATGCTCCCGGCCCCCGGCTGACCTGGCGCTTTATTCCCGGTCCCCTGGCTGATCTCGGTCGCGGTGGGGTCCTGAGTTTGGAGCTGGCTGGCGACCGTCTTGCCATTCGGCGTGATGACGTTCGCCTCCCAGTCATACAAGGCCAGCCGCGCGGTCGTTCCCACTAGAGCCAGGATCCTGGCCCGCGTGCCCGCGTTCGCGCTCGGGGCCGTGACGACGACTTCGTCACCGGCACGCGACACCCGAACCTCGGGAAAGGTAGAGCCGAGACGCTCTCGCAGGACGGGGATCGACCGGTCGATCGCCGCTCCGAGCTGGGCGTGAGGATCGATCGTTGTCGCGGTGAACCTGACCGTCACCGTGTGTCCGGCGGCCGGACCCGGGGCCGGGGTCGACCCGCGCGCGAGCAGGAACACGCCGGCGACGACAACCACAACCAGGACGGCGGCCACCGACGCGAGGTAGCCGAGCGCGGCGGGCAGGCGTGAGGCGCGCGGCCCTCCCGCCTCGACCTGACGCACGATTTGACGCTCGACCCGATCGAAATAGTCGCTCACTGCTCACGCTCCGTCATTTGATCTCTCAGCCTCGAGAGGCCGCGGCTGACGCGCTGGCGAGCCACGAGCTCCGAGCAGTTCAGCGTCTGGGCAATGTCCGCGTACTCGCGCTCCTCCAGCACCCGGGACCGAACGGCATCGCGCTGACGCTCGGGCAGTTTCTCGACGAGCTCCAAGACTCCGTGCTCGGGTGCGGCGGCGAGCTCGTCGACGCGGGCGAGGTCATCGTCATCGATCACCTCGGGCTCGAACGCGAGCCGCCGGCGAGCCCGATCCTCGACCCGGCCGCGGCGGCGGCTCTCAAGCAGCTTGTTCCGGGCGATCCCCAGCACCCACGGGCGCGCCGAACCGGGACCGCGCGGACGAAAGCGGCGGGCGACCAGGAAGATCGCCGCGAATACCTCGGCCGTGAGGTCGGCGGTCGCCTCGCGATCCCCGGTCTCGCGCAGCAGGAACCTGACCACCGTCGGGAGGTGGCGCCGGTAGAACGTCGCAAACGCCGCTCCGTCGCCGGCGACCACCGCGGCCAGCAGCTCACCGTCGGTTCGCTGGGGATCCAGTGGCATCTCACCTACAGACTTTGCGCGGGCGTTGGTCCTTGTGACGTTTTTCAGGCGGTCAACGGCCGCTCCCGAGCCACAGTGCGAGTACTTCGCCGGCCGTATCCGCCACCGAACGGCCGGTCATGTCGAGCGTGTGCACGTTTGCGAGCTTCCGCATCCATGTGAGCTGCCGGCGGGCATAGTTTCGTGTTCGCCGCTTCATCGATTCGACGTCGCCGGCCAGGAGCTCCTCGAACCCGAGCGCCTTGCGCGCCGTGGCCGAGGCCCCAGCGGCGTAGGCGCGCCGCACCTCGTCCTGCGCGCCGGCGGCGACCATCGCGTCCGCCCGGCTGTCGATCTTGTCGTAGAGCTGCTGGCGCTCGAGCACCAGCCCAACGAGCAACGTGCTGTGGCGGACCTCGCTGGTCCATAGCTCGGAATCATCGGCGTGACGATCGAGCTCTCCGGCGTCGAGCAACTCGAGGGCCCGGACGATCCGCTGCCGGTCGCCGGGATCGATCTCCGCCGCAGCCCATGGCGCGCGCTCGCGCAGTACCCCGTGCAGCGCGGGGGCCCCCCGCCGCTCGAGCTCGGCCACCCAGTACTCCCGCACGCCCTCGGGTGGCGGCGGGCGAAGGCTGAGCTCGGCCAGCGCGGCCCGCAGGTACAGGCCCGTCCCGCCGACCACGATCGGCCGCGCGCCGGCGCCGAGCAGCGCGTCGATCTCGGCGTGCGCGAGCTCGGCGTACTGGCCTGCGCTGAAGCTGGCGTCGACGGGCAGGAACGAGATCAGCCGGTGCTCGAGCTGTTGTTGCTCGTCCGCGGTCGCGGCGCCGGTCAGCGTCTCGAGCCCCTGGTAGACCTGGAGTGCGTCTGCCGACACCGCGACTGGGCGCTCGCCAAGGCCTCTCAGACGCCGGCCGAGCTCGATCGCGACATCGGTCTTGCCGACACCCGTCGGCCCGAACAGGGCGATGACCTCCGCGCGCGGCATTGGCCGGAGTATCGTGGAGCGATCAGGATCGGTACTGGAATCTCGACCGAGCGCGACCCGCTCGAGGCGGGGACGGTGGCGGCGCGATCGGCAGCCTCGGGGCTCGGCGGCGCTCCCGCCGATCTTGCAGTGGTGTTCGCCAGTGGCTCGCACCTGGTCGCGCCGGAGGCCACGCTCGAGGGCGTGCACGCCGAACTCGCTCCCGAGGCCCTCGTCGGCTGCGGCGCGGGCGGTGTGCTCGGCGCGGGGCGCGAGCTCGAGTCGGGCACGGCACTGGCGGTGTGGGCGGCCGCGTTCGACGACGGCGGCGGCGCGTCCGCGTTCCACGCCACGGTCGAGGAGGAGGAACTCGAGCACCGCATCGTGGGGCTCCCGGACCTCGACGGTTCGAGCGGGATGCTCATGCTCTCTGACCCATACTCGTTCCCTACCGACGCCGTGCTGGAGATGCTGTCCGAACACGCTCCCGCGGTCCCCGTGCTCGGCGGCCTCTCGAGCGGCCGCACCGCGGAGGGCGACGGAGCCCTGTTCTTTGGGGATCGCGTGTACGACAGCGGTGCGGTCGGGGTCACGCTGCACGGCGTCGAGATGCTCCCGTGCGTCTCGCAAGGGGCCGCGCCGCTCGGCCGGGAGGTCACGATCACCGCGTCGGACGGCAACGTCATCAACGAGCTCGCCGGACGGCCCGCGCTCCAGACCGTCGAGCAGATCATCTCCGAGCTCTCGCCCCGCGAGCGCGGGCTGGTCGCGGGCGGACTACTGATCGGGGTGGTGATCGACGGCGGGAAGCCCGAGTACAAGCAGGGCGACTTCCTCGTCCGCGGGGTTCTCGGGGCGGACACCGAGACCGGCGCGCTCGTCGTCGGCACCCAGGTCACGCCGGGCCAGGTGGTGCGGCTGCACGCTCGCGACGCGCGCTCGGCCGACGAGGACCTCCGCGAAGCGCTGAGGCTCCGTATCCAGGCGCTCGCCGGGGAGCGTCCGGCGGGCGCGCTTGTGTTCTCGTGCAACGGCCGGGGCAGCTCGATGTTCGGCATCGCCGACCACGATGCGGAGACGATCGAGCGTGAGCTCGGGGGCGCGCCGTCCGCCGGGTTCTTCGCGGCCGGGGAGATCGGTCCGGTCGGAGGCCGGAGCTTCCTGCATGGCTTCACGGCCACGCTGGCCGTGTTCCCGCGGGTTTCATGAGCCGGCTCGGCGGCAACGTGCTCCTCACCGGTGCCAGCGGCGGGATCGGCCATGCGATCGCGCGCGCGATCGCTCCCCGGTGCGCCGATCTGATCCTGACCGCGCGCCGGACCGAGGTGCTCGAACCGCTCGCGGCCGACCTGGGAGCCCGCGTCGTCGCGTGCGACCTCGCGCGCCAGGCGGACGTCGAACGGCTGCTCGACGAGGCCGGCAGGGTCGACGTGCTGATCGCGAACGCCGCGCTGCCGGCGTCGGGCCTGCTGCTGGATCTGTCGCAGCCGGAGATCGACCGCATGCTCGAGGTCAACCTCCGGGCTCCGATCGCCCTTACCCGGGCGCTTGCGCCGGGAATGGTGGAACGCCGGCGCGGCCACCTCGCGTTCATTTCATCGCTGTCGGGAAAGACGGCCTCGCCCGCGTCCTCGATCTACTCGGCGACGAAGTTCGGGCTGCGCGGATTCGCGCTCGGGTTGCGTGAGGACATGCGACCCAAGGGCGTGGGTGTGTCCGTGATCCTGCCCGGGTTCATCCGCGAGGCGGGGATGTTCGCGGACTCGCGGGCGACGCTGCCGCCGGGCGTGGGCACGAGGTCACCGGACGAGGTGGCGCGTGCAGTGATCTCCGCGATCGACGCAAACCGGTCCGAGGTGGTGGTCGCTCCGCTCTCGATGCGGTTTGGAGCGACGATCGGCGGGGCGGCGCCGGCGGTCGCTTCGGCGGTCAGCCGCTTGCTTGGTAGCCAACGGATCGCCGCCGATATCGCCGCCGGTCAGCGCTACAAGCGCTAGCTGGCGCCGAGGCGGGGCCTGGCTTCGGGTGAGCTCGCGCGACGCGATCTGTCGGCGCTCGGGTGAGCGCCGGCGGTGATTCGACTTATGCACCAGCGCCGCGCGGCTCAGCTGATCTTCGATGTTCCGCGCCGTTGATCAGGGGTACGATCGCGATATGAACGAAGCCGCTCTCTGGCGCGAGCTCGGACAGCAGCTACGCGTCGACTCGATCAGGTCAAGTGACGCCGCAGGTTCGGGCCATCCGACGTCGTCGATGTCCGCCGCGGACCTCATCGCCGTGCTGGCCGCCAAGTACCTGCACTACGACTTCGCACGTCCCGAAGATCCCCGCAACGACCATTTGATCTTCTCCAAGGGTCACGCCTCTCCCCTCTACTACAGCTTCCTGAAGGCCACGGGCGCGATCACCGACGAGGAGCTGCTGACGTTCCGCAAGCTCGGGAGCCGCTTCGAGGGCCACCCCACACCGGTGTTGCCGTGGGTGGACGTCGCGACCGGATCGCTCGGGCAGGGCCTTCCGATCGGTGTCGGTATCGCGCTCGCCGGCAAGCGCCTTGACCATCTGCCTTATCGGGTCTGGGTGCTGTGCGGTGACAGCGAGATGGCGGAGGGGTCCGTGTGGGAGGCGTTCGAGCACGCGGCTTACAACGGGCTCGACAACCTCACGGCGATCATCGACGTGAACCGTCTTGGCCAGACACGCCAGACGATGCACGGCTGGGACCTCGACTCCTACGCAGAGCGCGCCCGCGCCTTCGGCTGGCACGCGATCGAGATCGACGGTCACGATGTCGACGAGATCGATGGTGCGTTTGCCGAGGCCTCGCACATGGAAGGCCGCCCGACCGTCGTCGTGGCGAGGACGAAGAAGGGAAAGGGGGCGACCGAGGTCGAGGACCTCGAGGGAAAGCACGGCAAGCCCCTGGAGGACCCCGAGAGAGCGATCGAGGAGCTCGGTGGCGTGCGCTCGCTTCGGATCGAGGTGGCAACACCCGAACGCGACGGTGCGCCCGAGAAGATCGATCCGGGTCACAGCCTGCAGTGGCCGCGGTGGGGTGCGGACGATAAGGTCGCGACCCGCCGGGCCTACGGCGACGCGCTCGCGGCGCTCGGGGCCGAGCGTGCCGACGTCGTCGCGCTCGACGGCGAGGTGTCGAACTCGACCTTCTCCGAGCTTTTCGCCAAGGCACATCCCGAGCGCTATTTCGAGATGTTCATCGCCGAGCAGCAGATGGTCGCCGCCGCGGTCGGCATGCAGGTTCGCGGCTATCGGCCGTTCGCCTCGACGTTCGCGGCGTTCTTCACCCGGGCCTATGACTTCGTCCGGATGGCGGCGATCAGCCGCGCCCGCATCTGCCTGGCCGGCTCGCACGCCGGCGTCGCGATCGGCGAGGACGGACCGTCGCAGATGGCGCTCGAGGACCTCGCGATGTTCCGCGCCGTCCATTCGAGCGTGGTCCTGTACCCCTCGGACCCGAATCAGGCGGCCGCGCTCGTCCGCCTGATGGCCGACCATCCGGGAATCGCCTACATGCGAACGAGCCGGGGCGCCACGCCCACGATCTACGGTCCGGAGGATCGGTTCGAGATCGGCGGCTCGAGCGTCCTGCGCTCTTCCGAGGACGACCAGGTGACGCTTGTCGGCGCCGGCGTCACGCTCCACGAAGCGCTGAAGGCGGCCGATGAACTGAGCGCGCAGGGCATCTCGGCGCGGGTGATCGATCTCTACTCGGTCAAGCCCGTCGACGAGGAGACCTTGCGCCATGCGGCCGCCGACACCGGTGCGATCGTCACCGTCGAGGATCACTGGCCCGAGGGCGGTCTCGGCGACGCGGTGCTCGCGGCGTTGGCGGAGGTCGATGGCGTTCGCGTGCGAAAGCTCGCGGTCACCGAGATGCCCGGCTCCGGAAAGCCGGAGGAGCTGATCCACGCATATGGCATCGATGCCGACGCGATCGTCGCGGCCGCTCAGGACCTGGTGCGAGCGCCCGCCGGCGCTAAGGCAAGCGGTCAGCGGTCGTCGACGTCGCGGCCGCTCAGGACCTGGTGCGAGCGCCCGCCGGCGCTTAAGGCAAGCGGTCAGCGGTCGTCGACGATGCGCCGCCGCGGCGGTGGGTCAGCGTTCGTCGACGACGCGCCGCGACAGTCGGTCAGCGTTGACGCGGCGCCGCGGCAGTGGCTCAATGTTGACGCGGCGCGGCGCCCACTTCCTCGGGCGCGGGCTCATCCCGGACCACGGCGTGCTCGCCAGTGACCGACGCCAGCGCATCGATGATCTCGTCGGCCAGGCGCGCGCCGTCATCGGCGCGGTCCGGCGTCGCCTGAACCCGCACGACCACATCGTCCCCGTCGAGCTGTTCGAGCCCGACCCTCGCCGATCGCCGCGTCGGCGTCTTGACTCGGTCGTCGAGGATCGCCTGGACCTGGCTCACACGGATGCCACGACCAAGCTTGACCTTGACATCGACCGGCTCGGGCTCCCTGATCGGGACCACAACGGCCGACAGCACGACGTTGTTCGGCACCATGATGCGGTCCTCGCCCTGGGCGAGCGTCGTGTAGAGCAACCCGAGCGAGCTGACGATCCCTTCGATCTGCCCGCCGACGGCACCCGCCTGAAAGCGCACGCGCTCCCCGACGCGGAACGGTCGCGCGCTGAGCAGAACCATCCCGGCAAATAGGTTGCCGAGCGTCTGCTGGGCGGCAAGACCGAGGATCACGGCGGTGAACGCGCTCGTCGCGACCAGCGACGCGGCGCTCACGCCGGCGATCTCGAGCGCCACCAGAAGCGTGATCCCGACGGTCACGAGGCGGACGAGGAAGCCGACCGTGCCAGCGGTGCCCGGATCCATTCGGCGGAAGAACGTTGGGCCCGCTGAGCGTCCAATGTCGCGTGCGATCGCCCAACCCAGCGCGAGCAGCGCCAGCACCGTCACGACCTTGATCGCCGTATCCCAGCTGCCCGGCTTGACGTTGAACCAGCTCCGGTAATTGCTGTAGACGACCACGACCGCGATGAACAGCGGCACCAGAATCGCCAGTCGGCGCCGAGCGCTTCGCAGGCTCTTCTCGTCGTAGTCGACGGCTAGCCCGACGCGCTCCCACTCCTCGCTGTGGGTCTCGAACATCTGGTCGAGCCGGAAATCGGACCTGGATGGTTTCTTGAAGCGTTGTGGCATCTGCGTGGTTGCGGCTTGCCGCGTCCCTCCTACCTATCACCGCCGGGCGGCGCGGGTTTCACCTCGATCAGAATAGGCGACCTTGCTCGGGTAACCACCCCGGTTGATTTCGCCCGGAATTTCCGACCTCCTGGTCCGCCGACGGCGACCGATATCGGCCTCTCATCCGCCCTCCCGGCGACGGATCGGGGCCCTTGACGAGCTCGCTCAGCCGCCTGCGCTCGTCTGGATGCGCATACGCGCCCCGCTGATACAGCCGCTTGTAGCGCTCGACGAGGTCCGGGCGATTGGTCCTCAGCCAGTCGAAGAACAGCCCCCGCACCTCGCCACGAAGGTGCAGCGCGATTCCGGTGATGTACGCCGCGCCGGCTTCTGAGGCCATTTCCAGGATCTTCGCGACCTGCTCGGGCGCGTCGTTGATCCCGGGCATCAAGGGCGCCACCAGCACTCCGGTCCGAATGCCTGCGCGATTCAGCTCCGCCACCGCCTCGAGCCGCGCCCTCGGGTTCGGCGAGTGCGGCTCAGTGGCCCGCCACGCGCGCTCGTCCAGCGTCGGCACCGACAGCGCGGCGCTGAACTCCGTCCGCTCCGCGATCTGTTTCATCAGCGGCAGGTCTCGCAAGAGCAGCGGAGACTTGGTCAGCACCGAGCAGGGATTCCCCGCGTCGCGCATCGCCTCCCAGATGCCGGGCATCAGTTTGTACCGCCCCTCGACCCACTGATACGGATCGGTGTTGGTGCCGAGCGCCACGTGCTCGTGAGTCCACTTCGGCCGCGCCAGCTCCGCCCGCAGCAGCTCCGGCGCGTTCACCTTGACCACGATCTCGCGCTCGAAGTCGCGGCCGGCGTTGAAGTCCAGGTACTTGTGCGTCGGACGAGCGAAGCAGTTGTGGCTGACCACGCCGTTGGCGATGAAATCCCCAGTGCCGGTGGTGATGTCGTACAGCGGAAGCGTGCGTCCAAGCGGCTCGATCTCAGCCACCCGAAGGTTCGCGAACGTCTTGACCATCTGACCCTCGAAGTCGCGTTTGCGCGTGATAGCCGGGTCGGTGAGGTGAAAGAACCGCAGGTGCTCGGACAGGTCGCCGCGGACACGGACGTACTTGAGCCCGTTCGCGTCGCGTGTCCTGTCGAGGGCCACGTCGAACCCGAGCCGGCGCAAACACGCCTCGGTCCACGCGAGGATCTCCGGATCGATGTTCGCGATCCGCAGCGCGAAATCGCTTCGTGACCCGTCGGCGTCGAACATCCCGGCCAGGAATCCCCGGCACCACTGCAGGCTGGGAAGCAACGGCCACTCGACCAGGCGCTCGATCCGTTCAAACGAGGACGCTGCCTGCGCGGATGTCGCAGTCATCTCGCGACGCCCCACGGCGGCGCGCTGGAAGACGCGTTCGCTGGTGGCGACATCCATCGAGTCCAGAAACCCGCGTGCGCGCCTCAGCGCCTCGACGTCGGCGAGCGCAAGTCGGAAGCGATAACCGCTGTACCGCCCGCCCCGGGCACGCCGGCAGTCGTACGAGCGCAGCAAGCCGTCCCCGCGGATGATTCCGCACAGATATCCGCGACGGTAATCGGCGTCGTGCAGCGGCTGGGAGGCATGCGGCCCGGTCCCCGCAAGTCTGTTGCGCGTCGATAGAAATGGCCGGTCGGGCTGTCCCCGTGGACTGCCGAGCAGGTGCTTCCAGCCTCGATTGCTCAGTAACCGGTGGTCGCCGCTGAGGATCAGCTCGGTCCCGCCCTCGAGCGTGAGCCGGTACGCAGGCTTGATCGTGATCCACTTGTCGAGCACGGTCGTCCGGACGTAATGGCGGTGGCCAGACGCCGCAACGCGCGTCCCGTAGATGGCGTCGCCTACCTCAAGTTCGGAGATCGGTTGGTGCCGACCGTCGGCCATCAGAATTGGCGTGTCGGCCTGTACGCAGTAGGTGCACGCGTGCGCGCATCCGCGGTAGACGTTGATCGTCCACCGGAACGGCACCTGTGACGCCTCGGGGACCCGGTTGAGAATCGACTTGGCCCGCACCTCGTAGAACCTCGTCTCGATCGCCTCGGGTGCGTCGAAATGGCGCACGACCGCCTCCTCCCGATATCCGGGCAGCCGGGCGCGTTCCTCCATCTCCGTTTCCAGGTTGCTCCATCGCACGAACACATGTTCGCATGGGCCCCGGACGGACGATCAATGAGCCTCTGTGGCGCGGATGCGTAGCTCGACAATTGCGAGGCTTCCGCGGGACCCCGACGACTCGTTCATGCCCCACATGCCCGAGTCGTCACGGTCGCCGGTGGCCGGCCCGTTTGTCGTGTCACGCAGGTGGCCGGCTCGGAGGGGAAGGACGGCCGGCGGACATGAGGCCCGGCGGGCGAACCCGCTTCAGGCCCGCTGACAGGCGGCTATTTGCCGAGGCTCAGCAGGTGACCGAACCGGCCGAGCTGGAGCGCCGCCGCCTCTAGCGATAGCGCGATCTGGGCGTCCGGCTCGATGCTGTCGTGGGTGAGCAGCTCGAGCAGTCCGATCGTCGACGCACCGTTGCGGACCGGAAGCAGCAGCGCCGAGCTCATGCCGTGCGCGGAGGCGGTCTGGAGCCGCTCGTCGTCGACGGCGTCAATGTCGGTGAGCCACGTGAGGTGCGGGGCCTGCAGCGCCTGGTCGAGCAGCGAGCCGTTGCGCTTGGGGACCGCCTCCCACGTGAGCGCCTCGAAGCGGTCGAGCCCGCGGTGCGCGGCCCACGTGGCCGCGCACCCCAGACCGTCGGATTCATCGGGAAGCCATGCCGTCACCGTGTCCCACCCTCCCTCTGACCCGAGGACCTGGACGGTCTCCTTCAGCACGTTCCGCCACACTGACTCGCGGGCGAGCGAGGCTGCGAGCGTCCGCTTGGCGGTCGGCTGCCAGCTGACCCCTGAGCCGTTGTGCGGGTGGGGCTCGTCGCTGATCGCGTCGAGCCTGGCGAGCTCCGCCGCGGGAATCGCCGGATCCGGATCGTCGTCGGAACCCTCCACGTCGCTGTCTTCGGGCTCAGCGGTGGGTGCAGGCTCGGACTCGCGCTCTTCGAGCTGCTCTTCGAGCTCGGCGACCCGCGCCTGTCCCAGCTCGACCTCGTGCTCGGCGACTTCGGCGCGCTCGCTGGCAAGCCGCAGCTCGGCCTCGAGCTGTTCGACGCGACTCTGCCCACGGGCGAGCTCGGTGTCGAGGCCCTCGACCCGCGCGGTCCCGCGCGCGAGTTCGGTCTCCGCCTCGAGCGCCCGAGTCCTCCAATGCTCGGCGTCGCCCTCCGCCTTGTCGACGCGGGCGCGCCATTCGTCGATCTCGCCCTCTGCCTTGTCAACGCGGGCGCGCCACTGATCGATCTCGCCCTCGACCTTGTCCACCCGCGTGCGCCACTGCTCGGCCTCCCCCTCCGCCTTGCTGGCACGACTGACGGCGGCCTGCGCGTCGCTCTCGGCCTTGACGACACGCGCCATCGCGAGCTTGAGTTCGCCCTCGACCTTGTCCGCGCGCGTCACGGCCAGCCGGAGCTCCCCATCGGCCTTGTCGGCCCGCGCCTCGGCAAATCGAAGCTGGTTCTCGGCCTTGTCGGCCTCCGTTGCGGCGAATTCGACCTCTCGCTCGGCCTTGTCGGCCCGCGCGATCGACGCGCGCAACTCATCCTCAAGCTCACCGACGCGCGCCTGTGCCTGTTCGAGTCCGGCCACGCGGACTCGCTCGCGCTCGACATCGCCGGTGAGCTCCCGGATCCGTTCCTCGGCCGCCGCCGCGCGATCCTGCAGCGCGATGATCTGCTTGCGCTCCTGCTCCAGCTCACCGGTCAGCGCTGCCCGGGCCTTGAGCGTGTCGTCGCGCTCGGACACCGCCTCCGCGAGCGCCGCCTCCGCCGCGGCTCGCGCCTTCTCGGCCTGAACGAGCTGCGCGCCGGAGTCGTCGGCACTGTGCCGCTTCTCAAGCTTGGCCACGTGGTCGCGGGCCTGTTTGACCTCGAGCTCGAGTGCGGCCGTGGCCTTCGACGCGGTCTCTTGTTCGGCGGCTACCGCCGCCCGGGCCTCCTGCGCCTCGGCCCGCGCCGTCTCCAGCTCGGCGTGGGCGGCGTCCGCGTCGGCCCGAGCGCGCTCCACCTCGGTCCTCGCCGCGTCGGCGTCGGCACGAGCGCGTTTGACCTCGGTCCGTGCGGCTTCGGCATCGTCGCCGAGGCGCTCCCGGACGAGCGTGAGCGTCCGCTCGAGCTCCTCGGCCCGTTCCCGCTCGCGGCCCAGGGCGCGCTCGAGGTCCGCGGCCTGGGCGGCCAACGCGACCTCGGTGTCCCCGCGCTCGGCGTCGCCGGCGGCGATCGCCCGCTCGAGCTCGCCGAGGCGGGCCAGGGTCGTTTTCAGCTCAGCCGCGAGCTCCTCGTTCGCCCCGAGCGCGGCGTCACGCTCAGCGACCGCGGTCGCCCGCTCGGCTCGCGCCTCGGCGACCGCGGCTTGCTGCTCGCGGTCGGTCGCCCCCGACCCTGGTTCGGCACTCGTGGTCGTGGGCGCCGACCGTCCACGGGCGTCTGGGAGGACGCCCCATTCGGCGAGCATCTCGGCGCGGACGCTTTCCGCGTCGAGTCGGCCCCACCGTTCGACCCGCAACAAGCGGGCGGCTTCGCTGCGCGCGACGTTCGCCTCGGAGGATGGCGCGGCGACGCCGCACACGAGCGTCGGCACCCCCTTCGCATCACCGACCGGGAACCGGAGGACCGCCAGCGCGTCGCGCCCCTGATAGGGCCCGACGAAGTACTCCAGCTGGAGGGGCTCCTCAACGTCGCCCTCGCGTTCCTGCAGCCGAGGGCCGTCGACCGTCTCGGCGGGTGGGAGCTCCGCGTCGGTACGGCCGAGTAGTTTCTCCTCGGTGGTGCCGAGGAGGGTCGTGAAGCGGGAGTTGACCCTCACGTAGCGGCCCTCGAGGTCTTTCAACCACACGAGTGCCGGGCTGTCGTCGAGCGCTCCGTCGAGCAAGGCGCCGCCGGCATCGCCGAGCGACGGGATTTCATCGGTGGGCAGCGTAAGCAGCACGTGGCGAGCGCCGCCGCGGTCCGAAACGGCGGCGATATCGACGGCGATCCCCTCGAGCTTCAGGACCGCGGCGTTAGCCTGACCGTCGAGGACGCGCTGGAACTCGGGGGACTCTTTGCATAGCTCCTCCTTGCCCGCGTACCAGCGCCGAAACGGCTCGGTGCTCTGCTCGAGCTTGCCCCCCTCGCCCAGCAGCGCGAGTGCAGGCACGTTCGTAACCGCCGCTAGGGTGGCCATCACCGTTCCACAGATCCGTGGATCGATCCCACAGACAGCGTTTCGGCGCGCCGGGACCCCGGAAACGCTGCCGTAGCGGCGTCTGGACGTATGTCCGCTTCAGCTGGACGGCGAAACTGGACGAATGGTCAGCCGGCAGCCCGGCTCAGGATCGATTCCTGGCCGGCCAGCGTCTGGCTGGTCGCGTCGAGGATCTCGACATCGGCCATCTCTCCCGAGACCCCGAGGCCGGTGAAGTTCACGACTTTGTTGTGTCGCGACCGTCCGCGCAAACGAGATGGATCGGTGCGAGAGGGGCCCTCCACAAGCACCTCGAGCGTCCGCCCGACGAATCGCTGGGCCCGCTCGAGCGCCCGCCGCTGTACGACCTCGACGAGCCGCTGCAGGCGGACCACCTTCACCTCGTGGGGGACCTGGTCGGGCAGGGCCGCCGCCTCGGTACCGCGCCGTGGTGAGTAGATGAACGTGAACGCTCCGTCGTAGGCAACCCCATCGGCAAGCTCGAGAGTCTGCTCGAAGTCCGCCTCGGTCTCGCCGGGGAACCCGACGATGATGTCTGTGGTCAGTGCGCAATCCGGAACGTACTCCCGGATCATCGCGACGCGGTCGAGGTAGCGCTCGCGCGTGTAGGTGCGGCGCATGCGTTTGAGCACCGCGCTCGAGCCCGATTGGACCGGCAGGTGGATGTGCTCGCACAGCGACGGCAGCTCTGCGTGCGCGCGGATCACGTCCTCGCGCATGTCCTTCGGGTGGGGGCTCGTGTAACGGATCCGGTCGATCCCGTCGACGGCGTCGATCTGCCCCAGCAGCTCCGCGAACGTCGTGCGCTGCTCGCGTGGCAGATCGCGGCCGTACGAGTTCACGTTCTGTCCGAGCAGCGTCACCTCGCGCACCCCGTCTGCGGCCAGAGCCCGGACTTCTGCGCCCAGCTCGTGCGCCGGTCGGCTGACCTCGCGGCCCCGGGTCGACGGCACGATGCAGTACGAGCACACGCAGTTGCAGCCGACGCTGATCTGAACCCACGCGTGGTGATCGCGTGCCCGTTTCGCCGGTAGGTGTCCCGTGAACCCTTCGAACTCGAAATAGCCCTGCGCGGTCAGCGAGTCGCTCACCAGAAACTCGGCGAGCTTGTGCACCTGACCGGGCCCGAAGGCGACGTCGACGAACGGGAACCTCGCGAACACCTCCTCCTTGACCGACTGCGCCCAGCACCCGCCGACGCCGACGACCACGTCCGGGCGTTCGGACTTCAGCCGCTTGGCCTCGCCGAGGTGGGCCACGAAGCGGCTATCGGCCTTCTCGCGGATCGAGCACGTGTTGAACAGGATCAGGTCGGCCTGGTCACGCGTCGGCGTCTCGGCGTAACCGAGCGAATCCAGCATCCCCTTCATACGTTCGGAGTCGTGCTCGTTCATCTGGCACCCGAACGTCGTGACGTGATAGCGCTTGGCCCCGGGCATGTGCGGCAAGCGTAGCCAACTAGCGGCGGGAGATCGCCGCGGGTAGCAGCGCGTAACCACGACGTAGCTGCGGTGAAACCGCTCTCACCTAGCGTTCTCGTCGCACGTATTCGAGATCTGAAGGAAGCGACGAGATGACACCGACAACCGCTGTTCACGCCACGGGGCTGGTCAAGACATTCGGCGACTTCCGCGCCGTCGACGGGATCGACCTCGACGTTCGTCAGGGCGAGATCTTTGGCGTTCTCGGCCCGAATGGGGCGGGGAAGACGACGACTCTGAGGATGCTCGCGACGCTGCTCCCGATCGACGCCGGTGAGGCCACGGTCTTTGGCGTGGACGTCGCCCGCCAGCCGCACCGCATCCGCCAGCTGCTCGGAGTAACCGGGCAGTACGCGTCCGTCGATGAAGATCTGACCGCTGCCGAGAATCTGTGGCTGTTCGGTCGCCTGCAAGGTCTGCGTTCAGCTGACGCTCGCGCCACGGCCAAGGCGTTGCTGGAGCAGTTCAGCCTGCAGGAGGCCGCCGACAAGCCGATCGCGCAGTTCTCCGGCGGAATGCGGCGACGCCTGGATCTCGCGGCGAGCCTGATCACCCGCCCACCGTTGATCTTCCTCGACGAGCCGACCACTGGCCTGGACCCCCGTACGCGGGGTCAGATGTGGGACACAATCCGCGGCCTCGTCGCCGATGGTTGCACGGTCCTGCTCACCACCCAGTATCTCGACGAGGCGGACCAGCTTGCCGACCGGGTATCGGTCATCGACCGCGGTCGCAAGGTCGCCGAGGGCACCCCGGACGAGCTGAAGAGCTCCGTCGGCAATTCGACGCTGCAGCTGCATCTCGCTCCCGACACAGACCAGGAGCTCGCTCGGCAGGTCGTACGTCGCGTGGCCGGCGGTGAGCCGGTTCTCACGCCCGAGTCGGGCGGGATGAACGTCCCCCTCGACGCCGCCGACGTCGCCGCCGATGTGCTCATCGGACTACGTCAGGCAGGCGTCCGGATCGCCTCGGTCAGCGTGACCAAGCCCACCCTCGACGAGGTGTTCCTCGCACTCACCGGATACGACACCAACCGCCCAGAGCAGTCGGATGAGCCGGATGACGTCGTGCACGACGAAACGATTCTGGAGGTTGCATGAGATGAGCACGATCACCTTCGATCCAAGCCCGCCCTCGGGCACGGCCCCTGCGCCGCTCCTCGATCCGGCGGTGGCGGTCGCCCACGCCCGCCCCCGCATCAGCGTCACCGAAACCGTCGGTCAGACGCTCTCGATGTCGTGGCGGTCGCTCAAGAAGATGCGACGCAACCCCGAGCAGTTCTTCGACGTCACGCTTCAGCCGCTGCTGTTCACGGCGATGTTCGCGTACGTGTTCGGCGGCGCCATCTCCGGCAACGTCAAGAGCTACCTGCCGTTGATGATCCCGGGCATCGTCGCCCAGACCGTGCTGACGACCTGCATGTCCACCGGCGTGCAGCTGCGAGAAGACATGGAGAAGGGCGTGTTCGACCGTTTCAAGGCGCTCCCGATCGCCCGGATCGCCCCACTCGCGGGCCCGATGGTCGCTGACCTCCTCCGCTACCTGATCGCAGCCAGTCTGACCTTCGTCATGGGCCTGATTATCGGATACCGCCCCGGCGGCGGCCTGCCCGGCGTGCTGGGGGCGATCGTGCTGGCGGTGTTCACCGGCTGGGCGATCGCCTGGATCTTCACCTGGATTGGCACGATCGCCCGCAGCGCCCAGAGCGTCCAGGGATTCTCGATGATGATCCTGTTCCCGCTGACGTTCCTCTCGAACGCGTTCGTTCCGGTTCGCACGCTGCCGGGGCCCCTCGCCACGTTCGTGAACATCAACCCGGTGTCGCACCTGGTGTCGGCCACCCGCGACCTCGCAAACCACGCCGCGGTCACCGGCCAGGTGGGCGTGACGTTGCTGGCCGGGCTGGTGGTGATCGCGATCTTCGCGCCACTCTCGGTCCGGAGCTATAAGCGACACCTCTAGCCGCGCGGCTCGCTAGCTCGCGAGTCGCTCGACGACCCGCTGGGCCTCCTCCAAGAGGTCCGGCGGGTTGCTGTCGTCGTATTCGGCCTGAAGCTCGCCGACCCGGCCGGGAGCAGCCTCCTCGGCGCGCGGGGCAATCCGATCCCACGCCATCGTCGGGATCGTGCGGTTGTAGGCGAACCGGTCGGCCAGCGCGAGCAGCCGCACGGCGTCGTCGACCGTCGCCGTACGGCGCAGCAGACTCCACACCCCCAGCGCGAACAGCACCTGCCCGGCGACCGGGTAATCGAGGTGCACGTTCGCTCGGTCGAAGACCTTGAGGCCGTGCTCGTGGGTTCTGCGAAACAGTTCCCGCCCGTGCGCCACATCGTCGCCCGTTGCCAGATAGGCGTGCGCCGTTAACGCGGTCGAATCGCCGAACAAGGCCCACGGCTCCAGTCCGGTTCGGGGGATCCCCGGAAACCCGAGCTCGCGCATCCGCGCCGCGCACTCGCGGTAGATGCCCAGTCCGGTCGCGACATCACCGCGGGCCAGGGCCAGCTCGGCGCGACCGATCTGCCGGACCGCTGCCCCACCGAAGATCGCCTCGCGCTCGTCGAGCTGGTCGATGCGCTCGAGCTCCCGCTCGGCGTCGTCGATCCGCCCGTCGACCAGCGCGCACAAGCCGAGCAAGGCCCTCAGCTGGACCTCGTCGTCGCTGGCCCCGAGCCGCTGCATGACCGAAAGAGCCGCGCGGGCATGCTCGCTCGCCTGGGCATGGTCGCCCAGTTGCATTCTCAGCTGGGCAAGCTGGTTATGCAGCATCGCCGCCTGCCACGGTCCGTCGTCGCCGCTTACCAAAGTCAAAGCTCGCTCGGCGGCCTTGACGGCTCCAGCCGGATCCCCGGTGTTCTCGCGCGCGTAGCTCAGCCATTGACACGCGGGCAACGCCGTGTGCCGGTCGGGCTCGTCCGCGAGCGCCTCCAGCCGGCGCCGGAACGCATCGGGATCAGCCGGGTCGAAGGCGGACATTACTTTGGTCGACCCGCGGAGACGGGGATCGCCGCCGGCGTCAAAGCCCAGCCGCTGCAATATCGCTCGGATCGGACCGACTCGCTCTTCGCCGGCGACCATCGCGTTGCTCAGCAACACGGTCATCGCGGCGCGGGTGACATCTTCGAGTTCCGGTGGTGGGCTCCAGTCGCGCACCGCCAGCGCGACGGGCTCGGTCAGGACGATCAGACGGCCGTGTTCCCCCCGCATTGCCCAGAATATCCCGAGGCCCGCAAGCAGCTGGACGAGAGCGCCGGCATCGCCGTCGCGAATCGCGCCGCGCAGCTCGTCGGCCAGATTGATCTCCTCAAAGCTCAGCGCGTCGATCGCCTCGAGCTGCTCCACGCCCGGCAGGCGCGCGCCGTTCCGGCGGGCGTGGGCGATCGCCCATTGCCGCTGGCGGTCGCGCGCCTCGCGGTCCTCGCCGGCGTCGATGAGCTGCATCCGGCCGAACTCGCGCACGGTCTCGAGCATTCGATACCGAACGCCGGCGCGCGTCTCGCGAACGCTCAAGAGCGATTGGTCCACGAGACCCGGGACCCCATCCACCGCGTCGTCGCCCAGCACCGCCCGCGCGGCCTCGAGCGTGAACCCATCGTGGAACAGGGCGAGCCGCCGCAGCGCGCGTCGTTCGTCGGCGTCGAGCAGGTTCCACGACCAGTCGATGACCGCGAGCAGCGTCTGGTGGCGGTCGGGTGCGCTGCGATCTCCTCCGCGCAGCAGCGCGAATCGGTTTTCCAGGCGCCGGTCGATCTCCTCCACGGCCATGGCCCGAACCTTGGCGGCCGCGAGCTCGATGGCCAGTGGGAGGCCATCGAGCCGAGTGACGATGCTGGCCACGACGCCGCCGTCCAGGTGGGCGGTCGGGCGCGCCGCCAACGCCCGTTCGCAGAACAGTTGAGCGGCGTGCGCGACGTCGAGCTGCCCGAGCAGGTAGACGCGCTCCGCCGCGATGGCCAGCGGCGCTCGGCTCGTCGTAAGCACCCGCAATTCGGCCGTCGTCGAGACGAGGAACGCCACCAGCTCGGCCACTGCCCCGATCAGGTGCTCGCAGTTGTCGAGCACCAGCAGGCTTGGTGACTGAGCAAGACGCTGGGCGATCCGAGAGCGAACGTCGGCGCGCTGCTCCGCGGTCAGGACGCGACGGCCGCTGATCGAGTCGCGAACGCCGAGCGCCGATCCGACCTCCCCCACCACGTCCTCGGCCGAGGTGACACCCACCAGCTCGGCCACGTGCACGATGGGCATCACGGAATCGCGCGCGAGTACGTGGGCCAGCCGCGTCTTGCCGATTCCGCCCGGACCCACGATCGACACCACCCGTGAGCCGGCCATCAGCGCGCGCAACCGTTCGAGGTCGCGCTCGCGTCCGACGAGCGTGCTCGCGTCGTACCGCACGCCGCTGCGCACCGGCTGGTCGAGCGCCAGCAGGTGCCGATGCGTCCGCTGTAGCTCTTCGCCAGGGTTCGCGCCGAGCCGTTCCCGCACCTCCCTCCGGTAGCGCTCGAAACGCTCGAGCGCGGCCGCTGGCCCGCGGACGACGGCCTCACTGCGCAGGAGATCCGCCAGCAACGACTCATCGTCGGGGCGTTCCGCGTGCGCCGCCTCGAGCGCAGGCAAGGCGTCCGCGTGCGCGCCGGTTCGGCTACGGGCCCGCGCCAGGATCACGCCGGCGGACGCGAGGTCGGCGGCCGCCGAACGGCGGATCTCGTACAACGGTCCGCCGTCGTGATCGGGCATGACCGGCAGACCGCCGTTGGCCAACGCCATCGCCTCGTCGGCCAGAGCGGCAGCCACAGCCGCATCCTGGTCCAGCACGGTTGCCGCCTCGCGCACGAGCGCCGCCAGCCGGAGACTGTCGACCTCGCGCGGCGCGACGCCTAGGCGGTAGCCGATGCCGTCACGGACAATCGCATCCGGCCCGCAGGCGCTGCGGGTGCGCGATACCAGCACCTGGAGGCTCTTCGTCGCGTTGGCGGGCGGATCGTCGCCCCACACGAGCTCGATGAGCTCCTCGCCTCGAACCGGGCGCCCGGCGCCGGTGGCCAGCGCTGCCAGCAGGGCCCGTGGACGATCGCCGACGACGGACCGTCCTCGCCATCGGACATCCTCGAGCAGGCTTAGCGCGACCGTCATTTGGGTCAGTCTAAGAAACGCCCTCGGGTCTCATGCAGCGTCCCCGGCCCCGGCGGCCGCCACCGTTCCGGCAACGTTCGGGTCGGACGTCTTCACGAGCGAACCGCTGACGATCTCAGCTCGGCCGGAACCCGGGCAACACCAGCTCAATCGCGGCCCCGTGTCCGTTTTCCGACTCCTCCACGCGGACCGTGCCCTTGTGGGCTTCGGCGATCGCACGCACGATCGCCAGTCCGAGACCGGCACCGCCGCTCGTCGAGCGCGTCCGACCTCCGTCGGTCCGGTGGAACCGCTCGAACACGCGCTCGCGCTCGCTCGGTGGTATCCCGGGACCATCGTCGACAACCACGAAGCGGATGGAATCCGGCGCGAGCCGGGTGACGTCGAGACGCACGAGGCCGTCGTGCTCATCGGTGTGCTCGATCGCATTGCGGGCGAGGTTCCGCAGCGCCTGAGCGAGCCGATCCGGGTCGGCGTGCAGGGAGCCGCCGGCGACCGTCCCGAGCTCGAATTTGCGATCCGCAGTCAAGCTCATGCCGTCCCAGATGTCCGTGACGAACGGGCGTAGGTCGATGTCCTCCGCACGCAAGAAGTCAGTCCGCTCGGCCTGGGTGAGCACCAGCAGATCGTCGACGAGCCTCGAGACCCGCGTGATCTCGGCCAGCACCAGGCCTTCGACGCGCTCTAGCTCCGCGCTCGGCGGGTCCTGCTGGGCGGCTAGCACCTCCAACTGACCGCGGATGATCGTGAGCGGCGTGCGCAGCTCGTGCGATGCGTCGGCGACGAACGCGCGCTGGCTGGCGAAGGCCTCGGAGAGACGGTCGAGCATCCGGTTGAACGCCTCGGCCAGGACGCGAACCTCGCCGCCTCGTGTGGTCGAGATCTCCATCCGCGGGCCCAGATCGCCGGCATCGACGCGGGCGGCGACCTGCGCCATCCGCCGCAGCGGCGCGGACACTCGAGCGCCCGCGAGGTACGACGCCACGAGCGCGAGCAACAGCACCACGGCGCCGGCGAGAACGAATGCGCGAGCCACCCCGTTCTGTGCGCGGTCCACCACTGCCAGCGGCTCCGCCGCACCCGCCACGATCGGGACCGCGCCGACGACCGCCGCTCGCTCGTAGATCCGCATCTTCCCGATGTCCGGCACCCGCGCCGTCGAGTAGCCGAAGTGCGGGATGCGCAGGTGTCTGCCCTCTTGGTTCTCGATCTGCTGCTCGGCCTTGCTCTCGCCCTCGTCGGGGGTACCGCCGCCGAACAGCTCCGGGTGATTGCTCGCCGTCTGGCCGCCCGGCATCAGGACGAACAGCACGGTCGAGGTGGCGGTGTACGGCTGCGCGCGCACGTAACTCGTCGCGGCGCCGGCGAACCGCTCCTGGTCGGTGCCGCCAAACGAGTGCAACGACTGCAGGAGCTGCGTCGTGTCGCCCTTGATGTCCCGATCGATCTGACTTCGCAGCTGCACGCCGGTGTCCTGATAGACGACCAGGAATACGACCGCGGCCGAGACGACCATCACGCCGGCCACCCATGCCGTCAACCGCCACCGAAGTCCGGCCGGAAGCACCGAATGCAGTCGCGCGCGCACAGCGACAGTATCGTCCCGGACCGGGCTCTACGCGCTCGCTTCGAGCCGGTAGCCGACCGAGCGGACAGTGACGATCGGCGGATTCGTGCCCTGTCGGCGAAGCTTCCGGCGGAGGTATCCGATGTAGACGTCGACGACGTTCGTGCCTGGGTCGTATTCGTAGCCCCAAACCGCGCGCAGGATCTGTTCCCTGGACAGGACGTGACCACGGTTGTGCATGAGGTATGCCAACAGCTCGAACTCCGTCGTCGAAAGTCGCACGAGCTCGCCGCCGCGGCGGACCTCGCGCGTGAGCAGATTCACTTCGATGTCGCCCGCGCTCAGCGTGGTACGTGGTGAGTGGGCGGCGGCACGCAGCTGGGCACGGATCCGCGCCGCGAGCTCAGTGAGCGAGAATGGCTTGGTGAGGTAGTCGACCGCACCCGCGTCGAGCCCGGCGACCCGGTGCTCGACTTCGCCGAGTGCGGTGAGCACGATCACCGGCAGTCCCGGCTTGGCGTCCTGCAAGGCCGCGAGCACATCGAGCCCGCTGCGGCCCGGGAGCATCAGATCGAGCACGACGACATCGACGTCCTCGTTGATTGCCGTCGCCGCCCCGGTGACGCCATCGGTCGTCGAGGCGACGTCAAACCCTTGCGCGCGAAGTCCGCGCTCGAGGAAGTCGACGATCCCGGGCTCGTCTTCGATAACGAGGATTAGTCCGGGCACGCCAAATAACCCCCGGCTCCGGCGTAAAGCATCGGCTGATGATAAGGCCGGGTCCGTTTGCAGTTTGTTGTGGACAAGAGGTTTCTCATCGACAGCTCACGCAAAACTTCGATCGCGTGCCGATTATTAGTCTCGATGGGGACCAGCGACGATGTCATGATCGCGCGGCGCGAGCGCGAGCGCATGGCGCCCCGCGCGGGCTTAACGCGTCTGCGGCATTCGGACGCCCTCACGGGTGGCGGCCCGGACGGCAACGAGCAGCTGACCACGGTCACAGGCCTGATCCTGATCGTGCTGCTGGCAGTTATCGGCTTCACGATTCCGCAGTTGGGCCAGTTCATCTGGCTGCACCTGTTCGTCGGGCTGCTGCTGATCGGACCGGTGGCGCTCAAGATGGCGAGTACCGGTTACAGGTTCTTCCGCTACTACACCCGCAACGCCGAATACCGGCGCAAGGGACCGCCCGAGATCGCCCTGCGCCTGATGGCGCCGATCGTGGTGCTCTCGACCGTCGGGGTGTTCGTCACCGGCATCGGCCTGCTGATCGTCGGCCCGACAGATCGAAACCCGATGCTCCTTTTGCACAAGGTGACATTCATCGTCTGGGTCGTGTTCATGAGCCTGCACGTGCTCGGTCACCTGCCGGCCGTGGCGAGGACACTCGGGGTCGGCCGCCGTAGCGAGACGGAGCGGGCCCTGGGTACTGCCGGGGCTGCGGGTAGGTGGATCGCGCTGGGCGGCGCGATGGTCGGCGGACTCGTGCTTGCCGTGGTGCTGATCCCCGAGTTCGCCGCCTGGACCATGCACTCGGTGTTCCTGCACCATCATCACCACCACTGAGCCCGACGCGCGAAATGCGGCCAACGGCGAGCGCCGGTGGGCGTGTCAAGGGCGAGCGCCGGTGGGCGAACGGACAAGGCCCACCGCGCGGACGCGCGATGGGCCCTGATCAGCAGTCGTGCGTCAGCTTCGAGCTAACCGCGCTCGGCAGCCCAGGCGCAGTCGTCGAACCCGTCACCGGTCGAGTTCGGCGCCGACGGGGCACCAATGACGTTGCCATTGGAGTCCGTGAGGTCGAGCTCCTCTGAGGCTTTGAGGCCGGCCCGCCGTGGTCGTGGCCGACGTGAACGCCGGGTTAGTCACGTTCGGCAGTGACGCGAAACCAGCATCGGTGCCGATCTCGAGCGGGGTCTCCTCGATCCACTCAGCGGTGGCGTGCATGGATGGGTAAGCCGCTGTCTGAGTGAACGACTCGCCACGAGTCACGTCCTGAAGAGTGATCGTCCATACGTCAGAGTCGGGTACGCCCTCGGAGATCGATGCGTGCATGTGGTCACCCGGCTCGACCGTAATGTTGCTGATTGTCAGCGACGGAGCGGCACCAGCTCCCACCACGCCGAGTACGACGCAGCCCCGGTCGAGTCGACGTCCTGCTCGGTTCCGGTCTGGATCAACGTCGAGTCGGTCGCCGTGCAACCGGCGTCGATGCAACCGCCGCCGATCCCGATCCAATCGGATGAGTCTTCGGCCTGACCGTCGGTGTGCTGGGTTGCCGTCGGGACTGTCCAGTCCCCCGTGATCGAGTTGAACAGCTTGCTTCCTTGCTCGAGCGTTCCCTGGTTGTAGCCGAACCAGTTGCTACTCGAGTTCGTGTTGGAGCGCAGATGCAACAGCTGACGGTGGGACGTGAGCGCAGCGGACGCGCTCGTGGCCGCGACCGCGCAGGTTGCCAGCGAGACAGACAGAACTACGGCTAGGCGCTTGCACGCACCGACGCGCAACAACCGTCGATTCATTCGAGGGTCCGTTTCTCGGCGACTTGCGGGTCAAAGCCGCCAACCTCCCGCCAGTACGACCCGCGCTAACCCGCATATCCCATCTGCAGTATTTCCGCCCGTACGTTCACGCGCACGCCAGCGCGAGCGGCGTGAGCCTTGCGGGCGAGCGAGCGGCGTATGTGTCGCGGCCGAGTGGGGAGTATCAGCGCGCGTATTCGACCGCACGGGACTCCCGGATCACCGTCACCTTGATCTGGCCGGGGTACTCGAGCTCTTTCTCTATCTCCCGCGCGATCTCATAAGAGAGCAGGGTCGCGGCGTCGTCGTCGATCGCGCCGGGTGCGACCATCACGCGAATCTCGCGACCGGCCTGCATCGCGTAGACCTTATCCACCCCCTTATGGCGGGTGGCGATCTGCTCGAGATCTCGCAGGCGCTTGACGTATTGCTCGAGCGACTCTCCGCGGGCACCGGGGCGCGCGCCTGACAGCGCATCGGCGGCCTGGACGATCACCGCCTCGATCGTCTGTGGCTCAACCTCGTTGTGGTGTGCCTCCATCGCGTGCGCCACCGCTTCGGACTCGCCGTACTTGCGCGCGAGCTCGCCTCCGACCAGGGCATGCGGTCCCTCGACCTCGTGCGTCACGGCCTTGCCGATGTCGTGCAGCAACGCGGCGCGCCGAGCGGTCCGCGGGCCCGCTCCCAGCTCCTCGGCCATCATCGCCGCCAGGCGCGACACCTCGATCGAGTGCGCAAGCACGTTCTGGCCGTAGCTCGTCCGGAACCGGAGCCGCCCGAGCAGCTTGATCAGCTCGGGGTGGACGCCCTGAACGCCGGCGTCGAACACCGCCTCCTCCCCCATCGCGACGATGTGATCTTCGAGCTCGGACTTCGCTTGGTAATACATCTCCTCGATCCGCGCCGGATGGATCCGGCCGTCCTGGAGAAGCTTCTCCAGGGTGAGGCGCGCGATCTCGCGCCGCACGCCGTCGAAGCCGGACAGGACGACCGCGCCGGGGGTGTCATCGATGATGAAGTCGACGCCGGTGAGATTCTCCAGCGCGCGGATGTTGCGACCCTCGCGACCGATAATCCGGCCCTTCATGTCGTCGGCCGAGAGCTGTACGACCGACACGGTGGTTTCCGCCGCGTGCCCCGCCGCGAGCCGCTGCATGCACACCGACAGGATGTTCCGAACCCGACGCTCAGCCTCGCGCTTGGTCTCCTCCTCAATCTGACGTATACGACGAGCCGCGTCGTGCTTCGCCTGCTCCTCCACCTCCTTGAGGAGCAGCTGCTTGGCGCGGCCGGCGGACAGGCCCGAGACCTGCTCCAGTGATCGCTCGAGCTCCTGACGAGATTCGCTGAGCGCTGCGCGCTGCTTATCCAGCTCGGACTCCTTCTGCGAGATCGCCTCCTCACGGCGTGTGACCGCCTCGGTGCGCTCGAGCAATTGGGCGTCGGGGCGCCGCGTGTTAGCGGGCACCGTTTCGATGACAGGCACGCTCGGGGTCGGGCCGGCCACGGCAACCGTCCGGGTGCCGTGCATCCGACCGTAGATGATGGCCGCAACCACGATTCCCACCGCGATCAGCGCTGCGGCCCCGATGATTTCCATGGTCGTTCCTCTCCGTGCGGTTCCGGCGCATTGCCGGACCTACTTCAAAGCTTTGATTTTTGGAGCGACCGATCGGCCCGCGCGTGGCTGCACGAACGGATGCCGGTGTGGCGACTAGCGCCTGCCTTCAGAAGGCGGCTACCTGGCGGGTTCTGGGTCTTGTCTAAATGGACCAGGAGGCCCGATGGTATTTGCCGTCAACACTAAGTCCGGAATCCAAGATATACGGAATTTGCTGGTGTTCTTTGTGGCCCGTGGGCCCTTCGTTCGCTAACAGGATCGTAGTACCGGCGGACCTCGCGCGCAACGACGCATCGCGGCGGTCAGGCGCGCCCGTCAGCGGCGGGCCCCGAAGGTCGGAACGCTCCCCGTGTGATTGCGAGGATTTGGTGGCTAGCCCGGGTCTGGTTCGCGCATGTGAGCGGTGATCGCCTCGAGCGCAAGATCCGTGTCGTAGCCCTTCCGCAACAGCACCCCGAGCGCGCGCTCACGCTCCCGGCGATCTCCTGCCGGCGACGGAAACCGCCGCCGCAGTAGCCCGATCGCGCGATCGATCTCGCCGCCGTCCGTACGCTGCTCGTGCTCGGCGAGCGCGTCGGTGACCACGTCACGATCGACGCCGCGGGCGAGCAGAGCCTGCCTGATTCGGTCGGCGCCCCACCCGGCCAGCTCACGCTTATCTTGGACGAACAGCCGTGCGAAACGAGCGTCGTCCAGGAGCCCTTGGTCGGCGAGCGCCTGGACCGACCGCTCGACGTCGCGCGGATCGATGCGCTTGCCGAGGAGATGGTCCCGCATCTCCGCCTGGGTGCGCTCCCGGGCGTTCAAATAGCGGTACGCAATCGCGAGCGCCCGTTCGAGACCAGTGTCGGCGTTCGGAGACCTGTTGTCGGTGTGAAGCGGTCGCACGTCGGCATTGAGCGGCCGCTCGAGACCGGTGTCGGCGTCGACCACGCCCTACGCGGCTCGCCCTTCAGCGTCCGCCTCCGCGCCCACGGCTTGGAGCGGCGGCCCTTCACGCTCGATCGTCTTGACCAGGTCGCGGTTGATCCCGAGCGCCGCATAGATCTTCGATTCGATCTCCTTGGCCACGTCGGGATGCTCGTCGAGGAACGCCTTGGCGTTGCCGCGCCCCTGACCGAGCCGCTCATCGCCATACGAGAAGAACGAGCCCGACTTCGTGACGATGTTGTGCTCGATGCCGTGGTCGAGCAGGCATCCGGAGGTCGAGATGCCCTTGCCGAACTCGATGTCGAACTCGGCCTGCTTGAACGGCGCAGCCACCTTGTTCTTGACGACCTTCACCCGGACACGGTTGCCGACCGCCTCGGTGCCGTCCTTGATCGTCTCGATGCGGCGGATGTCCAACCGCTGGGAGGAATAGAACTTCAGCGCACGACCGCCGGGCTGGGTCTCGGGCGAGCCGAACATCACGCCCACCTTCTCCCGGATCTGGTTCGTGAACACACACAGCGTCTGCGTGCGGTTGAGGCCGCCGGTGATCTTGCGCATCGCCTGCGACATCATGCGCGCCTGCACGCCGACGCTCTGATCCCCCATCTGACCTTCCAGCTCGGCGCGCGGGGTGAGCGCAGCGACCGAGTCGATTGAGATCACGTCGACGGCTCCCGACCGGATCAGCATGTCGACGATCTCGAGCGCCTGTTCGCCATAGTCGGGCTGGGAGACCAGCAGCTCGTCGATGTCGACGCCGATCTGCTGGGCGTACAGCGGGTCCATCGCGTGCTCGGCATCGATGAACGCGCACACGCCACCGAGCTTCTGGGCCTCGGCGAGGATGTGGTAGACGAGCGTGGTCTTACCGGACGACTCCGGGCCGAAGATCTCGATAATCCGCCCGCGCGGGACGCCACCGATACCAAGCGCCAGGTCCAGCGGCAAGGCGCCGGTCGGGATCGCATCGACCGCCACGCGCGCGCCCGGGTCGCCCATGCGCATGACGGTGCCCTTGCCGAACTGCCGCTCGATCTGCGTCAGAGCGCCCTGAAGCGCGGCCTGTCGCTTGGCATCCGCCTTCGGGTCCGACGTGGCCCCCGGCTTCAGGCCGGCCTTGTCTTGCTCGCTCATCTCCGTTCGGCTCCTTGTCTCATGCTTTGGTTCACCACGGTAGGCGGGGTGGCGGACGGAACCGGCACGCTAGAGCCGCTACCTGAAACGGAACAAGGCGCGTTCGTCTCAGAACACAAACAACTTCGGGCCAATTGTGCGGCGAGGGTCGGATGGCGGCGGGTCGGCGGGTCTCGGCGGGCTCCTGGCGGGGTGGCCGGCGCCGGGAACGGCGGCACCTGAGGGAACCTAGCCGGCGGCCGCGGCGGCGGCTGAGGCGCGGCGGCGGCTGAGGCTGGCGCGCGGGTTGTAGTGGGCTTGTGGCGGGGCGGCCGGTGCCGGGAACGGCGGTGGCTGAGGAAGCGTGGCCGGCGCCCGAAGTGGAGCCGAGACCATGAAGGGCGGCACCGGGGGCCCGGTGACGAGCCGGTTCGCCTCCCGGGGGATTGGCGTCAGCAGCGGGGCGTGAGCATGCGTAGTACGACAATCGCGGAGGTTCGGCTCGACCGTGACGTAGAACGCATGCCCCACATGCCTAGTTCGGCACGGTCCCGCCGGAGTCGCTCCGGTGACGCGTCATGCAGGCCGCCGTGGCGTCGCCGGCGTGAAGTGTGGGGCCAGGCTGCGGGGATAGGTAGCCCTAGGCGGAGCATGTGCGGTAAGCGTGGTCCGCGCTGGACGGGCTTGGTGCGTCGCCCGGAGCACAGGACCTGCATGACCTGCCACCGGAGTGAAAGAGCACCGACCGTGGCAGACAGTGCATGTGCCACATGCGTGATCTGACACGGTCGCCCGGTCTCGGCTGAATTGTCAGATCATGCAGGTCGCGAGAGCGGGTTGCCGGCGCCCACTCCGACGTCCCCGGCCCAAGACGGGTTGCCGGCGCCCCCACGCCGACGTCGCCGGCCCAAGACGGGTTGCCGGCGCCCACGCCGACGTCGCCGGCCCGAGAGCGGGTTGCCGGCGACCACGCGAACGTCGCCGGCGCAGGACGGGCTGTTCGGAACGGCTAGGCGCGCCCGAGCACGTCTCGGAGCGCGGCCTCGAGGTCCGGGTGGCGGAAGCCGTAACCGAGCTTCTCCAGGACCTCCGGCACCGCGCGCTGGCCCGTGATCACGATCTCCGCCATCTCGCCGTAGAGGGCCTTGACCGCGAGCCCCGGCACCGGCAGGAACGCCGGCCGCTTCAGCACGCGACCGAGGACCTTCGAGAGCTCCTTGTTGGTCACGGGACCCGGCGCGGTCAGGTTCACCGGGCCGGTCGCCTCGGGCCTGCCGGCGCAGAAGAGCATGGCGCCCACGACGTCGTCGAGGTGCACCCACGGGACGTACTGGCGGCCGCCGGCGACAGGCCCGCCGATCCCGAGGCGGAAGAACGGGAGCATCTTGGCGAGCGCCCCACCCGAGGAAGACAGGACCACGCCGGTGCGAGTGACCACAACCCGGACGCCCGACGAGGCGGCGGCGAGCGCCTCGTGCTCCCAGTCGACGACGACCCCGGCAAGGAAGTCGCGGCCGGCGGGCGCGTCCTCTTCGAGCTTTTCGTCGCCGCGCGGGCCGTAGAAGCCGACGGCGGACTGAGAGACGAGCGTGCGCGGACGGTCCCCGGCCGGAAGCGCCACCAGTCCCTCCACGAGAGACCGCGTCGACGCGACGCGGGACTCGCGGATGGCCTCCTTGGACTCGTCCGTCCACCGCTGCGCGATCTGCTCGCCGAGCAGGTGCACGACCGCATCCGCGCCGGCGAGCGCGGCCTCGGGCGGGGGTCCGTCGGTCGGCCGAGGCCAGGCGTACGCCTCGACCCGGTCCCGGAACGCCTCGCGCGCACGCTCCTCGCTGCGCGAGAGCACGACGACGTCCTCCTCTCGCGCCAGCAGGGCGCTCACGACGGCGCGGCCTATGGTGCCGGTGGCGCCGGTGACGACGACTCGCATCGGTCGACGATAGCCGGATGCGACGCGAGCCGCGCTTACCCCCAGATCGACGCCACCCCCCGATCGACGCCCACCTCCAGATCAACACCCACCCCGAGACCGACGCCCACCCCCAGACCGACGCCCACCCCAGACCGACGCCCACCCCCAGACCGATGCCTACGACCAGATCGAGTCGAATACCGCCTGGTCGAACGGAACCAGCCAGCACTCCGCGATGCGCCCGTCAGCCACGCGGAACACGCCGACGGTCTCCCACGAGACCTCCCGGCCGTCACGCAGCGCCCGCCCGCCGGCGAGCTGCACTACGCGGCCGGCGATCATCGCCATGCCATGGCCGGCGACGCGAAACGTGGAATCGGTCATCCGCCGGCGGGCGTCGAAGTATTCGAGCACCGCCTCGACGCCGCGATGCTCGCCGGCGATCGCGCTCGCCCCGGGCACGTGCCACACGACCTCCCCATCCAGAAGGTCCCGAATCGAGTCCACGGGCACAGAGCCGGCGTACACGCGAGCCTGCACGGCATAGAACCGCCGCACCACCGACATCGGGTCCGCCGCGCCCAGCGCCGACCCGAGCGAAACGGACGCAAGCGGCTCGTACCGCGCGCCCCCCGACCCGAGCCGCGACCGATACAACGTGACGACCGAGCAGCGCACCGCAAACGACGGTGGCGCCGGCAACTCAACCGCACGCACCCGCGCGTCGCGCCCGACCCGCGCCACCGTGACGTGAGCCAGGAACGGCCGCGACTCCGGCGCGTACCAACCCCCCGCTACCAGCGCGCGCGACAACGCCGACTGGACCCCCGCAAGCACACCGTCATCATCGCGCAACCCCACCGCCAGCACCCGGGGCCGCCGCGCCGGCAACCACAGGCCCTCGCCGAACGCGGAGTCCACGACGGGCTCGCCCGCGACGACGCCGCAGGCGGCGGAGATCGCATCGACGTCGCCGAGCGGGCGCGAACCGAGAAAGCACAGGGTCGCGTGAAGATCCTCAGGCCTTACCGGACGAAGCCCGGAAACCTCCGAGACGACGCCCGCCCGCCACCCAACCAACGCTTCGCGCGCGTCCGCGGGCAGCTCGAGTGCGACGAACAGCCGGGCGGTTCCGCCCGCCTCGCTCACGCCCTCTCGGCCCGCACGCCGGCCTCAGACCCCGCCGTCCCCGCTTCGACGAGCAGTCGTCGCACCAGGTGCATCGCGACCGTGGTCGAGCGGTCGCGGATGTCCGACCGGTTCCCGGGCAGCAGCGTGCGCCGCGTGATCCGCGCGCCGTCTCGCAGGCACACCGAGAAGCAGACCGTACCGACGGGCTTGTCCGCGGTGCCGCCGCCAGGGCCCGCGATGCCGGTGATCCCGACGCCGACATCGGCGTCCAACCGGTCCACGGCGCCGGAGGCCAGCGCTTCCGCGACCTCATTCGACACCGCGCCGAAGCGCACGATCAGGTTCGGATCGACGCCGGCGAGCGAAGCCTTGGCCTCGTTCGAGTACACGACGAGACCCCCCGCGAAGTAGTCAGAGGAGCCCGGCAGCTCGGTCAGGCGCGCCGACATCAGGCCGCCCGTGCACGATTCGGCGACCGCGATCATCCGGCCGGAGAGCAGCGACGCCACCTGCTGGTCGACCGTCGATCCGTCGCGCGAGAACAACTGCAAGCCATGGCGCTGCGACAGAAACTCGACCAGCGCCTCATACGCCAAATCATCCGCCGCCTCGTAGCGAGTCGCGACCTCGATCTCGCCGCGGCGCAGGCAGGTCGTGATCTCGAGCGGCTCGAGCGGCACGCCGGCGTCCTCGGCCGCGCGCAACGTGTTCGCGATCTCGGACTCGGGCAGACCGTACAGGCGCACGATCCCCCGCCGGTACGTCCTGGCGCCGGCGATCGCCGCCCGGAACGCGTCGGTCGAACGCGCCATCTCCCACATCTCGTGGAGTTCGCGCGGCGGCCCCGGAAGCACGACGACCGTGGGCCCGGACCCGGAAGCCGGCGGCACGACCAGGCCCGGCGCCGTTCCGACCGGGTCGAGAACGGTGGCCCCCCGCGGCACGACCGCCTGCTTGCGGTTAGCCTCGCGCACAGCCTCGGGATCCAGTCCGGGCCATCGCCCCATGAGAGGTCGCAGGATCTCGGCGATCCGCTCCTCGAGGGCGTCGTCCAGCACCATCTCGCGACCGGCGAACTCGCCAACGACCTCGGCGGTCAGATCGTCGGCGGTCGGGCCGAGGCCTCCGGAAGTCACGATCAGCGCCATTCCCTGATCGGCCATGAACCGGAGCGCCGCCATCAGGTCGTCGCGACGGTCGCCGACGACCTGGATCATCGCCGCGTCGACGCCGGTCTCGACCAAGCGCTCAGACAGCCATGGCCCGTTCCGGTCGGAGATGATGCCGGTCAGGACCTCGGTGCCGGTGACGAGGATCCCGGCTCGGGGAGCGTCGCTCATGCGCAGGTCGGCAGCCGGCCCGCCGCCAGCGGGGTCGTCTTCCCGGGCGTCAGCTCGTAGCCGATCGGCGACGAGTTCGCGACCGGTACGGTCTTCCCGTTGACCTTCATCTGCACCGAGGGGTTGCCGAGCGTCACCATCAGCTTGCTCGCCGTCTCGGTCGGGATCGTCTGGCCGACGGCGAAGATCACCCCGGGGATAAGCTTCTTCCCCGCACCGTCCTCCACGCACACGTAGATCGAGCTGGTGGGCACGAGCTTCAGCGTCACGGTGGTCGGCTTGGGCGGAGCAGGCTTGTGGTGGTGTTGGTGAGTCGTGTTGGTGTGCCCGGTCGTCGACGACGTCGACTGCGAAGCGGCGGTCGCGGGCGGCGGCGTCGTCGTCGAAGCGCTGTTCCCCCCGAGGCTGCCGACGACGAACAGCGCCGCGACCACGGCGGCCAGTACGAGCACGACCGCCGCCACCGGCCCCAGCCGCGGTCGCCGGCGCCTGCGCTCGCGCTCGCGGCCCCGGGCGCCGATCGGGCGCAGGTCCTGGTCGGCCGGACGCTCGTAGCGGCGCTTGTACTCGTCGACCAGCCCCCGGCTGTCGACCCCGAGGAAATCGCCGTACGTGCGCAGGAAGCTCTTCACGTACACCGGCCCGGGGAGCAGGTCCCACTCCTCGTTCTCGATCGCGCGCAGGTACTTGGCGCGAATCTTGGTCCCCGCCTCCACCTCGCTTATATCGATCCGCGCGCGGATCCGCGCCTCTCTCAATGTGGTGCCGATATCGGCCATCCGCCTCCGAAGGCTAGCGGCGGATGGCGCGTCGACAGCAGGACTTTTCCCCCGCTCGCGCTGGCCGCGCAAGGAACTACTGCTCTTCGTCGGCGTCGTCGGGTACGTGGACCGGTGGCGGCATGGCCGGGGCCTCGGCTTCGGCGAGATGGGCCAGGATTCGAGGTACGTCGGCCTCAGCGATCAGCACCTGCCGCGGTTTGGATCCCTCGTAACCGGAGATGATCCCGCGGCGTTCGAGCATGTCGATCAGCCGCCCGGCGCGCGTATAGCCGAGGCGCAGCCGGCGCTGGAGCATCGACGTCGAGGCGGTGCCCATCTGCGCCACCAGCGCGATCGCCTCCTCGAGCAGGGGGTCCTCGTCGGGGCTGAACTCGGATTCGCCGGATCCGTCGCCCGAATCGGAGGACTCGACCTCCTCGAGCAGTTCGTCGTGGAACTCCGGCTCGCCCTGCCGCCGCCATGCGTCGGTGAGCTCCGCGATCTGCTCCTCGTCGATATAGGCGCCCTGGATTCGCTGGAGCTTGCTCGACCCGACCGGCGAGAACAGCATGTCGCCCTGCCCGAGCAGCGACTCCGCGCCGTTGTGGTCGAGAATTACCCGCGAGTCTGTCTGCGACGAGACCGCGAACGCGATCCGCGAGGGCACGTTCGCCTTGATCATGCCCGTGATCACGTCCACCCGCGGCGACTGCGTCGCCAAAACCATGTGAATGCCGACCGCTCGAGCCTTCTGCGCGAGCCGGATAATCGAGTCCTCGACATCGGCCGGCGCGACCATCATCAGGTCCGCTAGCTCGTCGATCACGCACAGGATGTACGGCAGCGGCGGCTCCCCTCGCCGTTCGCGCGCCCGATTCAATTCAGGCAGCGACCGCGTCCGCGCGAGCGACATGATCCCGTACCGCTGCTCCATCTCCTTCACGAGGTTCTGGAGAGCGTTGGCCGCCATGCGAGGGCTGGTGATCACGGGCGTCAGAAGGTGCGGAATGCTGTCGTAGTGGTTGAGCTCGACCTGCTTGGGGTCGACCAAGACAAGCCGAACCTCGTGCGGCGTCGCGCGCAATAAAACGCTGCACAGCATCGCGTTGACGCACGCCGACTTGCCCGCGCCGGTCGTGCCCGCCACGAGTAGGTGGGGCATCTTCGCGAGGTCGGCGCCAATCGCCCGCCCCGCGATGTCCTTGCCGAGCCAGACCGTCAAGGGCGACCAGTCAGCCGGCGGCTCCTGGAACACGTCGCCGAGGTGAACAATCCGCCGGCGCGCGTTCGGGACCTCGACCCCGACCGCCTGCTTGCCTGGAATCGGCGCCAGGATCCGGATCTCCGTTGCGGCCAGGGCGTACGCGAGATCGTCCTTGAGCTGAGCGACCTTGGACACCTTCGTCCCCGGCGCCAGCCGGAGCTCGTAGCGCGTGATGTGCGGTCCGGTGACCCGGCCGATCACCTTCGCCTCGATCCCGAAGTGGCCGAGCGTCTCAATCAGCGTGGCTGCCACCTGCTCCTGGCCGGCGGTGTCGGGCTTGGCGGCCTCGCCGGTGGCGCGGACCAGGAACCGCGACCGTGGAACGTGCCATTCGAAGCTCGGATCGTCGGTGATGCTCGCGCGATAACGACCCTGCGGGGTCAGGTCTTCGGGGCTCACAGGGGCCGGCTCGGGCGACTCGGCTTCGACCGAAGCCTCGCTATGAACCGGGGGGCGACCCGGCGGCCGATACTCCGGCACGTCTTCGTCGTCGATCGGACCCGGCGGCGGAGCCTCGACGTGGGTCGCGCGCACGACCAGCTCGGAGGTGTCCGGCTCGGGGGGAAGCAACGGCTCGACGACCTCCGAAGCGGCCTGCGAAGCGGCCTGCGAAGCGGCTTGCGAGGACCCCGCGACCCGAGCCTTGGCCGCCTCGGTGGACGGTCGGCGCGCGCGGGTCGCAGCGACGCTTTCGCTCGAGCGCCTGAGCGCACGCGTCGTCCCGGCCACCCCGGCGCCGGTCGCCCGCACGATCCCGGCGAGCGTGGCGCCCGTGACCAGGATCAGCCCGGTCGCGAACAGGAACACCGCGAGGATGTCGGCGCCGACCGTCGAGATCAGGTGCGAGGTCACCCAAAGCTCCGCTTGCCCCAAGACTCCGCCACGCAGCTCGAACGCCGCCGGCGTCCAGTAAACGGCGCTCGGAACCGGACCCGGGCCGACGCCGAGCGTTCCCGCGGCGAGCGCGAGCGTGATCGAACACGTCAGGCAGATGACCCCGGTGCGCATGGGACGCCCGGGCGGCCGCAATTCACGCATGAGCACCAGGCCGCCCGCGACCACGAGCGCGGCCGGCACGACGTACCCCAGCGCGCCGAAGCAGAACCGCATCCCCGTCACCGCGCCGTTCCCGAGCGTGCCCCCGTTCCAACCGCCGTACGCCACCCCACCGAGCAGGATCCCGACTGCGATCAGACCGAGCGCGAGGATGTCCACGTGGTGCGGCTCGAACTCGACGTGCGGCAGCCGCAACGATGGACGGCCAGCCAGCAGCGAGCGCGTCGCGCGCTTGGGCGGCGGCTTCTTTCGCTTACGGGCGGCCATTTCGGAGGAACTGGCTTCGACGTGTCCGCCCGGCTTCCTCCCATAAGCCCATACGCCCGGAGCTCTTCAATAACCGCCGTACCATCTGCATACAGAAATGGCGGAGTACGAACGCACACCTCGTGTGCTGGTCGTCGAGGACGACGACGCGATCGCGCAGGTCCTCCAGCGCTCGCTGCGCATGGAGGGGTACGAGGTGCGAATCGCCAACGACGGAACCGCAGCGCTGGATGAGGCCCATGGGTTCCTGCCCGATCTGTTGATACTCGACCTCGGGCTTCCCGGCCTGGACGGCGTCGACGTGGCCAAGACTCTCCGCCAGGCCGGCGACGACGTACCGATCCTCGTCCTGACCGCGCGAGACGGCGTCGAGGCACGGGTCGCCGGGCTCGACGCGGGCGCCGACGATTACCTGGTCAAGCCGTTCGAGCGGCAAGAGCTCCTGGCGCGCCTCCGGGCACTGCTGAGACGTCGCCCTCCACGCGGACAGGCGACGCTGACGATGAGCGATCTCAAGCTCAACCCCGACACGCACGAGGTCACGCGGTCGGGCCGGACCATCGACCTGACCCAGCGCGAGTTCGAGCTGCTCGAGTACATGATGCGTAACGAGCGGATCGTGATCTCCCGCCAGCGCCTGCTCGACGAGGTGTGGGGCTATGACCCGTTCTCGATGACCAATACGATCGAGGTGTTCGTGTCGAACCTTCGGAGGAAACTAGAAGCCGGTGGCGAGCCGAGGCTCCTACATACGATCCGCGGCGCGGGCTACGTTCTCCGCGTATAGGTCGATCCCGATCCGCTGGCGGCTGGCCGGCGGCTCGGCGTTGCTGACCTGCGTAATCCTCGCGAGCTTCGCGGCGATCGTCGGCGTGCTGACCGACGGGCAGCTGCGCGGGCAGTTCAACGACGACGTGCGCAGCAACTCCGACCAGCTGGCAAAGGACCTGCATCTGAAATGGCTCGGAGACGGCGCCTACTTGAACTGTAAGAAGCAGAACATCTCGCTGAAGGACTACACGAGCGCCGAGCACGCCCAGATCCGGATCTTCAACGAGGCCGGCGTCCTGCTGTGCACGCAGGAGGACGTCAAGGTCAAGGGCGTGAAGGCCCTGCCGGCCACGCCCGAGCTCCCGGCTCCGACCAAGGCCGGGACCTACGACGAGGGCGGCTACCGGGTCGTCGCGCAGCAGCTGAGCGTGCCGCCCAGCACCGTGTGGCTGCTCTACGCCCGGCCCCTGTCCGACGTCGATCACACCGTCGCGCGCGTCCGGGTGATCCTGCTGCTCGGGGTCCTCGGGGGAACCGTCCTGGCGCTGCTCGGTGGCCTCGCCACCGCCGCGCGCGCGATGCGCCCGATCGTGCAGCTGACCGAGGCCTCACGCGAGATCGAGCGAACCCGCGACCCCACGCTCCGCCTGCCCCATCCCGAAGCCGACGACGAGGTCGCGGAGCTGACCCGGACCGTCGAGGGGATGCTGTTATCGCTCGATGCGGCGCGCACCGATACCCACGCGGCGCTCGAACGACAGCGGGAGTTCGTCGCCGACGCCTCGCACGAGCTGCGCACGCCTCTGACCAGCCTGCTCGCGAACCTCGAGCTGCTCGCCGAGGAGCTCGACGGCGAGCAGGCCGATACTGCCGAGGCCGCACTGCGCTCCGCCAGGCGGATGCGCCGGCTCGTCGGCGACCTGCTGCTGCTCGCGCGCGCCGACGCCCGCCGAACCGTGTCCCGGAGCCCCACCGACCTCGCCGACGTGCTGCTCGAGGCGGCCTCGGAGCTCGGTCCGATGGCCGAAGACCACGAGCTCTCGATCGAGGCCCAGCCGGCGGTCGTGCCCGGTGTGCGCGACGACCTTCATCGCCTGACGCTCAACCTGATCGAGAACGCGGCCCGTCACACGCCCCCCGGCACGCACATCCGCGCGGCCACCTCGGTGCAGAACGGTATGGCGATTCTGACCGTCGAGGACGACGGGCCGGGGATTCCAGGCGAGCTCGGGTCGCGCGTGTTCGACCGGTTCGTCCGCGGTGCGCCCGGGACGCGCGGCTCGGGCCTCGGGCTCGCGATCGTGCGCGCGGTCGCCGAGTCGCACGGCGGCGCCGTCGCGCTCGAGCGGCCGGCGACCGGTCCCGGGGCGCGGTTCGTTATCACGATCCCACGCGATCCGACCGCCGGCAACGGCCAGCCCGCGCCAAAGGCGCCGGTCGGCACAGCCGCCGGCGCGCCCAGCCGGCGCCGACGCGCTCGCTGACGCTCGCCACCGCACACCATCCGCGGACCCCGGCGCGAGTGGGACGAAGGTCGTAGCCGCGCCGCGCTTCACGCGAGGGGTCCGCGGACGGTCCCCCGGCGCTCGCTCAAGCTGGACCTCAGCGCGCCGATAGTCCCTGATAGAATGCTTGCTAGCAAGCAATTATCTTCAGGAATCGACAGAACGACCTGATGTCCCTCATTCTCGCCACATTCGACACCGAAACCACGCCCCGGCTGCGGGCGGTGATCGGCAGGCTGTCCCGCCGCCTTCGCCCCACGCCCGCCGCCGTGGACGCGGGCTTGACCCCGACGAAGATCTCGGTGCTCCTGCACGTGGCCCGCGCCGGTCAGATCCGCCTGTCGGAGCTCTCGGATGCCGAGGGCATCAACCCGACGATGATGTCTCGGATCATCGCCGGCCTGACCGAGGCGGGATTAGTTACGCGTGTCATCGATCCGGGCGACCGCCGCGCGGCGCTGGTCGAAGCGACCGCGACGGGGCGACAGCTGGCCGACCGGATCCGACGCGAGCGCACCGACGCGCTGAACCTTGCCCTCGACGGGCTCGACGAGCGCGAGCGGAGCCAGATCGAGGCTGCCCTGCCGGCGCTCGAGCGCCTCGCCGAGGAACTGCGGGTAGGCGAGCGGTCTTGACGCGGGTGATCCGCGCCGGCCGCGTGACTTTCGCCGCACTCTCGGTCCCGAACTACCGCCGCTACTACGGCGGCCAGGCGATCTCGCTGATCGGCACCTGGATGCAGATGACGGCCCAGGCCTGGCTGGTCCTGAGCCTCACGCACTCGAGCACCACGCTCGGCGTGATCGTCGCGCTCCAGACGCTCCCTGTGCTGGTGCTCGGCCCCTACGGCGGGGTGGTCGCCGACCGCGTCGACAAGCGCCGGCTGTCGATCGCGCTCCAGGCCGCGATGGGGGTGCAGGCGCTGATCCTCGGCGTGCTCACCGTCACGGGCGAGGTGCAGGTCTGGCAGATCGGCGTCCTCGCGGCCCTGCTCGGTTTCAACAACGCCTTCGAGAACCCGGCGCGTCAGTCGTTCATGCTCGAGATGGTCGGCCCCGAGCACCTTCGGAACGCGGTCAGCCTCAACTCGGTCCTGGCCAACACCGCGCGAATGATCGGCCCCGCAGTGGCGGGGATCCTGATCGCGACCGTCGGCGAGGGCGTCTGCTTCCTCGTCAACGCGGCGAGTTTCGTCGCGGTCATCGCGTCGCTGGTCACGCTGGATCTCACAAAGCTCAATCCCACCCCGCCGACTCCCCGCGCTCGCGGCCAGCTGCGCGAGGGCTTTAGCTACGTTCGCCACACGCCCGAGCTCGCCGTGCCACTGCTGATGATGGCCGCGGTCGGCTGCCTGACCTACGAGTTCCAGGTGTCGTTGCCGGTGATGGCGAGCCGCGGCCTCCACGTCGGCTCGACCGGCTTCGGGTTCATGACCGGCGCGATGGGTTTCGGCGCCGTGCTCGGCGGCCTGTTGGTGGCCGCGCGTGGGAAGATCGGAGTCCGGCCGCTCGTCGTCTCGGCCGCCGGTTTCGGCGTGACGATGTCGCTCGCGGCGCTCGCCCCGAGTCTCCCGGTCGAGCTGCTCGCGCTGATGTTCGTCGGCTCGGCGAGCATCTCGTTCATGTCGATGGGGAACTCGACGCTCCAGCTCACCGCCGAGCCGAACATGCGTGGCCGCGTGATGTCGCTGTGGTTCGTGTCGTTCCAGGGTTCGACGCCGATCGGCGGTCCGATCGTCGGCTGGTTGATGGCCGTCGCGGGAGCGCGAGCCGGCCTCGGGATCGGCGCGATCACCTGCTTCGTGGTTGCGATGGCCGGGCTCGCCGCGCTCGGCGGCCTCCCCCGCCGTCGCGAAAACGTGGGCGCGCGGGCCGAGATCGGCGTGGCCGGCCGTACTACCTGAGTCTGATCCGCAGCCTCAAAGATCGCTCCCGCGACCGATAGTCACCGCGACGTCGTCGCCCGATACTGACCGCATGATCACGGTCGAAAACGTCACCAAGCGCTATGGGGACAAGGTCGCCGTCGACGATCTGAGCTTCGAGGTGAAGCCAGGGATCGTGACCGGCTTCCTCGGCCCCAACGGCGCCGGCAAGTCCACCACGATGCGTCTGATCCTCGGACTCGACGCGCCCACCTCGGGCACCGTCACCCTCGACGGACGCAAGTACCAAGAACTACCCGCGCCGCTCCACGAGGTCGGCGCGATGCTCGAGGCCCGCGCGATCCATACGGGTCGCTCCGCCTACAACCATCTGCTCGCGCTCGCCCAGACCCACGGTATCGGCCGCTCTCGCGTCAACGAGGTGATCGACCTCGTCGGCATCCAGGACGTCGCGCGCAAGCGCGTCGGGGGCTTCTCGCTCGGCATGGGCCAGCGACTCGGCGTCGCGGCGGCGCTGCTCGGCGACCCGGGCGTGCTGATCCTGGACGAGCCCGCCAACGGCCTCGACCCCGAGGGGATCATGTGGATCAGGACGCTGCTCAAGCGCCTGGCCAAGGAGGGCCGGACCGTATTCCTGTCCTCGCACCTGATGGCCGAGATGGCCCAGACCGCCGAGCACCTGGTCGTGATCGGCCGCGGGCGCTTGATCGCCGACACCTCGGTCGCGGAGTTCGTCGAGCGCGCCTCGACCGGCGCCGCAGTCCGCGTGGTCTCGCCGCAGGCGACCGAGCTACGCGACGCGCTGGCGGCGCGCGACGCCCGCGTCGACAGCATCGAGCGAGATGTGCTCGAGGTCCACGGCCTCAGCGGGCAGGCGATCGGCGAGATCGCCCTGGCCAAGCAGATCGTGCTCGCTGAGCTGACGCCGCTCCAGCTCTCGCTCGAGCAGGCGTTTATGCGGCTGACCGGCGAGAGCGTCGAGTACCACGCCGCCTACTTCGATGACAACACCGACCTGAAGGCCGCAGCATGAGCGCAACATCCGCCACCCTCGAAGCCCCCGTCGCACAACCGCGACCCGCGAGCGCGTAACGCAGGCGCGCGTGATCCGGTCGGAGTGGACCAAGCTGTGGTCACTGCGCTCGACGCGCTGGACGCTGCTGGTCGCGATCCTCGGGATGGCCGGCCTCGGCCCGCTGATCGCGACGGTCAGATGAACCGATGGGACCACATGAGCCCGGGCGACCGGCTCCACTTCAACCCGATCAACACCGGGCTGGGCGGCTACCACTTCGCTCAGTTGGCGATCGGCGTACTCGGCGTGCTCGTGCTCACCGGTGAGTACAGCACCGGTCAGATCCGCTCGACGTTCATGGCCGTGCCAAGCGCCTGCCGGTGCTGTGGGCGAAGGCGGGCACGTTCGCGGCGGTGACCTTCGTGCTCATGCTGATCTCGGGGCTGATCGCGTTCCTCGCGTCGCAGAGCATCCTGACTCAGCATCACGTGCAGACGACGCTCGGTCACGCGCCGCGCTGCGGGCGTGGGTTGGCTCCGCGCTGTACCTGGCCGTGCTCGGCGTGCTCGCGCTCAGCCTCGGCGCGATCGTCCGCAACACCGCCGGGGGTATCGCGCTGTTTGCCGGGCTGCTGTTCGTCGTCCCGGGCCTGGCGGCGATCCTCCCCACCAGTACCCAGAACGCGATCAACCCGTACCTGCCCTCGGTCGCCGGCACGACGATCCTGTCCGGCACCCACGAGGCGTACACGTTCTCGCCGTGGGGCGGGTTCGCGCTGTTCTGCGGCTACACGCTCCTGGCGCTCGTCGTGGCGGCGATCCTGATGAGGCGCCGCGACGCGTAACACGGACGGCCCGGCCTCTCTAAATTGACGGGAATGAGCGAGGCCGCCCATGCCGGTTGGGTAGCCGGACTGCGGAACCTACGACCGCGGCGCTGGGATGCGATCAGCGCCGTGATCGTCGCGCTGCTGGTGCTGCCCGAGCTCCACCCGCGGCACGGGGGTGCGGCCAGCGTCGCGTTCGACCTCTCCTTCGCGGTCCCGCTGCTGTGGCGCTCGCGCTGGCCATTCCCGGTGTTCCTCGTGACCGCCGGGATCGCTTTCGTTCAGTGGCTGGTCGGGGATCGCGTGCTGGGCGACCTCGCGCTGCTGATCGCGCTCTACACCGTCGCCAGCCGCGAGGACAGGCGCACGGCGCTAACCGCGGCGGCGATCCTCGAGCTCGGAGTCATCCTCGCGCTGTTCAAGTGGTTCCCGGACGGGCACATTCGAAGCTTCGTCGGGTTGACGGGCCTAGTCGCGGCCGCGGGCATCCTCGGGCAGAACATCCGCAACCGGCGCCGGTTGCTGGCCTCGCTCGAGGAGCGGGCGGCGAGGCTCGAGCTCGAGCGTGATCAGCAGGGCAAGCTCGCCGCCGCGGCGGAACGGGCGCGGATCGCGCGCGAGCTCCACGACGTCGTCGCGCACAACCTCACCGTGATGATCGCGCTGGCGGACGGGGCCGCCTACACGGTCCGCGACGATCCGGACGAGGCCGAGCACGCGCTCGAGACGGCCTCCCGCACGGGCCGCCTCGCGATGGCCGAGATGCGGCGCCTGCTCGGTGTGTTGCGCGAGGAGTCCGACGGGCCGGCGCCCGATCGACGACCCCCAGCCCGGCGTGGCGGAGATCGACCGGGTCGTCGAGCAGGTCCGCGCGGCCGGCCTTCCGGTGAGCTATCGCGTCTCACCCAACGCCCGCGCCTTGCCCGAGGGGATCCAGCTCACGCTGTTCCGAATTGTCCAGGAGGCGTTGACGAACACGCTCAAGCATGCTGGGCCCTCGGCCACGGCCGAGGTCGAGGTAGTCGCCACCGAGGTGGCCGTCACCGTGTCGGTCGCGGACACCGGGCCTCAGCTGTCGGCTCACCCGACCGCAAACGGCGGGTCGGGGCTGCGCGGCATGCGCGAGAGGGCGTCGGTCTACAGCGGCGTCGTCGAAGCCGGTGCGCGCACGGAGGGCGGATGGTCGGGTCGCTGCCTACCTGCCGTTGCCGGTGCTCGACAGCCGAACGCGAGCCGCGCGTGAGCGAGGCAACGCCGCGTATTCCAATGTCGGCGACCACGAGCATCCTGCTCGTCGACGATCAGCCGATGCTGCGGATGGGCTACCGGATGATCCTCGACGCCCAACCCGACCTGAACGTCGTCGGGGAGGCCGAGAACGGGCTGGAGGCGATCGACCTCACCGCGCGCCTCGAGCCCCACGTCGTGCTGATGGACGTGCGCATGCCGGGCCTCGACGGGGTGCAGGCGACCGAGCGCATCATCGCATCGGGCAGCGACGCCAAGATCATCGTGCTCACGACCTTCGACCTCGACGAATACGCCTACGGCGCGCTTCGCGCCGGGGCGAGCGGGTTCCTGCTCAAGGATGCCCCGCCTCCGGACATGCTGTCCGCGATCCGCGCGGTCGCGACCGGCGACGCGTCGTCGCGCCCAGCGTGACCCGACGACTGCTGTCTCAGTTCGCCCACCGCCTTCCCGATCCGCAGAGTCCGACCCCGCGGCGACGACCGGTGGAGTCGCTGACCCGCGGAGGTGAGTGTGATGAGGTCGGGGGTGAAGGGAGATCCCGAGCGGCTCGTCGTCTCCGAGGCCACGGTCAAGACGCACGTCGGGCGGATCCTCGGCAAGCTGGGCCTCCGGGACCGGGTGCAGATCGTCGTGTTCGCTTACGAAACCGGCCTGGTGCGCCCGTCGGCGTAGGCAGCCGCGCCGCGGCGCCGTGTCAGATTCGTCGGCGGCGCCTGACGGCGGCGCCTTAGACCTCGACGACGACCGGCAGCACCATCGGCCGGCGCCTCAGCCGGTCGTACACGAACGCAGCCAGGTCGTCGTGCAGCTCCTGCTGGAGCATGTCGATCTCACGCAGGCCGTCGCGGGCGGCGCTGGCCAGCGAGCGCTCGACCTCTTCGCGGATCTCCTCGACGAGGCTGTCGGCCTGCTCGACGAACGGGACGCCGCGGAAGATGACCTCGGGCGGCACGACGGATTCGCCGCTCTGCTCTGAGACAGTCGCGACCACGATGAAGATCCCGTCGCCGGACAGCATCCGGCGGTCGCGCAGCGCGACGTCGGCCGGGTCGCCGATGTCGACGCCGTCGACGAAGATCATCCCGGACTGCTCGGGCTCGCCCCAGCGAGCGCCGCCCTCGTCGAGCTCGAGTGGCAGCCCGTTCTCGCCCCGGAACACGTCCTCAGGTTCGATCCCGACCGCATCGGCGAGCTCGGCGTGCAGACGGATCCGCTTGTAGTCGCCGTGCATCGGCATCACGTAGCGCGGCTTGAGCAGATTCAGCATCAGCTTCAGCTCCTCCGCGTAGCCGTGGCCGGATGCATGGATCGGCGCCTCGCGCGGGGTGATCACCTCGCAACCGATGTGGAACAGGCGGTCGACGGTCTCGTTGACCGCGCGTTCGTTCCCCGGGATCGGGGTGGCCGAGAACACGACCGTGTCGCCCGGGTGCAGCTTGATCATCCGGTGGTCGTTGTGCGCCATCCGCCGTAGCGCGGACAGTGGCTCGCCCTGGGAGCCGGTCGAGATCACCACGATCTTCTCGTCCGGCCAGTCCTCGACCTCCTGAGGTGGGATCAGGGTGCCTTCGGGGAACTCGATGTGTCCGAGCGACCGTCCGATATTGACGTTCTTGCGCATCGAGCGGCCGACCAGCGACACCTTGCGCCCGAGCTCGGCGGCCGCATCGATCACCTGCTGCACGCGGTGGATGTTCGAGGCGAAGCTGGTGACGATGATCCGTCCCTCGGCATGCGCGAACACCTCCTGGAGGTGCGGTCCGACGAGGCGCTCGGACGGCGAGAACCCCGGCCGGTCGGCGTTGGTGGAATCACCGCACAGCAGCAGGACGCCTTCCCGCCCGAGCTCCGCGAGCCTCGAAATATCGGCCGGTAGGCCGTCGACCGGGGTCTGGTCGAACTTGTAGTCGCCGGTGACCACGATCGTGCCGAGCTCGGTCGTGAGCGCCACCGCGCAGGAGTCGGGGATCGAGTGGGTCATATGCACGAGCTCGAGCGTGAACGGCCCGAGCTCGAGCTGCTCCCCGGGCCGCAGGTCCTCGAGCGATGCGTCGCGAAGCTTGTGCTCGTCTAGCTTCGAGCGCGCCATCGCAACCGTCAGCCGCCCGCCGTAGACGGGCGGCGACGCGCCGAGCTCGCGCATCACCCACGGCAGCGCTCCCAGGTGATCCTCGTGGCCGTGGGTGATCACGATCGCCTCGATCTCGTCCGCACGGTCGCGGAGATAGCTGAAGTCCGGTAGGACGAGGTCGATCCCGAGCATGTCGGTGGTCGGGAACCGCAGACCGGTGTCGACGACGACGATCCGCCCGTCGTACTCGACGACGGTCATGTTCTTGCCGATCTCGCCCAGGCCGCCCAGCGGCAGGACGCGTAGTGTCATGCCCGACTTGCGTGGAGCAGCAGATGGCGCTCGAGCATCGCTCGAATCACGTCAAGCTCGCGTTCGTCGAGCTCCACGTACGGGAGGCGAGGCGTGGCGCAGGGCAGGAGCCCGAGCAGGTGGAGCGCGGCCTTCGTTGCGCACGCCAGCGGCGCGACCGGCATATCGGCGTACACGTCTTGGAGGCCGTCGTCGATCTCCCGCCGTTGGTCGGGCTCGTCGACCATCCGTCGCATCTCTTGGCCGAATAGATGGCTGGCGACGAGGATTCCGCCCGGCTCGCCGAGGTCGAGGACGTCGGCGAGCAGGTCGTCGTTGCCGGCGTAGATCTGCATGCCGTCGATCTTGGCCAGGTTGTCGGCGTTGGCCTGCTTGACTCCGAAAATGTTGTCGAGCTGCCCGAGCTCGGCCAGAAGATCGTTGGGCATGTCCGAGCCGGTCCGCTGCGGGATGTTGTAGAGCAGGATCGGCAGGTCGGTGGCGCGACAGACCTCTTCGTAGTGGCGGACGATCCCGCGTCGGCTCGGCCGGTTGTAGTACGGATTTACGTGCAGCAGCGCGTCCGGACCGATCTCGGTCGCGCGCTCGGTGAGGCTGATCGCGTGGTGGGTGTCGTTCGATCCGACGCCGGCGACGATCGTGACTGGGGTGCCCCGCATCTCCTCGACGGCGAGGCGGATCATCCCGAGGTGCTCTTCGTCGTCGAGCGTCGAGGCCTCGCCGGTGGTGCCGCAGATCACCAGCCCATCCGAACCGTGCTCGATCAGGTGGTGCATCAGCGCAACGGCGGCATCCTCGTCGACGTTCCCGTCAGCGTCGAACGGGGTGACCATCGCAGTGAGAATTGACCCGAGGTCGGCAGGCATCTATTGATTATCGCAGGACCGCCCGACTGAGCGGGCCCGCGATCAATGCTCTTTGCGGGCTCCCCAGCTCAGGACCTGGAGGGGGCCCATACCGTTGTTGTGGTGCTCGGGCGGTGGCGCGACCTCTGGCTCGGGCTTCGGCGGCTCGGACACGATGTGCGTGACGGGGGCATCGGTCAGCTTCGAGATCCGTTCCGGCAGCCCCGCATGGAGCCACTTCGAGAAGCGCATCGGCAGGGTCGAGACGATGATCTCGTCGTACTTCTTCGGGTCCCAGGCGTCGGTGACCGCCAGGATCGGATCCGCGTTGCCGACGGCGCCATCGGCCTCGAGGCCGGCCTCGTGCAGCTGCCCGAGCGCCTCGCCCAGCATCTCCGTCGCCGCCTGCCGCCCGCCACTTAACGGCGTGGCGGGAATGACCAGGGTGAAGCTGCAGGTCTCCTCCCGCGCCCTGGCCCTGAGCGCGTCAAGCAACTCGTCGGAGGTCGCGGTCACGTTTGCCACCACGAGAAAGCTCCGTTTCCACGTCATGACGACCTCCTTGTTTGTGCGATAGACCACGATCCAAGATAGCGCGCCGAGTTGTCGTCGCAACCGGCCAGGTGGACAGACTGCCGCGGGGGACTTGCGCCACTTGGAGAATGGGCCGCTTCGCGGCATCCGTGGGGCCGTTCCGCCGGGCGTCCATGCCCGGCGGGGCTGGTCGCGACACCCCGGCCGGGCAAGGACGCCCGGGCCGCATGGCCCCACGGATGCCGAGCTTGCGAGGCCCCTAACCCCCGATCGAAGCCGCGGCCCGTTCGCCTTTGCCGCGGACCAGCGGGCCATCGTACGCGCCGGGCTTCGGACGGTGCTTGCCGCCGGGGAACGCGAGCCGGGCGATCGTTCGCTGCACCATCCCGAGCTGCTGGTGGAACGGACCCGAGTTGTACGGGAGTCCGTAGCGCTGGCAGATCTCGCGGACCTTGGGCGCGATCTCTCCGTAGCGGGTGCTCGGCATGTCCGGGAACAGGTGGTGCTCGACCTGGTAGCCGAGGTTGCCGCTGATCACGTGGAACAGCGGTCCGCCGTCGATGTTGGCCGCGCCCGTCAGCTGTCGCACGTACCAGGCGCCGCGGCTCTCGTTCTCGGTCTCCTCCTGGGTGAACGTGTACGTCTGGTCCGGGAAATGACCGCAGAAGATGATCGCGTAGGACCACACGTTCCGGATCAGGTTGGCGGCGATGTCCGCGGTCAGCGTGCGCATGAACGGCTCGCGGAACGAACGGCGCTCGACCAGTTGCCGGAAGACGTTGCCGCTCGGCTTCTCGCGCTCGAAGCGAAGCTTCTTCAGCCCGTACTTGATCGACCTCCGACTCCGGCGCCGGCGCTCGATCTCGGCGCGGGCGGAGAAGTACGCGAGCTCGGCCAGCATCATCGCGACCCCGCTGATCAGCGGCCACGCGACGTAGTCCTTCTGGATCTGGGTGCGGGCCTTGCCGGCGATCCCCTTGAGCTCCTTACGGAGCTGTTTGGAGTCCTTCTCGCCCTTGCGGATCGCCTCGAAGTTGAGGTCGTGGACCGCGACGCCCCATTCGAACAGCATCGCGAGCACGATGTTGTAGAGCGGCTGGAGCAGGTACACCGGATGCCACTTCTGCTCGGGGTCGATCCGCATGATCTCGTAGCCGAGGTCGCGGTCCTTCCCGAGGATGTTCGTGTACGTGTGGTGGATGTAGTTATGGGAGTGGCGCCACGCCTCCGCGGTCGAGGCGGTGTCCCAGTCCCACGCCCGCGAGTTGATCACCGGGTCGTTCATCCAGTCCCATTGGCCGTGCAGGACGTTGTGGCCGATCTCCATGTTCTCGAGGATCTTGGCCATGCCGAGCGTCGAGGCGCCGAGGATCCACGGGACCCGCCAGCGCGAGGCGATCAGCTCGAGCCGGCCGAGCAGCGCCAGCCGGCGCTGGAGCGCGATCACCGACCGGATGTAGCGGGCGTCGCGCTCCCCGAGGCTGTCCTTGACCTCCTCGTGGAGCTCGTCGAACTCGCGCCCGATCGCCTCGATCTGCTCCGGGGTGAGGCGGTGTAGCGGATTACCGGGCTCGTCGATCGGGACGCGTCCGTTCGTCCGGTGGCCGTTGTGGGTGGCGGTCGCCATTGCTCTTCCCCTGTCGTTGATTACAGATCGATCTCGACCGGACCTTCGGGCGCGCTGATGCAGACGCGGATCACCTCGCCCTCCTGGCCGTAGACCCTGCCGGTGCGCAGGTCGCGGACCTGCCCGCTGCGCAGCTCGCCGACGCACGTGTGGCAGATGCCCTCGCGGCAGCCGTAGGGCAAGTCGAGGCCCGCCTCCTCGCCGGCGACGAGGATCGGCACGCTGCCGTCGGACTCGGTCTCGCAGTCCGACATGCAGAACTTGATCGTCCCGCCGTCGCCCTCGCCGCTGCGCCCGAGGCCGAGCTTGGGCTGGAAGCGCTCCATGTGGAGACGATCGACGTCGGCGTGCTCGTCCCAGTACTCGGTGAACGCGTCGAGCATGTCGTTCGGGCCGGAGATGTAAGCCTCGCGCTCGCGCCAGTCGGGGCACAGGCGGTCCAGGTCGTGGGGTCCCATCCGCCCGTTCTCGCGGGTGAGCTGCTCGTGGAGTCGGAAGCGATCGTGCTTGGTGGCGAGGCCCCGGAGGTCGTCTCCGAAGATCACCTCGTCGAACTCGCGCGCGGAGTGCAGGACGACGACGTCGGGCATCTCGCCGGCGTGGTCGAGGTGGCGGAGCATGCTCATGATCGGCGTGACCCCGCTGCCGGCGCTGATGAACAGCAGCCTGGGCGGGAGCGGATCGGCGAGCACGAACTCGCCCTCGATCTTCGACAGAGACACGATCGTGCCCGGCTTGGCGCCTCCGACCAGGTACGGCGAGACCTTGCCCTCGTTGACGCGCTTGGGCGTGATGCTGATCAGCCCGTCATCGCGGTACGGATCCGACGTCAGCGAGTACGCGCGCCAGTGCCGGACCCCGTCGATGTCGATCCCAATCCGGACGTACTGCCCCGGCCTGTGACCCAGCCAGCGATAGCCCGGCTTGATCAGGACCGTCGCCGCCTGCGCCGTCTCGTGCCTCACTTCCTCGATGCGACCCCTCAGTTCGCGCGTGGACCAGAGCGGATTGACCAGCTCGAGGTAGTCGTCGGGCAGCAGCGGCGAGCTGAGCGACTCGAGCGCCTTGAGGACCCGCCGCTGGATCGGATGGACGTTTGGAGGAGCACCTTTTTCGGGCATCTACTCGTGAGTAATATCCAGATCGGTACCGTCCAAACCCTTCGTGCCAGAAAATTCCGGGACAGCAGCAGGCTCTGCGACGCGCGTGCGCGGGAGTCGAGGCATGCCGCGCGAGCGGCGGGAGCAGCAGATCCTCGACGTCGCGGGCGCGATCTTCGCGCGCGCCGGCTACCACTCCGCCTCGATGGACGAGATCGCCGACGCCGCGGGCGTGTCCAAGCCGATGCTGTACGCGTACTTCTCCTCCAAGGAGGGTCTGTACCTCGCCTACATCAGGCGCGCCGGCGGCCAGCTGCTCCAGCGGCTCGTGTCGGCAAGGGCACCGCACGATTCGGCGAGCGCGCTTCTGCGGGCCCGGATCACCGAGTTCCTGTCGTTTGTCGAGGAGCACGGGGACGGCTGGAAGGTGCTGTTCGGCGAGGTCGGGTCGACCCGTCCGTTCGCGGAGAACGTCGCGGCGGTGCGCGAGCAGATCGCCGATGCGATCCGCCACATGATCGAGGCGGGCGCCGGCTCGTGGCCGGGCTACCCGCCGCCGGCGTCCGATGCGATCGCGCACGCGCTCGTCGGCGCCGGCGAGTCGCTGGCCAACTGGTGGCTCGACCACCCTGACGTGCCTCGAGACGAGGTCACGGGCTGGTACTACGCGGTCGTGCAGGCCGTGCTCGCCGGCCCGAGCCGCGCTTCAGCCTAGGTTGTCAGGCCGAGCAGGCGTTCGAGGCCGACGGTGGGCGACTCGGTCTGGTCGCCGACATTCCGGATCGCGAGCAGCACGCCGGGCATGAACGACTCGCGGTCGGTCGAATCGTGGCGGATCGTCAGCGTCTGGCCGACGTCCCCGAGGATGACCTCTTGGTGGGCGACGAGCCCGGGGAGGCGGACGGAGTGGATTGGCGGCACCTCGCCTGATTCGGACGCCTCCGCCATCAGCCTCGCGGTTCGAGCGGCGGTGCCGCTCGGCGCGTCGACCTTCGTGTTGTGGTGAAGCTCAATAATCTCGGCGCTCGCCATGTGCCTCGCCGCCTGCGCGGCGAAATGCATCATCAGCACCGCCCCGATGGCGAAGTTCGGCGCGATGAACACGTTGGCCTTGGCATCTTTGAGGTCGCTCAGCTCTTGCGGATCGAAGCCCGTGGTCCCGATCACGACGTGGACGCCGGCCTCGACGGCCTCGCGAGCGTTGGCGACCGCACTCGTCGGGATCGTGAAATCGACCAGTACGTCCGCTTCATTGAGGACCGCGGCCAGGGGCGTATTCAGGGCGGGGTCGGCGCGGCCCGTCAGCTCCATGTCCGGCGCCTGCTCGACGGCGCGGCACACGGTCTGTCCCATCCGGCCCGCAGCGCCCGCGACCGCGACCCGGATCTGGGGCATTTAGCTCGTCTCCACCAGGGCGGGCCCAATCGCGGCCAGCGCCTCGTCGAAGCGCTCCTCGTCGGGTCCGATACCTGCCGCGGACAACCGGTCGGGCGACCACAGCTCGTCCACGAGCCCGGCCAGATCGTCGAGCGTCACGGCGTCGATCCGCTCGACGGTCTCATCGAGCGAGAGGAGCGGTATGTCCGCGAGGATCTCCGAGCCGAGGCGGTTCATGCGGGCGCCGGTCGACTCCAGCGCGAGCACGACCCGGCCCTTGAGGTTTTCCTTGGCGCGCTCGAGCTCCTCCGGGGTCGCGGGCTCCTCTCGGAGGCGGTCGAGCTCGGCTCCGACCACCGCGAGTCCCTCGCCGATGTTGTCGGGACGGGTGCCGATGTACAGCCCCACCTGGCCCGTGTCCTGGTAGGCGCTCGTGAACGAGTACACCGCGTAGGCCAGGCCCCGCCGCTCACGGACCTCCTGGAACAGCCGCGAGGACGAGGTGCCGCCGAACACGTTGTCGAGCACCCGCAGCGCGAACCGACGCTCATCGTGGCGCGACAGGCCGGTCCCGCCGAGGCACACGTGGTACTGCTCGGTGTCCTTGCGCTCGAAGCGGCGGTGCGCCACCCCGGCGGCCGGCGCCGGCGAGGTGGGCGGCGCGGGGCGGACGGCCCGTTCCGCGACCGATTTCGCGGCGAGCTGCACGAACGCGTCGTGGTCGACCGCACCGGCCGCAGCAATCACAACGTTCCCTGGGCCGTAGCGGTCGGCGTGGAAGCGGGCGATCTCGTCGGGCGGCGTGTCCGCGATCACCGACGCTCGGCCGATGATCGCTCGGCCAAGCGGATGGTCTCCGAACACCGCCTCGCCGAGCAGATCGAAGACCTTCTCCTGCGGGTCGTCCTCGTACATCGCGATCTCCTCGAGGATCACGGCGCGCTCGGAGTCGATGTCCTTGAGCGTGGGGCGGAACACCATGTCGGTCATCACGTCGAACGCCTCGGCCACGTGGTCGTCGATCACGCGCGCGTACACCGAGGTCGTCTCCTTGCCGGTGCCCGCGTTCAGCTCGGCGCCCATCGCATCGAAGATCTGGTCGATCTCGAGCGAGCCGTACTTCTCCGTGCCCTTGAACAGGAGATGCTCGAGCAGGTGCGAGAGCCCGGCGTGCTGGTCGTCCTCGGTCCGCGAGCCGGTGGCGATCCAGAACCCGATCGACACGGATCGGACCGAGGGCATCGCCTCGGTCACGATCCGCACGCCCGAATCGAGGGTGGTCAGCTTGTGCTGTTGGAGCACGTGTGGCTGCTCAGCTGCGATCCGGATCGCGGTCGCGCACGCGGCCGCCATCACGGGGGCGGTCGCCATCGCGCGGGCGGTCGCTATCGCGCGGGCGATCACGATCGCGGTCGCGGCCGCGGCCACCACGGTCGCGACCGTCGCGTCCGCCACGGTCGCTGCGCTCGCGGCGAGGTGGTCCGCTGTCGCCGGTGCCGACGGCGGCCAGCTCCTCGACGCTCTTGCCGACGATGTCCGGATCGTCCGCCAGCCGCAGGCCAATGCGGCCGCGCTCGCGATCGACCTCGACCACCCGGACGTCGACCTCGTCGCCCTTGTTGAGGACCTCCTCGACCGAGGCGATCCGCCGGCCGGGCGCGATGTTCGAGATGTGGAGCAGGCCGTCGGTGCCCTTGGCGAGCTCGACGAACGCGCCGAACGCAGTGGTCTTGACGACCTTGCCGGTGAACTCGTCGCCGACCTCGACCTCCTTGGTCATCGACCGGATCCGGTCGACGAGCGCGTCGCCGCGCTCGCGGTCGGCGGCGTACACCAACACCATGCCCTCGTCGTTGACGTCGATCTGGGCCTCGAACTCCTCCTGGAGCGCGCGAATTGTCTCGCCGCCCTTGCCGATCAGCAGGCCGATCTTCTCCGGATCGATCTGAACCGAGGAGATGCCCGGCGCGTACTTGGATAGCTCCGCCCGCGGCGCGTCGATCACCTTCGACATTTCGCCGAGGATGAAGGTCCGGGCGGACTTCGCCTGGGTCAGCGCGTCACGCATGATCTCGAACGTGACCCCGGTGATCTTGATGTCCATCTGGAGCGCGGTGATCCCGTTCTCGGTCCCGGCGACCTTGAAGTCCATGTCTCCGAGATGGTCCTCGACCCCCGCGATGTCGGTGAGGACGATGTAGTCGTCACCCTCCTTGATCAGGCCCATCGCGATTCCGGCGACCGCCCTTGGGAGCGGTACGCCGGCGTCCATCAGGGACAGGGACGAGCCGCACACGGAGGCCATCGAGCTCGAGCCGTTCGACTCGAGGATGTCGGATACCACGCGGATCGTGTACGGGAACTCCTCCTGGCTCGGGATCATCGGGACGAGCGCCCGCTCGGCGAGCGCGCCGTGGCCGATGTCGCGGCGCTTGGGCCCGCGCATCGGGCCGGCCTCGCCGACTGAGAAGCCGGGGAAGTTGTAGTGGTGGAAGTAGCGCTTGCTCGTCTCGAGACCGAGCGTGTCCAGCCGCATCTCCTCACGAGTCGTGCCCAGGGCGACCACGCTTAGTGCCTGCGTCTGACCGCGGGTGAACAGGGCCGACCCGTGGGCCCGGGGGGATACCCCGACCTCGATGCTGATCGGCCGGATCTGGTCCGCGGTTCGCCCGTCGGGGCGCTTCTTCTGGACCGCGATCCGTTCGCGGATCAGCGTCTTCTCGAGCTTGTCGAACGCGCGCTGGGCGTTCGCCCGGTACTCGGGATAGGTCGCGGCCTCGGGATCGCCGGCGTACTGCTCGACGACCTTCTCCTCGACCGCCTTGCACGCCTCCTGGCGCTCGAGCTTGTCCTCGACCTGCGTGGCGGCGTCGAGCGCATCGCCGTACGAGGCCTTGATCTGCTCGTACAGCTCCGAACTGACCTCGGGGATCTCGACGACGGTCTTCTCCTTGCCGGCCTTCTCGGCCAGCTCGCGCTGGGCCGCGCAAAGCTTCTTGATCTCCTCGTGGGCGATGTCAAGGGCGTCGAGGATCTCCGCCTCGGGGATCTCGTTGGCGCCCGCCTCGACCATCAGGATCGCCTCGTCTGTGCCGGCCACGATCAGGTCGAGGTCGGTGTTGTCGACCAGGTCCTCCTCGTTGGGGTTGACGACGAAGTTGCCGTCGACCTTGCCGATCCGCACCGCGCCGACCGGCGTCGGGAACGGGATGTTCGAGACCATCAGCGCGGCCGAGGCCCCGTTCATTGCCAGGATCTCGTACGGATTCACATGGTCGACTGAGATCGGCAGCGCGACCAGCTGCGTCTCATACCGCCACCCCTTGGGGAACAGCGGCCGGATCGGTCGATCGATCATGCGCGCGGTCAGCGTCGCCTTTTCGCCGGCACGGCCCTCGCGCTTGAAGAAAGAGCCGGGGATCTTGCCCGCGGCGTACATCCGCTCCTCGACGTCCACCGTCAGCGGCAGAAAGTCCACGTCTCGCAGATTGCCCGCGGTGGCGGTACAGAGGACCACGGTGTCGCCCGCACGGACGACTACGGCGCCGGAGGCCTGCTTGGCCAGCTTGCCGGTCTCGAACGAGATCTCCCTACCCTCGATCTCGACGGACACGCGCGTAACGGCGTCACTCATATTCAATTCCCTTCCACCCCGCCCTTCGGTCGGCGGAGTCCTTCTCGTTCTCTATCGTTAGTTCCGAACGGCAATGATGGTAGCGGGGAGTCGCCGGTCGACGCCGCGCTGTTCGTTGCCGCGTGATGGGTTGAGGCGGTCGCGGTGCGGGTCGGCATCTGAGGGGGCGTGCGTTGGCTCGGTGGTCGGCACGGGCCTGTGCGGCGAGTGTCCGCGCCGGCGGTCCGAGGCGGAGGCGGGCCGGGGCGGAGGCGGGCCGGGGCGGAGGCGGGCCGGGGCGGAGGCGGGCCGGGCGCCATCCCCGGGGCGACGTGTACAACCTGACAACGGAGGCGCCAGTGCGGCGACCGTGTCAGACCACGCATGCCCCACACGCCCGGGATGCCACGGTCCGGGTCGCCGGCGTCGAATGTCACCTCGTGCATGGTGTAAAACGCAGCAAAGCTCCCCACCCCTCGCGGCCCGAGTGCAGATAAGCATGTCGGAGATGCTTATCTGCACTCGGCGAGTGGGAACGTGGCCGCTTTGTCGCGTTTTGCACCGTCCGCGCGCCGGCGCCGGTCCGGACCTGCACAACGCGACAATCCAGCCCAAGCCCCCGGACCGTGCCGTGTCAGGCACGTGGTGCATGCGCGAGTCGTCACGGTCGGGCCGGATGCCCTCGCGTGTGCCGTTAAGCAGGTCGCTCTCGGGGCGCCGGCCGGGGGTGGTCGGCGGATGCCGGCGCGAGTCGCGGCGCGACGCGCCCCGGGGCAACGCCCAAGCCCTCCCCCAGCCGCCCGCCGTTCATCCATACCGGCCTACGCCACTGCCGCCCGCGCACTAGCCACGTCCGCCAACCGAAATCCGGCCACAAGCGCCGGAAACACCTCGCCACCCCCGCCCACGACCCCCCGCGCCGGCAAAGAAAAGGGCCGCCGCGCCCGAAGGCGCGGCGGCCCTGACCGAAACGACCGCCTGCTGAGCGGCCTTATGCGCCGAGGTCGAGGGCGCGGCGGGGCTGCCGGCGCGCCGGCGCCGCCTGACGCGGGGCGCGACGGTGGAGCGCGCCGCGCAAGCGCGCGCGCTGATCGGCGATCGAGGCCGTGATCGTCCGGTCGGAGTCGATCCCCCAGGCCAGCAGTCCGAGGACCGTGACCAGGACGAATGCGATGAAGAACACGTTCAAGAAGACAATGAGGGCGGTGGTCATTGGGGTCTCTCCTTCGTAGGTGGTGCGATTCGGATGAGTTCATCCTTCCCACCGCGCGAAAGATGAGCGTCAGCCGAACGTAGGGCCTGTGTAAGAGCCGCCCCGGCCCTTCGGACCCTGCTGCCCGGGTCCCCCGGAACCCCAAAGAAGCCGGGCCCTCCGGACCCCAAAGAAGCCGGGCCCTCCGGACCCCCAAAAGCTCGCAACCGGACCCGCCGGTCCGCTTGTGCTAGCCTAAACGGACCGTAGAGTCCAGATTACCACCGACAGGGAGTCCACCGAATGACCGAGACCACGTCCGCCGACCGCTCCAACGGGCGTCCGGACCTGACCTCGCCTCCGGGGGCGGGAGACACCAGTAGCCAAGCCAACGGCACGGCCGGGCCGAGCCCGGTCCACGCCACGTCCGCCCCGGGCGCGGACCGCACCCAGACGTCGAACCGCTGGCTGATCCTCGTGATCGCCTGCCTCGCCCAGTTCATGGTCGTGCTCGACGCCACCGTGGTCAACGTGGCGCTCCCCTCGATCCAGCGGGGCCTGCACTTCTCGTCCTCGAGCCTGCCGTGGGTCGTCAACGCCTACACGCTGGTGTTCGGCGGATTCCTGCTGCTCGGCGGTCGCGCCGGCGACCTGCTCGGCCGCAAGCGCATGTTCCTGATCGGCACCGCGGTGTTCGCGGGCGCTTCGCTGCTGAACGGGCTCGCGCAATCGTCGGAGATGCTGATCGTCGGCCGCGGCCTCCAGGGCCTCGGTGGCGCGCTCCTGTCCCCCGCCGCCCTGTCGATCATCACCACGACCTTCACCGACCACAGCGAGCGGACCAAGGCGCTCGGCGTGTGGAGCGCGATCGCGGCCGGTGGTGGCGCCGTCGGTCTGATCCTGGGCGGCGCGCTCACGCAGCTGGCGTCGTGGGAATGGATCTTCATCGTGAATGTCCCCGTCGGCGTCGCGACCGTCCTCGCCACCTTGCGGTACGTCCCCGAATCGCGGGCGGACCTCAAGCACCGCACGTTCGACCTGGCCGGCGCCGTCACGGTCACCGCCGGCCTGGTCGTGCTCGTGTACGCGATCGTCAAGGCGCAGTCGTTCGGCTGGGGCTCGACGCGCACGATCGGACTGATTGCCGCCGCGTTGGTGCTGCTGGCGGCGTTCGTCGCGATCGAGGGACGCAGCGTCGCTCCGCTGATCCGCCTCAGCATCTTCCGCGTCAAGACGCTGACGGTCGCCGACGTCGTGCTGCTGCTCGTTGCCTCGGGCCTGTTCGGGATGTTCTTCTTCGCCTCGCTGTACGTCCAGGACATCCTCGGCTACAGCCCGCTGAAGGCCGGCCTGGCGTTCCTACCGGTGACCGGCGGCATCGTCGTGGGCGCCGGCATCGCCCAGCCCCTGGTCAAGCGCGCGGGCGTTCGCAACGTGGCGCTGATCGGAATCGTGCTCGCGACGATCGGACTGGCGGTGCTGTCCCAGGTGCCGGTGCACGGCACGTACGCCGGGAATCTGCTCCCCGGCCTGCTGCCAATGAGCATCGGGATGGGGCTCGTGTTCGTGCCAATCACGCTGATGGCGACCGGTGGCGTCGACGCCAACGACGCAGGCCTGGCGTCCGGCCTGTTCAACACGGCCCAACAGGTCGGCGGCTCGCTCGGCCTGGCGATCCTGGCGACGCTCGCGGCGAGCAAGACCTCGAGCGTCCTGGGCGGTGTCCACGGAAGCGTGTCAACGGCCGCGACCAATGCCGCGAAGGTGTCGGGCTATCACGTCGCGTTCATCGCAGCCGCGGCGATGCTCGCCGCCGGCGGCGTGATCCTCGCCGCGACGGTGCGACGCCGCGACCTCGAAGACATCGACCTCGAGCTGGCGCCTTCCGCCGCCGCGGCGTAGGAGAATCTGACGTGATGACGCCCGGGGAGAGGGCCCTACGTGCCGATGCCGAGCGAAACCGCCGGCGGTTGCTCGACGCCGCGGAAGCGCTGTTCAGCGAGCGCGGGCTCGACGTCGGCGTCGCCGAGATCGCCGAGCGGGCCGGCGTCGGCCGCGGCACGCTGTTCCGCAACTTCCCTTCCAAGGAGGACCTGATCGCGGCCATCGTGGTCGAGCGGATGGCCGAGGGGGTGGACCGGGGCCGGATGCTGCTCGACGCTCCTGATCCCGACGCTGCGCTGTTCGAGTTCCTCGCCGAGATCGCCGGCCGCCAGCAGCTCGACCGAGCGCTGTTCGAGGCGGTCGCGGACGCGTGGCTCGCCAACGACGAGATCAGGGCGGCTCACGCCGAGGTCGTCGGCGTCGTCGGTGACCTCCTCGGCCGCGCGCAGGACGCCGGCACGGTACGCGGCGATATCAGCGCGATGGACGTGCTGATCATGTTCAAGGGAGTTTGCGAGACCGCGTGCGCGTTCGCGCACATCGACAGCGAGATCGTCCCGCGCCACCTCGATCTGATGCGGGCCGCGCTGCGGGCGGATCCGGCGCAGCAGGCCCTGCGCGGACGAGCGCCGACGCTCGAGGACGTCGAGCGGGTCGTGCGCACGCCGTCCGAGCCGACACCGGCCGTCAAGCCGGCGGCACCGACACCGGCCGTCAAGCCGGCGGCGCCGACACCGGAAGTCAAGCCGGCGGCACCCGCCCGGTAGCCGACGCCGGATCGAGCCGGTAGCCGACCCCGCGGAGCGTGGCGATGCTGACCGCGGGGCCAAGCTTGCGCCGAAGCCCCGCGACGTGGACGTCGACGGTCTTGGGCGTGATGTCGTCGGCGCCCCATACGAGCCCCAGCAGCTGCTCGCGCGTGTGGATCCGGCCGGGGTAGCGCAGCAGCGCGCCGAGCAGGTCGAACTCACGGCGCGTCAGGCCCACCTCGCGTCCGTCGATCGTGCACCGCCGCGCTCCCAGGTCGAGCTCGACCTCGCCGGTGCGCAGCACGGTCTCCTCGGTCACGAACCCGCGCGCGCGGCGAAGCTGGGCGCGCATCCGCGCGCTCACCTCGGGCAGCGAGAGCGGTCTAGCGACGTAGTCGTCGGCGCCCGCCTCGAGCCCGGCGATCCGCGATGCCTCGCGCCCGCGCGCGGTCAGCATGATGATCGGCACGATCGATTCCCGGCGGACCCGGCGAACGAGCTCGATCCCGTCGATCTCGGGGAGCACAGCGTCGACCAGCGCGATGTCGACGGCCCCGCGGCGAAGGAGCGACAGCGCTTCGAGGCCGCTGCCCGTCTCCAGCACCTGGAACCCCTCCCGGCGCAGGTGGGCGGTGATCGCCTGTCTGGTGGCGCGATCGTCCTCGACGACCAGTGCGCGTGCGCCCGGGATCGTCATCGCCTGAGCGGACCTCTCCGCGCGGGCGCACCGCGCCGATTCGCCCGGCCGCTTAGGCCGTCGTGTGGGTGCGCGCCGGACTCAGCGCAACGCCGCATCGACCGCGACCGCCACGAACAGCAGCGCGAGGTAGAGCAGCGAGAAATGGAACAGCACGCCGGCGCGGGCGGGGGTGCCGTCGCGCCACAGGCGCCAGGCGAGCACGACGAACGCGCCACCGAGCGCGACCGCGGCGCCAAGGTAGATCACGCCGAACGTCCCGATCACACCCGGGAGCAACGTCACCGCGACGAGCACCAGCGAATAGACGAGAACCTGAATCGCGGTCGCGCGGGCGCCGCGGACGACCGGCATCATCGGTATCCGCGCCGCGGCGTACTGGCGCTCGAGCAGCAGCGCGAGCGCCCAGAAGTGCGGCGGCGTCCACAGCAGCACGATCGAGAACAAGAACGCGGCGCCGAGACCGAGCTGTCCGTTCGCTGCGGCCCAGCCCGAAAGAACCGGGATCGCGCCGGCGGCCCCACCGATCACGATGTTCTGCGGCGTGGTCCGCTTCAGCCAGAGCGTGTACACGAGCACGTAGTACGCGCCTCCGCACAAGGCCAGCGCCGCGGCGAGCACATTGTCGAAGGCCGCCATCACCGCGAACGACGACGTCAGCAGCGCCGCCGCGAACGCGACCGCCCGACGCGGGCTGATGCGGCCGGCGGCGACCGGGCGCGACGCGGTGCGCGGGCCCATCAGCTGGTCGATGTCGCGGTCGATCACGTGGTTCAGCGCACTCGCTCCGCCGCACGCGAGGCCGCCCCCGATCACGAGAGCCACCAACGGCACCAGCGCCGGCGCGCCCCCCGCGGCGGCCACCATCGCGCACACCGCGGTCAGCACCAGGAGCGACATGATCCGCGGCTTGGTCAGCGTCACGTAATCGCGCAACGTCGCGGTGCGAGCGCCGACCCGAAGCCGCGCCCCCGGCGCCGCAGCTGCCGGGACTACCTGAGCGCTTTCGGTGACCACGACCACTGCTACGACCTCCGCCCCGGCGCGAGCACGGTCAGGTCGTGGCTTACGAACCGCGACGCGAACGGGTACAGGTAACCCGACCGCTCGTAGCCGCGAGGGTCGATCAGGTACAGCGCCTCGGTGTGCGGGATGTCACCGTTGACCGCTTTGCCGACGTAGATGTGGTACTCGTTCCACACCCGGCGGAGCTCGGCCGGCGTCCCCATCAACCAGTGAAACGGGGCCACCGCGGACAACCCCCACGCCCTCGCCGCGGCGCGGGCGCTAGCCGGCGTGTCCTGCGCGGGGTTCACGCTGACGGCGACGAGCACGGGCCGCTGCGCCGCCGGCAGCGAGCGCTCGACGGCCGCCAGCGCGCGCCCCTCGAGCGGGCACTCCTGCGTGCAGTGCGAGTCGAAGAACGTCATCGCGATGGTCCGTCCGCGCAGCGAGACCAGCGAGAACAGGGCGCCGCTCTGGTCGTGTAGCCCCGTAATCGCCGGCGCCGGCCGAGCGCCCGCCGCCCACGTCGCCTGCCCATCCAATCCAAACCGCGAGCTCACCGTCCCGGCCCCGAGCGTGGACGCGGGCGCCGGCGACGACCGGCCACCGATCACGAAGTGCGCAACCGCGGCGGCCGCCACGCCGAACAACACGGCCACGGCCACGCCGACGGCGATGTGCGCGGCACGGGGGCGCTCCGTCGAGGAGCCCGACCCGATTCCCGCGCCGGCCTCCATCAGGGCTTCTGCTCGGGAATGTCGCCGAGCGCGGCTGCGGTGTTCCGCGGCGCCTCGGTCACCGGGACGTCCGTCTTGGACGGATCGACCGGATCGCCGGTGAAGCGACGCCGAAGCGAGACCACGTACCAGACCAGCAACGCGATCAGCAACAGCGTCGGAAACAGCAGCGACTCGAGCGAACCGGCGAGGAAACTGGCGATCGGGATCGATGACATGTGCAGATCTCCTCTCAGGCTCTCAGGTCGTCAGGGCGGCGCGCGGCTTGGACGTTCCGGACTCGGGTTCGAGCCAGCGGTAGAAGCCGAGCATCATTGCGATCGTGTAGGAAATCGACCCGGGCACCCACATGATCCCGCCCGCGAGCTGCTGGTCCGTCAGCGCGGAGATCCCGCCGGGCCGGTGCGTGAGCTGGGCGTACCACGGAATCAGGGGGTGGGGCGCGAGCACGAGCGCGATCGCCAGCACCCACCCGACGACCATCGCGCCGACCACGTACGCGACCCGCATTGGCCAGATCAACTGTGGGCGCAACGGGCCCGGATCGATCACGCGAGCCCAGAACAACAGCCCGGTGAAGAAGAACATCGCGTGCTCCAGTTGGTGGATCGCCGAGTTCTCCAGCGTCGCGTTATACGCGAATGGTATGTGCCAGAAGATGATCGTCGCGTTGAACAGCACGAACGCCGGGAGCGGACGGGCGAGCGTTCGCAGTGGCGCGGCCCAGCGCCCCCGCGCGATCGCGCGACCGACCGTAGTGCGTGTCCGGAGCGGGAACGCGAGCCACATCCGCGGCCACGGACGCCCGAGCAGGATCAGCGGCGGCGCGACCGTCAGCAGGATGATGTGCTGAACCATGTGCATCCAGAACAGCTGGTCGGCGTAGCCGTCGATCGGGGAGTCGAGCGCGAGCACGATCGTGACCAGCCCGGCGACGAACGAAGCGGTGCGCCACGGCTCGTGTCGCGCCCGGATGGTGCGGGACCGCCCGCCCAGCCAGTACAGGAGCCCGGCGATCGCCACGTAGGCGACCGGGGGCTCGATCGACCAACCCCCCCAGCTCACGTCACACCAGGTACAGGACGACCCACGCGATCACACCGAGCGCCACATAGAACGCCCAGAAGAACGAGCACGCCTCGAGCCCGGCCCCGAGCAGCTCGACGTCGTCGGCGGGCACGCCCTCCGCGCGCGGGCGCTTGACGCCCTCACGACCGAGGCGCCAGATGCTCGCGATCTGGGTTTCGATCCAGTAGACGCACCCCACCGTGAACACCGCGTACCACGCGGTCCACCCGACGTAGACACTCGCGTAGCCGCCGCTCGCCGGGCCGAATCCGAGCGTCGTCCACGCGATCACCTGAAGCACGATCGAGAGGAGCGCGAGTCCGAGCGCAGTCAGCCCGAGCGGCAGCGCCTCGGTCGGCCGCTTGGACGCGATCCGCAGCAGGACCGCGCTCGCGATCAGCACGACCACGATCGCGACGCCGAACCCAGTGGGCGGATTGACCGTCCCGATCTTCCAGCTCTTGTTGACATCGAGCGAGCGCAGGTAGAAGTAGGCGAACAGGAACGCCATGAAGAAGAACGCCGCCGCGCCGCACAGCATCCGGGCGCCGACCCACAGGGCCCGGAGCTGCCATTCGCGCGGCTCGGGCTCGATGTGCGCGGCGACGGGGGCTGACGCTTCCATCGTCTACGCGGTCCCGCCCGCGGGCGCGACGGTCGGCACCGGGGTCGGCTCGACCCCGTACGGATACGGGTCCGCGTCGAACACGGGGATGCGCTCGAAGTCGTACACGGGCACGGGCGTCGGCAGCTGGAACTCGGGCGACTTCGAGTTCCACGCATTCGCCACCTCGGGCTCGCGCTTGAACATCAGCGACCACACCACGTTGTAGAGGAACACGAGCATCGACAGCCCGATCACGTACGCCGCCACCGTCACCCAGTCGTTGAGCGGCTTGAGGTTGGCCGCATACGTGACCACGCGCCTCGGCATCCCCATCAGGCCGAGCGCGAACAGCGGTCCGAACGTCGCGTTGAACGCGATGAACAGCGACCAGAAATGGATCTTCCCGAGCCGCTCGGAGAGCTTGTACCCGGTCATCTTCGGGATCCAGTAGTAGATCGCCGCGAAGAACGTGAACACCAGCCCGCCCATGATCGTGTAGTGGAAGTGGGCCATCGTGAAGAACGTCCCGTGCGTGGTCACGTCGCTTGGGACGTCTGACAGGAGCACGCCCGAGATGCCGCCGAACAGGAAGTTGAACGCCCACCCCAGGCAGAACAGCATGGGCACGGTCAGCCGTATGCGCCCGCGCCAGAGCGTGCCCATCGCCGCCAGGAAGATGAACCCGGTCGGGATCGAGATCAGCTCGGTCGACAGCATGTAGAAAGGCCGCAGATCTGCGTTGATGCCGCTGACAAACAGGTGGTGCTGCCACACGAAGAAGCTGAGCAGCGTCACTCCGAGCATGCCGGCAACCGCGATCCGGTAACCCCACAAAGGCTTCCGGCAGAACACCGGCAGCAACTCGAGCACGACCCCGAAGCCCGGCAGCGCGACGATGTACACCTCGGGGTGCCCGAATACCCAGAACAGGTTCTGCCAAAGGAAGCTGCTGCCGCCGTTGCCCGGGATGAAGAACGCCGTCTGCACGGTGCGGTCGAACGCGCCCATGAACAGCGACGCGGCCAGCATTGGCGAGGCCAAGAGCATCAGGATCGCGGTCGACACCACGCCCCAGACGAAGATCGGCAGTCGTGTCCACGTCATCCCGGGAGCGCGCATCGTGATGATCGTCGCCAGCAGGTTGAAGCCGAGCAGCGTCATCGACACCCCGACCAGCGCGAAGAAGCCAAGGTAGGCGTCGTAGCCGGCGGTGCCCTGCGCGCCGAGCGGCTCGTAGCCGGTCCAGCCCGTCTGGAAGCCGCCGAAGAAGATCGTCGTGATCAGGACCACGCCGGCCGCCATCAACAGCCAGAACGTGAACGCCTCGATCCGCGGAAACGCCATCCGCCGCGAGCCGATCATCAGCGGCACGAGCCAGTTGGCGAACGGCCCGAGGATCGACGAGGTCATCATCCCCATCATCATCGAGCCGTGCAGGCCGACCAGCGTCAGGTACTGGTTGGGCCCGAACACGTGGGTGTTCGGGTTCAGCAGCTCGGTGCGGATCAGCATCGCGTTGAGCCCGCCGATCGCGAAGAAGAAGCCGATCCCGACCATGTATTGCAGGGCCACGACCTTGTGGTCGGTGCACAACCGGAAGTAGCGCCCGAGGCCCTCGTCCGCGCTCTCGTGCTCGGCCAGCGTCGGCGGGTGGCCGAGCAGCCGGCGCAGCGGGTAGTTACCAAAGCCGAGGCCAATCAGGAAACCGACGACGCCGAACCCGTAGCCGAGGAAGATCGAGATGTCGTTCTGCCCGGCCTCCGCCGAGTAATAGGCGGTACTGACGGTGTTGATCCGGCCCCCGATCCAGTAGCCGATGAGGTAGCCGATGATCCCGAGGATGATGCCCGTGAGCAGGTTGAAGCCGATCAGGCGCCGCCACACCGGGGGCTTCTCGGCCGTCACTGTGATCGCGCTCATCCGCCTCTCCTCTGGGGATCCGGGAAGTAGGTCTTCGAGTACGGCGGCAGCAGCTTTGTCGCCGGCGCGTACTTCACACGCTGCGCGGTGATCCACGCAGCGAACTGCGCCTTGGTGACCACGTGCCCGGTGTCGAACATGTAGCCGTGCCACACGCCACACAGCTCGGCGCAGCGGATGTTGAAGGTCAGTGGCTGCTTCGTGGTGACGTACGCAATGTTGTTCTCGCCCGGGTTCGCGTCGGCCTTGACCCCGAGCTGGTAGGCCCAGAACGAATGGATCACGTCGAGCGAGGTCACGTTGAACGCGATCGTGGTGTGCGCGGGAATGTCCAGATGCTGGGTCTCAACGCCGCCGTAGGCCGGGAAGCGGTAGGTGAACTCCCACTGCTGGGCAATCACCTGGATCTGGAGCGGCGGGTCCTTGGCCTGGGACGGGGCCGCGATCGGGTTGGGCCCCTGGCCGCCACCGGCGCCGTCAGAGAGCAGCCGAACCGATCCGTAGCCGGCCAGGAACAGAACGATCGTGGTCGTGACTACCACCCACCACATCTGGATGCGCGCGTCCCCGCGGAGCGGCGGGCCGTCGAGCACGACGCCGGGCTCGCGCTCCCGGAACACGATGACCGCGTACAGGAAGAACACGATGACCGCGAGCGCGATCGGCGTCGACACGCCGAACAGGACGGTGTTATCGGTCACCTGCCCCGACGACTCGACCGTCCCGTTGCCCGGCGGCACGATCGGCGCGAGCACGAAGATCACCAGCGGCGTCGCGACGATGCTCGCGACGAGCCAGATCACTAAGACGCGCCGGAAGTGGTTGACCTCGTTCATTCGCGCGGCTCAAACGACCTTGATGAATCCGTCCATGTAGCCGACCGTCTGCATCGGCCCACCGAACCCCTGGATGAACCCGGCCGCGCATGGGACGAAGCATTGCCAGCGGTAGAGGCCCTTGCCCGGTGTCCGGAACGTGAACGAGATCGTCTCGTGGTCGTAGCTGAGCGGGCAAGGCGCATTCGCGCACGGGTTCTTGGCGCTGTCGGGGACGCCTAGGAGCGGCACGGAGAGGCCGATCTGCGGGATCGCGAACACGTGCGACGCGTCGTCCGGGTCGATCGTCTGCGTCGTCTTGCCGTTCAGCTGGAAGCTTCCGCCGACCGTCCCGGTGGCCTGCGATATAAACGGGTTGCGCAGCCCTGAGTCCCCGTCGAACTGATAAATCGTCACGTGCACCAGCGAGTTGGCCGGCAGCACGAACGTCGTGTCGTGCTGCCAGTTCGTGCTGGTCGGGCTGACGACGTAATACGAGACCCAGGTCGGATGCGGGTCGCTGAGCTCCGCCGCCGGGACCGTCCCGAGATACAGATTCGTGACCGGCCCGACCCGCGTCGCGGCGACCGAGCCGGGGACGTTCGTGAGGTAAAGCCCGATGTACAGGCCGATCGCCACGCAAACGATTGCCGCCGCAAGCGTCACCCACAACAACCGTTTGCCGTACGAGCTCATCTCTGCGGTTCTCTCCCTCGGCGCGGTGTTATACATTCCCCGGCGACGGCAGAGTCCCAAATGACGGCGATGTCATCGGGCCGTCATCTACAGGTCATCTGCTCGGCAGAATCGTCACGCGAGCCGTGGGGGCTCGAAAGAGCAAATGCGGATATTGATTGTTGAGGATGAGGCGCGAATTCGGGCCTTCGTCGCTCGCGCGTTCGAGGCCGAGGGATTCGGCGTCGACGTGGTCGGGGACGGCGAGCAAGGCCTCGCTCGTGCGCTGTCCGGGCATTACGACCTCGTGATCCTGGACCTGCTGCTTCCGGGCTTGAGCGGCCTCGACGCGCTCCGAGAGCTCCACCGCGAGCAGTCGGAGCTGCCGGTGTTGATCTTGTCGGCGCGCAGCGACCTCCCAATCAAGCTCCGGAGCTTCGAGCTCGGCGCGGTGGACTACGTGGCCAAGCCGTTCTCACTCGACGAGCTGCTCGCGCGGGCACGCGTGCAACTGCGGCGGGCGCGCGTCGCGGACGGCGGCACGGAGATCCGCGTCGGGAGTCTCGTGCTCGACCTCGCGCGCCGCCAAGCGCGCGTCGGCGACGTCGTGGCCGACCTTTCCGACCGCGAGTTCCGGCTGCTGTATTTCCTGTTGGCGCACGTCGGCGAGGTGGTCAGCCGCGAGCGCCTGCTCTCGGAGGTATGGGGGTACGACTTCGATCCGAGGTCGAACGTCGTCGACGTTTGCATCAGGCGACTGCGTCGTCGCCTCGGCCCGGACGCCCCGATCGAGACCGTGCGCAATGCGGGCTATCGTGCCGCTGCTTGAGCTCAGCCGGTCACTTCGACGCTACCGAGTAGAGCTGCTGTGGGCGGCGTTCGCCGTGGGCAGCTACGCCGCGATCGTCGCCTGGCCCGACTGGCAGACGATCATCTGCGCGGGCCCGCTGCTGGTTCTGATCGTGGTGCTGATGGTGTGGCAGGCCCGGCGCCGCGACGATCAGCTCGCGATCGCACAAGCACGTGCCGAGGAACGCCGGTCGATGCTCGAGCGCCAGCAGCGGTTCATGCACGACGCCTCGCACGAGCTGCGGACGCCGGTGACGATCGCCCGCGGCCATCTCGAGCTGCTGCTCGGGAACGGCTCCGACGCGGAGCTCGACATCGCGCTCGACGAGCTCGGGCGGATCGACGCGATCATCGGCCGCCTGCTGCTGCTCGCCGCCGCCGACCAGCCCGACTTCCTGCGGGTGGGCGACGTCGAGATCGAGCCGTTCCTCGAGGACGTGTTCGTTCGGTGGTCCGAGGTGGCTCCGCGGGCATGGCGGCTCGGTTCGCTAGCGCCGGGGTCGGTCGCGGTCGACCCTGACCGGCTGCGGGCGGCCCTCGACGCGCTCGTCGAGAACGCGATCAAGTACACGCGAAGGAGCGACGCGATCGAGCTGCGGGCCGCCGGCGACGGCGCGGGGCAGCTGCTGATCGAGGTCGAGGACGAGGGCTGCGGGGTGCACGAGGATGCGCTGGCGCGGATCTTCGACCGCTTCGCCCGGGCCGACGCGGCGCGCACACGCTCGGCGGGCGGCGTCGGACTCGGTCTGGCGATCGTCGACGCGGTCGCGAAGGCGCACGGCGGCAGCTGCTCGGTTAAGAACACGGGACACGGCTCGGTCTTCGCGCTCCGGCTACCCGGGTTCGTGGCCGGTGCCCAGGCGGCCTACGCAGGGTTCGGCACGCCGGCCGGGGTAAACGAGCCGGGCTCAGCGCCCGTCGGCGCCGATCTTCTCGAGCGAGGGGACATCGATCTCGCCAGTGTGAAGGGCGCCGTTCGCGGCCAGCGTCGGCGTCGTCACGACACCACCCCTCACGCCTGATTCGAAATCGCGCCGGATCCGCGCCGCGACCGACGGGCTCCGCCGGTCGGAGTCGAACCGGTCCAGGTCGAGCCCGAGCGTACGCGCCCGAGCCCACAGGTGGGGATCCTCGAGGCGTCCCTGATCGGCGAACAGTAGGTCGTGCATCTCCCAGAAGCGGTCCTGGAGCCCGGCCGCCTCGGCCGCGCACGCCGCGGGCCAGGCCCGGGGATGGCTCGAGCGAACGGGAAAGTGGCGGAACACGATCCGCAGACGGGCGCCCCTGAGCTTGACCTCGGCGGCGGCGCAGTACGGGCACTCGAAGTCGGCGTAGACGATCACCAGCCGAGCATCTTCCGGCCCCCTCACGTGGTCCGATGCCTCCAGCCCGGGTATCGGAGCCGAGCTGAGGTCGCTCACGACGATGCCGGTCGTCAGGGGCGACCGGATCCGGCGGCGACCGCGTCGAGGCCGTCGAAGATCAGGTTGGCCCCGGGCAGGTCGGCCGGCGAAGGAGCCTGATAGCTCCACCCCACGACGGCGTCGGGTCCGACGATCACGAGCGCGCGCTGCGGGAATCCGCCGGGGTGGTACACGCCGAAGGCGCGGCATGCCGCCCCCTTGGGCTCGAAGTCCGACAGCTGCGGGATGTTCACGCCGAGCTTCTCGCGGAACGCGGTCTGCGACCAGCGCGCGTCGCAGGAAACCCCGTACATGGTGACGCTGCGCTTCGCCAGGTAGTCGCTGAGCACGTCCTCATACAGCGCGATCTGATCGGTGCACACCGGGCTGAACGCGAACGGATAGAACACGAGCACGGTCGTGTTGCCCTCGAGGTCGGCGCGCGTGAACTCGCTTCCGTCCTCCCGCATCAGCGTGAAGTCCGGGGCCGGCGAGCCAGCCGGGATCGGTCCGTCGGCGGCGGGTTCGCTCACCGTCGAAGGCCGAGCTCGCGCAGGATCGCGCGGTAGCGCTCGAGGTCCTCGTGCCGCAGGTAGTTCAGCAGCCGGCGGCGGCGGCCGACGAGCATCAGCAGCCCGCGACGCGAATGGTGATCCTTGCGGTGTTCGCGCAGATGAACGTTGAGGTCATTGATTCGCTCGGTCAGGAGCGCGATCTGAACCTCGGTCTTACCGGTGTCGGCAGGGTCGTCGCCGAATTTGGCGGTGAGCTCCTGCTTGCGTTCTTGGGTGATGGCCATCGGCTCGATGAGGCTAGCAGGCCGATTGATCGGGACGCGCGCGCCCGCCGCAAAGCTCGCGAGTTAGTTCGACGTCCTGGCGCATCTGCACGATGAGGGCCTCCGAGGACTCGAACCGGCGCTCCCCCCGCAGGCGTGCGATGAAGTCGATCCGCAGCGTTTGCCCGTACAGATCTCCGTCGAAATCGAGCAGGTGCGCCTCCACCAGCAGCGCCCGACCGGTGCCGAATGTGGGGCGCACGCCGATGCTGACCGCGGCGCACGCCTCGACGGTGCGGGCGGCGTAGATCCCGTGGCCGGGGCACACGAGCGCCTCGTCGGGGACGATGTTGGCAGTCGGAAAGCCGAGCAGTCGCCCGCGCTGATCGCCCTTGACGACGACGCCGCGCAGCTGGAACGGTGCGCCGAGGAACCGGGTGGCGATCTCGACCTCGCCGGCCAGCACCAGGCCGCGGATGTGGCTGGAGGACACGATCTCGCCGTCGACCTCGACGAGCGGCACGACCCGCGTCTCGAACCGACCGTCGGCCGCGAGCATCTCCGGGTCACCGGCCGCGCGGTGGCCGAAGCGGAAGTTCTCGCCAACCGACACGCGCGTCGCGCGCAGCCGCTCGACCAGGATGTGGTCGATGAACTCCGCCGGGCTCTGGTGGGCGAACCCGTCGTCGAACGGGATCACGACGAGCTCGTCGACGCCGAGCGACTCGATCAGCTCCGCCTTGGCCTCGAGGCTCGTGAGCAGCTTCGGCGCGGCCTCCGGGCGGACCACTCGCAGAGGGTGGGGCTCGAACGTGAGCACGGTGTCGCTGCCGCGGATCACCTCCCGGTGTCCCAGGTGGACGCCGTCGAACTCGCCGACCGCCACTCGCCGCGGCCGCTCCCGGACCTCGGAGAGCATCGTTACTTGCATCGGCGCGGAAGGCTAATGGTCTCGCGGCAGGTCAGCCTCGGAAGCCCACGACCGGCCGGAGCAGGCCGTCGTCGCGCGGCGACGCCAGCGCGATCAGCCCACGGTCGTCGGTGAGGCGCACGACCTCGGCGCCACCGGCGTCGCCGAGCACCGCACCGCCGTGCTCGGCTTGGCGCGCGGCGTCCGGATCGAGCCGGACCTCGGGCATGAACGACAGCGCGTCGCCGAGGGGGATGATGCGGTCGGGATCCGCGTCGAGGACCGAGAACCGACCGATCGCGGTTCGGCGGAGCTCCTCACAGTAGGCGTCTCCGAGATCCGCGATCAGGCTGCGCACGTAGGTCCCCGACGAGCACTCGATCACGAATGCGCGCCGGTCCCCGTCTCGCCCGCGCTCCTCGAACCGGTACACCTCGACCACCCGCTCCGCCAGCTCCACCGGATGCCCCGCCCGGGCGAGCGCGTACGCGCGGCGGCCGCCGACCTTGAGCGCCGAGTACGCCGGCGGGCGCTGGCGAACCGACCCGGTGGGCAGCGACAGGTCGCCCTCGGGGACGACCCCGGTCTCAACGATCTCCCCCTCCGGGTCCCCTGTGGTCGACGTCGCGCCGAACCTCGCCGTCGCCTCGTATGTCTTGCGCAGCGCCATCAGAAACCGTTGCACGCGAGTGGCGCGGCCGACCAGGATCAGCAGCAGGCCGGTCGCAAACGGATCGAGGGTGCCGGCGTGCCCGATCTTGCGACGGCCGAGCGCGCGCCGCATCCGCGCGACCACATCATGAGAGGTGATGCCGGCCGGCTTGTCGTACAGAACGACGCCGTCGGGCGTCTCGGCGGTCACTTCGACAGCTGCTGGGCGACTTCCTCGCGCAGGAAGGCGACCAGCTCATCCCATTCGAGCGACGTCGAGAAGCCCGCCGCCTGACGGTGGCCCCCGCCGCCCTGGACGCGTGCGATCGCCGACACGTCGACGCGCTCGTCGCTGGCGCGCAGCGACACCTTGCGGGCTCGACCGCCGTCAGAGTTCCCGGTGCGCTCGCGGATCAGGGCCGCCACCGCGGTTCCCTCGACCGCGCGCAGATGGTCGATCACACCTTCGGAGTAGCTCTCCTCCGCGCCGGACTCGGCGAAGTCGCGCGCGTCGAGCTCGGTGACCGTCAGCCGTCCGTCGTCGTAGCGGTGGATCTTCGCGAGGCCACGGGCGAGCAGCGCGAGCTTGCCGTACGGGACGCCCTCGTACACGCGCCGGTAGATCTCGTGGACGTCGACGCCGTGCTCGATCAGGTCGGCGGCCATCTCGTGCGCGCGGGGGCCGGTGTTCTCGTACATGAACCGTCCGGTGTCGGTGATCAGCCCGACGTACAGCGCCTCGGCGATGTTGAGCGTCGGCTGCACGCCCAGACCGTGCATCAGGTCCCACACGATCTCGGCCGTGCACGACGCCTCGGGCAGCACGTAGTTGACCGTGCCGAACAGAGTGTTGTCGTGGTGGTGGTCGATGTTGACGATGTGTAATTTGGACCCGCCCACCCCGCGGAACGCCTCGGCCGGGTTGCGCTCCAGGTTGCCGCAGTCGAGGAACACGATCGTGCGCTCGTCGAGGTCGTCGGGCGGCGCGCTTACCAGGCCCGACAGCTCGAAGAACCGGTACTCGTGCGGGAGCGGCAGATCGCTCGCGTCGATGAACATCAGGGAGTCGCGACCCTGCAGCGCCAGGATCTCCTGCGTCGCGATCAGCGAGCCGAGCGCGTCGCCGTCCGGATTCTCGTGGGTAACGACGATCAGCTTTTCGGCGGAGCGGAGCTCCGCCAACACCTGATCGCGGTTCGGCACCGCACCGTTTTCACCCATCCGACTCCGGTCCCTGGTTGATCAGCTGCGTGATCCGCATGCCGCGATCGATCGACTCGTCGTACTCGAACGTGATCGTGGGCGTGTTCCTGAGCGACAGCTCGGCCGCAACTCGCCCCTGCAGGAAGCCGTGCGCCGAACGCAGTCCTTCGAGCGTGTCGGACCGCGCCTGCTCGTCGCCGAGGACGCTGACGTACACGCGCGCATGGCGCAGATCGGGGCTGGTCTTGACTGCGGTCACGGTCACGAATCCAACGCGTGGATCCTGGAGATCCTTGGCGATCGCGTCGCTGATTACCGCCCTAACGGCCTCATCGACGCGGCGCATCCGGCCGTCGGGCATCCTACCCGCTCCCCGGTGATCGAGTAACCAGCCTGTTAGCGCTCACTCGCACAAATCCTCCACGGACGTGACGATGCGTTCGATTCGAACGTTGTCGGGCCACCGGGCCTCGAGCCACCGCTCGACGTTGTCGGCCGCCGTCGTGAGCACGGCGAGCGAACCCCCGGTCAGCGCCGCCGTCAGCCGCGCGCGCTGCCACAGATCCTGGTGATCGACCTCCGCCACCGCGGCTCCCAGCCGGCTGTGGAGCTGGGCCTTGATCGACGACAGCTCCTTGCGTTTGCCTTTGAGGCTGCCGGCGTCCGGAAAGTGCAAGTCGATCACGAGCACCGCGACGAAGCCGCTGTCCGACATCGCCGAACACCCTAGACCAGCGACTAGACGAGCTCGCGTTCGACCTGGCGCGTGGCGTAGGTCTCGAGCACGTCGCCTTCCTTGACGTCGGCGAAGTCCCTGAGCACGATCCCGCAGTCGTAGCCGGCGGCGACCTCGCGCACGTCGTCGTTGAAGCGGCGCAGGCTCTGGATCTCGCCGTCGTAGACGACAGTGCCGTCGCGAACCAGACGGACCTTCGACCCGCGCGTGATCCGGCCCTCGGTGACGTGGCAGCCGGCGATCGTGCCGACGCGCGAGGCGCGGAAGATCTGGCGGACCTCGACCGAGCCGAGCATCTCCTCGACCTCCTCGGGTGCGAGCATGCCCTGCATCGCGTCGCGGAGCTCCTCGATCGCGCGGTAGATCACCGAGTAGTGACGGATCTCGACGCCCTCGCGGTCTGCGACCGCGCGAGCGTCGCCGACCGGCCGGACGTTGAACGAGAGGATCACGGCGTCGGAGGCGGACGCGAGCATCACGTCGGACTCGGTCACGGCGCCGACTGCGCCGCGGATCACGTTGACCGACACCTCGTCCTGTGGGAGCTTGGCGATCTCGTCCTCGATCGCCTCGAGCGAGCCGGCCACGTCGGACTTCAACACTAGGTTGAGCTCCTGGACGCCGCTCTTGAAGATGTCCTCGAGCGAGACCTTCTTGCCCGAACGCCGGGCCAGTGCCTCGGCCTTGAGCCGGGTGGCCCGCTCGCCCGCGAGCTGGCGGGCGCGCCGCTCGTTCTCAACCGCGCGCACGTGCTCGCCGGCCTCCGGGACGCCGTCGAACCCGAGCACCTCGACCGGCTCTCCGGGGAGAGCCTGGCCGATGCGGTGCCCCAGGAAGTCGTTCATCGCGCGGACCCGGCCCCAGTGTGCGCCGGCGACGAGCGAGTCGCCAACCTCGAGCGTGCCACGTCCGATCAGGATCGTCACCACCGGGCCGCGCCCCGGGTCGAGCTTGGACTCGATCACGGTTCCCGACGCCGGAGCCTCCGGGTTGGCTCGTAGCTCTTCGACCTCGGCCATCACCAGGATCGTCTCGAGCAGGTCCCCGAGGCCTTCCTGGGTCTTGGCCGACACGTTCACGAACTCGGTCTCGCCGCCCCATTCGACCGGCTGGAGGCCAAGTTGGGCCATCTCGGCGCGGACGCGGTCGGGCTGCGCGCCCTCCTTGTCGATCTTGTTCACCGCGACGAGCATCGGCACGCTGGCCTCCTTGGCGTGGTCGACCGCCTCCTGGGTCTGCGGCTTCACGCCGTCGTCAGCGGCGACCACGATCACGGCGATGTCGGTCACCTTGGCGCCGCGGGCCCGCATAGCGGTGAACGCCTCGTGACCCGGCGTGTCCAGGAACGTGATCTGCCTGCCATCCTGCTCAACCTGGTAGGCGCCGATGTGCTGAGTGATCCCGCCGGCCTCGCCCGCAGCCACCTGCGTCTGGCGGATCGCATCGAGCAGCGAAGTCTTGCCGTGGTCGACGTGCCCCATGATCGTCACGACCGGGGCGCGCTCGACGAGCGCCTCCTCGGCGTCGTTGAACACCGGCTCAGCGATCGTCTCGTCCTCGGAGTGAACGATCTCGACGGTCTTGCCGAGCTCGGCGGCGAGCACCTGGATCGCCTCGTCGGACAGCGTCTGGGTCAGCGTCTTCATCTCGCCGAGCGCCATCAGCTGCTTCATGATCTCCGGGACCGGGACGTCGAGATATTCGGCGACGTCCTTGACGGTCGACCCCGAGTTGATGCGAGTCGCGTCGGGCTCAGCGAGCGCCGCTTGTGACGACGACGGACGCGACTCGGCCTCGTCGTCGTAGACGCCGCGGCGCCGCCGACCGCGCCGCTGACGGCGCGGGGGCTGGTTGGTCTGGCCCGGCGGACCGCCGGTATTGCGGCGGGAAGCTTGTGAGTCGATCACCACGCGGCGCCGGCCGCCGGCGTTGCCGGGGGCGCGCTCGCCCTGAAGCGAGTCTCGGGTCGGGCGCTTGTGCGCGGTCTCGGCGCCGGATGACCCTCCGTCGCCACCGCTCCGCGCGCCGTCACCGCCGGCCTGCGCACCTTCGCCGCCGGTCTGGCCGTTCGCCTCGCCCTGCGCGGGTGCCGGTGCGTCGCTGCGCGCCCGAGCCGACGGCTCGGTCCGTCTGCGCGGGGGCGCGTCGCCCGAGCGGGCGCGATCGCCGTCGCCGTCACGGGAAGCCTGCTTCGGCGTCGCGGGGGCAGCTTCGCGGGCCGCTCCGTCGCCGTCCGCGAGCACGCGCCGGGCGGCGTCCTCGTCGACCGAGGAAGACGCGGCCTTCACTTCCAGGCCGCCCGCCTGCAGCCGCACGAGGACCTCCTTCGTGGCCAGCCCGTACTCCTTGGCGATCTGATGCACTCGCTTATTCATCTACATCCAGTGTAGGGCGCTATTCCCCACCGTTCGCGGCGGCCTGCACCTGATTTGTGTCCTTGCCCTCGAGTGCCTGATGGGCCTCGATCCCGCAGTAGCGCGAGCCGGGCAGCGCCGCGTTCGGGCAGCGGCGACCGTTGGACAGGATCGCCGCGCAGCGGCCCTGGGCCTCCTCCTGCTCGTAGCCATGCTCGGCCTCCTCGGCGGCGAACTCGGTCTCGGAGCGGATGTCGATCCGCCAGCCGGTCAGCCGGGCCGCGAGCCGCGCGTTCTGGCCCTCGCGACCGATCGCCAGCGACAACTGGTCATCGGGGACGATCACGGTCGCCTGCTTGCCGGCGTCGTCGACGAGCACCTCGCGCACGCGCGCGGGCGACAGCGCCTTGGCCACGAACCGGGCCGGCTCGTCGTTGTAGGGGATGATGTCGATCTTCTCGCCGCGGAGCTCGGACACGACCATCCGCACGCGCGATCCGCGCGGGCCGACGCAGGCGCCGACCGGGTCGACCCCATCGACGTGCGAGACGACCGCGATCTTCGAGCGGTAGCCGGGCTCGCGCGCGACGTTCGTGATCTCGACGAGCCCGTCGGCGATCTCCGGCACCTCCAGCTCGAACAGCTGCTTGATCAGCTCCGGGTCGCGCCGCGAGACGATGATGCTCGGGCCCTTGGTCGAGTTCGAGACGTCCTTGATGACCGCCTTGATCCGCTGGGAATGGTCGTAGCGCTCGCCCTCCACCTGCTCTGACTTGGGCAGCAGCGCCTCGACCCGCTCGCGCAGCTGCACGAGCGTGTAGCGCGAGTCGGACTGCTGCACGATGCCCGTGATCAGCTCGCCGACGCGGTCGCGGTACTCCTCGAACATCATGTCGCGCTCGGCCTCGCGGATCCGCTGGAGGATCACCTGCTTCGCGGTCTGCGCCGCGATCCGTCCGAAGTCGTGCGGGGTGACGTCCTCGGTCTCGACCTGGTCCTCGTACTCCTTGAGCTTCTCGAGATCGATCTCGGGCTCGGGCGGCTCGCGCATCTCGCCGGTCTCGGGGTCGACCGTCGGCTGCTGGTCGGGCGTCGCCTCGACGAGGAGCTGCTCCTCGAGCTCGGGCGGGATCTTCAGTTCCCAGACCTTGAAGTCGCCGCTGTCGCGATCCATTTCGACCTTCGCGTAGCGCGCCGCTTCAGGCGTCTTCTTGTACGCCGACAGGAGCGCATCTTCCAGCGCCTCCATCAGCTTCTCGGACGAGATGTTCTTTTCGGCGGCGAGGCCGCGAACGGCCTCGACGATCTCTCTCGACATGGCTTCAGTCTCCAGGTACGAGGTTGGAGCGGGCGATCTGCTCGTAGGGAATCGTCAGCACGCCCTCTGGTGCCGCGATCGTCACATCGCTGTCCGATGCGCCGACCAGTTCCCCTGTCACGCTCTTGTGGCCATCCCGGGCCTCCCGCAAGCGCACGCGCGCGTGCCGGCCGAGGAAACGGGTGTAATGCTGCGGCTTGGTCAGCGGACGGTCCTGCCCGGGCGAGGAAACCTCGAGCGAGTAGCGGTCGCGATAGTCGTTCAGAAGCCCCGAGACCCGCTCGCACAGAGCGAGCGATACTCCCCGAGGGTGATCGATGAACAGCCGCAGCGTGGCGGGTGAGACGACCTCGGCGAGCAGCACCTCGACGTCCGGCTCGGTAGCGGCGAGCCGAGTCTCGATCTCGGTCTGAAGGCTAGCGCCCTCCTGTCTGCTCACTGCTCGTCTCCTCCTTCGGAAAACTCATAAAAAAAGCGGGCACTCAGCGCCCACTTTGGGTACTGCCGCCGGGCGGACCCCGACGCTCAACTTCAAATCCGAAGATAGCACCGCTACGCCGGGCTGGACACCCCCCGGGGCTCCCCGGCTCACCCCGCCGCGGGACGGTTTGGGCCGCGCTACACGCGAGGGAGGCCCGCCGGGTATCCAGCCCGCGTGCGGACCCTCGCCCGCGTGAGCGCCGGGTTCCGCGGCGCGCTCTCCCCTCGTGCTGCGCTTCGTTTTAAGCTGGGTCGGCCTTCGGCCGACGTCCGTGGGGCCTAGTTCCCCGTCCGGTCAGGGGTCGAGTTGCTCTTCGTCGGAGTCGCCGGCGGCGCGGGCTCGGGCGCGGTCGCGGTAGATGCGGTAGTCGTGACGCCCGGGCTGCATGCCGGCCGCCTGCGCGAGCGGTTGGCGGGCCTCGGCGTGGCGGCCGAGCATCTGCAGCGAACGGCCGAGGCAGAACAGCGCGTAGTCGTTCGTGGGCGCGCGGTCGATCACCGCCTGGAACTCCTCGGCCGCCTCCTCGTAGCGCTGCGCGCCGAACAGCGCCCGGCCCAGCGCCTCCCGGATCGAGGTCTTGTCGGGCGCGAGGTCGCGCGCGCGTGCGAGCGGAATGGTCGCCTGGTGGTTGTGGCCTGCCTCGAGTAGCTCGGTCCCCCGTATGAACAGCTCATATACGTCGTCCATGGCCTTCCATTTTAGGACGGCGTGCGGCGCGCGGAACGCCCTCGCGCCCGCTGCGGGCGCGGCGGCAGCGCCCACAACGCGCGCAATGCCCCCGCGAAGCCGAGCCCGGCGCGGAGTTGCGCGCGCAGGGCGCGCCGCTGCCCGAGCGTCGGCATGTCGGCCCCGCCCCCGTACCGGGCCATGCGCAACTTCCTCACGTACGCCGCCGCCTCGGGCGAGGTCCGGAATCGGCGCTCGACCGCCGCGAGCGTAACGCCGTTGGTGATCGGGCGCCCGCTGCGCGAGAGCGCGCGCTCGAGTTCGGTCAGCAGCCCTTCGGGACCGAGCGGTGCGGTGCGGCGCCAGGCGACGAACGCGGCACCTAACAGCACGGCCAGCACCCCGAGCGTCACCGGGAGGAACACACCGGAGGACCCTGAGCTTGTCGTCCTGGAGCCGCCGCCGATGGCGCCGCCCGCGGAATCCACGTGCGCCTTCGGGTGCAGCAGCTCGCCCGAGCTGTTCAACGACCCGAGCGACGAGACCCGCGGGCTGCCACCGCGCGCCGGAGCCGCCGCCGGCGTCGGGTCGAAGGTGACCCAGCCGTAGTGAGGGAACCAGGCCTCGACCCATGCGTGTGCGTCGACGTCGGTCACGATCCAGCGCTTGTTGGTCTGGTCGTAGGTGCCCGTGGTGAACCCGGTCGCGACCCGCGCCGGGATCCCGCCCATCCGCAGCAGCAGCGCCATCGCTCCGGCGAACTGCTGGCAATAGCCGAGCTTGTTCAGCGTCAGAAACGTTACGAGTGGGTCGGCGGTGGGCGGCGGGTACTCGTTGTAGCTGAAGCCGTTGGCGGGCGACAGGTAGCTCATCACCTCCTTCACGAACGCGTACGGCGTCTTGGCCTTGCGCGCGAGCGACTGAGCCAAGTTGTAAACCTGCGAGTACGGCGAACTCTTGATCGCCGAGATGCCCGTGAAGCTCGTCGGGTCGGTCTGATCCAGCACGATCTCATTGCTTCCAAACGGCGGGAATAGGACCGTCTGCGCGATGACGCCGTCCGAGGGTGGGTTCTGCGGCAGCGTCACCGCGAGATCGGACTGCGCGATGTCCACCGGATAGTTCCTCCCCGCCGTGCGGAGCAGCGCGGCGCTCGGGTGCGGGGTGTACGCCGACACCGTGTACGTGTCGCCGGGACCGAGCGGAGTCGCCGTCTCCCACGTCCCGGCGCTGTCTCCGGGCTGGGCCAAGGTCGTCAGGTGGTCCGGCGAGGTTCCCGCGTACCCAGCGGCGATCACCTGCGTGGTCTTCATCTTGCCCACCGTGACGGTGAGCTTCTGGGTGTAGCGGTCGAGCGTGCGGTTGCTGACCCCCTCGAGTCCGCCTCCCGTGCTGACGCCGCCCGCGGCCCAGCCGACCCCGTCGAACGTGTCGAGGTTCTCCGCCTTCCAGTACTCGCCTCCAAACGCCTTCGGAGAGGTCTGAACCTCGAGCACCGTGTCGCCGGTCCGCGGCCAGATCAACGGCCCATACCGTTGCGTCCAGTCGAATCGGTCCACCTTCGAGGGCGTGAAGCCGCGAGTCAGCGCCTCGTAGTTGATCCAGGGCGAGTGCTGATCGAGCGCGGGGGCGACCGCCAGCGCGATCCCACCCGTCAACCCGCAGGCGAGCAGTACCCCGCCGCGCCGATCGGACGGCACCCGTTCGCCCCACATGAAGAACGCCAGCAACGCGAACAGCAGCAGGCCCTGCAGGTACGGGAACTTGGGGTGGACGAGCGTCGCCGGCACGACCACGAGCGCGATCAGCGGAAGCGCGGCCCCGGCCCGGCGGACGTCGCCGAGCGCGCGCGGCGCGAACGCGAGCAGTAGCGCGGCGTCGAGCAGGAGGATCGCCGCGCCGAGCAGGATCACGGTCCTGACCCACTCGTTGATTCCGTCGTAGGGCACGAGGATTCCGGGCAGCACCGACAGTCCCTGGCCGATTCCGTTGGCGGTGACCGACACGCGCAGGTGCGTCATCCACTCGAGCGGCACCCCGGCGATCGGAAACACGGCCAGGATCGCGATCAGCGCCAACGGGCCGCCGACGGCTGTGAGCGTCTCGGCTCGGCCCTGAGCGGCCGCGACCGTGCGCTCGCGCTCCAACAATACGGGCGCGAGACCGGCCAGGGCGACCGCCACCGCGAGCAGCCCGATCAGCCGCCAGGTCGGCGCCGGGGTCATCATCGTCCCCCAGCGCACCACCCCGTACAGGCCGAGCGCGCTGAACGCGATGAGCCTGATCACCGGCCGGTCGTTCGCCTGGGCGACGCCGCGGTGACGCGGTCCAGCGTCCTTGCGGAGCGGCCCCAGCACCGCGACCTGGGTGTTCGTGGTCACGCCGCACGCTCCCTAACGCGACGACCGGCCCCGACCACGAACCCGAGGCACCCGGCCACCTCGAAACTGGCCTCGTGACGCGGCTGGGTCGCGAGCGCCTTCGGGACCACCAGGATCGCGGCCCGGACGCCGGCTCCCGCCAGCCCGGCGGGCAGGCGGGCGTGCGGCGTCGCCGCGACGTACAGGACCTGGGCGGAGCGGGCGCCGGGGGCGAGCCCCGGGGCCCTCGTCTGGGGTCCGCCCTCGACGAGCGCGAGCCTGGCGTGCGCGATCGGCCACGCGATCAGGTCCTGCTCGATCTCGAGCGGGCGAAACTCCCCCGGAAGCAGCAGACCGCAGCCCGTGCGAGTCCCCAGCTCGAGCACGAGCGAGGCGGCGGCCCTGACCGCCGCGTCGAGGTGCTCGGGCGCTCCGTCAGAGCGAGCGTCGACTACCACGAGCGGGCGGGTCTCGGTATCGGCGCGCAGCCGTCGCTCGAGCAATCCGGCTCCGCGCGCGAGCGCGGGCCAGTGGATCCGGGACGCCGGCGTGCCCTGACGGTAGGGCCGCAGCCCGTCGACCTCGGTGGCGCCGAACGGCTCGAGCGCGGCCGCTCCGGTGGCGCGGCGCCACTTCTCCCCCGCTCCCGGAACCCATTTGACCCGGTCGGTGCGCGGCAGCACCAGCAGCTCCTGGGGCGGTGACGGGCTCTCGCGTACGATGCGCGCGAGCTCGAGCGCATCCGAGACGATCAGCGTCGGCGGCTCGATCCGGCGGATCCCGCGCCGTGGGAAGGACGCCACGATCCGCACGCTGGCGCTGCTGGCCCCCGAGATGATCGACATCGGCGAGCGGATCGACACCGGCTCGCCGGCGAGTGGATCCAACACCACCGCGCCGGGCAGGCCCCACGGCCCGCGCCTGACCTCGATCGTCGCCTCGATCGGCTCGTCCTCGACGACCCGGGTTGATTCGAGCGTGCGCTCGATCGTCGCCCCCTGGGCAGCGACGGCGACCCACGCGGGCGCGGCGATCCCGAGCAGGATGATCGCGACCCCGGGGACGAACAACGGAGCGGCGTCGAACAGCAGCGCGACCAGGATCAGCGCGAGCCCGGCGACCACGACCGCCGCCGCCCGTCTCACTGCAGGCGCTCCCCCTCGGTTCGGGCGTGGGCGGACACTGGCTTGGCGATCACAACGCTCTCACCGATGAGACGGCATCGCTCACCACGTCCGCCGCCGCCCGTCTCGCGGACTCAGGGGCGAGCACGAGCCGGTGCGCCAGGACGGTCTGGGCCAAGGACTGGACGTCGTCGGGAAGCGCGTGGTCGCGGCCCTGCATCATCGCGTACGCCTTGGCCGCCCGGAGCAGCAGCAGGCCGGCGCGGGGGCTCGCGCCGAGGTCGACGCGGGGGTCCTCGCGCGTGCGCCACAGCACGCGCACGATGTAGTCGCGCAGCGGCTCGGAGGCGCGGACGCGCTTGGCCGCGTCCTGGGCGGCCAGCACCTCGGCCGCGGTCGCCACCGGCGACAGCGTCAGCACGCGGTCTCCGGCCTCGTGGTCGGCGAGCATCCCGGCTTCGGCGCCCCGCGACGGATACCCGAGCGAGATCCGGATCATGAACCGGTCGACCTGCGCCTCGGGCAACGGGTACGTGCCCTCGTATTCGATCGGGTTCTGGGTGGCGAGCACCAGGAACGGGCGCGCAAGCTCGTGGGTGTGGACGTCGACGGTCACGCGCCGCTCCTGCATGCACTCCAACAACCCCGACTGGGTCTTGGGCGAGGCGCGGTTGATCTCGTCGACGAGCACCACGTTCGCGAACACGGGACCGGGGCGGAACTCGAAGCGCGACTCGCGCTGGTCGTAGACGTTGGTCCCGACGACATCGGCAGGGAGCAGGTCCGACGTGCATTGCACACGCGCAAACTGGCAGTCGATCGACCGCGCCAGCGCCCTCGCGAGAGCGGTCTTGCCGACGCCGGGGTAGTCCTCGATCAGCACGTGGCCCTCGGCGAACAGGGCCATCATCAGATGCGTCAGCGTCTCCGTGCGAACCTGCACGGCGTTCGCGATGTTGCCCGCCAGCCGCCGCGCCAGCGCGGCGTATGCCTCACACTCGTGCTGGGCTACGGGTGCCTGCTCGGGTTCCATCCGTCCCACCCCTGGTCGTACGTGAGGCGCCGCCGTCAGGCGCCGCCGACAGTCGTCGTAGTCGCTCCACTTCGTCAAGGACCGCCTGAGCGATCCGTTCCTTCCTGGCCCGCGGCACTTGCCGCTCCGCCCCGTCGGCCGTCACGATCGTAACCTCGTTCTCCTCGGACTCAAACCCGATGCCCGCGCCGGCGATGTCGTTGATCACCACCGCGTCGAGTCGCTTGCGCTCGAGCTTGCCCCGCCCGCGCTCGACCGCGCCCTCCCCGTGCTCGGCGGCGAACCCGACGAGCGTCTGATCCTCGCGCCGCAGCTCGGCGAGAGCGCTCAACACGTCCGCGGTCGGCTCGAGCTCGATGTTGGGGACACCGTCCTCCTTCTTGAGCTTGCGGTCGACCGGGCCCGCGGGGCGGAAGTCGGCGACGGCGGCGCTCATCAGCAGCACGTCGCAGTCGACCAGTTCGCTCCGGCACGCGGCGTCCAGTTCGGCCGCGGTGCGCACCGGGATCACTCGAGCCCCGGGCGGCGGCTCGAGCCCGACGTTCGCCGCGACCACCGTCACCGCGGCGCCCCGGCGAGCGGCCTCGCGCGCGAGCGCGAACCCCATCCGTCCCGATGACCGGTTGCCGATATAGCGGACGCTGTCGATCGGTTCGCGCGTTCCCCCCGCAGTCACCAACACGCGGAGCCCCTTGAGCGACGGCGGAGTCAGCAGGGACTCGCACGCCTCGAGCAGCTCGGCCGGCTCGGCCAGCCGTCCGATCCCGTGTTCGCCGTGCGAGGCGAGTGCGCCCTCGCCGGGCGGGATGACCGTGACGCCACGCGAGCGAAGCAGCTCCACGTTGGCCTGGGTGGCCGCGCTCAGGTACATCCGGTTGTTCATCGCGGGCGCGACCGCGACCGGGCAGGCAGCGGCCAGCGCCGCGGTGCTCACGAGGTTGTCGGCGTGGCCGTGGGCGAGCTTAGCCAGCGTGTTCGCGGTGGCCGGGGCGATCAGATACACGTCGGCGCGCTCGACCAGCGCCAGATGGCTGATCGGCGCCCGTTCGGGCAGCGCCTCGCCGGGGTAAGAGCCGCGCGCAGGGTCAGGCTCGAACTCGCTCGTGAGCACGGGCGCCCCGGTGATCCCCTCAAACGAGGCGCGGCCGACGAACCGCTCGCTCGCCGGCGTTTGGATCACCCGCACGGCGTGACCACGCCTCACCGCGAGCCGCGCTGCCTCGAGCGCCTTGTAGGCCGCGATCCCGCCGCTCACGCCGAGGAGCAACCGCGCCATTTACGGTCAGGCTCCGCCCGACCTCACCGGTAGTGGTACTTGAGCTTGCCCTGGGCGACCTCTTCGAGCGCGATCGTGAGGTAGTTCTTCGATCGCGTCTCGACCATCGGCGGCGGGAACTCATCGAACGTGCCCTCGCCCAGGTTGTGGTAGTAGGAGTTGATCTGGCGCGCGCGCTTGGCGGCGACGATCACGCTGGCGTAATCGGAGTCGACATGCTCGAGCAGCTTGTCGATGCGGGGTGAGATCAAGGCTGGTCCGTCCTTCCCAGAAGTGTGTTAGCCACAGGTTAGCGGGGGGACCCAGTCCGGGCCTCAGCTTCGGCTGCCTTTGCGGGCATTACGGGACCCGTGCCTCTAGGAGTCCATCGCCGCCCGGACAATCGACACGAGCTCCCCGGTGGCCTGCTCGAGCCGGTCGTTGACGACCACGTGCGCGAACTCGGGCTGCGCCTCGAGCTCGTTCTCGGCGGTCCGCAGACGCGCGTCGACCTGTTCGGAGCTGTCGGTCCCGCGGCCGACCAGCCGCGCCCGCAGGGCCTCGCGGGACGGCGGCGCGATGAAGACGGCGACGGCTTCGGGCATCGCGCGGCGCACCTGGCGGGCCCCCTGGACCTCGATTTCGAGCACGACGCCGGCGCCTTGGGCGAGCCGATGCTCGAGGTCGGAGCGAAGCGTCCCGTAGCGGTTGCCGGAGTAGTCGGCATGCTCGACGAAATCGCCCGCGGCGACGCGCGCAGCAAATTGCTCAGGGGTGAGGAAGTGATAGTCGACGCCGTCCTGCTCCCCGGGTCGCGGGGCGCGGGTGGTCGCCGACACCGACAGTTCGAGGTCGGGCATCCGCTCGAGCAGGCCGCGGATCAGCGTTCCCTTGCCGACGCCGGAGGGCCCGGTGATCACGAAGACCTTGGGAGCGCTCCCCACGGGCGGGTCTGCGGTCGGCGGCGACGGCGGTTAGTGCCGGGGCACCGTTCAGCGCCGCCGCATGAGCGCGACGAGCTCCCGGCGCTGGCGCTCGGACAGACCGCCGACGGTCTTGCTCGGCGAGATCTTGCATTGGCCGAGAATCTTGTTCACCTTCACGCGGCCGTACTTGGGCACAGCGAGGAGAAGGTCGAACACCTTGGCGGTGGCCAGGTAATCCGGCGGCTCGAGCAAAAGCCTGTCGATCGGCTGGCGGCCGGCCTTCAGGTCGCGCTTAAGCTGGGCCCGGCGGGTACGGATGTCATTGGCGCGCTGAAGCGCCTCCATACGTTGCACGAGAGAACGCTCCGGCGCTGCTGTGGGCTTGGAAAGCGATTCGGTGACCGGCGGCATGGGCGGCGACTATACATCTTGGCGCAGGGCGATCAAGCCAAATCGCCCATATTCGACTCGACCTCAAGCTGAGCTAGAGCATTGTCGAGGATGGTTTCGGTAATACCCTAAGTTTGCAGGGGGTTTTTCGACGGACCCAAAATGTTCACAGTGCGAACAACGCACCGTTGATCTCCAACTCCGGACCGCTCCTCGTGGGCTCCTAGACGGCGGTATTTGCGAGGAGTTCTGACAGCTCCGAGGCGATCCGGATACCCGCGGCCGGGTCGCGGAAGCTCTCGGTGCCGACGGCGACGAGGGTCGCCCCGGCCTCGATGAGATCTCGGGCGTCGCGTCCGCTCTGCACGCCGCCCATGCCGACGATCGGGATCTCGACCGCCCGCGCGACGCCGTGGACCTGCGCCAGCGCGACCGCGCGGACCGCCGGCCCGGACACGCCGCCGGTGACGCCGCCGAGCCAAGGCTTGCCCGTGCGGTCGAACGCCATCCCGCGCAGCGTGTTGATCAGCGACAGCGCGTCGGCACCGGCATCCTGCGCGGCGGTCGCGACTGCCGCGACGTCGCTGGCGTTCGGGGTCAGTTTCACGATCAGCGGCTTGCCCGTCAGGGGTCTGACCCGATGGACCAGCCTCGCTGTCTCGTCAGGGTCGGCGCCCATCACGAGCCCTGTCTCGACGTTCGGGCACGACACGTTCAGCTCGACCGCGCTCACCTCCGGCCGCGCGGCGAACGCGTCGACGAGCGCCGCGACCTCGTCGCGGCTGAACCCCATCACGTTGACGATCAGCGGCACCGGGAGCGCCGCAAGGATCGGGAGATCGTGCTCGAGATAGCCGTCGAGGCCCTTGTTGGGGAGGCCGATCGAGTTCATCAGGCCACCCGCGACCTCCCATAGCCGCGGCGGCGGGTTGCCCTGACGGGGCTCGAGCGTCACCGTCTTTGAGACGAACGCCGAGAACGGGAACCGCTCGAACAGCTCGTCTCCGAACGCGCGACGGGCGGCGATCGCGTCGAACGTCCCCGACCCGTTGATGATCGGGTGGGCCAAATCGAGCCCGCAGAAGTCGACGCTCAATGCGACGCTCCGGCTACGAGAGCCGTCCGGAGCTTCGCGCTATCCAAGACGGGACCGTCGACGCACAGCCTGACGTAGCCGTCGGTGGTCGGCACGACGCACCCGAAGCAGGCGCCGAACCCGCACGCCATGCCGGACTCGAGCGCGAGTTGAGCCGGGACCTCGCGGTCGCTGCATAGCTCCCTGACCGCCTCGAGCATCGCCGGCGGGCCGCACGCGTACACCTCGACGTCGTCGGCGCGGGCGTCGAGTTCGTCCTCGAGCAGCTCCGTGACGAGGCCGTGGTGGCCGACGCTTCCGTCGTCGGTGGACACGCCTGTGTTTGTGAGGAGCGCGGCGCCGGCGGCGTGGGCGGCGTCGCGGAACCCCAGCAGCGTGCTCGCCTCACCCCCGAGCTCGTCCTGCCAGATCGCGAGCGGCGCGATCCCGACGCCGCCGCCGACTAGGAGCGGCGCGCGAGCCTCGCGCGGCGGCGCGAAGCCGTTCCCGAGCGGGCCGACGAGCAGAAGGCTGTCGCCGGGGCGGAGCTCGCACAGCCGTCTCGTCCCCGGGCCGACGTCCTCGATCAGGAACTGGAGCTCGCCGTCGCCGGCACGCAGCACGCTGAACGCGCGCGGGAGAAACGGCCGCTCGCCCTCCCCCCCGCCCCACCGCTCGCCGGCGGTCAGCATGTAGAACTGTCCGGCGCGCGGGCGGGGTCCGCCGGCGTCGCGGCACCGGATCACGATGTAGGCGCCGTGCTCCTCGCGCGCGGTGACGCTCGCGGCGCGGCGGCCGAACGGCGCGATCGGGGCGGGCGGGAGGCGAGTCATGACACCTCGCTCGTCCTCGCGTGGATCTCCTGCAGCGAGAGCACCTCGGGCTCGCCTCTGCGCGCGGCGGCGATCGCGCGGGCGGCCGCCATCCCGCCGGTCATCGTCGTGACGCATGGGATTCCCCGGGCGATCGCGGCCGACCGGATCTCCCAGCCGTCGGCGCGCGCGCCGGTGCCGACGGGCGTGTTGATCACGAGATCGACCTCGCCGCGCTCGATCCAGTCGACCACGTGCGGCGAACCCTCGCCGATCTTGTTGATCGTCTCGGCGGGGATCCCCATCTTGCGGATCGCCTGGGCCGTCCCCCGGGTGGCGACGATCTCGAACCCGAGGTCGTGCAGGATCGTGGCCACGCCGGTCGCGGCCGGCTTGTCCCCGTCAGCCACGGTGATGAACGCCCGGCCGCCGCTCGGGAGCTGGGCGCCGGCGGCCGCCTGCGCCTTGGCGAACGCGGTCGGGAAGTCCCGCGCGATCCCCATCACCTCGCCGGTCGAGCGCATCTCGGGGCCGAGCAGCGAGTCCGCGCCGGCGAACCGGTCGAACGGGAGCACGACCTCCTTGACGCACACATGGCCGTTGGTCGTGTCCGACGGCAGGTCGAGGTCGGCGAGCCGCTCGCCGAGCAGGACCCGGCAGGCGAGCTTGGCGACCGGCAGCCCGATCGCCTTGGACACGAACGGCACGGTCCGGGACGCGCGCGGGTTGGCCTCGATCACGTACAGCACGTCCTCGCGGATCGCGAACTGCACGTTGAGCAGGCCGACCACCTCGAGCGCCCGCGCGATCCCCTCGGTCTGCGCCCGGATCTGCGCGAGCATCTCGCTGCCGAGCGTGTGCGGCGGCAGCACGCACGCGGAGTCGCCCGAGTGGATCCCCGCCTCCTCGACGTGCTGCATGATCCCGGCGATCCACACGTCGGTCCCGTCGGACAAGGCGTCGACGTCGACCTCGATCGAGTCCTCGAGGAACCGGTCGAGATAGATCGTGCTTCCCGGCTCGGGGGCGGCTCTTCGCAGGTAGTCGTCGAGGCCGGCGACGCTGTAGACGATCTCCATCGCGCGGCCGCCGAGCACGTAGCTCGGGCGGACGAGCAGCGGGAACCCGACGTCTCGCGCTTTGTCGAGGGCGTCGTCGGGGGAGGTCGCCGTCGCGTACGGCGGCGCCTTGTAGCCGAGCTCGTCGAGCAGCGGCCCGAACCGCGAGCGATCCTCGGCGAGGTCGATCGCCTCGACGGTCGTGCCGAGGACCGGCACGCCGGCGCGCTTGAGGCCGGCGGCGAGCTTCAGCGGGGTCTGGCCGCCGAACTGGACGATCACCCCGGCTGGTTGTTCGACGTCGCAGACCGCGAGTACGTCCTCGAGCGTGAGCGGCTCGAAGTACAGGCGATCGGAGGTGTCGTAGTCGGTCGACACCGTCTCCGGGTTGCAGTTGATCATGACCGCGTCGCGGCCCTGGTCGCGGACGGTCTCGGCGGCGTGCACGCAGCAGTAATCGAACTCGATCCCCTGGCCGATCCGGTTCGGTCCCGAGCCGAGGATCACGACGCTCGGACGCTCGCCGCGCTCGACCTCGGTGATCTGGTCCCCGCCCGCCCGCTCCCAGGCCGAGTAGTAGTAAGGGGTGCGGGCCGCAAACTCGGCCGCACACGTGTCGACCGACTTGTACGTGCGGACGTAGGGGTGGGCGGGAACCAAGTCAGTCGCGGATTTGATCCCGCCCGCCCCCGCGACGAGCTCGGCGAGCTCGCGGAGGAACCACGGGTCGATGCTCGTGCGGCGATGGATCTCTCCTACCGGAAGGCCGCGCCGGAGCGCCTCGAGCAGGTGGTCGAAGCGCTCGGCGCCGCCCTGCTCGAGCGAGTCCAGAAGCGCGTCCTCGTCGGCGGCGTGACGGGGCTTTGAGTCGAGCTCGCGCGAGCGGAGGGCCTTCGCGAACGCCTGCTTGAACGTCCGCCCGATCGCCATCGCCTCGCCTACGGACTTCATGTGGGTCGTGAGGTCGGCGTCCGCGCCCGGGAACTTCTCGAACGCGAACCGTGGCCACTTGACCACGCAGTAGTCGATCGCGGGCTCGAAGCTCGCAGGCGTCGCCTTCGTGATGTCGTTCGGGATCTCCTGGAGGGTGTAGCCGACCGCGAGCCGCGCCGCGATCTTCGCGATCGGAAAGCCGGTCGCCTTGCTGGCGAGAGCGCTCGAGCGCGACACGCGCGGGTTCATCTCGATCACGACGATCTCGTCGGTGGCGCGATTGACCGCGAACTGCACGTTGGACCCGCCGGTCTCGACGCCAACCGCGCGGATCGCGGCGATCGCCTGGTCCCGCAGCCTCTGGTACTGCTTGTCGGTGAGCGTCTGCTGAGGGGCGACGCATACGCTGTCGCCGGTGTGCACGCCCATCGGGTCGAGGTTCTCGATCGAGCAGACGATCACGACGTTGTCCGCCCGGTCGCGCATGACCTCGAGCTCGAACTCGCCCCACCCGAGCACCGACTCTTCGACCAGGACCTGCGAGATCGGCGAGGCCTTGAGACCGCGCCCGACGACTCTCGCAACGTCGTCCTCGATGCGGACCACGCCGCCGCCCTTGCCGCCCAGCGTGAACGCCGGCCGGACGATGAACGGAAGACCGATCCGGGCGATCGCCGCCCGGGCTTCGTCGATCGTGTGCGCAATGGCACTCCGTGGTACGCGCAACCCGGCCTTCACCATCGTCTCGCGGAAGAGCTCGCGGTCCTCGGCACGCTCGATCGCGTCGTAGTCGGCGCCGATCAGCTCGACGCCGTGGCGCTCGAGCGTGCCGTCCTCATGCAGCGTCTTGGCTAGGTTGAGCGCGGTCTGCCCGCCGAGTGTCGGCAGCAGCGCGTCGGGGCGCTCGCGCTCGATCACCTGCCGCACCGGGCCGGCGAGCAATGGCTCGATGTAGGTGGTCGTGGCGACCTCTGGGTCGGTCATGATCGTCGCCGGGTTCGAGTTGACGAGCACGACCTCGTAGCCCTCCTCCATCAGCACCCGACACGCCTGGGTGCCGGAGTAATCGAACTCGGCGGCCTGGCCGATCACGATCGGACCCGAGCCGATCAGAAGGATCTTGTGGAGGTCGTCGCGGCGGGGCACTGGCCTATGCCGCCTCAGCGATTTCGCCGACGAAGCGGTCGAACAGATGGAGCGCGTCGTTCGGCCCGGGGCCGCCCTCGGGGTGGTACTGGACCGTGGCGCCCTGGACGTCCTTGAGGGCGAGCCCCTCGACGGTCCGGTCGTAGAGGTTGATATGGGTGAGCTCGGCCGCGCCGAAGTCGGTTTCCCATCGCACCGCTTCGTCGCGATCGATCGTCTTGGCTCCACTGGGCCCAAGGACCGCGAAGCCGTGATTCTGGCTCGTGATCTCAACCACCGAGGTCGTCAGGTCCTTGACCGGGTGGTTGGCGCCGTGGTGGCCAAACGGCAGCTTGTAGGTCTCGAGACCGACCGCGCGGCACAGCAGCTGATGGCCAAGGCAGATGCCGTACACGGGGCGCTTGCCGATCAGGTCGCGCACGGTCTGCACGATGTAGTCGAGCGATGCCGGGTCGCCCGGCCCGTTGGCCAGGAAGATCGCGTCCGGATCGTGGTGGAGGAGGTCGCCTGCTGTTGCCGTGCACGGGTGGAGCTCGACGGTGGCGCCGCGCTCGACCAGGTTGCGGACTATCGAGCTCTTCACGCCGGTGTCGATCATCGCGATCCGCGGCCCGTCGTTCCTGCCCAGGACCACGATCCGCTCCTTTGGCGTCACGTCTCGGACGAGGTCGCGGCCGGCCATGTCCGGCTCCTGCTCGACCAGCTCGCGCGCCTGGTGCTCGGCGAGCGCGACCGGAAACACGCCGCCGCGCATCGCCCCCCGGTCGCGGATGTGCCGGACGAGCGCGCGCGTGTCGACGTCGGTGATCGCAGGGATACCGTTTTGGGTGAGCCAGGTGAGCCAGCCGGCCCCAGGGGTGTCGGAGTGGTCGACGGCGGCGCGCATGATCGCCGCGCGCGCGTTCACTCGGTCTGACTCCATCGCCTCGGCCGACACCCCATAGTTGCCGACCTGCGGGTAGGTGAACGTGATCAGCTGGCCGGCGTAGCTCGGGTCGGTCATCGCCTCCTGGTAGCCGGACATCGAGGTCGTGAACACGATCTCCCCGACCGCGTGGCCTTGCGCTGCGCACGCGAGCCCGTCGAACCGGGCGCCGTCCTCGAGCAGGACGTAGGCGGTGGCGGCGGTCACGAAACCGCCGGGGCGTGCGCGCGCATCCGTTCCCTGAACGCCACCGTCCCTGCCGCGACCGTGAGTAGCACCTTGCCTTGGAGCATCCGCCCGTGGAAGCAGCAGTTGTCCGAGCGGCTGAAGTAGCCGTTCGCGCCCACGTCGAAGCGGGCATCGAGGTCGACCAGGCACAGGTTGGCGGGGTGGCCGGGCTCGATCCGCGGAACCGGGAGCCCATACAGTGCCGCACCCTCGGTCAGGCGGTGGACGATGACCTCGAGCTCGAGCTCGCCCGGAAGGACGAGTTCGGTGTATAGGGCCGCGAACGCCGTCTCAAGGCCGGTGGTCCCCATCGGGGCCTCCTCGAACGGCACCTCCTTTTCGTGGCTCGCGTGCGGCGCGTGATCGGTCGCGACACAATCGATCAGTCCGCTCCGGAGCGCGGTGACGAGCGCCCGGCGGTCGCGTTCGGAGCGCAGCGGCGGGTTCATTTTGAACCGGCTGTCGAGCGTACGGACCATGTCGTCGGTGAGCGTCAGGTGGTGCGGGCAGACCTCGGCGCTGACCCGGATCCCCTTGCTCTTGGCCTGCTCGAGCGCCTCCACCGATTCGACGCACGACAGGTGCTGGAAGTGGACGCGGGCGTCCTCGTAGGCGGCGAGCGCCGCGTCCCGCGCGATCATCGTCGACTCCGCGAGCGACGGTATCCCGGCGATGCCGAGTCGCGCCGACACCGCGCCTTCGTGCATCGCGCCGTCGCCCGAAAGCCCCGGGTCCTCTTCGTGGAGCGCGACCACCCCGCCGCACAGCCGCTGGTACTGGAGCGCCTTGCGCAGCATCCCCGCGTGCACGACCGGCTTGCCGTCGTCGGTGAAACCGAGCGCGCCGGCGTCGCGGAGCTCGGCCATCTCGGTCAGCTCCCCGCCCTTCAGGTTTCTGGTGATCGCCGCCAGGAACCCGACGGGAATTTTTGCCTGCCTGGTTGCCGACTCCGTGAGTGCTCTCAGGACGGAGGCGTCGTCGACGACGGGGTCGGTGTTCGGCATCGCGATCACCGCGCAGAACCCGCCGGCCGCCGCTGCGGCCGTACCGGTCTCGAGATCCTCCTTGTACTCCTGGCCGGGCGTGCGCAGGTGCACGTGCGGATCGACGAACCCCGGGAAGGCGTGGATGCCGTCGGCGTCGACGGTGTCGCCGTTGTCGGGGGCCTCGAGTGACCCCGGCTCGCCGAGCTCGGCGACGTGCCCGTCGCGGATGAGGATGTCGCGCGGCTCGTCGAGCCCGGTGCGGGGATCGAACACGTGAGCGCCGGCAATCAGCAGCTTCGCGGGCTCGCCGGCGCGGTGGAAGAGGCGGGTGGTTTGCGGGTGGCTGGTGCCCGTGCGGTCCTCGCTCATCACGCCACCGCCGCCAGGCTCGGGGCTCCGACGAGTAACTCGTACAGCACCGCCATCCTCACCGCCACACCCGCTCTCACCTGCGCCCCGATCAGCGCCTGGGGCGAATCGATCGCCTCGCCGGACAGCTCGACGCCCCGGTTGACCGGCCCGGGGTGCATCAGCACCTGACCCGGGTGCAGTCGCTCGGTGGTGATCTGGTAGCGGTCGGCGTACTCGCGGAGCGAGGGCACGAACGAGTCGCGCATCCGCTCCTGCTGCATCCGCAGGACGTAGACGACATCGGCCTCTTGGAGGTTGTCCAGGGTGGTGGCGGTCTCGCAGCCGAGCGCTTCGATCTCGCGCGGGATCAGCGTCGGCGGTCCACACACGGTCACGGTCGCGCCCATCTGCGTGAACGCGAGGATGTCCGATCGCGCCACCCGCGAATGGAGCACGTCGCCGACGATCCAGATGTTCGCGCCGTCGAGAGACCCGAGCTTGCGCCGGAGGGTGAACACGTCGAGCAGTGCCTGGGTCGGGTGCTCCCGCTTGCCGTCGCCCGCGTTGATGACCGCCGCGGGGGTCCACCGCGCCACCAGCCCAGCCGCGCCGGCGTGGGGCGAGCGGATCACGATCGCCGCCGGGTCGTACGCCGACAGCGTCTGCACGGTGTCCTTGAGCGACTCGCCCTTGTCGACCGCCGACCCCTGAGAGCGGATCGAGACGACATCGGCGCTCAGACGCTTGGCCGCGAGCTCGAAGCTCGAGCTGGTGCGGGTGCTGGACTCGTAGAAGAGGTTCACGATCGTGCGGCCGCGCAGCGCCGGGACCTTCTTGATCTCGCGGCCGGAGACCTCGTCGAACGACTCGGCGCGGTCCAGGATCCGCTCGATCGAGGAGCGATCGAGATCGTCGATCGAGAGCAGATGCCGTCCGATTCGATTCATGCCGCCGCCTTGGTGGATGGGGGTGGGTGGGCGGGTGATAAGTCGGATGGGGGTGGGTGGGCGGGTGATAAGTCGGATGGGGATGGGTGGGCGGGTGATAAGTCGGTTGGTTCAGGTGCTGGTCCGATCTTCACTTCGTCCTCGCCGTCGACCTCATCGACGCACACGTACACCCGCTCCTCCAGCGAGGTGGGGATGTTCTTGCCCACGTAATCCGGCCGGATCGGCAGCTCGCGGTGACCGCGGTCGATCAGCACGGCGAGCTGGACGCGCGCCGGCCGGCCGTAGTCGAAGACCACGTCGATGGCGGCGCGGACCGTGCGCCCCGTGTAGAGCACATCGTCGACGATCACGATCGTGCGGCCGTCGACGCGGAAGTCGAGGTGGGTGGAGTGGACGACCGGCGCGCCGGGGCGCGTTGCGAGGTCGTCCCGGTAGAAGGAGATGTCCACGTCGCCGAGCGGCACTTTTGGTTCGAGCAGTTCGCTCGTTAGTGCCTGCAGGCGTTCGGCGAGCACCGCTCCCCGCCGGTGGATGCCGACCAGCGCCACCGCGCCGTCCGGGTTCTTCTCAACAATCTCGTGTGCGATCCGCACCAGCGTGCGTCGCATGTCATCGCGGTCGAGCACGACCGTTGCCATCTCTACGCGCTCCTTCCTGGCCTCACTGGACCGGGTTAAAGGGGCCGACTCGAATGAGCGTAACAGGCGGTGCGGCGGACGGTGGCGATGGTGGTCGTGTCGCGATCGGACTTTAACGGGGGGCATCTGGAGGAGGGAGAGGTTGGCTCGCCGGCGGACCAGGGCCCGGACACGAAGCGGTTGGCTCGCCGGCACACCAGGCCCCCGCCGGCGACCACGGTCCGACCCCGTCCCGCGCCGGCAAGCCGCCGGTGGCCCTCCCTCAGATGCCAGCCGTTAAGCCGGCCGCCCGACGAGAGGCCTGCCCACCGCGACCCGCGCCCGGCAACTACCCGCCGGCGACGGCTCCCCTAAGCCGGCGCCGGCCGTACGTACAGCACGTGCGCCAACCCCACGTGCACGATGTTCCGCTCGTAGACGAACCCGGCCTTCTCCATCACCCGCCGCGAGGCCAGGTTGTCCGGAAGCGTGAACGCGACGATCTGGCGAAGGCTGAGCGGTTCGAACCCGACCTCAACGCACGCGAACGCAAGCTCGGTGGCGAGCCCCTGCCCCCACCGTTCGGGCACGATCGCCCAGGCGGCCTCGACATCGTGGAGGCCGGCGGTGTACGTGTACTGGAGTCCGCCCCGGCCCACCGCCACGCCCGTTTCCCGATCGCGCAGGAGCCACAGGCCGAAGCCGTGCCGATCCCAGTGGTAGGTCTTCGCGGCGAGGCCGTCGATGATCTCGGCCTCGGTCGGCGGCGTCGGTCTTGACCACAGCGTGGCGCCGACCAGGGGATCGAGCAGCAGCCGGCGCTCCTCGGGGACGTGCTCAGGCCGCAGCCGCTCCAGGACCAGCCGGGCCGTCTCGAGCCGGTCGAGGGTGCCGGTGCTCATCCGGCCGTGTCCGCGATCGCCGCCGCTTCCTCATCGTCCGCCGCCTGGCGGTCGTCCCACCTGACCAGCTCGGGCTCGCCCCGTTCCGGGAACGGGATCTCGATCGAGTCGAAATCGCGCGGGAGCACGGTCCGGGGGAAGATCGCACGCGCTTCATCGCGGAGAACGCTGACCGGATAACGAGTCGAGAAATGCGTCAACGCGAGCATCGTCACACCCGCATCCCGTGCCAGGGTCGCCGCCTGGGCCGCCGTCGAGTGACCGGTCTCGGCGGCCCGGTCATGCTCGTCCTCGGCGAACGTCGCCTCGTGGAGCAGCAGGTCGGCCTCGTGGCTGGCGACCGCGAGCGTCTCGCTCGGCGACGTGTCGCCGGAGATCACGATCTTGCGTCCCGCGCGAGCCGGCCCGAGCACCTGCTCCGGGCGCACGCCCCTGATCGTCTCGCCGCCCTGCAGGCGCCCGAACTCGGGTCCGGGGACGACCCCGAGCGCGGTGGCGGCCTCGGGGTCGAACTCCCCCGGGCGGGTGTCCTCGTAGAGCACGTACCCGAACGCGTTGCTGACCCGGTGGTTGACCGGGACCGGCGCGATCTTGTAGCCGTCGCGCTCGAGCAGATCGCCGGGCGCAAGCTCGACCAGGTCGAGCTCGTACCGGACTCGGCCGGCGGCCCTCAGCGCAAGCGTGAGCAGCTCGCGCAGGCCCGGGGGTCCGTGGATCGCGAGCGGCCGCTCGCGCGAGCGCAGGTCGAACGTCTTCAGCAGCCCCGGCAGGCCCAGCCAGTGGTCGGCGTGGAAGTGGGTCAGGAATACCTCGGTCAGCTCGGTCAGCCCGACCGACTGCACGAGCTGTCGTTGTGTCCCCTCGCCGCAGTCGAACAGGATCCGGTCGCCGCCGCGCCGGACCAGGACCGCCGGCAGCCCGCGCCGGGCGGTCGGGATCGATCCGGCGGTGCCGGCGAAGAAAACCGAGAGGTCCATCGGATCCAGTCTGTCAGCCGACCACGATCAGCTCGAACGTCAGCCGCCCGCGGTCGACGGTGGCGAGCCCCATCGTGTGCTCGGGCGCGCGCCGGCGCTCGGTTGGGCTGCCCGGGTTGAAGATCTGAAACCCGTCCGAGGCGCGTTCGTGCAGCGGGATGTGCGAATGGCCGAACACGACCGCATCGGCATCCGGGAACCGGCGGCGGAGCCGGGCCAGCCGCCCCTTCGCCGGGCCCGCATCGTGGACGAGCCCGATCGTCACCCCGCCGGCTTCGAACGACGCCACGGCCGGCAGCGCCTGGCGCACCTCCTCGTCATCGACGTTGCCGTGGACCGCGACCACGGGCCCGTAAGACTCGAGTTCCCCGAGCACCGCCATGCGCATCAGGTCGCCGGCGTGGACGATCAGATCCGCCGCCTCGAGGCGCCGCACGCACTCTTCGGGGAGCCGCCGGGAGCCGCGCGGCAGGTGCGTGTCCGAGATGACGGCGATCCGCAAGGTAAGCTCCTTCTGTTCTGAGATGGTCCTCGGAACCGCACGCGCCCGTAGCTCAGGGGATAGAGCGTTCGCCTCCGGAGCGAAAGGTCGCAGGTTCAAATCCTGCCGGGCGCGCTAGCAGCGGAGCGTCTCTGGCCGCGCTGGCCAAACCCCGATCGTTAGCCTGCCCGGGCATGGAGCGAGTCGACCTTGGTCCGTGCCGGGCAATCCGCCACGAGGGCGACGCCGATCGCGTCGCCGTGCTCCTCCCGGGGCAGTTCTATCCGACGCGAGCGCCGGCGCTCTGGTTCGCGCGCGAGGCGGCGATGGCCCGCGGCTGGAGCGCACTGGAGGTACTGGGTGAGCCCGGTGAGCACGAGGATCCGCTGACGTGGGAGCGGTGGTGTGCGGAGCGCGTGATCGAGGCCGCCAGCCCGGCGCGGGTGCTGGTGATCGGCAAGTCGCTGGCCAGCCTGCTCGCCGTCGAGATCAGCGACCACGACCTCCCCGCTGTGTGGCTGACGCCGCTCCTCAACGAGCCTTCGGTAATCGCCGGTCTCGGCCGCGCGCGGCGACCTGCACTGCTCGTCGGCGGCAGCGCCGACCCCACCTGGCGGCCGAACGCGCTGCCGCTCGAGCGCGACATCGACTTGGTAGAGCTACCGGGCGCCGATCACGCGCTCGAGGTGCCCGGCGACCCGGTCACGTCGCTCGCGGGCCTTGGCCAGATGATCGGGGCGATCATGCGGTTCGCCGACCGGGTCTGACCAGCCGGCGCGCTCAGTTGACCGGATACACGGACTCGGGCACGACCACCGAGTTCGCGGTCTTGTCGTGCCAACACTGCTTCTCCCGGTCCCACAGCATCCACAGGTAGCCGATGTAGATGATCAGCGCGGAGAAGATGCTCGTGACGTAGCGGATCGCGGCGCGGCTGTAGCCGATAGTGCCGCCACTGTCGAAGTCGATCACTCGTATTCCGAGCGCGCGCTTGCCGAGCGTCTGGCCTCTCGGCCCACCCTCGAAATACGTGTAGTAAGAGATCGCGACGAGGAAGCCAAGCGCGTAGCCGCCGCCCTTGAGGATCTCGACGAGGATGCCGGTAACGATGCCAAGCAAGATCCCGTCGATGAACACGGCGCCGAATCGCCGCCAGAACCCGGAGCGCGGACCGGTCGCCCTACCAGTTTGTTCGTAGTACGCGCCTGTCGACATGACCCCTCCTCGTTTTGACGCTCAGGGTGCGAAAGGCGTAGGGAACGCTAAACCTCGGCGCGGCGGCGGTGCAAATTTCCACCGGCTCAACTGCGCGCGTCGCGACAGCCCCCGCAACCGTCCGGCTGCTTACCCCACGGGGACCTGGGTAGAAATCGGGCATGCGACTTCTCGTGCTCACCAGCGAGCCGATCACCGCGGAACGAATCCGCGAGGCGCTCGAGACCGACATCGAGCCTTCCGAGGCAGAGGTGATGGTGGTGGCGCCGGCGTACGCCGAGAGCGGGCTCAGATTCTGGATGTCGGACGCCGACGAAGCCATCTCCAAGGCCGACGCGGTGCGTCGGGAGACCGTCCAGGAACTCGGCAAGGAGGGGGTTGCCGCGGCCGGCGACACCGGTGAAGGCGACCCGCACACGGCGATCGAGGATGCGCTGAAGACGTTCGATGCCGATCGGATCGTGGTCTTCACCCGCAGCGGTGAGGATCAGCGCTACCGCGAGAACCTCGACCGGGATGAACTCGCCGAGCGCTTCGGCCGCCCGGTCGACCTGGCCCCGGCTTAGGGGTCGAGACCTCGTAGCAGCAGCTTGGCGTTGGCGGGCGCGAACCCGCGCCAGTCATTGTTGAAGTAGGCGTACACCTCTTCGCGCCGGCGCCACTGCGCGATCCGCCGCCCCCACGTCTTGATCTCCGTGGCGGAGTAGTTGCCGGCGCGCCCCCGCGAGCCGTAGTGAAACCGGAGGAATCGCCAATCGGCGGTGGCGTCATACGTTTGGAATGGCCGCTCCGGGTGATCGCCGATCGTGAGCGCGACATCCCTCGCACGCAACGCGTCGAATACCTCGGGAACGAACCAGCTCGGGTGACGGAACTCGATCGTGTGACGGGTGGGCGGGAACGAGTCAAGGAGTTCGAGCCAGCCGTTCAGCCGCGCGTCGTCGCGGTGGAAGTTCTCCGGCAGCTGCCACAGGACGGGACCGAGCTTGCCGGCGTCGCGCATCGGCTCGAGCGGCTCATAGAAGCGCCCGATCCCGTCGCTAATGTCGAGCAGCCGCTTGACATGGGTCAGATACCGGCTGGCCTTGACCGCGAACAGGAACCCCGGCGGCGTCTGCTCCACCCAACCCGCGACCGCGTCGCGGCGCGCGAGGCGGTAGAAGGTCGAGTTGACCTCGACCGTGTCGAAATGCTCCGCGTAAACCTCGAGCCAGCGGCGCTTCGGGGTTCGCTCGGGATAGAGTCGCCCGCGCCAGTCGTCGTACATCCACCCCGAGCAGCCGATGCGTACCGGTTTCATCGGCCGGGTAGGGACGGTGATGAATGAGTTTTGACCATCCGCCTGCCCCGGTCCCGGAGCGACCGTCGCCCACCAGCCTGCACCGGTCGCTGGAGGATTGCCGAGCGTGCGACCTGTGGGAGGGCGCCACGCAGGCGGTGATGGGCGAAGGCGCTGAGGACGCGAGCCTGATGCTCGTCGGCGAGCAGCCCGGCGACCGCGAGGACATCGAAGGACATCCGTTCGTTGGGCCAGCCGGCAGAGTGCTCGACACCGGCCTTGAACGGGCCGGGATTACCCGTGACGACGTGTACATCACGAACGTGGTCAAGCATTTCCGCTACAAGCTCCGCGGGAAGCGGAGGATCCATCAGAAGCCGGACCGATGGCAGGTGGCGGCGTGCTTACCGTGGCTCGAGGCCGAGCTCGGCGTCGTCAAGCCCGAGGCGCTCGTGTGTCTCGGCGCGACCGCCGCGCAGGCGCTGCTCGGCTCGCAAATCCGGATCGGGCGCGACCGTGGACGGCCGATCGATTCCGACTTGGCCGCGCTGGTCACGCTGACCACGCATCCGTCGGCGATCCTGCGTGCCGACGACAAGGATCGCGAGCAGGCGATGGACATGTTCGTCGACGATCTGACCCAGGTGGCGGAGTGGCTGAGCGCGAGGTAGTCGTAGTCACCGGCGCCTCCGGAGGGGTCGGTCGCGCTGTCGCCCGGGAGTTCGCAAAGCACGGCGCGGCCGTCGGGCTGATCGCGCGAGGACGCGCCGGCCTCGACGCCGCGGCTCGCGACGTATCGGACCTCGGCGGCGTTCCGTGCGCCTACCAGGCCGACGTCTCCGATTTCGACGCGGTCGAGGCGGCGGCGGTCGCGATCGAGGAGCGGCTCGGGCCGATCGACGTCTGGATCAACAACGCGATGACGACCGTGTTCTCGTTCCTCGACGACGTCGACCCGCGCGAGTACGAGCGCGCCACCCGCGTCACCTACCTGGGAGCGGTGTGGGGAACGAAGGTCGCGCTGGCGCGGATGCTGCCGCGTGACCGGGGCACGATCGTCCAGGTCGGCTCGGCGCTGGCCTACCGGGGTATCCCGCTCCAGGCTCCGTACTGCGGCGCCAAGCACGCGATGAAGGGCATGTTCGAGTCGCTCCGGTGCGAGCTTCGCCACCGCGGCAGCCACGTGCACGTGACGATGGTCCAACTGCCCGGGATGAACACGCCCCAATTCGACCATTGCCTGAGCAAAATGCCGCGCCACCCGATGCCGGTCCCGCCGATTTACGAGCCCGAGGTGGCCGCCCGCGCGATCTACTGGTCGGCGCACCACCGCCGGCGAGAGATGTACGTCGGGTTCCCCACCGTCTACACGATCCTCGGCAACAAGGCCGCGCCATGGCTGGCCGAGCGCTACCTGGCCAAGACCGCGGTCGACGGCCAGCAGACCGATCAGCGGTTCGACGGCGCCGCGGCCGCGAACCTGTTCGACCCGGTCGACGACGACCACGACGAGGGCTCGCGGGGCATCTTCGACGACCAGTCCCACGGCCGCAGCGAGCAGGCCTGGCTCAGCCGGCACCGGCTCGGCTCGGGGCTGGCCGCGGCGGCCGTCGCCGGCGGCGCCGCTGCCGCGCTCCTGACTCGCCGGCGCGCTTGAGGCTCAAGCGCTCGGCGAGCCGCGAGGCCAGCGCCATGATCGTCAGCGCCGGGTTCGCCGACCCCTGTGTGGGCATCACGCTTCCGTCGGCGACGAACAAGTTGGATACCTCCCACGCTCGGTGATCGGCGTCGACGACGCTGCGCTCGGGGTCCGAACCCATCCGGCAGCCGCCGACGAGATGGGCGTAACGGTCAGTGACGAGCACATCCTCGGCGCCGCCCGCCTCGAAGATGTTGTGCAGCGTCTGCTTGGCGAACGCGATGTTCTTGCGGTCGTTGTCGCACTGCGAGTAATCCATCCGCGCCACCGGCACCCCGTTCCGGTCGGTGATGTCGGAAACGACGGTCACCCGGTTGTCCGCGAGCGGCAGCAGCTCGGACAGGATCCCGAGCGTGTACCAGTGGTTGTAGTCGCGCATGTACTCGCGGAGCGCCTGTCCCCAGTGGCCGTGGCCAAGCACGTGCTGGGCGTGCTCGATCGGGAGCGGGCCGACCGTCTGGATCGAGAAGCCACGCGCGAACCCTCGCCGCTCGTTGGTCTCGTAGAACTGCTCGGAGGAGATCTCCGGGGGCGGCGCCTTGTACATCCGCAGCTCATCTGGGAATCGCCCGGCCACCTGAGGCGCGCCCTGCACCATCACGTACCGGCCGACCTGATCGTTGCCGTTGGCCAGACCGCGTGGGAACCGGCGGCTGACCGAGTTCAGCAGCAGTCGCGGAGTCTCGATCGAATAGCCGGAGACGGCGACCGCGTCGGCCCGCTGGAAACGCTCGTTGCCGTCGCGCACGTAGTGAACGCCGGTCACCTGGCCACTCGACTCGTCGACCTCGATGTCGACGGCCATGCAGTCGGCCCGGATCTCGGCGCCGTGCTCGATCGCATCGGGGATGTGCGTGACGAGCGGCGATGCCTTTGCGTTGACCTTGCAACCCTGCAGGCAGAAGCCGCGATAGATGCAATGCGGACGGTTGCCGAACGCGCCGTTGGTGATCCCAACCGGACCGACGCGCATGTCGATGCCGAGCTTGCGGGCGCCGCCCCGCGCCACCTCGGCGCCGCCGGCGATCGGGTGGGCGGTGTGCGGGTACCGGTGCGGATCGCCCCACGGCCAGTAGTCGCCGGCGACCGGTAACTCGAGCTCCAGCCGCTCGTAATGTGGCTTCAGATCCTCGTACGAGATCGGCCAGTCCTCCCCCACCCCGTCGCGCGTGCGAACCTCGAAGTCGGACGGGTGGAAGCGGGGGCAGTAGCCCGCGTAGTGGACCATCGAGCCGCCCACACCATGGCCGCAGTTGTTCTTGCCGAGCTCGACCGGGTCAGATCCGCCGATGATCCGCTCCTCGGTCCAATACAGCCGGTGCGAGCCCGCTTCGTCGGATACCCAGTCTTCGTCCGGATCCCAGAACGGACCTGCCTCGAGCACCACGATCTTCCAGCCCTGGCGCGCGAGCCGCTGCGCCAGGGTTCCACCACCGGCGCCCGCGCCGACGATCACGAGATCGACGGGATACGCATCGTCGTGTCGGGCCATGCGCTCCTGCGGAACGGCGCGGCGGTGGACGTCGAGCAGGAACGCGGAGTCGTTATCAGGCGGACGGACAGCCCCCCGCAGCAGCGTCCGTAGCCCGTGCCTCAGGCTCACGGGCGGGCGGGCTCCTGGTCTCCGCGCCCCTCGGTGTCCTTGACCGGGTCGCGGTTCAACGCCTCGTCGCCCTCCCAGTTCTCGCGCTGGCCCGCGCCGATCCGGGCGTACCCGCGCGGGTAGGCGGGTCCGCCGAAACCGATCTCGTTCCAAGCCCACGGGTGCGAGTAGAAGGCGCTGAGCATCGCGCGCGTCACCACCTTCCAGGCGCGCGCCGGCGGAAGTTCGTCCCAGACCTCGCCGTGCAGGTTGGCGTCGGCGAACGCCTCGACCACGCGCTCCTGGACGTGTTCGGACGCGTTCACGAAGTCGGCCGCTCCGTGCTGCCGCGCCGCCGCGTCGAGCCCGCGGGCCACCCGGCGCCACGTCTCGCGGTCGTCGGGCAGGTCCACGTAGCGAAAGCCGTCGAGCTCGCCGGCGAACAGCTTGGCGTCGACCATGTTCAGCACCGGGATCTTCGGCTCGCCGTCCTGGGCCAGGACGAGGTCGCAGAACACCCCGAGCGTCAGGGCCTCCGGGGCGGTGAAGAATCGAATCGCCGGGACGTTCTCGACGCGATCGAGCACGAGGCGACGGGTGATCTGATCCCAGTGTTCCGCCTCGTCGAGGACGTTGTAGTCGGGATACCGGCCGCGCATCTGCGGCGCGATCCCGTTGCGCTGGCGAGGAACCTCCGGCATTCAGCTCTCGCGCCCGAACGCAGCCGCCGCCAGCCCGAGGCCACCGACCAGCGCGAGCGAACCCGGCGCGAGCAGCGGCGGCCCCATCACGAGGTTGAACAGCGGCTCGTCGAACCCTCCCGGCTTGCGCGCGACCCCGCGGATGTGAGTGACCACGCCGATCAGGCCGTCCAGGCAGTACAGCGCCGACAGCGCCGGCAACCACGTCCGCGCCGCGCGCTCGGAGCGGACTCCCGCCACTCCGGCGGCGGTCAACGCCGGCGACAGCGCCACCGGCGTCCACATCCACTTATCGCCGAACGACCCCTTGAAGTGTTCGAAATAGATCTCGAGTCCGAGCGGGAGCGCGCTGAACGCGGTGGCGGCGGCCAGCGTGCGCTGCATGCGGCCGCTGCGGACGTTCCTCCACCAGCGCTCGATGGTTCGCTCCGGAACGGTCGTGCGTCGCACGAGGCGCACGCTAGGCCGCATGGCGCTCAGCCTCCCCTGATTTCAGCTCGAGCCCGTTCCCGGCCCGATCGAGATCCGGCGTCAATGCGCCGTCGACCGGCGTCACGACCCCGTCGAACAGCATGTGCTCGATCCGCACGTGGTCATGGAAGTACTCGAGGTGGACGAAGTTCTCGAGCGATGCCGCCGGATGCATATGGATCGACGGTCCGCAGTGCAGCGACAGCGGCACACCGTGGGCCCGACACAATCCGTCCACCCGCAACAGCTCGGTGATTCCCGCGCAACGGGTCACGTCGGCCTGGAGCACGTCCACCGCGCCGGCATCGAGCATCCTCCTGAAGTAGACCGCGTCGTAGCCATACTCGCCGGCGGCGATCGCCATGCCCGCCGGAGCCCGGTCGCGCAGGACCCGAAGGCCGTCGAGGTCGTCCGATGACACCGGCTCCTCGAACCAGCTCACTTGTGCGTCCGCGCGGAAGCGCTCCGCCAGCTCGAGCGCCTGCTTGCGCGAGTAGGCCCCGTTCGCGTCCACGAACAGCTCGGTCGCGGGCCCGATCGCGTCGCGGGCCACGGTCACGCGCTCCGGGTCCTCGCTCGGCACGGACCCGACCTTCATCTTCACCCGCGCGATCCCCTCCGCGACCCATCCGCCCAGCTGCTCGGCCAGCCGCCCGAACGAGTACGCGGTGAATCCCCCCGAGCCATATATGGGAACGCGATCGCGCGCCATGCCGAGCAGGCTGCACAGCGGCAGCCCGAGCACCCGCGCCTTCAGGTCCCACACCGCGAGGTCGACGGCGGCGATGGCCATCGACGTGATCCCGGGCCGTCCGAGGTTCCGAGTCTGTTCGACCATCGCCTCCCAGGTCGCCTGTGGCGCCATCGCGTCGCGACCGCGGACGACCCCCGCCAGCTTGGAGGAGATCAGCTTCGCGGTCGAGACGTCCGCGTAGGTGTAGCCGACGCCGGACTCACCGCCACCGCGGGCGTGCACGACCACGATCGTGGTCGCATCCCACGCGAGCGTCCCGTCGGCTTCGGGCGCGTCGGTCGGAATCGTGTACGCGGCGACCTCGAGCTCGTCCACCGGGATCTCGGCGCGAGCTGCCGTCGCAGTGGTCATCGCCCGGGGAGGAACTCTTCAACCTTTTGCTTGAACGACTGCTTCATGATGTCCTTCGCGTCGGGGTCCCCGGCGAGCAGCGAGGAGGCGAGCGCCTTGGCCTGCTCGCTCGTGATATGCGGCGGCAGCGGCGGGACCGAGGGATCCGTCACGGCCTCGAGCACGACTGGCCGGTCCGAAGTCAGGGCCTCGTCCCAAGCCGGACCGACCTGCTCCGGCGCATCCACGCGGATGCCCTTTAGCCCGAGCAGCTCGGCATAGCGGGCATAGGGGAAGTCCGGGAGATCCTGCGAGCCCTCGAACTTCGCGTCCCCTTCCATCGCACGCTGTTCCCAGGTCACCTGGTTGAGGTCACGGTTGTTGAGGACAAGCACGACCAGCCGTTGGTCGGACCACTGATGGCGGTACTTGGCGATCGTGATCAGCTCGTTGATTCCGTTCATCTGCATTGCGCCGTCCCCGACCAGCGCGAACACCGGCCTCGAGGGATACGCGAACTTGGCGGCGATCGCGTACGGGACGCCCGGGCCCATCGTCGCCAGCGTGCCCGACAGCGACGCCATCATGCCCGTGCGGAGCTTGACGTCACGCGCATACCAGTTCGCGGAGGAGCCCGAGTCCGAGCTGATGATGGCGCCGTCCGGCAAGCGCTTGGAGAGCTCATGGAAGACGAGCTGCGGATTGATCGGATCGGCCGTGAGCTGGGCCCGGTGCTCCATAAGGTCCCACCACTCGCTCACCTCGCCCTCGATCTTCTCGCGCCACGAGCGGTCCTCCTTGCGCTGCAGGCGGCTCATCAGCGCCCTTAGCGTCTCGGCGCTGTCACCCACCAGGTTGACCTCCATCGGGTAGCGGATCCCGATCATCTTGCCGTCGATATCGATCTGCACACCGCGAGCCTTCCCTTCCTCGGGAAGGAACTCTGAGTACGGGAAGCTCGAGCCGACCATCAGCAGCGTGTCGCAATCGTCCATGAGCGTCCAGCTCGGTTTGGTGCCGAGCAGGCCGATCGAGCCCGTCACATAGGGAAGGTCGTCGGCGAGAACGGCCTTGCCGAGCAACGCCTTGGCCACCCCGGCGCCGAGCAGATCGGCGACCTGCGCCACCTCCTCGGAGGCGTGCAGCGCGCCCTGTCCGACCAGCATCGCCACGCGCTCCCCCGCGTTCAGGATCTCGGCCGCCCGGTCGAGGTCCTCGTCGTGGGGGAGGATCCGTGGCGACTGGTACCCGGGGCCCGAGTGGACCGTTCCATGCTTGTGTGGCGGTTGGGGCACGGCGTCAGCGTCCTGCACGTCGTTGGGGATGATGATCGCGGTCACCGTTCGCTCGGAGAGCGCGACCCGGATGGCCCGGTCGATGAGATGGCGGATCTGGGTCGGCGCCATCGCCACCTCGACGTACTCGTGCGCGACGTCTTTGAAGAGGCTGTTCAGGTCAACTTCCTGTTGGTAGTTGCCGCCCATCCCGGCGCGGGCCTGCTGACCGACGATCGCCACCACGGGCTGGTGATCGAGCTTCGCGTCGTAGAGACCGTTGAGCAGATGGATCGCCCCGGGTCCCGAGGTGGCCAGGCACACCCCGACTTCGCCGGTGAACTTGGCGTGAGCGCAGGCCATGAAAGCGGCCATCTCCTCGTGGCGCACCTGAGTGAACTCCGGCCCCTCCCCGTCGCTCAACCGGCTGAAGGCGCCGATGATGCCATTGATCCCGTCACCCGGGTATCCATAGATGCGCTTGATCCCCCAGGTGCGCAGGCGCTCCAGGAGATAGTCGCCAACCGTGTCGCTCATGCCTTCTGCGTTCCTTTCCTCGCTGAGCCCCTCTACTCCGGCTACCCAGCCACCGGCCCGGGAAACTGACGGCGTACGGCCGCTACAGCCGGTTCTCGGCCTTCGCGAGCGCGACCGCCGCGTCGATGTGCGCGAGGTGCGTGAGGCCCTGGGGGAAGTTGCCGAGCATCTCGTCGGTCTTCGGGTCGATCTCCTCGGGAAATAGCCCGAGGTCGTTGGCTCGGGCGACCGCCTGGTCGAACACGCCCCGCGCCTCGCCGGGATCGCCCGCCTCCGCCAGGCATTCGGCCAGCCAGAACGAGCAGCACAGGAACGCCCCCTCGTCGCCCTCAAGACCATCGTCGCGCCGGTAGCGGTAGAGCAGGCCGTCACCGGCGTCGAGCTCCTCGCGGACGGCCGCGATCGTTCGCACCATCCGCTCGTCGTCCCAGTCGACGTACTCCACGGTCGGCAGCAACAGCAGTGCCGCGTCCATCTCGGCGCGACCGAACGCCTGCACGTAGACGCCGCGCTTCGAGTCGTAGCCGTTTTGCTCGATGGCCTCTCGCACCTCGTCGCGCGCCCGCTTCCAGCGCCGTACCGGCGCCCGCCGCATGCACTCGTCGGCCAGCCGGATGCCGCGGTCGAGCGCCGACCAGCACAGGACCTTCGAGTGCACGAAGTGCTCGGGCTCGCCCGCCCATTCCCAGATTCCGCAGTCGGGCTCGGACCAGCGCTCGGCGGCGTGGTCGATCAGCGACACGAGGAACCGCCAGTCGTCGTCGCTCGGCGAGTGTCCGCGGCGATGCCACCGCCAGGTCAGGTTGACGAGCTCCCCGTACGCGTCGAGCTGGGTCTGCTCGGCGGCGCCGTTGCCAAGTTGCACCGGGCGCGACCCACGGTACCCGTCGAGCCCTTCGACCACGTCGCCGCGCAGACGGCGCTCGCCGGCGACCCCGTACACGATCTGTAGATCCTCGGCGTGGCCCGCGGCCGAGCGCATGATGAACGCCCGGAACGCGTCGGCCTCGTCGACGGCGCCGAGCTCGGCCAGCGCCCGGGAGCTAAAGCTCGAGTCGCGGACCCACGCGTAGCGGTAGTCCCAGTTTCGTGGCCCACCGACTGCCTCGGGCAGTGACGTCGTCGGCGCCGCCACGATCGCTCCGGTCGGGGCGTGCGTCAGCGCTTTGAGCACGATCCCCGACCGCCGGGCGGCGGGCTCGTCTCGGCTTTCCAGCCGAAGGCTCTGGGCCCACTCGCGCCACCACTCCACCGTCCCGTCGAGCAGTTCGTCGAGGCGCTTTGCACTCGGCTCCTCCGGAGGGCCCGCGTCAACGTGCTCCGGGGCGCAATACGTGAGCGACAGCCGCACACGGTCTCCGGGGCCGACCGCGAAACGCCCGACCAGCTCGTGCTCGGGATCCTCGGTGAACTCGTGCTCGCACCACACGAGCACCGCATCATTCCCGCCGATCGTGCTGTGGAAGCGATGTCCGTGGCGCCGGATCCACGGCCGGACCTGGCCGTAGTCGAACCGGGGCGCGACTCGGACCTCGAGCTCGACCGAGCCGCGGACCCCTTCGATCATGCGCAGGATCTGGCGCTCATCGGTGCCGAACGCGGTGTCACAGACCGCGAAGCAGTCGAGCAGCCTTGCCTCGCCCGCGGGACCGACGAGCTTGGTCTCGAGCACGAGCGTGTCGTCGAGGTAGGACCGGGAGTATTCAAACGGCCCGTCAGCAGTCGGGCTGATCGAGCAATAGCCGCCCGATCGCCGATCGAGGAGCCGCCCGAACGCGCTCCCCGAGTCGAAGCGCGGCAGGCAGCACCAGTCGATCGACCCATCTCGCGAGACGAGCGCCGCGCTGTGGCAGTCGCCAATCAGCGCGTAGTCGGCGATCGGCGGGTATTCGTCTGAGCCGGACACGGACGGTGACTACCCGGAAAGGGCTGGCGTCCCTCCAGGCGTCTGTTTTCGTGACTTGCCGATGGGTAGCGCTAGGGCTCGGACCAATGAACGAGAGGAGCTCGAGTCCATGAGTCTCACTGACAAAGTCACGGGCAGGGTCAAGAAGGCGGCCGGCGACCTCGCCGGCGACGATTCCCTCAAGCGCGAGGGACGGCAGGAAGAGCGCAAGGGCGAGGCCAAGGACGAGCTGGCCCGCGACCAGGAGCGCGCCGACCGCAAGGCCGAAGAGGTCGCGAACCTCGAACGCAAGACGTCGTAGCCAGGCGCATCCCCGTACCGGCGTCCCCGGTGCGCCGCCCACGGTGATCGAGAGATCGACCGGGTCGGCGCGAGGGGCGCCGGACGGGGACCGCGCCCGCTACATCAGCTGCGCACCCGAGCTCGGTCGCCCAGACGAGCGTCGGTATCGTGAGCTTCGCGATGCCACGCTCCCGCTCTCGAACTCGCCGGGCCAGTTCTGGTCCGCCGGTTTCGCGGGAGGCGTGGCTGCGGCTGGCCGCTTGCACCGGCGCGGCCGCGCTGCTGCAGCTCGACGGGACGTTGATCACCGTGGCGCTGCCGACAGTGGCGCACGGCCTGAAGGTTTCGACTGCATCGACGGCGGCGATTCTTAGCGCTTACTTCGCCGCCTACGCGATCGTGCTCCTACCAGGCGGCGCGCTGGTGGACCGGTTTGGCGCGCGTCGCCTGGCGCTAATCGGCTTGGCGGTGTTCGCCGTCGGCGCCGGCGCCGGCGCGGTCGCGTCGAGCATGGGCGCGCTGATCGCGACCAGGGTGGTGCAGGGAGCCGGCGCGGGCTTGGTCAGTCCGGCGGCGCTTGCGGGCGCTGTGAGCGGCTTTCCGCCCGAGCGGCGCGGTGGCGCGCTCGGGATCTGGGGTGCATCCGCCGGCGTCGCCAACCTGATCGGGCCGCTGCTCGGCGGCCTGCTGACGGTCGCGCTCGGCTGGCGCGCGAACTGGTGGGCGCTCGTGCCGCTCGCGCTGGTCGCCGCCGCGGGGATCGTTCGGTACGTGCCGGCGGTCATGCACGGCGAGGGGGGCGGCGCCGATGGGTACACGCTCAACCGCGTCGTGTACGCCGCGACGCTCGTTGCCGCGCTCACGTTCGCGGTGATGATCGGTTGCTTCTACCTGGCTTCGCAGTACCTCCAGCGCGAGGCCGGGTACTCGGCGCTCGGCGCCTCGAGCGCGCTCGTGATCGTCGCCTTGCTGGTGGGGGCAGCGGCTCCGATCGCCGGTCGCCTTGTCGACGAGCACGGGGAGCGGCTTCCGGCGATCCTTGGCTTCGTGCTCGCCGGAGGCGGTCTGGCTGTCCTCGCTATCCCCGGCATGCCGCTCTCGAGCCTGGTCACGATCCTGCCGCTGATCCCCGTGGGCTTCGGGCTCGGGATGCTGTTCGTCCCCACCTCGCGCGCGGCGCTGAACGCGACGCCGCTGGCGTCCCACGGCCGCACTTCGGCGGTCCTGTCGGTGGGCCGGCTGGTCGGTGCCGGCCTCGGCGCCGGGCTCGGCGGCGTGGTGCTGTCAGGTGGTACCGATGCATCCACGGTGCACGACGCGATGCTGCTCGCGTGCATCCTGTGCGTCGCCGTGGGAATTCCCGCGTCGACTCGCCTCGGGACCCCGAGCAGCGGGATCGCACGCCGTACGCAGGTGACGTAGCAGCCGCCTCTCGTTGCACTGTTTTCGAGGGACCCGTCCGGGGAATCCATCTGGGCATGGTCAGCGGGAGACCGAGCACGCTCAACCTGCGCCTTAACAGCAGGCCCGATGCGGCGGCGCTGATCCGCGCCGTGCTCGGGGGCATCGCGGCCCCGTTCGCGCTGCGACCGGATTTCCTGAACGACCTCAAGACGGTCGTGAGCGAGGCCTGCAACAACGCCGTGGATCATGCCTACCGCGGCGAGACCGGTGCGATCGCCGTCCGCGTGAACATTCAGCTCGAGGAGGTCGAGGTGACGGTCCGCGACTGGGGCGGCGGCTTTCAGGAGCTGGCACCCACCGGTGACCGCCTACGGGTCGGCCTGCCGCTGATCAACGCACTCGCCGACCGGGCGCAGTTCCGGACCGCCGCCGGAAGCGGCACCGAAGTCACGATGGGCTTCGACCTTCGCCACGATCCGCGCCGCACGGACACGCTCGTGCACCTGGAGGACACCGAGGACCTCGAGGCCTGGCTGCCGTGGCGCCGGGGTCTCGCCGGTGACGTCGTCGTGACGCTGCTGTCGCGGGATCTGCTGCCGAGCGTGCTCGAGCCGCTGACGAGCGCACTCGCCGCGAGGTCGCGGTTCTCGCTGGAGCGGTTCTCCGACGTCTACATCGTCACCCGCGCGGTCTGCAAGCACGTCCGTACTGCCGCCAGCAGCTCGCGGGTGAGCTTCTCGTTGACGGCGCGCGACCAGCGCCTCGAGTTGACGATCGGGCCGCTTGGTATCGGAACCGGAGAGCGACTTCAGGCGATCCATCCGCACGCCGGCAACGACCATTCGGTGGCCGAGCTCGCCGACGAGATCGGGTCTGAGCAACTCGACCATTCCGAGTTGCTGCGCGTGGTACTGATCGACCACGAGCGAGACCTGAGCGGGACGCCAGGCCAGCCGTAGCCGCCCCGGACCAGCCCTCTATTCGGTTCTCGCGTCGCCGCCGCGGACCTGCCGGCTACTCGTCGTCCTCGTCCTCGTCTTCGTCCTCGTCGGGGTCGTCCCACCCGTCCCCGTCGTCGTCGTCCTTGTCGTCGTCCTCGTCGTCGTCGTCCTGGGGCGGCGCGCCCGGCACATTGGGGTCAGAGCGCTTCTGTGCCCACTCCCGGGCGACGTCTTTGGTCCGGTGCTCGAGCTTTTCGCTGCGGTGCTCGAGATCGTCGGCCTCTTCGTCGAGGCGGTCCGCAAGTTCTCTGGGTTCGGTGTCCCTCATGGACTTTGGCTACCCCAGCCAGGCCGGTTGCACACGTACAGAACGGCGAGCTGGGCGTGACGATCAGCGGCGTGCCCTCACCGTGAGTCCCTCGGCCGCGGATCGCCGGACCTGCTCGAGCGGGGCCTGCTCGGTTCCACGCTCGAGCGGCCTGACCCACAGCTCGTCGAGCAGGACGCTGACGGTCGCGATCAGCGGCACCGCGATCAGCAGCCCGATGAAACCGAACAGCTGGTCGACCGCGACCACTCCGATCGCGACCACCGCGGGGTGAAGCTTCACGGTCCGCGCCACGACGAGCGGTTGGATCAGGTTGCTCTCGACCTGGTGGGCGACGATGTAGATGATCGCAACCAGGATCGCCTCCTTGGTCGAGATCGTGAGCGCAAGCGCGATCGGCGGGATCGAGCTCGCGAGCGCCCCGAAGTACGGGACGATCATCGCGATCGCCGTGAACACGGCAAAGAAAGCGGCAAACGGCAAGCCGACCAGCTGGAGGCCGATATACGTCAGGGTGCCGAGCACGACCATGCCCACGAGCAGTCCGCGCAGCCAGGCGATGTAGGTCGTCCGCAGCCGCCGCAGTATGTGATGGACCTGGGGCCGCCGGGGGATCGGAAACATCCGGACGAGCCCGTTGACGAGCGGTTCGGGGTGGATCGCCGTGTACAAGGCGGTCAGCAGCACCACGATGATCGCCGCCACCGCGGCGGCGACGCTCGCCCCGAACGACGCCACCGGCCCGAGAAGCTTCGACGGATCGTGCGTGTAGCTCTTGACGAAATGCTGGATCTGCGCGGTGATGTGACCGGGCGATGATCCGGTCAAGTGCCCCAATCGGCGACTGAGCGAATCGCCGATCGCCGGTAGGGAATTCGCGAAGTGATTCACCTCGCGCGTGAACACGGGCACGATCAGCGCCACCAGGCCGCCCAGCGCGCCCAGGCCGAGCAGTAGCCCGAGCGTCGCCCCGAGCGCGCGGGGGACGTGGCGGCGCTGGAGCATGTCGGCAAACGCCGCCAGCGGCGTGGCGATGATCACGACGATCAGCACGCCGAGCACCAGGCTCGTCAGCGCATGGAAGATCATCGCCCCGATCACCAGCCCGAACGCGAGCAGTACCGCCTTGTAGACGACCCCCGCGGAGACCTTCGAATCAGACGTCACATGTTCCTTCTGCCCGTTCTCGGTGCCCGTCTACCACCATCGGGACGGCGGGGTGGCAGCCTGTGTCGAGTGGCCCGGTGTCGTGGCAAGCAGCTAACCCTCGCCAGGTCGGGCGATCTGATCGCCGAGCGCGACCCGCTGCGCCCGGCCGGACGGCTTCTGCGCCAAGGAGACATGGATGCCTCGTATGTCGATCTGGCCGACCCGTCGCATCTGGAGTTCGACTATCTGCGCTGGATCAGGATCGTGCTGCGCGCCGCCCTCGCGCGCCGGGTGGTTCACGTCGGCGGCGGGGCATGTGCGCTGGCTCGGGCGCTTGCGGCGGAGGATCCGGGCGGCCGCCAGGAGGTGTGTGAGATCGATGCCGGCGTGCTCGCGCTGGCCCGCGAGCATCTCGGGCTGCGACGGGCCCGCGGCCTGCGAGTGCGCCTGGCCGACGGACGGGCGTTCCTCGCCGGGCAGGGCAGCGCTACCTGGGACGCGGTCGTCGTCGATGCGTTCGAGGCCGCGACCGTGCCCCGCCGCCTGATCACGGTGCAGGCGCTGGCCGACGTCGCGCGGGTCGCGCCGCTCGCGCTGATCAACGTCCTCGACAACCGCGCCGCCCGCGAAGTGCGCACGATCGGGGCGGGGCTGGCGACGGCGTATCCGCGCGTGTGGGCGCTCGGAGTCCGCGCCGGAAACACGGTCCTCGCCGGCGCGGTCGCCGAACTAGACCTCGATCGGATCGCCGCACAGGCCGCCGCCGACGTCTCCCCCGCCCGCCTCACGCGACCGGACGCGATGGATCTCCTGCTTGCCGGCACGCCCACGCTCCGAGACGAAGACGTGTCTTCCGAGGCGTGATGTTCGACGGGTTCGACACACACGTGCTCGAAACCGAACGGGGCGCGATCCACGCCCGAGTGGGCGGCAGCGGCCCGCCGCTGCTGCTCCTGCACGGCTATCCGCAGACCCACCTGATGTGGCGTGCGGCGGCGCCGCTGCTGACCGACCGCTTCACGGTCGTAGCGACCGACCTCTCGGGCTACGGCGCTTCGCTGCGCCCGGCGCCCGCCGCCGACCACGCTCCGCATTCAAAGCGCGCGATGGCGCTCGACCAGATCCAGGCGATGGAGGCGCTCGGCTACGAGCGCTTCGCCGTCGCCGGCCACGATCGCGGGGGTCGCGTCGCCTACCGAATGGTGCTCGACCATCCCGATCGTGTCACCGCGCTCGCGGCGCTTGACATCGTGCCGACCGCCGAGGTGTGGGCGCGGGCCGACGACCGCCTGGCGCTCGTCTACTGGCACTGGGGATTCCTGGCCCAGCCGCCTCCGCTTCCCGAGCGGTTGATCGCCGGCGACCCGGACGCGTACTTCGATCATCACCTTCGCTCGATCGGGCTTGGCGGTGAGGCCGGCCGCTATCCCGAGGCGGTGATCGCGACATACCGCGCGCAGCTCTCGGACGCGAGTGCCGTGGAGGCGATCTGCGAGGACTACCGCGCCGGCGCGACCATCGACCGTCAGTTAGACGAGACCGACCGGGGTCGACTGATCGAGTGCCCGGTGCTGGTGCTTTGGGGAACACGGGGCGCGCTCGGGCCTTTCTACGGCGACGTGCTCGCCGTCTGGCGATCTTGGGCGCGCGACGTGCGTGGCCGCGGGGTCGATGCGTCGCACTTCCTCGTCGAGGACCAACCCGAGGAGGTCGCGTCCGAGCTCGCGGCTTTCTTCCTGGGGAGCTAGCGGCGCTCGCGGGACTCTCCTATACGGGGCGTTAGCGGCTCGAGCGCTCGCGGGCGGCCTTGAACAGCGCCGCCGTCTCTGGATCCATGTAGTAGTCGGTGCCGCCGTCGGCGCGACCCTCGGTCGCGATCGGCAGCACGCGCCCGAGGTGGCGGGAGTAACGGCCGGGCCACGCGAGGATGCCCGCGACGCCGTGGGCGCCCTTGTCGAGCCCCAGCTGCCTGGCCACCTGCTCGCCTCCGACCCGCGCGCCGGGACTGTCCGTCAGCATGTCGAACAACTCGCGCGCCGGCGGGGCCAGCTTCCGGTAGAGCCAGGCCGCTGTCTCGGCGTCGTCGGCCGACCACGGCAGGGCGTCGTCGTCGTGCCGGCGGATGCCGCGCCGGCCACGGCGACCGCGACCTCCGAACGGGGGCGGAGTGCCCGGCTCGGACGCAAGGAACTGCGCGAACCAGGCGTAGAACTCCGGCACCCGCTCCTCGGGTACGGCTACCGTGACCTGCTTGTCGGCCATCAGATCTCAGTCGCTTCGGCGCTCGTCTCGGACCGCTCGGGGCTCTCGGCGCGCTGGCCGCGCTGACCGCAACCGCGGCCGTGATGACCGTGACCGTGACGGCCGTGGCGTCCGTGACGCCGGCGTCCACCCGGGCCTGCGAGGAACCGCGCAAAGAACGCGTGGAACTCGGCCACCCGGTCCTCCGGCACGTCGACTGTGACCTGCGTGTACTGCGTGTTGGGAGTGATATTCGACTCCATGTTTACTCCTTCTGTTTGCTTACGAATGCAAGCATAGCAGAAGTAAATGCTTAAGTAAAGGAGCCAGGACATTCCGTACGCGTTGGGCCGATCCGTCGCGCGCCAGAAGAGCGCAAGAGTCCCCAAATCAGAACGTGCTCGCCACGACTCGAGGACATGAGCATCCCCGGGATGCTCATGTCCCCGAAGTTCCCCCACTTCCCAAGGTTTCGGGCCTCATGGATTGAAAGCTGGCCCGCAACGGGACGGCCCGCCGCCGGCGGCTACCGCGATTCGGCTAATCGACGCGGTTGGCTAACAAGCTGATCGTCCGCGGTCCGGTTAGCGGAGGCGGCGCGCCGGCGAGAGCTGCGCAGGGTGCATGCCCTCCGCGGGTGCCTCGCGCTCGATCCAGTGGCCAAACGAGCTGGGTCGCAGCGCACGGCACCCCGCGGACGGCGGCACCGAAGCGGCCTATGCCGCCACGCGCTGCTTGTGCTTGCCCTCCGCGATCTCCTCGATCACCTTCGCGCAGAACGCCGGCAGGTCGTCCGGCTTGCGGCTCGTGACGAGGCCGTTGTCGACCACGACCTCTTCATCGACCCACTCCGCGCCGGCGTTGCGCAGATCGGTCCGGAGGCTTGGCCATGACGTGACCTTGCGGCCCTTGGCGACGCCGGTCTCGACGAGCATCCACGGCCCGTGGCAGATCACGCCGACGGGCTTGTCCTGCTCGAAGAACGTGCGGACGAACTTGACCGCGTCCTTGTTGGCGCGCAACTGATCGGGGTTTGCCACGCCGCCCGGCAGCACCAGCCCGTCGTAGTCGGACGGGTCAGCGTCGGCGACTGCCTTGTCCGCGGCGATCTTGTCGCCCTTGTCGAAATGCTTCCACATCTCGACGTCGCCCTTCTCGAGCGAGATGATGTCGGTGTCGGCGCCCGCCTTGCGGACCGCGTCGAGCGGCTCGGTCACTTCGACCTGCTCCGCGCCCTCGGTGAACAGGAACGCCACACGCTTGCCCTTGAGCTCGTTGGCCATGCCATGGCTCCTTTCGTTTCGTTCGTTCGTCGTCCTTTTCGGCTACCCAAGCGGTTCCGGCGGTGAAACAAGGCCGCCGGGGGCACACCGTCCGGACTCGGACGAGACCTTCGCCCGTTCAGCTGCTGATCAGCGTCGGTGTTCCGAGGGGAATGTGGGCGAGCAGCCACCGCCCCTCGGCGAGCGTCACACGCACACAGCCGTGGCTCGCGGCCTCGCCGATGCTCGAGGTCTCAGGGGTCGAGTGGATCGCGATCCGGGTTCCGCCGGTCCACCCCTGGATCGCGTGCGGCGCGTTCGCCGACAGCGCGAGGATGCAGCAGCCGTACGCGCCGGCGGGGTCATTCGTGACCAGACGGTCGGTGACCGCGAAGCGACCCGTGGGCGTGGGCGCGCCGGGCGTGCCGATCGCCACCGTGTACCGCTCGACGACTCGCCGGTGGTCGAGCACGGTCAGCCGGCGCGCGGCGAGCGACACCTTCAGCTCCCAAGGAACGCGGGTGAGTGACGTCGCGCTCTGCGCTATCCACGCGACCCGCCCGTTGCCGGCCTGGGGGGTCATCACCCCGAGCCAGCCCGGAACGTGCTTGACCACCCACAGCATCTCCGGCGAGCCGAACGCGGTCTTCGTCCGGAGCCGGGCGATCGAGTGGCCGCCCGGCGAGGCCCGGAGGTCCGTTGGGTGATGAAGCAGCGCGACAAGCGCGCCCGAACCGCCGGGTAATGCAGGAGCGGTCGGCGTGACGTGCCGCGCCGCACCGCCGATTGTGGCGGGCACCTCGGGCGTCAGCGTCTCGGCCGTGGTGGCGGCTGAGCCGGCGGCGGGCTTCTGCAAGCCGATCGCGATCCCGACCGCGATCGGGATCCCCGGGACGAGGATCGCCAGGATCACCAGCAATGCCCGGCGCGACGGAAGCCGTCTGCGACCGCCGTGTTCATCGCCCATGGGGGCAACGTTACAGCAGGGTTCAGAAGGAATTCACCAGTCGCCCGACGGTCGGTGAGTAGGCTGTGAGCATGTTCGGACTTCGAAGCAAGCGGACGATGGTCGAGCCCGACCGGGCCTTGCCAGGACGCGATACCGAGATGCCGGTCCCCGCCCGCCATGCCGTCCTCGAGACGCCGCTGAAGCCGCCGTTCCCGGACGGCTTCGCGCAGGCGATCGTCGGAATGGGGTGCTTCTGGGGCGCGGAGCGCGTGTTCTGGCAGGCGCCCGGCGTCTACACGACCGCGGTCGGCTACGCCGGCGGGATCACCCCGAATCCCACCTACGGGGAAGTGTGCACTGCCCGGACCGGTCATGCCGAGGCGGTGCTGGTCGTGTTCGACCCGGCCAAGACGAGCTACGAGGAGATCCTGAAACTTTTCTGGGAGAACCACGACCCGACGCAGGGCATGCGCCAGGGCAACGACGTCGGCACGCAGTATCGGTCGGCGATCTACTGGACGACCGAGGAGCAGCACCGGATCGCCGAGTCGAGCCGGGACGCGTTCCAGGAGCGCCTGCGCCAGGCCGGGTACGGCGAGATCACGACCGAGATCGCCAAGGCCGGACCGTTCTACTACGCCGAGGACTACCACCAGCAGTACCTCGAGAAGAATCCGTGGGGCTACTGCGGGCTCGGCGGGACCGGCGTCAGCTGCCCCGTAGGTATCGGCGCAACCGCCGACGGGGTCGACGCGACCGCCTCCCGCGCGCCGGCGACCGCCGCGACCGCCTCCCGCGCGCCGGCGACCGCCGCGACCGCCTCCGGTGCGGCGGCGACCGCTACGACGACGGCCGAAGTTAGCGACTGACAGTAGGGGGCTGATAACGCGCCACTCTCCCTTATCCGGGTGGAGAGTGGCGCGCTATCCGTAAACCGCTGCGGCGATCAGCCGCCGGCGACGGCCGGCAGGATCGTCACCTCGTCGCCGTCGGCGACGGGCGTCTCGAGCCCGTCGAGGAAGCGAATGTCCTCGCCGCCGACGTACACGTTGACGAAACGCCGCAGGCCGCCGTCCTCCGCGATGCGGTGGCGCAACTCGCTGTAGCGGTCATATAGAGCGTCGAGTACCTCGCCGACGGTCGAGCCGGCGACTTTCGCCGTCGCCTCGCCGTCGGTCGCGGCCCTCAGCTGGGTTGGGATCTTGACCGTGACTGCCATTTGCGCAGTCTTATCACGCGACCGCGACGAGTCGTTCCCTTGCCTGCTCGAACGAGTCGACCGACGGCTCGATCTGCCAGGCCTCGAACGTCCCGCGCGCGCAGTCGATCGTCTTGAGACCCTCGCCGGTGATGTACGCGACGACGCGGTCGCCCGGGTCGATCTCGCCCCGCTCAGCGAGCTTGGCCAGCACCGCCACCGTGACCCCGCCGGCGGTCTCGGTGAAGATCCCAGTCGTGCGCGCCAGGAGCTTGATCCCCTCGCGAATTTCGTCGTCGGTCACGGCCTCGATCGAGCCGCCGGTGCGCCGCGCCAGGTCGAGCGCGTATGGACCGTCGGCCGGATTGCCGATCGCCAGCGACTTAGCGATCGTGTCGGGCTTTACCGGACGGCAGAAGTCCTGCCCGTCCTGGAACGCGGTGGCGACCGGCGAGCAGCCGCGCGCCTGGGCGCCGTGGAACGTCGGCAGCTCTCCGGACAGGAGACCGACGTCGATCCATTCCTCGAAGCCGCGCGCGATCTTCGTGAACAGCGATCCCGACGCGATCGGGACGACCACGCGGTCGGGCAGCTCGAACCCGAGTTGCTCGGCGGTCTCGAACGCGAGCGTCTTCGATCCCTGCGAGTAGTACGGCCGCATGTTGATGTTCACGAACGCCCAGTCGTGCTCCGCCGACAGCTCGGTGCAGAGCCGGTTGACGTCGTCGTAGTTGCCGCGCACCGAGACGAGGTTGGTGCCGTAGACGCCGGTGGCTAGCACCTTCTGCTCCTCGAGGTCGTGCGGGATGAACACGTACGACTCCAGACCGGCGGCCGCGGCGTGGGCAGCCACCGCGTTGGCCAGGTTGCCGGTCGATGCGCAGGCGATCGTCTCGAAGCCGAGCTCGCGTGCGCGAGCAAGGGCGACCGACACAACCCGATCCTTGAACGAGTGCGTCGGATTGGCGGCGTCGTTCTTTACCCAGACCTCGCCGAGGCCGAGCTGCTCGGCGAGCCGGTCGGCCTTCAGCAGCGGCGTCCAGCCGGCCGGCAACATGCCGCGCGGCGGCGCCTGCACGGGCAGGAAATCGCTGTAGCGCCACAGCGAGTGCGGTCCCGCTTGGATCCGGCGGCGAAGCGCGGCCGGGTCGGCCGACGTCCTCGGCGCGTACGCGACCTCGAGCGGTCCGAAGCACCGCTCGCACACGTAGCGTGCGTCGAGCGGGTAAGTCGTCTCACATTCTTTGCAACGAAGAGACTCTGGCGGCATATGAAAAAACCTCCGCCGGGGTCAGTGGTCGGAGGTTCCAGGAAACCGCCCTATCCACATCTCCCAGGCTTGTCGTTGGAGCCTGATGGAATTGGCACCTTTCCCTTGCGGGAGGTTGCCGGGGTTTCACAGGGCCAGTCCCTCCACCCCTCTTGATGCGTACTGCTATGTGCTGCGAATTATATGCAGACGATCGCCAGAGTTCGAGCCGTCTTGAGCAGGACCAGCGTGGGACGGTTCCGCTCTGCGCGTAACGAACTCCATCGGCCGGTGTTGAAGCGTCCGGCATGGCCGCCACCTCAGCTGATCCGCTCGAACGCCTGGAGGCGACCCTCGCCCTCGGGACGAGCGCGCCCAGCCGGCGCATGCTGATCATCGTGAACCCGTACGCGACGACCGTCTCGGACCGACTCAAGAACCTAGTCGTGTACGCCCTGCGAGGGCGCTACCAAGTCGAGGCGATCGACACGGACGCTCGGGACCACGCCACCAAGCTGTCCCGCGAGGCGGCGCGCGAGGGCTACGACGTGGTCGTCGCGTTCGGCGGCGACGGCACCGTGAACGAGGCCGCGAACGGACTCGCCGGGTCCGATACGCCGCTCTGCTGCCTCCCCGGCGGTCGGGCCAACGTGTACTGCAGGATGCTCGGAATCCCGACCGATGTCGTCGACGCGACCGAGCACCTCCTGCTGATGGCCGACGCCTGGCACCCGACGCGCGTAGACGTCGGCGTGGTCAACGGACGCTTGTTCCTGTTCTCCGCCGGCGTCGGGCTCGACGCAAGCGTGGTCGAGCGCGTCGACGCCCACCCGCAGTTGAAGGCCCGCTACGGCGAGTGGTACTACACGTGGACAAGCCTCGGGACGTTCACGCGCCGCTACCTGCTGCATCCGCCGCAGCTCGAGGCGGAGGTGGGACACGAGACGATCGCGGGCGTGACCGTGCTCGTACAGAACTCGACGCCGTACACCTATTTCGGGGACCGGCCGGTCGAGATGGCCGAGGGCGCGACGCTCACGAGCGGCGACCTCGCCGGCGCCGTGCTCGACCGCGCTCGGCCGACCGACGTCCCGACGATCCTCGGACGAGCCATGTCGAGCCGCCTCAAGGTCAGCCACCACCGTCACGTCCACCCGTTCTCCGGCGTCGACGGGCTCCGCGTCAGATCGCGCGACGAGCGGGCGCTGCCGCTCCAGGTGGACGGCGACTACCTTGGCGAGGTCAACGAGGCGGTGTTCGGCGTGACCCCGCGCGGTATCGCCGTAGTCTCCTGAGTCGTGCGTCGCTTCGCGCTCGCCCTGGCCGGCCTGTCGCTGATCGCCGCGATCGCGTCGATCGCGGTGCCCGCTCTGGTGTCCGCGCACCCGCTTCCGGGCGCCCCTAACTGTCCGGTGTTCCCGGCGAACAACCCGTGGAACCAGCGGGTCGACCGGCTTTCCGTCGCCGAGAACTCGGCCGCGATCATCGCCAGCATCGGCCTGAACGACCCCGTCCACCCAGATTTCGGCTCGGGGTTGTACGACGGCGAGCCGATCGGGATCCCGTTCGCGGTCGTCGGATCGAGCACGCGCAAGGTACCGGTCACCTTCCAGTACGCGTCCGAATCGGATAAGGGGCCGTACCCGCTCCCGCGGGGCGTCCCGATCGAGGGCGGGTACAGCTCGAGCGGCGACCGGCACGTGATCGTGGTCGACCGCGACACGTGCACCGACTACGAGCTGTTCGCCGCCTATCCGCACAACGGCGGTGGGCGCTGGACGGCGGGCTCGGGCGCGATCTTCAACCTGCGCTCGAATCGCCTGCGACCGGCGGGTTGGACCTCGGCCGACGCCGCCGGCCTGCCGATCCTCCCCGGCCTCGCCCGCTACGACGAGGTCGCCGCCGGATCGATCGACCACGCGCTCAGGTTCACCGCGCCCTGCACGGCGCCGAGATACGTGTATCCCGCGCGCCACGAGGCATCCACCTGCCACGGGGCGAACCTGCCGCCGATGGGGTTGCGAGTGCGCCTGAAGGCAAGCGTCAACATCTCGCGGCTGCCGTACCAGGCGCGCGTGGTCGCCGAGGCGCTCAAGCGGTACGGGATGATCCTGGCCGACAACGGCTCGCCCTGGTACATCTCGGGCGCCCCGAACAAGGGCTGGAACAACGACGCACTGCACCTACTCGACCAGTTGACCGGCAAGGACTTCCAGGTGGTCGACACGAGCTCGCTCCCGCACCCGGGTTTGTAGGCGTAGTTTCGGCGGGCTGTCGGGGGGTGAACCCGACCCGGCTCGAGGCTCTTGGGATCGTGGGCTACCGGCTCACCGGACACGACCTCGAGCTCCTGGCGTTCCTCGCCGAGCACCGCCTGGCGCTGCCGAGGCACGTCGCGGTCCTGCTTGGTACCTCCGCGCCGGCGGCGACGGCAAGGCTGAACCGGCTCGCGAATGCCGGCTTGGTCACCGGGCGGGCCGTGTTCCACGGCGAGCCACGCTCCTACCAGATCACCCGGACCGGGCTCGCTCACATCGGCAGCCACCTCCCGACGCCCCGGATCGACGTGCGCGCGTACGAGCACGACGTCGGCGTCGCCTGGCTGTGGCTCGCCGCGAACGAAGGGACATTCGGATCGCTTCAGGAGGTCATCTCCGAGCGCCGGCTCCGCTCGCACGACGGTTTTCGGGATCCCGGGACCGAGCCGCTCGCGGTCAGACTCGGCGGATTCGGCCCCCACGGCAGGGAGAAGCTTCACTATCCCGACCTGGTGCTCCGGACCGCCGACGGCCGGCGCGTCGCCCTCGAGCTGGAGCTGACCCCGAAGAGCCGAACCCGCCTCGAGACGATCCTCGCGGGCTACGGCGCGGATCCGCGGTTCGACGGCGTCGTCTATTTGGTTCAGAACGCCGCGGTGGCGCGGGCGGTTCGGGCGGCGGCGCGGAGGCTCGGCATCTCGGACCTCGTCCACCTCGGGCGCGTCCAGTCCAGCGTGTCCACGGCCGCCTCGGCCGTCACCCGGGCCGCGGAACGCACCGCGCCCGGCCGTCGCAGCACGCGCCGCCCGCCCGAGGCGGTCAGGTGAGGCCGGCGGACCGTCTGTCCGGCCCGCGCCGGCTCCTCCTGCTCGCCGCGGCCGCCGCGCTGATCCTGCTCCCCACGCCCGTGGCGCTCGCGGCCATCGCGGCGATGGTCACGGTCTCGGCTGTGGGCGGTGCTCGCCTCGTCAGTCGCCGGCGATCCTCCCGAAGCCGCACGGACGAGATCGTGCTCGGCGTCGACCGGCGCGGCAAAGTGGTCCGTCTGGGCGACGATGAGCTGTCGGCCCATGGCCTCATCTTGGGCGCGAGCGGCGCCGGCAAGACGACGACGCTACTCACGATCCTCGCCGACCAGATCGGTCGGGGGCGAGCGGTCGTCGCCATCGACATGAAGGGCTCGCCGGCATTCGCGCGCGCACTGGCCACCGCGGCGGCCGCCGCCGGACGGCCGATCAAGGTGTGGACGCTCGACGGCGGCGCTTATTGGAATCCCCTCGCCCACGGCAACGCGACCGAGCTCAAGGACAAGCTGATCGGAACCGAGCGGTTCACCGAGCCGCACTATCAGCGCGCCGCGGAGCGCTACATCCAGATCGCGCTCCAGGTTCTGACCCGCGCCGATCCCGGACGGCCGCCGACCCTCCAGGAGGTGGTCGCGCTGATGGAACCGCACCGGCTCGCGACCGCGCTCAGACACCTCGACCGCTCCGACCGCGAACGAGTGCAGGACTACCTCGCCGGCCTCACGCACGACCAGCACAGCGCGATTCGCGGCCTCCAGACGCGGCTGGCGGTGCTGACTGAGTCGCACACCGGCGCGTATCTCGCACCGCCGGCCGCCCCGGACTCGCCGGCGATCGACCTGCGTGCGTCGCTGTCCGGACCGGAGGTCGTGGTGTTCAGCCTCAACTCGAGCCGATACGGGAAGCTCGCGGCACAGATCGGAACGCTCGCGGTCCAGGATCTCGTGGCCGCATCGGGCGACCGGCTGCTCGAGCCGTCCCGTGGGCGCTTCCTCGAACAGGCGGTGATCGGAATCGACGAGTTCTCGGCGCTCGGGGCCGATCATGTCGCCGCGCTGCTGTCCCGCGGCCGGGAGTCGGGAATGCCCGTGCTCGTCGCCACCCAGGAGCTCGCCGACCTCGACCGCGCTGCGGCCGGCCTCCGGGACCTGGTGCTCGGGGTGACAGCGGTCAAGATCGTGCATCGCCAGGAGGTCCCTGGCTCGGCGCTGACGATCGCCCAGATCGCCGGCACCGAGGAGGTATGGGAGGAGACGCGGCAGATCGGCGGTGGTCTGCTCGGCGGGCACGACACCGGGCGGGGGACCAGACGCCTGGGTGAGCGGTACCTCGTTCACCCGAACGAGATCAAGGGCCTGCGGACCGGCGAGGCGGTCGTGATCTCGAAGATCCGCGGCGCGAGGGCGCGCACGGTGAGGATCACGCCACCGGGGCGACCGCCACCGGAACTAGGACGGTGACCGCCACCGGGCGACCAGCACCGGGCGACCGCCAGCGGAACTAGGACGGTGACCGAGGCCCGACCACGCACACGAACCCAAGCGGGGCGTCACCGAGCGCCTCGAAGCAATGAAGCTCGTCGCCGGCGACGTAGACGACGTCGCCTTCACCGACCTCGTGGGCCTGGTCGCCGAGCGTGACCCGCGCCCGCCCGGAGACGATCATCACGCCGTGGTCGTGGGCGTGGCGCTCGCGCGCGGTTCGGCCGCCCGCGGGTACCTCGAAGTAGCGCATCCGGTACTGGCTCGCGCCCTCGGCCTCGCCAATCAGCTCGTGCTTTCGGACGCCCGCAAGCGAGGGATCGTCGTAGGCCTGGGTTTCGACGCCGTCCCACCCGCCGGCCGCCCCAGCCCGGCGGTGGATAACGCCCACGGCGCCCGCCCCCGAGCTACGCCGCCGCCGGCGTCACGCGGTAGGCGTCGAACACGGCGTCGATATTGCGGAGCCGGTTGATCGCCTGATCCAGTGACCGCGTGTCCCCGACCTCGACCACGAACCGGTTCTTGACCATCGGGTGGTTGACGATACAGCGGGCCTCGAGGATGTTGATCCCGGCCTCGGCGAACGTCCTCGACATGTCCTCGAGGAGTCGGTGGCGGTCCCAGCCGTCGACCTCGATCTCCACCCGGAAGGAGGTCTCCGGGTCGCCGTCCCAGGACACGGGCGTGAACCGCTCGGGGTCTTTCTTCAGCACCGCGACGTTCGGGCAATCCTCGCGGTGAATCGTGATCCCGCGGCCGAGCGAGATGTAACCGACGATCGGGTCGCCCGGGACGGGTCGGCAGCACTTGGCGAGCCGCAGCATGACCTCGTCGATGCCCTCGACCGAGATCCCAAAGCGCGAGGAGGTCGTGGTGGCGCGCGACCGGCGGCGGCGGGTCTTCAGCAGGTCATCGGCGGCGGTCGGCTCGGACTCGGCGGTCTCGCCCTGCTTGAGGCGCTGCATGATCTTGTTGACGACGACTTTGGCCGAGATCTTGGCCCCGCCGAGCGCGATGTAGAAGTCCTCGGCCTTGCGGAAGCCCATCTCCCGGATCACGTCCGCCAACAGCGGCGAGCCGACGATCTTCTGCGCGGGCAGCCCCTGCTTCCGGAGGGCGTCCTGCAACTGCTCGCGGCCGGTGTGCTCGGAGTCCTTGCGTGACTCGGCTTTGAACCACGCCTTGATCTTGTTGCGCGCCCGCGTCGTCTTGACCAGCGCCAGCCAGTCGCGCGACGGCCCGCGCTCGCGCTTGGAGGTGAGCACCTCGACGATGTCGCCCGAGCGCAACTGGTAGGACAGCGGGACGATCTTTCCGTTGACCTTGGCACCGACGCACCGGTGCCCGACGTCGGTGTGGATCTCGTAGGCGAAGTCGAGCGGCGTCGCGCCGGAGGCCAGCGACTTGACCTCGCCCTTCGGGGTGAACACGAACACCTCGTCCTCGAACAGGTCGACCTTGAGTGTCTCCATGAACTCCCGCGGATCCGCTTCCTCCTGCTGCCAGTCGAGCAGCGAACGCAGCCACTTGAGCTTGGTCTCCGAGCCCGGCGGGCCCGCCGGACCATCGCCCCGGGGGTGGGCGGGGCCATTTTCCTTGTACATCCAGTGGGCGGCGATCCCGTACTCCGCAAGGTCGTGCATCTCCCGGGTGCGGATCTGGATCTCGAGTGGGCGCCCCTCGGGCCCGATCACGGTCGTGTGCAGCGACTGGTACATGTTGAACTTGGGCATCGCCACGAAGTCCTTGAAGCGCCCCGGCAGCGGCTTCCACAGCGAGTGGATCACGCCGACGGCGCCGTAGCAGTCCTTGACCGAGCCGACGATGACGCGCATCGCGGTCAGGTCGTAGATCTCGTTGAACTCGCGCCCCTTCTTGGTCATCTTCGCGTAGATCGAGTAGAAGTGCTTGGCGCGGCCGGAGATCTCCGCCTGGATCCCGAGCTCCTCGAGCTCCTTGCTGACGTAGCCGGCGGCCTGGTTGACGTACCGCTCCCGCTCGGCGCGCTGCTGGGCGACCAGCCCCTTGATCTCGTTGTACTTGCGCGGGTGCAGAGTCTGGAACGCGAGGTCCTCAAGCTCCCACTTGATCGCATGGATACCGAGCCGGTGCGCGATCGGGGCGTAGATGTCGAGCGTCTCGCGAGCCTTATCGATCTGCTTCTGCTTAGTCATGGCCGAGATCGTGCGCATGTTGTGCAGGCGGTCGGCGAGCTTGATCAGGATGACCCGGATGTCCGTGGCCATCGCGACCATCATCTTGCGGTAGTTCTCCGCCTGCGCCTCGTCGCGCGACTGGAACGTCAAGCCGGTGAGCTTGGTGACGCCGTCGACGAGGCCGGCGATCTCCTCGCCGAACGCCTCCTGCACCTCCTCGAGCGACGCCGAGGTGTCCTCGACGGTGTCGTGCAGGAGCGCCGCGCACAGCGTTTCGGTGTCGAGCCGCATCCCCGCGCAGATCTTCGCCACGCCGACGGGGTGAACGATGAAGTCCTCGCCGGACTGCCGGCGCTGATCGGCGTGGTGCACGCATGCGTACACGAACGCTTCCTCGACCCGGTCGCGGTCGATCACGGCGGCGGCCTCGTGGGCGTGCTCCTCGACGATCGCGAACAGGTCGCCGAGTAGCCGCCGCTCGGCCGGGGTCAACTCGGCCCGCTCGACTACCTCGCCGTGTCCATCTGCTTGCGCGACCCGGTCTATCGGCGGCCGGGAGCCCGCGAACAGCGGCGAGCCCGGCGTCTCACGGCCGTTCGAACCCGTCCCGTCCTTCTGGCGGGCCCGGCTCAACCTCCTCGGCGTTGATTTGCGCTGCTCAGGAATCGTCGACCATCCTCGTACCGCTCAGCGTAGACCCTGTACGCCGGTGAGCGCTCCAGCGCCGTCGGCGCGGCGCCCGCGATCGCAAGGGCCGGCAGATCCCGGTCGAGGCTGACGAGCTCTAGCTCCGCGAGGACCCTTATCAGCCGTGCCGCCAGGCGTGCCGGGCGACCGTGCGGACCGTCTCCGCGGAGCAGGTGCTCGAGCTCCTCGCCGGTGGCCCTCCCCCGCAGCCTTAGGTTGCGGTAAAGAGCCACGAGCGAAGCACGGAGACCGTACTCCAGCTCGTGCATCTGCTGTGCAAAGCGTAGCTCAGGCTCGCCCCACGCCAAGTGGGTGAATCCGTAGCCTGCACGTAGCATTGCCTTGCCTTCGGGACCCGCCGGCGGGTCGAGCGCGACGATCTGTACGAACCGCTCGCCGATTCGCGGCTCGCGTGCGAGCGCGTGGTACGAGATCAGGGCAAACCCGCCAGTCCGCGCGGTCAGGCCGTCACGGCGGCGCGGCGCGTCGGCGCACACCGCGAGCACTTCGCCGCCGGCAGCACACGCGTCGCGGAGCACCGCGAGCGGGCTTTGGCCGCGGCGGTCGAGCACCGCCCGCGCGCCGTCCCGGGGTGATTGCGGCAACGGATCAAGATCGGACACCTCGAGTGCCTCCAGCAGGTAGTCGTCCGGCTCCCCCAGCACCTCGATGCCCGCCGCGACGGATGGCCGCGCGTGGCCGAGCACGAGCCGCGGCTCGACCGCGCCGTTCCAGAAGTTCCGCTCGAGGCGGAATGTCGCGTCGACCGGCTCGTCGGGGCCGACGCCGAGCTGCCCCCCGCACCCGAACGCGACCGCGCGTGCGCTGGTTCCCCCCGACCCGACGACGAACCGCAGGTGGCGCCCCTCCCCCATCGGCCGTGGGTCGCGCAGCCGCGCACCCGGGACCAGCAGCCGGCTGCGGGGGTTGCCCATGCCGCACGGCTCGAGCAGCTCGAGCTCCTCGGCGAGGTCGAGACCGAGCTCGCAGCCCGAGGCGATCGCGTCGACACGCTCGCGCGGGATCAGCATGTCCGGGAGCAGCACCCGTGCGGCGTGGTCCTCGAACGCTTCCCGGAACGGCTCGATCCGATCGCGCCGTATCGCCATACCCGCGGCGGCCCGGTGGCCGCCATAGCGATCGAGGTGCTCGGCGGTCGCGTGCAGCGCCCCCAACAGGTCAAACCCCGGGATGCTCCGGGCCGACCCCGAGCCGATATCTCCATCGAGCGCGACCACGACGACCGGACGGTGATGTCGCTCGACGATCCGCGAGGCGACGATCCCGACGACGCCGGGGTGCCACCCCTCGCCGGCCAGGACGTACGAGCGGCGCTCGCCCAGCTCGGCGACCTGGGCTTCGGCCTCCCACACGATCCGTTGCTCCACCGCCCGTCGCTCGGCGTTGACACGGTCGAGCTCGGCAGCGATCTCGGCGGCGCGGTGGTCGTCGCCGGTGAGCAGCAGCTCGAGGCCCGCGTCGGCGCGGCGGAGCCTGCCCGCGGCGTTGATTCGCGGCGCCAGCCGGAATGCGACCGCCCCCGTGTCGAGCGCGCTCGGATCGGCCTTCGCGACCGTCATCAGCGCCCGCAAACCGGGTCTCGAGGTCCGCGAAAGCGCCGCCAGGCCGTCGCGAACAAGTCGGCGGTTCTCGCCGGCGAGCGGCATCAGATCGGCGACCGTGGCCAGCGCGACCAGCTCGATATCGTCCTCGACGCCCGGCGCCCCGAGTGCCTGCGCGACCTTGTACGCCACCGCGGTCCCGCACAGATCCGGGCACGGGTACCCGCACACCGCGGGATGGACGATCTCGCAGTCGGGCAACCGCCCGTCCGCCCGCGGCGCGTGGTGATCACAGACGACCACGTCGACCCCGCCCGCGCGCGCGGCGGCGACCTCGTCCACCGCGGTGATCGCGCAGTCGACCGTGACCAACAGCGCCGTGTCGCGCCCCGCCAGCCGGTGAACCGTGTCGAGCGACAGCCCATAGCCGTCGGTGATGCGGTCGGGCAGGTACCAGCCGACGTCCGCCCCGAGCGCGCGCAGCGCGCGGACCATGGTGGCCGTCGCGCAAACGCCGTCGACGTCGTAGTCGCCGTGCACGACGATGCGGCTGCCGGCGCTGACGTGGCGCTGGATCATCGCGACCGCACGGTCGATCCCCTCGAACGCGCTCGGGTCGTGCGACTCGGTCGGGTGAAGGAACGCGAGGGCCGAGGACGCGTCGGACAGGCCGCGGCGGACGAGCACCTGTGCCAGCACGTGACTCACGCCGAGCTCGCGCTCGAGCTCGAGGGCCGCGTTCAGGTCGTAAGCGGGGAGCTCAAGCCGCGGCGTCGGCGGCGCCGGATCGGGAACCGCGCGGAGCGCGGGATCGGAGCGGGGAGGTCCCGCCGGGTCGGAGCGAAGGACGGCTGCTGCCTCGGGCATCGCGGGCAGCGTATGTACCGGCCCCGACGGAACCGACCGATTACTGCGAAAACCGCGGGCGAGCCGTTACGCGCCGTCGCAGAATTGGAACGGTTTTGGGCGGCGGTGGCTTGCTCGCGAGCGGGTCAGGCCCTAGGCGTTCACCGCCGCTCAGGCCCTAGGCGTTCACCGCCGCTCAGGCCCTAGGCGTGCACCGCCGCTCTAAGCCCTAGGCGTTCACCGCCGCTCAGGCCATTTCCGGCCCGATGCCCGTGTCGCGCTCGCGCCGGACGCCCCAGAACCAGATCGCGGCCAGGCCGATCAGCGCGCCGGGTATCGCCTCGAGCGCGGTGGCCAAGTCGGTGTCGTGGCGCGAGGGAACCGAGAATCCGTGGAGGATCCACGCGACCACAATGGCGCCGATCAGCGCTCCGATCAGCGCCCCGACGATCCCGCCCCAGAAGCGATCGGGCAGCCAGATCGTGAAGTGCCAGAGGGCGAGACCCATCATGGCCCACGCGAGGATCGCCATCAGCGGGCTCCGCTTCGGTCAGAGTGGACGCTCCGGTGGAGCGCGCCGGTCATCAGCGGCGCCTCCCGTGACGGCGGTTGCGGGGCCTCGGCTTGGCCGGCCGCTTGGGCGAGGTCGGAGCCATGCCGTCGTTCTCGGCGGCGTCGGGCGCCGGCGTCACCTCGTCGGCCCGGTCGGCATCCGCCTCGGGCCGCTGCGATGGCTTCTGGGTGGGCGGTTGAGTCGGCTGCGGGGCACCGTTGCCGGCGCGCTCGGATTCGTCGCGGACCTGGCGGCCGTCGGACCGCTTGACGCGTCGCACCGTCGAGCCCGAGCGCGGTCTCTGTGCCCGGGGCGCCGGGGCATCGTCCTCATCGGTGCTGTGGGCGAGGCGTTTGGTCAACGTCGACGTGCGGTAGCCCCCGCCCGGCTCCTGGAGGTCGAGCTCGAGGTCGCGCTTCATCTCCTCGAACTCCGCCGCGGACACGCCGTCGGGGGAGGGCTCAGTCAGCCGCCCGCCGCGCCGGACGCGGCGCGGGACCGGCTCGACGTCGGCCGCTGTGGTTGCGTAGGCGGGCACGTACCCGAACTCCGACTCGATCCGTTCGCGGCGGTGCCGGTACTGAGTCTCGCGCTCCTTCCAGTGAGTGAGCACGGGTGAGGCGATGAAGATCGACGAGTACGCGCCGGACGCCACGCCGACCAGCAGCGCGAACGCGAAGTCGGTCAGCTCGCTCGAGCCGGCGGAGCCGCCGAAGATAAGCAGCGCGATGATCGGCATCAGCGTGCACGACGTCGTCGCAATCGACCGGGTGAGCACCTCGGACATCGACCGGTTCACGATCTGGCTGAACGCGGCGCGGGGCATCCGCGGGATGTTTTCTCGGACTCGGTCGAACACGATGATCGTGTCGTACATCGAATAACCGAGGATCGTCAGCAGCGCCGCGACCGTCGCGGTCGTCACCTGGCGACCGGTCAGCGCGTACACGCCGCTCGTGATCAGGAGGTCGTGCGCGAGGGCGATCAACACCGGGATCGAGAACTTCCACTCGAATCGCAGCGCCACGTACGCGGCGATCACCAGGAGGGAGGCGATGATCGCGATGATCGCGCTGTTCGCGACCGTCTTCCCGAACGTCGGACCGACCGAGGTGTAGTCGAAGTTCTTGCCGCTGTTGGCGATTCCGAACTTGTCCTGGATCGCGGTCTGGATCTTCTCGCGCCCTCCGGCCGGCAGCGTCTTGAACGAGATCTGATACGCGTTGGGACCGAGCGTCTTGTCGCCGGTCACCTTCTGGACCGTTGGGTTGGATACGCCCTCGGAGATCAACAGATTCGACACCTGCTGCTGAGTGGCGGCGTGGTCGAGGCCGACCACGATCCTCGTCCCCGACGTGAAGTCGATCCCGAGGTTCAGGCCCTTGCCGCCGATCGCGAGCGCCCCGATCAAGAGGATCACGCCGGACATCGAGAAGAAGTACCTCGATGCCCCCATGAAGTCGAACTTCCAGGTGCGCTTCTCGCCGCCCGCTCCGAGCATCGACGGGCTCGAGATCATCCGTGAACTGCCCATCGTGCTCAGGATCGCCTGCGTCGCCATCACCGCGGTGAATAGCGACACGAACGTGCCGACCCCGAGCGTGAACGCGAACCCCTGGACGTCGGAGGTGGCGAGCACGAACAGGATGAACGCGGTCATGATCGTCACCACGTTCGCGTCGATGATCGCGCTCAGTCCCTTCTTGTACCCGGTCACGATGCCCTGGCGGATCGACCTGCCGCCGCGGATCTCCTCCTTGACGCGTTCGAAGATGACGATGTTCGCGTCGGCGCAGACGCCGATCGTCAGGATCAAGCCCGCGATGCCAGGCAGCGTCAGCGTGATCGGGATCAGCTTGATCAGCGCGTAGAAGTAGATCGCGTAGATCAGGAGGCCGAACGTCGCGATCACGCCGAGCACCCGGTAGTACGCGACCAGGAAGATCACCACGACCAGCAAGCCGATCAGTCCGGCGGTCAGGCCGTTATGCAGCGCCTGCTTGCCGAGCGTCGCCGACACCTGTGACTCGGAGATCAGCTTCAGGCCGATCGGCAGCGCGCCCAGTCGCAGCTCGTTGGCGAGATCCTGAGCCGAGCTGATCGTGAAGCTGCCGCTGATGTCCGCGCCGTTGTCGCCGTTGATTCCGTCCGGGTACTGCTTGAAGTCGATGAACGGGACCGTGATCAGCTGGTTGTCGAGCGCGACCGCGAAGTGCTGGTTGAGCGTTTGCCCGAGGCCGCTGACCAGATCCCCCCGGTGGGCGATGTTCGCCGTGACGTTCTGGAACTCGCTCTTGCCCTTGCCGCTGAACCCAAACGTGACGTCGGGCTCGCCGGAGTTCGGGTCCGTGCTCTGCTGGGGATTGCTGATCTGATTGCCGCGAAGCGCGACGTCATCCTTGAGCACGAAGAACTGGGCGCTCGGGTCGCCGATCGGCGTTGGCTTGGAGAAGTCCTGCGGGATCGCCTGCAGCACGACCGTGCCCCGCGGTACGGTCAAAATCTCGCCCTCGGAGGCGCTCACGCCCGCCGGCAGCCCCGACAGCAGATCCGACTTGTCGTTGTCAGGTCCCGACAGCAGGCAGTGCTGGCCCGAGGCTGGCACCGTGCCGTTGGCCTTTGCCGCCGCCTCGCAGGCGGCGCTCCCGGGCGCCCCGAACATCCAGTACTGGGGGGTGATTCGCGAGTTCTGGGTGCTCGAGCTCTCTGGCTGCTTGGACGCGAGCGTCACTGCGTCGTAGAGGTTCATGCTGCCCGCGCCAGGGGTGCCCGGCGCCTGGCTCGTCCCGCCCTGACTGATCTGGGTGGCGGTCGGGTCCTGCGTCTGCAGCTGGCTGGCCACCGTCTTGCCGTTCGACGTGATGACGTTCGCTTCCCAGTCGTAGAACAACAGCTGTGCGGTCGCGCCGACCTCCGACTCGGCCCGCGAGGTGTCGCTCACGTTCGGAAGCCCGACGGTGATCTGGTTGTCGCCCGACGTCTGGATCTCGGGCTCGGCGACGCCCAGCTGGTCGACGCGATTGCGCATGATGTCCACCGCGCGCTGAAGCGCGTCCGGGGTCACCTTCGGCGTCTGCGCACTTGGGAGGCCCTGGTAGACGAGCTCGACGCCGCCCTTGAGGTCGAGCCCCAGGACCGTCTTCTTGGACTTCACCGCGCCGGGGACGCCGGCGATCACGATCAGCGAGCCGATCAGCAGCCCGACGACGATGAGCAGGACGAAGCCATTTCTCTGGCGATCAGTCATCGATCTGGGTGGATGCTAGAGGTACTTGAGCGTGGACGGTGGCGGAGGAGCCGTTTCGGCTCTCACCCGTGGTTGGTTGGCGTGAGCACCACCAGCACCCCACCCTCCTCGTCATCGTACGCCGGAAAGATGTCGGCGACGGCCTTGGCGGGCAGATCGCGCTCGGCGTGTACCTCCACGGCTTGCTCTTGACGCGGACCTCCCACTCGAGCGCGGTACCCACGTGGTCGGTGCCGTCCTCGAAGCGAAGGCCGAGGACGTCGTGCACGGGGCGCCCGATCACCTGCTCGGTCTTCAGGCCTGTCAGCTCGAACGACCCGCGGCCGCAGTCGACGATCCTGCCGTCCCCGTCGCACGCGAAGAACGCGGCGTTCGGAGCCGGGTAGTAGTCGTCGAGCAGCTCGTACAGGTAAGCGAACCCGCACTTCTCGCATCCGCGCGCCTCTCGCGTGAAGCCCGCGTTGCGATCGGTCCCCATCGACCGGTTTCCGCAGTGGGGGCAGATGAAATAGTGCTCGTGACTCATCGGCGCCCTGAGGATAGCCGCACCCCCCGGCGCCATCCCCCAGGTCTTCATCAACATTTAAAGGAGCGAGAGCGGACCGGGGGGGTCCATTCCCAGGTGCTCGAAGGCGCGCCGGGTCGCCGCGCGACCTCGCGGCGTGCGCTCGATCAGGCCGCGCTGGAGCAGATACGGCTCATACACGTCCTCGATCGTGTCCTGCTCCTCCCCCACGGCGACGGCGAGCGTCGACAGGCCAACCGGGCCGCCGCCGAACTTCTCGCAGATCGCGCGGAGGATCTCGCGGTCGAGCCGGTCCAGACCCGCGTGGTCGACGCCGAGCAGGTCGAGTGCCTCGATCGCCATCTCGCCCGTGACGACTCCGGTCCCTCGCACCTCGGCGTAGTCGCGTACCCGCTTGAGCAGCCGGTTGGCGACACGTGGGGTGCCCCGGCTTCGGTCCGCGATCGCGACGGCGCCGCTGTCCTCGATCGCGACGTCGAGGAGACGCGCGGAGCGGCGGACGATCGTCGCCAGGTCGTCGACGTCGTAGTGCTCGAGGCGATGCTGGATCCCAAAGCGGTCGCGGAGCGGCGTGGTGATCAGCCCGGCGCGGGTCGTCGCCCCGACCAGCGTGAACGGAGGCAGCGGGATCGTGACCACGCTCGCCCCCGCGCCCTGGCCAATCGTGATCGGCAGGCAGCCGTCCTCCATGGCCGGGTAGAAGGTCTCCTCGAGCGCGCGGGGGAGGCGATGAATCTCGTCGACGAAGAACACCGCTCGGGGCTCGAGCGCGGTCAGGAACGCCGCGACGTCGCCCTTGCGCTCGAGCGCCGGGCCGGCCGTCTGGACGAACGGAACCCCGAGCTCAGCGGCAACGATTTGCGCGAGCGACGTCTTGCCGAGCCCGGGTGGGCCCGCAAACAGCACGTGATCGAGCGCCTCGCCGCGGCTGGCAGCGGCCTCGATCGAGACCGCGAGCTGGTCTTTGACGGCCGCCTGGCCGACGAAGTCAACGAGCTGGCGGGGACGGAGCGAGCGGTCGAGATCGTCATCGGGCAGCTCCTCCGGATCGTGTATTCGGTCTCGCCCGCCGGGCCGGTCGGGGTGGGCGGGGTCGTGAATCTGGCGGACCGGGCTCATCGGCGGGCCGTCCTGAGGGCGTACGCGATCAGATCCTCGGGCCGGTCGCCCTCGGCGCCGTCGAGCAGTTGGTCGACCTCAATCGCGGAATAGCCGAGGCCGAGCAGCCCGTCGCGTGCCTGGACCCGCGGGTCGTCGCTGTGGGCCGCGGCCAGCACCGCGGGAACGGTGGCGCTGGCGCCGACCTTCTCGCGCAGCTCGACGATGATCCGCTCCGCGGTCCGTTTGCCGACTCCGGGGGCGGCCTGCAGCCGGGCGGTGTCGCCCGCCGCGAGCGCCGCGAGCAGGTCGCGCGGCGGCCCGCCCGACAGTATTGCGAGCGCCACCTTGGGGCCGACAGACTGGACGGCGATCAGCATCAGGAACAGCTCGCGCTCCTCCTCGGTCGCGAACCCGTACAGCGCGAGCGCGTCGTCGCGGACCACGAGATGGGCGTGCAGGACCACGCTCTTGCCGACCGCGGGCACGTGCCGCAGCGTCTCGGCCGACACCGCGAGCCGGTAGCCGACACCGCCCGTGTCGACGACGACGTGATCGGCGCGGCGCACGGCGACGGTTCCGGACACCATCGCGATCATCTGCGCGCTCCCGTGCGGGCCAGCGCCCGCTCGAGCGGCGAGCGGTTGCACTCGCAGATCGCGACCGCCAGCGCATCCGCGGCGTGGTCGGGCGAGGGGGACTCGGACAGGCCGAGCAGGCGCGCGACCATGCGCCCGACCTGATCCTTGCCGGCGCGCCCGTTGCCGCACACCGCCCCCTTGACCTGCTGAGGGGTGTACGAGCGCGACGGGATGCCGCGCTGGCCGGCGGCCAGCAGCACCACGCCACGGGCCTGGCCGACCGCGAACGCGGTCCTGGCGTTGGCGCCGAAGTAGAGCTCTTCGATCGCAACCGCGTCCGGCCGGTAGCCGTCGAGGAGCTCGACCACGTGGCCGTGGATCTCCGCCAGGCGGCGCTCGAGCCGCACCCCGGAAGGCGTCTCGATCACGCCCGCAGCGAGCATGGTCAGCGCCGACCCGGTGCCCTCGACGACGCCGTAGCCGGTGCTCGCTGTGCCGGGGTCGATTCCAACGACGATCATCGGATCACCATTCTGCGTCGGAGGCCGGACGCCTCCCCGCGCGCTAGGCCGCCTGATTCCCGTCGGGAGGCGGCGGCAGCTCCTCAGCGATGATGTCCGCGCACAACTCGACGCACTCGTTGCAGATCGCGATCGCCGGCGTCGGTCCCGAGACGATCGACGCGACCTCGCTGCGGGGCTTTCCGCAGAACGAGCACCGAACGGAGTCCGAGGACCGCCTCGGACCCTGGGGGTCGTCGCCCGTCACCTGCCCACGCAGCTGTAGTCCGAGTTCGGGGCGGTCAGCCGGTACATCTTCCAGGCGCCGACCTGGGCGATCAGCTGGCTCTGGGTGAGCCGAGGATCGATCGGTGGCGCGATCCCGTCAATCGAGTCGTGCGGACCGACGAACATCACCCCCTGATGACGCATCGTGGTCCCGACGCGGCCGAGGGTCACGTGGAGTTTCCACGCCAGCGCGGTCTGGACGCTGTGGTTGACCGCCGCGAAGCTCGACTTGCACGGGAACACTCCTTTGTGGCCGCCGACCGCGGCGACCGCTGCTGTCATCTGATCCAGGCGGGTGACGGCCTGCGAGGCGATCTTCTCCTCAGCGCCGGCCTCGTTGATCCGCCCGCCCACGAACGGAATCGTGATCGCGACGAGGACCGCGGTCAGACCGATGCCCACCGCGGTGCGCGCGGTAGGAATCGCGCGCGCCCCGAACAACGCCAGGCGAACGATGCCGACGCCGGCGAGCACGCAGGTCATGCCGGCGGCCGGTAGATAGAAGCGCTCGAGGCCCGGATAGCCGTCGAGCGTCATCCCGACGACGACCACCCACCAGGCGAGCGTCGCGCCGGCGAGCGCCAGCACCAACCAGTCGCGGGGCTTGTCGAACCAGGCGAACACCACCGCCACCACGCCGGCGAGCAACACCGGCAGCAACTGGATGTCGACGCCGCGTCCGAGCACGCCGAATAGCCGATCCGAACCGAGGCCGCCGTTGTACTCCTCAGCGTGGATCGCCGCCAGGAACGGCTGCCCCGAGCCCACCCATGGCGGGACGAACCAGAAAAACGGGATCGAGATCAGCCCGAGCACCACCAGCACCCGCAGCTGCGGCTCCTTCCACCAAAGCCACACGGCATAGATCACGACCAACGGCCAGGCCTCGGGACGGAGCTGTGAAGTGGCCACGCCGAACACGAACGCCCACCCGCGCCGGCCGTCGAGGAAGGCGAGCACCGCCCACAGCGCGGTGGCGATCTCCATGGGCTCGGAGGTGCCGCGGAACCACTCGTCCCAGTAGTCCTGCGTGACCAGGATGCCGGCGGCGGCGATCAGACCGGCCGCGACGGGCGCCCAGCGCGGGCCGCGACCGTCACGCGACACCAGGCGCGAGGCGAGCAGGTACGCAGCCACCATCCCGAGGAAGCCGCCGGCGCGGGCGGTGATCACCCACAACGTCGGCGCCGCGGCGCTCCCGAACAGCGCCCAGATTGTGGTGAACATCACCGGCAGCGGTTTCCACGACGGCCCGCCGCTGATCGCGAAACTCAGATGGGGATCGGTGACCTCCCGGCCCCACGAGATCCACGCCCACGGGTCGTAGCTCGGGACCGTCGGCAGAATCGCGGCGGAGATCGCCGCGAGCACGAAGCACCCCAGCGCCGACCACAGGAACGGCCCGTAAAGCAGCCCATGCCAGTCCGGGAAGCGGCGCGCGCGGGTAGACGGCGACCCCGGCCGCGGGGCCGCGGGCGTCTGCGTGAGGACCTGACCCTCCACCCGACCGGCAGCCTACCCCTCGGAGAAGCGGCAACGCAGCAAGGTCCCGAGCACTCGGAAGCCGTCGACCGCGGTCAACTTCTTCCCCTCGTCGGTGGCGCGCGCCCGGTAGTGCACCGGTACCTCGAAGATCCGCTCACCGCGCTGCACCAGCCTTGCGGTGATCTCGGGCTCGATCGCGAAGCCGGGCGAGCGGAGCGGCAGGCTTCGGAAGACCTCCGTCCGGATCATCTTGTGGCAGGTCATGATGTCGTGCAGGTACACGTTAAAGAGCACGTTGCAGGCAAACGTCACGCCCTTGTTCCCGGCCACGAACAGGAACGAGTGGCTCGTGTACCCGTCGAATGCTCGCACGCCGAAGGAGGCGTTGGTTCGCCCGTCGAGCAGCGGCGGCATCAGCAGCCCGAGGTCGGTCGGGTCGTACTCGAGGTCGGCGTCGAAGATCGCCGAGAACTCGCCCTCTGCATGGGAGAGCGCCGTCTGAACCGCGGCCCCTTTTCCCCGGTTCTCGGGATGCTCGAACAGGCGGACCCGATGGGACGGGCGCGTATCCGATACCACGCGTTGCAGGATCTCGCGCGTACCGTCGGTCGAGCCGTCGTCGACGACGATCAGCTCGAACTGCGTGGGGAGCGGCGTGTCGAGGACCTCGGAGATCGCACGCTCGACGCGCTCGCGCTCGTTGTAAACCGGCATCAGGATCGAGAGCATGTGGCGGTTTGGGTTCGGCTGATACGAAAGTGAGCGAGCGCTCCGACGACGGCAATACACGGACCGGCCGGGACCGCACCCGCGAGGGCCGTCGATGCTAGCCGATCGGCCGGGCGGCGCGATTTGCGCGAGGATGCGGAGGTGGATGTCACGGCGCTACTCGAGGGACTCGAGGGAGAGGACCGCGCGGCCCGCGAGCGGCTGCTCGAGCGGCTCGCCGGCGAGGGCTTCACGCCGGAGGAGCTGACGGCGGCGATCGAGGAGGACCGGCTCGCGCTGCTGCTGGTCGAGCGCGTGCTCGGCGGCCGCTACACCGCACGCGAGCTCGAGGAGCGAACCGGCCTCCCGGCATCCCAGATGCTTCGGATCCAGCGTCTACTGGGGTTGCCCGAGCCCTCGGCTGAGGACCGCGTGTTCGACGAGGAGGAGGTCGAGGCCGCCAAGTCGATCAGCCTGTTTCTCTCCTCAGGTCTCGGCGAGGAGTCGATCGCCGAGATCACGCGGGTGCTGGGAGAGGGAATGGCGCGGCTCGCCGCCACCACCGCGGCCGCGTTCGTCGCGGCGTTCCTGAAGGCCGGCGACAGCGAGGACGAGGTCGCCGAGCGGTTCGCCGCGCTCGCCGAGCAGCTCATCCCCGCGATTGACCCCGTCCTGAGCGCGGCCTACAAGCAGCACCTCGCCGAGGCCGTTCGGCGGGGGATTTTGAGCAGCGCCGACCGCGAGGCGGGCGAGGCCGGCGGCGCCACCGAGATCACGGTTTGCTTCGTGGACATGGTCGGGTTCACGCGGCTCGGCGCCGAGATCGAAGCGCAAGAGCTCGGCAGCCTCGCCACCAAGCTGGCCGAGCTCGCGAACGACGTGACCGAGCCCCCCGTAAGGCTGGTGAAGACGATCGGCGACGCCGCGATGTTCGTCAGCCCCGACCCCGGAGCGCTCGTGTCGGTCGCCTTGTCGCTACTCGAGGCGGTCGAGGCCGCGGATTTACCGAGTCTGCGCGCCGGCGTCGCGTCCGGGCCGGCGCTCCAGCGCGCCGGGGACTACTACGGCCACGCCGTCAACCTGGCCAGCCGGGTCACCGGCGCCGCTCGTCCCGGCAGCGTGCTCTGCACGAAGGAGGTCCGCGACGCCACGCGCGACCGGTTCGATTGGTCGTACGCACGCAAGCACAAGCTCAAGGGCATGACGGACCCCGTCTCGCTGTACCGGGCCCGCGGTCTCGCCGCTGAGGAGCCGGGGACGGCTAAGACGAAGAAGAAACCGAAAGCAGATCGACGACGAACACGAGCGGCGAGTTAGGCGGGATCGTCGGGGGGCTGCCCTGCTTGCCGTAGGCGAGGCTCGCCGGGATGATCAGCTCGCGGCGTCCGCCGACCTTCATCCCGGGGATTCCCTGCACCCAGCCCGGGATCACGCTGCCGTTCGACAGCGCGGTCGTGAACGGCTGGTTGCGGCTCCAGGAGGAGTCGAACTCCTTGCCGGTGTTGTAGAGGACGCCGACGTAGTTGACGGTTACTGTGTCCCCCGCCTTGGCCGTCTGGCCGGTGCCGGTGACGAGGTCCTTGGTGACCAGCTTGGTCGGAGCCGGTCCCGTCGGGACGGTGACCGTCGGCTTCTGCGAGATCGCCGCCGGCGGCTTTGCCGTGGTCGTGACCGCGGCCTCGGTCGCCCCACTCGAGGGCGCTAGCACGACCCCCGGAGCCTTCGAGCTGCTCCCGCACCCCGCGAGGGCAATCGCAGCCGCGGCAAACGCCGGCATGACGAGGGCTCGTTTCGACATCGGCGTGTGAGGCTAGCGAGTCTTGTCGAAGAAACAGCTAATAACCGTCTACTGAGCGACGCGTTCGAGCACCGCGCTGTCGACCTCGAAGTTCGCGTGGACCGCGTTCACGTCGTCGTTTTCCTCGAGCGCGTCGATCAGCTTGATCAGCTTGCCGGCGTCGCTCTCGTCGATCGGTACGCGCGCTCGCGGCCGCTGCGTCAGGTCGGCGCTCTCGAGCTCGACCCCGGAGGCGGTGAGCGCGTCACGCGCCGTCGCGAGGTCGGCCGGCTCGGTGATCACCTCGTACACATCCTCGTCGAGCGCGATGTCCTCGGCGCCGGCGTCGATCGCCGGCATCAGGTCATCTTCGCTGTAGCGATTCGCGTCGACGACGATCACGCCGCGCTTGTCGAACAGGTAGGAGACGGACCCCGGCTCGCCGAGGTTCCCGCCGTACTTGCCGAGGATGTGCCGCATCTCGGCGCCGGTCCGGTTGCGATTGTCGGTCAGCGCCTCGATCAGCAGCGCGACACCGCCCGGGCCGTAGCCCTCGTAGAGGACGGTCTCGATCTGCTCGGCGTCGGCGCCCTCGCCGGTTCCCTTGGCGATCGCGCGCTCAATGTTGTCCTTCGGCATCGAGGCGTCGCGCGCCTTCTGGATCGCCAGCGCGAGACCCGAGTTCGCGGTCGGATCGCCGCCGCCCTCACGCGCCGCGACCGTGATCGCCCGCGCGAGCTTGGTGAAGTGCTGGCCCCGTCGCGCGTCGACAACGGCCTTCTTGTGCTTGATCGAAGCCCATTTGGAATGCCCTGACATATGTCTTCATTTTAGGACGCGCGGGGTGCGCCGACGGGGAAAGGCGGGCATCTGAGGGTGGGGTCTGGCGTCCCTGTCGCGTTCCGCGGCGCGGCCGGCATGCATGACACGACAGTTGCGGAGCTTCGGCCCGACCGTGCCGTACTGCGCATGCCCCACATGCATACTCCGCCACGGTCCCGCCGTCGCTGCTCAATTGTCATGTTTTACAGGTGATTTCTGGGGTCTCAGGGGTCCGCCGGGCACGCCGGCGGCCATCCGGGTCCCGGATCTACCTTGTCCGTGCCGCGGGGTGCTCGCGGTACCACTCAATCGTCCGCCGGAGCCCCTCCTCAAGCGGCACGGATGGCCGCCAGCCGGTCAGCTCGCGGAGCCTGGTCGAGTCGACCCACTGCCGGTCGATTTCGCCATGCGGCACTCCGTCGCCGCGGATCTCCGGGACGACCGCGGCACCGGCCAGGCGGCAGATCAGCTCGATCACGTCGAGCACGCGGCAGGGCTCCCCGCCCCCCGCGTTGAACGCCTCGCCGCGCCCCTGTCCGCGCCCGAGCGCGTCCCAGACCGCCAGGTACGCGCCCACGGCGTCTTCCACGTACAGGAAGTCACGTTCGGGCGAGCCGTCCGAACGCACGACCGGCGCCTCGCCGGCGAGTGCGGCGCACACGGCCTCTGGGATCAGCCGGGCACGGTTCAGGTCTGCGCCGCCGTAGACGTTGGCGAGCCGCGTGACCGCCACCGGCAGACCGAACGTGTGCCAATAGGAACGCGCCAGCAGGTCACAGGCGGCCTTGGAGACGTCGTAGGGGAACAGCGGCTGGAGCGGGTGGGTCTCGCGGTAAGGCAGGTCGGCTTGGCGGCCGTACGCCTTGTCCGAGGAGGCGACCACGACCCGCTCCACCTCGTGCAGCCTGCATGCCTCGAGCACCAGCCAGCTCCCGCGGATGTTGGTCTCGAACGTCGACACAGGCGAACGATTGGCCGGCCCGACCTGGGTCTGCGCCGCGAGATGGAAGACGCCGTCGACCTCGTACTCGCCCAGCACGCGGCCGACCAGTCCCTCGGTGCAGATGTCGCCGTGCACCACGTCGACCGAGCCCTCCAGGCCGAGCTCCCGCAGCGGCGAGACGGCGGGCGAGTCGCGACGGATCACGACGACGCGCGACCGGCGTTCGAGCAGCCCCTTGACCAGCCACGCGCCGACCAGGCCATCGGCGCCGGTCACCAGCACCGTACCGGTCAACCCCACACCTTCCACGGCGCGCGGCCCTCGGCCCACAGGTCGTTGAGCGTGATCGCGTCCTTATAGGTGTCCATGCACTCCCAGAAGCCCTCGTGGCGGAACGCCCGCAGCCGGCCCTCGGCCGCCAATCGTTCGAGCGGCTCGCGCTCCAGCACGCTGTCGGGCTCGAGCACCTCCAGCGCGGAGGGCTCGAAGATGAAGAACCCGGCGTTTACCCACAGATCGCTGCGCGGCTTCTCGGTGAACCCGAGCACCGACCCGTCGCCGTCCAGGCGTGCCACGCCGAACGGGAGCTGGGGCTGGACGACCGCCATCGTCGCCCCGGCGCCGTGGGTTGCGTGGAACGAGAGAAGCGCCCCGAGGTCGATGTCGGAGACGCCGTCGGCGTAGCCGAGGAAAAACCGCTCGCCGTCGAGTACGGGGACCGCCTGGTGCAGGCGCCCGCCGGTCGGCGTGTCGATGCCGGTGTCGAGGCAGCGGATCTCGGCGTCGTCCGGCCATCGCTCGCCGGCCACGAACGCCTCGACCTCCTCGCCGCGGTATCCGGTCAGCAGCTCAAAGCGCCGGAACCCCTGTGCCAGGTAGATGCTGATCACATGCCAGAGGATCGGGCGGCCGCCGATCTCGACCAGGGGCTTGGGCAGATCGGAGCCGCGCGCCTGGAGGCGGGTCCCCCGTCCGCCGCACAGAACCACGACGGTTGGCTTGTCCGCATGCACAGCGCTCGCATTATTCCCCGAGGCTCCCGTGGGTAGCATCAGCCGCGATGAGCACCGTCGCCGATCCCGGCATTTTCAAGGCCTACGACATCCGCGGTCTGTACGGCACCGACATCGACGCCGGCACGGCCGAGCTGATCGGCCGGGCGTTCGCCCGGGTGATCGCCGAGCTCGAAGACAAGCCGACCACGGAGCTGCGCCTGGGGCTCGGCCGGGACATGCGGCTAACCGCACCTGAGCTCGCGAGCGCTTACTGCTTGGGCATGTGCGCCGAGGGCGCGACCGTGCTCGACGCCGGAGAGGTCGGGACCGAGATGTTGTATTACCTCGTCGGATCGCGCGACCTCGACGGCGGCCTGATGTGCACCGCCTCCCACAACCCCAAGCGCTACACCGGCGCCAAGTTGGTCCGGCGCGGGGCAGTCGCGCTCTCGGGCGACGCCGGGATCGGTGAGCTGCGCACGAAGATCGAAGCCGGCCTGGACGGCTCTCCCGGCGGTGGATCGGTGGAGAGCATTCCGGTCTACGAGCAGTTCCACCGGGCCGCGCTCGCGTTCATCGATCCGGATGCCGTGGAGCCGATGCGCGTTGTCGTCGACGGAGGCAACGGGATGGCGGGACCGATGGTCGGACCGCTGCTCCGGGGACTGGGGCTCGACCTCGTCGAGACGTACTGGGAGCCCAACGGCCACTTCCCCGACCACGAGCCCAATCCGCTGCTTCCCGAAAACCGCGAGTACATCATGCAAGAGGTCATCCGGCAGAAGGCGGACCTCGGCATCGCCTGGGACGGCGACGCGGACCGCTGCTTCTTCATCGACGATCGCGGATCGTTCGTCGACGGCGATTTCCTGACCGCGCTGCTGGCTGAGTCGATGCTGAGAAAGCATGCGGATGCGACGATCCTGTACGACGTCCGCGCGAGCCGGGCGGTCGCGGACGCGACCGAGGACGGCGGCGGCCGCGCCCTGATGAACCGCGTTGGACACGCGTTCTTCAAGACCAGAATGCGCGAGGAGAGCGCGGTCTTCGGAGGCGAGGTGTCCGGCCACTACTACTTCCGCGACTTCTATTGCGCAGACTCAGGAACGATCCCGGCGCTTTTGATCCTGGAGCTGCTCTCGGAGCGGGGTGCGCGTATGTCCGAGCTCCTCGAGCCGTACCGGTCGCGCTACTTCATCTCGGGCGAGATCAACTCCGAAGTCACCGATCAGGACGCCAAGATGAATGAGCTCGCCTCTCGCTACGAAGACGGCAAGCAGTACCGCCTGGACGGCATCTCGGTCGAGTACGACGACTGGCACTTCAACGTCCGATCGTCCAACACCGAGCCGCTGCTTCGCCTGTGCCTGGAGTCACTGCGCTCACACGAGGACATGGAGCGTCGGCGTGACGAGGTGCTGGCAGTGATCCGTTCGTGACCACGCCAGACCGGCGCGCCACGAGCGCCGAGGATGCTCTCGCGCTGGCGCAGCGGGCCGGGATCCACAGGATCGCGTTGCCGACCCCGTTTCTGGTCGGCCGGGTCAACTGCTACCTGATCGAGGACGAGCCGCTGACCCTGATCGACACCGGGCCGAACTCGGGCAAGTCGCTGGACGACCTCGAGCGCGCGCTCGCCGGCCATGGCCGCCGGATCGAGGACCTCGAACTGATCGTGCTCACCCACCAGCACATGGACCATCTCGGGCTGCTCGAGATCCTCGCCCGACGGTCCGGCGCCGAGGTTGCGTCGTTTCATCTGCTCGGTCCGTATCTGGCGGATTTCTCGCGGAGCGCGGCGGCCGATGATGAGTTCGCGCAGACGGTCATGCGCCGTCACGGGGTGCCGGCCGATCTGGCGACGGTGCTCGGGGCGTTGGCCGCGGCGTTCCGAGCGTTCGGGTCGAGCGGCCACGTGACGCGCGAGCTGCGCGACGGGGACGAGCTCGAGTTCAGGAACCGGACGCTGACGGTCTACCACCGGCCCGGTCATAGTCCGTCAGACACGATCTTCTCCGACGAAGATCGGGGGATGCTGATCGCCGGCGACCACCTGCTGGCCAACATCTCGTCGAATCCGCTCATCTCACGGCCGCTGTCGGGCGGCGGCGACCAACCTCGCCCCCGGGCACTCCTCCAGTACATCGACTCGATGCGCATGACCCGCGAGCTGCCCGCCCGCCTGGTGCTCTCCGGCCACGGAGACCCGATCCTCGAACACGCCGAACTGATCGACGAGCGCTTGCGGATGCACCGCCGGCGGGCCGATCGGATCGCGCACATCCTGGACGCCCAGCCGCTCACCGCGTATGAGATAGCGCTGCGGATGTGGGGAAACGTGGCGGTCACGCAGGCATACCTGACGCTCTCGGAGGTGCTCGGACACCTCGACCTGCTCGTCGAATCGGGACAGGTCGCCGAGCGCAACCGGGACGGCATAGCGGTGTTCGAGGCGCTGTAGCGCCGCGCGCGGCCGGCCGCTGGCTACTACAAAGGGCGTAGCGCTTCAGACAAGGCGTCCAGCGCCCCTATCGATAGCGCGAGGAATGCCGATTAGCAGGGGACATGGTCGGCGACAGCGACACCGGCAGCATGCCTGGGACGCGGGTTATGAAACCGCAAGGAGGCGGGATCGCCGCTTCGGAGTACCCGAAGCTGCTCGAGCGAGTGCCCGCGATCATCTACGTTGCAGACATCGGCGGCGAGGGCCTCTGGCACTACGTCAGCGCACAGATCGAGCAGATCCTCGGCTACACCGCCGAGGAGTGGCGCGCCAACCCCGCTCTTTGGGCCGAGCGGCTGCATCCTGAGGACCGCGACCGGGTCCTGGACCGAGAAAACGGATGCAACGGCGCCAAGGCTGACGACGCGGCGGTCGAGTACCGGATGGTCCATCGCGACGGACGTACGGTCTGGATCCGCGACGACGCCGTGCTCGCGCACACCGAGGACGGCGAGCTTCGCTGGCACGGCATGCTGCACGACATCACCGACCGCAAGGGGGTCGAGGACGAGCTCGAGCGGCGGGCGGCGCAGCAGGCGGCGGTTGCGCTGCTCGGCGAGCACGCGCTGGAGGGAGCGAGCACGATCGATCTGATGAACGAGGCGGTGAGCGGGGCCGCCCGAATGGTCGGCGCCGAGATCGCGGCTGTGTGGGAGCTCCTCCCCGACGAGAACTGTCTGGTTCTTCGCAGCGGGATCGGGTGGCCGGACACCGAGCTCGGTTCGCTGCGCTACCCGGCCGGCGAGGGATCGCAGGCGGGATACACGCTGCTCAGCGGGTCCCCGGTGGTGGTCGAGGACTGGGATGCCGAGCGGCGTTTCGAGCAGCCGAGCTTCCGGGGCCGGCGGACCGCCGCGGGGCTGTCGGTCAAGATCGAGGGCGGGTCGCGCGGGCCGTTTGGCGTCCTCGTGATCCAGTCGATGCGCCCGCGGAAATTTGCCACCGGCGATATCGACTTTCTCCAGTCGCTGGCAAACGTGCTGGCCGACGCCCTCGAGCGACAGGCGGTCGAGGACGCGATCCGCGAACGGGCCGTCCACGACCCGCTGACCGGGCTCCCGAACCGCGTGCTGTTCGTCGACCGCCTCGAGCACGCGCTCGCGCGGCTGGGCCGCCAGCAGTCGCTGGCCGCGATCCTGTTCCTCGACCTCGACCACTTCAAGCTGGTCAACGACAGCCTCGGGCATCACGTCGGAGACGAGTTGCTGGCGGCCGCGGCGCCGCGCCTCAAGCATGCCCTGCGGGGGAGCGACACGGTGGCGCGGTTCGGCGGCGACGAGTTCGGAATCCTGCTCGAGGACATCGCCTCCGAGCGCGACGCGATCGACACCGCGGAGCGGATCGCGGCCACGTTCGCGCGGCCGTTCGTGCTCTCGGGAAGCGAGCATTTCGTGACCACCAGCATCGGCATCGCGCTCGCCACCGGCGGGGAGCGGGCGGATGAACTGATCCGCGATGCGGACGCCGCGATGTACAGGGCCAAGGACCGGGGCCGCGCGCGTTACGAGGTGTTCGACGAGGGCATGCGCGGCCGGGCGATCGCGCGCCTGCGGATGGAGAACGATCTACGCCGTGCGCTCGAGCGCGATCAACTCCGGCTCGAGTACCAGCCGGTCGTGTCGCTCACGAACTTTCGGGTCGTCGGGGTCGAGGCGCTGCTTCGCTGGCGCCACCCCGAGCGCGGCGAGATATCGCCATCGGAGTTCATCCCGATCGCCGAGGAGAACGGGCTGATCGAGCCGATCGGCCGGTGGGTGCTCGAGAACGCGTGCCGCCAAGCCGCCCAGTGGTACGGCGCCAGGCCGGATTCGGCGCCGCTGGCGATGTCCGTGAACCTTTCGGCCGTACAGGTGGCGCGCCGCACGCTCCCCGACGTCGTCGCTGCCGCGCTCAGCAGCACCGGGCTCGATCCCGCTTGTCTCAGCCTCGAGATCACCGAGACCGTGATGGTCCGGGATGCCGATGCGCTGACGGACATCCTGCACGCGCTCAAGGCGCTCGGCGTTCGCCTCGTGCTCGACGATTTCGGCACCGGCTACTCGTCGCTCAGCTATCTGACGCGACTGCCGCTCGACGTGCTGAAGGTCGATCGCTCGTTCGTCGACGGGCTCGGGAACGAGCCGCGCGACACCGCGATCACCGAGACGATCATCGCGATGTCCCGGGCGCTGTCGCTCGACGTGGTGGCGGAGGGCGTCGAGACCTCAGAGCAGGTCAACGAACTGAGCCGGCTCGGCTGCACCTTCGCCCAGGGCTTTCACTTCTCTCGCGCGGTCCCGGCGCTCGACATCACCGACGCGCTGAACAACGGCCCGCTCTGGCTGCCGGCGGCCGAGCGTCGGTAGCCGAGCCCTCGCTACGGATACGCCGCGGTGCCGGCACGAAGTGGGGACACGTTCGCGTCCTTGCACTCGTACGCGCCGTTCGGAATCGAGGTACGAAGCGTGTGGGTGTCGTTGGGCGGGATCACCTGGAGGGCGTAGGCGGTCGCGCAGCCGGCCGAGGTCGCCACGCCGTGGCCGACGTCGAGGCGGAACGAGGCACTCGCGCCGGGCGCTATGACGAGCGGCACCGCCGGACTCGAGCCGAAGAAGTCGTTGGTCGTGTGGTGCGGGATCGTGGGGAGCGGGTGTCCGCTCTGATCGAGGAACAGGATGCCGGGATAGCCGTACGTGCGGCAGCTCACGTCGCTGGTGTTCTTGAGCACGAACCCGATCTCGCCGTGACCCATTCCGCCCTGCTGGCCGAGGAATCCGAGCTCCAGATTGGCGGCGCGACAGGGCGGTTCGCCCGACGCCGTCGTCGTAGCGATGGTCGTCGAACTCGTCGTCGTCGGCGCGGTCATGGATGTCGTGGATGTCGCCGTGGTCGTCGCGCTGGTGGCGGTGGTCGTCGTGGTTGGCCTGCCGGCGGCGGTGGCGGTCGTCGATGATGTCGACGAGCTGCCCGCGCTTCCGCAGGCGGCAAGCAGCATCGCAGCAGCGGCGGCGACGATGACTAGGCGTCTCAGATCCTTCCCTTTCACTCCGGTGCGCGTGGTCCTGCCAGTATCTCCAGCGCACCATGGACCGTAGCGAGGAGCTCCGACAGACGCCGCACCGACCCCGACCGGGCTTCCTCGGCTGGGTCGAACGATGGCTCCCGTTCTGGGAGCCGCAGGTCGTCGTGGCCTGCGCGATCGCCCTCCAGCTGTCGCTCACCAACGCGGTCACGGTCGGGCCGACCTGGCTGCTCCCGAGCCTCGAGGGGGCCCTCCTCGTCGGCCTGGTCATCGTTTCCCCCCGCCGCAACGTCCGCCACTCGCCGCTGCGTCGCCACGTGGCGATTGCGATGATCGGGTTCGTCAGCGCCGCCAACATGGTCTCGCTCGTGCTGCTCGTCCACGCGCTGCTGCACGGGAGCAAGTCGAACGGGCACGAGCTGATCCTGTCGGGGATCGTGCTCTGGTGCACCAACGTGCTCCTGTTCGGGCTGTGGTACTGGGAGGTCGATCGGGGCGGCCCGGTCGCACGCGAGAAAGACGAACGAGACCTGCCCGACTTTTTGTTCCCGCAAATGACCGATCCGCGGTGGGCGCCGAAGGATTGGATGCCCAGCCTGATCGACTACCTGTACGTCTCGTTGACGAACGCAACCGCGTTCAGCCCCACCGACACGATGCCGCTGACCCCGACCGCGAAGTGGCTGATGAGTGCGCAGGCGCTCGCCTCCCTGGTCACGGTCGGTCTGGTGGTGGCGCGGGCGGTCAACATCCTCCCGGCCGGATGACGGCATCCAAGCCGCCGACAGGTCCGGATCGCGAGGCGCTCGAGCGCTCGATCCACGAGATCGGAACGGACCTGGCGTCCGCGTTCCCGTCGACCGCCCGGCATCCGCTCAGAGCGCTCGACCAGCGGGCGATGGATCTCGCCTCGGCCGATCAGGAGCTCAAGGCCGCGCTGTTCCGGTTCGTCGACGTGACTCCCGCGTGCCGGTCGCTCGACGACCTCGCCCGGCATCTGCGGGAGTTCCTGCGCGAGGTCCCGGACGCACCGCCGCCGTTGGCCGCTGCGATGCGGATGGCGGACAACAGAGCGGCGCGAACGGCGATCGGCGCCGCCGCGGCGGCGGGCGTCAAGCACATGGCCCACCGGTTCATCGTCGGCGAGACGCCCGCATCGGCGCTCGGCGTGCTCCGCGACCTCTGGAATCGCGGCGTCACGAGCTCGGTCGACCTGCTCGGCGAGGCGACGGTCACGCAGCCCGAGGCCGACCGGTACGCGGCGCGCTGCGAGGACGCGCTTACCGAACTTGCCCGAGCCCAGCGCGGCTGGCCCAGTCGCGACGTGCTCGAACGCGACAGCGTCGGCGCGATACCCCGGACGAACGTGTCGGTGAAGATTTCGGCGCTCACCCCGCTGCTCCGCCCCGACGCGCCCGAGCTGGGGCGGCGCGACGCGGCCGCGCGCCTGCGGCCGTTGCTCCGCCGCGCGAACGAGGTCGGCGCGCACATTCACATCGACATGGAATCGCTCGACTCGCGCGAGGCGGTGTTCGATCTCGTCCTCGAGGTGCTGTCCGAGGACGAGTTCGCGACCGGTCCGTCCGCCGGGATGGTGCTCCAGGCCTACCTCCGCGACTCGCCCGAGCAGCTCGAGCGGATCCTGGACTGGGCGCGGGCGTCCGGTCGAACCCCGCCGCTGACCGTGCGGCTGGTGAAGGGCGCCTACTGGGACCATGAGCTCGTCCAGGCCAGCCAGCACGGTTGGCCGACGCCGGTGTTCGAAGTCAAGGCCGACTGCGACCGCAACTTCGAGGGGCTCACGGAGCGGCTGCTTGCTGCCCGGCCGGCGGTGCGGGTGGCGGTGGCGTCGCATAACCTGCGGTCGGTCTCGCACGCGATCGCCTACAACCGGCTGTCGGGCGGCGAAGACCGCGATCTCGAGCTCCAGGTGCTCCGCGGACTCGGCGATCAGCTCGCCGATGCCCTCGCGTCTCGCGGTTTCAGGGTGCGCGCCTACTGCCCGGTCGGCGACCTGGTTGCGGGGATGGCCTACCTCGTCCGCAGGCTGCTCGAGAACACGAGCAACGAGTCGTTTCTCTACGAGCAGGCCAAGGGCACCGACCTTCACGTGCTGCTGGCGGCGCCGTAGCAGCTGTCAGCCGCTTCCCTATCCGGCCCTGAACCGCGCGGTCAGGCGCGCCATGTCGCCCTGCGCCTGTTCGACGCGCGCGGCAATGATGCCGGCCAGCACCTGCATGAAGCGCAGGTCCTCTGGGCCGATGTCGAACTTCGCCTCTCGGCTCACGCAACAGAGCGTTCCGTGGACCCGGCCATCGGAAAGCCGCACCGGCACGCCGATGTAGGCGCCGAACTCGCGAGTGGCGTCGAGATCGCGCATCGCCGGCTCAGCCCGAGTGTCGGGCACGACGTTCGGGATCTCCCCGTTCAGCATCCGCTGGCAGAACGTTTGATCGACCGGCATCACAACCCCCGTGTACGTGTTCACGATGTCGGGCCGGCCGACGATCGCGTGGATCGTTTGCTCCGTGGGATCGATCGTCGTGATATAGGACGCGTCCATCGCGAGGCGATCACGGGCTGCGGAGAGCGCTCGCTCGACCACGTCGTTTTCCTGCGCCGCTTCGATCCGGCCGATGGCCGCGGCGTACTCCGGCGCGACTGGGTGTTCCCTCCCCGAGTCCACGGCTGCGATTAAATCGCGCACCAGGTCCCCCGTGCAATAGCTAATGCAGCCTCCGGCATCCCGCCGGTCATCAGCCATAGTTCGGGCCCACCGATGAAGCGCTCGTCACGCTGGAGGAGGAGGCTCGGCGGCTTCCTGCTGGTGATCTTGGCCCTGCTCGCAGTGGCCGGCGCCAGCGCGCTCGTGATCAGGTTCGCTCCGCCGTGGCTCGTGTCGACCAAGGGCCTCACGGGGACCGAGCGGCTGAACGAACTAAACCGGATCCGTATCGCGCTGGTGCTGATCGTGGTTGCGGCGCTCGTCGCCGCCGTCGCAATCTATGCGTTCCGGACTTTCTCGCGCGATAGGAGAGTCGAGCACACCGAACGCCAGCTGTCGGAGCGATTCATGCGCGCGATCGACCAACTCGGCCATCCGGCGCTCGACGTCCGTCTCGGCGGCATCTATTCGCTCGAGCGACTCGCGCAGGAGTCGCCCGATGACCACGCCCCGATCATCGAGATCCTCGCGGCGTTCGTGCGCGAGCACGCCCCCTGGCCGGTGCGGGCGGACGTCGGGGCCGGCGACGGTGACGGTCACGCGCGCGGCGAGCTCCGGGCTCGCCCCGCGACCGACGTCCAGGCGGCCGTCACGATCCTCGGTCGGCGCACGCTCGGCCACGACACCGAGGCTCCAATCGGCCTCCCCCACACGGCTCTGGCCGGGGCGATGCTGACGGGGGTGCAACTCGAGGGCGCCCTCCTCACCGGCGCCAACCTCGAGGGCGCCGACCTGTTCAAGGCGAACCTCAGGGCCGCCGACCTCGAGGCGGCGAACCTCCGGGGCGCCGGGCTGCTGCTCGCCAACCTAAACGACACGGTGCTGTGGGGCGCAAACCTCGAGAGCGCGCGCCTGTACGGAGCGGCCCTCGAGGGAGCCGCGCTCAAGGGAGCCAACCTGCGAGCTGCCGGCCTCACCGGCGCGAACCTCAAGGATGCCGGCCTGCACAGCGCGGTGCTATCCGGCGCGGATCTGACCGGAGCGAACCTCGAGGGAGCCGGTCTCGACGGCGCGAACCTCGAGGGCGCGAATCTCGACGGCGCGAACTTGAAGGGTGCCGTGCTGCTCAATGCGCTCTACGACGCGTCGACGATCTGGCCGGCCGGATTCGACGTAGCCGGTCAAGGCGCCGTCGCCAGAACACTGCCGGAGGCGCTCACCCGAGTGTCGCATGAGCCACGGAACGGGCCGCAGGAGGTCCACGGCACCTGGCAATACGAGCCCGAGCCGCAACAGGCCGATCCGAGCGAATGGCACGATGAGCCTGAGCTGCAACAGGCCGATACTGCCGAGTGGCAGCACGAGCCCGAGCCGCAACAGGCCGAGCCGACCGAATGGCACGGTGAGCCGGAGCCGCAACACGCCGCCTGGTCGGACGAGCCCCGTGAGGAGGCCGAACCACCGGGCGGCGCGGCGAGCGAGCCCGAGCCTGGACCGCCGCCGCCGCTCAGATGGCCGCCCGAACAGGAGCGCGGCCCGGACGAGCCACCGGCGCACTAACGCCGTCTTTGGGCGGTCACGGCCTGTTAACGTCGATGGCCTATGCCTACGCTTGCACCGTTCGCCAACGAGCCCGTACTCGAGTTGCGGCGCGCGCCGGTCCGCGCTCAGCTCCAGGAGGCGCTCGGCCGCCTGACCAGATCGCTGCCGCTGCACGTTCCGGTGATGATCGGCGCCGGCGAGCGCGTCGGCGAGGAGCTGCATTCGACCGATCCGGGCGAGCCCGACAACATCGTCGCGGTCGCAGCCTGCGCCACGCCGTCGGAAGTCGCCGACGCCGTCGCCGAAGCCGACCGCGGATTTAGGGCCTGGCGCGCGGTCAGCGCCGAGGACCGAGCCGCGGCGCTGATCCGGGCGGCGGCCTGGCTGCGCGAGCGCCGGCTGGAAATCGCCGCGCTCGAGGTCCGCGAGTGCGCGAAGCCCTGGCCCGAGGCCGACGCGGATGTGTGCGAGGCGATCGATTTCCTCGAGTACTACGCGCGCGGCGCGATCGAGCTCGACCGGGGCCCGCACCTCCTGCAAGTCCCAGGCGAGCGAAACGAGATGCGGTACGGGCCGCGCGGCGTGGTGGCGGTGGTCGCGCCCTGGAACTTCCCGGTCGCGATTCCTTGCGGGATGACCGCCGCGGCCCTTGCCACCGGCAACGCGGTCGTACTCAAGCCGGCCGAGCAGTCGCCGGGCTGCGCACTCATGCTCGTCCAGGCTCTGCGCGCGGGCGGCGTACCCTCGTCGGCGATCTCGCTGCTGCCCGGGGAGGGCGACGCGGGCGCAGCGCTGGTCGCCAACCCGGGCGTGCACACGATCGCGTTCACCGGATCGATGCCGGTGGGTGTCGAAATCGCCCGCGCCGCGGCGGAGGTCGCACCCGGACAGCGTCATCTGAAGCGGGTGGTGTCGGAGCTCGGCGGCAAGAACTGCGTGATCGTCGACTCCGACGCGGATCTGGACGAGGCGGTACCCGGGATCGTGTCCTCGGCGTTCGTGTACGCCGGCCAGAAGTGCTCGGCGGCGGCACGGGTGCTCGTGCACGAGGCGATCGCGGACCAGCTGATCGAGCGGGTCTCGGGCGCGGTCAGCGTGCTCGTGGTCGGTCAGGCCGGCCAGCTCGGGACCGATGTCCCGCCGGTGATTGAGCGCGCGGCTCAAGAACGGGTTGATCGGTACGCCGCGATCGCCGAGTCTCAGGGCCGGATCGCCGCGCGGGTCTCGGAGGTCCCATCGCCGGGGTGGTTCTGCCCGCCCACGGTGGCGGTCGACTTGCCGGCGGATTCGCCGGTCCTGAACGAGGAGATCTTCGGGCCGCTGCTCGCGATCGACCGGGTCAAGAACGTCGAACATGCGTGTGACGTCGTCGACGGCCTGCCGTTCGCGCTGACCGGGGGTCTGTTCGCCCGCGATCCCGCCACCGTTCGCTACGTGCGCGAGCGGAGCCCGGTCGGGAACCTATACGTCAACCGCGGGATCACCGGGGCGATGGTCGGCCGACAGCCATTCGGCGGCAACCGGCTGTCGGGGACCGGCAGCAAGGCCGGCGGCCCCGACTACCTGCGTCAGTTCGTCGAGCCCCACGTGGTCACCGAGAACACCATGCGCCACGGGCTCGTGGTCTGACCGGCCAATACACCGGAATTCAGGCCCGACAAGTCGACCGTCGACGGTCGCCGGCACCCCGCGGTGGCAAGAAATCTCCTAACTGGGGTTGATTTGAGCGCGCGGGCGGTCGATCATCGACAACGAGATGCCTTTGCCGCCCTCAGTCGCGTGGAAGCTGTTGCTGGCGCTCGTGCTCGTGGGCGCGATTCTGCTCAGCGCGTGCGCGAAGGCCCCGTCCCGGCCGCTGCCTCGCAGCGACCTGCGCCGGCTCGTGCTCGCGGCGCTGACGCTCTACGCCGTCGGGGTGTTCGCCTCGATGACCCATCACGCACTCCTCGCCGGCGTCGTCTACGTGGCCGGGATTGCCGCGTGTGCGCTCGCGGCGTGGCTGTCGCGTGGCAGCAATCCGGACGATCCGCCCCGGGGCGGCGAGGAGCCGATCGACGAGCAGCCGCCACCCAGGCCCGACGGCATGCCGTGGTTCGACTGGCGCGCGTTCGAACGCGAGTTCCGCGAATACGCGTCGCGGACGCGCGAGGCCGCCGGCTCCCGCTGAACGCTCCCGCGTCTACCCCGCGCCGTTCAACGCCAGCAGCATCTCGTGTAGTCGGCCGTCGCCCGCGAGCTCGGGGTGGAACGAGACCGCCAGCATGTTGCCCTGGCGAATCGCGACCGGGTGGTCGTCCACGCTGCCCAGAATCTCCACCGAGGGACCCCAGTCCGCTACCCACGGAGCGCGGATGAACACCGCGTGCATCGGTCCACCGTTGACGCCTGAAAGGTCGACGTCGGCCTCGAAGGAGCGGACCTGGCGCCCGAACGCGTTCCGGCGCGTAGTGACGTCGAGCAGGCCGAGGTGCTCGCGGTCGAGCATGATCATGCCGGCGCACGTGCCGAGCACGGGCGTGCCGCCTCCGACCAGCGCTCGGAGCGGCTCCGCGAGGCCCTCGCGCTCGATCCCGAGCGTCATCACCGTGGACTCGCCGCCGGGGATGATCAGCGCGTCCAGGGCCTCGAGATCCGCCGGCACGCGAACCTCCCGCGCCTCCGCGCCCAGCGACCGCACGATCTGCGCGTGGGCCTCGAAGTCGCCCTGCAGCGCGAGAATCCCGACGACCTTCAAAGGCGGTCCCTCCCGAGGTGTGGCCGCCACGCGCTACCAGCCGCGCGGGGCGAGCAGCTGCTCGGCCTCGAGCTTTGACGACTCGAGGCTCACCATCGGCTGACCCAAGCCGGTCGAGGCGGCGGCGATCCGGGCGGGGTCCTGGTAGTGCGTCGTCGCCTCGACGATCGCGCGCGCCCGGCGTTCGGGGTCCTCGGACTTGAAGATCCCCGAGCCGACGAACACGCCCTCGGCGCCGAGTTGCATCACCAGAGCCGCGTCGGCCGGCGTCGCGATCCCGCCGGCGCAGAACAGCACGACCGGTAGACGCCCATCCGCCGCGATCTGGCGCACCAAATGAAGGGGTGATTGAAGCTGCTTGGCCGCGGTCGCCAACTCGGCGTCGTCGAGCGTCCCCAGACGCCGGATCTCGCCCCGGATCATCCGCAGGTGACGCACGGCCTCGACGATGTCGCCAGTGCCGGCCTCGCCCTTGGAGCGGATCATCGCCGCTCCCTCGCCGATCCGCCGCAGCGCCTCGCCCAGGTTTGTGGCGCCGCACACGAACGGCACGCTGAAGGCCCACTTGTCGATGTGGTTGGCCTCGTCGGCGGGCGTCAGCACCTCGGACTCGTCGATGTAATCGACCTCGAGCGCTTCGAGCACCTGGGCCTCGACGAAATGACCGATCCGGGCCTTGGCCATCACCGGGATCGTCACCGCTTCCTGAATCCCCTGGATCATCACCGGATCCGACATGCGCGCCACGCCGCCGTCCCGGCGGATGTCCGCGGGAACTCGCTCGAGCGCCATCACCGCGGCCGCACCGGCGTCCTCGGCGATCTTGGCCTGTTCGGGCGTGACCACATCCATGATCACGCCGCCCTTGAGCATCTCGGCCAGACCGGCCTTGACTGTGAACGTCGCTTCATCCCTGGAGGTCTGGGAATTCTCGTCCATCAGGGTCTGAGTTTAGCCGGGCGGTAGCGTTCCCCGCGATGTCCACACCGCCAGTGTTCGAAGGTTCGGATGGCCGTTTTGTCGCTACGCAGCTCGCGCGCGGGCCGTGGGATCCGAACGCGCTCCACGGCGGCGCCCCGGCGGCGTTGCTGATGCGGGCGTTCGAGCGACTCCCGGCGGCGGACGGGCTGAGCCTGGCTCGCGTCACCTACGAGCTTCTCCGTCCCATACCGGTCGGCCCACTCGAGATCCAGGCCGAAGTAGTCCGCCCGGGGCGCCGGGTCCAGCTGCTGGAGGGCTCGATCGTCGTGGACGGCGTCGAGGTCGTGCGCGCTCGGGCGCTCCAGGTCCAGGCGGCCGATGCCGGCGCCGGCGCAGGCGAGAGCACGCCGCCGCCCCTGGGGCCCGAACATGGGCGAACCCCGGAGCTGCACGTCCCGCACCACCCGATGTTCGCCTTTGACGCGATCGAGATCGTGTTCGTGGTCGGCGGCTGGGGAGGCGGTCCGTGCACGGCTTGGTTCCGGCTTCGCAGTCCGATCGTGGCCGGCGAGACCCCGTCGCCGCTTCAGCGACTCGCCGCGGCGGGCGATTTCGGCAACGGCATCAGCGCGACGCTGTCCTGGGATGACTACCTGTACATCAACCCGGATCTGACGCTGTACATCGAGCGGGAGCCGGTTGGGGAATGGATCTGCCTGGAGTCGGAGACCCGGATCGCGCGCGACGGCATCGGGGTCGCGGAGAGCGTGCTGTACGACGAGCGCGGCCGCATCGGGCGGGCGACGCAGGCGCTCCTGGTCGCTCCGCGCTGACCGCCCGACGCCATGTCCGCCCAGCCTGTGTTCGAGCCCGTCGATGGAGGATTCGTCGCGACGGCACTGGCCAGCGGGCCGTGGAACCCGAATGCTCAGATCGGGGGCGCGCCGGCGGGGCTGCTGGCGCGGGCGTTCGAACGAGTCCCGGCGGCCGAAGGGCTGACCATGGCGCGGTTGACGTACGACTTCGTCCGGCCGGCGCCGATCGGGCCGATCGAGGTCCACGCCGAGGTCACCCGCCCGGGGCGCCGTGCGCAGCTTCTCGAAGCCTCGATGCTCGCCGACGGCGTCGAGGTCGTTCGAGCGCGGGCGCTGCAGGTTCTGACGGCGGATGCAGCCCACGCACACTCGGACCTGATCGCCCCACCGCCCGGCCCGGAACACGGCCGCTCCGGAGATCTTCCCGGCTTGCACCGTCCCAGATTTGCGACGGACGCGGTCGAGGTCCGCTTCATCGCCGGCGGTTTCGGGGGCGGCCCCGCGACGGCGTGGTTTCGCCTTACGCGCTCACTCGTCGGGGACGAGACCCCATCGGCGCTTCAGTGCCTCGCCGCGGCCAGCGACTTCGGCGCCGGCCTCAGCGCCACGCTCCCGCGGGAGAAGTACCTGTTCATCAACGCTGACCTGACGGTGTACGTGGAGCGACCGCCGGTCGGTGAGTGGATCTGTCTCGACTCGCGGACGCGGATCGTCGCCGACGGTATCGGCGTGGCCGAAAGCCTCCTCTACGACGAGCGCGGCCGCGTCGGCCGAGCGACGCAGGCCCTGCTGATCGCACCGCACCGCTGACACGCGACTGAGTTTTTCGCTGATAGTCGACGAAAATGTCAATCGCTTCCGTTGCGGGCGGATCCGTCGTCGCGGAGGTAGGACAACAAACCCCCGGCGAGCAGGATCGACCGCTCGTGCTCGGAGAAGTCGTTGCTCAGCGAAAGCTCCTCGTCCGAGTCCTCGATCCGAGCACTGATCGTGTCCGAGCCGGACTCCAGCTCCTCACGTAGCGAAGGCAACGACCACTTCTGTCCCACCTCGGCCTTCTGGTAGTCGGACTCATCCGAAAACGTCAAAGCCACGATCCCCTGCGCGATCAGGTTCCGGCGGTGGATCCGCGCGAACGACTTGGCGATCACCGCCTTGACCCCCAGGTGCAGAGGTGCAAGCGCAGCGTGCTCTCGCGAAGAACCTTGCCCGTAGTTGTCGCCGGCGACGATGAACCCGCTCCCCCACTCCTTCAGGCGCTTGCGGAACTCGGGATCACGGTGGCGCAGCGTGAACTCCGCGATCGCGGGGACGTTCGAGCGGTAGGCCATCACCTCAACGCCGTCCGGGGCGAGATCGCCGGTAGAGATGTCGTCGGGTTGCACGGTCGCCACGCAGGCCTCGAGCGAGTCGCCGAGCGGCGTGTGCTCGGGCGGGCGCTTGATGTTCGGGCCGCGAGGGATCTCAATCGCGTCGGCGTCCTCAGCCGAGGCCGGGGCGAAGATGTGGACGTCCTCGACGTACGGGCGCAGCTCGGGCATCGGCAACAACTCCGGCGGGTCGCCGTACTGCCGAGGGTCTTCGATCGACCCGCTTAGCAGCGAGACCGCCGCGACCGCCGGCGAGCACAGGAACACCGAGTCCTCCGGCGTTCCTGATCGTCCGGGGAAATTCCGGTTGAACGTTCGCAGCGAGTTCGAATCCGACGGGGGCGCCTGGCCCATGCCGACGCACGGGCCGCACACGGGCTCGAGCATCCGCACGCCGCCGTCCGACAGCTGGCGGTAGACGCCCGATTCCGCGATCGCGGCCAGGATCTGACGCGATCCGGGTGTCGCGGTGGCGGTGATCGAGGGATGGACGATCTGCCCGTCGCGGTCGGCCAGAATCGCGCCGGCCAAAGCCAGGTCGTTGTAGCCCGAGTTGACCGACGAACCGATGCACACCTGGGAGATTTCGGTGCCCGCGACCTCCTCGACCGGCACCACGTTGTCGGGGTTGTGCGGCTTGGCTACCAAAGGGCCGAGCTCGTCGAGGTCGATCTCGACGCGATCGTCGTACTCGGCACCGTCGTCGGGCCCGACGTCGACGAAATCATCGACCCGATCCTGGCGCTCGAGCCACTTGTGCGTGTTCTCGTCGGGCGGGAACACCGCGGCGGTGGCGCCGAGCTCGGCGATCATGTTGGCGATCGTCGCCCGCTCGGGGATCGACAGGTCGGCCGTTCCGGGCCCGGTGAACTCGAACACCTTGTTCTTGCCGCCGCTCGTGCTGAGCCGGCGCAGCAGCTCGAGGATGATGTCCTTGGCCTGGACCCAGGGTCGGTCCAGCCCGCCCGCCAGGTGGACCTCGACGATCTCGGGGCACGCGATCTCATATGGGTGCCCGCCGAGCACGACGGCCACATCGAGCCCGCCGGCCCCGATCGCGATCATGCCCAGACACCCCGCCTGCACCGTGTGGGAGTCGGCTCCGAGCATCGTCTGCCCGGGTTTGCCGAACCGCTCCATGTGGATGTAGTGGCTGATCCCGTTCCCGGGGCGTGAGAACTGCAACCCGTATTTGCGCGCCAGCGCCTGGAGCATCCGGTGGTCGTCCGGGTTCTTGTAATCGAGCTGGACTACGTTGTGGTCGACGTACTGGACCGCGCGCTCGACCTTGATCCGCGGCTCGCCGAGCTCCTCGAACTGCATCAGCGCCATCGTGCCGGTGGCGTCCTGGAGCAGCGCCTGATCCATCCGGATCGAGATCGGTCGGCCCGGCTTCAAGTCCCCGTCCGCGAGGTGCTCTTGCAGGATCTGGCGGGTCAGGTTGTCCGGCATCGGGTCGGCTCCTCTCGCGACGGCGTCACGATCTGAACCTACCCACCGCCTTCGCCACTATGCGCTCCTCGGCGGTCGCGGTGGCGCTCGCGTTCGCGAACGAACCATCGCGGGACTCCACGCGCGCCTCCAGGTCCAAGAACGACCCGACGGGGGCGGGCGCCCCCAGCGAGACCTCGAACGAGACCGCCCGGGCGTCAACACCGCAGGCGAGCCCCATGGCGTCGACGAGGGCGCCCGCAAGCACCCCTTCATGGGCGCGGCCGCCGTCGGCACCCTGATGGTCCTGCTTGATGAAGCAGCGGCCGGCGACCGCGCCCGGGGCGACTTCCTCGACCTCCAGCAGCAGCCCGAAAAGATTGGTACGACCGCACCCGAAGCAAAGCTCGTGGTGCAGCAGCGGCAACGGGAACTACTTCAGTCGGAACGCCTTGATGCGGACGTCATACTGCTGCGCGTCGCGCGAGTACACGCCGTACGCGAGCGCCTGGATCAGCGACAGCAGCGCCGTGTGCGACCGGACGAACGCCGGCGTGTTCGACGAGTAATAGAGGCGGATCCTCGCCAAGCGGGCCACCTCGGACAGCGTCGCGTCGGTGATCGCGAGCGTCGGCGCCTTGCGATGCCGGGCCAGTTTCATCGTCCGCGTGATCAGCGGATGCGGCCGCCCCGCCGAGAGCCCGATCACGAGCGTCTGATCGTCGATCCGGCTGAGCCGCCCGAGCGCCTCCTGCGATGGGCTGGCCACGATCTCCGCGCGAAGGTCGAGCAGCATCAGCAGGTGGCGCAGATAGCTGGCGAAGAACGCCATCTGGTCGGTGCCCGCGATCAGCACCTTGCCGGCCGAGACGATCGCGTCGATCGCGGCCTCAACGTCGCCGCGGGAGAGCTTGTGGGCGGTGTCCTCGACGTTCACGTGGTCGGCGGCCAGCGCGGCCTCGAACTCGGTGTGGTCGAGCGAAAATAGGGGTGCGGTCGCAGTCGACGATTCGCCCGGCATGCCCGGCGGCCGGCGGCGGTACTCGTCTCGGGCCGCCTGCTGAAGCTCGGGGAAGCCCTCGAAGCCAAGCGCCTGGGAGAACCGCACGACCGTGCTCGAGGAGGTGCTGGCGCGGCGCGCGAGCTCCTCGGCGGTCTGGAAGGCCGCTTCGTCGAGGTGGTCGACGATGTACTGGGCCACATCCTTCTGCGACCGCGAGAACTCGTCGAAGCGGGCGCGAATGTACGCCGACAGGGCCTGATGGCCGTTCGGCGATGGGGTCGCGGTGGGAGCGGCTGACTGCTTCATCGGCAGGCGTCTGATTCGACGCCACCGCCCCGCGTCCTTCACGCTCTTGATTTCGGCCCGGACCCGAGCCCGGGTCACATACCCCCTCGGACCGTCCCTATCCGCCGTGCTCGGCGCGCTCCCGGTTCTCCTTGCGCTCGGCCAGGACCTGGGCGACGATATAGATGATCAGCACGTTCGCGATGATCCCGATCCCGAGGAACGTCAGCAGCAGCGCGATCGTCTGTCCGAGCGAGCTCGGGTGTTGGCCGAGGAAACCAGCGATCGTGAACATCGCTCCTGGAGCCTACCTCACGGGCTCCGGGGAATGACCCTTGAGACACTCTGCATCGATCGCGGCCCTGTAGCTCAGTCGGTAGAGCAGCGGACTCATAATCCGTCGCGCCCAGGTTCGAGTCCTGGCAGGGCCATCTGCGCGGAATGTCAGCGAACGAACCGTCCCATCGACTCGGGGGCAAGACCTGTCCAAACCGCTAAAGGTTGGTTCTCAACCGTTCGATACAGCCCGGGATTGAGTTGATAAATGGCAAACCCGCCGCGAGGTGGGGACGCAAAGCCAGAGGTCTCCAATAGACGAGATAGCTCGGCCGCCTGCTCAGCGTGTTCGACTCCAAATCAGTAGTTCGCAAGGAGGACAAGGATGTCCCGGTTTAAGTTCCGCCACGCTCAGCTGTTGCTGTCGATCATGGCCCTGGTCGCGCTCGTCGTGGTCTCAGGAGCCAGCTGGAAGTTCTAGTTCAAGAAAGGCGACGGCCGGGCGCTCCGGTGGTCTCCGGGCGCCCGGACCGAGCTGATGAAACCCCGTGCCCTCGAGCCTGTCCGTCTCTACTGCATAGCCGTCACGCTCGTGGGCGTGGCGCTGTTGGCGGCCATCGTCACCGTCACGCGGTTCAACCTGGGCGGCGAGACGCGGACGATCGAGTTCCTCGCGCTCGCCGGCAGCGTGATGATCGGCGAGCTCTTCCCGATCGAGGCGCCACGCCGTTCCGGGGACGGCGAGATCACCGTCTCGGTGATGTTCTCTTTTGCACTCCTCCTCGGAGTGGGTCTGGTCCCGGCCCTCGTGGCACAGCTTGCCGCGTCGATCGTGCAGGATGCGATCGCCCGCAAGCCGTGGTGGCAGATCGGCTTCAACATCGGCCAGTACACGCTGTCGCTATCCGCCGCCGCGCTCGTGCTCAAGCTGCTGGGCGGCTACGCCGGGATTCGGATCGGCGGCTTCCACGCGTTCGATCTGCTGGTCGTGGTCGGCGGCGCGGTTGGCTATTTCATCGTGAACCTGCTGCTCGTCACGCGCGCCACCACGCTGTACATGGGGACGCCGTTTTCGCACGCGCTTCGCAGCGATCTGATGTTCGGCCTGTCGGTGAGCGCGGTGCTCCTGTGCCTCGCACCGGTGGTCGTCACCGTGCTCGAGTTCAGCCCGATCCTCTACCCCCTGCTGCTCGTCCCGTTGGTCGGCGTCTATTTCAGCGGCCGGCAGACGGTCCGCACGGTTACCGCCGAGCACCTCGCTCGTCATGACAGCCTCACCGAGCTGCCGAACCGGCGATGGTTCCTGGAAGCCGTCGGCCAGGCGCTGAGCAACCAATCGCTCGGCGCCGGCGGGCTCCTGCTGGTCGACCTTAACGGCTTCAAGGAGGTCAACGACACGCTCGGCCACCACCACGGTGACCTCGTTCTTCAGGAAGTAGGGCCGAGGCTGCGGGCGGCATTCCGCGGCGAAGATCTCGTCGCGCGCCTCGGCGGCGACGAGTTTGCCGTGTTCATGCCCGGTGCCGACGGCGAGGCCGCTCAGGCGGCCGTGCAGCGTCTCCAGGACGCGCTGCACAGGCCGATCGAGGTGGATGGAATCAGCCTCGAGCTCGACGCGAGCATCGGGCTGGCCTGGTTCCCCGATCACGGCAACGACGTCGACACGCTGCTCCAGCGCGCCGATGTCGCGATGTACCGCGCCAAGGAAGGGCACCAACCGCTCGTGACCTACCGGTCCGAGGACGACTACCACAGCCCTGAACGGCTGGTGCTCGCCACCGATCTGCGCCGCGCGCTCGGCGAGGGCCAGCTCGTGCTCCACTATCAGCCGCAGGTCGAGCTCGGGCTCGGCCGCCCGGTCGCCGCCGAGGGTCTGGTGCGTTGGCAGCACCCGCAGCGCGGCCTTCTGTCGCCGTTCGAGTTCATCGACGTCGCCGAGCGCACCGGCCTGATCAAGGATCTGACCTACCGGGTAATCGACCTCGGGCTGCGTGACCTGCGCAGCTGGAGCGAGGACGGGCGGAAGCTCTCGCTGTCGCTGAACGTCTCGGTGCGGAGCCTGCTCGACCGCCGCTTCCCCGAAGAGGTCGAGAAGCTGCTCGCGCTCCACGGGATCGACGGCAAGGCGCTCACGCTCGAGCTGACCGAGAGCTCGCTGATGGTCGATCCGGAAGTCGCGAGGAAGACCATGCGCCACCTCTCCGAGCTCGGCGTGTCCGTCGCGATCGACGACTTCGGCACCGGCTATTCCTCTCTGGCGTACCTGACCGATCTGCCAATCGGCGAGCTCAAGATCGACAAGTCGTTCGTGCGCGCGATGGGTTCCGATGCCCGCAACGCGATCGTGGTCCGGTCGACGATCGAGCTCGCACACAACCTCGGCCTGCGGACGGTCGCCGAAGGCATCGAGGACGCGTTCACGTTCGAGCGACTGCGCGCGCTCGGTTGCGAGCTCGCCCAGGGCTTCCACATGAGCAAGCCGCTGCCCGCAACCGGCCTCGTCAGCTGGTGGGACCTCCATTCCGAGCGCGCTGCCGAGCCATCGCGCGCGGACACCCTGGTCGGGCATCCCCTGTCCCGTCTGAGCGTCGCCTGATGCTGCTCGTCGTCACGGCGATCGCGCTCGTGCTGAGCGTCCCGCTCGCCGGCGGCCGCCTGAGCCGCCTCGCCGACATCCGCTTCCGTGCGATCTGGGCGGTCTTGCTCGCGGTCGCGATCCAGGTCGGGATCTCCGACGTGGCACCGGGCGGCAACCACTGGGTGCACGTCGCGCTGAACATCGCCTCTTACATGCTCGACGCGTATTTCCTGTTCGCAAACCGGCGGATCGCGGGCGTGCCGATCGTCGCGCTCGGCGCCGGGCTCAACATCCTCGCGATCTCGTCAAACGGCGGGGTGATGCCGGCGAGCGCATCCGCCCTGCGGATCTCCGGTATCGACCCGCGGGCCGGATTCGACAACTCCGCCCACCTTGTTCACGCGCACCTGGCGTTCCTCGGCGACGTGATCCCGGTGCCCGGTCCGTGGCCGATCGGCAACGTGCTCAGCATCGGCGACCTCACGATCTTCGTCGGCGCGCTGATCGTTTTGCACCGCGCCTGCGGGTCGCGGCTGTTCCCATCGGGTCGCGGGCGCGCAAGAATCTCGGGTGATGCGAGAGGTTCGACCGCCGGAATCTGAGCTCCCGCTCGAGACCGCCTCGTTCCTCGCCTGCCTGGCGACGATCCTCGAGCTGCCGTTTGATCAGATGCCGCTGCCGCCCTCCGGCGAGAGCCTGGCGACCGGGTGGACGGTGTCGCGCTGGCTCGGCGGGCTCGGACTCGGGCTCGCGCGGGTCGCCGACCCCGGATCGTTCACGTGGGCGGGACCGTGGATCGGGAGGGCCGACGGCCGCTTCGTCGTGATGTACGGCGTGCCGTCGGGCGTCGTCTGGGACCCGGCCGGCCGAGGAGAGATCGAGCGCGAGTCGATCGAGGACGGGTTCCTCATTGCGGCCGCCGACATCGCCCTGGCGATGCCGCCACGGCACACCGCACCGCCGGCCGTCGGCACCGTCGAGACGATCGCCGTCGCCGGCGCGGCCGGAGAGCCGGCGCGGCTGTTGCAGTCGGTCCACGCGCTCGCCGGCCAGGGACTCGACGGCGATCGCCACGTCGCCGGCACCGGCACGTTTCCCTCAGGGCAGCCGGGCAGCGCGCTGACGATGATCGAGGCCGAGGTGTGCGAGTCGTTCGACCCACCGCTCGAGCCCGGCGAGCATCGCCGCAACGTGATCACGCGGGGCATCGACCTGAACGCGCTCGTCGGCCACGACTTCCTCATCGGGGACGTCCCGTGCCGCGGCATGCGGCTGTGCGAGCCGTGCACGGTCGTACAGCGGTACGCCGGACGGCCCGTGCTCCGGCCGCTCGTCCATCGTGGCGGCCTGCGCGTGGACATCCTGCGCGACGGAAACATCCGCGTTGGCGATTCGGTTCGGGCGGCGCCGCTGGGCACGGACGCCCAGCGGAACGGTCCCAGGGACGCTGCCGAAGGCAGCCTCTAATCCAGATAGCGGTAAGCGGGCAGCGTCAGGAACTCGATCAGGTCCGGCGACAGCGCCACCTTCTCGAAGATCTCGCGCGTGTCGCGGGGACGGCCCGCCTCCCAGGTCTCGTCGCCGACCTGCTCGCGGATCTTGGCGGTCTCCTCGTCGAGGACCTCGCGGACGAGATCCGGCGTGACCTGACGGCCGTCCTCGAGCTTCACGCCGTGGTGGATCCACTGCCAGATCTGCGTGCGCGAGATCTCCGCCGTCGCGGCGTCCTCCATCATCGAGTTGATCGCGGCGGCGCCACGGCCGGACAGCCAGAACGAGATGTACTGAAAGCCGACGCTGACGTCGGTCCGGAGTCCCTTGTCGGTGATCGAGCCCGGCGTCGCGGCGAGATCGAGGAGCTCAGCGGCGGTCACGTGAACGTCATCGCGCCGGCGGGAGAGCTGGTTCGGCGCACCCCCCAAGCCCTGTTCGAACACCTCCCGCGCGACCGGCACGAGGTCGGGATGCGCGACCCACGTCCCGTCGTACCCTTGCGAGACTTCGCGTTCCTTATCTTTGCGAACCCCGTCGAGCGCCTTCTCGTTGGCCTCCTGGTCGCCCTTGCGACTGGGGATCAACGCGGACATGCCGCCCATCGCGTGCGCCCCGCGCTTGTGACACGTCGCCGCCAAAAGCTCCGTGTAGGCGCGCATGAACGGGACGGTCATGGTGACGTCGATGCGGTCGGGAAGGACCATCTCCGGCCGGTCGGGAAAGCACTTGATCGAGGAGAAGATGTAGTCCCAACGGCCGGCGTTCAGCCCCGCCGAGTGCTCGCGGAGCTCATACAGGATCTCGTCCATCTCGAATGCAGCGGGGAGCGTCTCGATCAGCACCGTCGCCTTGATCGTCCCCTGCGGGATTCCGAGCGCCTCCTGGGAGAACACGAACACGTCGTTCCACAGCCGGGCCTCGAGATGCGACTCCATCTTCGGCAGATAGAAGTACGGCGCGGTGCCGTTGCGCAGCAGCCGGCGAGCGCAGTGGAACACGTACAGGCCGAAATCGAACAGCGAGCCCGAGACGGGCTCGGCGTCGACGAGGAGATGCCGCTCGGGCAGATGCCACCCGCGCGGGCGGACCAGCAGCGTCGCCGGGTTATCCGACAGCTCGTAGTCGTTGCCGTCGGAGTCGCGGTAGGTGATCGTGCCGTCGATCGCGTCCCGGAGGTTCCGGTGCCCGTCGATCATGTTGTGCCAGGTCGGGGCGTTGGCGTCCTCGAAGTCCGCCATGAACCCGTCGGCGCCCGAGTTCAGAGCGTTGATCGTCATCTTGCGGTCGGTCGGGCCGGTGATCTCGACCCACCGCTGCTGCATGTCCTCGGGTACGGGCGCCACGGTCCAGTCGCCGTCGCGGATCTCCCGCGTGCCGGACAGGAAGTCGAGCATCTCCCCGTGGGCCAGGCGCGCGCGCCGGCGGCCGCGCGCCTCCAGCAGCTCCTCGCGCCGGGACCCGAACCGGTGCTGCAGCTCGGCGACGAACTCGAGCGCGTCCGGGGTGATGACCTCGTCGAAGCCCGCGTGCATGGCGCCGTGAAGCTCGATGTTGTGGGTGGTCATGGGGATCATCCTCTCAGCTACCCGACAGCTGAGGCTTCACGCTCGTCGTTGCTCAGAGCTCGCCGCACCGACTCGGTCTCGACCACACACAGCGCGCCCACGAGCGCCACGACGGCGACCGCCAGCACCCACGCCGCGAGGCCGCCGCCGACCGCGTAAAGCACGAGCAGCGCCGCGGCGACCGCGAGCTTCTCGTACTCCACCTCGCCGACCATCCGTAGCGCGAATGCGGCGTGCCCGACCAAATACATCGCGACGCCGGCGCACAGGGCGAGCCGCGCCGGCTCGGGCAGCGGCGCGGACACCGAGTCGCGGGTGAGGACCTTGACCCCGACCGCGAACGTGATGATCCCGGCGACGATCACGAGGTGGAGGTAGCTGTAGCCGTCGGCGGCGGCGAGCACCGGATCGTCGTGCTCGCGCAGCCGCTCCTCGGCTCTCCCGGCGAAGCCCTCGAAGTACGTCCACCACATCTCGACCGTGATCAGCAGCCCGAGCGCCACCGCGACCACGAGCTCGCCGGTGAGCTCACGGTCAGACGAGGAGCCGAGCGCGCCGACGCCGATGGCCACGATCGACTCCCCCAGGCAGATGATCACGAACAGGCTGTAGCGCTCGGCGAAGTGGGCGACCGCGATGTGCTGGAGCCCGCGCAGGCGTTCCCTGGTCAGCCACGCCGGGCCGGCGTAGTCGATCGCCGCGGCGAGCACCCACAGCCCCGTCCTCGCCGCTCCGGTCGCGAATGACCCGGCGATCAGCAGCGCCATCCCGATGGTGACGGTGACCGCGAACCCGGCGATCGCCGCCCACGACGCGTTGCCGCGCCTCGAGGCGTCCGCGTAAAGGCCGAGATGGAGGAACCGGACCACCGCGTAGCTCACCGCGAACAAGGTGGCTTCGCTGCCGTAGGCGTGCGGCACGGACAGGCCGGTGATGAAGATCGCGATCGATGAGACGAGCAATGCGGCGCGGAGCGTCGGCGAGTCGGCGACCTGCGCGTTCGCGGCCCACACGAACGCCGACCACGCCCACCACACGAGCGCGAGCACGAGCATCGCCCGCCCGAATCCCTTCCAGGTCAGATCGCGCCACAGCAGCGTGGTCACCTGCGTGATCGCGAACACGAACACGAGGTCCCAGAGCAGCTCGACCGGGCTGGTCCGGCGCTCCTCCTGGACGGGCTCGGGCACGGCGGCTGGCACGACTTCGTCCACTGCGCCTCAGTATCGCGTTGGCCCGCCTCGGACTCGGTTCGCTTAGGGTTCACCTCCGAGGATGAAGCTCGGCGCGTACCTTGGCTACTGGATTCCGGGCCAGACCCCGGCCGATCAGCTGGCGTTCGCCGTCGAGGCCGAGCGGCTCGGGTACGACTCGGTGTGGGCGGCCGAGGCGTACGGATCGGACGCCGCGACCGTGCTCGGATGGCTCGCCGGCGGGACGAGCAAGATCAAGCTCGGGTCGGCGATCTTCCAGATGCCCGCGCGTAGCGCCGCGATGACCGCGATGACCGCGGCGACGATCGACAACATCTCGGGCGGGCGGATGGTGCTCGGGATCGGCTCCTCGGGCCCGCAGGTGGCCGAGGGATGGCACGGGCAACGGTTCGGGCGCCAGCTCCAGCGGACCCGCGACTACGTCGCCGTGCTGCGGCTGGCGCTCGAGCGCGAGCGGGTCGAGTACCACGGCGAGACGCTCGAGTTGCCACTCCCGGATGGGCCGGGGAAGCCTTTGAAGCTCATGATCTCGCCCGTCCAGGAACGCATCCCGATCTACATCGCCGCGATCGGGCCGAAGAACACCGAGCTGGCCGGCGAGATCGCCGACGGGTGGCTGCCCGTGTTCTTCTCGCCCGAGCACGTGTCGGATGTCCGGAGCCTGCTCGAGGCCGGCGCCCGGCGGTCCGGCCGGTCGCTCGACGACTTCGAGATGGCGCCTTCGGTGAGCACTTACGTGTCGGACGACCGTGAGGCGGCGCGGGATCTAATGCGCCCGGTGCTCGCGCTCTACATCGGCGGGATGGGCTCGCGCAAGCAGAACTTCTACAACCAGCTCGTCCAGCGCTACGGGTTCGAGGACGCCGCACTCAAGGTCCAGGACCTGTACCTCGACGGCAAGAAGGACGAGGCCGCGGCGGCGCTCCCCGACGAGCTGATCGATCAGGTCACGCTGTGCGGGCCGAAGGACCACGTGCGCGATCGCCTGGCCGCGTTCCGCGACGCCGGGGTCGGCACGTTGACGATCAGCCCGATGGCGTTCACCGGGCCGGAGCGGATCGAGCAGCTGCGGGCGGTGGCAGAGCTGGCGGCTTGAGCGCGGCGCCCGATCGGCTGCGTTTCTTCCTCGGCGCGTTCGGCGAGCCCGGTCACGCCTTCCCGATGCTCGCGCTGGGCGCCCGTCTCTCCGAGCGCGGCCACGAGGTGACGTTCGAGACGTGGTCGCGCTGGGCCGAGTACGTCGAGGCCGCGGGGATGCAGTTCTTGTCCGCGCCCGAGTACCCGCTGTTCCCGGGAGCCGGCGAGCCGTTCGAGATGTACGAGGCCGTGGTCCGGGCCACGGGCGTTACTCGGGCGGCGGTCGCTTCGTTGCGGCCGCATGTGGTCGTGCACGACATCCTCACTTTGGCGCCGGCGATGGCGGGCGAGCTCGAGGGCGTGCCGGTAGCCACGCTGATCCCGCACCTTTACCCGGCCGGCGCTCCCGGGTTTCCGCCGTACGCGCTCGGGGCCCGGCTCCCACGTACGGGGCTGGGTCGTCGCCTGTGGGGGTCGCTGGAGCGTCCGCTCGAAGCTGGGCTCCGTCGCGGCCGAACGGACCTGAACTCCACGCGGTCTCGCTTGGGACTGCCGCCGGTGTCGCGACTCCACGGAGGGCTGAGCGAGCGGCTGTGCATCGTCGGAACGTTCCCTCAGCTCGAGTATCCACGGTCGTGGCCAGCCGGCGTGCACGTGGTCGGGCCCCTGATGTGGGAGCCGCCGTTTGACGCGGTCGCGCCGCTTGCTGGGAGCGACCCGCTGGTGCTGGTGGCGCCCTCGACCGCCCAGGATCCGTCGCACCGGCTGCTGCGGGCAGCGTTGGCCGGGCTGGGGGGCGAATCCGTCCGCGTGCTCGCGACCTGGAATCGGCGGCCGTTGGATTCGCCGGTCGAGGTGCCCGCAAACGCCCGGCTGGTCGAATGGGTCTCGTACTCGAAGGAGATGCCGGCGTGCTCGCTCGTGATCTGCCACGCGGGCCACGGAACGATGGCCCGGGCGCTGGCCTGCGGCTGCCCGATTCTCGCGGTCCCGCACGTCGGGGACATGGCCGAGAACGCCGCCCGGGCGGACTGGGCCGGCGTCGGGGTGCGGCTGCCGTGGCGGCTACTCGGTGCGGCTTCGTTGCGGCTTGCGGTCCGACGCTCCTTGTCCGAGCGGTCGCTCACGGAGCGGGCTCGCGAGCTGGCCGGATGGGCGGCGGCTCACGACGGAGCATCGCGTGCGGCCGACCTGGTTGAGAGGCTCGCGGTCGGTGTGGACCCTGGAGCGGGTCAGTCGGCCGTGTCGTCCGGGCGGGCGCGCACGAACTCGATCAGCTCCGGGGCGTCGCCTTCGACGACGTCCATCGGCTCGCCGGAGCAGCTGCAGAACTCGACCACCGCCCGGTCGTCGGTGACCTCGAGCGGCCGCCAGATCGCGCCGTGAAGCTCCCAGTCCTCGAGCTCTGAGACGGTCAGGCCCGACCTCATGTCAGATCACGCAAGCGGTGCTGGACTGGGCATGTAGCTCCGGGGGTGGGACTCGAACCCACAACATTTCGGTTAACAGCCGAACGCTCTGCCGATTGAGCTACCCCGGATCGACGCGGGCTCGTCCCGGGACGAGGAGCGCGAACTCTAGCGGGAACCGACGTCGCTGCAGAACGTCGCGCTAACCGGACCGCAACACGATGTTCGAAGCAGCCAACGTGCCGGCAACGGGTCGCAACGAACCTGGCCTCGGGTTCACCCGGCCTTGACTCACGGCGGTCCCCGGGCGCTTAGCATCGGCGTCGACAGTGATCGACGCTCAAGTCACGGCATGAGGCTCTCGTCTTGAACGGTCGGCGCCGGGGCTGGGTGCTCGGGGGCTGGCTGGTGGCGGCCGCGCTCTTCGTCGCCGGCTGCGGCGGCGGCTCGACCCATGCGGGGAGTCCGGGCACGTCCACCAGCGTGACGACGACAACGCCGGTGCCGCAGAACACGACCACCTCGGTTCTGACGCCGAACCCCGGCATGGGGATCCACAAGATCCGCCACGTGGTGATCATCATGCAAGAGAACCGGTCGTTCGACACCTATTTCGGCACCTACCCGGGCGCCGACGGCATCCCCGGCCTGGCGGGCAACCCCGGCGTGGTGCCGTGTCTCCCGGATCCGGTACGCGGCAACTGCGTGGAGGCGTACCACGACCGCGATGATCGCAGCCTCGGCGGCCCACACTCCTACCAGAACGCCGTCGCTGACATCAACGGCGGGAAGATGGACGGGTTCGTCATACAGCAGGAAAACGGCATGGCCGGCTGCGACCAGACGTTCAACCCGGCATGCGGCAACGGGGGCGGCAGTCCGGACGTGATGGGCTACCACACCGGCGCGGACATACCGAACTACTGGGCCTACGCACACGATTTCGTGCTCCAGGACCACATGTTCGAATCGGTCGAGTCCTGGAGCCTCCCCGCGCACCTGTACCTGGTGTCCGAGTGGTCGGCGTACTGCTCGCTGCAGGGCGACCCCGAGAGCTGCCGCAACGCGGTCCAGCATCCCCAGAACCCGCCTGACTTCGCGCGCCGTCTCGGCAACCCGTTGCCGACCAATCCAAACTACGCCTGGACCGACCTCACCTGGCTCCTTCACAAGAACAACGTCAGCTGGGCCTACTACGTCGATAAGGGAAGCCAGCCCGACTGCGACGACAACGCGGCGATGTCGTGCGCGCCGGTCTCGCAGACCGCCCAAACCCCGGGCATCTGGAACCCGCTGCCGTACTTCACCGACGTCCAGCAGGACGACCAGCTCGACAACATCCAGGGGCTGCCCGACTTCTTCGCGGCCGTGAAGAACGACACCCTGCCGGCGGTTTCATGGATCACGCCGAACGGGACCGTGTCCGAGCATCCGCCGGGGCTGATTACTGCCGGCCAGACGTACGTGACCGGGCTGATCAACGCGATCGTGCGAAGCCCCGAATGGAGCAGCACCGCGATCTTCCTCGCCTGGGATGACTGGGGCGGCTTCTACGACAACGTCGTGCCGCCGAAGGTCGACGCGCTGGGCTACGGATTGCGGGTCCCCGGGCTGGTGATCAGCCCATACGCGAAGCAGGGCTACATCGACCACCAGACGCTCAGCTTCGACGCGTACGCGAAGTTCATCGAGGACGACTTCCTCGGTGGCCAGCGGCTGGACCCGAAAACCGACGGCCGTCCCGATCCCCGGCCCGACGTGCGCGAGGACGAGCCCGAGCTCGGGGATCTCCAGAACGACTTCGACTTCAACCAGGTACCGCTGCCACCTGTGATCCTGCCTGTGCAGCCGCAGACCGACCTGATCGAGCCGGGTCAGACGGGGTCGGGATCAACCACGAGCCGGGCGCGGACTCCCCGTCGGGCGCTGCCCGGGGTCAAAGGGTTGCGACCGTTCGAGCTCGCCGCGGCGGCGAGGTATCTGGTGATGACGCCCGCGCAGCTCCGCAAGGACCTGGCTGCCGGGGAGACGCTCCGCGAGATCGCCCGCGCGCACGGCCGGACGCTGGCCGGTGTCAATCGGGCGGTGTTGAACGCGGTGCGTGCTGAGCTGCCGCAGACGCTCCGCTGAGCGGTCAACAGAAGGAGCGGACGAGCCGGGCGGCCGGACGGACGGACGGGCGGGCGGACGAGCCGGGCGGACGGACGGACGGACGGACGGGGCGGACGGACGGACGGACGGGCCGGGCGGGCGCGCCCGATCAAACAGCCTTCTCGAGCCGCGCGTAGACCGTCCGGCGGGCCGCCATCACGGCCTCGCGCTCGCGCGCGAGCTCGGCGATCCCGGTCCCCCCCTCGGACTTGGCACGGCGGATCGCGCGATCGATCCTGGCCTGCTCGAGCAGGAGGCGGGCGTGCTCGAGCTGGTCGTCGGTGACGTGGCCGGCGCGTCCGGCTTCCTCGACGAGGCCGGCGACGGTCCTCGCCAGGTCCTCGTCGTCCGGGGGCAGATCGGCGAGCGGTGATTGAGTGCGGCCGGCGAGGTGGCGGGCGGCCCGTCGCATCAGCTCGCTCGTGATCAGCTGTTCGAGATCGATCTCGAACAGGGTTCGAGCGCCTGCCTGGGGGATCGCGATGCACAGCGCCAGGAACGTGCGCTCGGCGCGGACGCCCTGATCGAGCGAGTCGCCTCGGTTGCTCGGCGTGCCAGTGGTCCCGTTCCGGGCGGCGCCGGCCGACGGCGCGATACCTCGCGGGGTCGCGCTTTCGATCAGCGTCGCCAGCCGCGCCTCGGACAACTCGAGCTTGCCCGCGACGCGCCGTAGGAGGTCCTGTCCGAACGCGTTCTTCGGCAGGTCCCTCAGCGCCGGCTGCAACTGCGCGAACGCGCGATCGCGGCCCTCTGCGCTGCTCAGGTCGTTGCTTTCGAGGATCCGCTCGACGTGGAACTTCACGAACGGAACCGAGGCCGCCACGAGTTCGCGCAGTGCATCGGCGCCCGCGCGCTCGATCAGCTCGGCCGGATCGGACCCTTCGGGCAGTGGCACCACCCTGAGTTCCAGGTTTCGGTTGTTGGTCAGCTGGGCGGCGCGGAGCATCGCGTCCTGGCCGGCGCGGTCGGCGTCGAGGCACAGGACGAGCACCTTGGCGAGGCGCTCGAGCTCTGAGATCTGCTCCTCGGTCAACGCGGTCCCCATGATCCCGACCGCGTTGTTCAGGCCGGCCTGATGCAGGGCGAGCACGTCGGTGTAGCCCTCGACCAGGATCACGCTCCCGATGCGGGCCGCGGCGGCGCGCGCGCGATCGAGGCCGAATAGCACCCTCCGCTTGTGGTACAGCTCGCCCTCGGCGGTGTTCAGATACTTGGGGCGCTGGTTGTCGCGCATCGCGCGCGCGCCGAACCCGATCACGTTTCCCCGGGCGTCGGTGGACGGGAACATGATCCGCTCGCGGAACCGGTCGTAGATCTGGCCCGGTCGGTTCTGGGAGCGCTGCGCAAGCCCCACGGCCAGCAGCTCCTCGTCGCTGAAGCCGGCGCGACGCGAGGCGGTCAGGATCCGGTCCCAGGCGCTCGGCGCATAGCCGACGCGGAACTCGCGGAGCGTCTCCTCGCGCAGGCCGCGCCCGCTCAGGTATTCGCGAGCCGCGGTGGCCTCCCGCGCGTCCCACAGGTAGCGGGCGTAGTACGCCGCGGCCCGGCCGAGCAGCTGGTGGAGACGCTGGCGGCGTTGCCGACGCTGGGCCGCCTGCGGGTCCTCGTCCTCGGTCTGGAGCTCGACGCCGAAGCGGTCGGCGAGCGTCTGGAGCGCTCCCGGGAAGTCGAGCCCCTCCGTCTCCATCACGAACTTGAACACGTCGCCCGACTCCTGGCAGCCGAAGCAGTAGTAGACCTTGTCGATCGGGTTGACGCCGAAGGACGGCGTCCGCTCGTCGTGAAACGGGCAGCGGCCGACGTACTCGGTTGTGCCAGAGCGACGAAGCTCGGTGTGGTCGGAGACCACGGCGAGCATGTCGACCGCGTCGCGGACGCGATCGCGCGAGTCGGCCGTGAACCGGGTCACGGGGTCATGGCGCGAACGCCACCGGCACGCTCAGCGCCTCGAACGTGCGGATGCAGAACCGGTCGGTCATGCCGGCGAGATAGTCGGTGACGCGACGCGGCACGCCGCCGGGCGGGATTGAGTGGGGGATTTCGTCCGGGTGAGCGCAGTAGTAGTCGAACAGCGACTTGACCACGGCTCGGATCTTGATGTGCTCGCGCGTGGCCTCGGGCCCGAGGTAGACTCGTTCGAACATCCATGCCCGCAGCTCGGCCATCGCGCCACCGATCGTCTCCCCCTGGACGATGTCGCCGCGCTGCTCCGAGTTCTCGACCAGGTCGTGCACGAGCGTGTCGATCCGGCGTGATCCCGTGTCGCCGAGGATCTCGATCGGAGTTTGCGGGAGGTCGTCCGGGGTGAGGAGGCCGGCGCGGACCGCGTCGTCGATGTCGTGGTTGATGTACGCCACGCGGTCCATCAGCCGGACGATCCTGCCCTCGAGCGTCGCCGGCTCCTGCGCCCGGCCCGAGTGGCCGAGGATCCCATCGCGGACGGGCGCGGTCAGGTTCAGACCGGCGCCGTCGCGCTCGAGCGAGTCGACGACCCGCAATGAGTGCTCGTGGTGCTTGAACGACAGGCCGAATGTTTGCTGCAGACACCGATCGAGTGCGTCCTCGCCCACGTGCCCGAACGGCGGGTGGCCCAGGTCGTGGCCGAGGCCGATCGCCTCGACCAGATCCTCGTTGAGGCGGAGCGCCCGCGCCACCGTGCGGGAGATCTGCGTGACCTCGAGCGTGTGGGTCAGCCGCGTGCGGTAGTGATCGCCGGCGGGGGCGACGAACACCTGCGTCTTGTGCTTGAGGCGGCGGAACGCCTTGCAGTGGACGATCCGATCGCGGTCGCGCTGAAACGGCGTTCTCAGACCGCAGTCAGGCTCGGGGCTTTGGCGGTCGGCCGGATACGACAGCGTCGCGAGCGGCGACAGCTCCCGCTCCTCACGGGTGCGGATCCGTTCCGCGAACGCGGACGCCACGGGGCCAGACGGCTGGCCGGTGGCGGAGCTGAGAACCTGATCGCGCATCGTCTCTCGATTCTGACAGCGGGCTTCGGCGGTGAGGCGAGTTGTGACGAAGGCGTTGCCGGATTGCGCGGTCTGTTTGTCGGTCAGGGCCCGTCACCTGGTCGCCGTCCGCACTTCATGCCGGCGGCGCCGGCGATCCTCACCAGCGAGCCGCGCCGGCAATCCCCCTCGCCGTCGCGGTCCGCGCATCCGAAACACGGCACCCGGCACGCGGCCACCGTCAAGAGCATCGGCGACCGCACGTGATCCCCGTTATGTAAAGCGTGACAAGGCGGGTTCACGCGGTCCCGCTGTGTGCACATAAGCATCGTGGGGATGCTTATGTGCACTCGGCGGCTGCGACGTGAGGGGCCTTGGCACGTTTTACATCCGGCGGCCACCGCCACCGAGCCGACTCGCCCCGGCCCGACCCGCACCCCCGGCCCGACTCGCACCCCCGGCCCGACTCGCACCCCCGGCCCGACTCGCACCCCCGGCCCGAGTCGCACCCCGCCGGCGCCGTCCTCCCCGCCAGCCACCCTCCCCACGCGACCCGCACCACCGCCGTGCGCCGGCGCCTCAGGCAGGCCCGGCCACGAAGCCCGGGACCGCTGCGTGGCCCCGATTCGCGCCCACGAGCGGCCGCAGCCGCACCTGCGCGTGGTGCTCGGCGGTTTCGATGATCGCGCGCTCCGCCTGCGCCAGCGCGAACTCGGAGGCATCGGGCGCCTGCGCAAGCGGCCGGCCCAGCGCGCCGACCAGGAAGCTGTGGGCCTCTTGACAGAGGGGAAACGCGGCCGCCTCGCACGAGTTGCACACGACCCCGCCCAGAGAAGCGGAAAAGCCCTGCAAATGCTCAGATTCGCCGCAGCCCGCGCAGGATCCGAGCTGAGGCAGGATGCCGGCGACGAGCAGCAGCTTCAGCCGAAACGCGAGCCCGTTCGCGGGCCGGGCATTGCCGGCGTCGATATCCAGCAGCGCCAGCTCGTTTGCGAGCAGGCGGAACACCTCGGGGTGCGGATCCGGGGTCTCGAACAGACGGCCGACGGCATCGCACGCGCGCGCGGCGGCGTCCAGTGTCGCGGCATGATCGCGCAGCGAGGCGTGCGCCGCGACGGTGTCGACGCTCGTAACCGTGTGCAGGTCGCTACGGCCTTGGTGGAGGATCACGCGGATGTGGAAGAACGGCTCGAGCCGAGCCCCGAACCGGCTGCGGGCTCGCCGCACTCCCTTGGCGATCGCCGACACCCGGCCGTGTCCCGGCGTGAATAGGTGCAGCACCCGATCCGCCTCGCCGTACCGGATCGAGCGGAGCACGATCGCCTCGGTTCTCAGCGAACCGGCCATCGCCGCCCCCGGGCTATACTTAATGAAGTTATGCGGCTGGTCACCATGTACACCACTGACGCCTGCCCGTTCTGCATTCGGGCCAAGGCGCTCCTCGCCAAGCGCGGCATCGAATATGAGGAGATCAATCTGGCACGCGATCCGGACGGTCGTGCCGAGCTGGTGACGCGTACCGGGATGTTCACCTTCCCGCAGATCCTGATCGGCAACGAGTCGATCGGCGGGTTCAACGAACTGCTCGCTGCCGACCGCGCCGGACGGCTCAGCGAGCTGATCGCGGCTTAGCGCGACCCGACGGGTTCGCGCGGTTCCGTTCGCCGGCGCGCGCTCGCGGCCGTGGCTCGCGGCTTGCGCTGGCAGTGCTCGCAGACGTACGTCCCGCGCCCGCCCACGACGATCTTCCGGATCGTGTGGCCGCATCGCGGGCAGGGCTCCCCGGCGCGGCGGTGGACCAGGAACTGATCCTGGAACGAGCCTCGGGCCCCGTCGACATGGCGGAAGTCGTCGATCGAGGCCCCCTTTGCGGCGATGCCGGCGCTCAGCGCATCCTCGATGCCCTCGCGGACGCGCTCCCAATCGGCGTACCTGAGGCGCCCGGCCGGCCGCAGCGGATGGATTCCTGCCCGGAACAGCGCCTCGTCGGCGTAGATGTTGCCGACGCCGGCTATGTGGCGCTGGTCGAGCACGAACGCCTTGACCGGAGCGGTCCGCCCTCGGGCGAGCTCGCGCAGGTGCGCGGCGGTGAACTCGGGCGTGAGCGGCTCGATCCCGATCCGGGACTTGAGGTACTCGTCGCGGGCCGCTTCGCCGTGGACCAGATGGCCGGTGCCGAAGCGCCGCGGGTCGACGTACACGAGGCGGTGGCCGTCGTCGAACTCGAGCAGCACGTGGGTGTGCGGCGGCGGGACGCCGGGGTCGAACAAGAGCGTGCCGGTCATCCGCAGGTGCTGGAGCAGGAACCGCTCGCCGGTCAGCGACCAGATCAGGTACTTGCCGGCGCGGCCGATCCGCTCGACGGCCGCGCCGGCGAGCTCCGCCTCGACGGCCGCCGGCGGGTCCGGGCGAGTCCACCTCGGATCGAGGATCTGCGCCTCGACGATCGTCCGCCCCTCCAGGTGGGGCGCCAGCTGGCGGCGGATCGTCTCGACTTCCGGCAGTTCGGGCACGGTCGCTCGCGTTCTTGAGTGCTAGATGTCTCTCATGGGCTGCAGCAGGTGCGGCGGCAGCTGGCGGTCACCGGCTCGGCGCGTCGGCGCGCCCGACGTCGCCCACGTGGTCAACCCTCGCCGTCCCAATAGTCGAGCCGCTCCAGCCGCCCGACCAGCCCCAGCCCACGGAAGGCGATCTTGTCCGAGCGCGGGTAGTAGCAGACGTCGCCGGAGTGGCGCATCCCGTACGCGAGATAGGTGAGCCCGGAGTCGCCGGCCCGGAACATGTGCGCGACCCCGGTCCCCGCCGGCCGCGAGATCACGTGACCCGCACGGACCGGCGTCTCCTCGTCGCCTCGGCCCGCACCGCCCTGCGCCGACTGCCCGCACAGCACGAGCACGCCGTCGCCGTCGAGGATCACGAAGATCTCCTCCTCGAGCGAGTGGCAGTGCGCCGGCGCCGACTCCTTGCCCGGCGCGACCTCCACATGCTGGACCCCCGTCGTGACCGAGCGGGCGGCCCGACCGAGATTGCGGCGCGCCCGGACCACCCGGGAACGCTCGACGGTGACGGGCTCGACGTCCTCTACGTTGACGATCGTGGGTGGCCGTGGCGCCGGCTCACCCTCGGGGAGCGGAGGCGGGCCGAGCTGGGACTCGAGGACGAACTGGGTCGCGAGCCCATCGATCGATCCCGGGAGCGAGCCGACAAGGCGACTGCCGACGTACGACATTCCAAGCCTGGGGAAGCCGACGTTCTCGTCTTCGACGCGCTCGCCGAACGCGAGCACGTCGAGCGGCTCGAGCGCATGCAGCGTGTGCGCGCCGGCGCCGGCGAGGTACACGATGCAGTCGCCCCCGCGGATCTCCGAGGCCACACCCGCCTGCCAGGAGAGCCCGCGCCCCCCGAGCACGTAGAAGATCTCCTCCTCTCGCCCGTGCTCGTGCGCCGGGGTCGACCAGCCTCCCGCGGGCAGCTGAATCCGGCGTACGCCGACATTCACGCAGCCGGCCGCGGCGCCGACCATCGTCCACCGGGCCTGCAGATGCCCGGCGCTGCGGTCGCGCGCGGGCACGTCTTCGAGGTGTGCGATCCCCACGCCCAGGACTGTACGACGGTCCCGGGATCCGCGGCAGGGCGCGTGGATGCGCCGGTCGCCGCCCTACTCGTCCGACGGTGCGATCTGCGCCCGCGGGTGGGCCTCGAAGTACACGTCCCGCAGCCGCTCGGTCGACAGGTGCGTGTAGATCTGGGTCGTGCCGATATCCGCGTGGCCGAGCATCTCCTGGAGCGAACGCAGGTCGCAACCGCCGGTCAGGAGGTGCGTAGCGAACGTGTGGCGGAGGGTGTGGGGACTCATCCGGTGCTCGAGCCCGGCGGTCCGCGCGTGGCGGCGGACGATCTTGTACAGGCCCTGGCGCGTGAGTCCGCCGCCGCGGAGGTTCACGAACACACGCGGCTCCGGGCGTATCCCGACGAGTTGCGGCCGCCCCTTCTCGAGATAGGCGGTGAGCGCGTCGACCGCCTTGCCGCCGATCGGGACGATCCGCTCCTTCGAGCCCTTCCCGCGCGCTCTGAGGATCCCTGAGTCGAGATCGAGCTCGGACAGCTCAAGTCCGATCGCCTCGGACGCTCGGAGCCCGCACGCGTACATCGTCTCGAGCAGCGCACGATCGCGGAGCGCCGCGGGGCTCGTCCCGCGAGGCTGCTCGAGCAGGCGCCGGACCTCGTCGCGGCTGAGGACGTTGGGCAGCCGCGCCCGCGAGCGCGGCGCACGAAGCTCGGAGGCGGGATCGCGCTCGATGACCTGCTCGCGGCGCAGGTGGCGGTAGAACGAGCGCAGGCAGGCGATCTTGCGTTGGAGCGTCGCCGGCGCCGCGGCGGGACGCTCGGGGCTCCCGGTGGCAAGCTCCGAGATGAACTCCATCAGGTCGACGGTGTTGACCTCGAGCGGGTCGAGGTGGTGGCGCCCGACGAACTCGCCGTACTGCTGGAGATCTGAGCGGTAGGCCTCGAGGGTGTTCCGCGACAGCCCGCGCTCCAGCTCGAGGTACCCGAGAAAGTCGAAAGTCAGATCGGTGATCCGGCTAGTGCCCTCGATCGTGTGCGTGGTTGCCATGCCCCGGGTATTCGGGGCCCATGCCGGGGCTCCTCCCGGCCTCTAGTCCACGCGCCCGTACACGTACACCTCCGCGGTGTAGCCCAGCCGGATCGGTTGGTCCGCGGTGGCAGCGGCCGCCCGGAGGCGTTCGAGGACTCGCTCGCGCTCGCCGTCGGGGAGCGCCGCGACGTAGCTGATCGAGCTGAACCGATCGACGAATCCGTCCGCGTCGAGGACCTGCTCGAACGGAACCTGCCGCTCCGCCACCGCCGCGAATAGCCCGCCTGACTCCAGCGGTTCGCGCCATTCACCGCGGTGGTGGCTCGGCGTCCGGCGACGATGCGGGCCGATGATCTCGTCAACGGCCCGGTGGATCTGTTGATCGCTCCGGCGGCGGTTCCACAGCAGCGCAAGCCTGCCGCCGGGCCGGAGCACGCGGTGGAACTCTCCTACCGCCGCCGGGCCGTCGAACCAGTGGAACGCCGACGCGACCGTGATCGCATCGACCGCGCCGTCTTCGATCGGGAGCGCTTCCGCGGTTGCGTCGAGCGCTCGGGCGTCGGGCACGACCTGCTCGAGCACGGCGCGCATCGCAGGGACGGGCTCGACCGCGATCACGTTCGCACCGCTTCGCACGAGCTCGCGAGTCAGCTTGCCGGTGCCGGCGGCGACGTCGATCACCGTCCGTCCCGTCCCGAGTCGCAGCTCCTGCCACAACCACTCCACCACCTCAGGCGAGTAACCGGGCCGGCCCCGCTCGTAGGCGTCGGCTCCCTGCTGGAAACCCACGGCCGCCTCCTCGCGGATGCTCATGATCGATCGGAGGGGTCGGGACCGGCGCCCGGTCGCGACGCGAGCCACAGCAGCGCGATGAGCGTCTTTGAGTCCTCGCACGCCGAGATCGCCTCGTCCAGCCTCGCCAGAGGCCACGGCAGGATCTCAATCCGTTCGTCCTCGTCGCCCCCAACCGCCGGGACGTCCGACAACCCTGTCGCGACAAACAGCCAAACGCGCTCGTCGCTGAACCCCGGACTCGTGTAGAAGACGAACAGCTCCTCCCAGCGCTCGGCGCGCTTTCCGATCTCCTCCGCGAGCTCCCGCTTGGCCGTCTCGAGCGGTGCCTCTCCGGGTACGTCCAGCTTGCCGGCGGGGATCTCGAGCGAGGCTGACGCCCCGATCACCTCGCGAGGCTGCCGGGTCAGCCACACGCACTGATCGTCGAGCGCGATGATCCCCACCGCGCCCGGATGCCAGACCTTGTCGCGGGTGACCTCGACTCCGTCGGCGTGCCGGTAGCGTTCGACGCCGGCGCGAATCACGCGTCCCTCCCACTTCACCTCGCCCCCGAGCAGCTCGGCCGGTTTGGTCACGTCGCCGCAACCTCGCCGGCGGCGAGCGCCCGGCCAGCCTCGTCGACGACCGCGAGCGCGAGCTCGAACAACCCCTCGAGCGCGTCGACGCTGATCCGCTCGGTGGGCTCGTGGTTGTGCTCGGTCCCGTCCGCGAGACACACGCACGGGAAGCCGGCCACTCGTAGGGTGTTCGCGTCGGATGCGCCCCCGGTGACGATGTGCTTGGGCTCGTAGCCGCAGGCACGCAGCGCCTGCTCGGCAACCGCAACCTCGATCGCGCGGGGGCGGATCCGGTAGCCCTCGAACCCGCGCTGGACGGTCACGTCGAGATCGCACTCGGCGGCGTCGGCCGCCTCCTGAAGGTGATCGATCATCTCGGTGGCGACGGTCTCGGCACGGTCGCGGTCGAGGCTTCGCACCTCGGACACGATCTGGCAGCGCTCTGGGATCACGTTGATCGCGGTCCCACCCTCGATCGTGCCGACGTTTGCAGTCGTGTCGGCGTCAAGGCGGCCGAGCCGCATCGCCGCGATCGCGCTCGCCGCGGCCGCGATCGCGCTGCGGCCGACCTCGGGGCGGACGCCCGCATGGGCGGCGCGGCCGCGAAGCTCGGCGTCGATCCGATGGTGGGTGGGCGAGGCGAGCACGATCTCGCCGATCGGGGTCGCGTGGTCGAAGACGTACCCGAACCGGCTGTCGAGGCGGCTCGCGTCGAACGCCTTTGAGCCGCGCAGCGACACCTCCTCGCAGATCGTGAACAGCAGCTCGATGCCGATCTCGGGCGGCTCGGGCGCCGAAGTGACGCGCCTCGCGAGCTCGAGGATCACCGCCACGGCGGACTTGTTATCGGCGCCGAGGATTCCGTCGCCGGCGTTCTCCCAGCCGCCGTCGACCCGGAGCGGCTCGACGGGCGCCGTCAGAGGCACGGTGTCCATGTGGGCGCAGAGAAGGATGCTGTCCGGCCCGGTGCCTGGGATGCGCGCGAGCAGGTTGCCCGCGTCCGAGCCGACCCGCGTGCCGGCATCGTCCTCGTCGGCCTCGAGACCCATCCCCCGCAACTCGCTCGTGATCCAGTCCGCGCATGCCCGCTCACGCCCCGAGGGGCTTTCGATCCGGCACAACGCCGCGAACGTCTCGTGGAGCCGCTCGCGCTCGGCGTCGGTGGTGCGCCTCACCTCGTGGCGGCGTGCGCCGGGGCGCCCTCGCCGGTCTGTGCGGGCGCGTTGCCGCCCTGCCCGGAGCCGTTGCCGGCCTGCGCGGCCGCGACGGTCCGTCCAGCGTGCTCCAGCGCGGCCCCGACGAACTCGCGGAACAGCGGCGCGGGCCGCTCGGGGCGCGACTTGAACTCGGGGTGGTACTGGGAGGCGACGAAGAACGGATGCTGATCGGCGGGAAGCTCGATTGCCTCTACGAGCCTTTCGTCAGGCGAGGTGCCCGAGCACACCAGACCGACCGCCTCGAGCCGGCGGCGCAGGTGGTTGTTGACCTCGTAACGATGCCGGTGGCGCTCGTACACGACGGGCTCGGCGTACAGCTCGCGGATGCGTGTGCCGGCGTGGAGCTTGACCGGGTCCGCGCCCAGGCGCATCGTCCCGCCCATGTCGGCGATCTCCTTCTGCTCGGGAAGGAGGTCGATTACCGGGTACGGCGTCTCGAGGTCGAACTCGGTCGAGTTGGCGCCCTCCATTCCGGCGATGTGACGGGCGAACTCGCAAACCGCGAGCTGCATGCCCAGGCAGATACCGAGGTACGGGATCTTCTTCTCGCGGGCGATCTGGGCCGCGCGGATCTTGCCCTCGATCCCCCGGCCGCCGAACCCGCCCGGGATCAGGATCCCGCTCGCCTGGTCCAGGCGCGCGGCGACGGCTGGATCGCTCACCTCCTCGGAGTCGATCCAGTCGACCTCGACCTTGGCCCCGTGGTGCGTCCCCGCGTGTCTGAGCGCCTCCACCACTGATAGGTAGGCGTCCTCCAGCCGGACGTACTTGCCGACGAGCGCGATCCGGACGCTCTCGGTCGCCTCACTCGAGCGCCGGGTGATGTCCTCCCAGTCGCTCAGATCGGGCTCCGGCGCCTCGATCCCGAAGTGCTCTCTGAGGACGAAGTCATCGACGCCCTCCTTGTGGAAGACGAGCGGAACCCGGTAGATGTCGGGCACGTCGAACGCCGATACGACGGCTTCCACCGGCAGGCTCGCGAACAGCGCGATCTTGCGCCGGATGTCGTCGCCTAGCTCCGACTCCGAGCGGGCGATGATCATGTCCGGCGCGATACCGATGCGCCGCAGCTCGTTGACCGAGTGTTGGGTCGGCTTGGTCTTCAGCTCGCCCGCATGTCCGATGTACGGGACCAGCGTCAGGTGGATGAACATGCACCGGCGCCGGCCCACGTCGACAGGGAACTGGCGGATCGCCTCCAGGAACGGCAGCGACTCGATGTCGCCAACGGTCCCGCCGATCTCGGTGATCACGAAGTCGACGTCGGTGGCCTCCGCCATCAGCTTGATCCGCTGCTTGATCTCGTCGGTTATGTGCGGGACGACCTGAACCGTGGCGCCGAGGTAGTCGCCGCGGCGCTCCCGCCGGATCACGGTGTTGTAGATGCCACCGGCAGTCACGTTCGACGCGCGGCTCGTATTGGCGTCGGTGAAACGCTCGTAGTGACCGAGGTCGAGGTCGGTCTCGGCACCATCCTCGGTCACGAACACCTCGCCGTGCTGGTAAGGCGACATCGTGCCCGGGTCGACGTTGATGTAGGGATCGAACTTCTGCAGCTGGACGTCGAGCCCGCGGGAAACCAGCAACCGGCCGATCGATGCGGCGGCGATTCCCTTGCCAAGCGAGGACACGACCCCGCCGGTTATGAAGATGAATCGCGTCTCGCCTGAAGGCATCAGCTCGTTTCCCGAGTGTAGTGGGGTCTGGACGATCTGAAGGTAGCGACCGCGTCGGACGCTGGGAGCGCCGCGCAAAGTGCGTTCTTCTATGTAGCGGGCCGACGCGGGAATGATCAAAGTCGGGCTGGGATCAGCGCCTCCTCCCGTCGAAGACGTTCTGCCGCGATTACGGCCTCCCGCCGCGAGTTCACGCCGAGCTTGCGCAGGATGCTCTTGGTATGGCTGTACACCGTCAACGGCGAGAGCACCAGCCGGTCCGCCATCCGCTGGGTGGTGGCGCCCTCCCCAAGCAACTCGACGATTTCCCATTCACGCGTCGTCAATCGGCTGCGGAGCGGCCTCCAGCCAGAGGCCGGAGCCTCTCGCAGCGCGTCGAGCAGAGCGGGCATCAGCCGGTGCGAGACGATCACCTCGCCGTCCGCCGCTCGGGCGACCAGCTCCGCGATCCGGTCTGGCTCGGTGCCACCCTTGTCGATGTGCCCGACGGCCCCGGCCCGCAACGCCGCGATCGCAGTCGAGTGATCGTCGACGGACATCGTCAATACCCGCAGACCGGGGGCCTCGAGCAAGAGTCTCTCCACCAACTCCACGGCGCCCCTGGGCGGCACGACGGTGTCGACGATCGCGACCGAGAGCTGGTAGTAGCGGGCCAGCTCGAGGGCCTCGCGCCCGTTCGCGGCCGCATGCACGACGGCGATTCGCTCGCCGTTGGCCAGGGCGGACCGCATCATGCCCCGGGCGAGCCCGTCGGCGTCCGCGATCAGCACCCGCACGCCTAGGTCGGGCTCGGCTGGCGGTTGGGGCACACTCATTACCGCTGCCGCTGACGACCCGTTTGGTGGACGGCTCATGCCTGATCCTTCTCGGCGAGGCTCAGTCCAAACGCGAGGGCTTGCGCCCGCGACCGGGCGAGCTCAGCGATCTCCGACCGATCGGATCTCTGCGCCCGGTCGTATGCCCGCAGTGCCCCGGCGTAGTCGTGCTCGCGCTCGAGCAACATCCCGAGCCTGATCGCCGCTCCAGCATCGCCGCGCTGATCGGCGCGTTGATAGGCCGCAGTGGCGCTGGCGAGGTCACCGCGTTGCTCGAATAGTGCCCCCAGATTGAACGCGCCGTCCGCGCTGCCCCGCCGATCCGCCCGGCCGTATGCCGCCTCGGCGCCCGCCAAGTCACCCCGATGCTCGCGCAGCACACCGAGGTTCACCGCGGCTGCCGCATCACCTCGCTCGTCGGCTCGGCTGTACGCGTCGTACGCCGCGTCCTCGTCGTCCTGTTCTAAGAACACCAGCCCGAGCGTCGCGGCCGCCGCCGCATCCCCGCGCTCGTCGGCACGTTGATAGGCAGCGATCGCCCCCTCCAAGTCGCCCTCCTCAAGGAGCAATCCAGCCAGGTTGAAAGCACCGTCGGCACTACCCCTTGCGTCGGCCCTGCGGTACGCCGCTTCCGCGCCCGGCGTGTCGCCTCGGTGCTCGAGTAGGACGCCAAGGTTGACGGCTGCTGCTGGATCGCCGTGCTCGTCAGCGTCACGGAACGCGAGCTCGGCTGCTGCGAGGTCCTCGATCTGCTCGGGACCGTAAACGGGGGCAGGGACATCTTCGGCCTCTTCGGACTCTGCTCCGTTGCCAGGCGAGCTATCCGCCGGGCGAGACAGAGCCTCCTCGTCGTCTGCGGCCACCGTCGGGGACATCGTTATCGCGTCGGCGGGCGGCACCGCGGCCACCAGCCGCTTACGCCGGCGGCGATCGATGAGCCACACGCCACTCGCGAGCGCCGCGAGGGCGAGCAGCCCGACGAGGACGAATGCCAGCGGCGATGAAGCTCCACCGGTACGGCTGGTCCGGCTGCGGTGTCCAGCGGCCCGGCTCCTCGGCCGAGCAGGATGGGATGCGCCTGGATGCGACGGCGACTGAGTCCGGTGCGGACGATGGCGCGAGGGCCGTGTTCGGTTTACGGGAGGGCTGGCAGGCGCCGACGGCCGGCGCTCGCCCCCGATGCGCTTCAGTGCGCCGAACGTGTGAGGGCCCGCGATCCCGTCGACATGCAGGCCATGCGCTTTCTGAAAGCCGCGCACTGCACCCTCGGTGAGAGGTCCGTAGCGACCATCGATCGGTCCCGGGTTGAACCCATCCCGGCGAAGCTGGCGCTGGAGCCCGCGGACCTGGCCGGCCTCGGCGCCGGCATAGCCCGCGCCCGGATACAGCACCGTCGAGCGCAGCGCTGCGAGCGTCAGCGGTCCGGCGATGCCGTCCACGCGCAGACCGCGCGCCATCTGAAACCTCCTCACGGCGTTCTCGGTCCTTAGGCCATAACGCCCATCCACTGCCCCGGCCGAGTATCCCTCGCGGTCGAGGCGACGCTGTAGCGAGCGGACTTCGCTCGCCGCAGTCCCGCCTTCGTAGCCGCTTCCGGGTGCCAGCATGACCGGGTTAGCGGGATTCGCCTGCCGGCCGGTTTGAGCGTTCCGCCCCGACGAGGCGAGCGCCTGGGCCGGCTCAGCGGCCATGACCATCATCGCCGCCACCACCACCAGCACGGCGGCGTATTTCGTGGCCGAGACTGCACTGGGCAGGGGGCGCGGTCCGCGGCGCAACCGACCGTCGAACCGGCGTCGCTCCCCGGCGAAGTGGGCCGATGCGCCACGCCGCCGGATCTCAGCCAACGCCAAACAAGAGCGTGACATGAGTTCGTTCTCCTATTGCTAGATGAGATGCACCCGGGCTCAGGCCCGGCTGCCACTACCTGGGGACCGACTCGGTCTTAGCCAGGCCGCTCTAGCAAGAGGAGGAACGGCGCCGCAACACGCCGCTGCGCACCTGTGCGCAACGCGAGCGTGGCACTGGGCCCGCCCGCGAGTGTGTGCGAGTAAAGCTCCGCGGCGCCGGACGAACCCCCGGCCACGCCGCTGCTGGCGCTATCGCCGCCGTTTCCAGACACTGCCCCGAACGGCGCGAGCGGCGCCGGATTACTCGGGGCGTGATTCTTCGTGCTCGTCGCCCGGTGGAGGCCCCTCGAGGCCCTGGGAGCAGCGCCGACGCCGACGAGCCCCGGCGACGACAGCTCCGTCACCGTCGCTGGGTAGGCACTCTCGTTCATCGGCGCCAGGCGATGCGCGCCGGCCACGGGTGCCGGATAGCGTTCGGGCCTCGTCGCGGGGCCGGTCAGGGTCGGCTGAGGAGAGTTGGCGTCCGTCCCGTTGGGCGCGACCGTGCCGCCCGCCGGCGCCTCCGAGTGGGACGGAGTAGCCGTCGTGGCGGGCGCCGTGGACGGGCTCGGCACGGGCACCGGCTCGGCCTTCGGGGCGACGCCACCAGCGCCGGCGCCGGTTCCCGTCGTCGGGGCGGACGCACCGGCGCGCGTCTTCGCCGTCGTAGCCGGGACCGGCGCCTGAGTCACGGGGGCGATCGCTTGCGCCACGGGGCCGGCCGCCTTGGTCACCGTCTGCACGACAGGCGCCACGGCCTGCGTGACGGGCGCCACGGCCTGCACGATCGGCGTCACGGCCTGCGTCACGTTCTGCACGACCGGCGTCACGGCCCGCGTGACAGGCGCCACGGCCTGCACGATCGGCGTCACGGTCTGCACGACCGGCGTCACGGCCGCGTCACGTTCTGCACGACCGGCGTCACGGCCTGGGTCACGGGTGCCACCGCCTGCGCGACCGGAGCGACCGTCTTGGCCACTGTCTGGACGACCGGCGCCGCGGCCTGCACCACAGGAGCGGCGGCCTTGGTCACGGTCTGGACGACCGGCGCCGCCGCCTGCACCACAGGAACGGCGGCATTGGTCACCGTCTGCACCACAGGAGCGGCGGCCTTGGTCACGGTCTGCACCACAGGAGCGGCGGCCTTGGTCACGGTCTGGACGACCGGCGCCGCCGCCTGCACCACAGGAGCGGCGGCCTTGGTCACCGTCTGCACCACAGGAGCGGCGGCCTTGGTCTCGGTCTGGACGACCGGCGCCGCCGCCTGCACCACAGGAACGGCAGCCTTGGTCACCGTCTGCACTACCGGAGCGACCGCCTGCGCGACCGGCGCCGCCACCTTCGCGACAGTCTGCGTCACAGGCGCCACAGCCTGCACCACAGGAGCAGCAGCCTTAGTCACCGTCTGCGCTACGGGAGCGACCGCCTGCGCGACCGGCGCCGCCACCTTCGCGACAGTCTGCGTCACAGGCGCCACAGCCTGCACCACAGGAGCAGCAGCCTTGGTCACCGTCTGCACCACGGGCGCCGCCGGAGCCGCGGCCTTTGCGACCGGCGCCGCCGCCTGCTCGACCGGCGCCGCCACCTTCGCCACCGTCTGCGCCACCGGCGCCGCCGCGACCGGCGCCGCCACCTTCGCCACCGTCTGCGCTACCGGCGCGGCGGGAGTCGCGGCCTTCGCCACGGTCTGCACCACGGGCGCCGCGGGAGCCACGGCCTTCGCGGCCGGAGCCGTCGCCTGCGCGACCGGCGCCGCCGCCTTCGTCACGGCCTGCGTTACCGACGCGGCCGGAGCCGTCGCCTGCGTGACCGGAGCCGTCGCCTGCGCGACCGGAGCCGCCGCCTTCGTCACGGTCTGCGTTACCGACGCGGCCGGAGCCGCCGCCTGCGCGACCGGCGTCGCCGCATTCGCCACGGGCGCCGCTGCCTGCGCCACGGGCGCGACCGGAGCCGCGGAGTTCGCCACGGACGCGACCGTTCCCGATGCTTGCGCGACGGCCGGAATCGTGCTCCCGGTGGCGTTCGAAACCGCGGACGTAAGTCCGGCGGCGGACGCCGGCCAAACCGGCATAAGGAGCATCGCGGCGACGCTCAGCAGCACCGCCACGCAAACCCTCGCCTCGACCCGCCGACGCCTAACCAAGCACAGCGTTGTCGAAGCTGAGTGCACGGACAACCAAATCTCCCTCGCGCTGACGACCGAGCTACGGAAACTCGGCCGACTGACAATTTCTTGATATCCCGCTGCACCGCTATCTAAACCTCGCGCTGTTCGGCCGGGCGACGGGTCGGTGGCTCAGTGGGCTCCTGGCGGGGCGGCCGGCGCCGGGAAAGGCGCCGGCTGGAGGAGCGTGGCCGGTGGCCGAAGACGAGCCGACACCACGAAGGGCGGCACCCGTAGAGCGTCGCAGGCGCCCGGTAAGGAGCCGGTTCGCCCCCGGGATCGGCGTCCACAGCGGCGCGTAAGCATGCGTACCACGACAATCGGGGAGGTCCAGCTCGACCGTGACATAGAACGCATGCCCCACACGCCTAGTACGTCACGGTCCTGCCGGAGTCGCTCCGGTGACGCGTCATGCAGGTCGCAGTGGCGTCGCCGTGGCGTCGCCGGCGTGAAGGCGCGGGCCGACAGCTCCGAGAAGAGCTGGAGCATGTGAGAAGAGCGGACCGCGCTGTAGGGGTTTCGTGCGTCCCTGGAGCAGAGGACCTGCATGACCTGCCACCAGAGTGAGAAAGCGGCGACCGTGGCAGACGGTGCACGTGCCACATGCGCGATCTGACACGGTCGCCCGGCCGCGGCTGAATTGTCAGATCGTGCATGTCGCGAGGGCCGGCACGCGGCATTCTCGGGGACGTCGCCGGCGCAAGGCGGGACTCGTCCGCGTGGGCTCGGGATCTGGGTGACCAGCCTCGTGTCGGATCCAGGCGGGCTCGCCACCCCGGGGGCCAGCCCCGCAAGCCCGCTTTGCGGAGGTCAGGCCGCGCGCAGCAGCTGCCGGGCGTGACGGCTCGCGGCCCGGTCGCCCTCGTCGGCGCCGAGCATCCGGACGAGCTCGCCGACGACGCTGGCCCCGTCCAGCCTCGACACCGTCGTGCGCGCCGGCACCGCGTTCGAGTCCTTGACGATCGTGAAGTGACGCGCGGCCATCGCCGCCACCTGCGGGAGGTGCGTGATGCAGAGGATCTGGCGCCCCTCGGCGAGCGCCCGCAGGTGCTCGCCGACCGCGCGGGCGGTGTGTCCCCCGATGCCGGCGTCGATCTCGTCGAACACGAGCAGGGATCCGCCCCCGGTCGAGCCCTCCGAGGCGGTCGAGCCCTCCGAGGCGCCCGAGCCGGCGGCCGCACCAGACGAATGCGCCACGCTGAGAATCGCCAGCATGACCCGGGACAGCTCCCCGCCCGAGGCGATCTCCCGAAGTGGACCGGCGGGCATCCCCGGATTCGGCGCGATCACGAGCGAGACCTCGTCCGCTCCGCGCGCCCCGCATCCGTCCTCGCGCGGATGAACCTCGACCTCGAACTCGGCGTCGGGCATCGCCAGCTCGGCGAGCCGCTCGCGCACGGCGGCCGCGAGCGCGGGCGCCGCCTCGCGCCGGCGCTCGGACAGCTCGCCCGCTAGCCGGTCGAGCTCGGCCCGTGCCTCGCCGAGTGACGCTTCGATCTCTGACAGCGCGATCTCGGCCCGCTCGAGCTCGTCGCGCCGGGCCCGGCAGCGCTCGGCGTGGGCGAGCACGTCCGCGATCGAACCGCCGTGCTTACGCTCGAGCCGGGCGAACAGGGCAAGCCGCTCCTCGACCTCCTCGAGCCTGCCCGGAGACGCCTCCAGCTCGAACACGTATGAACGCAGCGCGGTGCTCAGCTCCGAGGCCTCGTGGCCGAGCGCTTCCGCGCGCTCGGCCATGCCGGCGAGCTCCGGGTCGATCGCCGCCGCGCCGGCCAATTGCGCCGCCGCGGAAGCGAGCAGCTCCGCCGCGCCACCGCCCCCGTCCTCGGGTGCGATCGCCTCGGCGCCCCCGAACGCGGCACCCCGCAGCGTCTCCAGGTGCCGCAACCGGTCTCGCTCAACCGCCAGCTCCGAAGCCTCATCCTCGCTTGCCGCGACGCTCTCGATCTCGTCGAGCTCGAACGCCAGCAGGTCGAGCTCGCGCTCACGCCCGGCGGCGAGCTCGTTCACGTCCGCAAGGCGCTCCTCGAGCTTTCGTACCCGGCCGTATGCATCGGCCACGCGCTCCCGGAGCCCACCCTCCAACAGCCCGCAGTAACCGTCGAGGACGTCAAGCTGGACGGCCGAGAGCATCAGCTTGCGGTGCTCGTGCTGGCCGTAGAAGGACAGCAACGCGCTCCCTAGCTCGCGCAGATCGGCCACGGTCGCGGAGCGCCCGCACACGTACGCCCGGGTGCGGCCGTCGGGCCACACTCGCCGGGCGAGCACGATCTCCTCGGCGTCGGTTGGCAGCACCTCCGCGCCCGCCAGTTCGGGAGGCAGCGAGAACACGCCCTCGACGTACGCCTCGGCCGCGCCGGCGCGCACGACGCCGCTGCCGGCGCGCCCGCCGAGCAGTAGGTCCAACGCCTGCGCGAGCAGCGTCTTGCCGGCGCCGGTCTCGCCGGTCACGACGTTCAGCCCGGGAGCGAGCGCCAGCTCGGCTCTATCGATCAGCAGCAGGTTCTCGACACGCAGCTCTTGCAGCATCGGCGGGGTGTACCACCGGCCCCCGACGGATCGACGCGCCAGGTGGCTAAATGGAGGGCCTGATGGCAACCGCGCTGACTCGGTATCGCTCGCTCGGGGAGTCCGGACTCAGGGTGTCCCTGATTGGACTCGGGATGATGAGCTTCGGCGATCCCGCGCTGCTGCCCTGGGCGCGCGACGAGGAGAGCGCCGCCCCGATCATTCGCGAGGCCGTCGAGAGCGGGATCACGTTCTTCGATACGGCCGACATGTATTGCGACGGCGAGAGCGAGCGGATCACGGGAGCGCTGCTGCGGCGGATGTTCGCGAGCCGGGAGGAGTACGTGCTGGCGACCAAGGTCTACTACCCGACCGGGACCGGCCCCAACGACCGCGGCCTCTCACGCAAGCATCTGATGGCCGCGATCGACGCCTCGCTGCGGCGACTCGGCACCGACTACGTCGACCTCTACCAGATCCATCGCTGGGACGAGGACACTCCCGTCGACGAGACGGTGGCGGCGCTGCACGACATCGTGCGCAGCGGTAAGGCTCGCTACATCGGCGCGTCCACGATGCGCGCCTCGCAGTTCGCCAAGGCCCAGCACGCCGCTGAGCGGGGCGGTCAGGCCCGATTCATCGGGATGCAGAATCGCTACAACCTCGTCAACCGAGAGGAGGAGCGCGAGATGATCCCGCTGTGCCTCGACCAGGGAGTTGGCGTGCTGCCCTACAGTCCTCTGGCGCGAGGCCTGCTGGCGGGGAAGCGCGGCTCGACCCGATCGACCACACGCTCCAGCGAGGATCGGCGCGAGTACCGCGAGGCGGATCTGGCGATCGCCGCTGTCGTACGGGACATCGCCGACGGGCGCGGCGTCTCGCCCGCGCAGGTCGCGCTCGCGTGGCTCATCGGACGTCCGGGCGTGAGCGCCCCGATCGTCGGAGCGACCCGCCTCGAGCACGTCGCCGAGGCGGTGGCGGCCACCGGGCTGGAGCTCACCGGCGAGGAGTGCGCTCGCCTGGAGGAGCCGTACGTTCCTCATCGCGACGGCGAGTTCACGTGAGCGTGCTCGTACCTCAGGAGCAGGACTTTCCGACCTGGTATCAGGACGTGATCGCCAAGTCTCAGCTGGCCGAGAACGGGCCGGTCCGCGGGACGATGGTGATCCGCCCGTGGGGCTACGCGATCTGGGAGCGGCTCCAGGCCGCCATCGACGAGCGGATCAAGGCCACGGGCGCGCGAAACGCGTACTTCCCGCTGTTGATCCCGGAGGCGTTCATGCGGCGCGAGGCGGAGCACGTCGAGGGCTTCAGTCCCGAGCTGGCGGTGGTGACCCACGGTGGCGGAAAGGAACTGGAAGAGCCGGTCGTGGTCCGGCCCACGAGCGAGACGATCGTCAATTCGTCGTTCGCTCGGTGGATCTCGAGCCACCGCGACCTGCCGCTGCTGATCAACCAGTGGGCGAACGTCGTCCGGTGGGAGCTTCGGACCCGACTGTTCATCCGCAGCTCGGAGTTCCTCTGGCAGGAGGGCCACACCGCCCATGCCACCCGAGGGGACGCGCACGCGTACGCGCTTCGGATCCTCGACGAGGTGTACGCGGATGCGATGGAGCAGGAGCTCGCGATCCCGGTCTATCGTGGCCGCAAAACCGAGCGGGAGAAGTTCGCCGGCGCCGAGGCCTCCTGGTCATGCGAGGGCGTCATGCGCGACGGGAAGGCGCTGCAGATGGGCACCTCACACGAGCTTGGGCAGAACTTCGCGCGGGCATTCGGCATCCAGTTCAGCGATCGCGACGGTCAGCTCCGACACGTGTGGCAGACCTCGTGGGGCGCGTCGACGCGTCTGCTCGGCGCGATGATCATGGTTCACGGCGACGATCACGGGTTGCGCGTGCCGCCCCGCCTAGCTCCGATCCAGGTCGTCGTGGTTGTCGCGCGCGGCGGCGAGGGCGTGATCGAGGCCTCGACCGCGGTCGTGGACGAGCTCGAGCGGGCGGGAGTGCGCGTCGAGCTCGACGACCGCGTCGACGTGTCGCTCGGGCGACGGATCATCGACCACGAGCTTCGAGGCGTCCCGGTTCGCGTCGAGCTCGGACCGCGGGATGTGGCCGCCGACCAAGCCGTCCTGGCCCGCCGCGCCCGCCTCGAGAAGGACACCGTCCCGCTACGAGCGCTGGCCGAGCTTCCGCGAATGCTGGTCGATGATCAGACCGAGCTTCTGGCCCAGGCGACCGTGCTGAAGGACGAGCGCACGAGATCGGCCCGCTCGATCGATGAGGCGCGGGAACTGGCGGGTGATGGCCTCGCGCGCGTCCCCTGGCGGGACTTCGGCATCGACGGCGAGGACCGGCTCGCGAAGGCGGGCGTGTCGGTTCGCTGCCTGCTGCGCGAGGACGGCGAACCGGTCGACGACCCCGACGCCGACGGCGTGGACGCACTCGTGGCGCGGGCGTACTGAGCGAGCTCGAGCATTGCGGTCACCGGCCTGCGCCGTCGAGGCCGAGCGCGAGGGAATGGTTGCGCGGCCCGCGCGGTGCGGGCGGCGGCTGCGACTCCGACGCGTGCGGGAAATTAGAGGCACCGGAAGCGTTCGGCGCGCTCCGACGAGGAGACGGGTCCCGGTCCAGCCGCCGTGCGATCAGCGCCAGCAGGGTGAACAGCGTGCCCAGCACGGCGAGCACGCCGAGAAGCCGCCAGTAAGCACCTCCCGGCGAGCCGGTTACGACCGCAAACCCACCTGCGAGGACAGCGGCGCTCACCATCGACGCCGTAACGGCAGCGGCGGTGAGCAACCGGACCGCCCGGCCGTCTCCACCCCGTACACGACGAAGCATCAGACTGGCATGCACGAACGCCGGCAGCAGCGAGCTGCACATCCCCAGCGCTCGCGCCAGCGTCTCGTTCTGCAGCCCCGTCCAGATGGCCGCGAGCGCGAGTACCAGCTCGAACCCCGAAAGCAGAATCGTGGCCAGCCCGACGAAGCGGCGGGCGTCGTCGCGCTCCAGCACGCTGGCGCCGGCCAGGCCGGTGAGAGCGCACAACACCGCGACAAGCGCACTGCCCAGACCCTGTAACGCGGTCGCAGCGAGACTGCCGGTGAGCACGACCCAGATCGCGCACATCGCCGCGACGCAGAGCGTGGCCGCAAGCGCAATGACGAACCGGCGTGTGAGTGACTCTTGCATCAGAACCTCCTTGTTGACCGATGGTCTATAAGCCTACCGGTTTGTTGACCGCCGGTCAAGTAGACTCAGCAGTCAATGCCCCCGGAGCCCGCGTACACGCGCCTGAACGTCGACGAGCGCCGCCGCCAGCTCCTCGATGCCGGCGCGGTGCTGTTCGCGGAGCACGCCTACGAGGAGATCTCGATGCGCGACATCGCGGGGGCCGCCGGCGTCTCGAAGCCGCTCCTCTACCACTACTTCCCCTCGAAGATCGATCTGTTCAAGGCGGCGGTGGCCGAGAAGGCCGCTGAGCTGCAGCGGGTGATCGAGCCCGCCGGCGACGGCACGCCGGTCGAGCAGCTCTCGGACAGCCTAGACGCCTATCTGGGGTGGATCGAGGCGAACGCGCGTACGTGGTCGAAGCTCGTGCAGAGCGCCGCGTCGCTCCCCGAGGCCCGTGGGCTGATCGAGGGCTTCAGGCAGCGCACGATGGACATGGCGCTCGCACGACTCACCTCCGGCGGCGCACCCCGCCCCGCGCTTCGCACCACGATCAGCGGCTGGCTCGGCTATCTGGACGCCGCGATCCTCGACTGGACGCAGCACGGCGATCTCCCACGCGAGGACCTACGCGACCTGTTGATCGCCGCGTTTGTAGCCGCGCTCCTGTCCGCCCAGGAGGCCGACCCGGAGATCACGCTCGACCTGAGTCTCTGAGGGTCCGCGACTGACTAAGTGGCGGGATCAGACGAGTGGCTGGGCGTGTCTGGCGCCGCCAGCTCGCCCCGATCGTACCGGTGGTACGTGAGGGCGAGCGGGTGGCGTCAGGCGCGTCCAGACGCCGTCGGAACCGTCAATTACGAAGTCGCGGGCCCTGAGGTACGGTAACGGCCCGCACCAGCCCCACGAGGAGGAGAGCGATGGCTACCAGCGCATCCCAGCTCGAAACGCGCCACGTCACCACCGGGCCTACCGACGTCGACGTCTCGGGGCTCAAGCGCGCGCTCCAGCAGGCGGTAGCCGGCGAGGTCCGCTTCGACGCCGGGACGCGGGCGATGTACGCCAATGACTTCTCGATCTACCGGGCGGTGCCGATCGGCGTCGTGATCCCCAAGGGCCCGGACGACGTGATCGCGGCCGTCGCGACGTGTCGCGAATACCAGGCGCCCGTCCTCCCGCGCGGCTGCGGCACCGCTCCCAGCGGCCAGACCACGAACGTCGCGGTCGTGTTCGACTACTCGAAGTACTACAACGAGATCGTCGAACTCGACCCGAACTCACGGCGGGCAATCGTCCAACCGGGCGTGATCTGCGACCAGCTCCGGAACGCGGCGGAAAACCACAACCTCACTTACGGCCCGGACCCGGCGACGCACGAGTACTGCACGTTCGGCGGCATGCTCGGGAACAACTCGTGCGGGACCCACTCGCTGATGGCGGGCAAGACGAGCGACAACGTGATCGAGCTCGACGTCGTGCTGTACGACGGGACCCGGCTCACCGTGGGCGCAACCTCGGACGAGGAGCTCGAACGGATCATTGCCTCCGGCGGCCGGCGCGGACAGATCTACGAACAGCTCAAGCAACTACGGGACCGCGTCGCGGATAGGGTCAGACAAGAATTCCCCGACATTCCGCGGCGCGTCTCGGGATACAACCTCGACCAGCTGCTCCCCGAGAACGGTTTCCATGTCGCCCGCGCGCTCGTCGGCTCCGAGGGTACGTGCGCGAACATCCTGCACGCGACGGTCCGCCTGGTGCCGAGCCCGCAGCACAGGCGTACGGTGCTGCTCGGCTACCCCGACGTGTTCCAGGCCGCCGATCACGTCCCGGTGATCCTCCAGCGCTGCAAGCCGATCGGCCTCGAGGGGTTCGACGACCAGCTGATCAAGAACATGATCGCCAAAAGCCGGCTAGCCCCCGAGCGCGCGCTGCTCCCCGACGGGCGGGCGTGGCTGTACATCGAGTTCGGCCAGGACGACCCCGACTCGGCCATGGCCGAGGCCCGCCAGGCGATCGAGGATCTCGCCGACGGGCCGCAGATCGACGCGAAGGTGATCGTCGACAGGCTCGACCAGGTCAGCGTCTGGAAGGTGCGCGAGAGCGCGGTCGGCGACAGCCGCGCGCCGGGGTACATGGACGCCGAAGGCAACTGGGAGGACGCCGCGGTTCATCCCGACAAGCTCGGGGCCTACCTGCGCGACTTCCAGCAGATCCTCGACGACCACGGCTACCGGTGCGTCTACTACGGACATTTCGGCCAGGGATGCGTCCACACCCGGATGGACTTCGACTTGAAGAGCGCCGCCGGCGTCAAGACATTCCGGTCGTTCATGGAGAAGTGCGCGGACCTCGTCGTCGCCTACGGCGGGTCGCTGGCCGGCGAGTACGGCGAGGGTCACGGCCGCGCGGAGCTGCTGCCGAAGATGTTCGGCCCCGAGCTGATGCAGGCGTTCAACGACTTCAAGCGGATCTGGGATCCGGACTGGAAGATGAACCCCAACCGTCTGATCGGCGACGTCAAGCTCGACGAGGGGCTTCGCCTCGGCCCCGACTACCGGCCGCCCGAGCTCAAGACCCACTTCGCATATCCGGACGACGGCGGCTCGTTCGCGACCGCGATCGAGCGCTGCTTCGGAATGGCCAAGTGCCGCAACCTCGGCAGCCTCACGATGTGCCCGAGCTTTCACGCCACACGCGAGGAGCGCCACTCGACGCGCGGCCGCTCCCGGCTGCTGTTCGAGATGCTCAAAGGCGAGCCGGTCACCGAGGGCTGGCGCGACGACGCGGTCAAGGAGTCACTCGACCTGTGCCTGTCTTGCAAGGGATGCACCGGCGACTGCCCTGTCCAGGTCGACATCCCCACCTATAAGGCCGAGTTCCTCGCCCACTACTACGCAAAGCGCCGGCGGCCGCTGCACCACTATGCGCTCGGCCTGCTCCCCTGGTGGGGGCAGGCGGCGGCCCGCGCGCCCCGGCTCGTCAACGGCCTCAGCCACTCCCCGCCGGTCGCCCAGCCGACCAAGCGGCTCCTCGGGATCGCCGAAGAGCGCGAGATCCCGAACTTTGCGCGGCAGACGTTCCGAAGCTGGTTCGCACAACGAACCTCAAACGCAGCCACGCAAAACGGCAATGGCCAGCGCGTCGTGCTGTGGCCCGACACGTTCACCGACCTGTTCGAGCCCGACGTCGGCAAGGCCGCGGTCGACGTGCTCGAGGCCGCCGGCTTCGCGGTTGAGATCCCGGAAAAGCACCTCTGCTGCGGGCGGCCGCTGTACGACTTCGGGATGCTCGGCCTGGCCAAGCGAACGCTCCAGAAAGTGCTCGACGGCCTGTCCGAGCCGATCGAGTCCGGAATACCGGTGCTCGTGCTCGAGCCGAGCTGCGCCTCGGTGTTCCGTGACGAGCTGCGCAAGCTCATGCCCCACGACGAGCACGCCCGTCGGCTCACCGCCCAGACGATGGTGCTCGACGAGCTGCTCGCTCGCCACGCGCCCGGCTGGACCCCGCCGAACGTGAGCCAGCGCGCGCTCATCCACGGCCACTGCCACCACAAGGCGGTGATCCGCGGCGATCAGGGCCGCGACCTGCTCACGAGGGCCGGCGTGGAAGCGGAGATGACGAAGGCGGGCTGCTGCGGGATGGCCGGGTCGTTCGGCTACGGCGCCGGCGAGCAATACGACGTCTCAATGCGGATCGGAGAGCAGTTCCTGCTGCCCGCGGTGCGCGCCGCGGACGGCGAAACGTTGCTGGTAGCGGACGGGTTTTCGTGCCGAACACAGATCACCGCCGGCACGGGCCGCCGCGCGCTCCACACCGCCGAAGTGCTCAAGCTGGGGCTGCAATCGGTTGCGTGAGTGACGACACGCCTGGGTAGGTGACCTCCTAACGCGACCTCCCGGGCGAGTCCGGGAGGCAGAGGGAGGTCATCGTGTACAGGCAGGTTCTCGACCCGGTTTCCCATTCCCTGGGGTTAACCGCAATCTTCGCCGTGCTGCCGCTGGTGGTGCTGTTCGTCCTGCTCGGCGGCTTCAGAATGAAGGCCCAGTGGGCCTCGCTGATCGCGCTCGGGGTTTCGATCCTGATCGCGATCACGGTGTATTCGATGCCGATCGGGCAGGCCGGCGACGCCGCGCTCGAGGGCGCCGTGTTCGGCTTCTGGCCGATCATGTGGATCGTCATCAACGCCCTGTGGATCTTCAACATGACCGATGCCACGGGGTACTTCGCGGTCCTGAGGCGGACCTTCTCGAGCATCTCGGACGACCCTCGCGTGCAGGTCGTCGTGATCGCGTTCTGCTTCGGCGCCCTGCTCGAGGCGCTCGCCGGGTTCGGCACGCCGGTGGCGATCTGCGGCGTGATGCTCGTGGGACTGGGGTTCTCCCCGCTCAAGGCCGCGTCGCTCGCGCTCGTTGCCGACACCGCCCCGGTCGCGTTCGGCGCGATCGCGATCCCGATCACCACGCTCGCGCAGGTGTCGGGCCTGCCGGTTCACCACCTGAGCATGATGGTCGGCCGCCAGACGCCGTTCTTCGCGCTGATCGTCCCGTTCGCGCTCGTGTTCATGGCCGACGGGCGCCGCGGAGTGCGCGAGGCGTGGCCGGCGGCGCTGACCGCCGGCGTGGTGTTCGCGCTCCTGCAGTTCGTGACCTCCAACTACATCTCGACGCCGCTGACCGACATCGTCGCCTCGCTCGGCTCGGCCGCGGCCGTCGTTCTCCTGGTCCAGATCTGGTCGCCGCACGCGCCGGGCGCGCCGGCGACCCGGGTCGGGCGCCGGCCCGCGATCGCCGGCGGCGCGGTGGCCGACGCGGCACTCGAGCGCCGGGCGAGCGCAGATGGAGGACCCGCCGACCCACCGCCAAGCCGCGCGGATGTGTTGAAGGCGTTCGCGCCCTACCTGATCATCATCGTCGTGCTCGGGGTGACCAGCATCAGCGGGATCACCAAGGAGCTCGACAAGGCCACGAGTGCGTTCAGCTGGCCTGGACTGCACGTGCTGAGCTCGAAGGGCAAGGCCCCGACGAGCGAGACGTTCAAGCTCAATTACCTGACGGCGGCCGGCACCTGGCTGTTCGTATCGGGCATCCTGACCGCCTTCGTCCTACGCGTCAGGCCGGCGCTGGCGGTGCGGATCTACCGGCAGACGCTGGTCCAGCTCAAGTGGGCGATCGTGACCGTGATGGCGGTGCTCGGGATCGCGTACGTGATGAACCTGTCGGGCCAGACGATCACGCTCGGAACCTGGGCCGCCGGCGCGGGCGGGTTCTTCGCGTTCCTGTCGCCGATGATCGGGTGGTTCGGGACCGCCGTGACGGGCTCGGATACCTCGTCGAACTCGCTGTTCGGCGCGCTGCAGGTCGCTGCGGCGCACAAGGCGAACCTGTCGGCGACGCTGCTGGCCGGCGCGAACAGCTCGGGCGGGGTGCTCGCGAAGATGGTCTCGCCGCAGAACCTCGCTATCGGAGCCGCCGCCGTCGGGCTCGCCGGCAAGGAAGGCGACATCTTCCGGAAGGTGATCGGCTACAGCGTCGTGTTCGTGCTGCTGATGGGCGTGCTCGCCCTGCTGCAGTCCGGCGCGCTGTCGTTCATGGTCCCCTGAGCGAACGCCACTGCTTGGGAAGAAACTACGGTATAGACGTAGTTTCTTCCCAAGTGCCGCGGGGAGTGCCGCGGGGTGCGGGCGGGGCCGCGGGGGCCGCGGGGTGCGGGCGGGGCCGCGGGGGCCGCGGGGTGCGGGCGGGGCCGCGGGGGCCGCGGGGCCGCGGGGAGTGCCGCGGGGTGCGGGCGGGGCCGCGGGACGGGTGGGCAGCGGAGCTCACCGCATAGACGAAAGCCGGCCGAACTTCTCCCTCAGCCGGTGGTAGAAGTTCGCGCCCGGCACCTGTGCGAGGTTGCCCTGCCCGTCGACGAAGTGCGCCTCGATCTCGTCGGCGGGTTGGAGCGTGCACACCGGACGCCCGTCCACGGTGACGTCCACGGACTCCTCACGTGAGCGATTCATGACCGTCAGCACGTCGCCCGGCGCGACCACCAGCGCCCGCGCGGTCAGCGAATGCGGGGCGATGAACGAGACCACGAAGCCCGCCACGCCCCAGGCCATCACCGGTCCGCCGTTGGCGAGGTTGTAGCCCGTCGAGCCCGCCGGCGTGGCTACGACGAGGCCGTCGCAGCGCACGCGCCCGATCTCGTCCTCGCCGACCGCATACGACAGATCGGCGACGCGATTGCCGGGCTGGCGGTGCATAGAGACGTCGTTGATCGCGAGCCACTCGCCTTCGTTTCCCGCTACCGCGATCGCGGGCAGCGAGAGGACCTCGTACTGACCCGCGAACGCCCGCTCGAACCCCATCGACGCCTCGTCGCGATCGACCGTGGCCAGGAACCCGATCTCGCCGAAGTTCACCGCGAACACGGCGACCGGGGTGCCGGCGTATCTGCGCAGCGCCGTCAGGATCGTGCCGTCGCCTCCGAGCGCGAAGCAGATGTCGACGTCAAGCGCGCCCTCGACGTCGACCTCGAGACCCTCGGCGTGCTCGAGTCGGTGCTTGCGCGTCTCCTCGGGGTCGATGAACAGCGTCGCGCCCGCGGCCCGGGCGATCTCGACCAGCGCATCGATCGCCGGCTTGGTCTCCGACGGCCGGCGGTGAGTCAGCACCGTGGCCGTCCGGACCGGGTTCAAGGCTCGACCTCGCGAGCGGCGGCATCGAGGTCCGCGACCGTCCGGTCCCGGGTCCCTTCCGCGATCCACACGAACGTCTCGAGGTTCCCCTTCGGGCCCGGCAGCCCGGAGCTGGCATAGCCGAGCACCGAAAAGCCCAACGCCCGAGCGCAAGCACCCACGTCGACAAGGGCGCGCCGGCGATCGTCCGCCGACCGAACCACCCCGCCCTTCCCCACCGCCGAGCGCCCGACCTCGAACTGCGGCTTGATCAGCGCCAGGCAGTCGAACCGCTCCGCTGCGCACGCCAAGACCGCCGGCAACACCTTCGCCAGCGAGATGAACGACACGTCGATCACGATCAGGTCCGGCGCATAGGGAAGCTGCGAGGCCTCCAACGACCGTGCGTTGCAGCGCTCGATGACCGTGACCCTCGGATCGGACCGCAGGCTCCAGGACAGCTCGCCGTAGGCCACGTCGACCGCGACCACGTGAGCGGCCCCAGCCTGGAGGAGGCAGTCGGTGAACCCGCCGGTCGAGGCGCCGACGTCCAACGCGCTCCGACCGGTCACGTCAAGACCCAGCGCGTCGAGCGCATTGCGCAGCTTGACCCCTCCGCGCGACACGAACGGTGGGCCCTGAACAACTTCGAGCTCGGCCGCTTCGGACACGAGCTGGCCCGGCTTGTCAACCCGCCGGCGGTCTGGAAGAAGCAACACGTCGCCGGCGAGCACCGACGCCGCCGCGGCGGACCGCGACGGGAACATGCCCCGCTCGGACAGCAGCGTGTCGATACGAACGCGCCTCATTGACGCGGAACGGTACGTGATCGCTCAGGCGGCCAGCGACGAAACGGTCTCGACCGCCCACCCGAGCGCGTCGCGGTACGAGCTCGCGATACGGGGAGTGTGCGACTGGAGTGTCGCGACGTCGAAGTCGCCCTGCTCGTAGCTGACGACCGTCCTCAGGATCGCCCCGGCCGGTCCGTCGCGACGAAGGAGCGCCGCGCTGACGTCGTCGGCGAGCGGCAGCTCCTCGACGATCGTCTCAAGCGGCACCTCGAGCAGCGCGTCGGCCACCGACAGCAACCCGACCGTGAAGAGCTGATCGCCGGCCACGTCGCGGAGATCGGCGCCGAGCAGCTCGCACATCCTGGCACGCGTGAGTCCCATGACCGACAGCTCGCGGGGCGCGTTGGGGCCGCCGGTGAGCGCGACCAGCAGCGCCCAGCGAGACACGCCGCGCGAGCCGAGCATCATCACCGCCTGGCGAATCGAACCGATGCTGCCGCGCAGGCCGATGTAGGCCGAGTTGATATATCGGAGCAGCTTCACGCTCAGACCAACGTCGCGGTCGATCACGGCCTCGAGGTCCTCGATCGTCGCCGACCCGCCCTGGAGCGCCGCGAGCGCGACCAGCGTCCCCATCTCGCCGACCGGGATCATGCGAACCGCCGCCTTGTGGCGACTGGCGTAGAACGGCCCCGAGAACAGCTCGAACCCGAGTCCCTTAGCCTGCTCGAACCCGTTGTAGTCGTGCAGGCCCGACGCCAGCGGCATCGCCCTCGCGTCCCGGATCCGCGCCACCGCGCGCGCCGCGTCGTCCGGCGACCAGGCCCGAGGCTCGATCTCGACGGTGCCGAACATGTCGAGCAGCGCCGCGTCGAAGTCGGGGCAGCGAAGATCGTAGAGAGACAACGCATACCCGCGGCCGGTCAACGCATCGAGAACGCTGGCCACTTCGGCATCGCAAGCGGTCTCGTGGCTGATCCGCAGCAGCACCCGGTCGGGGCGGACCGGAGGCACCCCGAGCGCGAGCAGCAACTCGCGCGACAGCGGCAGATGGGCGAGCGACTCGCCGACCAACTCGTCAAGCCCGACGCCGCTGAGCACGTCGCCGAGCAGCCGCGCGGCAGTGCCCTCACCGTGCTCGGAGCCGTCCGAGGTCGCGTAGGCGACGCTGTAGCCGGTCACGCGCATCTGACCGTCGACGACAGGCTGGCGCGAGATGAACAGATCCGAGGCCGAAGGCTGGGGCGGGCGGGAACCGAAGTCGAGCTGCGTTGCCATCAACCCCTTGTCGGCATCGCGAACCGCCGACCACAGGGCTGAGCGGCGCCCTTCAACGCTTGGTGGACCGCCTACCGATGGGTCAAACGATCGGAAGGCCGCTGTATTCGGCGACGGCGGATTCGATCCGCTCGGCGATCCGCTCGCCCGTGAAACCGACCTCCTCGTGCAGGAGCTTCGGCGCGCCGTGGGTGACATACCGGTCGGGCAGGCCCACCCGAAGAATTCGGACCCCGCCCGCGCCGCCTCCAAGTCCAACATCGGACAGGCTCTCCCACACCGCCGACCCGAACCCGCCGGCGAGGACGCCCTCCTCGACGGTCACGAGCAGCTCATGCTCAGCGGCCAGCTGGGCGGCCAGGCCGACGTCGATCGGCTTGGCGAAGCGCGCGTCGGCAACCGTCACGGACAGCCCGTGCTCGGCCAGGATGTCGGCCGCTTCGAGCGCCTTCCCGACCCCGCTGCCGTACCCGAGCAGCGCGACCCGCTCACCCTCGCGCAGGATCTCCCCGGTCCCGATCTCGATGGCCTCCGGGCGCGCCGGCAGCGGTACGCCGACGCCCTCCCCGCGGGGGTACCGAAGCGCAAGGGGCCCGTCGTCGTACAGCAATGCTGTTCGCAGCATGTGGACGAGCATGGCTTCGTCGCGCGGCGCTGCGAGCACGATGTTCGGGAGGCACCGCAGGTAGGCGATATCGAACGCGCCGTGATGGGTCGGCCCGTCGTCGCCGACCAACCCGGCGCGGTCCATCGCGAACACGACGTTCAGCTTCTGCAGGCAGACGTCGTGGACGATCTGGTCGTACGCGCGCTGCAGGAACGTCGAGTAGATCGCGGCGACCGGCTTGCACCCCTGGAGCGCGAGGCCGGCCGCGAACAGCACGGCCTGCTGCTCGGCGATCCCGACGTCGAAATACCGGTCGGGGAGCTCGCGCTGGAGGATGTTGAGGCCGGTGCCCGAGTTCATCGCGGCCGTGATCCCGATCACCCGCTCGTCGCGCCGGCATTCCTCGACGAGCGCGTTCCCGAACACCGCCGTGTATTGAGGGGGCGCGGGCTTCCCGCCGGACGGCTTGCTCACCGCGGTCGCGGGCATGCCGTTGGCGATCGATTTGGGCTTAGCAGCGTGCCATTTCTCCATGCCCTCGAGCCCGCCCTCCTCGGAGGGCGCGAACCCCTTGCCCTTGACCGTCGCGCAGTGGATCACGACCGGCCGTTGGGCGATCAGCGCCTCGCGCAGCGCGCGCCGCACCGCGCGGACGTCGTGGCCGTCGATCACGCCGATGTAGGCGAAGTCGAGCTCCTCCCACCACAGGCCGGGCGCCCAGAACGCCTTGATCGACTCCTTGAAGTGCGGCCCGAACCGCTCGAACGCGGCGCCGATCCCGGCCGGGAGCTTCGTCAGCCCCTCCTCGAACCCCTCGCGGGCCCGCCACAGCTTCGGGTTCATGCGGACGCGGTTGAACTGGCGCGACATTGCCCCGACGTTGGGGGCGATCGACATCCCGTTGTCGTTGAGCACGACCACGATCGGCGTGCCCTCCCCGCCGGCCTGGTGGACGGCCTCGAACGCCACCCCTCCGGTCAGCGCACCGTCGCCGACGACCGCGACGACGTGCCCGTCCTCGCCTATCCCGTGCCGCATCGCCTCCTTGATCCCGACGGCGTAGCCGATCGCGGTCGAGGCGTGCCCGGCGCCCATGATGTCGTGCTCTGATTCCGCGATCGAGCAGAACGGGGCAAGCCCTTGGTACTTGCGAATCGTCTGCAGACGGTCGCGCCGGCCGGTCAGGATCTTGTGCGGATAGGCCTGGTGGCCGACGTCCCAGAGGATCTTGTCGCGCGGCGAGTCGAGCATCGAGTGAAGCGCGACCGCGATCTCGCACGCGCCGAGATTGGCTCCGAAATGACCGCCGATCTCTCCCACCGTGTCGATGATGTGCTCGCGGACCTCCTGCGCGATCTGCTGGAGCTCCTCGTCGCCGAGGCCGTGCAGGTCCTGGGGCTTGTCGATGTGGTCGAGCAGTCGCGTCATCAGAAGGAGCGGGTCGCGATGAAGTTGGTGATCTGCTCGAGCTCGCTTGTGTTGGATCCCGCCTGCCCTGCGTCGGCCAGCGCCGCGAGCGCCCGTCGGTGGGACTCCGCGGCGAGCTCTCGGGCCCGCTCGAGCCCGAACTCGCTCACGTAGGTCCGCTTCCCCAATCGCTCGTCGCTGCCCTGGTGCTTACCAAGCGTTTCCTCGGACCCGGTCACGTCGAGAATGTCATCCACGATTTGAAAAAGTATCCCCAGCTCCCTCGCAAAGCCGTGGAAGCTGTGAATTCTCTCAGGTTGATCGAGTCCGGATAAGAGGAGCACGCACTCGATGCTCGCGGCGATCAGCCGTCCCGTCTTGAGCTCATGCAGCCGGCGTAGCCCGGCCGCGTCGTCGGAGGCGGTTCCGGCGACGTCGATGTACTGACCGGCGACCATTCCCTGAGCGCCGGTGGCTCCGGCGAGCTCGCGGGCGGCCGCCAGCAGCCGCGCCGGCTCGCCCTGCTGGCGGGTCAGCAGCAGGACGAACGCCTCGGCATAGAGCCCGTCGCCGGCGAGGATCGCGACGTCCTCGCCGAACGCGACGTGGCACGTCGGCCGGCCGCGGCGCAGGTCATCGTCGTCCATCGCGGGTAGGTCGTCGTGGATCAGCGAGTACGTGTGGATCAGCTCTATCGCCAGCGCCAGCGGCAGCACCGATTCGGGGTCAGCGCCGATCGCCGACGCGGTCGCGAGCGCCAGCACCGGTCGGATTCGCTTGCCGCCGGCCAGCAGCGAGTAGCGCATCGCCTGCTCGAGGCCGTCGGCCGCGGGCTCGGCCACGAACCGCAGCGACTCGAGATAGCGCTCGACCTGGGCGCGCAGATGCTCGGGATAGGCCGGTACCGGAGCCTGGCCGGGCGTCGTCGCCGGAGCCGAGGGCGGCACCGGATCCTCGCTGCTCGTCGTCGGGAGCCTCGCCGTCAGGAGCACTACGACGCCGGCAGCGGCAGCTGTCCGGGGAGATCCGGCAGCGGCTCGAGCGCCGCCCGGGTCTGCTCGTCGACTTGGGAGCTGGCCTCTCCGGCCAGTCGCGCGCACTCCTCGATCAGGGCTAGCGCGGCGTCCACTTCGACGTCCGGCGAGCGAAGCTGCTCCGCCGCCTCCTCGAGCCGCGCGCTCAGCTCGGTCAGGGGATCGTTCACGGTGGCTAGGGTAGCGACAACTTGTCGGCTGCGACCCTCTCAGAACCGGAGTAACGCGCCGATTCCCTGGATCGGGCCGAGGTCCGGGTAGTGGTGGACCACGAACACATCGGCGCCCTGGGCCAGCGCCGATTCGATCGCGGCCTCCCGCAGATGCTCCATTTCCTCGAGCTCCGTGCCGTCCACCGGGCAGCGACCGTGCGGCTCGACCATCAGCAGGCCACATTTCGGGCAGCGGCCGCCCCGGCGGTCCATCGCAGGCTCGAGCAGCAGAGTCTGGACTCGCCGCTCGTTCAGCGCCGCGAGCGTGTCGTAAGGTCCTCCGGCGGCGCGCCCTCCGCTCCCGATGCCGGCCTCGAGCCGGTCGAGCGCGTCCCGCTCAGATCGTTTCTCATCTTCGGCGACGAGCCCTGCCACGGCACGCCGGACCTGCTCTTCGTTGGCGCTTGACAGGTCGACCGCGACCCGCTCTCCGACCAGGTGCGGCCGCACGTCCCCGGCGAGATGGGTTTCGAACCGGGGTACGACCTCGGGCGGGCCGCCGACGGCGATTCGGTGGAAGCGTTCGGTGCGCCAGAGCCGGTTGATGGCGTCTGCGACCCGCCGCAGATGATCCTCGGCGTCCTTCTCGATGCTCCGCTCGTAGTTGGCCTGCGACCAACCGCCCTGGTCGTGACGGCCGCGCACGAAGTCCTCCAGGCGCGCCTGCTCGGCGAGGCTCTCGGCGGGCCCTTCGAGTACGAGACCCTCGCGGCGGTTGACGAGCGCGACCAGCCAGCGGCGATCCTGCAAGGCGGCGACCAGGGGCTCCACGTAGGGCGAGCGTCCGATCGACACCCGTGCCTCGGTCGCCCTGAGCAGCGGGACGACCTCGAACAGGTCTGCTGGGCTCGAGCAGAACACCGCCAGCGCCCGCGCACCGCGGAAGGGCGCTTCCGGCGAGGTGAGGAACTCGTCGATCCGCCGGATGTCCGACCTCAGCGCGATCCGCTCGTCGTGGCTCAAGCCTTCCTGCGCCTCGAGCTCGCGCCCGGCCTCGTCCACCAGCGAGCGGATCTGAGATGCGCGCGCGGGCGCGATCGCGAACCGCTTCGGATCCAGGTCCATATAGAGGCTGATCAGCGGGCGCTGTGCCTTGTACTCGATCAGTCGCCTCGCCTGTCCCGCCGCCGCGGTGCTCACTGCGGCCCGCATACCCACCTCGCCCGGTCTGAAACCCAGCTATCGGACGATCGTGAAGGTCAGGCGCTCGGGGCTGGAGGATGCGCCGGTCGCCGCGTTGGTGGCGATCACGGTGACCGTGTAGCGGCCCGGCCGGAGCTTCCGCCCGTGGCTCAACGTCCCCTTGAACGAGATCGTGTTCAGGCCGGCCTCGCCCGGTCGCGCCAGCGTGCCGATCGTCACGATCCGCCGGCACGCCGGCCGGTGCCGGTTGCGTCGTGTCTCAGCCGCACACGTGCCGTTGACACGGCGGCCCGTCTGCTCGTGGGTGAACGTCAAGCTGACGCTCGCGACCTCGTTGACCGTGAACGAGAACGTCGTGCCGACTGGCGGCTTGCCCTTGCGGCCGCGTCCGGACTCACGCCATGCGCGGTGCGATTGATGGAGCAACCCGATCGCCGGCGCCGGGGGCGGCGGCACGGCGGGCGTGTACGTCACGGTCGTCCGGGCCTGTGCCGCATTTTCGAACACGTTCGTCGCGATCGCCGTGATCGTGTTCGCGCCCTGCTTCAACGGGACCGTCGCCGTCCAGGCGCCGCCCGGACCGACCGCGACGGGTTGACCGTCGACGGTCAGCGAGCTGAGCCCGTTGGCGTCGGCGGCCGTACCCGCGACGATCGCCTGAGGCTGCGAGGTGCCAGCCCCGGTCGCCGGGGAGGCGATCGCCACCGAAGGCTCAAATCCAGCCGCCGCCGGGACGGCATCGGACGCGACCTCGGCGGCGAGGAACGCGGTCGAATAGGTGAACCCGAGCGCGACCGACCCGGCCGCCGGGACCGTCCGCGAGTAATGCAGGTCGAACCAACTGGAATTGGTGATCGCGTTGTCGGTTCCGGAGACGACGATCACGCGGTCGGGCGGGTTCGAGAACGTCACCGATCCCTGCGGCGCCGACTCACTGCCGTCGGGCGCGAGCCGGTCCCCCTCGACGAAGAACGAGCCCGGGCCGGCGACGCTCGGCCCTGGGATCACCCGGCCGGGCGTCGTGTAGGGCTGCATGCCGGCGCCCGTCCACGGGAAGTCCAGCGCGCCGTCGGCATTGGGATGAAAGAACTCGTTGTCCTCGAGCAGATCGACCGTGTGCCGGGCGCCGTCCGTGCTCGAGAAGTACTGGGTCACGGTCGCCATCCGCCCCGCGTCGGCCTGGGCGACGTGCAAGGAAACTTGCACGCCGGCCGGGACGAAGCTCGTGCAGCTGCTCGAGGTGGGCGGATAGATAGCGGCCGCGGGGCTGCACTGGACCACCTGATCGGTCTCGTTCAGCGTGAGGTTGCCTGTTGCCGGATCGATCGAGTAGCTGTACGTGAGCGACGGATACCCCGGATTGTTCTGGGCGCCAACAAACAGGCTCGCCGCGTTCCCAGCGAGATAGGCGTCGGTGCCGTCGACCTGGAGCTCCGAGCGGGTCGGCGTCAGCGCGCCGGGCATGCCGCCGTTGGCCGAGTCGAACCCTCCGTCGCAGTCGTCGAGTTGCGCGCTTGCGAACGTCACCGGGTCGTAGGCGAACGAATTCACGATGTCGCAGAAGCCGAGCGATCCATAATCGAATGCGCCGTCGCGCTGGGGGCCGTCGAGGTCGTAGGACTCGAGGTCGTGGGCGTTCGGGCCGGTGGTGAAGATGTTGTTCGCCACCTGAGCGATCGACAGCGTCGGCCCGGTGAACGGCGAGGTTCCGCCCGGCGGGAACGGGGTCGAGTCGCCATGCGGGACCGCGCGCAACACACAGGTCTCGTTTGCGATGCCCGCGAGTGACCCGGTGAACGTGAACGCTCCGTCGGCTCCGACTTGCACGTCGCTCGCGAGCAAGTTCACGCCGCTGGTCCCCGAGTAGCAGTTGATGTCGACGATGTCTCCGGTGGTGCCGTTCGAGGTGCCGCTGCCGGTAATCGTCTCGTTCGGCGTCACCTGATCGTCGATCAGGTACGGGCTCGCCGACGAGGTGACGGTCACGTGGGAGCTGGAAACGGTCGCGAACGCAGGCCCCGCAGCGACCAGCAGCGAGGCGCATGCCGCGGTCACACCGACAATCAGAGCCCTTACCTTCATCCGATCCCCCAGACCCTTCCCCGGGTCTCTCGAATCCCCAGCGCTAGGGTAACACCAGGCTAGGCGCGGTCGAGCGCTTCGTTGACGAGATGGTCGGCACGGGCGTTGTCGGCGCGCGGGACGCTGCGGACTCCCCAGCTATCGAACTCGCGCAACGCCGCCATCGCCTCGGCGTGGAGCGGCTTCATCGCCGGGTGCTTGACCTTGTAGGCGCCGGTCAGCTGGCGGGCGACGAGCTCGGAGTCGTTGACGATCTCGACCTCGCTCGCGCCGAGGGCACGCGCGAGCTCGAGCCCGCGCAGCAGCGCCGTGTACTCGGCCACGTTGTTGGTGGCCACACCGATCGGCTCGGCCACTTCGTCGAGCACCTCTCCGTCGGGGCTCGAAACCACCACCCCGATCGCCGCCGGCCCGGGGTTGCCCCGAGCGCCGCCGTCAACGTGGACGACGACCTTCAAGCTTCCCCTCGCCGGGGATGGTCAATCCGTGGCCAGCTCGGGGAGCTCGCCGGTGACGCGCGGGCGACGGCGATCGCGGACAGCGCGATTGCCGCCTCCGGACGAACTCCGGCCTCGCCGCGAGGTCTTGCGCCGGTCGACGATCACCTCGACGTTGGGATCGTCGGCGTAGTAGTTCTCCAGCTTGTCCAGCAACTCGTCGGCGAGCGCCTCTGGGACGACGCAGTAGATCACGTCCCTGATGCTAGAGGACACATCGCCGGGTTCACATCGAACCTTTGTCCAGTCGGCGCTGAACGCATTGAGCGCCCGTCACGCCTCCTGAGGGGTCCTCGACCCCATACAGGCCGCCCTGCGGCCTCCTGGAGGCCTTAGGCGGGCCCGAGCGCCCCGTGCTCATCGTAGGAGGCGTTCGACTCGCGCTCCTGAGGCGAGAGCTCGTCGAGCTCGTACCCCTGCGCCGCGACCCGGACCACCGGGACCTCGTCGGAGAGGTCGACCTCGTACCGGTACCAGCACAGCTCCCAGGAGGCGACGATCTCGACGAGGCTCAAATGCCCCAAATTCGGGTGGATCGAGACGTCCGGCGCACCGAGCGACCTGGCGACGCCGGCCACCGTCCGACGGTGCTCGGAGTTGTTGAACACCTCGATCGCGGAGGCGATCTTCTGCTCGGCCCCCATCGGCACCGCGCGCACGTGTCGCGGCTCCCGGGTGGGCTGCCGTTCGCGGCGGCGCGGGGCACGAGGAGGCTCGGCGGGCACAGGTGCCGGCGCCGGCCGGGACTCAGGAGGCGGCTCGTACTCGGCCTCGATCGCCTCGGGAGGCTCGGGGGCGCGCTCGCGTCGGCGGCGCAGCCGGCTCAGCAGCGACCCGCGGCGGGCCGCGGCCGCGTCGTTCTCGTCGTAGGTGGCGACGGTCCCCTCACGCAGCCAGCCCTCGTGGAGCGCGCGCGACTTGCACAGCTCGCACACCGACCGGCGAACACCGCCGTCGACGTAGACCTCGGCGTGCTCGCCGCGAAGGAGCGTCCGTCCGCACACGTCGCAGACGGTGATTGCGGTCGACGGCCGTATGTCCTTGGTGGTGGCCACGCTGGGCGACTGTATCGAAGGCGCTACGCCTTGACAGCTTCCTTCTCGGCCCTGGCCTCCTCGACCACCTTGCCGGCCAGGTGCCCCGGAACCTCTTCGTAGCGCAGGAACTCCATCGTGAACTCGCCCTGTCCGCCGGTGATCGACCGCAGATCCGGCGCGTAGGAGAGCATCTCCGCCATCGGCACCTCGGCCTTGACCTCGGTCATGCCGGCGCCCACCGGCTCCATCCCCAGAGGCCGTCCGCGCCTCGAGTTCAGATCCCCGATCACGTCGCCGACGGAGTCCTCGGGCACCGCGACCGTGGCCAGCATGATCGGTTCGAGCAGCACGGGTCCGGCCTGCGCCATCGCCTCCTTCATCGCGAGCGAGCCGGCGAGTCTGAACGCCATCTCGGACGAGTCCACGGTGTGGTAGGAGCCGTCGTACAGGCGCACTCGCACGTCTTTGACCGGAAAGCCCGCGACCACGCCTGACTGCATCGCGTCCTGCACGCCCTTCTCGACCGCCGGGATGAAACCCGTTGGGATCACGCCGCCCTTGATCGCGTTGACGAATTCGAACCCGGTTCCCGGCTCGAGTGGCTCGATTTCGATGTGGCAATCGCCGAATTGACCACGACCGCCCGTCTGCTTCTTGTGGCGCCCGTGCGCCTTGGCGCCGTTGCGGATCGTCTCCTGGTAGGGCACATGCGGCGGGTTCAGGTTGACCTCGGCACCGAAGCGCGACTTCAGCCGCTCGACGATCACCTCGACGTGGACCTGCGATAGCCCGGCCACGATCTGCTCGCCGGTCTGGTCGTCGCGATGCAGGTCGATAGTCGGGTCCTCTTCCTGGAGGCGGCGCAGCGCGGTGAACACCTTCTCCTCGTCGCCCTTGCTCTTGGGCTCGACCGCGAACGCCATCACCGGCGCGGGCAGCTTGATGCTCGGCATCTCGATCGGCTCGTCGCGCGAGGCCAGCCAGTCGCCCGCCTTGGTCTCCTTGAGCTTCGCGACCGCGCCGATGTCGCCGGGGCCGAAGTCGTTGGCGTGCCCGGTCTGATGGCCCTCGAACGTCAGCAGTTGGCCGATCCGCTCCTTGGTGTGGGTGCGCGTGTTCAGCACCTGGGAGTCGTGCTTCACGACGCCCTGGTAGACCCGGAATACGTTGATCCGGCCGGCGAACGGGTCGGCGCGCGTCTTGAACACGTAGGCGAACATCTCCTTGTCCTCGACCGGCTCGAGCGTCACCTCGCCGACCTCGAGACCGCCGTGCTTGACCGGAGAGGGAAGGTCCTCGACGATCGCGTCGAGCAGACGGTTCGTGCCGAGGTTGCGAGTGGCGACGCCGCAGGTAACCGGGAAGATGTGGCCGTGATTGGTCCCGTCCTTGAGCGCGGTGACGATCTCCTCATGTGAGATCTCCTCGCCCTCGAGGTAGCGCTCCATCAGCGCGTCGGAATTCTCGGCGACCTCGTCCATCAGCTTCTCCCGGTACTCCTCGGCCTGGGCCTGGAGCTCTTCGGGGACCGGGATCTCCCTGCAGTTCTCTCGCGCGGGGGTGGGCGTGGATTCATATTCGTAGGCCTTCATGTCGACGAGGTCGATCACGCCTCGCACCTCGTGCTCGGAGCCGATCGGGATCTCGGTCGCGACGACGTGCTGTCCGAAGGCGGACTTGAGCGACTCGAGCGTGCGGAAGAAGTCGGCGCGCTCGCGGTCGAGCATGTTGACGAAGACCAGTCGTGCCAGATCGAGTTCCGCGGCGCGCTGCCACAGCCGGCTGGCGTGGACCTCAACACCCATCACCGCGTTGATTACGAACACCGCCGACTCGCACACACGCAGGGCACCGAGGGCATCGGAGATGAAGCTCGAGTCGCCGGGGGTGTCGATGAGGTTGACCTTCCGCTCCTGCCACTCGAACGTGGCCATCGCCGCGGTGATCGACATCTGCCGGGCCTTCTCGTCGGGGTCGGTGTCGGACGCGGTGGTTCCGTCCACGACCGAGCCTATGCGGTTGATCGCGCCGGCCTCGAACAGCAAAGCCTCGTTCAGTGAGGTCTTGCCACTACCGCGGTGGCCGACGAGCGCCACATTACGGATGCGATCCGCGGGCTTGTGCATGCCGTGCTCCTCTCCTTCGGTGACCCTGTGAAACCGAATTTACCGGGCTGCGCTTCGCGCAGCGTCCGTGGGGCCTCGCGGCCCCGTCCGGTCAGGGATCGCGGGGCACGGACGCCCCGCGAAACGGCCCCAGGGACGCCGCGGAGCGGCCCCGATTAATCCAGCTCGCCGGCGAGCTTGGACCGGAGTCTCAGGACGGCCTTGGTGTGCAGCTGCGACACGCGCGACTCGGTGACGCCGAGGACCTCGCCGATTTCGCGCAGGGTCAGGTTCTCGTAGTAATAGAGGGCGACGACCAGCTTTTCGCGCTCGGGCAGCGCCGCGATTGCGTCCGCGATCCGGTCGCGCAGCTCAGACTGGTCCATCAGCTGCTCGGGGTCAGGGGCCCCGCGATCGGGCAGCGTGTCCAGCAACGAGATCGCATCCCCGGTCGAGTCCGACACGCTCCACAGCTCGTCGAGCGCGACGATCGTTGAATTCGAGATCTGGAGCAGCGCCTCCTGGAAGTCCTCGACGCTGAGCTGAAGCTCGGTGGCCATCTCCTCGTCGGTCGGAGCGCGCTGGAACCGGCCCTCGAGCTTCATGTTGGCCCGCTCGATCTCGCGGGCGCGGGCGCGTACCGACCGCGGCACCCAGTCGAGCGTCCGCAGCTCGTCGATGATCGCTCCGCGGATCCGGGTGATCGCGTACGTCTCGAACTTGATCTCGCGCGAGAGATCGAACCGCTGGATCGCCGAGATCAGGCCTCCCAGTCCGTACGAGATCAAATCGGACTCCTCGACGTGGGCCGGGAGGCCAGAGCTCATCCGCCCCGCTACGTACTTGACCAGCGGCGAGTAGGCGACCACGAGACGCTCGCGTGCGCGCTCGTCGCCGGTCGCCTTGAACCGCCTCCACAGATCTTGTAGCTCGATCGCTTTGACGTTCGTTTCCAATGTGCCCCAGACGTTATTTGGCCCGCCTCACGCGCGGGGATGTGCGCGCGAATACGTAGACCTTAGGCGGGCCGACTCAACGCGAGTGTAGACCTGAGTGGTCGATATGGTCGCATGGCCAAGGAGTTCCTGGATCGCCCGCAGATCCGCGCCGCCATCGAGCAGATGCGTGGCAAACGAGTGCCGAAGCGCGTGTGGATGGGCTCGCGCCAGCGCCGGTGAACGGGCCATCGCGCGCCTGGCCCAGCCGCTCAGCCGCCGCCTCACGTCCGAGGTCGACAGCCGTCGGCCCGACTTGGAGAGGAACAGCGCGCGGCCGCCGGCGCCGTCGGCCACTAGCGTCGGGCGACCGCGGGCGAGATAGGGCTCGAGCGCGGCGAGCGCGTGCTCGCCGACCGGGACCAGCCGGGTCTTGGAGCCCTTCCCCTCGACACGGACGGTCTCCGCGTCGAAGTCGATCGACTCGAGGTCGAGCGACACGATCTCCTCCGCGCGCAGGCCGCATGCGTAGGCGAGCTCGAACAGCGCCCGGTCGCGGAGCTCGAGCGGCGTCGTGGCCGGGATCGACTCGAGCAGCGCCGCGACCTCCCCCGCCTTCAGCACCTGCGGCAGCCGCTGCGGCTTCTTGGGCGAGCTCAGCAGCTCGGCCGGGTTGTCCTCGCGCGCGCCGATCTGCATCTGGGTCCGGAACAGCCCCCGGAGCGCGGCAAGACGGCGCGCGATCGTCGAAGGTGCAATGCCGGCCTCGGACTGCGCGGCCGCGTAGCGCCGGAGCGTCCGCACGTCGACGTGCGCGGGATCGATCTCACGGTCTTCGGCCCACGCCGCGAACTGGCGGCCGTCGCTGGCGTAGGCATCGCGGGTCTTTTCCGCGACCGCCCGGCGCCGAAGGTCGTCGTCGAACGCCTCGAGCGCCTTCGGCCAAGCGGGCGTTTCGGTCAGCGACGGCATCGCCGCCCGGTATTCGCCGCGGGCTCCGTATAAGCCTGCTTGCTACGTCCGGCGGCGGACGCTAGGCGACGTCGACGAGCGTGCCGATCGGCGTGTACGGATAGACCGCGGAGGCCTCGGAGTACGGCATCTCGACGCAACCGAGGCTCTGGGCGCTCCCATAGGAGGCGCGGAGGAAGCCGTGCAGGGCGTCCCCCCCATTGAAGTAACTGACATACGGAACCCCTGGATCGGAGTAGTGGCTCCCGTCCGGGTTGGTACCACTCATCGTCACCGAAAGCGCGTGCTCGAACACCGCGAACACGCCCTGCGCGGTCGGCGCCGCCGGGATACCCGTGTTGACCGCCCCGGAGACGACGGTCTTGCCGTTGTGCCACGTCGACTCGCTCTCGGGGCTGCCCTCGCTGACCTGCACGAACGTGTAGCCGAACGTGTTGCTCTTGCCCTGCACCGCCGCGGTGATCAGCGCGTTCCAGACCTGAGGCCCGGGAACCCCGTCGGCGGTCATCCCGTGCTGGTCCTCGAACATCATGATCGCGCCCTTGGTCATCGTTCCGAACGTCCCCGGCGCCCACATATTCACGAGCGCGCTCGGCGTGTTCGGGTAGCGCCAGTCGAACTTCCCGGCAGGGGCTTTGATCGCCGCGTCCAGTTGGTTGGCCGTGCTCGGCCCCGGGCCCGAGCCGTCATAGTGGAAGCGAAGCGGGAGATACCCGAGCACTGCCAGCAGCTGCTGGAGCCGTAGCGTGGTCCCCCCGGGCACGGTCCAGCCGCTCCACGCGTCGCCGCTCTGCTTGGCGCCGATCAAGCGCACCCCGTTCGGAAGCCCGATGCCGACGTGCGCGCCGAGTCCGTAGCCGAAGCCCGTTGGCCGGAACTGGATCGCATGGTCGCTGATCTTGTGCCAGGTGCCTGAGCTCTGCGGCGAGACGGGTGGCATCGACCCCCCAAGCGCCTTCGAAACGGGCTTGTTGAAGGTGAGCGTGATCGGCGTCGTGGCGCTGATCGTGCTGCCCGGCGATGGGTACGCGATCGCGCTAGTCGCCGAGCCGGCCGGGAACCAGCTGACGAGCGCGGCGGTCGAGCTCTCCCACGTACGCGGTGCCGCGGAGACGTAAACCGACCCCGCCTCCGCAGTGCGCGGGAGCCTCACGGTCGACTGCGGTGCCGTGAGCATCTGGCGATGCAGGCTGGTCAGCTCGGCGCCCGAAGAGACCGTGCTCACGGGCTCGGCGAACTGGAGCTGCAACGGCTGGCCCGAGGCGACGGTCAGGAAGTGCGCCTTGAGATGAGCGCTCGGCGTGGTCAGCGTCAGGTTCAGGCGCTGTGTCTTGCCCGTGAGCCACGCAACCGAGCTCGGTCGCTTGACCACGACCTGGACCGAGAGAGTCTGGTGCGCCGGGATCTTCCCGTTCGGCCAGATCTGATTTCCGGACAGGTGGACGGGGATGGCGGAGTCAGTCTTGCCGCCATACGCCCGGACGCTCGCGATCGTTCCGCCCCCGAGCGGGAGTGTGACCTTCGCCAGCGCGACCGGGTCAGTGCTCAGGCTTGCCTTCGAACTCTTCAGCGCGATCGCGACCGCCGCCGCCGCGCCGACCAGGATGACGACGACGCCGAGTGCAAGATATGGCCCCCGCCTCCGTGAAGTCCTAGCTGCCCCAGACGCCCGACGCGGCGATCCGTACGGCCTCGCCGGGCCCCGTTCAGGGCGTAGATATGAAACTCGCGCTCGTGCCAGCTAAGACCACCCCATTGCCTAGATCGTACCGATCGCCCCGTCGAGTCTTTGTTGGGGCCACGTTTTGTTCAGAGTTCTGCAAGCGAGATTTCATTCCTGCGAAGCCGCAGTAGTGCAGGCACGAAGGTTTACCGGGTGACGGCGCCCAGAGACGCGCTCGAGACCAGCCGCGCGTACTTTGCCAGCGCCGTCGGCGGCGCGGGCCGCTCGGGTGGCTGGTAGGCGTTCGCGCGCGCCGCGATCTCCTCATCGGAGAGATTGACGTCGAGGCGACGGGCGTCGACGTCGAGCGTGATCTCGTCGCCGTCGCGGACGATCCCGATCGGGCCACCCCTCACCGACTCGGGCGCGACGTGACCCGCCATCAGGCCGTGCGTGGCGCCTGAGAAGCGCCCGTCGGTGAGCAGCGCGACGTCCTCGCCGAGCCCCTCCCCCACGAGCGCCGCGGTGACCGCGAGCATCTCGCGCATGCCGGGGCCGCCGGCCGGGCCCTCGTTACGGATCACGACCACGTCGCCGGGCTTGATGGTCTGGGTGCGGACCGCGGCCATCGCGTCCTCTTCTGACTCGAACACCCGCGCCGGGCCGGTCTGCTTGCGCCGCTCATAGCCGGCCACCTTGACCACGCACCCCTCGGGCGCGAGGTTGCCCTTGAGGATGACGAGCCCGCCTGTGCTCTTCAGCGGATCGTCGAGTGGCCTGACCACCCGCTGCCCGTCGGTCTCTTGGGCTTCGTCCGCGCATTGGCCCACGGTCCTGCCCGTGACGGTTTGGGCGTTTTCGTGGAGGATCCCGGCTTGTTTAAGCCGCTTCAGGACGACCGGAACCCCGCCGGCGGCGTGCAGATCAGGCGCGACGTACTGACCGCTCGGTTTCAGGTCGCACAGGAGCGGCGTGCGCTCGCTGATCCGGTCGAAGTCGTCGATGTCCAGGTCGATCTCCATCTCCTTGGCCACGGCGAGGAGATGGAGCACGCCGTTGGTCGAGCCGCCGCTGCACGCGACCGCGGCGATCGCGTTCTCGAGGGCCTCGCGGGTGATGATGTCGCTCGGCGTCTGGCCGCGCCTCAGCACGTCCATCAGGAGCCGGCCGGCGTCCTTGGCCACCTCGAGCTTGTGGGGATCCTCGGCCGGAACTCCGGAGGAGGTTGGGGAGATCCCGAGCACCTGGAACGCCATCGCCATCGTGTTCGCGGTGAACTGGCCGCCGCAGGCGCCCGAGCCGGGCGAGGCGGCGTCCTCGATCGCGGTCAGCTCGTCGTCCGTGATCCGGCCGGCGGCGTGGGCGCCGATCGCCTCGAACACCTCCTGGATCGTGATCCGCTCACCCTTGTACTGCCCCGGATAGATCGAGCCGCCATACAGCATCAGGCTCGGCACGTTCAGCCTGCACAACGCCATCACGGTGCCGGGGATCGTCTTGTCGCAGGCGCTGATCGCGATCACCGCGTCGAACGCATGGGCGGAGGCGACGAGCTCGATCGAGTCGGCGATCACCTCGCGGCTGACCAGCGACGTCTTCATCCCCTCGGTGCCCATCGTGATCCCGTCCGAGATCGCGATCGTGTTGAACTCCATCGGCGTCCCGCCCGCCTCGCGGATCCCCTCCTTGACCTTCGCCGCCAGCGCGCGCAGGTGGAAGTTGCACGGCATCGTCTCGATCCAGGTGTTGGCAACGCCGATGAGCGGCTTGCTCAGCGCCTCGTCGTCGTAGCCGATGCCCTTCAGCTGGGCGCGCGCGGCGGCGCGCTCGGGCCCTTCGGTCAGCGCGCGGCTCTTGTGCTTGAGGTCCATGGCGCGGGAACGTTAGACGGTGGGTCGCGGCGGCGGCTCGCGGACGGTGTCGGCGGCGTCGCCGGCGCTAAAGGGCAGACTGGCGGTCGGCGGGCGCAGGCCCGTCGCCGCCGGCGAGCTGGCGCATCCGGGCGCGCTCCCACTGCGAGAGTCGCCACAGGTCGCGCCGCACCTGCGCCGGATCGAGCTGACGGCCCGGCAGGTGCATGTTGGCGGTCGTGATCAGCCGGCGCTCATCGCCGGTCAGCGCCATCCACTTGGCGAGCACATCGTCGGAATCGGGCAGCCGCGAGCTGCCGTACGGGCGGGTCTCGTCGGGGAACGTGACGCAGTACTCGTTGAGCAAACGGTGGGTCTGCGCCAGGTAGGCGAGGATCGGCCGATGCGGGTAGATCAGGTAGGCGTACGGGGCGCCGCCGGTGCCGCCGGCGTCGTCGGGTCCGTCCGCGAGCGTCCCCCACACGCGAACGAAGCCGAGGTCCCGGTACATCGCCCACTCCTCCTCGTTGACGCACGAGCGCAGAAGCGCCCTGGCCCGGGCCTCCGCGCGCCGCTCGCGTCCCGGGTCATAGGACCAGGTGGGGGCGCGCTGACGGTGCGACTTGTAGCGATTCCAAAGCTCGTCGATGCGGGGGACGATCAGGTCGGACAGCAGCGCGAGAGCGACGAGCGCGGTCGCTGCGAGCGCCAGCAGCATGGCGGCCGCTTACCTACCTGCCGCCTGCTGCCCGCGGGAAGAAAATCACGCGGTCGGCGTCCCAGGGAATGTCCTCGAACGAGCGGACCATGATCGATTCGCGCTTTCCCTCCCGGCCCGAGACCGGCACCGCCGCCCACAGCCCGGCGTCGAGCTGGCGGCGGAACTCCTCGATCAGGCGCTGCTCGTCTTCAGCGCGCTCTACGTCCCCCTCGGCGATCAGAACCTCTCCGTGGCCCGGCTTCATCCTCAGGAATCGCACGCAGGGATTATGCCAAAAGCGTGTCGGCTCCCGGGGTCTCTGAACGGACTAAACCTGCCCAAACGTTCGGTTTGCAGGCAATCCCCAAGATGTCGACGGGGCCGGGGCCGGCCCCGACTTCGCGGAGTCCCTGCGCCACCGCGCGGGAGGCGAGCTCGCGGGCCGTGCGCGCGGCCTCGAGCGGCTCATCGCCGTGGGCGAGCCGGGCGGCGAGGACCGAGGAGTGGGTGCAGCCCGAGCCGTGAGCCGCCCCGTCCGCGTGACGCTCGCCGTGGAGCTCGACCAGCCAGCGGCCGTCGAAGAAAACATCGGTAAGGGGATCGCGGTGGCCGCCGGTCACCACGACGGCCTTGGGCCCGAGCGCGTGGACCTTGCGGGCCAGTTCGGTGGCGTCGAGGTCGTCTCCGACAAGGGTCCTCGCCTCGGGGAGGTTTGGGGTGACCACGGTGGCGCGCGGGAGCAAGAGTTCTATGAGCGCCTGGCGGGCGTGTGGGTCGAGAAGCACCGCCCCGGATTCGGCCACCATCACCGGGTCGAGAACGACCGGCGTGTCCTCGGGAAGCTGGCTGAGGGCGGTGGCGACGGCCTCGATCGTCGGCCGGTCACCGAGCATCCCGATCTTGACGGCGTCGACGCCGATGTCGTCCGCGACCGCTTTCACCTGGGCGATGATGATGTCCGGCGGGATCGCGTGTACGGCGGTCACCCCGACCGTGTTCTGGGCGGTGATCGCCGTGATCGCGGTCATCCCGTGGACGCCACAGGCGGCGAACGCCTTCAGGTCGGCCTGGATGCCGGCGCCGCCGCCGGAGTCGCTGCCGGCTATCGAGAGGACTTTCGGGAGCACGACTCCGAGCGTACCCCGAGCGCATGCGACTGAGTTTTTCGATGACTGTCATTGAAAAACGCAGTCGGTCGCGACCCGGAAGCGTCCTCCTGCCCCGCGGTGAACGAACCCGCCGAGTTCCAGCTCCGCCAGGGCTGCTAATCCCTGTTCGGGTTCGAACCCCGCCCGGGCGAGGGCCGCGGCCGTCTCGTGGCCCTCGGCGATTGCGGCCAGCAGCGACCGCAGCTCGTGGGGCGGTTGCCGGCGCGGCTCGCGGGCAACGGTTCGCTCGCCGGCGCCGAACAGGTGATCGAGGACGTCCTGCGGTTCCCGAACGACGCACGCGCCGGCGGCGAGCAGTCCGTTGGGCCCCGCGGCCTGCGGTGTCGTGACGCGACCGGGCACGGCTCCCACCGGGCGGCCGAGGCCGCGCGCCAGTCGGGCCGTGACGAGTGCTCCCGACCGCTCGCCGGCTTCGACTACAACCGTCATCGTCCCGAGCGCCGCGATGATCCGGTTCCGCGCCGGGAACATCCACCGCCACACGCCAACCCCGGGCCCGAGCTCCGACACGACTGCGCCCTCAGCCACGATCCGGCGGTGTAGCGCGCGCTTGCCCGGCGGGTACGCACGGTCCGCCGAGGCGGGGAGCACGGCGACCGTCGGGCCACCCGCCTCGAGGGCGCCCGCGTGCGCGGCGGAATCGATCCCGAGAGCCATGCCGCTGACGACCGTGATCCCGGACACGGCAAGACCGCGCCCCAGCCCGCGCGCGACATCCAGCCCGTAGGGCGACGCCTTCCTAGAGCCAACGATCGCGACCGACTCCTCGCCAACGAGGTCGGCCAGGGCACCGGCGACATACAGAACCGCCGGCGGGGCCGCAAGCGCGCGCAGCGCCGGCGGATAGTCCGGAACGCACCCGCAGACCGCGTCTAGGCCGACGGCGCGCACCCGCAACCGCACACCGTCGAGGTCGACCGCATCGAACTCCCTCCTCAGCCGCGCCTTTTCGCGCCCTCCAATCGCCGTGATCAGATCGTCGTCGCGGAGCACGAGCACCTCGTCGATCCGAGACTGCGCCTTATCCAGATGGGCTGCGAGCCTCCCGACCAACCACGACCGGGCCAAACACGCATCGCACGCCCGCTCGTTCATGCCGCGAGCATCGCGTCGGCGTCACCGCGTTGGCGCAGGCTGAGTGCGGTCAACAGGTCGGCGTGCGTGATGCGGTCGTGGCCGGCGAGGTCGGCAATCGTCTGCGCCACTCGCACGATCCGATGGCGACCGCGGGCGCTGAGCGCGCCGACCGCGTAGGCCTGGGTCAGCGCGTGCTCGGCGGCTTCCTCGAGCCGCACGTGCCGTCGCACGAGCCGCGCGTCCATCTCGCCGTTGCAGCGCGCGGCGCCGCCCGCCAGCCGGAACCGTTGGCGCTCGCGGGCATGCGCCACGCGCTCGCGCGCGAGCGCCGAGGAGGTATGCGCCGGCGCCCGCAGCTCGGCCTCGGTCGGCCGCCCGACGTTCACCAGCAGATCCATGCGGTCCAGCAGCGGCCCGCTCAACCGGCGACTGTGGCGCCGCAGGTCCGCCTCGCCGCACCGGCACCGATCGTCGACGCCCGCGAACCCGCACGGGCAGGGGTTCGTGGCGGCGACGAGCATGAACCGTGTCGGGAACACGAGCGCGCGCTGGCCGCGCACGATCGTCACGCACCCGTCCTCGAGCGGCTGCCTCAAAGCGTCGAGGCTCGAACGCTGGAACTCGGCAAGCTCGTCGAGAAACAGGACGCCATGGTTGGCCAGCGTCGCCTCGCCGGGCCGGGGTGGCGCCCCGCCGCCCACCAGCCCGGAGGGCGAGACGGTGTGGTGCGGAGCCCGGAACGGCCGCGCCTGCACGAGCCCGCTGGCGTGTAGCCCCGCGATGCTGTGGATCCTCGTCACCTCGATCGCCTCGGTCCGGCTCATCGCGGGCAGGATCGACGGGATCCGCCGGGCGAGCATGGTCTTGCCCGTTCCCGGCGCGCCCTCGAACAGGAGGTTGTGGCCGCCGGCGGCCGCGATCTCGAGCGCCAATAGGGGAGCGGCGTGGCCCCGGATATCCGACAGGTCGGGCTCGACCGGCGCGGCAGCGGGACCGGCCGCGGCAGCCGCCGGCAGCGGCGGGGGCGCGCCGCCCGCGAGGACCTCTGCGGCGGCCCGCAGGGTCGACACTCCCGCGATCTCGAGCCCCTCGACGAGCGCGGCCTCGCGGGCACGCTCGCGCGGGACGATCAGACGTTCGAGCCCGGCGCGGCGTGCACCCTCGGCGACCGCCAGGGCCCCCGGCGAGTCACGCAGGTCGCCGCTCAGCGACAGCTCGCCGAATACCGCGTAGTCACCCAGCGCGTCCGCCGGAACCTGCTCGCTCGCCGCGAGCACGCCGACCGCCAGGGCCGCGTCGAACCCCGGCCCGACCTTGCGCAGGAACGCCGGCGCCAGATTCGCGGTGATCCGAGTCTGGGGGAACTCGAAGCCTGAATTGGCGATCGCCGAGCGGACTCGGTCGCGCGACTCCCGCACCGCGGCGTCCCCGAGGCCGACGATCGTGAACGCGGGCAGGCCGCTGCGGATGTCGACCTCGACCCAGACGTGGCGCGGATCGATGCCGTCGATCGCGAATGTGGCGACGCGCGCGAGCATCGCGTCCAACGTACGCGCCGCCGCGTCAACAGTGGGTGACGCCCC
>CAWANN010000009.1:0-140443 GCA_963783415.1 uncultured Solirubrobacterales bacterium
CGTAGCCTCCGATCGGCGCCATAGCTCGCTCGGAGAGGTGACTCGAGTTAACCCGGAAAACAGGAGTTTGGCAACGGTGGGCAAGATTGTGACCCTGGGTGAGGTGGTGGCGGACGCCTACGAGGAGCAGACACCGCCCGAGTGGAGCTCCAGTTCAAAGCCCGCCCGGGCGGCGACGATGCGCAGGTCGTCCGTGGCTATTCCCCTCGTCGAGCGTGATCTGCGGCGATCAGGCGCCCTCTGAGCCAGCGGCCTTCGGCCAGCGCGTCGAGGCCGACATGGTCCAGGGAGGTGACCAGCACATCCGGATCGGCGGCGGCGAGGAGCTCCTGTCATGCGTGCGCGAGAGGCCGACGGCCGCCATCCCTCCCGCCTCGGCCGCCTGGATGCCGGACACCGCGTCCGTAACGCCGAAGCACTCCTCCGGCGGCGCGCTCAGCTCCTTGCACCCCGTGAGGAACATCTCAGGATGCGGCTTCCCCTGCGCGAAGTCGCGGCCCGATATATCGGCGTCGAAGACTCCAGGAGGGTGAGCCCCGGCGTCACCCGGTCGGACTCCAGACCGTTCTCGTCCGCGACGGTGTCCAGGCGGATCTGGCGCAGGAAGAGGCCCACATTGTCGGAGGAGGAGACCGCGGCGACATGGATCCCGGCGTCTCTTTATCGCGATGATGAAGCGCAGCGCGTCCGGGTAGGCGGTGAACGCGCCCGCGTCTTGCGAGTCAGCGATTATCGCGGTCCCGCCGACTTCGCCCGTTCGTTCCGCGGTCGAGGACTTTTCGACTGAATTGGGCGCGCCGCCCCGGTCGTCAACTGAAGGAGTCCGGCGGCTCCTTCTTCCGCGCCACGCAGCCCTCCGAGAGCGCTGGGAGATCCACTTCGTCCAACGTCGAGACAATGATGTCGGCGTCGGCGGCAGCGAGGGCGTCCGCCTCGCCGGCCCGTGCCAGGCCGATGACGGCCATGTCGGCCGCCTTCGCCGCCTGTACGCCGGAGACGGCGTCCTCGACCGCGAAGCACCGGTCCGCGGGGACGCCCAGCTCTCGCGCGGCGGTAAGGAAGATCTCGGGATGGGGCTTGCCGCCATGGGCGAAATCCCTTCCAGAGACGTCCGCGTCGAAAATGTCGAGCAGGGTGATGCCTGGCCGGACGAAGTCGTAGCGAAGACCCTCGCGATCGGCGAAGGCATCGAGTCTGATCTGGCCGAGTAACCGAGCTGCGTTCTTCGAGGACGAGGCCGCCGCGATCGGGGTTTCGGCGCCATGCACGGCAAGCACGAACCGCAGGGCGTCCGGGTAGCCGGTCAGCTCGCCGGCCCGCAGGAGCTCGTCCATGACCCACTGTTTTCGGCGGGCGTACTCCTCGGTGCGGGCGTCGGTGGCGGGCACCCCGAAGTAGCTCAGCGCGGCGCGCGCACCGCTCATGGTTGGCTTGCCGGAGATGTGCGCGCGGTAGACCTCGGGCGTGAAGCGCTCGGAGGTGTATTGCGTAGCGTCGCGAATCGATGTCCAGCTCGTCTCGAAGAGCTGGTCGAGTGCGACGCGCCAGGCGTGCTCGTGCGGCGAGTCGACGAGCACGCCGTCGACGTCGAACACCGCGCCGTGAAAACCCGCTCCCTCGATCACGTCACCGAGCGAGCAAGAGGCGACCGTCCGCCTGACCGTGAGTCACACCGGTCGGCTCTCCACGGCACGCGGGACGTCCTCGCCTGACCCCCGGGCTCGGGCCTTCCGGGCAAAACGTTTCGATTCGACCCACTAGGCGGCCCTCCGCGCCAGGCGCCCTTCCCGCAGAGCCGCGAGGTCGACGTCATCCAGGGAGGTGACCAGCACGTCGGGCTCGGCGGCGCCGAGGAGGTCCTCGTCGTCGGCGCGCGATAGGCCGAGCGCGGCCATCCCTCCCGCCTTGGCCGCCTGGATGCCGGAGACCGCGTCCTCGACGACGAAGCATTCCTCGGGTGGCACACCGAGCTCGCTGGCCCCAGTGAGGAAGATCTCGGGATGCGGCTTGCCCCGTGCGAAGTCACGGCCCGAGATGTCGGCGTCGAAGAACTCTAGGAGGGTCAGCGCGGGTGTCACCTGCTCGGACTCCAGACCGTTCTCTTGTGCGAAGGTGTCCAGGCGGATCTGGCGCAGGAAGAGGCCCGCATTCTTTGAGGAGGAGGCTGCGGCGACGCGGATCCCGGCGTCTTTTACCGCGATGATGAAGCGCAGCGCGTCGGGGTAGGCGGTGAACTCGCCCGCCTCGATGAGTTCGATGACCATCGACTGTTTGCGGTCGCCGTACGTCCTCGACCGGGTCTCGGCGTCGGGGACGTCGAAATACTCGAGCGCCGCTTGGGCGCCGCTGAAGCGCGGCTTGCCGGACATGACTTGCTGATAGACCTGCGGGGTGAATCGCTCGGGCGAGTAGCTCGTGTGGGGCTGGACGTCGCTCCATTGCGTCTCCATGAGCTCTTTGAGCGCGTCGCGCCAGGCGCGTTCGTGCGGCGAGTCGACCAGCACGCCGTCGACGTCGAAGATGGCGCCGCGAAAGCCAGTGGCCATGGTTCCTCCTTTCCTACCTTGTGACGCTCGTCGTCTGCTTGAGCGCGAATGTGTGGTGGTCGCCGGCGCGGAGTTCGCAAACCTCGTCGCCCACCGCGACGCGGATTGGGCGGCTGAATCCCTCGGTGTGCGCGACGACCGTCAGCCCGCCGTCCTTGAACGTGACCCTGATCGGCGTCCCCCGGAACTGCATCGGAAACGAGAGCCCGTCTAACCGGTCGGTGAGCCTGGGGCGGAAGTAGAGGACGCCGTCACGGATGTCGCTGCCGACGTATCCGCGCTGGATGAGATCGAGCGTCCCCGCCATCACCCCGAGGTGGATACCCTCCTTGGTCGTGCCGCCCTGGACGTCTCCGATGTCGCTCTCTAGCGCCTCGATGAAGCGCTCCCACGAGCTTTCGGGGTCCAGCGCGGCCAGGACCGCGGCGTGCGTGACGAAACTCAGCGTCGAGCCATGCGAGGTCCGCGCGTCGTAGTAGGCGACGTTCTTGCGGGCGGTGTCGGGCCCGTACTCGTAGCCGAGCCGCTCGAACAGATGCCGCAGCTGTTCGTCGGAGAACAGGTAGAAGAGCATGACCGTGTCGGCCTGCTTGGCCAGCATGTAGCGGTCGGGATCGTCTCCCTCGGAGCGTAGGATCCGGTCGAGCCGCTGGATCCTGCCGTACTTCTCCCTGTAGTCGTCCCAGTCGAGCTCGGCAAGCTTCTCGTAGCCCTCGAACTGGCTGATGATGCCGTCGCCGTGGAACGGCACGAACATTTTGTGGCTCATCTCGTCCCAGCAAGCGATCTCGGCTTCCGTGAGCCCGAGACGGTCGGACAGTGCCTCGCGGCGACTCTCAGGGAGGAGGTCGAGCACCTTGCGGGCAGTCTCCGCGATCCACGCCACCATGACGTTCGTGTAGGCGTTGTTGCGCAGCCCGCCCTCGGCCACGTCGGGGTACTTCTCGTGGAACTCGTCCGGGCCCATCACGCCGCGGATCTCGTACCGGTCGCGGTTGGGGTTGAAGCTGGCGATTGAGGCCCAGAAGCGCGCGATCTCGAGCATCATCTCGGCGCCGTACTGGCGCAGGAAGTCGAGGTCCTCGGTGGCCTCGTAGTAGCTCCAGATGTTGTAGAAGATCGCGGCGTTGACGTGCCGCTGGTTGTGACTGAGGTCCGGCTCCCACTGGCCCGATAGCGGGTTGAGGTGAACGACCTGTGTCTCTTCCTTGCCGTCGCTGCCGCTCTGCCACGGATACATCGCGCCGCGGTAGCCGGCGTCACGCGCGGCGGACCGGGCCTGGCCGAGACGACGGAAGCGGTACATGAGCAGGGCGCGGGTGATGTCTGGAAGGCGGAAGTTCAGGAACGGATAGACGTAGAGCTCGTCCCAGAAGACGTGCCCGCGGTAGGCCTCGCCGTTGAGACCTCGCGCCGGCACTCCAGCGTCCCGGTCGGCCGTGTAGCGGGAGCACACCTGGAGGACGTGGGAGATGTGGAGGCGCAGGAGGAGTTCGACGCGATCGTTTCCCGGCAGCTTCATGTCGCAAGCGCGCCACAGCTCGTCCCACGCCCGCTTGTGGCGCTCGAGCGCCTCGGCGAACCCGGGGTAGCGGCTCGCGGACTCTCCCGCACTCGCGAGCGTTTCGCTGATGGCGCGGTCGCGTGAGGTGTAGAAGGCGACCATCTTTTCGACGCGCACCGGCTCGTCCGCGCGCGCGTCGAAGGCGACGACCTGCTGGATGTAGTCCTCCGTCTGGAACAGGCTGCGCTGGACATCGACCGGCTCCTCGCCGCGGAAGACGTTGGTGCGGGCGGCCTGGGCGAAGTAGAGGTTCGACTGGCGGGTCTGGACCTTCAGCGCGATGACTTCGGGGCCGAACGTCCGCGGGGACACCGGGTCGAGGTGGCGGCCCTCGAGCTCCGCGTAGCGGGCGACGCCGCGGTTCGTCACGCGCCCGTCGATCGCGGAGATGACCTCGATTCGGCCCGACCAGTTCTCCGGGGTGATCACCCACTCGATCGCCGCCTGGTGATGGTGGGCCATGCTGACGAAGCGACGACTGCGCAGGCTGGTCTCGCGCCCGGCCCGGTCTCGGAAGCGCACCGTCCGGGAGAGGAGCGCGTAGCGAATGTCGTACTCGTGGCGGTACTCGAGCAGCTCGACGTTGTCCAGGCCGATCGCGTCGTCGCCCTCGATCCGCAGCTTGAGCACGAGCCAGTTGGGCAGGTTGACGAGGTCCTCGTTGAGGACGGGACGCCCGCCCATCACCGTCGTCTCGCGGTTGTAGCCGCCGTGCGCATACGTCCCCGGGTAATGGGCGCCGCCCGCGTCCTCCCACTCGGCCGCGCCGCGCGTGCAGAAATAGCCGTTGCCGGTGGAGGTCAGGGCCTCGCGCAGGCCCTCCCCGTCGGGCTCGAAGTTGTCGTAGGCGACGACAGCCTCGTCGGCGCGCTCGCCGCTCACCGGGCCAGCGTGTCCAGAAATCGTTCCACCTCCTCGATCGAGTCCAGCACGAACGCGGCGGATGTGCCGCGGCCCCCGATCTCCGGATCGTCGGCCTGGCCGACGAAGATGCCGATGCCCTTGCCGGAGAGCGCCCGGAAGGCGTCCTCGTCGGTGATGTCGTCACCCAGATAGAGGGGAGCAACATCGTCGCCGTCCAGTCCGAGCGCCTTTAGCAGGTACAGCACGGCCTCGCCCTTGTCCCATTCGAGCTTCGGCTGGATCTCATAGACCATCTTGCCGGGTGTGACCTTGAGTTCGCCGGGATGCTCGGCCAGCACGCGGTCGACGATTGGCTTTATGGCCGCCCGGTCGGTGTCGGCGACGAGGCGGTAGTGCAGCGCGACCGATGCCTTCTTGGGTTCGACTAGCGAGCCCTCGATCGGGTCGGCCTCCTCACGCACGCGTTCCGTGACGCGCTCGATCAACTCCTCAAAGCCGGCGCCCGCCTCGTGTTCCAACGTGCCCTCGGTAGGACTCCAGATGTCGAAACCGTGGCTTCCCGCGACGATCAGATCGTCGACGCCCATGAGGCCCTGGACCACACGTCGATCGCGGCCGCTGACCACGCAAACCGGGCAGCGCTGCGCGAGTGCCCGGACCGCCGCGCGCATGCTCTCCGAGATGACCGCGTCGTCCGGCCGGTCGACGATCGGAGTCAGCGTGCCGTCGTAGTCGAGGAAGACCGCCGGACGACGTCCCCCGAACTGCCGCGTGAGTTCGTCGCGGTCGCGCAGGGCGTGGGGCAGCGCTGCGATGCTCGTCCCGGCCGTCATCGCGAGCGCGCCGCGAGATCGTCGATCGCGCCGGCAAGGTCGCTGTCGGCCTGCGCGTCGATCAGGCGTTTGCCGATGCCGTGCGCCTGCTGCTGGCAGGGCGCGTGGTACGTGACGGTGAGCCGCAGCGGCGGCAAGTCCGTCCGGAGCTCGACGCAGTCGTGCAGCATCATCACCGAGCCCAACCGTTGCCGCACGTCATGCAAGTCATTGCGCTGCCAGAGCAGCGTCGACCTCGGCTCGCGTCGGTGGGTCGGCGCCCGGCCGGGAGCATGTGATCGCGGCTATCAGGGCCGCTGCATCGACGACGCTGCCGAGCGTCGCCTCGTCGATCGCCGCCAGCGCGTCGCGGCGCGCGCCGCCGACTAGGTCGGCCCGGTGCAGCCCATCGAGCAGACCGGAGGTGAAGGAATCACCCGCGCCGACCGTGTCCACCAGATCGATCGGCACCGCCCGCCGGTGTAACTCCAGGCCCGCGGACACGGCGTACACACCTGCACCACCGCGAGTCACGACGACCAGGGCGGGGCCCGAGGCGAGCCAGGCCTGCGCCACGTCCTCATCGGGCCGGTCGGGGTAAAGCCAGCGAAGATCCTCGTCGCTGACCTTCACGACGTCGGACAGGGCGACGAGACGCTCGATGTCCGGTCGCGCCCGCGCCGCGTCTCCGAGCAGCGCCGGCCGCACGTTCGGGTCGTACGAGACGGTCACTCGACCCCGCTTGTGTTCCCGCTCCACAAGGTCCACGACGCTCGCCTTCCCAGGTCGGAGGACCGTCGCCAACGAACCGGTGTGCAGACACCGTGCCTCGATCGGGAGCGGCGCCAGAGGCCCCACATCCCAGTCGATCCGGAAGTCGTAGGAGGCGATCCCCGCCGCGAGGGTCGCGATCGCCAGGCTGGTCGACACACCCCCCTCCGGGCCCCCGTCGACCCGGACACCGCTGGCTTCCAGATGCGCCGAGATTATCTCTCCGAACGCATCCCGCCCCAGACGCGTCTTGAGCGTCACAGGGACGCCCAGCCGGGCGAGACCGAGCGCGACGTTCGCCGGGCTGCCACCCGGATGTGCGGCCAACGTCCGGCCTCCGCGCTGCCCGACCAAGTCGATGAGCGACTCCCCGACGACAACGAACATCCGCTTTTCCTCACTCGACGAGCTCGATGGACTCCCGCGCCGCCGCACAGGGCAAGCCGCGGGAGGCCGCCCTCGCGGCATCATAGTGGTCCCGGAACCGCCCTCGTCGCCAACCCGGAACGAGATTCAGCGGCAGACCCTCGGGGTAGGAACGACCGATCAGCGATCAGGAGCGCCCTCTCTTCCTCGTGGTCACCATCAAGCCTCGACTCGACCGGCTTGAGGAAGCTGAGGCGCAGCTGCAGTCCATGCGTCAGAATGCCCTCACCGAGCCGGGCTGCGTGTTCATGCACCTGGTGCAGCCGCAGGACGAGGCCGACACGTGGGTGATGCTCGAGATGTTCCGCTCTCGCGCCGCCTGGGACGAGCACATGCGCCAGCCCTACAACACCGAGGGGAACATCATCCTCGAGGACCTGCTGCGCGAGCCCTCAGACCTTCGCTTGTTCGACGAGAAGTAGGCTACGCCTCCGACGCGGCGACGCCGGCGCATTAACCCGGGCCACGGCTGCCGACCCGAAGCTGCAGGCGTGTGACGATGCCGCCGAAGGCGCCGCGGGGCAACCCCCTGCCCGCGCGAGGAGCAGTCCGCGCGGGGTGGCGCTATCTCGATTTCGGCTAGCACGCCATAGCGCTTTGGAGATGCGCTTGGTCGCCAATCCGAAAGCCCGGCCGGACGGTGTCGGGATGACGAAACCAGCAGTGCGAGATCCAACCCGGGAACGCGCTTCTCGCCGATTGCAGGGCTCGCGTAACGGTGGTGGAGACTCGCGTTTTGCATAGGCAACGCGCCGTGCGTTGCCCGGGGCCGGTCCTCAGCAATCGCTCGGCCGGCAGTGTGGCCGCTTGACGCCTTTACCGGTCACGGCGCCCTTGTGACCGCTTCGGGGCGACGTCGGGAGTGCCGACGGCACCGCAGGATCTGTGCTCAGCTGTTTGCAGCTCGGCCTCCTCGAGCGCCTCGAGCAGGCTGAAGTCGGCAGCCCGACGGGACGTCGGTCGGATGCCGAGATCCGCGCTGAGGCGATAAGCAGGTCGATCGACCGCGCTGGATGCTCAGCCCTCCCTTCCTAACGGGACGCGCATTGTTGGTCAAGTTGTCGCAGCTGGATAGGCGCGGAGAGCTGCAGCCCGGCCGAGAGTGCAGCTTGGGCGGCGTGCAGAAGCGACTGAAAGCTCGTCGCGCGTTGCGTTGACGTGGCGAGTGGCCTGAGCGTTGCGTCGCCGGCATCCTGACTTGACGCTGCGTTCGTTCCCGGGGCGTCGTTGATCACGTGATGATCGTCCTGCGGCGCCGGCCGCCATAGCGCGCGGCGACCTTACGCAGATCCGCCGGCAACAGCCGGACCTCGACCGGCAACGGGTCGTCCCACAGGCAGTCCGGCTGACGAGCTAAGAGGTCAGCATGAACACTTCATTCGACGAGAAACTCGTTCACAAGCGGGGAATCCCTCATCGCCACACCGAACGAAAACCCGCTCTCATGCCCAGGCTTCTTCCTCGAGAGGTACGTACGCTGGGTGCCCGCCTTCATAGGGCGGCACCCCGATCCCTGTCCACACTCCGCCGTGATCGAAACTACGACTGGTTGCTCTCGATGAGCGTCGTTGTGCCGTTGCCGTGTGGCTCCGAGCCCACCGCCATGCAGGCTTCGTGCGGGATGCACGCAATGCCGTTCAGCGTGCCATGTTGGAGCGGGTCATTTGTCTGCGCGGGCGTGCGCGGTGTGGACGCGCGTCTCCAGCCGGATCCGTTCCAGCGGGTGACCAGCGGCGCGACGCGCGACCGCGGCGCTCCAACGCTGCTGTAGACCTCTCCTACGGCGAAGCAACTGCGAGCGGCCACGCACGACACGCCGTTCAGCTGAGCAAAGCGGGGAAGGCCGTCGCGGGACGGCGACCAGCTATGCCCGTTCCAGCGAATAGCGAAAGGAGTTGGCGACTCGTCGCCCTGGGTGATCGGGATGTATCCGGTGCCGATGCAGGAGCTCGGAGAGGTACAGGCCACGGCGGTGACAAAGTTCCATGGGTCAGGTCCCAACCGCGGCTGGTTGTTGATCGCCTCCGGGTGCTGGACCGTCCACCCCTCTCCGTTCCAGATCTCGGCCACCCACTGGTCTCTCGGTATGTCCGGATACGGCCCCAGGTGCCCCTTGTAGTACTCGCCGAGCACGATGCACCATCTGGCCGTGAGGCAGGTCACGGCTGCCAGCTGCCCACCGCGGCCGCCGAGCGACGGCGCCTTGACGACGCTCCAAGCGCTCCCGTTCCACACCTCCGTCAGCGGCTGGGTCCAGACGCTCTGCGGATACTTGCTCTTGCCGTGTTCGCCGACGGCGATGCAGAACGTGGTGGAGACGCACGCCACGCTGCTCAAAACGCTGTTGCCCGATAGTGCGGGCAGGTCGGTGTGCATCCATGAGGTCCCGTCCCATGTCGAGACGGCGGCGGAACGCCTCGTGGCGCCGTACGGATTGGTGCTACCGACGGCGACACAGAACGTCGCGGAGGTGCAGGAGAGATCGTTGAGGCTCTGGCCGGTGGCGACCATCCCGGCGGACCACGAAGCGCCGTCCCAGGTATCGCTCAGCGCGGTGATGCTCACCGACGGCTCGTAGTCGTTGGCATTCCAACCGGCCGCGGTACAGAAACTCGCGGACACGCACGACACCGCGCGCAGGCTCGGATCCGTGACTTCACTGGGACCGGTGCTCGGCTGGATCGCCCAGGGTGAGGCCGGCGAGGTGGCAGTCGTAGCTGTGTCGTGGGTCGTGCTCGGTGGCTCGGCCTTGGTGAACGCGTAGTACCACGAGCCATGCTGGTTTCTCAGGCAGTCGGTCGTGTTGTTCGCCTGCTTTGGCAGGCTGAGCGCGAAGCACCGGTAGACCCTGTGACCCAGGACCTGTCCGGGATTCCACAGCGTCACATACGCCTTCTTCTTGATGCGCTTGCCCTGCGCCTGGTCGGGAATGCCGTTGCTGGCGCTGCTGATGCCGGTGGCATGGGCGACCTTCGTGCCCCAGCCGGTCCACTTCAGCTTCTCGAGCGCCCAGGAGCCGTCGGCGAACATCAGCCAACTCGACGGTTTGAGCTCAGGACGCCCGTGCCACACGTTCCCAACACCGGAGAGCGGGAAGGGAATTTCGGGATAGGCCGAGATCTGACGCGAGGCGGCGGCGCCGGCGCTGATCTGGATCTCACTAACCGTATTGGCCCCGCTGTTCCCATTTCCCCCGCCGTTCGCCACCCAGACGTGGGTGCCATCCGACGACACCCCCCCGGGGCGGCTGCCGACCGGGATCGTGTTAACGACCTTGCCGGTCGACGCGTCGATCTCGCTGACCGTATCGTCGAAGGAGTTCGTGACCCAGACGTGGGTGCCATCCGACGACACCCCCAAGGGGATGCCGCCGACCTTGATCGTTTTGACGACCGTGCCGGTCGACGCGTCGATCTCACTCGCCGTATCCTGGACCCCGCTGAGGTTCGCGACCCACACGTGGGTGCCATCCGACGACACTCCACCGGGGCCGCCGACCTTGATCGTTTTGACGACCGTGCCGGTCGACGCGTCGATCTCACTGACCGTACCGTCGTCGGCGTTCGCGACCCAGACGTGAGTGCCATCCGACGACACTCCATAGGGGCCGCTGCCGACCGGGATCGTGTTGACGACCGTGCCGGTCGACGCGTCGATCTCGCTGACCGTATCGCCGACGGAGTTCGCGACCCAGACGTGCGTGCCGTCCGACGACACCCCAATGGGGCGGCGGCCGACCGGGATCGTGTTGACGACCGTGCCGGTCGACGCGTCGATCTCGCTGACCGTATCGCCGACGGAGTTCGCGACCCACGCGTGGGTGCCCTCCGACGACACCCCCCAGGGGCCGCTGCCGACCGTGATCGTTCGGACGACCGTGCCGGTCGACGCGTCGATCTCGCTGACCGTATCGCCGCCGGAGTTCGCGACCCACACGTGGGTGCGATCCGACGACACCCCAGCGGGGCCGCTGCCCACCTTGATCGTTTTGACGACGGCTGCCGCTGACGCCGAACACACGCCGACCGCCAGCCAAAGAGCAGCCATCACGGCAAACGTCCTAGCGATTCGAACGATTCTCATCACTACCGCCCTGCTCTGATCTGACGATCTCACTGTCGCCGCGGCCGCGTTCAGCCCGCCGCCGGTCCATGAGCGACCGATTCGCAAGACAAGCTACCGGGCATCGCGAGCACCTCGCCGTTCACCCAGCCGTCTTCGTGCGCGAAGGTCCCGAGCAGTCCCCACTCGGATCGAGCCCCGCCAAGCGGTGACCGCGGTGAGGTGACCGCGAGGCGCCCTCGACCGGTCTTGAGCATCGGCCGCCGCGACCCCTTCTTGCTGACCGACCGCAGCGAGTCCCGAAGCCGCGAGCATCACCCCGCGCGCGACCCGACGCGGCCACGTCTGCTGCCCCAACGCTCCCGGTGCCATCTAGCCCTCGGTCCTCTGGAGGATGGTCGCCCACTCACACCCAAGCAAAGCGACCCACGGCCTCTAAGCGTACACCCGGGCCGGGCGCGGATGTAAATGGTTCGATCGAACCTTCTTGGGGGTTCGATCAAACCAGACTCGGTTCCGTTCGACCACCCACCCCCCGTTCACCCCGACGCCGTCGCCACGACCCAAAGCCTTGGAGGAACTGACCGCGGGAGCGACCGGCGACGCCGTTCCAGGTGCCCACCGTCGCGCACTGCGGCCGGCAGACCACGGTCGGGCTCGTGAACGACAATCAGCGGTCCGTACCGCGCTGGGCCCAGGCCGATCGGTGCCGGGCTCGACGCCGTGGAGGCGCGGAAGGTCGCTCGATGCTGCTGGACACGCGGAGCAGTCACGATTTCGACGTCCACCGCTGACCCTCGGGCAGCTGCCTACGGACAAACCCGGCCACGCCCCCATGGGTCAACGGAACCGCGTGAGCCGCCGCAAGGAGGGCCGACATTGCGGCGTGCAGAATCGCGGACTGGCGTAGGCAAGACTCCGGGGGGTTGTTGTCCTGCGGCCGGTTTTGTGGCGGCCGCTTGGCAAGCGTACGTGACTGCATGACGCGCCTGAACGAGTCATGTCGGCGCGGCGACCGCTTTGCACCGCGAACTAGGCGGTGATCGACGGCGCGCGCGATCGCAAACGTGGCATACGAGCCGTGTCGCAACGGCGGGTCTGCCGACTGCTGCTGGGCGCCCAGAAGTCCCGAGCGCTTGCGGTGACACCGGCCTTTGCGCGATCGCGCAACTCCGAGTGGTCCGGTGCGCCGGCGGGTTGCGGCACTGCGGCGTTTGCCGACACCTGGTGCCTCGACGAAGGATCGGGGGTGGCCGTGCTGAACTTCACAGCACAGCGCGGGATCCGGTTCGTCCGTGTTCCAGGTCATGCGAGCGCGTCATCAATCAAGACACAGGGGGTGCCGTGCCGGGTTCTGACGCGCCGGAGAGGATCGCCGTCGTCATCTAAGTGCGCTTTCCTTTACACGCGAGTGACAGTGAGGATCAGGATTAAGGGCCTGGGGTTCCTCGCAGCCGATGATTCCGTGTTTGAATTCGCGGAGGCTTGTCCGAGCGCGCGCCAGCTTACGTGAAGCGCGGGTAGACGCTGAGGTAGCTGGTGTGGTCCGCGCGGAGCAGTCCGATCAACGTCTCGGTGACGATCCGCCCGCCGACCGGTCCGAGGTGGAGACCGTCGGCCATGGCTTTGGCTTCGGCGAGGATGTAGTACCAGAGCGGGGTGCTCGCCGCGAACGGGGCGTAGACGTTGCCGACCTCGGACAGCTCGCCGACGCTCAGTCGCTCGACTCCCATCGCGCGAGCGACGGCCTGGCCGGAGGGCAGTCGCCAGGTCAGCTCGCGAAGGAGGTTTCGCTGCGGCAGCACGGTGGGGCTGGTCTGGGTGTGCGGCGCGATCGCCGGCACGGGCAGGGTGAAGAGCACGCTCGAGATCGTGGTATCGATCTTCTTGTTGTTCTTCACCTGCCCGTCGCCGAGGTCGAAGAAGGTCTGCCAGCCGACGTAGCGCCGCGGGGCGGGGAAGCCGCCCAGCAGGTCGTCGCGGTCGTAGCTGGGAGGCGTGCTGAAGTCGAGCTCGGTCTCATCGAACACCAGTGCGAAGAAGGGATCTGCGGTCGGGCTTGCGCTGTCGCCGGTGCCGCTGGTGAAGTTCGCCCGGTAGGACGGGCGGACCATGCTGTGCCCGAACCGGTAGGCGGCGGCGCCGAACTTGATCGGCATGAACGCGTCTCCGGGCGGCGGGTTGTAGAAACGGTTGCCGTTCCGGAGCACGTCCGAGGCGACCCTGCTGCCCAGCGATCTGCGGCAGATGCTCGTTGGCCAACAGCCACTGGTAGTGCCATAGCGCGACCTGGCGGGCGATCAGAAATGACACGTAGCGGTTTGCGATGCCGGCCGCTCTGGCGGCCGGAAAGCCGCGCAGATCGAACTCCGAGAGCTCGTCCAGTACGCGGTTGTAGAACAGGATGTGCGCAGTGTGCATGGCCGCGATGGGCCCAACTTCCGGCGTGACCGACGATGGGTGTCTGGAGTGCCCGTGGCACGCCGGCGCTTTACGACGTCGGTACCGGCGCGATGGTGCGGGGTCCTCGGGCCGCGTTCACGCTGTTGGCGGGCGCTGCGAAGGCGAGGGCCGACCGCCCGGTCGCTGAAGATATTCCCCGTCGAGGCGCGCGACGGCGCGATCTGGTTGATCGGTTGAGCGACGGTCTCTTCGTCTTGGTCATGGCGCAGCGCCGAGATCCAGGATCGCCTCGACGGGCGTCTACCCGAGCCTGCGGAGCGCAGGGCTTGAAGCGGTCTCGAGGTCGTCGCGCAGCTTCTGGGTGACGCGGAGGTTTTGGAGCTTCTTGAGCGACTGGTTTTCGATTTGGCGGATCCGTTCGCGGGTGACGTTGAACGTGCGCCCGACCTCGTTGAGTGTGCGCGGGTGCTCGCCGCCGAGGCCGTAGCGCAGCTCGAGCACGCGCCGCTCTCGGTAGCTGAGATTCTCGAGCGCATCGCGCAAAGCCTCCGTGGTCAGTAGCTCCACGGCGCGTTCGTATGGAGACTCGGCTTGTGCATCGGCGATCAATTGGCCGAACTCCGATTCCTCGTCGTCACCGACGGGCTTCTGGAGCGAGATCGGCGCCTGCGCGGAGCGCTTGATCGACTCGACCTCCTCGGGCTCGATGCCGGTGACCTCGGCGATCTCCTCGACGGTCGGCTCGCGCCCGAGCCCGGTCACGAGCTTGCGCTCCGCCCGGCCGATCTTGTTGAGCTTCTCGACGATGTGGCCCGGGATGCGGATCGTGCGCGCCTTGTCGGCCAGCGCCCGGGCGGTCGCCTGGCGGATCCACCAGGTCGCGTAGGTTGAGAACTTGAACCCCTTGCGGTAGTCGAACTTCTCCGCTGCTCGCACGAGACCGATCGTGCCCTCCTGGATCAGGTCGAGGAACGGCAGCCCCTGGTTGCGGTAGTTCTTCGCGATCGAGATGACCAGCCGGAGGTTCGACTCGACCATCTTCTGCTTGGCGTCCAGGTCACCGCGCTCGATCCGCTTGGCGAGATCAACTTCCTCCTGCGCCGTCAGTAGGCGCACCTTGCCGATGTCCTTCAGGAACAGCTGAAGGGAATCGGTCGTCATATCCAGCTCGAGGTCAAGCGGGGTCTCGGGCTTGCGCCGGCCACGCTTGTCGGGCGCACGCTCTACCCCGAGCACCGGGTCGAGGTCCTCGACGAGCTCGATCTCGGCCCGCTCCAGGAATCCGTGCAGCTCCTCGACGTCGGTTTCGTCGAGATCGAGCTCGGCCGTGGCGGTCTCGATCTCGGCGTATGTGAGCACGCCGACCTGCAGGCCGCGCGCGATCAGACCCTTGACCTCTTCAAGCTCGTGAAGTTCCGCTGCTGACATGTGCGTTTCGCGTTCAGGCCGCGTGGCTCAAAGGGCAAGACGCGTCGTGCGCGCTAGACATTCGAAATGCGCCATCGGCAGGCCGTGTTGGTTGGAGGCTGGCGTCGGGGTGCGCGTGGCGGGGTTCGCTCGGATCCTGTACGTCTGCGTTGATGGGAGTGCTTGCCGATCGCTGGGTCCTCAGGCGTCGTCGGGCATCGATTGCCGACGAGAGCCGCCGCGATCCGCGATCACGATTGGGTTCGCCTGGACTGCGCGCCGTCTAGTCCTGTCGCCTGTGCGTCATCGTCTCTGAGGCGTTCCCGTCCCTCTCTTGGGGTCCACGCGAAAGGAAGAGGGCTCGAACCCCGGCGGGTTCAATCAGTAGGGACACGGTCGCCGGACCGGTGGGCTTACGCCCAAGAAGTGCACCGGCCCCGCAGTCGAAACCATTAACCCCCGCGTGCCGCCTCGTGACGTCAGTCGCGCCGTTGGAGGCATCCAGGCTTGGGCTCAGAAGTCCTGGCCGCAGGGCCAGCTCACGCCCGACTTTACTCGGGTAGCGGGCGTTTATGTGAACCCGACCTCAAGAGTTTGCTTGGGCGGGGATCCTCGTCGCCGGCCGCCGAGGGCGCCTCCCACGGAGCTTGCCCGCCGCGGAATCATTGACCGAGACCGCGACCCCAGAAGACAGCATCGAGAATTGGTCCATCCGCTGATGGCACTGAGCCGCATCGCCTCCCAGTTCCACGCTCGGACGACAGTGCCGCTAGTTGTCGTCGTTCCCGGGGCTGCTCGATGGTGGGTCGACGAGCTCGAGTGCACCGAATCCGGCTATCGGCCCGTCCATCAGGAAGATCTCGATCGTGAGGTCGGGTTCGACGTGCGCTTGGCTCAGGAACGCGAGCACTTTGCGGCCGGTGAGCTGTTCGATCATTTCGGTGTAGCGCGCTTTCATCATCCGTTGAAAGTCGCGGCGCATGTCAAGCACACGGTCGGGTTCGCCGCCTTGCATCATCGTGCGCTCGATCGCGGTGAACCCGTCTGAGAGCACGCAGACGATCAGGTTGTCGAGCACGTAGGTCTTGGCTTTGATCGGTCCGCGGCCGTAGTGCTCGCGCATGAACGCGACGATCCGGTTGGTGATCTCGGCCAGCAGCCTGCCGCCGACGAGCGGCCGCTCGGCGCGATCCTCTGGCCCGGGGTCGCTCATCGCCGACCTCGTCCTGCTCTGCTGAGTGTGCTGCTCACTGGGTGCGAATCGTCCGCCGGTTGAGCCTCTGCGCTCGGAGCGCGAGCGAGGCTGGAGGTCAGCGTACCCGTGTGGGGTCGGTTGGAAGCCTTGTATTAGGTTGGGATCGGAGTAGTGTCGGACGGCTTGAGGTTTGGCTGCGCCGCCCGCGGGGGCAGCCATGCGTCAGCGCTTATTCAGCGGGCGAGCTTGGGAGCGGGGCTGCTTCGAGCGTGCTGGCGGGTACGGGGGATTTGAGCGCGAGCACGTCGGTTACGGGCACACGCCCTGCATTCGCGGTCAGCAGCTCGCGGACGCGAAGCCGCGAGCAGTCGAGGACGTCGCTTGCCTGCTGAACGGTGATGGTTCCGGCGGCGTCGGCGACGATCGGTCCGAACTTGCTTTGTAGGGGGGTGGTTGTAGCGGCGGTCATGCCTGGCATTTCTCTCTTGATGTTCTCCGACTATAGGCGCGGCGCCACGCCGGCCGCCAGCCGCCGAGAAACAACGGCGCGGCGCCCGGGTCGCGGGGCAAGATCGTCTGGCTCGGCCCCGAGGACCTCGTGGGCGTTTCGCGCGGAGCGGTTCGCCGAGCGAGACGCGGCCAGGACGGCGGCGGCGCGGGGTTCGGGGGCAAATCTGTTGTTGCGCTCGGCGATCCTTCAGCGCACCGATATCGAGGGGCCTTGTAAGGGGGCGAGGCCGGTTCTCGTGTTCCCCGGGTGGACGCCCGCACCGTAAGATTTGATGTTGGGGGGTGTCGGTTCGATGAAAGGAGATGGCTCGATGGCCGAGCCGGGTCAACCCTCATCCGGGGATTCTGGTGTACACCCGGATCAAGAAGTCCCCTTATTACTACGCGGCGCGCCGTCATGGTGTGCAGCTGTACAGCGTCTATAACCATCATTACCACCCGCGGCTGTACCGCGATCCGATCGAGGAGTACTGGCAGCTGCTGGAGGGAGTGACGGTGTGGGATGTCGGTGGGGCCGAGCGTCAGGTTGAGATCGGCGGTCCGGACGCGTTTCGCTTTACGAACATGCTCACACCGCGAAACCTTGAGCGGTGCGCGGTAGGCCAGTGCAAGTACGCGTTTATTACCGACGAGCGCGGAGGGATCATCAACGACCCGGTGCTGCTGCGACTGGGGGAGAATCACTTCTGGCTGTCGCTTGCCGACAGCGACGTTCTGCTGTGGGCCAAGGGCGTGGCTTACCACGCGGGGATGCAGGTGACGATCACCGAGCCGGATGTCGGCCCGCTCCAGATCCAGGGACCGAAGTCGAGGGAGGTCATGACCGACCTGTTCGGCGCCGACATCCTCGCGCTCCCCTACTACCACCTGGTGGAGCGCGAGCTCGAGGGGATGCGGATGGTGATTTCGCGCACGGGCTATTCGGGCGAGCTTGGCTATGAGCTCTATCTCCGCGACGCCAGCCGCGACGGCGTGAGGCTGTGGGACGCGGTGATCCAGGCCGGCGAGCCGTACGGCCTCGCGCCGATCGGGCCCTGCCACATTCGTCGGATCGAGGCCGGGATCCTGGCCCACGGGTGCGATATGACGATCGAGGAAAACCCCTACGAGGTGGGGTACGCCTACCAGTGGATGGTCGAGCTCGAGCAGGAGCAGGACTTCATCGGCCGCGAGGCGCTGCGCGAGGTCGCCAAGCGCGGTGTCACCCGCAAGCTCGTTGGCGTCGAGCTCGGCGGGGCGCCGCTGGGCGCCTATAGCGACGGCTCGATGCCCGACTTCTTCCCGGTCACGAAGGACGGCGTGCTGGTCGGCAAGGTCACCTCGGCCTGCTTTTCACCGCGGCTGGAGAGGAATATCGGCTACGCGATGGTTCCCGTCGAGCACAGCCAGCTCGGTGTGCAGCTGATGGTCGAACGCCCGGAGGAGACGGTCAACGCTGTCGTGGCCGACCGGGTGTTCTTCAAGCCCGACCACGCCAAGGAAGAGCTGGCAGCCGGCTCGGGCCCGGCCGCGTGACCCGCAACAACCTTTCTCACCGCTCGACTGGGAGGTACCGCGTGCCAGTCCGCGGCGACACGACTGCTCGACCGCGCTGCCGCTCGCGTAGCCGGACCAAGGGGGGAGTGCCCACGCAGACCGCGACGGTCGGACATTCTCGACGTCCGCTCATCTTCGGCATTGAGATGTCGTTGAACCGGAGCGCGGCCGTGCTGGCAATCCTGACGGCCTGATGGCCGATCGGTATCCGCTGGCGGGTCCGCCGGCCGGCGCGCAGCGAGGCGTGTGCGTTCTGGTGCGGCGATCGTTCGGTCGAGTCGCCCCGTGACCGCTGCCCCGCGTGAGCCGGCGCCCTGTGGGGTGGTGCGTAGGAATCGGCGACCGCGCGTCGAACCACGCGACGCGGCGAGTCACTCGCTGAGCCACCCGTTCAGTCGGCCACCCGGGACAGGTCGTCCCCCAACGATCAGCCCAGCTGCGCCGGCCGCGCCGGAGTGCAGCGTCGGACCGCTCCCCAGCCGGTCATTACCACCTACCACCACAGAGGGACTCGATGCCAGACACGACCTTGACCCCGAAATCTGTCCGAATCGCCGAGGACGAGGCGAAGTGGCTGAGCGCCGCGGCAACCAAAGGCGCGGTTACGCAGAATGATCTCGTTCGCCTCGCGGTGCACCGCCTGCGCAAGGAGCTCGGGGCGGCAAGCCGGATCAAGCCCGAGACCGTCGTCGCGACCGCGAAGGCCTCCAAGTACAAGCTCACCCCGCCGCGGACTGCGGCCGGCGCGGCGCGCTCGGTCGCCACGGCGCCTGCACGTCTGTCGGGGGACCGAAAAGCGGCGCCCGCGGAGGTCGCCCGGCGCCGCACGCGCGCTCGCATCAGCTGAAACGCTTCTCTCGGTCGCGCGGCATCGATGGCGCGAGCCCATTTACACGCGCCCGAGAAAGAGGTTGGCGGCCGACCTACTGGCGGGTGAACCGCGACGAGCGCCACTTGCTCACCGAGCGCGCCCTCGAGGCCACAGTGGGCGCCGTTCGCACCGACGCCAGCGAGGCCAACGCCTGATCCCTGAAGCCGGGACGGGCTCGTTCGGGGCCGGCCCGGGTCCGATCACAGTCCGACCCTCCCCTCTCAGTCCAGATGCAAAACGTTCGCAGAGCGTTGTGTTACCGGGCACCCGGGCCGGGAGTCCAGTATCGAGGCAATCAGGATCGTTCCGCCCCAAGAAGCGCACGGGGAAGCCACCAAGTTCCCCGCGGCCGCCGGTCGAGCCTAGTCGACATCAAGCTCGGCCCGTAGCCCAAGAGTCCAACCAACCCCAAACCCAAGTCCGGACCACCCCGGCAGATTCAGCCCACTCAACCAGCAAACCTTAGGCTAGAGCGCGGTTACGTTTGTGGCTCTCGGTCCCTTCTCGCCGAGCTCGGTCTCGTAGGAGACTTTGGCGCCTTCGCGAAGGTCCCGATCGCCGGTCGAGTTGATAGCTGACGAATGGACGAAGACATCCTCCGTGCCGTCATCGGGGGTGATGAACCCGAACCCCTTGTCCGCTTTGAACCACTTGACGGTCCCGGTGGCCATGTTGGTCCTCCGTGTTGTGGTGCTGCGAACGCGGAAGAAGCCAAAGCAACGACTGCGGGCGCTGGCACCGTGTCAGTTCGAGCCGACTGCTCGAACTATCGGCGACGATAACAACAACCCGCTTGGATGACTGTCGATGCATGCCTGCGCTGCCCATGGAAGGCGTCGGTGTATGACGTCGGTACGGGCGTGATGGTGCGACGTCCTCAGCGCGTGTTCAAGCCGCTAGCGGGCGCCGACCGGCGCTCGATCGCTGAAGACTTTCCCGGTCAAGGGTGTGCGAGGGCGCGATCTGGCTGGTCGGCTGAGCGACCGTCGCGCCTCGTCGGCGTCGCCCCCCGGCCCCGAGATCCAGGATGACGTCGACGGGCGTCTAGGTTCGGTGCCCGAGCCCCCGCGGCGCAAGCAGGAAGCGATCTCGCCGTCTCGCAGCTGCTGGGCTTCGTCGAGGTTTTGGAGCTTCTTGAGCGACTGGTTTTCGATTTGGCGGATCCGTTCGCGGGTGACGTTGAACGTGCGCCCGACCTCGTCGAGCGTGTACGGGGACTCGCCGCCGAGGCCGTAGCGAAGCTCGAGCACACGCCGCTCGCGGTAGGAGAGGTTCTGGAGCGCGTCTCGCAGGGCTTTATTGGTCAGGATCTTCACGGCGCGTTCGTAGGGAGACTCGGCTTGCTCGTCGGCGATGAAATGGCCGAACTCGGTCTGCTCCTCGTCGCCGACGGGCTTCTCGAGCGAGATCGGCGCTCGCGCGGAGAGCTTGACCGCGTCGACCTCGCGCGGGTCGATGCCGGTCACGTCGGCGATCTCCTCGGCCGTCGGCTCTCGGCCGAGCGCCGTGGCCAGTCTGCGCTCGGCCCGGCCGATGCTGTTGAGCTTCTCGACGATGTGGACCGGGATCCGGATCGTGCGCGCTTTATCAGCGAGAGCGCGGGCAACCGCCTGACGAATCCACCAGGTGGCGTAGGTCGAGAACTTAAACCCCCGCCGATAGTCGAACTTCTCCGCCGCGCGGACAAGACCGATCGTGCCCTCCTGGATCAGGTCCAGAAACGGCAGCCCCTGGTTGCGGTAGTTCTTCGCGATCGAGACGACCAGCCGTAGGTTGGACTCGATCATCTTCTGTTTCGCGTCGAGGTCCCCCCGCTCGATCCGCTTGGCGAGATCCACCTCTTGCTGGGCGGTGAGCAGCCGCACCCTGCCGATGCCCTTCATGAGCAGCTGAAGGGAATCGGTGGTCATGTCGGGCTTGAGGTCGAGCGCGATCTTGAGCTTGCGCCTACCACGGTTTTCCGGGACACGGTCCACCTCCGTCGCCGCGAGCGCGGGATCGACCTCTTCGACGAGCTCGATCTCGGCCCGATCGAGGAAGCTGTGCAGCTCCTCGACGTCGGTTTCGTCGAGATCGAGCTCGGCCGTGGCGGTCTCGATCTCGGCGTATGTGAGCACGCCGACCTGCCGGCCGCGCGCGATCAGACCCTTGACCTCTTCAAGCTCCTGAAGTTCCGCTGCTGACATCTCGTCGCGTTTCGCGTTCAGCCCCGTCGGTCAAACGGGCCCAGGTCGGTGCTTGGCCTGCCGCCGAGCGCTAGGCGCGAACCTTCGTGTGGCGGCGCCGTTCGCGCCGATGAAGCCCAGCGTTGAAGGCCCGAGGACGGGCGACAGTCGTGGCGGCCCCGTGCGATTGCGTGGTATCACCCGATTTCACCCAAGTCGCCGCCCGGCCCCAAGAGCGAGCCGTAAGCCGGGCATAGATCCCCGAGATCGGCTTGGCTTTCGGTGCTGCGCACACGGGTCTTGCACACCAGACGTTGCAAATGCGGCATCGGCCGGTCGTGCTAGTCGTACGATCGCGTCGGGTAGGCGTGGCGGGGGTCGCTCGGACGGTGCGGGTCTGCGCTGGTCCGGGTGCCGTCCGCTGGCCGGGTGTTCAGGCGTCGTCGGGCATCGATTGCCGCCGACAGCCGCCGCGATCCGCGATCGCGAGTCAACTCCCCACGCCTACGCGCTGCCGAATTGTGTTCGGTCTGCGTCATGGTCGTCAAGCCTCCCGTCCCTCTGGTGGGTCCACGCGGAAAGGTAGAGGGGCTAGAACCCCCGCGCGTTCAATCGGGTAGAGACGAGGCCACCGGGCCGGTGGGGTAACGCCCACAGAAGTACCGCACCGGCCCCGCAGTCAAAACCAGTAACCCCGCCTCTCGCCTCGTGGCGCAGACCACGCCGTTGGTGGCTTCCGGGCTTGGGCCGAGAATCCTGGCCGCAGGGCCAGTTCACGTCCGACTCTACTCCCATAGCGGGCGTTTAGGTGAACCAGACCTCAAAAGTTTGCTCCGTCCGCGGCCGCGGCCGCGGCCGCGGGCATCGGGCTGATTCGTCGCTAACGGCTGGCTCGGCGCCCAGGAGCCTGCCGCCAGGGGAATCACTGACCGCCACCGCGGCCCCAGGAGATCGCATCGAGAATTAGGACATAGCCGGCCCGGGTGGCTTCCCCCGCACACCACGCGGGAAGGAACCGCTGGCCACATCGACACACGACGTAGCGGCATTCCTTCGGCGGGCATCCACGCAGGCCTCAGCGCGGTAAGGTCCGCCGCCGGTAACTCAACGCTGTCTGGAGGGTGGCATGCACCCAATCCGCGAACTTCCCCGACCGCGACCGCGCGCCCGGTTGCCGCGGACGCGCCCTTCGCTGAGGCGCGGCCCTCGTGACCCGGCACGCTTGCCGGACCGCTCGGCGCGTGAGCTCGCCGCGGTTGCCGCAGTCGCCCTAGCGGCAGGCGCCGCGCTGGAGTTCTTCCTCGACCCACGCAACGGCAAGCGGCGACGGCACCTCGTTCACGACCGCACGAGAGCCGCGTTCCGCCGCCAGACACGCAAGCTCGAGCGCCAAGCCCATTACGAGGCCGGCAAGATTGTCGGGGTCACACACGCGATCACCCACCATGCCCACGCCTCACCGGAGCTGGACGACGTCAGCCTCGTGCGCAAGGTCGAGAGCGAGCTATTCCGCGACCGGACGATTCCCAAAGGACCGATCAGCATCAACGCCGACCGCGGGATCGTAGTCCTGCGCGGGCAGCTCGAAGACCCCGAGCAGATCCAACGGATCGAGCGCGACGTGCGCCGGGTCGCGGGCGTCCTCGACGTCGAAAACCTGCTCCACCCGCCGGGCCTCCCGACGCCGGCAAGCCGTCCACACGGCGACCCGCGCGCGACGCCCGGGCACGTCTAGGCCCACGATCAGCGACGACGACGAGGGAGGCCGCCGCTCAAAGCCCTTGCGGCTGGTCATGCCGCTCGGCAGTACTCCGATTGCGGGCGTTTATGCCAATCCGCCTCAATAGTTTGCTCGGCTCATCCGCGGTCGCGGGCATCGGCTGATTCATAGCGAGCGGCCGGGTCGTGCCTCACGCAGCTTGCCCGCGCGGGAATCATTGACCCAAACCGCGACCCCGGAGATCGCATCGACAATTGGGCCGGCCGCTCACTGGATATTGACGCCATTCGCCGCCCAGCGGCAAGGAGCCACGACAACTTCAGCTCGATGAGCAGACTCAGTCGCTCCTCGCCGACGTCGCACGCGGCCCGAGCGGCGAACGCGAGCCGTGAAGCAGGGCACGGTTAGCCGGCCGCTCGCAGCACCGCGAGGATCCGCGGGTGGCCAGCGATCTTCAGCTCGTCGACGACCTCGATCTCGTCCAGGCCAGCGATCCGCGCCAGTCGCCGCAGACCCTCCGCCGAGAAGCCCCAGTAGACAAAGTCATCGCGCGCGTACACCTCGCCGCGCTCGTGAACCTCGATCGCGGGCGCGTCGGCGCCCAGATGCGACCCGTAGGTCTCGAGCACGATCTCACCGCCCCGATCCAGCACATCCACCAGTGCCCGCAGCAACCCGATCGGGTCGGTCACCCGATGCAAGAGACCGAAACACAACACAAGATCGAACCGCTCGCCCAGCTCGTTCACATCGACCGCGTTCATGCGCCGGTACTCGACCCGGGATCCCACCAGCCCAGCGATCGCGCAGAAGCCCGCGCCACCCTCAAGCGTCACGCCAAAGCGAGCGCGCACCCAGTCGACGTACTGCTCATTATCGACCGCGACAACCCGGCGCGCACCCCGGGCCTCCGCGAGAAAGCTGTAGAAGCCGTCAAACGCGCCCACATCAAGCACGCTACGGCCCGCAAACCGATCCGCGCCGAGCACCGCCAGGCGGTAGCCGTGATCGCGGGCGATGCCCGGCGTGTAGATCCCAGGCGCAAGCGCGAACGTGTGAAACCACAGCGGAACCGAATCACGGACACGCTCAGCGTCCAAAGCCGGCGCACCAATCGCCCAGACATCGGCGACAACCCGCTCGGCACCGGACGTCTCGGCGATCGCCTCGACCGCGTCTGCGTCGACTGCCAACGCATCACCTCCCGTGTCTCGTTCACAAGATGGTCACACCTTGACAGCCTGACCGCCCCGACGCCTCGGGAGCGCCCACGCGATACACCCAACCCTGGCTTCAGCATCCAGCGCGGCACCCTCGCCACGCCAGCGGCCCGGACCCCCCACAGCACACATGACTCGACCGCGGCGTGACGCAGCGCTCCGCGGCGACCCAACCCCGAGTCGCCAAAAGCGTCCGGTGCCAGCAGCGCGGCCTGGAACACCCAAGGCGCTCACAAACTCGCACGAGGCGACAATCCGTCGATGACGCCCGCTGACGCCGAGCAACAGCGGCTGCTGGACCACCTCCGCGAGGCCGGCGACAGCGCGGCCCCGTTCGCCGAGCTGCATGCCGCCGGGACCGCGTTCCCGGCCACCGTCTTATCAAAGCTCGAGCTGAACGGATACGTCATCGAGCGCGTCGATGACCGCGGCAGGCTGATCGGCATGCGCCTGCTCTAACCAGAACCCCCGGACAGACCCACCGGCCCCCGGGCGGCGCCGACGGCCCGGGCACCGATAGCCAGCGCGGTACAGATCGCGATCACCGCAGATGACCGAGGTTATGAAGTGTGATGCGTGCTCAGGCTGCACGACGCGGCGAACGCGCGCGAGCTCACAATCATCGCTCGCGCGGTGCAGTCGAGCGCCAATGGTCGCTCCTGCCGCTCCGCGTCCGTGGACTGGATCGTCCCGCCTGCACGCCAAGCGGACGATCCGCGCCAAGCTCGCCTGCGCTCGCGCGGGCGCGGGTCCTGCCGCTCACAGCGTAAGGAGTACGCTCACAAACCCAATGACAAAGTTACGGCGAACCGTCACGCGGCAGCTGACCTACGCTCCGCGCTTCCTGCGCCACTACCAACATCGGCGTCAGATTGGATGCACGCCCACAGTTGCTTTCCGCAGTGCTCGCGAACGAATGCGGCAACCCCACCCCTGATCGTTTCGCCAATCGTTTCGCCAGATCCGTCCCAGTCGCGCGATCACGCGGGAGCTGCTAGTCGCGCGGTTGCTCACGCGCGCGTGGCGTGGGTCGCTCCGAACGTGCGGGTTCTAGCCTTGGTGAGGGTGCGATCGGCCCCCGGGTGCTCGGGCGTCGTCGGGGATCGATCGCCGGCGAAAGCCGCCCCGATCCGAGGTCACAAGTCAACTCGCCTCGCCCACGCGCTACCCGATTCCGTTCCGTGTGCGTCATCGTCATCAAGCCTTCCCATCCCGCCGTTTGGATCGCGCGGAAGGACGGCGCGGACCACCGTGCGTGCCATCGGCAGGGACGAAGCCACCGAGACGGTGGGTAACGCCCGCAGAGGTAACGCGACGACCGGCCCCGCAATCAAAACCAGTGACCGCCTCTCGCCTCGTGGCGCAAGGCAGCGGCGTCAGTGGCACCCGAGCTGGGGCCGAGAACTCCCACAAGGCCAGCTGCGTCCCGACTGAACTCCCGCTGGCAGCGCTTGCCTGCGCCGACCTCAAAAGCCTGGTTGGGCTGAACCGCGGGCGCATACATCAGCTGAGCGCCTGCTCCATCCCAAACGTCCCGACCACCCCACACACCCGACGCGGACCCCGGCGCCAGCCGCACCAATAGCCAGCCGAAACACGCCTCGCGATCACCGCCGAGGCCCAAGCCGTGACGCCCTCGTGCATGCAGAGCCGTACGCGACCCAAGAATCACCGCAGTACAGAACCTGTGCTCGACCCGGCGCCGGCGCTGTCAGCCGTCGCCAGGGTCGTTGCACGAAGCGATCGAATGTATCTACCGTGAGATCGCGACGAGTTGGGTCGCAAGAAAGCGTTCCATCTCGGACACCGCGCATCGATGAGCGGATAGTTCTGGTGCTTGGGAACCCGCGAGGGTGGCGGTGCTAATCGCTCCGGCCGGTCACGACCAACATGAGCAGCTGTGGCGACTCACTCCCGCGGGGACGGGCGGCGCATCAGGGCGAGCGCGAGAGCGCTTGAGTCGGCGCGGTCGCTCGGCTGGTGGGTGTCCGGGCCCGGCCAACCGTGTCGGTCGACGATTCTTGAGTTGAGTGTCGAGACTCGCGGACGGGAGACGCGATCGAATATGCGTCGGGACGTGCTCGATCAGCGTGTCTCGCCACGGAGTGCGAGTGACACTCAGCGCCGGCGGCGAGTTCGGCTACCGGTGCTGACCCGGCGAGCTTTGTTGATCGCGGCGGCAACCGACAGCCCAGCGTCCAACGTACTACGGAGGGCGATCACCTCTCGATTGGCGTAACGCCGCTGTCCGGTAGGCCTAAACACTGAGTGTGGATAGCCAAATCGCCGTTCCCACGCTCGCAGCGTGTCCGGACTCACGCGAAGCATCGCGGCTGCCTCATCCGGCCGCAGATCGCGCATCTCCCTGCCCGGTGGTTTCGCCGATTTCACGGCGCAAGTCGAGGCGATACATGGGGCCGTGCGTCGCGCCCGGGTAACAGCTCGTAATGCCAACAGCATGCAACCGCACCCCGACGTGTTCAAGGAACGCACGCGAGATCCTGCCCACTACCAGAGATTTACGGCCCCGCGCTCGACGGATAGGTCACCGCTACCCCTCCGCTAGCCAGTACCGCCGACTGCGCGCCGCCGTGGGCCAGAACCAGGACCACCGACCGCCTGCTCTCGGTCGGCTCAACTGGGTGTGGGGCCGCAAAGCTGGACAGCCGGCGGCCGCTAGAAGCGTGGCTGCTCCTTTGGGCTTACAGGCGAGAGCTCCGGACGCCCGCCGTCGAGTCACGCGAGCTCCTTGCAGTCGTCCGCCAGAGCAACAGCATTCTGATCGGGACACGTAGATCTTGCGCAACGATGGGGACTGCCGCAATGTCGGCGGCGAGCAGCGGCAACTCGACCCGGAGGGACCCGGCGGAGAGCTCGTGCTCGTCGTGCGGAGCGGCGCTCGTGGCGCGGACCGCTTCGTCGCGACCATGGACAGCTTTTCGGCGGAAGCGAGGTACGGCTGGATGGCCAGCCGAGCGGGGGCCTCCCCCCGACCGTCCGTGCAGCGGTCGACGTCGTAATTGCTGTTGCTCAGCGGGGGTAGCGGGCGGCGAGCGTGTCGGATCGCCACGGCGGAGCGGTGGCGGGGCGCCCGCCGCGTCTGGGCGCTGTTGTGTGCGAGGCGTGGTTGGCGGCGCGGCGGGTGAGATTCCTCGGCGGTGCGTTGCGGGTCGGGCGCTTAGTCTGAGAGTGCCCAGGCCTTGGCGGCGGCGGTCGATTGGGTGTTGACGTCGAGCTTTCCGAAGCAGCGCTCGAGGTGTTGGCGACGGTGCGGTGGCTGATGTTCAGGGTGGTGGCGATGTCGCGTGTGGATTGGCCGTGCGCGAGCTGGTGGATGATCTGCGCTTCGCGGTCGGTGAGCCCGGCGTTGATCAGCGCGTTGGTCATGTCGGTCCCGTCGCGTGTGCGTGTGAGCTTGGTCTGCAGCTCGTGCTGGGCGATCGCGTTTGCGGAAGGCTTGGATGAGCAGCGGGCGAGCGCGGTTGAGCAGCTCGCGCTCTCGGTTGGTGTAGTTGTGGTCGGTGCGGCTGAGCGCGACCGCGAGCAGCCGGTTCGGGCTGGTGGGGAGCGTGAATGCGATCTGGTGCTCGATCCCGAGCGGGGCGTACACGTGCTGGCAGAGGGCGAGCGCCCGCAGCTCGCGGCGGGTGATCAGGTCCGAGAAGCGGTTGGCGCGCCCGTCGCGGGTCCGGGCGAAGTATCGGGCGATCGGGTTCTCGTCGCGGTGGCGGACGAACGCCTCCAGCGACTCGGGGGTCAGCGCGGGTTCGGGGATGCCGATCACGGTTGCGTCGTCAGGTTCGGGGCCGAGGTCGTTCAACGACGCGTAGTCGGATGGCACCGCGCGTCGCAGCGCCTCCAGCAGACCGACTCGGAACTCGTCCAGGTCGGTCAGGCCGATGACGTCCTCCGCGAGCGCCAGTAGCCTGGCCTCGATCGACCTCAACGCCCCGCGATTTCCGCGTACGTCACTTTGACGTATGCGGTGCGGCTGACCCGGCATCGCCGCGATTGTAAGGTCGCGGGCGCCGGGGGTAGACAATCGAAAGGGGGCAGTACATGAGGGTGAAGCGACTCGCGCCGGCGCTCGCGGCGATGATCGTGCTGGGCGCGCCCACCACCGCGCTCGCCGCCGGCGGGCTATCGGGCAAGTACACGACCACGATCAAGGGCGACAGCGCGCTCGGTGGCCAACTGAACGGGACCTGGGTGATCCACTTCACCAACGGCGCCTACCACGTGTTCGAGGATGGCCACGCGATCACTCACGGCAAGGACACGATCACGGGCAACACGATCACGTTCCACGACACCGGTGGCATGGGCGTCTGTCCCGGAACGGGCAAGTACAAGTTCAAGCTCACCGCCAACAAGCTGCGGTTCACCGTGATCAGAGATTCCTCCAGCTGCGCGGGCAGGAAGGGCGTGCTCACGCACGGCGCACTCACAAAGACCAGCTGACAGGCGCGACACGCGGCGGCCTCAGCGCCCTGGTCCGCAGCGGGCCGAGGACCGAACACGCGGCCGACCCATTCCGCGCGCGTGCACGGCGACCATGCCTGCTGTCGGCTGGTACCTGCGTTCCGCAAATCGAGAGCGCGCGATCGGCCACGTTCACATCCGTCTGCCGTGCCGCCGCTGGGGAGAGCGGTTGCGCTTCGACCCGGGAGAGGTCAAGCGGTGGCTCGACGAGCCGGACGCCAACCGAGCGCGGTAGGAACGGTTCGGCGGATGGCAGAACTCTCATTAGGGTTGCGTAGGTCTCGGCGCTTAGCCTAAGGGATGTGCCTGACGTTGAAGCTGCCCACTTGCGTGCGGCAGCGACCCACGATCAGGCTGCACTGCTCCACCAAGAGGCCGCGGAGCTGTTCGAGATGATGGGTTTGCCATCGGTCGCGAGAAGTGAACGTGCTCGCGCGCGCCTGGATCGCGAGGACGCAGCGAGCGAGGTCGAGAACGCGCAGCTACGCCGCGACCGCGCTGCGCAGCCCTAACCAGAGACGGGCGTCGATCGCGAGTCGGAGCAGTCGAGCCCGCTCGCCGGCGCGGGCTCCCGACGTGACGCGGCTACGCTTCCGCCGGCGTTCCCTCGCCGAAGACGATGAGGCCGTGCAGGACGTATAGGCAGAGGGCGAAGATGGCCAGCGACCACCACGGGTGCGTTCCACCGACCGACAGCAGCGACTCGAACGCGCCAATGATGGCGGCGATGATTCCGATCACCCGGCCGTAGCCACCCCCGCCCATGAGCGAGATGCCCGCGGTGATCTGGATGACGCCGATGATGACCGTGATCCATCCCCAGGTGTGGAGGCTCGAGAACACAAACTGCGTGTTGTCGAAGAAATGAGCGTTGCCGATCGCAGCGATGCCATAAATGATGTTGAGCACGCCGATCATCAGAAATAGAACGGCGACGAAGACCGCCCGGCCTACACCTTTCATGTGCGCTTCCTTCCACGTTGCCCGCGACGATGTCTGATCTCGCGCGACGAGTTCGCATTCGGCGCCGCGAATCCTCTACGTGCAGACTCCGCCCCAGGCGGCTGCCTTGATACCGAGACCGGAATCAGACCGCCCCGACCAACGAAGAAAAGATTCGTTGCTCATCCCAAAACCCTTGTGCGGATAGGCGATATGGGCACTGGGGCCACCGCGAGGCCACCAGAGAACGGAAGCGTCACACCGAAGCGCGGCATAAGCGGCGGCCGAACGAGCGAACGCCGCGGTTTGAACGCCAGCGAGCGATGAGGAGAGCGACCGAGACCCAAGCGCATCCCGACTGCGCCGTTCGACGCGTCTCGCGCGCCCGGAGGCTGCCTCAATCTGCGCTAGTCGCGCGCGAGTTCGACGCTGCCGAGGATCGCGTCCGCTGCCTTACCGTCGTAATACTCGGGCTGCCAGCGAACGATGTGGTCGCTGCGGGTGATGCCGGTTTGCGTAAGACGGAACCGTCGATGCATTCGAGGGTACCGTTGTCGTTGCTCGCGGGTCCTTTGGCACCGATGCGCGCGTGCGGTCATGATTGCCGGTAGCCGGTGCCGACTTGCCGCTTGGCTCCACCGGTCGGTGCCATCGGGACTCTCGAGATCAACGGAAAGCATCACTCCGCCCTCGGGACCGCACGAGGGCGGGCGGATACAGTCGGCCGCCGTGCAAGTTCGCGCGTTTGCGTAGGCACAGAGCCCCTGATCGGTCACGCGTGCCCGCCCTGCTTTCGGCGAGAAGCGCGTTCCGGGGTGGATCTCGCACGAGTGCTTTGCCCTCCCGGCGTCTGCCGGCCACGCGATCGGATTGGCGAGAGGCCGTCGCGCAACTCTTCCTGCTGTGAGCGCCGGTGTGGACCGGTTGGCCGGGTTTGGGCGGTGTGAGCGCCTCCGGGCCGGTTTTAGGCCCCTGCCGCGGCGAGCTGGTGGCGGTGGAGCTTGGTGAGGTTGTGGGTTGCCATAAGTAGTCGCCACTCGGTGCGCACGGCGGTCCTGCCTCTGCGGTGGAAGCGGGTGATCGTGCGGTTGTGCTTGGTGTGACCGAACACGGGCTCGATCATCTGCATGCGTTTTCGGTACAGCTCCTTCCCGTGGGCCGCCAGGACGGCTCGCATCCATGAGTACCGCCCGCCGATCCAGCCCGGCCGGGGCTCCGTGCGGCCGCCTGAGTCCGGGGGGATCAGCACCTGGATGTGCTTGTTGGCGATCACCTCGTCCATGTGCTGCTCGTTCCAGTACTGAGCGTCCGCGAGCGCGACCTCGAGCCGGCCGGTCACGCCCGCTCGCTCGAGCTCGCCGATCGCCGCCGCGACCATCGGGTTCAGGTTCGAGAAATCGGCCGGGGTGTTGGTGATCTCCGCAGCGAGCACGATCTGCCCCTCAGCCACGACCGCCTGCGCGTTGTAACCCTGCACGTATCCATGGTTGGCCTTCATCCGCTGACTGTCCGGGTCGCTCACACTCACCACCCCATCGGGAACCTCGGGCGCGACCCACTCTTTCGGTCGGCGACCGAGCCGTCGGCCTTGCGTGTCACGACCGTTCTCCCGGTAATCCTCATATGCCCGGTTAGCCGCGACCTGGGCGTCGCGCTCGGCCTCGAGGCGCTCGCCCGCGAGCAGCAGCCGATCCTCACGCGCGCGGGAAACATGATCCGGGGTCTCCCAACGGCGCTGCTCGAGCTGGCGGCGTGCTTCCCGCGTCCAGCCCTCCCGTCCTTGGTGGCGTGCCACGATCCGCTCCACGTCGAACTCGAACTCATCGTCCGCATCCGAGACGGGCTCGGGTTCTGACGCGTCAGGCTGCGGACCGTGGCTGGCCTCCCTCGCGCGCTGCTCGCGCGCCTGACGGAAGAACTCGGCCCGCCCTTCCCGCGTGCGCAATTGCTCAGGCAGCTCATCCCCGCGCGCCTCGCCATACAGCTCATCCTCGGCCTCATCGGTCGCCTTCGCCTCCGCCAGGATCTCCTGCGCGATCTCCTCAAAGGTACGAGTTGACTCGCGGCTCGCGTTCCCCGCCATCCGCGTCCCATCAATCGCGACCACCCCAGGCCGGACCAACCCAGCCTCATCACACAGGCCGAGCACCTGACCGAACAGCTCGCCCAGCGCCGCCTCATGCCGATCCCCGAACCTCGCGATCGTCGCGTGATCGGGCGTCTCCAACATCGCGATCGTCTTGAACGCCACGTCCTCCTCACACGCCCGCTCAATCTTCCGCGCCGACCTAACCCCACGCGCATAGGCGTGCAGCAACAAGGCCACCAGGTGGATTCACGTGGTCGTCGCAACGCCTGACGCTGAGGAGTTGCGATGCCCAGGAGAAGCCCCGCTTTGGATCGTGCCGCTGCAGCAGGGACGCGGTCGGGAGGACACCCACCGGCTGGGCGTCGGGAACATCGGGTCCGGTTCTGGGAGGCGATCGCTCGAGGGGCATCAAGCGTGGACGCCGCCGCGGAGGCGGGTGTCTTGCCGAGCATTGGTGTCCGGTGGTTCCGCAAGGGTGGCGGGATGCCGCCTCTCAGCCTCGCGCCGGTGTCTGGGCGTTATCTGTCCTTCGCCGAGCGGGAGGAGATCGCGGTCCTGCTCGCTCGTGGTGGTGGGGTGCGGGAGATCGCGCGCCAGTTGGGGCGGGCGCCGTCGACGATCTCCAGAGAGCTGCAGCGGAACTCAGCGCTCCGGACCGGCCGGCCTGAGTATCGGGCCTCGACCGCGCAGACGCATGCCGATCGTCGCGCTCGACGACCGAAGCCGGCGAAGCTCGCGGTGAATCCGGAGTTGCGTCGCTATGTGCAGGACCGGCTCGCCGGAGCCGTGCAGCGGCCCGACGGGAGCGTTGCCGGTCCGCAGATTAGCTGGGCTGGGCGGCGTCGCGGACCGCGAAAGGACCGACGCTGGGGACAATCTTGGAGCCCGGAGCAGATCTCCTGTCGACTGTGCGTTGACTTCCCCGATGATGAGTCGATGCGTGTTTCCCATGAGGCGATCTATCAGTCGCTCTATGTCCAGGGCCGCGGAGCGCTGCGCCGAGAGCTGACCGCTTGCCTTCGAACAGGCCGGGCGCTCCGGGTTCCCAGAAACAGGACGTCGAGGGGCAACCGAAGCTTTGTGACTGACGAGCTGTTGATCAGCGAGCGGCCGGCTGAGGTTGATGACCGTGCTGTCCCGGGTCACTGGGAAGGCGATCTGATCCTCGGTACCGACCGATCTGCGATCGGCACGCTGGTCGAGCGCTCAAGCCGGTTCACGATGCTGTTGCATCTCCCGCCGATCGAAGGTCACAACAGCCCAAGAGTGAAGGCCGGCCCGCTGATCACGGGTGCCGGGGCCGGCGCCGTTCGTAACGCGATCGCCGACACGATCACAACTCTTCCCGAACAGCTTCGGCGGTCCTTGACCTGGGACCAAGGGATCGAGATGGCCCAGCACGTGCAACTGCGGTTCGATACCGGTCTGCAGATCTACTTCTGTGATCCACGAAGTCCGTGGCAGCGCGGGACGAACGAGAACACCAACGGGCTGCTGCGCCAGTATTTCCCCAGAGGCACCGACCTCGCGCGGCACAGCGCCGAGGAACTCGAGGCTGTCGCGGCGGCGTTGAACGGTCGGCCACGCAAGACACTCGGGTGGAGAACACCCGCTGAGGTGCTCGCCGAGTACTTGACCGCCGCGGCCTAACCGCCGCCTGCAACATCCAACGCGTGACGACCTACCGGACTGCGGCATCCCTGGTTCCCGGGGGGTGTCCGGACGGTCGCGCGCGGCTATCGCCGTTCCGGCCCGCCCTCCGGGCGAGCCTCCACGACGACAGCCGCATCACCCAGGCACGCACAGTCGTCACTTCTGACCTTTAGAGTCACCGGCCACACCGTGTTGCGACGACCGGTTGAGCTCAGGCCATCATCGCCGGGTCATACGCCCGCCGACCAACCCCGTCACTGCGATACGCCCCATAAAACTCGCCCAAGTCCATCCCCGCGACCGCGTCCAACACGAACCAAGCGAGATGACCCTCAGGCAGCCAATCCCTCACGTCGGGCGGCATCAAGAACGACTGATCACGGTCACAACCAATGAAATTCTGAGCCATCCCGGAATGGTCTTGAACGCGCCGGACGACACGGTAATTACGCGACAACCTCGCGACCAAGCGCATCTCGGGCCGCGCGTCGTGCTAGCTCCGACGACGCCGGCCCGCTAACTCCCGCGCTGCTGCTCCGCCAAGAACCCGCGCACCAGCTCGGGCTGACGCTGGCTTCCGGAGCGGACGAGGAGGAGCACTGACGCTGGGGAGCTGCTTTACGTCGGAGCGGAAGCCTGCGGACGCCGGCCGGGCTGTGGCCGCTGAGCAGCGAGCGCGAGCCTCGGGTCTGTCGGACCCAGGTGTGTTTGGGTGCCGGGGGCAGCGCGTAGACAAGTGTCGAGCTGGACGGACGGTGCCGCGTCCCGCGCGGCGACATGGAGACAGCAGTGCGGCGTTCATCGCGTGGGTCCGGCAAGACTCGACAGCGTCTGTGGCACGCGCGTGCCGGTTCGCGCTTACCGGTGGCGCCATTGGTCCAGGACCGCGTTGACCTGGTCACGCACGTGGTCGCGGGCGGTAGCGCGTTCAACTCCTGACATCAGCAGCTCGTCGTATCCGGTGTCCTGGTGACGCACCGACGCCAGTACCGCCAGCTCGAGCGCTTGGGGGTCGAGTGCTCGTCCGGAGGCGCTGCGTCCCACCCGGCCGCTGCCGCGCTGCGCGGCGTGTCTGGCGATCGCGTCGGCCCGCCCGGGCGGGCATCCCGGGAACAGCTTGCCGATCTCGACCGCCATCCGCGCCTGAAGCTCGAGGTCCTCGCCGGCGCCTCGTTCGGCGTCCCGGTCGCGCCGCCGCGCCCGCGACTCCTCGTCCGCCAGGCATTGCTGCTCGGCGCGCTCGAGCGCGTGCTCCTCGACCAGGATCCCCTGGCGCTCGTACCGCTTTCGCGCACGACTGAAGCGGACCACGACCGCCGACAGGCGGCTGTTCTTGTTCGCGCGCCGGGTCAGCGCGGCATCGCCGGACGGCAGGAACACGAGATGATCCATGTCAACGCAGGCCATGCACACCGGTCCTGGGTCCTCCATGATCAGCCACCCGCCTTCGTCGCTGCCGCACACCGTGCACGTCCACTCCATGACCGGGGAGACGACGACCAGATCGGGCGGCCGGCTTTGACGTTCGGCCAACCGCTCCCGCTTGCGTTCGGACAGCTCGGGCGAGACCCAGTGCGTGCGATAGGCCCGCTCGATTCCCTCATCGCCCGACTTCGAGAACCGCAGCGGCCGCCGATCCCTCGTGCGCGCCACATACGCGGTCTCGCTCGGCGCCAAGCCGCGCGCTGCGGCCCAGTGGCGAAACACTTTCATCGCGGTCGAAATCTTCCCCAGGCTCGCGATCACGACCGCCTCCAGATACGGGACCCGCCCCTGGCGCCACTCATCCACCCGGCGCGGCTCGAGCCAGCCAAGGCCGACCAGCACGTCGATCACGGTCACGAACCGCCGCTGCGCAAGCGCGGCCTCAGCCGCCCGCACCACCCGCCGATCGAGCTTGCCGCCGGAACCACGAGGCACGACCCCGCACGCTACACGCCCCAGGCGAACGAAACTCGGCCCAGAACCTGTGTGCTCGAGCCTCGGGCGGTTGGCGATCTGCGATGGTGCGAACGATGCTCGAGGATGTCCGCGCGCTGCTGATCGATCTCGACGGCGTGCTGTACGTCGAGGAGGAGCCGATCGCCGGGGCCGCGGAGGCTGTACGCCGGCTGCGCGAGCGCGGGCTGCCGCTCCGCTTCGTTACCAACACGACCGCGCACTCACGCGATCGGACACTCCATAAGCTCGCCCGCCTTGGTTTGGAGGTAGATGACCGCGAGCTCATCACCCCGGCGGCGCTCGCCGTCAGGCACTGCCGCGAGCGCGGCTACCACGGCGTCGCGCTGATCATGAACGAGGAAGTCAAACGCGACTTCAAAGAGCTCCAGGAGACCACCGGCCGCGTCGACGCGGTAATCATTGGGGACCTCGGATCCGCGTTCGGCTACGACGTCCTCAACCACGCCTTCCGCCAGGTGATGGACGGCGCCGAGCTCATCGCGCTGCAGAAGAATCGCTACTGGATGCGCGCCGACGGGCTCTCGCTCGACGTCGGCCCGTTCGTCGCCGCGATCGAGTTTGCCGTCGGCCGCGACGCGTACGTGGTCGGCAAACCCGCCAAAGGGTTCTTCGAGCAAGTGCTCGCCTCCGTCGGTGTCGATGCCAGCGCGGCGGCGATGATCGGCGATGACATCGAGTCCGACATCGGCGGAGCACTCCGCGCCGGGCTCGACGCGATCCTCGTACGCACCGGCAAGTACCGCGAAGACCGCCTGCGCGAATCCGGCATCCAACCCACCCGCGTCGTCGACTCAATCGCCGACGTGCCCGCGTTACTCGTCACCTGAGGCCGCAGAGGTCCATTCATTCGCCGAGATCCGCCCCCGCTCGGTCATCAAGCACCAAAAGCGCGGCGACCCGACCGCCGCGCTATTCGGGCATCCTCCCGGGGGGAGCACGGGCGCGTCGAGCGCAAGCTCCTGCTCCTCCAGGAAGCAGCACTGGGGCCTAACTGATGGTCCTCGTCCGGACCGGGAGCGAGGTCGGCGTTGTGGACCTGCCCCGGTTTGCGTGACACCTGGTGTTGATGTTGATTGTTGTTGTTCGAGCGATTGATCTCAACTACCGAGCGGCGAGAGTCGTAGTTGTTCGTAGGCGACTGGCGAGAGCATCTCGAGGGTGGAGTGGCGGCGCTGGCGGTTGTGTGCGCCGGGATAAACCGGCATGGAGAAGGAGATGAGAAAGCTCTACATCGAAGATCTAGCGAATCACGGTGGCCCCGAGTCATGCGTTGGCGTTCGTGAGGGCGTCGGCGAAGCGTTGACAGGGGTACGCGTAGGCGGGGCTATTGAGCCGCGAAATCAGCAGTTCGGGGTGCCGACGCCGTACAACTGGGTGGAAGGCAATATCGCCGGTCGCGCTTTCGCGAGTGGCCGGGGGACCCTGCGCGGTCTGAGAACCCATGCATGCGTGGAATCTCCATGCGCGAGAACCGGGAGGCCCGATGATCGCCCGTCAGTCGTTGATGATGCCCCGTCCTGGATGGTTCGCGGGGTGGCAGATCGACGGTTGGGCGGGCCGCGAGGGGAAGGCCAGGGCCGTAGCCTGAGATGAACGGTCGTCGGGAGTCAGACAGCCGCGTAGTACCTGCGAAGCTGGCGAACAAGGCCGTGGATGCGGCGGCGGAGCCGGTGGAGGAAAGGCGGCTGGACAAGGGGAACACGGGCCGGCAAAACGCGCGCCGGACGCAGAGCCGGGATGTGAGCGCGTCAAGTGCGCTGGACCGTGTGCGGCAGGTTGCCGTGAAGGACAGGGACGCGAGGTTCACCGCGCTTCTGCATCACGTCGATGTCGATCGCCTCCGCGACGCGTACCGGGCGTTGAGCCCGAAAGCGGCTGCGGGGGTGGACGGCGAGACGTGGGAGTCCTACGGGCAGAACCTGGAGGAGAACCTCCGGGATCTGCACGACGGGGTTCAGCGGGGCGCATACCGGGCCAAGCCGTCGCGCAGGGTGTACATCCCCAAGGCCGACGGGCGGCTTCGGCCGCTCGGGATCGCCGCGCTGGAGGACAAGATCGTCCAGCGCGCCGTCGTCGAGGTGTTGAACGCCGTTTACGAGGCGGACTTTCTCGGGTTCTCGTACGGGTTCCGCCCGGGTCGCGGGCCGCATGATGCGCTGGATGCGGTCACGGTCGCGATTGAGAACACGAAGGTGAACTGGGTGCTCGACCTGGATTTCCGGGATTTCTTCACCAGCCTTGATCACTCCTGGCTGGAGAAGTTGCTCGAGCATCGGATCGCGGATGTGCGGGTCCTGCGGCTGATCCAGAAGTGGCTCAGGGCAGGCGTGATCGAGGACGGCCGGTGGACGGCCAGTGAGGAGGGCTCGCCCCAAGGGGCGTCAGTTTCCCCGTTGCTGGCAAACGTCTACCTGCACTACGTGTTCGATCTGTGGGTCCAGCAATGGCGTTCTCGGCACGCCCACGGTGAGGTGTTCGTCGTGAGGTATGCCGATGACGTCGTGCTGGGGTTTCAGCATCAGTCCGACGCCGAGTGCTTCAGGAGAGACCTGGAGCGGCGCCTGGCCAAGTTCGGCCTGGCGCTCAATACCGAGAAGACGCGGCTGATCCGCTTCGGGCGGTTCGCCGCCCAGCAGCGGGCCGAGCGTGGTCTCGGACGGCCGGAGACGTTCGACTTCCTCGGCTTCACGCACTATTGCGCGAAGACCAAGGACGGACGCTTCGCGGTCCGGCGTCGCACGATCAAGAAACGGATGGCGGCGAAGCTCAAAGAGGTCAAGACCTCGTTGATGATCCGCCGCCACTGGCCCATCGAGATGCAGGGACGCTGGCTCGGCTCCGTCGTGCGCGGGCATCTCGCGTACTACTCGGTGCCGGGCAACATCCAGCAGGTGACCGCATTCCGCGACGAGGTCATCCGACACTGGCGAGCAGCGCTCCGGCGCCGCAGCCAGAAGACCCGGATGAACTGGCAACGGATGCGTCGCCATGCAGATCGGTGGATCCCACCCGTCCACTACACCCATTCCTGGCCCAACGAGCGCCTCGCCGCCAGAACCCAAGTCAGGAGCCCAGTGCGTTAGACGCGCACGCTGGGATCTGCGCGGGGGGCGGTCAGCAACGGCCGTCCCTACCGCGATAGAACGCCTCGATGTATTCGAACACGGCGGACTGGAGCTCGAGCCTCGAGGGCCAGCTACGGCGGTTGACGAGTTCCTTCTTGAGGGTGGCGAAGAACGTCTCGGCGACGGCGTTGTCGTACGCGTCGCCCCGGGAGCCCATCGAGACCGCGATGCCCGCGTCGCCGGCGGCGCGACCGAACGCCAGGCTCACGTATTGCCCGCCCTGGTCGGAATGGTGGATGAGCCCGGGCTTTGGGCGCCGGCGGGCGAGCGCCATCTTCAGCGCGTCGATGACGAGGCTTGAGCGCGTGTGGGTGGCCATCGACCAGCCGACGATCAGCCGGGAGTAGGTGTCCTGGACCGCGGCGAGGTACAGCCACCCCTCGCCGGTGCGCAGGTAGGTGATGTCAGCGACCCAGAGCACGTTCGGGCCGGACCGGTTGAAGTCGCGCTCGACAAGGTCGGTGGCCGGGGTGATCCCCGGGATCCGGATCGTCGTCTTGAACCGCTTGCGGGGCCTGACGCCCGAGATACCGGCGGCTTTCATCAGCCGGGCGACCCGCTTGCGAGAGATCCGGACCTCGTGCTCGATCCGCAGCTCCGCGTGGATCCTCGGGACCCCGTACACGCCGCGGCTCTGCTCATGGATCAGCTTGATCTTCTCGATCAACCAAGCGTCAGTCAGCGTCCGGTCCGAAGGCGCCCGGCGCTCCCAGTTGTGAAAGCCAGTCCGGCTCACATCGAACACGCGGCACATCACGGCGACGGGAAAGTTGCTCTTCTCCGCGGCGATAAACGAGTAGCACTCGCCTACCGCCCGTCGTCCTCCTTCGCGAAGAAGACCGCCGCTTTTCGCAGGATCTCCCGCTCCATCCGCAGCTTCGCGTTCTCATCCCGCAGCCGCCGCAGCTCGTCTCGCTCATCTGCGCTCAGCCCGCCCGGCCGCTCCCCCTTCGCGGCCTTCTCCTCCTTCAACCAGTTGCGCAACGTCACGTCGGAGATCCCCAGATCCCTCGCCAGCTTGCGCTGCGGCTTGTCGCCCATCTGAGCGAGACGGATCGCCTCTCGGCGGAACTCCTCCGGATACGGCGGCCTCGTTCTCGGCACCTGAGCCTCACTTTCCCCGGGCTTACGACCGGAAGCGTTCAAGTGTCGTCGAAAACGGGTCAAGTCCGTTGACGAGGGTCGCTGCTCGCCCACGCGAGCGAGAGCCAGGGGCGCTTGCAGGTTGTCGCGGATCACTCCGGCAGGAAGCACACCGGCGACTCCCGCAATCGCGGCAAAGGAGGGCAGCCGGCGTGGCCAATCACAACACCGGACCGCCGAGGGCGTGGAGATGCGCACTTTGGCGATTTGCACGTCTCTCCTGTGTCCGGCGGTCGAGATCTGTTCTTGCCCCGGCGCGGGTGTCACGTTTTCTGTGTCCGTATGGCCTCTGCGTCCCGGTGACGTTCCTCCCGAGGGGTCTTGCGGGAGGCCTCCATGCTGGCTCGGCAGAAGGGCCGAAATGCTGGGACGCGCCCGTAGGGGGTTCCCTTATGAGATGGCTTGGCTGCTGAGTTGCCCGCGGGCGTGGTGGGTGAGTGCTTGGGCGGCGGGGCTGGTCGGTCGGTTCTGGGAGCGCCAGGCGAGCTTGAGGCGGGCTCGCAGCTCGGGACGGGTGATCTTCACCGCTTGGACCTCGGGGGCGTAGGTGTCGGCGGCCGCGTGCGTGATGATCGCGATCCCGAGTCCTTGGGCGGCGAGGGCGACGAGTGTCCGGGGGTCCGAGGCCTCAAAAGCGATCCGGGGCGTAAACCCTGCGGTGTCGCATGCCTGTTCGAGGCGTAGACGCAGGCCGGTGCCGCGCGGGAGGCTGATCAGCGGCTGGTCTTTGAGCTTGCCGAGCGCGATCGTGGTCTGCGTGGCGAGCGGGTGGTCGGGGCTGACGGCGGCGACGAGTGGTTCGTCGGCGATGATCTGGGTCTCGATGCCCGCGGGTCGTGCACGGGTGTCCCCGACCAGCCCAAGGTCGATCAGGCTGTCTTGGAGTGCGGTGATGATGTGGTCTGAGCTGTCTTCGAGCAGCGCGATCTCGACATCTGGATGCTGGTGGTGGAAGTCGGCCAGTACGCGCGGAAGGTTCACGGCGCGCGACGCGACAGACGGGACGGTGGCGACGGTCACGTGGCCGCGTAGTAGGCCAGCGAGCTGGTCGACGGTGTCGCTGACCGCCGTGACGGCCGCGAGCGCGCCGCGAGCGTGGGGGAGCACGGCGGCGCCGACCGTGGTCGGGCGCACGCCGTTGGGCGAGCGGTCCACCAGGGTCTGGCCGAGCTCTGTCTCGAGCTGGCGGACTTGGGCTGAGACCCAGGGCTGGGCGACGTGCAGTCGGGCGGCGGCCTTGGTGAAGCTTTGCTCTTCGACGACGGCGAGGAGATACTGAAGCTGGCGCAGCTCCATAGCGGATCACTCTAGCGGGTAGCTGAGTTAGGTCTTTGACTTATGGGCTCGGCGGTCGGATCCTGTGGGCATGCAAGCCTCCGGATACGTCTTGTCCGTCCTGCCGGTCGCGGTCGCCACCGCGTGCGCCGTTTGGCCGGTCCGCGGCGCGCTGCGCCGGTTCGGCACGGCCACCTATGTCGCGGGCATTGCGCCCAGCCAGCTGCCGGTGCCCGTCGCGAGCTACTTGCTGGCGTCCACCACGCTGTGTCTTGCGCAGGGCGAGCTGTGGTCCGCCTCCGGCCTCGTCGGCCTCGCTCTGACGCTGTGCGCGTTGGCCGGGCTGGGGACGCTGGTGGCTCGTGCCCTGCCCACCCGGCGGGTGGTCGAGCGGGCACTCGTGGCCTACGGGCCGGCACCGGATCGACCCGGCGGGTCTGACCCGCTGTCGGTGAGTGCGCTGCGGCGCACCCGCCCGGTGGCCGCAGCGCTGCTGGTGCCGTTCCTGAAACGTCGCCGCGACGTGCAACGCGTAGCCGATCTGGCCTACGGCGGCGCGGGGCGATTTCAGCGGCTGGACCTCTACCGGAACCGCTCTCGCCCAGAGAACGCGCCGGTGTTTGTCTACTTCCACGGCGGCCACTTCCACTCGGGTTCCAAGAACCGCGAGGCGCTGCCGCTGCTCTACCGGCTGGCTGCAAACGGGTGGATCGTCATCAGCGCCAACTACCGGCTCGCTCCAGCCGCGTCGTTCCCCGACGCCCACGTGGACGCCAAGCTGGTCCTTGCCTGGGTCGGTGAGCACGTCGCAGCGTTCGGCGGTGACCCGCGCACGATCGTGATCGCCGGCGACTCCGCGGGTGCCCACCTAGCCGCGTTCGCGGGGCTGACCGCAAATGAACCGACCTACCAGCCGGGCTTCGGGCAAGCCGACACGACGGTCACCGCCGTGGTCGGCCTGGGCGGCTACTACGGACCCCTCGACGCCGCCCGTCCCGAGACCTCCCCGCTGGCCCACGCGCGCGACGACGCGCCGCCCTTCCTGCTCTTGCACGGCGACCACGACTCGGTCGTTCCAGTCCAATGCGCGCGCGAGTTCGCCACCGCCCTCCGCGCCACCTCTCACGCCCCCGTGGAGCTCGTCGAGCTGCCCGGCGCCCAGCACGCCTTCGACCACTTCCAGACCCTCCGCAGCGCGCCCGTCGCCACCGCCATCCAAGCGTTCACCGCATCGACACGCCGCCAGCACCAAGGGCGCGCGAGCACCACCAGCCGAAGGCCCCTCGCGCCGGCTAACTGATCGATCCGCTTAGGAAACGCACTCCGTCACTGCGAGAGCAACACCTGCTTTCGCGTCCCGCCACGCATCTGCTCGACCAGCCCGCCCGCACCCGCTCCGCGCGGATAGGGCGCCTCAGCCGTTGCCCTCGGCGCCGATGACGCCACCAAGCCCGGTCCGAGCCCCGAGATCCGCGCGTTGCAGGGAAGTCGGCATCCCGCCTGACATGCCCGTCGCGGAATCAGAGCAGGGCTCGCGCCCGATCCGATTACGGGTTCGAGAGCAATGGGTCGGCGCTGCCGGATTACGCCTATTCCGGTTACGCCGGCGAGCTGGCCGCTTCGCACCATCGCCAGCAGTGTCGGCTTCGCCGCCGAGACGGCCGCTGTTGTGATCGGCCACGCCGGCTGCCCTCCTTTGCCGCGATTGCGGGAGTCGCCGGTGTGCTTCCTGCCGGAGTGATCCGCGACAACCTGCAAGCGCCCCTGGCTCTCGCTCGCGTGGGCGAGCAGCGACCCTCGTCAACGCCGACCTCGCTCCCGGTCCGGACGATGAGCACTCGTCTCGTCGTCGGGCGCGAGACCGCTACATCGCCGGGGCGGTGCGAGAGTCGGTGCAGCTCGAAGTCGGTGTCGAGGTGCAGCAGCGCTGCTTCCAGAGGCAAAGCATCAGCCGCGGCCGAGCGATCCAGTGCTTGCCCACCTTCGCGTGGATGACCGGGAGCAAGCGGTGCCGCACACACATCGCGCGCCGCGGGCGGAGCATCGGAGCAACAGTCAGGAGTTGCCACGCCGCGCCGATGCAATCTCGAAAGCAGGCGTCCGCCGGCTGGACACGGGACGAGTGGTTCGCCACGTTTCCGATCACGCGGACGAAGTCGACGGCACGATCGCATCCGCGTCGCGCGGCCTCGACGCCAGAGCCACCGCTTCGGACCCGTTCCTTTCGTGCCGGTTCCTCGTTCCCTAATTGCTGCCGACGACAGTCCCGTGCTGTGTGGGGCAGGCGCCGGCAAGCCAGGAGAGGGAGGGAGTCATGGATGCGGGCTCCGATGTTGGGACACATCGGGGACACATTCGATCGCGCACTCCGAAGCCGAGGATAAAAATGCCCCGCATTCCCAGGCTTTCTTGATGCCGGAGGAGGGACTCGAACCCCCGACACGCGGATTATGATTCCGCTGCTCTAACCGACTGAGCTACTCCGGCGCGCCCGCGAGTGTAGCCCGCGGGGCGCGGGGGCGACCGCGAGGCGAGCCCATATGATCCAGCGGCTATGAGCGACCTTGGTCCCGCTGTCCAGACCGTGGTGCGACGGTGCCTCGCGGTCAAGGAGGGCGAGGACGTGGTGGTCGTGGTGGATCGGCAGACGCGGGCGATCGGCGAGGCGCTGAGGGATGAGGCCGCAGCGGCCGGCGCGGACGCCGTCCTCACGATCATGGACGAGCGCGCCACCGACGGCGCCGAACCTCCGCGGCCGGTGGCGGCGGCGTTGGCAGCGTGCGATGTGTTCATCGCCCCCACCAGCCGATCGCTCAGCCACACGAGCGCGCGTAAGCGTGCCACCGATCAGGGAGCCCGGGGCGCGACGATGCCGGGCGTCACCGAGGACATGCTCGCCCGTGTGATGGCGGTCGACTTTGACGCGATGGCGGCGCGGTCCAGGGCCGTGGCGGCGTTGCTCGACTCGGGGACGCGGGCGCGGGTCACGTGCCCCCGCGGGACCGACTTCGAGGTTGCGCTCGACGGGCGGCCGGGGATCTCCGACGACGGTCAGCTCGGCAAACCGGGCGCGTTCGGGAACCTTCCCTGCGGCGAGGGGTTCATCGCGCCGACGTACGGCGAGGGCACGGTGGTCGCGTCGAGCGTCGCCCCGCTCGGGATCAGCGTGGACCCGGCAAGGCTCACCGTGGCGGAGGGCAAGATCGTCGCCGCCGACGGCGGGCTCGGTCCTGCGTTCATCGAGCTGCTGCTCGCCCACGGCGAGCTCGGGACGAACCTTGCGGAGCTCGGGGTCGGGACGAACGATCGGGCCCGGCTGACCGGCAACGTGCTCGAGGACGAGAAGATCCTCGGGACCGTGCACGTCGCGTTCGGCGCGAGCGCCGGGATCGGCGGGACGGTGTCGGTGCCGATCCACCTCGACGTCGTGGTCGTCGACGCGAGCCTCGAAGTGGACGGGCAAACCGTGCTCGAACGCGGGCATTACGTACTCACCTAACGGCGCCCGAATGACGCTGCTGGCGATCCCGAACGTGTCCGAAGGGCGCGACCAGGCGGTCATCGACCAAATAGCCAAAGCATTCGATGCTCGCCTGCTCGACGTCCACTCCGACCCCGACCACCACCGCAGCGTGTTCACGCTCGCCGGCGAACCCGGAAGCCTGGCGCAGGCGGTCGTGAACGGCGCGGCACAAACAGTCAGCCAAGTCGACCTCGCCAAACACCACGGCATCCACCCCCGCGTGGGCGCAATCGACGTTGCCCCGATCGTCTACCTCGATCCCGCCGACCGAGGTGCCGCCTGCGCCGAGGCGCTCGTGCTCGGCGATCTGCTCGGCGAGGAGCTCGGGCTTCCCGTGTTCCTGTACGGCGAGCTCGCGCACGGACGGACGCGGGCCGAGGTCCGGCGCGGCGGCCCGGCAACGCTGGCGAAAAGAATCGAATCAGGCGAACTCAAGCCGGACTTCGGACCGCCCCAACTCCATCCGACTGCCGGCGCGGTGCTAGTCGCGGCGAGGCCACCGCTCGTCGCCTTCAACGTCGAGCTCGCGCCGCCGGCGACGCTCGACGACGCGAAGGAGATCGCCGCGCACATCCGCGAAGGAGGCGCCGAAGGGCTCGAGTCGGTCCGCGCGATCGGGCTGTGGCTCGCGGCGCGCGACGTCGCCCAGGTTTCGACCAACGTCGAGGACCACCGCGCGACCTCGCTTGCGCAACTCGTCGAAGCGATCGCCCGCCAGGCCACCCCGAGTCAGGCCGAGCTGGTCGGCCTCGCGCCCCGGGCGGCCTTCGATGGATTCCCCGACGAGCTCCCCGTCGCGAACCGCCGGACCGTCGAGGACGCGCTCGAGGAGTAGCGCAACCGTGCCTCCGGCTACTAAGCTGCAGTCACCATGGCCCAGACAAAACGCAAGCGCCGCACGAAGCACCGCGGGACGGCCGCCGGGACGATCCAGACGAGGGGTCGAACCGGTCGTCCGCCGTCAGCCGACGAGAAGAAGACGACGTCCCGGTTGGAGGCGCGCGAGCGCCGGCTCAACACCCCGCCGACATGGAGGGCCTCGATCACGCGGGCGTCGATCGCGTCGGTGCTGATGTTCTTCTTCCTGGCGCTCGTCGGGCCGAAGAGCCACCGGATCGAGAGCGCGGCGATCTTCGCGCTGTTCGCGCTCCTGATCTACATCCCGGGCGGTTACTGGATCGAGATGTTCATGTACCGCCGCCGGATGCAGAAGAAGCAGCGGGCCCTGCGCAAATGATCGACGTCCGCATGTTCACGGTCGGGCCGGTGCAGGAGAACTCCTTCATCGTGCGCCGCAAGGACGCGCCGACAGCGCTGATCGTCGATCCCGGCGACGAGGCGCCGAAGCTGCTCGGCGCGCTCGACAGCCTCGGCATCGAGACCGTCGAGGCGATTCTGATCACGCACACCCACTTCGACCACGTCGGCGCGGTCGCGCCCGTGGCCGAGGCGACGAACGCCCCCGTGTACGTGCCGGAGCTTGAAAAAGAGGTCCTCGCCAACATCATGGACTACGTCCCATGGCCAGGGTTTGGCCCGTTCGAGAGCTACGACGCCGACCACACCGTCGCCGGCGGTGAGACGCTCGAGCTCGGCGGGTTCACGATCGACGTGATCTTCACCCCGGGCCACAGTCCGGGACACGTCACGTACGCGATCGCCGAGGAGGGCGCGGTGTTCTCGGGCGACGTCCTGTTCCAGGGCTCGGTCGGCCGGGTCGACCTGCCGGGCGGCGATTGGCCGACGCTGCTGGGCTCGATCGAGACGCTGACAAGCACTTACTCGCCTGAGACCACCGTCTATCCCGGCCACATGGGGATCACGACGCTCGGGCGCGAGCGCGCCACCAACCCGTTCCTGCGCGAGCTCGCGGAGCGGTGATTGGTGATTCAAGTCCCTCGCGGCACCTTCGACATCCTCCCGGAGTCACAGCAGCAGCGGAAGCTGCTCGAGAGCACGGCTGAGCGGATCCTCGGCGCCGCCGGCTACCGCCGGATCGAGACGCCGACGTTCGAGGCGACCGAGCTGTTTGCGCGTGGGGTGGGGGAGGCCACCGACATCGTGCAGAAGGAGATGTACACGTTCGACGACGGCGCCGGCCGCTCGCTGACGCTTCGTCCTGAGATCACGGCGCCGGTGTGCCGGGCCTATCTTGAGCACGGGATGCACAAGCTGCCCCAGCCGGTCAAGCTCTGGTATCTGTCCAGCTGCTTCCGCGCCGAGGCGCCGCAGAGAGGCCGCTACCGGCAGTTCTGGCAGTTCGGGGCCGAGGCGATCGGCTCCGAGGCGCCCGAGACCGACGCGGAGCTGATCGTTCTGCTCGCCGACCTGCTCGAGGCTGCCGGGGTCAGGCAGACTCGGCTACGGCTGTCGAGCCTAGGAACTCCCGACACCCGCGCCGAGTATCGCGAGGAGCTGAAGGCATTCCTGCGCGCGCACGAGGAGCAGCTCGCCGGCGACGTGCGCGATCGCATCGACCTCAACCCGATGCGAGCGTTCGACTCGGGCGATGCGGGTACCCGGGCGGTCATGCGTGACGCGCCGACGCTGCTCGACCGGCTGCACCCCGACGACGCCGAGCACTTCGAGGCGGTGCGCGCCCTGCTCGACGAAGCAGGGCTGTCCTACGAGCTCGACCCAACCCTGGTGCGCGGCCTGGACTACTACACGCGCACGGTGTTCGAGTTCACGAGCGACGAGCTCGGCGCACAGTCGGGCGTCGGCGGTGGCGGCCGCTACGACGGCTTGATCGAGTTGCTCGATGGCCCCCCGACCCCGGCGTCGGGCTGGGCGGCGGGGGTCGAGCGCATGTTGCTGGCCACGAGCGAGCTCCCGACCGCGCCGGAGCTAGTCGACCTGTACGTGGCGCTCGCCAAGCGCGACGGCGCGCGGACGGCGTTCGAGCTGGCCGTCGATGCGCGCCGCGCGGGGCTTCAGGCGCAGCTCGAGCTGGCCGGCCGCTCACTGAAGGGGCAGCTCAAGCACGCCGACCGCATCGGCGCGCGTTACGTCGCGATCATCGGCGACAACGGCGTGGCCACGCTGAAGGACATGGCGTCCGGCGAGCAGCACGACACCGGCGTCGGGGACGTCATCCCGGAGATTCTGCGCGCGGGAAAGCTGACGTGAAGCACGCGCCGCGCCCGAACGACTACCGCGACGCGTGGTGCGGCCAGCTCACGGCTGACCGCGCGGATACCGCGGCGCGGGTCGCCGGCTGGGTCCACCGCCGGCGCGACCACGGGGGGCTGATCTTCATCGACGTGCGCGACCGCTCGGGGATCGTGCAGCTTGTCTTCCACCCCGAGAACGCGCCGCAGGCGCACGAGCGAGCCCACGCGCTCCGCTCCGAGGACGTGATCAGCGTCGCCGGAACCGTCACGCGGCGCGACCCTCAGAACGTCAATCCGAACCTGGCGACCGGCGAGATAGAGCTCGCCGTGTCCGAGCTCGAGATCCTCGCCGATGCCGAAACGCCTCCGTTCCCGCTCGACGAAGCCGCCAATGTCGACGAGATCCTGCGCCTACGGCATCGCTCGCTCGATCTGCGAACCGCACAGCTCCAGCGCGCGCTGGCGCTCCGCCACCGAGTGATCGCGACGATGCGTGAGGTCCTGAACCAGCGCGACTTCCTCGAGATCGAGACGCCGTACCTCACCCGGTCGACCCCGGAGGGCGCGCGCGACTATCTCGTCCCGGCCCGGATCCAACCGGGCTCTTTCTATGCGCTGCCCCAGTCGCCGCAGCTGTTCAAGCAGTTGTTGATGATCGGCGGGTTCGAGCGCTACTACCAGATCGCGCGCTGCTTCCGCGACGAGGACACGCGCGCCGACCGCCAGCCGGAGTTCACCCAGCTGGATGTCGAGATGGCGTTCGTCGAGGAGGACGACGTGATCGAGTGCATGGAGGCGGTGATGGGAGACGTGTTCGAGCGCGAGGGGTTCGACGTTCCTTCGCCGCCATGGCCGCGGATGACCTTCGCCGAAGCCGTCTCCCGTTACGGTATCGATCGTCCCGACACGCGCTTTGGGCTCGAGCTGCACGATCTCGCCGACGCGCTGACGGGCACCGAGTTCAAGGTGTTTGCCGGCGCGCTCGAGTCGGGCGGCGTAGTCCGGGGGATCAACGCCGGCCAACGCGACCTCGCGCGCTCGGACCTCGACGCGCTCACCGAGCTGGCCAAACAGCACGGAGCCAAGGGCCTCGTATGGGCGTTCGTCCAGGAGGACGGTTGGCGCTCGCCGATCGCGAAGTTCCTCACCGAGGCGGAGATCATCGCGGTGAACAAGCGCCTGGATGCGAAGCCCGGCGACCTGCTGCTGATCGTCGCCGACGAGGTCACGACCGCCGGCCAGGCGCTCAGCGCGCTGCGGATGGAGCTGGCCCGCCGGTTCCACCTGATCCCCGGAGGCCGCCACGACATCCTCTGGGTGGTCGAGTTCCCCGCGTTCTTCTGGGACAAGGAGGCGCAGCGCTGGGACGCCGCGCACCACCCGTTCACCGCCCCGTCGGGCGATTTGAACGACCCGGCGCACCTCAGCTCGCGTGCGTACGACCTCGTCCTCGACGGCGCCGAGATCGGCGGCGGATCGATCCGTATCAACCGCCTCGACATCCAGGAGAAAGTGTTCGAGCTGCTCGGGATCGGCCCCGAGGAGGCGAGCGCGCGGTTCGGGTTCTTCCTCGACGCGCTCCGTTATGGCGCGCCCCCGCACGGCGGGATTGCGATGGGCATCGACCGGATCATCACCGCGCTCGCCGGCGTCGAGTCGATCCGCGACGTGATCGCGTTCCCGAAGGCCGCCAGCGGCGCCGATCCGCTGACCGGCGCACCCGCCCCGGTCGACCCGGCGCAACTTCGCGAGCTGGGTTTGCGGCTCCTCTAACGCTGGGCCTCGCGCCGCGCGCCGGGGGCCTGTTCGTCCGTTCCCGTCCAGACGGGCTTAAAGGCCTGGCCGCCCCTGCCGAACATTGGGCGTGATGGCAAGCCTCCCCCGACCTCTGATTGCGTTGCTCGTCGCGACCCTCGCCGCGTTTGGCCTGTGGTACGTCGAGCTCAAGCCGAGCTCGTCCTCCTCAGGCGGGAGTTCGCAGGGCGTCGGCGCCTACCAGTCGGCCATCAACAAGGCCCACCAGGCCGTGAAGATCTCGGGTGCCGCCAACGCGAAACTCGGGGCGCCGACCTCGACCGGGCCCGCGCCGGCGTCGCCGACGACCACGAACGCGACTACGGCTAAGGCCAGCTCGGCGACGGCCACGTCGGCGAAGGCCGCCCCGGCGGTCAAGAGCGCCGCCCCGGCCAAACCGGCGACGCACGCAAAGACCGTCGCGTCCGCCAAGGCTGCGCCCGCCAAGCCGGCGGCCAGGACCCTGTCCACGGCGCAGCAGGTCAGCCTGGTCAAGAACGCGATCGAGACCCACAAGGTCGTCGCCGTGCTGTTCTACAACACCGCCGCCTCCGATGACCAGGCGATGGCCCACGAGCTCGCAGCGGTGCCGACGCACGGCGGCAAGGTCGTGAAGCTCGCGGTTTCGGTCAGTGAGCTCACGAGCTTCGGGATAATCACGCAGCAGGTCCCGGTCGTCACGGCACCGACGCTGGTCCTGATCGACGCCGCCCGGCAGGCGACGACGATCACGGGCTACGCCGATCCGCTCGAGATCAGCCAGCGGGTCGACGACGCGCTCGCAGCTAAGTAAGGGCCCGCGACTCCACGGCTTCTATCCTCGCGGGCGATGGATGACATCGCCTTCGAGCATCACCTGACCTCGCCACAGGGACACGGCCGGACCCCCGCCGGGGCATTCACGGCGACCGTCGACGGCGGCGCCTGCTGTGACCAGGTCGCGTTGTCGCTCAGCATTGAGGGCGATCGCGTGATCGACGCCGGCTTCGACGCGCACGGCTGCGGAGCCGCGACCGCCGCCGGAAGCGCCGCGGTCACGCTGGTGCGCGGCGGCTTGGTGCTCGACGCGGCACGGATCGGCGCCGCGGAGATCGCCGCCGAGCTGGGTGGGCTCAGCCCGGGCAAGCTCCATGCGGCCGAAGTCGCCGCGGACGCGCTCGCGCGATCGCTCGGCGCGGCCGTCCGCGAGCGGGCCGCGCTGGCCCCGCCCGACGCGCCGGCCACTCGCATGCTCGTCGCGATGAGCGGCGGGGTCGACAGCGCCGTGGCGGCGCTCCTATCCAGCCGCGCGGGCGAGACGGTCGCGGTCACGCTCGAGCTGTGGTCCGACCGGGAGAACGACGCCGAGCGAAGCTGTTGTTCGTCCTCCGCGGTTGCCCAGGCGCGCGCGCTCGCGCACTCGATGGGCCTCGCGCACTTCACGATCGATCTGCGCGACGAGTTCCGCGCCGGCGTGGTGCAGCCGTTCATCGCCTCGTTTGCCGCCGGGGAGACCCCCAACCCATGCGTGGGTTGCAACGGGCACGTGCGTCTCGACGCGATGCTGGAGGTCGCCGACCGCCTCGGCGCCGCCCGTCTGGCCACCGGCCACTACGCCCGGGTCGCTGAATCGGGCGACCACGCCGGCCCTCTGCTCCGGGCGGCGGTCGACGCCGCCAAGGATCAGACCTATATGTTGGCCGCGCTGTCGCCCGAGTCGCTGGAGCGGATGTCGTTCCCGCTCGGGGAGCTGACCAAGCCCGAGGTCAGAGAGCTCGCGGCGGGGGCGGGCCTGCCGGTCGCGAGCAAGGCCGATTCCCAGGATCTGTGCTTCCTGGCCGGCACGAACCGCGCCCGCTTCCTGGCCCGCCACGGCGGCGTGAATGACGCCGCGGGGGCGATCGTCGACGGCGACGGGAACGTCCTCGGTAGCCACGATGGTCAGCATCGGTTCACGGTCGGCCAGCGGCGCGGAATCGGGATCGCCGCCGGAGAGCCCCTGTACGTGCTCGACAAGGACGCGGCCCGCAACGAGGTCACCGTCGGCCCCAGATCCGCCCTCCGCACGACCCGCGTCGCGGTTCGAAATGCGCGCCTGAGCCGTGCCGGCGCCCGCGTCGACCGGGTGAAGCTCCGCTACCGCTCGCGACCGCTCGAGTGCCGCGTCGCGGGCGACCCACAGCCCGGTCGCCACTCCGCGCTCGAGATCGAGCTCACACAGGCCGTTGACGGCGCGGCCCCGGGTCAGCTCGCGTGCCTGATGGACGGCGAGCTCGTGGTCGGGTGGGGGACGATCGTGCGGCCAGGAAAGCCGGCGCTACCGCGCGCTGAAGTCGGCATTGCGCACTAACGACAGCGCGTAGGCCGGCCAGAACACGCCGGTCTTCGGGGCGCCCGGCCGGCATGGGCCGCCGGACTCGCCCGGGTTTGTCGTCCACGCGAACATGTCGACGTTCGGGAAGCCGGTGGCGGCGGTCGGGCGCGGCCCGAGCCCGCGTCCCGGGGGATTGCACAGAACCTCGTTGCCCTGGTGGACGATGTCCGGCGGTCGCAGCGGCCCGCGCCCGTTCGTGCCCGTGTTGACGACGAAGTGCTTGCTCCCCGTCAGGCGCGAGATCTTCTCGCCAAACCGGATCTCGTTGGAGGTCCAGTCGAAATGAGTCGCGTTGAGGAAGAAACCCTGGATCTTGGCCACGCCCGAACGCCGCAGATACTTTGCCGCCTGCTTCGGGGAGAGCGCGTCTGCGGCGCCGGCGTCGAGGTAGATCACGAGGTGCGGACAGTCCGCGGTCAGCGTGTTGATCGCGTACTGAAGCTCCTGCTCGCGGACGGCCTGACCGTGCCGCGACAGGCACGGCATCGTGATGATCGAGTCGATCTCGAGGAACAGCACCGCGCGGTAGGAGCCGATGCCCTTCGCGAAGCCGTCGACGAAGCCCTTATAGCTCGCGATGTCCGCCCGCGAATCGGACGCGTGCCCACACAATCCGTGCACGACCCGGTAGGTCGCGATCAACGGCACCGTGCCGGGCTCCTCGACCGATGCGCGCGTCAAGTAGCGCGAGACCGCGGTCGCGATGTTCGGGACGCCGTTGTGGCCGAAGCTGAACGAGCCGAAGCGACCGGTGCCCGGCTGAGACGAGATCGTCGTCAGCGCTGGGTTCCGCCGTGCCGCGTTCGCCACCTCGCTGTGTCGATCGACGAAGAAGGTGGCGCCGAGGAGCGGGTTCGCTGCGCCCGGGACGGTCGCCAGCGCTAGGGGGTTCTGGGGGTCGCGCGGCGTGATCGGGTCGTTGTTCAGGATCGTCAGCACCGCCTTGCGGGGCGAGGCCATGCCGATCGGCGACGGGCCGAACAGCGAGATCGACAGGGTCTTCGAGACATCCGCCGTGCCGTGATCGACGATCCGCACGTCGAACGACATGCTCGCGACTCCGGCCGGGAAGTCGAGCTCGCCCTTGACCGAGTGGAAGTCGTCGGGATCGACGGCGGTGCACTCGGCGGACCCGCACTTGACGCCGTCGCCGAGGGTTATGTAGCGGATCTGCGCGGCCTGACGTGCGTTGCTGCGCTCAATCGTGATCACGGCGTGCCCTGCGTCCTCGTTCACGGTCAGCGACGAGGACTGGAGGCGGAAGCCGCCAGGGTAGTTCTTAGCGCCGGCCGCCGGGACGACCGGGCCGACGCCGATCAAGAGCACGCACGCAAAGACGAGCGCGGACAGCAGTGCTGGACGGTGCACCGCGGACATCGTACGGCCCGGGCCGGTGCGATTGGTTATCGGACGTTGAAGTCCGCGTTCTGCACCAGCGTCGCCGCGTAAGCGGGCCAGTACGCGCCGGTCGCCGGCGCACCGGGGACGCACGGGCCGCCGGACTCGCCGGGGTTCGTGGTCCAGGCGAACATGTCGACGTTGCGAAAGCCGGTGCTGGCGGTCGGAAGCGGTCCGAGGCCGCGTCCGGGCGGGTTGCACAGGACCTCGTTGCCCGCGTGAACGATGTCGTGGGGTCGCAGCGGACCCTGGCCGTTCTCACCGGTGTTGATCACGAAGTGCTTGCCCCCGGTAAGGGCGGAGATCTTGTTGCCGTAGCGGATCTCGTTGGAGGTCCAGTCGAAGTGAGTGGCGTTGAGGAAGAAGCCTTGGATCTTGGCGACGCCCGACGCGCGCAGGTACTTCGCGGCGTCGCGAGCGGAGAGCGCGTCGGCCGCGCCAGCATCGAGATAGATGACGAGGTGCGGACAGTTGGCGGTGAGCATGTTGACCGCGTCCTGAAGCTCGTGCTCGCGGACCGCCTTGCCGTGTCGGGAGAGGCACGGCATCGTGATGATCGAGTCCATCTCGAGGAACAGCACGGCCCGGTAGGAGCCGATGCCCTGCGCGAAACCCTCGATGAAGTTGTGGTAGGAGGCGGCGTCCGCCGGCGAGTCGGAGGCGTGGCCGCACAACCCGTGCAGGATCCGGTAGGTCGCGAGCAGCGGCACCGTGCCCGGCGACTCCACCTGCGCGCGCGAGAGATACCGCGATACGGCGGTGGCGATGTTCGGCACGCCGTTGTGGCCGAAACTGAACGACCCGAACCGCGCGGTGCCGGGCTCGCGCGCGATGACGTCGAGTGCCGGGTTCTGGAGCGCGGCGTGCGCCGCCTCGCTTTCGGGGTCGACGAAGAGGGTCGCGCCGGACAGCGGGTTGCCCGCGCCCGGAGCGACCGGCAGGGCGAGGGGGTTCTGGGGGTCGCGCGCGGGGACGGGATCGTTGTTGAGGATCGTCAACACGGCCTTGTTGGGCGAGGCCAGACCGATCGGCGAAGGGCCGAACAGCGACACCTGAATTGTCTTCGGGACGTCCGAGGTCCCGTGGTCGATGATCGGCACGGTGAACGTCTCGCTGGCGACTCCGACTGGGAAGTCGAGCTCGCCCTTGACCGAGTTGAAGTCGATCGCGTCGACGGCGGTGCACTCGGCTGGGCCGCACGGGACGCCGTCGCCGAGAGTGATATAGCGGATCTGAGCGTCCTCGCTCGTGTCGCTGCGCTCGATCGTGATGAGAGCCTGGCCGGCGTTCTCGTTGACCGTGAGCGACGAGGACTGAAGGCGGAAGCCGCTGGGGTCGGTCGAGGCGTCGGCGTGCGCGGCGGCCGGCGCGAGCAGGGCGCCGAGCAGGCCGAGCGAAACGATCATGAGGCGAGCCACGCGGAGCATCGCTATTCAGGTTCGGCGGAACGCCCGCGAACCTTGAGGTCAGCGGTTCGACCTCAACTCGTGTCCGCCTACACTCACTACCTCGATGCCGATCAAGCCGATGACTTCCGATGAGATCCGGAGCACCTACCTCGAGTTCTTCGAGGCGCGCGGTCACTTGCGGCTGCCGTCCGCCTCGCTGGTTCCCGCCGAGCACGATCCATCCGCGTTGTTCACGGTCGCCGGCATGCATCCGCTCAAGCCCTATTTTCAGGGTGTCGAGACGCCACCCCGCCGACGGGTGACGACCTGCCAGAAGACCTTCCGCACGGTCGACATCGACATCATCGGCACGACCTCGCGGCATCTCACCTTCTTCGAGATGCTCGGCAACTTCTCGTTCGGCGACTACTTCAAGCGCGAGGCCACGCGCTTCGCCTGGGAGCTCTCGACCGACGGCTTCGGGTTCCCGGATGAGCAGGTCTGGATCACCGTGTTTGCCGGGGACGACGAGTTGGGGCTCGGCCCCGATCAGGAAGCGATCGAGGCCTGGCTCGAGATCGGGGTCCCGCGCGAGCGGATCGTGGAGTGTCCGCGGTCCGAGAACTTCTGGCAGGCCGGCCCGACCGGACCGTGCGGGCCGTGCTCGGAGCTGTATCTCGACCGCGGCCTTGAGTTCGGCAAGCCCGACGACCTTCCGGGCGGCGACAACGAGCGTTTCCTCGAGTACTGGAATCTCGTGTTCATGCAGTTCGACCAGAACCCGGTTAACCAGCTGGCGCCGCTGCCCGCGAAGAACATCGACACCGGCCTGGGGCTCAACCGCCTGGCTTCGATCGTTCAGGGCAAGCCCTCGATATTCGAGACCGACCAGTTCTGGCCGCTGATCGAGCTGGGGGAGGAGATGAGCGGCCGGCGCTACGGCCAGGAGTATCCGACCGACCGAGCGCTGCGTCTGCTCGCCGACCACTCGCGCGCGATGACGTTCCTGATCGCCGACGGCGTGGTTCCGTCGAACGAGGATCGCGGCTATGTCCTGCGCCGCATCATGCGCCGCGCGATCCAGCAGGGGCGCTCGCTCGAGCTCGACCCGGGCTTCCTGTGCGTCTTTGCCGACCGCGTCACCGAGATCATGGGCTCCGAGTACGGTGAGCTCCGCGAGCAGCGCGACTCGATCCAGAAGTGGCTCGAGTCCGAGGAAGAGAGCTTCGGCCGGACGCTCGAACAGGGCCTGAAACGCCTCGACGAGCTGATCGAGCGCGCGCGGCTGACCGGCGCCGAGGGAATCGCCGCCGCAGACGCGTTTCTGCTGCACGACACCTATGGGTTCCCGATCGACCTGACGATCGAGCTCGTGGCCGAGCATGACCTCGGCGTCGACGAATCGGGCTTCGAGGTGCTGATGGAAGCGCAGCGCGACCGGGCGAGAGCCAGCGCCGACCGGACGGGCGTCGGCGACAAGCTCCGGGAGCGCGCCGCCGAGCTCGCCGGCGACGCCGGGTTCGCGACCGACTTCGTCGGCTACGAGACGACGGAATCGGAGACGACGATAGGCGCCGCCGAGACCGACAACGGGCGGGTGCTGATCAAGCTCGTCGAGTCGCCGTTCTACGCCACGGGCGGCGGACAGATCGCCGACTCCGGCTACGTCGAGTGCCTGCGCGGCGACTGCCGCGCCCGGGTCGAGGACGTCCTGCGGCTCGGCGACGATCAGGTTCTCGCGGTCGTGCCCGAGCGCGGGACGATCGAGGTCGGCGAGCGCGTGTACGCGCACGTGGATCGCGCCACGCGGCACGCGACGGAATGCAACCACACGGCGACTCACCTGCTCCACGCTGCGCTCCGTCAGCGGCTCGGAACCCACGTCCGGCAGGCCGGCTCGTACGTCGGCCCCGACAAGCTGCGCTTCGACTTCACGCACGGCAAGGCGCTCAGCCCCGAGGAGCTCGCCGACATCGAGGACCAGGTGAACCGGTGGATCCTTGAAAGCCAACCCGTCCGCGCGCTCACGACGACGCTGGAGGAGGCGAAGCGACTGGGCGCGATGGCGCTGTTCGGAGAGAAGTACGGCGACGTCGTGCGGATGGTCGAGGTCGGCGACGGCTCGTTCTCGCGTGAGCTGTGCGGCGGCACCCACGTCCGCAACACGGCCGAGGTTGGCTTGTTCAAGGTGCTGAGCGAAGGGTCCAGCGCGGCCAACATGCGACGCATCGAGGCGGCCACAGGTCCCGCGGCGGTCGAGCTCATGCGTAGCCACGACCGCACGCTGAGCGAGGCAGCCAAGGTCCTCCGGGTTCCACCCGAGAACGTGCACGAGGCGGTTGCCGAGTTGCGCGCGCGGGTGCGCCAGCTCGAGAAGGACTCGCGTCGCGGCGCCGCCGAGGACGCCGTCGACGTCGAGCAGCTGGCCGCGGCGGCGGTCGAGCGCGACGGCGCCCGGGTGCTGGTGACGGCCGTGCCGGTGCCCGATGGCAAGGCGCTGCTCGACATCGCCGACCGGCTCAAGAACAAGCTCGGCGATGCGGCGATCGTGCTCGCGAGCACCGGCGAGAATCGCGTCGACCTGGTGGCGAGCGTGTCTCCATCGCTGGTCGAAAGAGGCGTGCGCGCGGGCGAAATCGTGAAGCTGGCGGCGGCCGAAGTCGGAGGCGGCGGGGGCGGCCGCGACACGCTCGCGCGCGCGGGCGGGCGCAATCCCGACGGGCTGCCGAAGGCTTTCAAGGCCGCGCTCGGAGCGATCGAGACGGCGCTCGGTAGCTGACGTTGCGCTCGGCGTGACAAGCGGCTTGACAACCTCCGCGGGCGCTGGCGCCCGGTCCAACGGGTAAGGTCATGCGCGTGCTTGCGCTCGATTACGGCCGGGCGCGGTGCGGTTGCGCGGTCAGCGACCCCACCGGAGTGCTCGCATCGCCGGTCGAATCCGTACTGGCCCCGACGACACGCCGGGGGCTCGCGCGCCTGCGTGGGCTGGTCCGCGACCTAGAGGTCGAGCGAGTGGTCGTGGGGCTGCCGTTGTCGCTGTCGGGCGGGGATTCGGCGCAGACGACCGAGACCCGGGCGTTCGCGTCCCGGCTGGAGCAGGAGTTGCCGGTCCCGGTGGAGCTTTACGACGAGCGCTTCACGACCCGTCTGGCCGAGCGGACCGGGGGCCAGGCGGACGAGGACTCGCGCGCTGCGGCGCATCTTCTTGAGAGCTGGCTCGCCAGTCAGCCGCGGAGGGCTTCAGATGCCTGACGGGTACGAGCGGACGGCCGAGGAACGCGACGAGGCGCGGCGCGAGCGGGAGCGGACTACGGAGCAGCGGGACGAGGCGCGGCGCGATCGCCGCCGGCCCAACGGCGCAGCCGGCCGCAGGCCGGCGCCCCAGCGCCGGCGGAGCGGCCGCCCGTCGCGGTTGCGGAAATGGGGCGGCCGGTTCCTCGCCGTGCTCGCGCTGGCGCTCGCCGCCGGCGCGATCTGGTTTTTGATCGAGCTTTATCAGCCGTTCCACGGCTCGCCGCACGGCAGCGTCACAGTCACGATCCCGCCACATTCGACCTCCAGGGAGATCGGCGATCAGCTTGCGCATGCCGGAGTGGTCTCCTCGGGCTTCTTTTTCGACTTGCGCGCGACGCTCGCCGGCGAGCGCGGCGACCTGCGCGCCGGCACCTACGACCTCCAGCAGGACATGACCTACAGCAAGGTGCTCAAGGTGCTGACGACCGCACCCGTTGGCCCGCCGACGACCAACATCACGATCATCGAGGGCAGGACACGGGCTCAGATCAACGCGCTGCTGAAAGCCCAGGGCGTCAAAGGAAGCTACTTCGTTTCGACCCGCCATTCGCCGCTGATCAACTTCGCCGCGTACGGCGCACCCCGGCACACGCCGGACCTCGAGGGGTTCCTGTTCCCCAACACCTACCAGCTGGTCGAGCCGATCAGCATCCCCAAGCTCGTCGACGATCAGCTGAAGACGTTCCGCTCGGAGTGGGCCCAGATCAACCTCGGCTACGCGCGTAGCCGGCACCTGACGCCGTACGACGTACTGATCATCGCGTCGATGGTCCAGGCCGAGGCGGCGACCGCCCACGACCGACCGCTGATTGCCTCGGTGATCTACAACCGTCTTGCGCTCGGCATGCCGCTCCAGATCGACGCCACCACGCGATACGCGACTGGGAACTACTCCAAGCCGCTCACCGACGCGCAGCTGAACTCGAAGTCGCCCTACAACACGCGCATCCACAAGGGCCTGCCTCCGACGCCAATCGACAATCCAGGAGTGGCCGCGATGCAGGCCGCCGCCCATCCTGCGCAGACCAACTACCTGTACTTCGTGGTCAAGCCATGCGGTAACGGCGAGCAGGTGTTCACCTCGAACTACAACCAGTTCCTGGCCGACGCGCAGAAGTACCAGCAGGCGCGGAGCGCGCAGGGCGGGAAGTCGCCCGAGCGCTGCCCGTAGGCGGGGCGGCCGTCCCGTGGACCGTCCCCGGATCCGTCTCGGCGTCGTCGGCTGGCCGGTCGCACACAGCCTCTCGCCGGCGATGCAGAACGCCGGGCTCGAGGCCGTCGGACTCGCCGGCTGGCGCTACCAGCGGCTGCCGATCCCTCCGGAGCTGTTCGACGAGACGGTCGTGGCCTTACCGGCGGCGGGCTTTCGCGGTGTCAACGTCACGATCCCGCACAAGCAGGCGGCGCTCGCGTTGGCCACACACCCATCGCCGCGGGCGCTCGCAATCGGCGCCTCCAACACGCTGATCTTCGAGGGCGGCGGCCGGATTCGCGCCGACAACACCGACGCGCCCGGGCTGATCGCCGCGCTGCCGCTCTCGGCCGCCGGAAGGACCGCGCTTGTGCTCGGGGCCGGGGGCAGCGCCCGCGCCGTCGTGTGGGGGCTGCTCGACGCCGGCGCGCGCGAGGTTCGGGTGTGGAATCGCACGCTTGCGCGCGCCCGCGAGTTGTGCGCTGCGGTAGGCGGGACGCCGGTGACGAGCGCCGACCCCGCCGATCTGCTCGTCAACTGCACGTCGGTCGGTCTCGACCCGTCGGAGGAGGCGTTCAAGCCGCTGCCCGTCGATGCCGATGACCTGACGAGTTACGAATGCGTGGTTGACCTCGTGTACAGGGATACTGAGACCCCGCTCGTGCAAGCGGCACGAGCACGCCGCGTCCGGGTAGTCGACGGGCGCGAATTGCTCGTGCGCCAAGGCGTTCTCAGCTTCGAGATGTTCACCGGTCGCGTCGGGCCGACCGAGGTCATGCGACGGGCGGCCGGCGCACGATGAGCGAGCACGATTCAACGCTGCGTCTGGTCGAGTCCGACATCGGGCCGGACGATCATCAGGCTCAGATCACGGGCATCACGCCGCCGCGCCGGCGCGGCGGCTCGAACCGGTTCCTTACCGATGTCATCGTCGAGCTCGGGTTCGCCGACGCCGAGACCGTCAACCGTGCGGTGGAGCTCTCGAGGGGGGCCAGCATCCCGCCCGAGCGAATGCTGCTCGACCAGCAGGCGATCACCGCCGAGGAGCTCTCGCGCGCGATGGCCGAGCGCTACGGCCTCGATCACCTCGATCTGGGCGTGTTCAAGGTCGACATGAGCGCCGCCAACCTGCTGAGCGCGGCCGCCGCGAAGCGCTACAACGCCGTCCCGGTCTCCTACGTCGACGAGCACACTCTCCTCCTGGCGATGTCGGACCCGGCGAACGTGCTCGCGGTCGACGACATCGCGCTGCTGACCCACCTCGACGTACGACCGGCGGTCGCGTCGGCGGAGGACATCAACGCGCTGATCATGCGCATGAACCGCTTCGAGGACGCAGTCGCCGAGGCGGTCGAGGAGGACGCGGCGGGCCCCGGGATCGAGGAGGTCGTCGATCTGCGCGAGACCGCCGACGACGCGCCGGTCATCAAGCTGGTGCACTCGATCATCGCGCAGGCCACCGAGCGCGGCGCCTCGGACATCCACTACGAGCCCCAGCCCGACTCCACCGGGCGGGGAGCTCGGGAGATGCGCGTCCGGATGCGCGTCGACGGCGTTCTCACCGAGGCCACGACCGTCCCGAAGAAGATGGTCCCCGGCGTCGTCTCCCGCATCAAGATCATGGCCGACCTCGACATCGCCGAGCGGCGGATCCCGCAGGACGGCCGCGTCGGCATGACGATCGACGGCCGTCACGTCGACGTCCGCGTGGTCACGATCCCCAGCGTCCACGGCGAGGGCGTCGTCATGCGCATCCTCGACAAGGAGAGCATCCGTCTCGAGCTCGACAAGCTCGGCTTCCAGGAGCAGGAGCTCACGCGCTTCCGCCGCGCGTTCACCCAAGCCTACGGCTGCGTGCTCACGACCGGGCCGACCGGCTCGGGTAAGTCGACATCTCTATATGGCGCTCTGCAGGAGCTCAACACCCCCGAGAAGAACATCATCACGATCGAGGATCCGGTCGAGTACCAGATCGGCGGGATCACCCAGGTCCAGGTCAACACCAAGGCCGGCCTCACGTTCGCCGCGGGGCTGCGCTCAATGATGCGCGCCGACCCGGACATCCTGATGGTGGGGGAGATCCGCGACCCCGAGACCGCCCAGATTGCCATCGAGGGCGCGCTCACCGGCCACATGGTGCTCTCCACGCTCCACACCAACGACGCACCGTCGGCGATCACCCGTCTGGTCGAGATGGGGATCGAGCCGTTCCTGGTCGCGTCCGCGATCGACTGCGTGGTCGCCCAGCGGCTCGCGCGAACGCTGTGCGCGCACTGCAAGCAGCGGACGATGATCCCGGCCGAGGTGCTCCGCGACCACGGCTTCCCGGCCGAGTTTCCGATCGAGGCCTACGAGCCGGGTGGCTGCGTGCGCTGCGGCGGGATGGGCTATCGCGGCCGGATCGGCCTGTACGAGGTGATGGTGATGAACGAGGAGATCCGCTCGCTCGCGCTCCAGCGCGCCTCCGCGGATCAGCTCGGCGCCGCCGCCGTCCGCGAGGGCATGCGGCGGCTGCGAGAGGACGGCCTCGACAAGGTCAAGCACGGGCTCACATCGGTGGCCGAGATCGCCCGCGTGACGGGCACGGGTGTTGGCTGAGCGTCCACTCCCCGCTTAGGCGGTAAACGACATCGGCCGGAGTGCCGATAGATCCCCGAACTTCTCGAACCCAAGGACGGATAGGAATGCAGCTCGATTTCGCCGACGTGTTGCTCGAGGTCATCGACCGCCGAGCCTCGGACCTGCACATCACGGCAGGTGCGCCGCCGACAGTGCGCGTTCGCGGACGTCTCGCGCCGATGGACGGCTTTCCTGTCCTGACGCCGAACGACACGCGCGAGATCGTCTACTCGATCCTGTCCGAGGGACAGCGCCAGCGGTTCGAGAACAACTGGCAGATCGACTTCGCATACCAGATCCCCGGGCGCGGCCGATTCCGCGTCAACGCCTACTTCCAGCGCTCGGCGGTCGGGGCCGCGTTCCGCCTGATCCCGTTCGAGGTCGTTCCGCTCGAGACGCTCGGCCTGCCGCCGGTCGTCGCCGATTTCGCGAACAAGCCGCGCGGTCTGGTGCTCGTTACGGGCCCCACCGGTTCGGGCAAGTCGACAACGCTCGCCTCGCTGCTCGACGTGATCAACGCGAGTCGCGAAGAGCACATCATGACCATCGAGGACCCGATCGAGTTCCTCCACCACCACAAGAAGTGCATCGTCAACCAGCGTGAGCTCGGATCGGACGCGCCCAGCTTCGGGGAGGCGCTCAAGGCGGCGCTCCGCCAGGACCCCGACGTGATTCTCGTCGGCGAAATGCGCGACCTCGAGACGATCGGCACCGCGTTGACGGCGGCCGAGACCGGCCACCTCGTGTTCGCGACGCTCCACACCCAGGACACGCCGCAGACGATCGACCGCATCATCGACGTGTTTCCGCCCGAGCAGCAGGGCCAGGTACGGGCGCAGTTGTCGGTCGCGCTCCAAGGCATCATGACCCAGACGCTGCTGCCGACCGCGGACGGCGCCGGCCGGTGCGTGGCGGCCGAGGTGCTGGTCCCGACCCCGGCGGTTCGCAACCTGATCCGCGAGGGCAAGACCCACCAGATCTACTCCGTGCTCCAGACCGGGGCCTCGCACGGCATGCAGACGATGGACGCCTCGCTCGCCCAGCTCGTGCGCGCCGGAAAGGTCAACCGTCAGCTCGCCGAGTCACGAGCACACGCACCCGAAGAGCTCCGGCGCCTGCTGTCCGGCATGGGCGCCGCAAGCGGCGGTTATCAGGCGGCGGCATAGTCATGGCCACGTATGTCTTCAAGGCGATGGACCTCGCCGGCGTTCAGGCCAAGGGCGAGGTCGAAGCCGATTCCAAGCAGGCGGTCGCCGAGCAGCTCAAGGAGCGCGGCTTGGTCGTCGTCGACATCGCGCACAAGTACCGCTCGAAGGAGCTGAACATCGAGCTGTTCTCGCGGGTGAACGCCAAGGACCTGGCGGTGGCCTCGCGCCAGCTCGCGACGATGGTCACCTCCGGCATGTCGATTATGCGCGCGCTGCACGTGCTCGAGACGCAGACCGGGTCGAAGGTGCTGCGCGAGGCGATAGCGGGTGTGCGGCACGACGTCGAGGCGGGCCTGCTCCTGTCCGATGCGATGGCGCGCCATCCCAAGGTGTTCGGGCCGCTGTACGTCGCGATGGTGCGCGCCGGTGAAACCGGCGGTGTGCTCGAGGAATGCCTCATGCGCGTCGCTGACCAGCTCGAGAAGGATGCAGCGCTGCGCCGTCAGGTGCGCGCCGCGATGATTTACCCGGCGGTGGTCATCACGTTCGCGATCACGGTGCTGATGGCACTGGTGGCGTTCCTGATACCCGTGTTCGTCGGCGTGTTCAAGCAGTTCCCCGGGAAGCTGCCGGCGCTGACGCAATTCATGGTGAACTTCTCCCACCTGGTGACTCACCAGTGGTACATCCTGATCGTCGTCGTCGGAGCCGCGGTCGGCGGGTTTATTTCGGTGAAGCGCTCGGAGAAGGGACGCGACGCGTGGGACGCTTTCAAGCTTCGCATCCCGATGAAGATCGGCGAGGTCGTCCAGAAGGTGGCGATCGCGCGGTGGTCGCGCACGCTGTCGGCGCTCACCTCCGCCGGCGTCCCGATCATGCAGGCGATCGAGATCACCGGCAAGACCGCCGGCAACGCGGTGATCGAGAAGTCGATGGGCGACGTGATCACCTCGGTCAAGGGCGGCGGCACGATCTCGGCGCCGCTGCGCCAGTGCTCGGCGTTCCCGGCGATGGTGTCGCAGATGGTCGGCGTCGGCGAAGAGACCGGCGCGCTCGACACGATGCTCGCGAAGATCGCGGACTTCTACGACTCAGAGGTCGAGGCGGCCGTCAAGGCGCTGACCTCGATCATGGAGCCGGTGATGATCATCTTCGTCGGAGGCATCGTCGGGGTGATCGTGATCAGCATGTACCTGCCGCTGTTCAGCATCTATAACAGCATCAAGTAGGCCGCGCATCCGACCTGCGGCCCCGTGCGCATCCGATGCGGTGCCGCGGCCCACGGGTGGTCTGCGCGAGGGCCGCCGGTCGGATATCGCGGCCTCCTCTCTAGCTTGGGTTGGCGACGCCGGCGTCCATGTCGCTATCGTCGCCGACGATGGGCGCGACGCCAGATGAAAGTAGGAGCGGGTGTACGCCGTGCCGGGGGACGGGGAAGCTGGTCTCGGGCCTGGGCGGGGAGCCGCATGAGGTCACGTGCCCGTGGTGCGGGGGGACGGGGGAGTTCCAGCCCGGGCGGGACGCGCAGCAGGAGGGTCCGGAGGACGCCGGGCCCATTCCCGCCGGCTGATTACTCTAAACACTGGTCGGACAAATGTCGAAAGGCGTCAGGCTGCGGGTTCGGAGTGTCGATACCTCGCTTGCCAGAGTCACTCAGGTGCCAAGGGCAAACCACTCGCAAGGGTGGGACGCAAAGCCACGGATCTCCAACGGATAGGAGGAAGCCGGGCTGCCACCAATACGGAGATGTGACGTAGTCATGGATGACTCCCGATTGGGGCCTTGGATCTGGCGAGACAGACCCAATCAAAATCCCAGGAGGGCTCCATGCTTCATAAGCTGCGCCGTCGCGCCGAGGACGAGAAGGGTTTCACCCTGATCGAGCTCCTCGTCGTGATCCTGATCATCGGCATCCTTGCCGCGATCGCCATCCCGACGTTCCTCAACCAGAAGAGCAAGGCCAACGACGCGTCGGCCGAGTCTCTGGCCCGGAACGCCGCCACCGCGATGGAGACGTACGCGACCGACAACAACGGTAGCTACGCGAGCTCCGGCGCTGTCCGTGCTCAACACGATCTCGCCCGCGCTCAACACGGTAACGAGCAACGGGCAGGCTTACCTGTCGTCCGCCACTGGTGACGCGACAGCAGCTACACGATCGTCGCCGAGTCGCCGACGGACACCGAGCTGTTCACGCTCACGAACGACAACGGCTCGGAGACGTTCGCCTGCTCGCCGGTCGACAAGGGCAGCTGCTCGTCCAGCGGCACCTGGTAGTCAGTCAGTAACCATCAACGCGATTGACCGAGGCGGCCTCCGGGTCGCCTCGGTTCGTTTAACCCGGCGCCTGCGATGAGTTCAAGGGACCCGCGTCGCGGCCGATTACGAAGGCATGCGGCGACTGATTCTCGCGCTCCTCTGCGTCATGGCGGTGCCTCGGCGATCGTCCCGGCGACGGCGAGCGCGCCACGGCGGGGCCGCCGCCGGACACCGAACCGGCGATGTTCCTGGCCCCCAACGGAACACCAGGTCCTGCGCGGATTCCGCGATCGACCCGAACCAGGCGGTCGCGATCGCCAAGACCGCGCCGAAGATGATCGCGATCCACCGCGCCCATCACCCGCTGCAGATCGTCCCCTACGTGTGGGTGGCGAGCCACTACGAGATCTACTTCTACTACCACGGAAAGGTCATCGCGGATCAGCTCATCGGCCCCGCGGCGGGATCGAGGCCGACGTACACCGGGCCGCTGATCCTCGGCATCTACGGCCGCGGCCACTACGGCCAGATCTTCGACTCGCCACTGGTGCTCGTGCCGTTCACGCTGATGTTCCTGCTGCCGCTGCTGCTGCTCCGCCGAGCCGGTCGTGGTTCGACCGGTTCGACATCGCTGCGCTGCTGACGTTCGGCGTCTCCTACCTGCTGTTCGACAACGCCCACCTCGAGGCGGGGGTGTGGATGTTCTATCCGCCGCTGATCTACCTGCTCGTCCGGATGCTGATCCGCGGCTTCAGGCCGCGCCCCGCCCGGCAGGGCTCGGCTGCCGCCTGCCCACGGCGGTGCTGGTCCTCGGCCTGGTCGCGCTGGTGGTCGCGCGGATCGATGATCAACGCTTCACCCGGCTGCGCGTCATCGACGTCGGCGACCGCGTCGGCGCTCGGGGCTTACAAGCTTCTCCACGGCCAGAGCCTCTACTACTTCTCGCTCGGCCACGGCGACACCTACGGGCCGATCGCCTACCTGGCCTACGCTCCGTTTGAGCTGCTGTTCCCCGGTAACTGGCAGTACCTGCCGGCGGCCCGGGCGGCGGCGATCACCTTCGACTTGTTGACGATCGCCGGCCTGATCGTGCTCGGATGGCGCCTTCGCTCCAGGCGGCGCGAGGGGTGGCGCCTCGGTCTGCTGCTGGCCTGGCTCTGGGCTGCGTGCCCGTGCAGCCTGCTCGGCATGGCGAAGAGCACCAACGACGGGCTGGTGGCGCTGATCGTCGTGTTGATCATGCTGGCGCTCGAGAGCCCGATCAAGCGAGGGGTCCTCGTCGGCCTGGGCACCGCGTCCAAATTCTTCCCGGCGATCCTGCTGCCGCTCGTCGCGGTCGGACGCGGCGATGGCGACGAGCGGACGATCCGCAAGGTGCTCGCCGCGTTCGTGGTCACGACCGGCGTGTCGATCGCGGTGTTCCTGCCGCCGGGTGGTCTGACCGAGTTCTGGAACCACACGATCGGCTACCAGCTGACGCGCACGGACATCTTCTCGATCTGGGCCCTGCATCCGGCGCTCGCGCCGATCAAGGTCGCGCTCGAGGCGGCCGCGGCCGTCCTCGCCGTGTTAGTGGCCTTCCGCCCGCGCGGCCTGCGGACGCCGGCCCAGGTGGCCGCGCTCGGCGCCGCGGTGATCATCGCGGTCCAGCTGCCGGCGCTGCACTGGTTCTACCTGTACATCGTGTGGTTCCTGCCGCTCGTGCTGGTCGCGGTGCTCGGCTCCGGCGCACCGCAGGCGAGTGACATCGACGAACTCGATCGGTCCGCCGAGCTCAAGCCGGAGGAACCGGGCGACGCCTCGCCGGCGTTCGCCGGAGCGGTGTGAGGCAAGAGCGGTGCCGCTGGCATTCGCAGCCGCGGTCGCTGGCGCGTTCGGCGCCACGATCGGCTCGTTCCTGAACGTCGTCGCGTACCGGCTGCCGCGCAGCGAGTCGCTGGTCCACCCGGGCTCGCGCTGCCCAGGGTGCGGGACCGCTATCAAGGCCTACGACAACGTGCCGGTGCTCGGCTGGCTGTGGTTGCGCGGGCGCTGTCGCAGCTGCCGGGCGCGGATCTCGCCGCGGTATCCGATCATCGAGGCGATCACGGGCGCGCTGGCCGTCGCGGTTGTCCTGACCAAGGACTCGGCCGTCGACATCGTGCTCGGGCTCGTGCTCGTCGCCGTGCTCGTTCCGATCGCGCTGATCGACTTCGAGCATCGCATCATCCCGAACAAGATCACGTTGCCGGCGGCCGATCGCCGCGGTGGCCATCGGCGCGGCACTCGATCTGCGCGGGAGTGCCCGAGCAGCTGATCGCGGGCGCCGCCGCGGGCGGGTTTCTGCTCGCGTTCGCGCTCGCTTACCCGCGCGGCATGGGCATGGGCGACGTCAAGCTGGCCGCGGTCCTCGGGCTGTTCCTCGGGCGCTCGGTCGCGGTTGCGATCCTCGTCGGCGTCCTCACCGCCACGCTCGTCGGCGCCGGGCGTGATGGCGCGCATGGGGGTCGAGAAGGGTCGCAAGACGGCCGTGCCGTTCGGGCCGTTCCTGGCGCTTGGCGGCGTCGATCGGCTCTGCTTCGCCGGCCCCGCGATTATTCACTGGTACCTGCACGCCGGGTCTCTGATGCCCGAGCGCGACCGACCCGGGCATGTTGCTCGAAGCGTGTCTCACCCCTGGCGGCGGGGGCCGTGGTCGCTGCGATCGCGGCGCTCGCGCTCACGTTGACGCATCACTGGCCGGCGGCGCCGGCTGTCAGCGCCCCAGGCGATGCCGGTCGCGCGCTGCGAGCGCGACCGCACGGTCGCCCAGATGCTGTCGGGATCGCACTGGAACCGGGTGATCGCGGGCCCGATCGACCCCCACCTCGAGCAGGTCACGTTCTACTCGGGCGATCGGATCGACGCCATGGTGGCCCTGGAGCGGGCCGCACCGAGACGCAGAGCCATCGACTACAGGCAGATGGGGGTTCCCTACGGTGACTGGATCGCCTACCAACCGGCAGTGCTTGCGGTCCTGTGCGCGCTGTTCGTGGTGATGGCGGGGGTCAGCCCGTGGCGGCGGCTACGCAACCTGGACGTGGCGGCGGCCCTGTCGCTGCTGGTCTCGGTGCTGCTGTTCCAGCACCGCTATATGGACCCGAGTGTGCTCGCCGCCGTTCCGGGCTTGGTCTACCTGCTCGTTCGATGCGCCGGCAAGGCACTCGGTGCTCGTCGCGAGACGGCGCCGTCGACGCCGCTGCTCGCCGCGATGACTCCGGGGCTCGATCCCGCGCGGCGCGTTCGTTGGCTTCGCGCGCTGCTCGTCGTGCTCGCGCTCGTATTCGTGATGGTCGGGCGTGAGTTCGTTCGACGCCGTAGACGTGATCTACGCCGTCATGGAGGGCGCCACCAAAATCGTGCACGGCGTGCTGCCGTACGGCCACATGCCGCCCGGGATCATCCACGGCGACACCTATCCGATCCTCAGCTACCTGCTGTACACGCCGCTGGCGCTGGTCGCGCCGGTCAACGATCTGTGGGGTTCCGTGGACGGCGGGCTCGCGGTCGCGGCCGTGGCAGCGATGGTGGCCGCCTGGGCAGTGTTCAGGATCACCGCCGGCGCCCGCCCGCGGGCGGGTGCGTCGAGGCCAGCCGACGTCGAGGAGGCCGGACTGCGGGCCGCGCTGGCCTGGCTGGCGTTCCCGCCGCTCCTGATCGTCGTGTCCACTGGCACAACCGACGTCGTGCTCGCGGCGATGCTGCTGGTGGCGATCCTCCTCTGGCGCCGACCCGTGGCCTGCTCGGGGATGCTTGCGTTCGCGGGCTGGTTCAAGCTGGCCCCGTTTGCACTGCTCACGGTGTGTATGGCGCCGCTCCGAGGCCGCCGGCTCATGGGGGCGATCGCCGCGACCGCCGCGGTGTCGCTGCCGCTGATCGGCGTATTGGTAGCCCTCGGCGGAATCAGTGGTCCCGCGGACATGGTCCACGCAGTCGGATACCAGTTCTCGCGCGGCGCGCAACAGTCGTTCTGGGGCGCGCTCGGCAGCGCAGCCCTCCAGCCGCTCGCCCAAGGTGCGGTGCTTGGCTTGATCGCCGCTGCGATGGTCAAGCTACGGCAGGAGCCGGATCTCGCCCGGGATCGCGCGCGCATGGCGGCGTTGGGCGCCGCGATCCTGATCGGACTCCAGCTCACCGCGGAGTACTGGGCGTTCCTGTACCTGGTATGGATCCTGCCGCTGGCGGTCCTCTCGCTGCTCGCGGACTCGCGAGCCGCAGCTCAGCCCGCCGATGCGCGCGCGGCGATCAGCCGTGGCCCCGAGCCCGCCGCGGCGATCGCGGCATGAGCTCGGGTGCGCGCACGAAGCTCGATGGGTTTGACGGCCTGCGGGCGCTCGCGGCGCTGAGCGTCGTCAGCTACCACGTGGCGCTGTCGAGCAAGTTCGCGCATGCCGGGTCGCTGGCCCCGCTGCTGTGGGAGCTGAAAGGCGGCGTCGCGATCTTCTTTGTGATCTCGGGCGTGTTGTTGTACCTGCCGTACGCCCGCGCGATCCGTGACCGTTCGGCGCTGCCGGACTGGCGGGTCTACGCGCGCCGCCGCGGGGTGAGGATCCTGCCGGCGTACTGGGTCGCGCTGACCGTCGGTGGCGATCGGGCCGTTCGCCGCGGGCGTGTTCGGCCCCGAACGCCTGGAGCTACTACGGCCTGTCGCAGATCTACGACCCGCAGACAGTGCTCGGCGGTCTGGGCGTCGCCTGGAGCCTGTGCGTCGAGGTGAGCTTCTACGCGCTGCTGCCAGTGTTCGCCTGGCTCGTTGCACGGATCGGAGGTCGCGCCGGCGGCCGCGCTGTGCCGTCCGCGTCCAGCTCGGTTGGATCGCGGGCGGCGGGGTTGGCGTCGCTCGCGCTGCGCGGACGCGCTCGTCGGCTCGCTCACCGCTTCCGATTCTACGACCGGGGCAGACGCTGATGGTGAGCCTGCCCGGCCTGCTCGACTGGTTTGCGATCGGAATGGCGCTCGCCGTGCTCAGGGCCGAGCTCGAGGCCGGACGCGCGTCCGGGTTCCCGCTTGCGGTCCTCCGCCGCCGGGCCGTGGGTGTGCGTGGTACTCGCGTTCGCGACGTTCATGGTGGCGGTCCCCGAGCAGTACGGGGACATCTTCCTGCCTTGGTACGGAGTGGCGACTCACCTGGCCATCGGCGTCGGGTCGGGTCTGCTCGTACTCGCTGTGATCGTGCCTGGCTCTCCGGCATCGCGTCCGTGGCCGCTGCGCGTGCTCGCGAAGTCCGATTGCGGCGTGGGTGGGGACCATCTCCTACGGCATCTACCTCTGGCATTTCCCGGCGCTCTTGCTGATCGAGCGCGCGGTCCTGCCCCACCCGGCGTCCGCGTCCGTCGCCTGAGTATCGTGCTCGTGTGGCTGGCTGCGGTGGCCGCCGCGGTCCTCCTCGGTGCCGCGAGCTTCTACCTGGTCGAGCAGCCCGCCCAGAGCCTCCTGAGGCGCCACGAGCGGCGCGAGCTGGACCGAGCTTCCGCCCGGCTCCGGCCCGTTCTGGCGAGCGTCCAGCTGCCTGGACGTCCAGGCCTGGACGATCAGGCCGTCCAGGCTCGGCTAGACGGCCTCAACTCGTCGGGGGTAGCGGCCGATCACTTGGCCTGAGCCGCCATGGGTTATGCCAAAGGAAAATCAGTCGTGGGCCTCGACATCGAGCCTGGCTACGTGGCCGCGGTGGAGACGCGCCCGGGCCAGGTGAAGGTCGAGCGCGCCGCGACCGCGGCACTTCCCGCCGGCATCGTCCGTGATGGAGAGGTCGTCGACGTCGAGACCCTCGCCGCCTCGCTCCGCGATCTCTTCGCCCAGCACAAGCTCGGCAAGCGCGTCCGCCTCGGCGTCGCCAACCAGCGCATCGTAATGCGCACCCTCGATCTTCCGCCGCTCAAGGGCACCAAGGAGATCAACTCCGCGATTCGCTTCCAGGCCCCCGACCACATCCCGATGCCGCTCGAGCAGGCGGTGCTCGAGCACCACTCGCTCGGCGTCGTCGAGACTCCCGAAGGTCCCCGGACCCGCGTCGTCGTCGTCGCCGCGCGGCGCGACATGATCGAGCGCCTGCTCGAGGCCACGCGGAAGGCGGGCCTCCGCCCGACCGGGGTCGACCTGTCGGCGTTCGCGATGATCCGCGCGCTGTACCGCCCCGAGCTGACCGGTGCGACTCTCTACACCAGCGTCGGCGGCCTCACCAACCTTGCCGTCGCGCTCGGGCCGACCTGCGCGTTCACGCGGGTCGCCGGCCAGGGGATCGAGTCGATCGCCGGCGAACTCGCAGAGCGCCGAGCGCTCACGCTCGAGCACGCGCACGGCTGGCTCCGCCACGTCGGCCTGCTGGCGCCGGTCGACGAGGTCGAGGGCGACGAGGACATCGTCGCCGAGGCGCGCGAAGTCCTGAACGACGGCATCCGGCGGATCGCGGACGAGGTCCGCAACTCGCTGGACTTCCTCGCGATGCAGGACGCGTCGGCCGTCGTTGAGCGAGTGGTGCTCACCGGTCCCGCCGTGGCGATCCCCGGGTTCCCCGAGCGGCTCGGCGAGGAGGTCGGGCTTCCGCTCGAGGTCGGCGTCGTCCAGGAGGGGCAGCCGGGCGGATTCGGCGGCGTCGACGCCGGCCGTCTCGCCGTGGCCGCCGGCCTGACCGTCGAGGAGATCCCCTCATGAGAGCCGTCAACCTGATCCCCGCGGACTCGCGTGGGCGCAGCAGCAGCAGCCGTGGTCCCTCGACCGGTATGCAGGTGCCGGTCTACATCTTGCTCGGGTTCCTTGCCGCCACGGTCGCGCTGGTGAGCGTGTACGTCCTCACCAACAATTCGATTTCCAGCCGCACCGCCGCACTGAACAGCCTCAAGACCCAGGTCGCTCAGGAGCAGGCGGCAGCCAACCGTCTCGGCGAGTTCTCGAAGTTCTCTTCGCTCGCGCAGACGCGCATCAGCACCGTGCGGGGCATCGCGTCGGCGCGGTTCGACTGGCACACCTCGATGGTGAACCTGTCAAAGGTGGTCCCAGCCGACACCACGCTTCAGTCGATCGTCGGCACGGTTGTGCCGGGCGCCAGTGCCGGGGGCGGCGGGGGCACGGGGTCGCTTAGGGCCGACATCACCGCGCCCGCGTTCGAGCTCACCGGCTGCACCTCCAACCAGGACGACGTCGCCCGCCTGATGTCACGCCTGCGCCTGATCAACGGCGTCACCCGCGTCTCGTTCAGCAACTCGCAGGAGTCGAGCTCCAGCGCCCCGAGCTCCGGGTCCGGAGGCGGCTCCGGCAACGGCAACGGGCAGGGATGCGCTGCGTCCGCTCCCACGTTCGACCTGACCGTCTTCTTCACGCCCGTGGCGAACGCCGGCGCCGAGGGTGTCACCGCCATCAGCGGCGTCACTCCCGCCAGCACCACCACTACCGGAGGCACCCAGTGACTTCCCGTGACCGCATAGTGATCATGGTCGTCCTCGCCCTCGGGGCAGTGGTGGCCGGATGGTTCCTCGTGGTTTCGCCCAAGCGCTCGCAGGCGTCGAGCCTCAGCAGCCAGGTCGCCAGCGAGCAGTCACAGCTGTCGGCCGCTCAGCAGCAGGTTGCGGCCGGGGTGAGCGCGCAGAAGTCGTTTGCCGGGCAGTACGCCGAGCTCGCCAAGCTGGGCGAGGCGGTGCCGCCGGACGACGACATCCCGTCGCTGATCTATCAGGTTCAGAGCGCCGCGCAGTCGTCGCACGTGAGCTTCCGTGGCCTGCAGCTGACGGGCGGCGGGTCGAGCAGCTCGACCCCCGGCTCCAGCTCGGGCTCGAGCAGCAGTTCGTCGTCCACCTCGACCGCGCCGCTTCCCCCCGGAGCGAGCGTCGGAGCGGCCGGCCTGCCGACGGAGCAGTTCACGATCACGCTCAGCGGCAACTACTTCAACCTGTCGACCTTCTTCAACAAGCTCGAGGGCTTCGTGGTCAACGTGAACGGCACGCTGACGATCCGCGGTCGCCTGATGACGATCAACGCGGTCAACCTCGTCCCCGGCCCGAACGGCTTCCCGCAGATCACCGCGACCGTCTCGGCGACGACCTACATCGTCCCGCCGACAGAGGGTCCGTTCGATGGCGCGACGCCCTCCGGCCCGGCGCCCTCCGCTAGCCAAGCCCAGACCTCGTCCTCCGCGTCCTCCACCACGCCGCCCGCCGCGGCCGTCACCTCGGTGCTGCGATGAACGTCCCGCGCAACATGCTCAAGGAACTGGTCGACCGCAAGCTCTGGCCGATCGCGCTGGTGCTGGTCATCGCCCTGGTGGCGGTGCCGGTGCTGCTGACCAAGAAGGCGCCGACGGACATCGTCACCCCGCCCACGGGTCCGCTGCCCTACTCATCCGGCACCACGCTGCCCGCGATCTCGGTGAAGACCGCGCAGGGCAACTCGAACCTCGGCGGCAAGGGCCGCAATCCGTTCACCCCGCAGCACGTCGCCACGACGGCTACGACCGCCACCGTGGCGGCGGTGACCACGCCGACCGCCGGCACGACCACCACGAGCACCGGCACGACGGGAGTCTCGGGCACCGCCAGCAGCGGAGGCAGCGGGACGAACAGCACGAGCCCGAGCTCGGGCGGCACGCCGACGCCGACGCCGACCACGCCCGCGCCGGCACCTGCGCCCAAGCCTGCGCCGACCGGACTGACCTCGACCCAGGCCTATCACGTGTCACTCGCGATCACGACCGCGAACGGCGGCGTCAACACGATCGATCCGCTCGAGCGGCTCAGCATCCTGCCGAGCAAGCAGCAGCCGATGCTCGTCGAGCTGGGCGTGCTCCAGGGCGGCCACAGCGTGGTGTTCGTGGTCGAGCCGGGAACCGTCGTCAGCGGCGCCGGGTCCTGCACCCCCGGGCCGATCGACTGCGAGATCCTCACCCTGAACGCCGGCCAGAGAGAGGGCATCTCCAAGCAGAGCGCCTCTGGCTCCACTCCGGTCGCCCTGTTCTCGGTGAACTCGATCTCGGCCGATAAGTTCGCCTCGGCCGCGGCTGCAAACAAGGCGCGCGAGACCGCGTCGGACGTCGGCCGCCAGCTGCTGAGCCGCTCCGCGCTCAGCGCCATCTCCCTGTTCCAGTACGACCCGAGCGTCGGCGCCGTCGTCGACCTGCGCAATCTCACGGTAGGAGGCTGATATGCGCCGTTATTCGCTCGCCGTCCGTCGGCTTGTCCTTGCCCTGACCTGCACCGTTCTCGCCTCGCTAGCCGTGGTGGCGAGCGCCCAGGCGATCGTCGTCAACGACGGGGGCAGCAACTATGGCGTCGACCTCGTCCCGGGCACGGGCCTGTCGGGCGGCATCTCCCCGGTGACCTCGGGCGGCCCGTGCGTGGATCCATCGCTGGCGCCCGACCTGACCTGGCAGACCACCGGACTGGTCTCGCCGCTCTGCTATCACGGCGGCTCGGTGCTTCCCGAGAACGAGACGTACGTCCTCACTTGGGATCCTCAGCGCAACTACTGGGCCACGACGCGACAGTACGTCGAGCAGTTCCTCAGCGATGTCGCCACGGCGAGCGGGTCGTTCGCGACGCCCTACGCGGTCACGCCGCAGTACACGATGGCCAACGGAACCGTCCGGGCGCAGAACCGTTCGCTGTTCGCCGGGGGCTGCATCGATTACGGAACCAGCTCCGGCAGTCCGAGCGGCGATACGTGCCAGTTCGGCGCCAACCACCCGAGCGGGTCCGGCAACAACTATCCGGCCAACGGATGCTCGGTCTCCGGAAACAACGTGTGGACGGGTCAACCGAACGGCCCGCTCAGTACGACGAGCAACGACGTCTGCCTAACCGACGCACAGATCCAGGGCGAGCTTCAGAGCACGATGCCCCAGATGGGCCTGCCGGGAGGCAACGTCCCCGGCTACTCCCCGCTCGTCGTCGTCCTGACCCCACCCGGGGTGGAAGTGTGCCTTGACTCCGCCGGCAACGTGTGCTCGGCCAACAGCGCTGCGGGCAGCACCGACGCCCAGTTCTGCAGCTACCACTCCCAGGTGAATGTCAACGGCACCGACGTCGCGTACGTGGTCCAGCCGTGGACCGCGCAGTGGGGCAAGGGCAACGGGTGCGACGAGCCCGACGCTCCGAATATCACGACGCCGGTCGACGTGACCACGCTCGCGCAGGAGGTCGGCGCCAAGCTCGTGAGCCCGCTGAGTCAGGGGCAGCTCGCCGCGATCGTCAACCCAGCCCTCAACGGGTGGTACGGGGAGGACGGCGCGGAGATCAACGACAACGGCTGCTTCCCGCTGAACAACGGCCTCGACAACGTGACAATTGCCGGCAACACCTACGTGCTCCAGCGCGAGTTCAACAACGCCGGCGCCATCGAGACCGATCCGAACGCGCTCCCGTGCACGGATTGGATTGAGCTGAACCCCGCGTTTGTCGTGCCTGGACCCGTCGAGCCGGGCGATAACGTCCTGTTCGACGGTTCGGTTACCGCGTCGGCGCTGATGGTCCACAACGCTGGGTACTCCTGGAACTTCGGTGACGGCACGACGGGAACGGGGCCGAGCGTCTACCACACCTACTCGCAGGGCGGTAACTATTCAGTCACCCTGACGGTGACCGACCGCGGTGGCAACACAGCGCACATCACCCAGACGGTGCAGGTACTGGGCTCGAACGGGCAGGCGGTGCCGCCCCCCACGTCCACAGGTGGCGGCTCGGGCTCGGGCTCTGGCTCGGGATCCAGCACCGCACTAAAGGTGCGCCTCCAGCTGCTGCCGCAGAGCCTCAAGACGGTGCTGCGGACCGGCATCTCGGTCCGGGTGACATCGAACGCGCCGGCTAATGGAATCGCCACCGTGTCGATCACTCGCGCTTCCGCCAAGAAGGCGCACATCCAAGTCGGGCAAAGCCCGACGGTTCGGATCGGCCTCGGGACGGTCTCCTCGGTCAAGAACGGCACCGTGACCCTGCACCTGTATTTCTCGAAGGCGATGGCCAAGAAGCTCAGCCGGCTCCATCACGTCGCGATGACCGTTCGTCTGCAGCTCGTCGCCTCCGGCAATCGGCGCATCGCGATCGTCGCCGCCGGCCGCTACTAGACCTCCGGGGCGCAGTCTCCCAACACAACGCCGGGCGTTCGCGGAAGCGACGCCCGGCGTTCGACATTTCTTGACACTCGAGCCCAGGTCAGGGCCGAGCGTTGACTTATCCGGGTCGGTGGGAGGCCGACCCCTGGGCCTCAGCGAGGAGCTGGATCCCGCGCTCGATCGCCGGCTCGGCCATATAGGCATGTCCGATGACCAGGCCGGGGGGGCAATCGCCGGTGTAGCTGTGCAGCGAGAGTCCCTCGATCCCGACGCCCCGGCGCGCGGCCGCTGCCAGCAGGGCGGGCTCATCGACCGCGTCGGGGAGCGTGATCATTAGGTGCAGCCCGCCGCGGGCTGGGGATGGATGCCAGTCGGCCAGCTCGCGCGCGAGCGCATTCAGGAGGTGCTCGCGGCGCTCTCGATAGCGCCGCCGCATACGGCGTAGATGGCGTTCGAGCTCGCCTCGGACTATGAAATCTGCGAGTGCGAGCTGCCCGGTGATTTCCGAGCCCGCGTCTTCGATCGCCTTGGCCGTGATCAACGCCCACGACAGCCACGAAGGAGGCAACATCCAGCCGAGGCGCATACCTGGGGTCAGGCGCTTGCTCGCCGAGCCGATGTACAGCACCCGGTCGGGCGCGATTCCCTGGAGCGCGCCGACCCGCTCGCTGCACAACTCACCGTCGTAGTCTCCTCTCCCGTCGCCCCCCCCTCCCCCCTCGCTCGCGCGCGAGCACCCTCGGAAACTTGCCGACCCCACGACCACCCCTCCCCCCCCCCCCTCTCACCTCCCCCCCCCCCGTAGCCGCCCTCCAAGCGTGCGGGTCGGCTAGAACGCCCCGGCGTACGCGTTGAGCGCTGGTTGGCCGCCGAGGTGGGCATACAGGATCGTTGAGCCGGCAGCGATCTCGCCCGCGCGAATAAGGTCGATCAGCGCGGCCATCGACTTGCCCTCGTAAACGGGATCGGTGAGCATGCCTTCGAGTCGGGCACAGAGTCGGATCGCCTCGATCGTCTTGGCGTCGGGGACCCCGTAGCGGCCTGCGTGCCAGCCATCGAGCAGGATGATTTCGTCGCCGCGAAGCTCGCGCGAGAGGCCGATCGCGTGTGCGGTCCGCTGCGCAATCCGCGTGATCTGGTCGCGCGTCTGCTGCACCGTCGCCGAGCCGTCGATCCCGAGGACGCGACGTGGCCGCGGCTGCGCGGCGAAGCCGGCGAGCATCCCTGCCTGGGTGGAGCCGGTGACAGAGCAAACGACGACAGTGTCGAAGAACACGCCAAGCTCCTGTTCCTGCTCGTTTACCTCCTGCGCCCAACGAGCGAACCCGAGGCCACCGAGCGGGTGGTCCGAGGCCCCGGCCGGGATCGCATAGGGCTTCCCGCCTCGCTCGCTGACCGACTCGAGCGCTGCCTCCCAGCTTGGTCGAAAGCCGATGTCGAATCCGGCGGCGTCCAAGCGGACATCGGCACCCATGATCCGCGAGAGGAGGATGTTCCCGACCTTGTCATAGACGGCATCGGGCCAGTCGACCCAGTGCTCTTGCACGAGCACGCAGCCAAGACCAAGTCGCGCGGCGACAGCCGCCACCTGACGGGTGTGATTGGACTGGACGCCTCCGATCGAGACCAGCGTGTCACAGCCCGTGGCGAGCGCATCGGCCGCGAGATACTCGAGCTTGCGCACCTTGTTCCCTCCGTATGCGAGGCCCGAGTTGCAGTCCTCCCGCTTGGCCCAGATGTGGACGCCGCCCCCGAGGTGCTCGCTGAGACGCTCGAGTGGATGGATCGGCGAGGGGCCGAACAGCAGCTCTACACGTTCGAACGCGTCCAGGCTCACGGTGAACCCTCCTCAGAGTCACGAATCATCGACTGTTCGAGCTGCTCGGCGAGCGATGCCCAGTTGATCCGGGTGGCCTCCGCCGCGGCCTCGGCGTCGCCGCGCCGGGCTGCGGCGAGGATTCGCCGGTGCGCGGCGATCGATCGGCGACCCGGCAGCGTGCCGAACCGCAGCGCCTCCGCCCGACGGAGCAGCGGCATGAAACGCACAATCGTCTCGCGCAACGGCCCGTTGCCGGCAACGATCACAAACACCCCGTGAAACTCGTCGTCGGCGTCGATCGCGCGGTCATGATCCCCCGCCTTCACCGCGTCCTCAAAGCGCCGCGCAGCCTGCGCGAGCCCAGCCAGTTGTCGCTCCTCGAGGCGCACCACAGCAATCCGCACCGCAAGCTCATGCATAGCGCTGATCACCGCCAGCGCCTGGCCCGCCTCGTCCAGCCGCAGAGGCGAGACCCTCGTTCCCGAACGCGGTCGCGTCTGCACTAACCCCTCGTCACGCAGCCTCGCCAGGGCCTCCCTCACGGGTGTTCTCGAGAGAGCGAGCTGCCCGGCCAGCTCATCGATTCGGAGCGGATCGCCCGGAGCGAGCGCACCGCTCAAGATCGCGCCGCGCAACCTCCGATAAGCCTCGTCACGCAGCAGGGGCGAGTCGACCGGGGCGAGCACTGAAATCTAAAATATCAGTGCGGCCCAGGCGGGCGCGCGACGCCTCCTCACCACCATTTGCGCTCGAGTGCCGATCGGGTCCCTCCCGATCGATCGAGCGCGTCAAGCTCCTCCATGTCACCGGCGCGGAGCTCGAAGTCGAACACCTGCGCGTTCTCCACGATGCGATCCCGATGAGTTGACTTGGTGACGACGGGGATGCCGCGTTGGACGCACCAGCGCAGAAGGACCTGGGCGGGGCTTCGGCCGAGACGGGCAGCGATGTCCGCGACCACCGGGTCGCCCAGCTGCCCGCCGGTGCCCAGCGGGCTATAGGCCTCGAGCGCGACACCCCGTTCGGCGCAGGCATCGAGTAACGCCTTGCGATACGCGGACGGGTTGAACTGCACTTGGTCGATCGCGGGTGGTGCGACGGTCGCAGCGGCGATGACCTGATCGAGCTCGTCGGCGTCGAAGTTCGAGACACCTATCGCCCGGGCGTAGCTGCGCACGCGGGCGGCCTCCATCCCGGGCCACGCCCAGGTTGCCCCGCCTCCAGGCCAGTGGACCAGGTAGAGGTCGAGGTAGTCGATCCCGAGGCGGTCGACGCTGTGGGCGGACTCTCTAAGGGGGTCGCGCCGGCCGGGATGGAACTTGGTGGTGATGAACACCTCGTCGCGAGCGATGCCGCTCTCGCGCAGCGCTCGGCCGACGCTCGACTCGTTTCCATACGCCTGCGCGGTGTCGATGTGGCGGTACCCCTGCTCCAGGGCTGCGCGGACAGAATGCACGCACGCGGGTCCCTCGGGTATCTGCCACACGCCGAGTCCGAGCAGCGGCATCACCGTCCCGTCGGCGAGGACCCGGCCGCGCCTGTCGGCCGTCAACGGCGCGGATGGGTCCGGACGGGACGAGGGCGCGGATGAGTCCGGACGCCCCATGCCCTAGGCGCCCGCGGATAGGGCGGCGCGAGCCTCCGCGGCGATATCGGCCTGCGTGTTGGCGTGCCCCGCGATGCCCCAACCACCCTCCGGCGACTCGGTGAGCAGCACCCACGTCCGTTCCGCGAGGGTCGGATCGCCGGAGGCACGGGCGGCGATCTCAGTCAGCTCCTTCACGACCCCGAGCTGCTTTTCGCGGTCGAGGACTCCCGCCGGTGTGAGGACCTGAACGCGGACGTAGTCGCCGCGCCCGGACGCGGTCGAGATCGCCTCGGCCGGGAGGTCGTGGACGAACGCCGCGGTGTTGTCGGCGAACAGAGGGATCTCGGGGACCGCCTCCCAGCGCATCACCGCGCGGGCGAGGTCCTGTGCCAGTCGGTTCGTATCGCTGAACGTCCCGGCGGCTGCGTACACATCGATCATGGGCATGGGTCGAACCTTCCAGCTCCGGCGCGCGTTCGGCATCGCATGGGCGTGCGATGTTTTCTCTTACGGACTCGCCGCGGCGACCCACGGAGAGATCGCACGATCGTGCGGTGGCTCGCGAAACCCGATCGGGGACGTTTGACGTTTGGCCGTCGATGCAGCCAACGCCGACCGACGTAGACTCGCGGATCTGGGCCGGGCGATCTCTCCTACTCCCATTGTTCGCGGTCGGGACGCTGAACTCGCGTCGATCGGTGCTCAGCTCCAACGCGTGCGCTCCGGTGCCGGCGCGGTGGTACTCGTCGAGGGAGAGCCGGGCATGGGCAAGACCCGCCTGCTCGCTGAGGCGGGCCGGGTCGCGCGGCGGCTCGCGTTGCGGGTCGGCGCCGCTGCGGCCGAGCCTGGCGCGGGTGTCGTCGAGCTTGCACCACTGATGACGGCGCTCTTCGACGGCGCCCACCCGCTGCTCGAGCGACACGGGTTGCCCGAGCTTCACTCACTGCCCGAGCAGCGGTACTGGCTGCTGCAGGACCTGCAGACGATGCTCGAGCGCTCCGCGCTCGGCGGGCCGGTCGTGATCGCGCTCGACGACCTTCAGTGGGCGGACACCGGAACCGCGGCGGCGCTGCGTGCGCTGCCCGTCCGTCTCGCCGACATGCCGGTCGCCTGGATTCTGGCCTTTCGTCCCGGTCAGGGCTCGGCGCAGCTCCTCAGCGCGATCGAGCACCTGGACAGCAGCGGCGCCGAGCGGATCGTCCTCGGCCCGCTCGACGACGCGGCCGTAGCTCAGGTAGCCGAAGACGTTATGGACGCCGAGCCGGACGAGGCGCTTCTCGACCTAGTCAAGGGTGCCAGCGGCAGCCCGTTCGTGCTCATGGAGCTGCTGTCGGGGCTTCGGGACGAGGACCTGATCCGGGTCGTTGCCGGGCACGCCGAGCTTGTCGAAGCGCGCCTCCCACGGCGCGTCGGCGTCACGATGCACGAGCGTCTGCGCGGTGTGTCTGGGCGCGCTCGTGAGGCGGCCACGGTTGCCGCCTCGCTCGGCCGCCGGTTCTCGTTCGCGGACTTGGCGAACATGCTCGACCGGCCCCCGGCGACACTGCTCGGGCCGGTTGAGGAGCTGATCGACTGCGGGATGCTCGTCGAGAGCGGGGACCGGCTCGCCTTCCGCCACGACGTCACCCGCGAGGCGGTCCGTGAAAGCGTCCCGGTGTCAGCCCGAAGGGCGCTCGACCGCCAGGCCGCAGACGTGCTCCTGGCGGCCGGCGCCACGCCCGTCGAGGTTGCCGAGCAGATCGCGGCCAGTGCCGAGCCCGCCGACGAGGAGGCGATCTCGATCCTCTTGCGCGCCGGCGAGGCGCTTGCGACGACGGACCCCGGGGCCGGCGCCGACCTCAGCGCCCGCGCGCTGGAGCTGGCGCCGCGCGACCATGCCCTGCGCGGGCCGCTCCTCGCCCAGACCGCCGTGCTGCTCCATTCCGCGGGCCGCGTCGACGAGGCTCGCGCATTCGCCGACACGCATCTACGCGACGCGCTGCCAGCAGAGCAGGAGGCCGAGGTGCTCCTGGGCATCGCGAGCATGTTCCGCGTCCCGCCCGACGCGCGGGTCGCCGCCGGTCGCCAGGCACTCGCGCTGCCCGAGTTGCCGGCGCACCTGCGGGCGCCCCACCTCGCAGCGCTGTTTCACAACCTGCTCGTCGGCGGCCGCGCCGAGGAGGCCAAGGCGCTCCGTGCCGAGGCGGCCGCGGCGGTTCGGGCAAGCGGAGACGCCAACTCGGCGTTCGCGTTCGCCCTCGCCGAGACCGTCATCGCCTATGTGGACGGGCGCTACGAGGACGCGCTCGAGATGACCGAGCAGGCGGCACGGGCAGGCATCGGTACGACCGAGTGGGCACGCGAACGCCTGGCCCAGGAATGGCGATGCGAGACCCGCACCGTGCTGGACCACGTAGATGACTCACTGCGCCTGGCGGCCGACGGGATCGCGGCGGCGCAGCGCGACCGAAACAGCTGGGGCATCCGCATCTTCGAGATCTGGCGGGGCCGACAGCTGCACCAGTTGGGGCAACTCGACGACGCCGCGGCGATCCTCGACGGGCAATTCGGCCCCGACACCGGCGATCGCTTCATCGGCGCCCTTGATGCCGCGGGCATCGTCGCCCTGGGACGGGTCGCGCTGCACCAGGGTGACGGCCGCCTCCAGCAACGGACGGCGCGACTGGCTCAGGGTCTGCTCGAGGACGCCACGCCGAACTTTCGCCGCGAGGCGGCATGGCTCCTCGCCCTGCAGGCGATGGCCACTGGCGATCCCGGCGCCGCGCGCGATTGGTTGTGCGCGCTCGGGGAGGACCAGCGCAGCTCGATCCTGCCGCTCTTCCCGATCGACGTGACGGACGAGCCCCAACTTGTCCGCATCGCGCTCGCCGCGGGCGACGAGGAACTGGCCGAGGTCACGACGGCTCAAGCGGATCGGCGCGCGCAACTCAATCCGCGTGTCGCGACGATCGTGGCGACCGCTGCGCACGCGCGGGGGCTGCTCGGGTCGAATATTGCCGAACTCGAGCGCGCCGTCGACCTGTTCGCGACCGGCCCGCGACCGCTCGCCCGCGCTTCCGCGCTCGAGGACCTTGGCGTTGCGCGCGCCCGCGCCGGCGCGGGCGACGCCGCGATCGAGGCGCTCGACGGCGCGTTGATTCTGTACTCGGACGCGGGCGCCGGCTGGGATACGGGCCGCGTGCGAAGCCGTCTCCGTGACCACGGGGTCCGCCGACGGCTAGTCCCGCGCGGCCGCGATGAGAACGGGTGGGGGGCGATGACCGACTCCGAGCTCGCCGTCGCGAGGCTGGTGGCCCAAGGTCTCACCAACCGCGAGGTCGCAGAGCAGCTTTTCGTCTCCCCGCACACCGTCTCGAGCCACCTGCGCAGCATTTTCGCGAAGCTCCACATCAACTCGCGGCTCGCGCTCGCCCGGATCGCGGCCGAGCACGACACGACGGCAACCGGCTAAGAGATCACACGAACCTGCGATGCGCCGTGCCGGTCGCGGCGTGAGCCTGAACCTCCCCGAAAGGAGATGTTCATGTCCGCGCAGAGCAAACCCAGCATCGTCTTCTGCCACGGCCTGTGGGCCGACGGCTCGTGCTTCAGCAAATTGATCCCTTCCCTCCAGGCCGACGGTCACGAGGTGATCGCCGCCCAGTACGGCCTCGACACGCCTGAGGGCGACGTCGCCACCGTCATCCGAACGCTGAGCCGCGTAAGCAGTCCGGCCATTCTCGTCGGCCACTCCTACGGCGGAACGGTGATCACCGCCGCGGGAACTGACGATCGGGTCGTCGGGTTGGTCTATATCGCCGCGCTGGCACCCGATGCCGACGAGACTTCCCAGACCCTGCAGGACAAGTTCCCGGGCACCGACGTGTTCGCTCACATCGAGGTCGCCGACGGACGCATCTGGCTGCTGCCGGACGGCATCGACTCCTTCGCGGGCGACCTCCCCGAGGCGGAGAAGCAGCTCGTATGGGCGACCCAGGCCGTGCCCGACGCCGGCCTGTTCTCCCGCGACGCCCCGGGGGTCGCGTGGCGGTCAAAGCCGAGCTGGTACATCCGGGCCATGAACGACCACACGGTCCACCCGGACCTGGAGGCCTTCGTCGCCGAGCGTATGGGCGCCACGACCTATAACGTCGAGTCGAGCCACGTCCCGATGCTCTCCCATCCCGACCTCGTGCTCGACGTCATCCGCACCGCTGCCCGCGCGGTCCAAGGCTCCGCAACCGCGGCCGCGGTTTAGGGCGACGCATAGCGCGGCGGGTCGATCGGGTGAACTCGCGGAGTGAGACAAACGGTCGTCGCAGGTCGAGCCCCTCCGACACGCACTTGATCGTTCTGCCGGGCGGGGGTTACGCCGTACACGCGTCCCACGAGGCCGAGCCGATCGTGGGTTGGCTGAACGGGCTTGGTCTCCGCGCGAGCGTGTTTCGCTACCCGCTGTTGGTGCGCCATCCCGAACCACTGAACGCTCTCCGGGCTGAGATCCATCGTCTGAGGCACGGCGGCGCTGAGCGGATCGGGCTGGTGGGGTTCTCCGCTGGGGGACACCTTGCCGGCCTGGCCGCGCTCGCGCCCGGCGCTGAAGTCGGGCGAGGAGTCGACTTCGCCGTTCTCGGCTACGCAATCACCTCGATGCAGACAGAGTCATATCGACCGGCACGCCTGATCCTGTTGGGCAGCGATGCGACGCCCGAGCTCCGCCGCGACACCTCCCTCGACGCGCTGGTGACCCCGTCCTCTCCGCCGTTCTTTCTGTGGCACACGGCGGAGGACGTCTACGTCCCGCCCGAGCACACCTACCGCCTGGCCGAGTCTCTAGCCGCCCACCGGGTTCCGCATACCGTCCATGTATTCGCCCACGGCCCCCACAGCCTCGGGCTAGCACAAGACAGCGGCGACGCCGCGGCCTGGACGACGCTCGCCGCGTCCTGGATCAACGAACAGAGCCACGCTCCACGAACGAAAGGGACTCATGAGCGCGAACGGAGCAGCGACCTACACGACCTCTCAGACGCGCAAAGTTGAGGCGGCGAACGGGATCAGCTTCGCGTACCGCGACCTTGGCAGCGGAGACGTGCCCGTCGTCCTTCTGCAGCACTTCCGCGGGAATCTCGAGAACTGGGACCCTCCGCTGATCGACGCGCTCGCGGCGAACCGGCGTGTCCTGACCTTCGACAACACCGGCGTCGCCGCCTCGACCGGGATGACGCCGCACACGATCGCCGAGATGGCGCATGGCGCGATCGCCTTCCTCGACGCGCTGGATCTCTCCCAGGTCGACCTCCTCGGCTTCTCGATCGGGAGCTTCGTAGCCCAGGAGATCACGCTCGCGCGGCCCGACCTGGTGCGACGCCTGGTGCTCGCGTCCTCGGCGCCCCAGGGCGCCGCGGGCATGCACGGCTGGGCAAAGGACGTGATCGACGCCGTTGGCCAGCGCCAGGGGTCGCCCGAGGGCTACCTTTCCGTGTTCTACTCACCATCGTCCGCAAGCCAGGACGCCGGGAAGCAGTCGCTACAGCGCATCTTCGGTGCCCGAACCGAGGACCGCGATGCCGACACGACTTGGCAGACGCGGCAGGCCCAGTACGACGCCGTGTGCTCGTGGGGCGTACCCAACCACGCGCTGCTCCAGCGCGTGAGCGCGATTGAGCACCCGGTGTTCATCGCCAACGGCGACAGTGACCCCATGATCCTGCCCCACTACTCATATCTGCTCGCGGGCTTGATCCCGCACGCCACGCTGAAGATCTACCCGGACGCTGCACACGGCTTCCTTTTCCAGCACGCCATAGAGTTCGCTGCGGACGTCGAGGCGTTCCTCGGCGATTAGTCCCCCATCGCCGGATCGAGGGCCAAATCCGGCTGTCAATCGGGCGCCGGGCCGATCAGGGCCTGGCGGATTTCCGTTACCCGCCCGTCGGCAACTCGATAGAGGCTCAGGCCACGGTAATCGGACCCGTTCGCCTACATCTTCTGGTGTCACAGTATTTGCTCCTATCTTGAGCGGATTTTCCCCCGCGGGACGGTAACTTGACAAGTCATGGATCACCTGGCGATTCCCGTACGCGACCAGGGGCGCTCGCGGGTCTTTTATGAGACCTACTTTGGGTTCGGGGCACGCCCGGCGAGACGCTATGACGACGGCGTCCTGATGCTCTACAACGCCGACGGCTTTGCGCTCGCCCTGGGGCCGAGCACCGAGGCGATCGCCAGGCCCTCCTGGATGCACTTCGGAGTGGGGCTCCGTAATCGTGAAGAGGTCTTGGCCCTGCGCGAGCGGTTCGCCGGGGATGGCATCGAGTTGATCGAGGAGTTGGACGAGCCCGACTACGTCAGCATCAAGTGTCGCGATCCGGACGGTTACATCGTCCAAGCATCCTGGGAACCGGAGGTTCGCGACTGAGCTCCGCGAGCTGGGTGACGACCTCTGCGAGCGGCTGGGTAGCGTCGATCTCGTGAGTGCACGTCCGACGTAGACGCGGCTCGACCTCTTCCAGGTCGCGGAGCACGCGCTCCCGTTGCTGGGCGGTCTTCCCATAGGGGTTGGTGGTGCGCGCCTCGATGCGACCGAGGAGAACCTCCGCGGGAGCGCTCAGCAGGACAACCGCGTCGAAGCGGTCATAGAAGCGGCCCTGGTTGGAGACCGTCCCGGAGACGTAGAGGGCCGGTCGCCCCTCACCCGCCAAGAGTTCCGCGATCAGCTCCTCCCTCCACACGTAACCGCCCTCGGTGTCGGACCACTCTGTCCAGTCGCCCTCGTCGGTATCGACTGCCCGAAAGCCCATTACACGCAGCCGCTCAAGCGCGCTGGACTTGCCGGCTCCGGACATCCCGGTCACGAGGATCCTCCTCATCGTTCAGCGGAATGGTTCTACGCGGACAGCTACCTGCCGGAGCGCTCGCGGTGCTTGCACCCCGGCCAGCAGCAGGGCCGGCGCTGACCTTCGTCCAGCTCCTGCTGGGTCCGTCGAATGCGGCGCTCTCGGGTGCTGGCCTGCTTGGCATCCTCGACCCAACAGATGAACTCGTTGCGGGCGAGGGGCGTGATGTCCTTCCAGGTATCGAGTGCCGTGGCGTTCGCGATCAGCGCCTTGCGCAGGTCCGCGGGCAGTTCATGCACCACCCCACCAGGCACCCTCTGGCCGCTCATAGACCCATGCTAGTCAGCCGAAATCGCGCCGGCAGCCTCGGGCTCGCGTCCCTTATTGTCGGGAATGTGCCCGGCCTGCTTGCCAAGCTCGATCACTGCGTAATCCATGTATCGGATTGGACGGTGTCCAATCCGTTCTACCGGGACGTGCTCGGCGCCGAGCTCATCGACCGCGGCCGTGGCGCGTGGGCATACCGATTTGGCACCGAGCAGCTGAACGTCCACGGTCCCGGCGCGGTCGGGGACCCCGTCGCCAGGATTCCGGTTGCGCCTGGCAACAGCGACCTGTGCTTTGAGTGGGACGGCGACATCGAGGACGCGGTCGAGCATCTGATGCGCCACGGCGTTGAGATCGAGGTCGGGCCGGTGGAGCGCAACGGCGCCCGAGGGCGCGGGACGAGTGTCTACTTCCACGATCCCGACGGGAGTCTCATGGAGTTCATCTCCTATAAGAGCTGACGCTCGGTGACAGACCTGCTAGGTCCGAACCCTTGCGTCCGCGGAGACGCGCGAATCGTCATGCTTTGCAGGTCGCCGGCGGCTCCCAGCGCCTCGTCGGCACGGACTGACAGCTCAGGCGGTCGGCTGGACGGCCCGGGCGGCGCGAAGCTGGCGCTCGAAGGCCGTCGGAGGCGAGAGCCGCTTGGGGGCGCCGAAGTGGAACCCCTGGGCGTAGTCGGCGCCGATCGCCTTCAGCACGCCGAGCGTGTCGGCGTCCTGGACGCCTTCGGCGATCGTGCGCTTGTCGAGGCAGCGGGCGATACCGACGATCGACTTGACGACCTGGTGGTCGAGCCTGCTGCTCGCGAGCTCGCGGACGAAGCCCATGTCGATCTTGAGGTACCGGGCCGGGATGTGCTTGAGGAAGGTGAAAGAGGAGAAGCCCGTGCCGAAGTCGTCGAGCGCGAGGCTGCAGCCGAGTCCGTAGAGCGTGCCGGCGAACTGCCGCGTGGCCTCGAGCTTGGTCATCGCGGCCGCCTCGGTCACGTCGAAGATCACCTTGCCCGGGTCGACGCCGTCGGCGATCGCGGAGCGGATCTCGGCCACGATCGACTGGTCGCCGATCGAGTAGCCGGATAGGTTAATCGCGACGCCCTCGCCGTCGATCGCCAGCCGCAGACCGGCGCCGGTGACCCAGCGGTCGATCTCGCCGATCACGCCGAAGCGCTCGGCCATCGGCAGGAAGGCGGCGGGCGGGATGATGTCCCCGTCCTCGGAGAGCATCCGCACGAGGAGTTCGTGATGCGTGATCCGGCCGGTGCGGAGGTCCGCGATCGGCTGCCCGTACAACACGAAGCGGTCCTCGGCGAGCGCGGTGCGGATCCGCTGGACCCAGGTCAGCGCACCGGTGGCCTGGCCGGTGAACACCCTCGCCTGGTCTCCACCGAGCTCCTTAGCCTCGTACAGCGCGATCTGCGCCCGCGTCAGGATGTCGTCCGCCGCGACCTCGTCCTCGCCGGTCAGCAGCGCGATGCCGATGCTGACCATGATCGGGGGTCCGATCTGGCGCTCGCACAGGACCGAGCGGATGTCGCGGGCAACGATCTGCGCCTCGTCCTCGTTGACTTCGGGGAGGATCAGCGCGAACTCGTCGCTACTCAGCCGCGCGACCACGTCGGTGGTCCGGGCCCGGGCCCGCAGGCTTTCGGAGACCGCCTTCAACATAACGTCGCCGGCGGCGCGGCCGTAGGTGTCGTTGGCCAGCTTGAAGTTGTCTATGTCGAGCGTGAGGAGCGCGCCGGTCCGGGCGTACCGAGCCGTGTACGAGAGCTGGCGATCCAGCTCGATGACGAGCCGTGACCGGTTGTAGACGCCGGTCAGAAGGTCGTGCTCTGCGAGATGGTCGAGGGGATCGGACATCGGGGATCCGTCACGGAACGTGCGGCATGCTCTTCGACACCACAACCAACGCATCGGCGCCCCGGGCCCCGACCTCTATCCGTAGAAGTTACGGATTGGTCGCGGTCGTACCCGGACGAATGCATACGCGAAGCCGCCGGCGGTCGCGCGGGGCGCCACGGGAACCGGGCCGATCCCGGTGCGTCCGTAACCTACATCGGCTATGTCGCTGCGCTTGACAACCGCCGGGGAGTCCCACGGCCCTGGGCTGACCTGCATCCTCGACGGGATGCCGGCGGGCCTCACGCTCGATCGGGACAGGATCAACCGCGACCTGGCGCGCCGCCAGCTCGGACACGGCCGAGGCGGCCGGATGAAGATCGAGCGCGACCAGGCCGAGGTCACTGGTGGCGTCCGCCACGGACGGACGCTCGGCGGCCCGATCGCCCTCCAGGTGGTCAACCGCGACTACGCGAACTGGGAGGAGCGGATGAACCCCTGGCCGGTGGAAGCTCAGGTCGCCGAAGTCCACCTGCCCCGCCCGGGCCACGCCGACCTCGTCGGAACCCAGAAGTACGGGTTCACGGACGTCAGGAACGTCCTCGAGCGGGCGAGCGCGCGCGAGACCGCCGCGCGCGTTGCCGGCGGGGCCGTGGCAAAGGCGTTCCTGCACGAGCTCGGCGTCCAAGTCTTCAGCCACGTGATCCAGATCACGAGCGTCAAGGCGCCGAGAAGAAACGACCTCACTCCAGATGACTTCGAGAACGTCGACGAGTCGCCGGTCAGGTGCCTGGACGCCGACGCGAGCAAGCAAATGGTCGCCGAGATTGACAGCCTCCGGAAGGCGAACGAGTCGCTCGGAGGTGTCTTCGAGGTCATCGCGTTCGGCCTGATCCCTGGGCTCGGCTCGCACGTCTCCTGGGAGGAACGGCTCGACGGCCGGCTCGGCCAGGCGATCCTGTCGATCCAGGCGATCAAGGCGGTCGCGCTCGGCGACGGCGCCGAGGTCGCCGGTCTTCCGGGCTCGCAGGCTCACGACGAGATCTTCTACAGCGACCAGAACGGGTACTACCGCGAGACCAACCGCGCCGGCGGGCTCGAGGGCGGGATGACCACCGGCGCGCCGCTCGTCGTGCGCGCCTCGATGAAGCCGCTCCCGACCCTGACCAAGCCGCTTCGCTCGGTCGACATCGGCACGCATGAGCCGGCCGAGGCGCTCAGGGAGCGGACCGACTCGTGCACGGTGCCCGCCGCCGGCGTGGTTGGGGAGGCGATGGTCGCGTTCGTGCTCGCCGACGCCTACCGGCGGAAGTTCGGGGGCGACCACATCGACGACGTCCGCGCGTCGCTCGGGGCATACGAGGAACGGATCGCGTGGCGGCGCCCCTAGCCGAAGCAAACTCGGCCGCTCAGCGGAAAGTCGTCTGCATCGGGTTCATGGGCGCCGGCAAGTCGACCGCGGCCCAGAGCGCCGCGCGGGCGCTCGGCACGGCCCCCATCGACGTCGACAGCGTGATCGAGGATCGGCTCGGCAAGTCGATCGACCGGGTGTTCGCCGAGGACGGCGAGGCGAAATTCCGCGCGGTGGAGGAGGAGGTGACGCTCGAGCTCCTCGCATCGGCACGCCCGCAGGTGCTGGCGCTGGGCGGTGGCGCGATTGGCAACGAGCGCGTCCGGGCCGCCCTGTCCGAGCATCTGGTCGTATGGCTCGACGTCGGCCTGGACGTGGCGTGGGCGCGGTGTCAGGGCAGCGACCGGCCGCTCGCCCGCGAGCGCTCCCAGTTCGAACGCCTCTATCGACAGCGCGAGCCGATCTACGCCGGGCTGGCGGACGTGACCGTGCCGGCCGAGCGCTCGCACAAGATGGAGCCGATCCTCGCCGCGTATCGCAAGGTCCCCGAGAAAACGAAGCTCCTGTGGGCCGCAACCGCCGGCAATCCATGCGCCGACTACCCGGTCTACGTCGGCAGCGGGCTGTTAATAGACCACGGGTTCTGGCCGGAGGCGGTCGACGGACGGCGTTTCCTCGTCACCGACGGCGCCGTCGGCCGGCTCTACGGCGACGAACTCCAACCGCTCAGCGGGAGGGTGGCGATCATGCCCGGCGAGCAGTCGAAGACGGTCGCGCATGCCGAGATCGTGTGGACCGAGCTCGCCCGAGCGGGGATGACCCGCCGGGACGTGGTGGTGGCGCTCGGTGGCGGGGTGGTCGGAGATCTCGCCGGCTTCTGTGCCGCCACCTACCAGCGCGGCGTTCGCTACGTGCAGGTGCCGACGACGCTGGTGGCCCAGGTCGACTCCGCCTACGGGGGCAAGACCGGCGTCGACCTCGCCGAGGCGAAGAACTACGTGGGTGCGTTCCACCAGCCCTCGGCCGTGATCACGGACGTCGAAACGATGAAGACGCTTCCCGAGGCCGAACGAGCAGCCGGTTACGCCGAGGTCCTCAAGACCGCGTTGATCGCCGGCGGTGACCTCTGGGAGCAAGTTCGGAACACCGCGGATTTCCGAGTGGCGACCGCCCCCGGCCTGATCGCCGCCTGCGCGCTCACGAAGCTTCGGATCGTCGCTCGTGACGAGCGCGACGCGGGCATAAGACAGGTCCTGAACCTCGGGCACACGGTCGGGCACGCGATCGAGACCGTGACTGGGTACGCGGCTTACCGCCACGGCGAGGCGGTCGCGCTCGGACTGCTTGCCGCGCTCCGTCTCTCGGAGCAAGACGAGCTCCGAGAGGAGGCCGAGCAGCTACTCGCAGTCCACGGACTCCCGACGCACCTCGAGCACGCCGACCCCGACGCGGTCGTGATGGCGACCGCCCGCGACAAGAAGCGTGTCGGCGAGGGGTCCGTCCCGTTCGTGCTGCTCGATGCTCCGGGAGCTCCGCGGACCGGGTGCTCGGTCGAGACGAGAGCCCTGATCGCCGCCGTTAGAGAGCTGTCAGGCTGACGCCCCGGATGCGCAACCGCGTCGAAGTCATGCACGGCGTCAACCTCGACCAGCTCGGTCGCCGTGATCCCGCGCACTACGGGAGCCTCACGCTCATCGACCTCGAGCGGACGATCAAGGAAGCCGCCGACGAGCTCGGCCTTGAGGCGCGCTTCTTCCAGACGAACCACGAGGGCGAGTTCGTAGAGCACCTGCACCGGCTCGACGGAATGGCCGACGCGATCGTGCTGAATCCGGGCGCCTGGACGCACTACTCGTACGCGATCCGCGACGCGCTGGAGTTGGCCGGCCTACCCGCGGTCGAGGTGCACCTGTCCGACGTCGACTCGCGGGAGTCGTGGCGGCGTCACTCGGTGATCACCGAGTTGTGCATCGCGCGCGTCGCGGGCAATGGCCCCGACGGGTACCGAGATGCGCTGGAACGGGTCCGAGCCGAGCTCGCAACGACATGAGCATCGGTGCCGCCGACCGCCTGACCGAGCGGCTGCCGGACGCCAGCATCGACGTGCTGCTCGTGACCGACCTCATCAACGTCCGTTATCTGACCGGGTACACGGGAAGCAACGGGATCGCGCTGATCGGGACAGACATGCGGACGTTCGTCACCGACTTTCGCTACGTCGAGCAGGCGGCGGAGGAGGTGTACGCGGAGTTCGACCGCCGTCGCTCGCCGCAGCATCTGCTCGAGGGGGTGGAGGACCCACTCCGAACCGGCGACCTCCGCCTCGGCTTCGAGGCTGCCCACATGACGGTGAGCCAGCACGCGCGGCTTCGCGAGCTGCTCCCGTCCCGGATCGAGTTTGTCGCCACCAGCGGTCTCGTCGAGGAGCTGCGAGCCGTCAAACAGCCCGAAGAGATCGCGGCGATCAAGGCGGCCGCGGCGCTCGCGGACGAAGCGTTCGCCCAGCTCGTCGCCGGCCGTCTGACCGGGCACACCGAACGCGATCTGGCGCTCAAGCTCGAGTACGAGCTGCGGCGACACGGCGCTGAGCGGCCGAGCTTCGATCCGATTGTCGCCGCCGGCCCGCACGGAGCACTGCCCCACGCGAGGCCGCGAGACGAACTGGTGGCCGCCGACGAGCTCGTGGTGATCGACTGGGGGGCGCAGCTCGACGGCTACTGCTCGGACTGCACCAGGACACTGGCCACCGGAGAGATCGACGGCGAAGCGCAAGAGATCTACCAGCTCGTGCTCGACGCCCAGCTCGCGGCGCTCGAGGAAGTGAAGCCCGGGGTCGTGGGCCGCGACGTTGACTCGGTGCCACGGGCGGCGATCACCGCCGCCGGGTACGGCGACCAATTCGGGCACGGCCTCGGACACGGCGTCGGACTCGAGGTCCATGAGGCGCCGCGGCTCGCACAGCCGTCGGAGGCGGTGCTGGTGCCAGGGAACGTCGTGACGGTCGAGCCCGGGATCTACATCCCAGGGCGCTTCGGCGTGCGGATCGAGGATCTGGTCGTGCTCACGGACGTCGGATCCGAGATCCTCACATCGATCTCCAAAGAGCTCTCGGTCGTCGCTTGAGCTCGCGACTACACTCGTCGCGTGCGCAGGACCGAGCAGCGCCGCGCTGCGATCTGGGCGCTGTATCAGAGCGATCTGCTCGGTCGGCCCCTGGAGCAGACGTTTCCACGAGATACCCACGCGTTCACGCGTGCGGTCGCTGATCTCGTGCGCGACCATCAGCCCGAGCTCGACGAGCTGATCCGCACGCACGCGAGCGGCTGGTCACTCGAGCGGATCGCCCCGCTCGAGCGCTCGATCCTGCGGGTCGGGCTGGCCGAGTTGTTGTACGGCCGCGAGCTGCCCGGAGATCATGCGATCCCACCCGAGGGCGCGATCGACGAAGCGGTGGAGACGGCCAAGCGGTTCTGCGGAGCCGAGGCGCCCGCGTTCGTCAACGGGATCCTGGGCGCGGTACTGCGTGAGATGGCCGCGCCGCCCGGTAAGACGTAGCTAGCCGCCACGTAAGACATAAGTAGGAACCCTCCGCGCGGGCGCGCGCACGCGACACAATCAGTCCATGAGACTTCTCGTAGTCGACGACGATCGGGCGCTGCGCGACGTGCTCCGTCGCGCACTGTCGCTCGCCGGCTACGAGGTCAAGCTGACCGACACGGGGGCGGGCGCGCTGTCGGAGGTGAACACCAGCCTGCCCGACGCGGTCGTGCTCGACATCGGGCTGCCCGACATAGACGGTCTCGAGGTGTGCCGCCTGCTGCGGCGCGAGGGCAACCGCGTCCCCGTGCTGATGCTGACCGCGCGCGACGCCGTGAGCGACCGGATCGACGGGCTCGATGCCGGCGCCGACGACTACCTGGTCAAGCCGTTCGACATCGACGAGCTCAAGGCCCGCCTGCGCGCGCTCCTGCGCCGCGCGGGCGGCGAGACGACCCCCGATGGCGCGCTGTCGTTCGTCGACCTGCGCCTCGACCCGGCGCGTCACGGCGTGATGGTGGGGGAGACGTTCGTCGAGCTGACCAGAACCGAGTTCCAGCTGCTCGAGCTGCTGATGCTCAACCCGCGGCGCGTGCTGCCGCACACGCTGATCTACGACCGCGTCTGGGGGTACGACTTCGGGCCGACATCGAACGCGCTCCGGGTATATGTCGGCTACCTCCGGCGTAAGCTCGAAGAGGCGGGTGCGCAGGCGCAGATCCACACGGTTAGGGGCGTCGGCTACTCGCTGAGGGAGCCCCAGGAATGAGCCTGCGCGCGCGGATGGCGCTGTTCGCGGGCGCCGCGGTGGCGATCGCGGTGGTCGCGGTCGTGGTCGCGGGGTACGGAGGGACCCGGAACGAGCTCCAGGGCCAGGTCGACCAGTCGTTGCAGAATCTCGCCAATCGGCCGCTCGAGAACATCGGTCTCGGGCCACGCGGCGGGCCGCCGCCGTCCGGGGTGCTTCAGTTTGGACGGCACGTCCCGAGCGGGAACGCCGATCACGACCCGGACGAGGGGCTCGGTTTCGACAACCTGCCGCCGCAGGCATTCGGCGGAGCCTCCGGAACGTACACGCTGTTCAAGAAGGACGGCGGAACGTACGTGCCGAAGGGCCAGAGCTACACGATCCCCTCGACGCCGGCAATCCGTGCGCTCGCCGCCAAGGGCCAGGGCCGGTTCTTCACCAACATGCGCGTCGACGGCACGCACATCCGGGTGCTGGTGACGGGGATCGGAGACAAGGGCGCGCTCGCGGTCGCGCTGCCGCTCACGACCGTCGACAACGCGCTGTCAAGTCAGCTCGTGCTGCTGCTCGTGATCGGCGGCGCGGGGATCCTGCTCGCGGTCCTGTTTGGTCTGCTCGTGGCGCGCACGGCGCTCGCGCCGATCGCGAGGTTCACGCGCCAGACCGAGTCGATCGCGCACAACCCCGAGCGGCTCGAGCACGAGCGGCTGGACGTGACCGGCTCCGACGAGCTCGCCCGCTTGGCGACGACGTTCAATGAGACGCTCGATGCGCTCGAGCAATCTGTCCAGTCCCAGCGGAACCTGGTCGCCGACGCATCGCACGAGCTGCGCACGCCGATCGCCACGATCCGCGCGAACCTCCAGCTCATGCGCGAGGAGGAGCTGCTCTCGCCCGAGGACCAGGCCGCGCTCAGGGAGGACGTGATCGAGGAGCTCGACGAGCTGACCGCACTGGTCGCCGACGTCGTCGAGCTGGCCCGCGGAAGCAAGCCGAGCGGCGAGCCGGGCGACGTGCGGCTCGACTCGATCGTTCACGACGCGCTCGAACGCGCACGCCGGCGGGCGCCCGGGCTGGAGTTCCACCAGGTGATCGAGCCCACGCTGATCAGGGGCGAGCCCGACCGGATTTCGCGGGCGGTTACGAACCTCCTTGACAATGCGGCCAAGTGGAGCCACGAGGGCGGCGTCGTCGAGGTCACGTTGCACGACGGCGTGGTGACCGTCCGTGACCACGGGCCCGGGTTCAAGGAGGAGGACCTGCCGTACGTGTTCGACCGGTTCCATCGCGCCACGGACGCGCGCTCGAAGCCCGGCTCGGGGCTGGGCCTCGCGATCGTCCGCCAGGCGGCGGAGGCGCACGACGGCTTCGTCGAAGCCGACAACGCGCCCGACGGCGGCGCGATCCTGCGCGTCGGCTTCGGTCCGCCCCTCGAGCTCGAAGAGCCCCCGGCGGAAGCGGAGTCCGCGGTCGGCGGCCGCTCAGCTCTGGATTAGCCCTTTACCTCACCGGCTGGCGCGCCAGTCGTGGTAGCTCGCCAGCGTCAGCCCGAGGCTCTCGATGCGTGCCGGCAGATCCGGCTCGGTCAGGGTCGCGAGTTCCACCTCGCGCTCGCCGGCATAGCTCGAGCGGAGGTCGTCGGTGACCCGGGCCGGATGGCAGCCCAGCTCGACGAAGTCGGCCGTGGCGTCGGAGGCCGAGAGCAGCTCGAGCAGGAACGGCACGCGGACCCGATCTAGTTCGACGACCCCGCGGGAGGGCTGGCCGTAGAACTCGCCGAGGTACGGGACGCGTCCGTCGCCACGGAGCGGCACCCCTAGCGGTGCGGTCAGGGGCGCGAACGTCGACATTCGGGTCATATGGACGTGGTGATGAGAGTCGACGTGGGTCGGCTCCATACCGGTCAGCTCGCGGAAGCGCGCCAACTGGGTTGCGAACGTGCGGGCGACGTGGCCGGGCTCGTCGATCTCGGGTCCGTCCTCCTCGTAGTGCAGGCCGACGGAGAGCGCGGGCTGCTCGCGCGCGAGCCGGGCGGCGTCCGCGGCCCCGGGACGGCCGACCATCAGGCTCGTGCTTGTCAGGATGCCGCGGACGTGCGCCTCGATGATGCCCTCGTTGACTCCGGCCGCAAACCCGAAGTCGTCGGCGTTCACGATCAGCCGGCGCATTTCGGGGATTCTGGCGGCTGGGGCATGGGTAGCTCTCCCATGTGGCCGAATGCTGTCCCCCAGGTCGTGGGTGCAACGCTCCCGGTGGGGACGAGCCGTGCGCATTAACCCTGTGTCATGTCGCCGCAGACGAGGAGGGAGACGCGGCGCTGGCGCTCGACCGCTGGCAGGCGCTCGAGGAGGCATCCGACGGCGACGGCGAGCGGCGGTTCCGCCGGCGCGCGTTTGAGCGCGCGCGTGACCAGGCCTTGATCGCGCTGGCGATGAGGGCAGGCCCGTGGATCGCGGCACGTCGCGCACCGCTCGCAACCGCGGTCAGGTCCGCGCGGTCTCGTACCCGCCGTCGCGACCGGCTCGCGCACCGGTAGCCGCGTCGCGCAGATCGAGTTCGTAGGTCTGGCCGACCAGGTCGAACCCGAAGCTGTGGTGGGGCTCCTCGGCGATCAGCTCGAACCCGCGCTCAAGGTAGAGGTGGCGAGCGGCGGCCAGGGGGTGGTTGGTCCACAACCTTACGCTCGTATATCCGGCGCCGCGTGCGAACTCCAGGCACTTGCCGATCAGCCGCCGACCGAGGTCGTGGCCACGCCCGTCGGGGTGGACGAGCAGGATCCGAAGCAATGCGGTGCCGTCGTGCTCGGGGTCGGCCACGCAGAAGATGCACCCCACCCGGCGTCCGTCGACCTCGGCGATCCAGGCCGCCTCGCGGCTCGGGTCGCGACGGGCGCCGTAGTCGGAGACGATCCTGGCTACAAGCGCCTCAAAGCTCGCGTCCCAGCCGAACTCGCTCGCGTAGACCTCACCGTGGGCCATCACGACCCACCCGAGGTCGCCGGGTCTCCCGAGCGGACGGATACCTACTGAAACAGTCGTTTCAGTAGCCTACACTACCCGCGATGTCCGCGAGCGCGCCCGCCACCTCCCCGCGACGTCAGGAGCTGCTCGAGCTGGCCTACGAGTACGTGCTCGAGCACGGCGTCGGCGATCTATCCCTGCGGCCGCTCGCCGCGGCCGTCAACTCGAGCCCGCGCGTGCTGCTGTTCCTGTTCGGCAGCAAAGCCGAGCTCATACAGGCGCTGTTGGCGCGGGCTCGAGTGGATGAGCTCGAGCTACTCCACCGGGCCCGGGCTGCCGGTGACGGCGGCGATCTCGTCGCGGTCGCATCGGAGCTGTGGCATTGGTTAGCGGCCGCGGAGCACCGTGGATTGCTGACGCTCTGGGTCGAGGGCTACGCCCGGTCGCTGATCGATCCCGACGGCCCCTGGGCGGGATTCGCCGCCGCCACTGTCGCCGACTGGCTCGACGTGCTCGATGAGGTGGCGTCGGCGTCCGATGCCGGCGACGCCGACCCGACTCTCGTCCTGGCCGTCCTGCGTGGTGCGCTGCTCGACCTGCTCGCCACCGCCGATGTCGACCGCACCACCGACGCCGTCGACCGCCAACTCGCGCTGATGGCCGGAGCCCGATGAGCGTGTCCGACGATCCGGCCGTGCGTCGGGCGACCCCCGCCGACGCGGCGGTCATCGGCCGCCTGCTGCACGCTTTCAACACCGAGTACGACGACCCGACGCCGGGTCCCGACAAGCTTGCTGGGCGGATCCGGGAGCTGCTGGCAGCTGGCGACACGGCGGTGCTGCTCGCGGGCGCCGGCCCGGACGGGCTCGCGGTGCTCCGATTCCGCCCGGCGCTTTGGAGCGAGGCGCTCGAGTGCTATCTCGCGGAGCTGTACGTGGCGCCGCCAGTGCGCGGACGCGGGCTCGGTCGCGCGCTGATGAACGCGGCGATGGACCTGGCCCGCGACGAGGGCGCCGACTACATGGATCTCGGAACGGCTGAGACCGACGTCGCCGCCAGGGCGCTGTACGAGAGTCTCGGATTCAGCAACCGCGAGGGCAAGCCCGACGGCCCCATCAACTACTACTACGAGCGCGAGCTCTAGCCGCGCATCATCGGGTCGTTGTACGGAGATGCAGCGGCCGCAGCCGGCTCCGCGGCAACAGCCGGCTACGCAGCCGCGGCCGCGCCCGGCGACGCTCTGACGCCCGACGGCGTGCCGGGCGCTCAGCGACTGTGCTTTTCACGCATAGTCATCAAAAAACTCAGTCGCGCCGCGAGACTAAACGCGCAGGGCCTCGGTCGGGCTGAGCCGCGCCGCCTTCATCGCGGGGTACACGCCGGCGAGCACGCCGATGGCAAGCCCGGAGGCCGGGGCGGCGATCAGCGCGTACAGCGGGACGACGAACGGCTCCTTCTGCGCCACCGCATACACCTCGGTGGCGCCGGCGCCGAGAGCCAGGCCGGCGAGGCCGCCGAGCGCCGCGAGCAGGGCCGACTCGGCGAGAAACTGGGTGCTGATGTGGCGCCGGGTGGCGCCGAGCGCACGGCGCAGGCCGATCTCGCCCCGGCGCTCGAGTACCGAGATCACCATGATGTTCGCGATCCCGATCGCGCCCACGAGCAATGCGACCGCGCCGAGCCCGAGCAGCAAGGTCGTGAACTGTCCCTTGGCCGCGGCGCGTGCCTCGAGCGCGTCCGACGGACGGCTGACGTTGACGCCACTCGCGTTCTGGGGGTCGGCGGTGGGAGCGAGCAGGTTCGAGACCGCCGTGACGTCGTTGACGTTCGCGCGTATGTAGATCTCGGATGGGTTCGGCTGAACCTGGAACATCCGCTCGGCGACCGGCAGCGAGATAAATACCGTGGTGTCGATCGAGGAGTCGAGTAGCGCCGGCTTCAGGATCCCAACCACCGTGAACCACGTGTTGCCGAGGTACACCAACAGGTGCCCGCCAACCTGGTTGATCTCGAGGATTTGCGCCGCCTGGGCGCCGAGCACGACCTCGGGGTAGCGGTCGGCGACGGAGTCGAGGAAGTGCCCTGACGCCATCGAGGTGCCCACGACCTGGGGCAGGTCGTCACCGGCCGCGTCGACGCCGATGCCGCCGGTCTCCTGCGCGGGCACGAACGGGGTGCGCAGCACGGTCGCGCCGGAGACCTGGTAGACGGCCGCGTCGTCGTCGACGTTTTGCATGTGGTCGATCATCGCCACGGACGTGTCCGGGAGGACCTCGTTGTTCCCCTCGAAGTTCTGGCCGGGCGTGACAGTGAGGAGGTTCGTCCCCAGCTTGTCGATCGTCGCCAGCAGGTTCGCCTGGCTCGAGGCGGAGACGCCGACGACCGCGACCATCGCCCCGATGCCAATCGCGATCCCGAGCGCCGACAGCGCCGCTCGCAGCCGCCTTGTGCGCAGGCCCTGCAGGGCCACGGCGAATAGCTCGCGCGGGGGGAGGCGCGCGGCGTCGAAGCGATCCTTTGCCGGCAGCGCGGCCGCGGCGGTGCTCATCCGCCGTCATCTCCAACGATCTCGCCGTCGCGCATCTGTATCTGCCGCGGGAACGACGCGGCGATGCCGTGATCGTGAGTGATAAGGACCAGCGTCGCGCCATCGGACGCGAGCTCGTGGAGCAGGGACACGACCTCGGCGCCCGACTTCGAGTCGAGGTTTCCGGTCGGCTCGTCGGCCAGGATGACCGTCGGCCGCTTGGCGAGAGCCCGCGCAATCGCGACCCGCTGGCGCTCGCCTCCCGAGAGCTGAGGCGGCCGGTGGGTGAGACGATGGCCGAGGCCGACACGTTCGAGCGCGGCCCGTGCCGCGTCTCGCCGCTCTTGCCCGCGGACCCCCGTGTAGAGCAGCCCGGTGGCCACGTTGTCGACGGCGGTCAGGGTGTCCTGGAGGTGGAACGTCTGGAACACGAACCCGATCTGGTGGGCTCTCAGTCCGGCCAGCTCGCGGTCCGACGCCTTCGCGACGTCGCGCCCATCGATCCGGACCTCGCCGCTCGTGGGGCGCTCAAGCGTTCCCAGGATCGTCAGCATCGTGGTCTTTCCCGAACCCGACGGACCGACCACCGCCACCTGATCGCCGGTCCCGATATCGACCGTGACGCTTCTGAGTGCCGCGACGCCGCCGGGGTACGACTTCTCGACGTGGTCGAGCGCGAGCATCACTTTATCCTTGGGAGTCGGTCACCTCTAGCCCCGGGTAGATCCCGGAGCCGGAGATCTCGACGTAACCGGCGGCGAACAGGCCGGTGGTGACCGGGATCAGCTGGCGCGGTGCGGTGGCGGACTGGACGGCATAGTTGCCACCCCCGGTGGCCAGCAGCGCGGTCACCGGCACCGACAGCACGTTGGTGGCTTTCTGCTCGACGAAGTTGACGCTGACCGCGGCCTGGTCGAGGCCGGCGCCGCTGATGTGGCCGTCGAGCGTGATCGTCACCGGGATCGTGGAGGACGAGCCGCTCCCGTTGCCGTTCCCGTTTCCGTTCCCACTACCGCCGCCTCCGCCGCCGTTGCCGCTGCCGTTGCCGTTGTCGCTCGAGCTCTGGGCGACCGGGCTGACCGCGGTGATCTTCCCGTTGACGACGTTGTTGTTGGGCATCTCGACGGTCACGTGCTCACCGACGACCGCCTCGCTCTGGACGCTCGCGGAGAGGTCCACGGTCGCGACGAGCTGGGTGGACGTGGTCTGGAGGATCTCGGTCGCGTTGCCGGCGCCTGAGCCCGAGCCGCTGCCGGAGCCCGAACCGCTCCCGGAGCCCGAGCCGCTTCCGGACCCGGAGCCGCTCCCGGAGCCCGAGCCGCTTCCGGACCCCGATCCGCCGCCGGAGCCGCCGCCCGAGCCCGAGTGAGAGCCGCCGCCGGAGTTGCCGCCACCACCCGTGCCGCCACCGGGCGAGCCTCCGTGATTGGCCTTGAGCTCCTGGGTCTCGGCCTTGAGTAGCGCGAGCAGCGCCGCGATCTGCTGCTGCTTGCTGACTCCGGACTTCGTTGGCTTGCAGTTGCTCGAGTGCTTGGCACTGTTCGCGCTGCCGCTGTTCGAAGTCGTGGTCGGCGTCGTAGAAGTCGTGGAGGTCGGCGTCGTCGAGGTCGACGTGGTCGGCGACGTATTGCCGGTGCTCGACGGGCAGTTCGGCGTCTTCTTCGCCTTGCGCGGGGTTTTCGCGCCCGAGGTGGTGCGGGGCACCTGGTAGCTGACGAACTCCGCCTCGGGCTCCTCGACGGTCGCGCTCGCGTTCGTCCCGCCGGATCCTCCGGTCGAACCGACCGTCCCGGCGACCGTCGTGATGAGCTGATTACCGGGGAGGAACACGATCTGGCCAAGCGTAAGGACGCCCGTCTCGGTCTCGCCGAGCGATTCCTGGAGCAGGTCGACCCCTTCGGTGGTGGCCGCCTGCCAGACGTCGTCGACCGTGATGTCCGCGGCGTTGAAGCCGAGCGCGACAAGGTTGCGGTTGAGCTGCTCGATGTCGGCGCCATCGGTATCGGACGGGCTGAGGTCCCGGTAGGCCGGCGTTCTCCCGTTCATCAGTAGTACCGGCTCGCCGTCGACCTTGTACAGCGTCTGGCCCGGCTTGATCTCCTGGCCGACCTGCGGGAGCCAGGTGATCGTCCCGCTGAGTCGGTTGTAGACGGTCTGCGGGCTGTTGTAGCTGAGCGTCCCCGACTCGGTATCGGTCTCGGTCAGCGTCCGCCGCTCAACTGCGGTCGCGCCAGAGGTCTTGTTTGCGTTGCTCGCCGCGCTCGGCGAGGACGAGCTTGCGTTGAGGACGACGACGATCACGACCGCAGCTGCGACCACGAGCGCCACCCCCGCGAGCAGGCGCCGGCGCCACCGGCCGCCCGAGATCCGCTTCACCATCTAGCCGAGCCTCCGGGTTCCGCCGCCGCATTCGGCCACCGCCTGCTTGAAGGCCGGCGAGTTCGGGCTCACGCCGGGCAGGCGGCTTGCGGTCTTGGGAGCGCTGCCGCTCGTGGAGAACGTCGGATCGGGGAAGTTCTTGATCCCGTGCGCGTGCATGCACTGGGAGAGGGTGAGCGCTGAGTTCGTGCTCGGGTTGGTCGCGGCCGCCGGGTTGTAGCCGGCGCCGCAGGCCGTGACCGCGACCGCGCACCCGATGGCGGCGACCCCGATGACCATCAGCTGCGTAATGTGCATGTCCTAGCTCCCTCTGCTCACTGGATCGTCAGCCGTAGGGGGTTGTACGGACCGTGCAGTAACAGCGTCGTAACGCTGTTATGTCGCTGTTATGCGGCCTCAGGCATCCTGGGCTGGCAGATGTCGGCGCGGGCCGCGGTCCCGCCCGGCTCTGCCCAAAATAGGCGAGTGATCTGGTAGAGGAGCAAGCGATGAGGGTGCTGGTGGTCGAGGATCATCCACGGCTCGCCGAGACCGTCGCGACCGTGTTGCGCCGCGAGGGGATGGCCGTCGATCTCGCGTTCGACGGCCGCGAGGCGCTCGGGCGGGTCGCGCTCGCCGACTATGACGTGGTCGTGCTCGACCGCGACCTTCCCGGCGTGCACGGCGACCAGGTCTGCCGCGCGATGGTCGCCGACGGCCGCCCGAGCCGGGTGCTGATGCTGACTGCGGCCGGGTCGCTCGAAGATCGGGTCGAGGGTCTCGGTATCGGCGCCGACGACTATCTCGCCAAGCCGTTCCACCTCGTCGAACTGGTCGCCCGCGTTCGCGCGCTTTCGCGGCGCTCGCGCCCGGCGCTCGCCCCGACGCTCGTCTACGGCGATCTCGAGCTCGATTCTGCCCGCCACCGGGTCACGCGGGCGGGCAAGCCGATCGCGCTCAGCCCGAAGGAGTTCGCGGTGCTTGAGCTCCTGCTCGGGGCGGAGGGCGCCGTCGTCTCCAGCGAGCAGATGCTCGAGCGAGCCTGGGACGATGCGGTCGACCCGTTCACGAACACGGTCCGAATGACCATGAGCCGGCTCCGCGCCAAGCTCGGCGACCCGCCGGTGATCGAGACCGTCACGCCGGTCGGATACCGGATCGGGGACGCGCCGTGAGGGCGTGGCCCCGTGGGCGCCCCCGCCTCGCGGATCGGCTACGCCAACCGAAGACGACCGTCCGGTGGCGCTTGACGCTCCTGTACGGCGGGCTGTTCCTGGTGTGCGGCGCCGCGCTGCTCGCGATCACGTACACGCTCGTCGACCACGCCACGGTCAGCAACACACCGTTCCGCTTCGCCATCGGCGGGGGTGCAGCCACGCGGCCCTCGCCGCCGAAATTCCAGCACGTCCCGGTCAGAGCTGCGGCCCGTCCGCCGTCGGGCACCTTCCCGAAGCCGATCCAAAAGCTGCTCAGCACGCCGTCGGGGCGCCGCGCGATCCTCAGCGTGGGCTCGGTTCAGCGCATTTCGGATCTGCACCAGCTCGTGATCGAGTCGAGCATCGCGCTCGCGATCATGACGATCATCTCCGCCGCGCTCGGCTGGGTCGTGGCGGGGCGCGTGCTGGCGCCGTTGCGGACGATGACCGGCGCCACCCAGCAGATTTCCGAGACCAACCTCCACGAGCGGCTCGCGATGGCCGGCCCACCCGACGAGCTGAGGCAACTCGCCGACACGATCGACGGGTTGCTCGGGCGCCTCGAGGGCGCGTTCGATGCCCAACGACGGTTCGTCGCCAACGCCTCGCACGAGCTGCGCACGCCGCTGACCGCGGTCCGAGCCCTGCTCGAGATGGTGCTCAGCGACCCGAGGGCAACGGTCGGGACGTTCCGCACGACCTGCCGGCAGGTGCTCGAGGAGAGCGAGCAGCAGGAGCAGCTGATCGACGCCCTGCTCGCGCTGGCCCAGGGACAGCGCGGGGTCGACAATCGTGAGCGCATCGACCTGGCGGCGATCGTCGGCGATGTGCTCCGAGCGCAAGAGGTAAAGGCGACGGGGCGCGACATCCACGTCGACGCGTCCGTCGAGCCTGCCCCCATCGCGGGCGACCGGCGCCTGATCGGGCGACTCGTGTCGAACCTCGTCGACAACGCGCTGCGTCACAACGTCCCGGGCGGGACCGCGCGGATCGTGGTGCGAGCCCGGGCGAGCGACGTCGATCTCGCCGTGATCAACACGGGCCCGGTGGTGCCCGCGGCGGAAGTAGATCGCTTGTTGCAGCCGTTCCAGCGCCTCACCCGCGATCGGGTCGGCCATGGCGAGGGCCTCGGGCTCGGGTTGTCGATCGTGGCGGCGATCGCGAACGCGCACGACGCGGCGCTCGAGGTGAAGCCTGGGGCGGACGGGGGACTCGAGATCAGCGTGCGGTTCGAGCGTGCGCCCGACGCGGACCGGGTGGCCGCCTCGCCCGCGGACGCGAATGCAGTCGAAGTCGGGCTGGTCGAAACCTAGGCACCCGGAGTGCGCAAGATGGGTCGCCGGTCCCGATGTGCGACCGGCGCTGCTCGCCTACCGTGGCGGCATGGTCTTACACCCCAGCCAGCGGATCGAACTTGCTCAGGCCCATGGCGGCGCACTGCGGCGGGTCGGGGGCGGGCGCACGCGGGCGAGCGACGGAGCGGGATCGCTCGCCGACGTCGCGATCGTCATCCGCCCGAGCCGGCCCGAGGACGAGCGGGCGCTCGAGCGGCTAGCGGGGCTCGACTCGGCGTCGGTGCCGGCTCTGCCGCTGCTCGTCGCGGAAGCCGACGGCGCGCTGCGCGCGGCGCTTTCGCTACATGACGGCGCCGCGATCGCCGACCCGTTCCACCGGACCGCGCCGCTCGTGGCGCTGCTGGCCGCACGATCGCAGCAACTCCGCGGGGAGACGTCAGTCCGCCGGCGGTGGCTCTCTCGCCTCAGGCTCGCGATCGCAGGAACGTGACGGCCTGCCGATCGTCCGTCCCGACATACCGGAGCGGTACATGCACAACCTCGCCCGCGAACAGGGTGCACTGAGCAACGGCGCGTTCCCGTAAGGAACCGGTCGGTGACGCAGCAAACGATGGGCGTCGACAAGTTCTTCAACGTGCTCATGAACTGGGAGGTGTGCCTCGCGCCGTGGATCCGGCATTTGAGCCCGTTGAGCGCTACCGGAACGATGCACGTCGTCGGCGTGATTGAGATCCTCGCCGGCGTCGCCGTGGCGCTTTAGCCGCGCTATGCCTCCTACGTCGTCGCCGGGTGGCTCGGCGGCATTGTGATCAACCTGCTGACGTACTCGGGCTTCTACGACGTCGCGTTGCGCGACTTCGGATTGATGCTCGGCGCGCTGACGCTAGCGCGGCTCGCGAGCAAGTTCGATCCGCCCGGGATCGAGTTCACGCTGTAGCTCCTCAGGCGAGCGCCTCGGTCCGAGCAAACCGTTTAGGCTGAGGCGCGATGCCGAGCGGGCCACGACCGATATCGCTGTTCGAGATCGCCAAGCGCGCGGTCGAGATCTGCGACCCCGACGACCGTGACTCGCGGCTGGGCGACCTGCTCGAGCAGTTCGAGGACGCGGACGAGCCGGTGACCGCGATCCAGAATCTCGAGGAACGCGTGGCGCTCGCGGTCGAGGGCGTCGACGTCGAGATCGATGACCCGGCCGTGTCGATGGCCGCAGCCACGATCCTGTACCTGGCGCATCGCCGCGACGAGCTGCACGGCGACCCCAGCAAGATCCTCCGCCTCACCGCCCGAGCGGAGTGGAAGGGCGACCCGCCCGAGGCCGTGCTCGACTGGCTCGCGGATCGAGGCGTCGAGGTCTGAGCGGAGGACCCAATGGCGCACGAGCCGAGCCTCATCGTCCAGGTGCCACGCGGCAGCGCGGTGCAGCGTCAGCTGCACGACCAGCCGCCGTCGAGCGTCGCCGGCGGCGAGGTCGTCGTCGAGGGAGGCCCGACCGACCCCAAGGGCAATCTGGAGGCCGAGGTCGCCGGCGAGGTCGTGCTGTCGGTGCCCTCGCCCGAGGCGCTCGCGCGCGAGGCCGACGAGGTTCGGCGGGTGATCGCCGAGGCCGGCACCGGGGTGGAGCCGCTCGTGGTCGTGATCGAGGCGGCCGAGGAGCTGCGCGACGAGGAGCTGGCGCCGGCGCTGGCGGCGTCGGCCCACGCCTCGCGGCCGGTGATCCTGCGCGTGATCCGCGACGCCTGAGCCGGCTCAGGCGCCGGGCGATTCAAAGCCGGGATCTTCGGAGCTATACGCGTCGCTCTCGCCGCGCACGTCGCGGTACCGGCGATCGAACAGCTCGAGCACGGCGGTGATGTCCGAGGGTCCGCGCAGGTCGTGGCTGACGCCGTAGGAGTCGGGGGTGGTCTCGGCCGGCTCGGCGTCGCCCCGCTCGACGAGCTCGTCATGCTCAGGCTCGAGGAACGGCAGCTCGGCGATGCCTCTGTCTGGGTAGAGAACGCCGAGCTCGGTCTGCGCGTAGCGCACTAGGGCGGCACCGTCGGAGCGGCGCTCGATGCGCACGCCGGGCCACGTGTTCAGCTCGTTGGCCACCTCATCGACGAATGCGGAGACGTCAGGCATGGGCACGATCCTACAAAGCCGGCTCGCGCCGTGGTAGCGCCGCGTCCCGGCGGGATCGCTCGCCGCGCTCTAAGGCGACGAATCAGCGATCTTCCGACGGCTCGTGCACGACGAGCACCGGAGATGAAGCGTGCTTTAGGAGACCCTTTGTCGTGCTGCCCTCGAGGCGCGATCGGACGCCGCTCAAACCGCGAGACCCGACGACGATGGCGCTGGCAGAGTGCTCCTCGGCGACACTCAGGATCGTCTCGGGGACATTGCGCTCGTCGGGCACCGCCAGGGGCTCCGCATCGAGTCCGAGCGACCGCGCAAGCTCCGCTCCCTCGCCGGCAGCCTGCTCGGCCTGGGAATGCACCCCCTTGTCGATGCTGGCCGCGGTTGCCGGGTCGATCATCGGGACCGGAACGAGCCCCTCCCCGCGCATGTCCGGCATCGCGTACGCGAGCCCCGGTTCCCACACGGTGATCACCAGCGCCGGTCGCGGCCCGAACAGACGGGCCGCCTCGCTCACCGCGCGGCGCGAAGCCGGTGATCCGTCGAACGCGATCAGTATCGGGCCGTCGGCAGCGTCCACGCGGCCCAGCATAACCATCAACCGCCCGGACGGCTCATTTCGCATCAATCGATGGGCCGAAGCGGCTCGCGGCGATCAGTAGATTGAGTCAAACGCGCGAGAGGAGCAGACATGGCTAGCGGGCGACTACCGTGGACCCGGGTTGGCGTGCTTGGCAGCGGCGAGGTCGGGCGTCGACTGGCGGAGGGATTCCACAGCCGCGGTCATGACGTGATGATCGGCTCCCGCGACCCCGGCAAGCCGGAACTGCGCGAGTGGCTGTCGGAAGGTGGCGCCGGCATCGAGGCCGGCTCGTTCGCGCAGACGGCCGCGCACGGCGAATTGCTCGTTCTGGCGGTGCTGGGCGACGCCGCCGAGGACGCGATCCGCGACGCCGGTGTCGACAACTTCACGGGCAAGATCGTCATCGACGCGATGAACCCACTCGACTTCTCGGGGGGCTTTCCGCCCAAGCTGTCGATCTGCGGGGAGGATTCACTCGGCGAGCGCGTCCAGCGTGCCTTGCCCGACGCCAAAGTTGTCAAGGCGTTCAACACGATCGGCAACCCCTACTTCGTCGACCCCGGGTTCTCCGACGGACGGCCGACGATGATGATCGCCGGAGACGACGAGGCCGCCAAACGCACCGTCACCGACGTGTTGGCCGACTTCGGCTGGTCCGACACGATCGACATCGGCGGTATCCAAGGCTCGCGCGAACTCGAGGCGATCTGCATCTTGTGGGTCAAGATCGGTGGCGCACGGGGCAGCTGGGACCACGGGTTCAAGCTGCTCGTCGGCTAGGTGTTCGATTGCTTGCCGGTCGTGGGGTGGATCGGTGTAAACGGCGGAAAGCTGACCGCGGCGGGCTGAGCATAGTGCGGCCGTTCGAGACGAAGTCACTCAGCCGGGTGCCGGATGCCGTCGCGCCTGACGGGTCGGACGTACGCGTCCTCCTGCAGGTTCGAGGCGGCGGTCTTGCCCACTTCGAGTTGGCGGCAGGACAAACCTCGGCCGCGGTTCGGCACCGCTCGGTCGAGGAGATCTGGTACTTCTTGCGAGGGACGGGTGAGATGTGGCGAAAGGCCGGCGACCACGCAGAGGTTGTCGGGGTGTCACCCGGCGTCTGCATCACGATTCCGGTGGGGACGCAGTTCCAATTCCGCGTCACCGGCGAAGAGCCGCTCGCCGCGATCGGCGCCACGATCCCGCCATGGCCGGGGACCGGTGAGGCGGTGATCGTCTCGGGCCCGTGGCCGCCGACCGTCGAGCCCGGACCGCACTAGCCCCCGCCCGGTCACCTTGGGGCAGTCACGCGTGTCTAGGGGGTATGCCCGCGACTGGCGCTAATGACGACCGCGACTGGCTGGCCAATCGCTTCGAGGAGCACAGATCCCACCTGCGCGCCGTGGCCTACCGGATGCTCGGATCGGTGCCCGAGGCCGAGGACGCCTTGCAGGAAGCCTGGCTCCGAGTGGCTCGTGCGGACGCGAGCGCGGTCCGGAACATGCGCGAATGGCTGACGACGGTCGTTGGCCGAGTATGCCTGAACATCCTCCGCTCACGCAGATCGCGGCCCGAGGGACACGCGGCGCATGTCCCCGACCCGCTGGTGAGCTTTGACGAAAGCGTGGACCCGGAACACGAGGCGCTGCTGGCCGACGCCGTCGGGCTGGCCCTGCTGGTCGTGCTCGATGAGCTCGCGCCCGCCGAGCGGTTCGCGTTCGTGCTTCACGACATGTTCGCGGTGCCGTTCGATGACATCGGCGCCCTCCTCGACCGATCGCCGGTCGCGGCCCGGCAGCTCGCCAGCCGGGCGCGGCGGCGCGTGCGGGGCTCGCCTGAGCCGGACGCCGACCTCGCGCGGCAGAGAGAAGTCGTCGGAGCCTTCTTTGCGGCCTCGCGCGATGGCGACTTCGACGCGCTCGTCGCGGTGCTCGATCCCGATGTCGAGCTGCGGATCGACGGCGGCGTGTTGCGCGAGGATGCCTCGCTGGTTCTTCGCGGAGCTGACGACGTTGCCGGGCATACGGCCGCTTACGCCAGGCTGTTCCCGTTCGTGAGACCGGCGCTGGTCAACGGCGCGGCTGGGGCGGTGGTCGCGCCGCGCGGGCGGCCGTTCTCGGTCATGGCCTTCACCGTCACGAACGCGAAGATCGCAGCGATCGACGCGCTGCTCGACCCGGAGCGTCTAGCACTGCTCGACTTCAGATGAGGTCCGTACCTCATTGGCGGGAGCGGTGATCGCGGCCAACATCGGACGCGATCCCGCCTGTGTTCCTAGACCTCCTGCTCGCATGTGCGCTCGTGCTCGCCAACGGCTTCTTCGTGGCCAGCGAGTTCGCGCTGGCTCGGCTCCGGCCGACGCAGGTGGCCGAGCTCGGGCGCCAGCGACGGGCGGGCGTCGGATCCCTCCGCCATGCCCTCGCCCACCTCGACGCGTACCTGGCCGCCTGCCAGCTCGGGATCACGATCGCGAGCATCGGCCTCGGCGTGGTCGGCGAGTCCGCCTTCGAGGAACTGCTCGGGCCGCTGTTTGGGAGCGAGGCCAAGCTCGCCGGGATCGCCCTCGCCGCGGCGCTGGCATTCGCAGTGATCACCGTGCTGCATGTGGTGGTGGGCGAGCTCGCGCCGAAGAGCGTCGCGATCTCGCGCACAACCGAGACGGCGCTGCGAGCGGCGCCCCCGATGCGCGTGTTCTACATGGCGACGAAGCCGCTCGTCGACGCGTTCAACGGGCTCGGCAACCTGCTGTTACGCCCCTTCGGAATACCTCCCGCGCGCGAGGTCGGCCACGCGCCGCACTCCGAGGGCGAGTTGCTGGAGTTGCTAGCGCAGAGCCGGGAGCACGGGCTGATCCAGCACGAGGAGCAGGAGATCGCCGAGCGGGGCTTCGCGTTTGCCGACCGCCGCGCCGGCGACGTGATGCGTCCAAGAGACGAGATCGACTTCCTCGTCGTCGACGTGGGGTTCCAGTGGGCGGCGCGTCACGCGGTGCGATCCAGGCATACGCGGTTGCCGGTGTGCGAGCGCAGCCTGGGCCTCGACGCGCCGCTCGGGCTTGTGCACGCGCACGACCTTCTGGCCGCGGCGATCGACAAACGAACGGTGGAACTCCGCGAGCTGCTTCGGCCGCTTGCACGCGTCCACGAGCGCATCCCGGTCACCTTGCTGCTCCGGTGGATGCGCGACGAACGCCGCGAGATGGTGCTTGTCGCAGACGACCGCGGCGCCACCGTCGGACGACTCGTCACGCTCGAGGATCTGCTCGAACAGCTCGTCGGTGAGATCGACGAGGAGTCGCTGCATGCGACTCCGTTTGCCGGTCGTTGAGCTTACGTCCCAATCGCCAGAACAGCCACAGTTCGAGCGCGGCCATTCCGACGGCCGCCAGGACAATCAGAACGATCGTCAGGGCCGTCATCGCTTGAACCTGTCGCGCAGTTTGGCCATACCGTCACCTTCGCAGCGACTCGTCCGACTTTCGATGCGGGCGCGCCCCCATCTTCGAGGGATGAGGCCTTTCCCCCATTGGAGAGGCAACCACGCGGCGGCACGATCAACCCGGTATCCCGAGAACTAAAGAGTTGGACCATGATCAATCGCTTTCCACGCCGGATCGTTACGGCCGCCGCCGCGCTCGCACTGGCTGCAAGCATCGCCTCGTGCGGCTCGGAGTCAACGCAGCCGGCGGCGTCGGGATCCGCGACAGCCCCGTCGGCGGTGACGAGGTCCGCCGATTCGTTCGGTCAGATCCCGGACGTGGTCGAGAAGGCCCAGCCCTCGATCGTGACCGTGCTCGCGCGAACTGGCGGCGGCGATCAGGGCGTCGGTAGCGGCGTGATCTACCGCTCCGACGGAACGATCCTCACCAACAACCACGTGGTCGCCGGCGCGTCGCAGGTCGAGGTCGCGTTTGCGGACGGCGACCGGGCGCCCGGCCGGGTCACCGCGACCGACCCCGACACCGATCTCGCGGTGATTCGCGTCGGCCGCAGCGGCTTGCCCGCGGCTCATTTCGAAAAGTCCCTCCCGCGCATCGGCAGCCTCGCCGTCGTGCTCGGCAGCCCCCTCGGATTCGAGAAGACCGTCACCGCGGGAATCGTGTCCGGGCTGCATCGCCAGATCCCCGGATCGGCATCCGAGACTCGGGCGCTCGTAGATCTGATCCAGACGGACGCGGCGATCTCACCGGGGAACTCGGGCGGGGCGGTCGTGGACTCGGCCGGGGACGTGCTCGGTATCAGCGTGGCCTACGTCCCGCCGCAGCAGGGCGCGGTCGCGGTCGGCTTCGCGATTCCCGCCGCGACCGCAGCGCGCGTCGCGGACGAACTACTCGCGCACGGCCGGGCCCAACACGCCTATCTCGGCCTGCAGCCAGTGGAGCTCACACCGCAGATCGCGAGCGAGTTGAACGTCGGCGGCGACGGTGTCGTCGTGTACGCGGTCACGCCCGGCGGCCCGAGCGACAAGGCAGGTATCCGTCCGGGCGACGTCTTGACCGCAGTCGTCGGCCAAGAGGTCACGACGGTCGAAGAGCTGTTCGCGGCGCTGCGCCACCACGACCCCGACGAGACCCTGGCGATCGCCTACGTCCGCGACGGCGATAGGCAGACCGCGCACGTTCAGGTCGCCGACCGGCCGTCATAGGGCCACGGTCGCGAGCTGGGCCGAATTCCACGCCGCGAGACCTCCCACCAGATTCGCCACGTGTGGCATCCCTTCCCGGCTGAGCAGGCTCGAGGCGATCGCCGAGCGGTATCCGCTCGCGCAGTAGACCACGATGGCGCGATCGCTCGGAAGCTCGCCGATGCGCTCGGAGAGTTGCGACAGCGGCACGTTCACCGCGCCCTCGATGTGAGCTTCGCCGTACTCCGGGGCGGTGCACACGTCGAGGAACAACGGGCGGTCCGGTGCGTCCAGCTGCTCGGCGGCCGAACCCGCGGTGATCCTCTCGATCCGTCCGATGAGGTCGGGTGCGTCTTCGAGCTGCTGCATCCCGCCGGCGAGGTAGCCGACGACTGTGTCGAAGCCGATCCGCCCGAGACGCGTCGCCGCCTCGACCTCGCGCTCCGGCTCGGCGACGAGAACGACCGGCCGTCCCGGGTCCAGGATCGTCCCGCACCAAGTGGCGAACGAGCCGACGAGCCCGATGTTGAGCGCGCCGCGGATGTGGGCGCCCTCGAACTCGGCCTGATCGCGCGCGTCGAGAAGTTGCGCCCCGTCTGCAACGGCCTCGAGCAACTTTGCTACCGAAAGCGGCCGCAACTCGCGGGCGAGCGCGTCGTCGAGCGTCGGCCGCTCACGTGCGTTCAGCACCGCGTCGTAGGTGAAGTAAGCCGGCGTGTCCGGCTGGTCGCTCGTCACGATCTCGATGAACCGCTCACGGCTCATCGGCTGCAGCGCATAGTTGTACGTTCGCTGCACGCCGATCGTCGATACGGTGTCGGTCGAGAGGTTCTTACCGCACAGCGAGCCGGCGCCGTGCGCCGGATACACGAGCGTGTCATCCGGCAGCGGCAGCAGCTTGTCGCGCAGCGAGTCGTAGAGCATGCTCGCCAGCTGATCGGCGCTCCAGCCGAGCGAGGCGCGCAGATCGGGGCGTCCGACGTCGCCGATGAACAGTGTGTCGCCCGTGAGCACGGCACGCGGACGATCGGCGCTCTGCTCCGGATCGAACACGAGAATCGAGATCGACTCCGGCGAATGACCCGGCGTCTCGAGCACCGACAGCCGTACGCGACCGAGGAGCACCTCATCCCCATCGGCCATCGGCGCGAACTCGTACTCGGCGTTGGCCTGCGCCCCAAGGTGGATCTTCGCCCCGACCCGGTCGCGGAGCTCCAGGTGCCCGGCGATGAAGTCGGCGTGCATGTGCGTCAAGAACACGTGCTCGATCGTGCAGTTCAGCTCCTCGGCGTCCGCGACGTACTGCTCGATGTCGCGCTGCGGATCGACCACGGCCGCGTGGCCTCCCACCTGATCGGCGACCAGGTAGGAGGCGTGCGCAAGACAGCCGAGGTAGTACTGCTTGAGGATCACCGCTCGGAGCTGTTCGGTTGGGGCACGATCCGAATGTACGGCTTCGGCTCGCGCCACTCCCCGAAGATCTCCTTCGCCTGGTCGTTGCTGACCGATCCGGAGATGATCACGTCCTCGCCGGGCTGCCAATTCACGGGCGTCGACACCTTGTGGTCGGCCGTGAGCTGCAGCGAGTCGATCACCCTCAGAACCTCGTCGAAGTTACGGCCGGTCGTCATCGGATAGACGAGGATCAGCTTGACCTTCTTGTCGGGGCCGATCACGAACACGTTGCGGACCGTCTGGTTATCGGCAGGAGTGCGCTGGGCAGGATCCCCCGAAACGTCCGCGGGCAGCATCCCGTACAGCTTCGAGACCTCGAAGTCCCCGTCGGCGATGATCGGGTAGTTCGGGGCCTGCCCCTGGGTCTCCTCGATGTCGCGCGCCCACTGTTCGTGCTTATCGCTTGGGTCAACGGACAGCCCGATGATCTTCACGTTGCGGCGGTCGAACTCGGGCTTGATCTTGGCCATGTAGCCGAGCTCGGTCGTGCATACCGGGGTGAAATCCTTGGGGTGGGAGAACAGTACGGCCCACGAGTCGCCGACCCAGTCGTGGAAGCGAATCGTCCCCTCGGTCGTGTCTGCCTCGAAGTCGGGCGCCTCGGCGCCTAGCTGCAATGCCATGCTTCCTCCTTGGTTTTCTTGCCGTGAATCAGATGTACCGTCGGTGTCACGCCGTCGCCGGCTCGGTCTCGCCCTCGATGGGCAGGCCCGCTTGGGCCCACGCCATCAGCCCGCCGCCGAGCACTTCGACCCGCTCGTACCCCATGCTCGTCAGCGTCTGCGACGCGAACAGCGACCGCGCTCCGGGACCTCTCGTGCAGTAAACGAGGATCCTGGCTGCGCGGTCCGCGCTGAGCTCGGCGTCGGCCCCGGGCGAAGCGGGGTCCGCGCGGAGCTCGAGCACGCCGCGCGGGATGTTGATCGCGCGGGGGAGATGGCCGTCCTCGTACTCGTCCGGCTCGCGCACATCGACGATCAGGTCGAGCTGTCCGTGGTTGCTCGCGTCAGCTGCCTGGGCGGGGGAGATCTCGCGCGCCTGCGAGCGGGCGATGCCGACCATCTCGGCCAGCGTCAGGGCCATCGGTCCTCCTTGGTTTGATGCCTCGGTTTGCATGCTGTTGATGATCCGCTCAGGCAGGTTCGCCGTCATCGACCATCCGTCCCATCTTCGAGATGAGACGCATGGGTCATGTGACCCAGTGTGACCCGACTACGCCTCGTCGATCAGCCCCTGCTCGTAGGCGAACGCCGTCGCCGCCGCCCGCGAGGAGCCGTCGATCTTGCCGAAGATGTTGGAAAGGTGGCGCGCAATCGTCTTCACGCTGAGATACAGCTCCGCCGCGATCTCGCGGTTGCTCTTGCCGGCCGCGACGAGCCTCAGCACCTCGACTTCCCGCGCGGTTAGGCCGGCGACTGGCCGCCGGGCGCTCATGAGCTCGGACGTGCGCGCCGATTCGACGGTCGCGCCTAGACGCTCGAATACGGCGCAGCGAGGCAAGCGCGAACGGAACCTGATCGACGGCGAGTTCCACCCGGCCGCGGGCGAACGCAGCAGCAGCCTGAAGCGCGGTGCTCCCATGAGCCGCAGCGATCCCGCCGAGCTCTTCGGCGGCCGCCAGGGCGCTCCCCACATCCCCGCTCGCGACCCCGATCTCGACCTGAGCCGACAGCAGCTTGGCGCGCGTCAAGCGGTCCGATTCCTGGGCCAGCGCGCGCCGGACCGCCGCCGCGGCCGCGGATGTCTTGCCCTGCGCCAACCGAACGAGCGCGAGACCGGGTTGCGGCTCGCGGCCAAGATCGCTCGCCCGTCTGAACTCTAGCTCGGCTTCGTCGAGCTCGCCGCGCCGTCGCCGCACCTCACCAAGCTGGTAGAACGCCTCGGACGCGAACGCCGGCATCGACTCGAGCAGGTCCTCGCTGGCCCGGCGCGCCTCGTGCTCCGCCTCCGACCAGGCGCCGCGCAGACGCATCACCTCGGCGCGATGGACGCGGCAGAGACCGGGGAACACGGAGGCCGGCTGGTTCGCACACCAACCGCTCAGCGCTTCGGTCCATTCGCCGGCGCGCCGCAGGTCTCCGAGCTCATGGCAGGCGGCGATCACGTTGCAATAAACCTGGCCGGTCGCCATCGGACCCAGTTCGCCCTGCGCCGCGGCGAGCATCGCCTCGTCGAGCGTCGCCATCCCGTCGTAGACCTGTCCTTGGCGTACGAGGAGCCTTCCCTCGATGTACTGGCCAAGCGCCACGAGATCGGGGTCCCCGAACTCCTGGCCCAGCGCAATCGCGCGTCGCGCGTATCCGAGCTCGGCGCCCGCATCGCCCCGGGCGCGAGCAACGCGAGCCTCGGCCAACCACAGCTGTCCGTGCTCGATTCCCTCGGGCTCGCCCTCGAGCAGGCGGGTCGCCCGTCGGAGCCAACCGGTCGCCAGGGCGATGTCCCCACGGACCGAGAACGTGTAGAACAACCGTAAGGCGACAAGCGCCGCCGCCCGCGGCCGTCCGGTCGCGACGTACGAGGCAACTGCTCGCTCCCGGGCGGCGATGCTCTCCGGTAACCGGCCCGTCCACCACGCGGCCTCACCAAGCGCCTCCACGTCCTCGGCGCCCAACGTCTCGGTTGCGTCAAGCGCGGTGAGCGTCTCGAACGACTGCTCCCACTCGGACGCGCGAGCGCCGCGCACGTCCTCCACATTTGAAACCTTCGTCACCGGCCCCCGATCCTTGGCAACGGCGCCGCCCGCTGGCGCAGATCGTACTCTCGGGCCGTTGTGGGCTGCCGATCGGGGTCGGTCGCGTGTGAGGATTCGCTCGCATGGACCTGGGCTACGCGAGTCCCTGAGCGCTGTATGAGGAGGGGACCGATGTGTCGGCCTTGGCCGCCGCGATCTGCGCCATCAGTTGCGAAGGGGTGGTGCCGGCGGTGACCGGCAACCTCGGCAGCCGGAAGCGATCCTGCTGCGCGCTGGCCCACCCTTGATTGACGGTAGTCGCGCCGACGTATCCGGCGGCACGGACCGCGGCGGTCACGGTCGGGTCGTAGTCGCCTGAGGGATAGCTGAACCAGTTCACCGTAACGCCGTAGGTGGTTTGCAACTGCTGCCGTGCCGTGGTGAGGTCGTTGGCGACCTGGGCGGGATCGAGCGTGGTCAGATCGGTGTGATCGAGGCCCTGGGTGTCGAGCTCCCAATGGGCGGCGATCAGGCCGTGGACCTGCGCGCCCGAGAGCCCGCCATCCGACGGCGAAAGGCCGTTCACCTGCAGGTTCTCGACCGCCGGCCAGCCGAGTCCCTTCAGCACCGGCAGGGCGTTCGTGTACTGGGACCCGTAGCCGTTGTCAAACGTGATCACGAACGGGTTTCCGGATCCAAGCGAGGTGCCGTGCGTCCAGTAGGCCTGAAGCTGGTTGAGCGTAACCGCACGCCAACCGTTTGCCTTGAGCGTCTGCATCTGGCTCGAGAACTCGGACGTCGGCACGTACAGCGCCGGGTTGGCCGAGCTTCCGGCGGGCTGCGAGTTGATCACGTGGTAGACGAGGATCGGAACGCTCGCCATGCCCGCCTTAACGCTCGTGCGGGTCGTCTGTTTGCTCTTCGGCGGCGGGGCAGACGCGGTCGAACTGGCGCTGGCAGGATGCGGGCGCCCATCCGGGCCGGAGTCGATCACAATCGCGATGATCGCCACCGCGACGACGATGAGCGATCCGAGCGCGCCGACCCGTCCGGGCGTGATCGGGAATTGGGGTCTACGGGCCGGTGCGGGGCGACCTCGCTGCTCCCCGCGGAAGCTCATGCGAGCCGACGTTACACCCAAGGAGCAATGTCACGGCCCCTCGGACGAACCGATCAGGAATCGAGAAGCACCTCACGGGGCCTCGGGCTAGCCTGACCGCCATCGAGATCACCCACTCACGGAATTTAGGAGTGACGATGACCAACTCTGCCACCGAGGGCATCAAGACAGTGCTGCATCCAGTTTCGGATCTGGACGCGGCCAAGGCGGTGTACGCCGCTCTGCTCGGCGTGGCGCCGACGGCCGACGCGGACTACTACGTCGGCTTCGACGCTGAGGGTCAGCACATCGGCCTGGTGCCGGCGGGCGGGCCGCAGGGCATGACGTCGCCGGTGGCCTACTGGCACGTGTCGGACATCGAGGCGAAGCTGGCCGAGGTGACCGCCGCCGGCGGCGCCGTGAAGGACTCGCCGCGCGAGGTCGGCGGCGGCCGGGTGGTCGCCCCGTTCACCGATCCCGACGGCAACGTGCTCGGGCTGCTGCAGGACCCATGAGTGCCCCGACGGACACGCCGTCGCCGGCACTACAAGATGCCGGCATCCACGATCTGACCCGCGTCCACGGCGCCGGTGACGCGCGGCAACTCGGTCATCGTTATCGACGAACCCTAGGCGCGCGCGAACTGGATTATCGACCTCGGCCACGGCGCCGACCGCGCCGGGCGTCGCTGGCACGTGACAGGATCCCGGAGGTGACCGCTGGACCTGCCGAGGCTGAGCACCTGCGCGACCTGGCGAGGCTGCGGCGCGTGCGCGACCGGATGGACAGGGAGTACGCGCAGCCAATGGACGTCGAGGCGCTGGCTCGCGGCGCGCACATGTCCGCCGGACACCTCAGCCGACAATTCAAGCTCGCCTACGGCGAGTCGCCCTACAGCTACCTGATGACGCGCCGCATAGAGCGCGCAATGGCGCTGCTGCGGCGTGGTGACCTCAGTGTCACCGAGGTCTGTTTCGAGGTCGGCTGCTCGTCCCTCGGGACCTTCAGCACTCGTTTCACCGAACTGGTCGGCATGCCGCCCAGCGCCTACCGCCGGGAGCAGGCACGCGCCACGGCGGGCATGCCTTCGTGCGTGGCCAAGCAGGTGACGAAACCGATCAGGAATCGAGAAGCGGCGGTCAAGGGTCCGCACCTACAGTGACCGGCATGAACATCACGATCCACAGCACCCTCCTTCCGCACAACGACCCGGACGAGTCGCTGGCCTTCTATCGCGACACCCTCGGCTTCGAGGTCCGCAACGACGTCGAATTCGGCGGCATGCACTGGATCACGGTCGGCCCCGCGGACCAGCCCGAGACGTCCATCGTTCTGTATCCGCCGGCCGCGACCCCCGGGCTGACCGACGACGAGCGCCGCACGGTCGCCGAGATGATGGCCAAGGGCACCTACGCGAGCATCAACCTGGCGACCAACGACATCGACGGGACGTTCGAGCGGCTGCAGGCCGGTGACGCCGAGGTCGTGCAGGAACCGACAGACCAGCCGTACGGGGTTCGCGACTGCGCCTTCCGCGATCCCGCGGGCAACCTGGTCCGCATCCAGGAGCTGAGCTGAGCGTCCATCGCCCTGCGGGTGGCAGGACACCGGTCCCCGACGCGTAGATCCGTAGGCTGCAGGACTGTACCGACCGCATGCAAATCGCCGGCCAGGAGTGAGGAGGCTGTAGATGGAGACCTGGGATGCCATCACCGCTCGGAGGAACGTCCGCGAGTTCGCCGACCGAGCGATCCCCGACGCGGACCTCGACCGCGTGCTCGAGGCCGGCCGGATCGCACCCTCATCGCAGAACAATCAGCCGTGGGATTTCGTCGTGGTAACCGAACGGGAGATGCTGCGTGAGCTCTCGACGGTATGGCGTGGTGGCGGGCATATCGCGAACGCGGCAGCCGCGATCGCGATGGTGATCCCGGACGAGCAGGAGCCCCGCGCCCGCGAGCGCAACCGTTTCGACATCGGGCAGGCGACCATGCAGATGATGATCGCCGCCGCAGATCGAGGGATCGGCAGCGGTCATTCGGCCGTCGGCGATCAGGACCTGGCGAGGTCGGTCCTCCACGTTCCCGAGGACAAGCTCGTAGCGTTCGTGATGGATCTCGGCTACCCGGCGGACCGGCCGCTGAGGCCCGGGACCCGCTTGAAGCGCCGGCCGTTCGACGAGGTCGTTCACCGCAACGGCTGGTGAGGCGGGTCGGCACGGAGACTCGCTCGCCGGCTCGTCGAGACCGCCCGACCTTTCCGCTGCCTACGACGGAAGTCCTTGCGCAACTTTGAGGATCCGTTGTCGCAGCCAGCGGTGGCCCGGATCGTTGGTCGACCGCGGGTGCCAGGTGAGCGTTTCCACCACCGGAGGGATCTCGCAAGGCGGCTCCAGCATTCGCAGCTCGGCGGCGTCCTGGAGCGAGTTGGCGAGTCTTTGCTGCACGAATGCGACGTGGCGGGTTCCTCGCAAGAGAAATGGCCCCATCACGAAACTCTCGACGACCGTGTCGGCGCGACGCCAATGGCCCAGTTCCCGGAGGAGCGTGTCGACCATCGACGCCAGCGGGCCCAGGCTGTAGGTGAGGTAGGGCAGATGGGCAAGCTGCTCGAACGTCAGCGGGTCGCTGACCTCGGTGTTCCCGCGCCATGCCACGGCCACGAATCGGTCGCTGAAGAGCGGCTCGGCGGGAAGCGTGGTCGTTCGACTGAAGCGTTCGGGAACGATCGCGAGGTCGATGTCGCTTCTCTGCAGCCGGTCGCCGTGTTCCGCGATGTCGCGGGACTCCAGGTAGATCCGAACATTGGGCGCCTCGGTGGCGAGCGCCTCCATTAGCGGGTGAATGAGGATGAGCGCGCTGTAGTCGGTGGCCAACACTCGGAACGTCTGCTCGCCGCGAGCTGGGTCGAAGTCCGTGTGGGAAGCGAGGATGTCCTCGAGCTCGCCGAGGAGCTCGCGCACGCGGACCGCCAGCGTCTCGGCGAACGGAGTTGGGCGCATCGTCCGCCCGGTCTTGACGAGCAATTCGTCGTCGAACAGTAGGCGTAAGCGCGCGAGCGCAGCGCTGATCGTGGGTTGGGTCAGCGAGAGGCGCCGCGCGGCGCGCGTGACGCTCCGCTCCTGGAGCAGCGCGTCGAGTGCCTTGAGCAGGTTGAGGTCGACACCGGCGAGCGGGCGGACCCTGGGATCCATCGACACGGTCGATACCTCTCACAAAAAAGATCAATTTGACGCGATGCACGCGGAGTGTATACGGTTCGACGAACTACACACAGGAGGTTCTGGTTTCGGCGTCCCGGGGAGGGCGTCGCAGCGGTTCCGGGGGAGGAGATCCGATGCTGAACGTCGTCGCTGCTCATAGGCACGCGTGGCGCGGTTTGACTGCGCTCTCCACGGTCGTCGCGGTCCTTGCCCTGAGCGCCGGCGCGAGTCGGGACGCGCGTGCCGCCTCGGCATGCCCGACGCCACCGGCCAGCCAGAACCAGCCGTGGCTGGATCCCTCTTACAGCCCTGCATGCCGCGCGCAGTTCGTCGTGGCGGCATTGCCGACGATCAGCCAGAAGGTGACCGCCCTCACCGATCAGAATAAGACGTTCACGAGCATGGGGATCGTCATGCCGACCGGTGGCGACGGCCCGGCTGGCGACGTCACCGGCAACGGTGTCGCTCAGTCCCCGGCGCCGATCGTTCTCGGCGCCACCTGGAGCACCGCGATGGCCGCGCAATACGGCAACGAGCTTGGACAGGAGGCCCGCGCTCGCAACAAGAGTCAGATCAACGCCCCGGTGCTCGACCTGATGCGGACGTGGCACCAAGGCCGTCAGGCGGAGTCGTTCGGCGAGGATCCGTTCCTGACGGGAACGCTCGGCGCCGCCGAGATACCCGCGATCCAGCAGCACCACGTCGAGGACATGATGAAGCACATCGGCGCCTACACCCAAGAGACAGGGCGAGCCGGAGACGCGCCAACCGCTTCGGGACCGAACGCGCCGGCGAGCTTCCCGAACAACGAGATCATGTCGCTGAAGACGCTGAACGAGCTGTATCTGGCGCCGTTCGGCGCCGGCGCCGAGGCGGGCGCGAGCAACATCATGTGCGCCTTCCCCGAGGTCAACGGCGTGTTCGACTGCCAGGACGCCTACATCTTCAACGAGATGCGGAGCGAGTATGGCTTCGAGGGCGCCATTGGACCGGACTTCCCCGATGCCCAGCACAGCCTCGCGGCCTCGCTTAATGCGGGTTGTGACAACTGCGCCACCACGTTCGACGGTGAGACGCTGCAACAAGCCGTCACCGCGGGCGAGGTGCCGGTGTCGACGCTCAATCGGATGATCTATGACCAGGTGGTTGCGTCGTTCAAGGTCGGTCTGACCGACAACCCACCCGCGGGTCCGCCGAGCAACACCGCGAACGTGATCACGCCCGCGATCAATCACACCAACGAGACGATCGCCGACGACGGCGCGGTCCTGCTACAGAACAGCGGCCAGGTGCTGCCACTCTCGAGCTCGGCATCCTCGATCGCTGTGATCGGTCCGAGCGCGTCCGCTGCTCCGATCTACGCCGAGCCGGGCTCCGCTTACGTTCCGCCGGTTCAGTCCAACCAGGTCACGCCGCTTCAGGGCATCCAGGACAGTGCGCCGGCCGGCACGGCGGTCAACTATGCCCAGGGCGCGGCGCCGATCGGCGAGCAACCCGACACGCCTGAGTTGCCGCTCCTGACCACGAGCACCGAATCCTCGCTGATGACCGCCGCCAACGGAGGGTCACCCGGTCTCACGGCAACCTATTTCGGGACGCGGGACTGGTCCGGCCCGGCGGTCCTGACCGATATCGAAAACGGCGTGAACCTCAACGGCGGCATCCCGAATTCGGCCGTGGCTCCCGGCGCGCCCAACGGGCAGGGCGGCATGATCAAGATCAACGGCTGGTCGGTCAGGTACACCGGGACATTCACTCCGCCGACCACCGGGCTGTACGACTTCTCGGTTGGCGACGGCGGAACCGCGAGCCTCTACTTGAACGGCGTTCTCGAACTGCAGAACCTCGACGGGCAGTTCGGCTACGCCAACCAGGTCGCTGTGTACCTCGAAGCCGGACACGCCGTCAATCTCAGGCTCGACTACTCACCCCGGCAGGCCGCAGTCGGGATCATCCCGCCGCAGCAACTCGCGCTCGAGGTGGCGCCCACGATCAAGATCGGGCCGTATGTGCAACTCGGAATGGTGGGTCCGGACACGCCGACCTCGGGCACCGTCGCCGCTCCCGACGCCCTGATCGCGGACGCCGTCGCCGCCGCGAAGAAGTCGAGCGTGGCCGCCGTGTTCGTCGGTGAGTCCAATGGCGAGGGTGTCGACCGTTCGACACTCGAGCTTCCCGGGGCCCAGGACGAGCTGATCGAAGCGGTCGCGCGCGCCAATCCGAACACCATCGTGGTCCTCAACACCAGCGGGCCCGTGCTGATGCCATGGCTGCATGAGGTCAAGGGCGTGCTCGAGATGTGGTATCCAGGCGACCAGTTCGGGCGCTCGGTCGCCGACCTTCTGTTCGGCGACGCCGCTCCTGGCGGCCGGCTGCCGGAGACGTTCCCGGCCAGCGAGCGGCAAGGGCCGGGCCAGACTCCGGCGACCTACCCCGGAGTGTTCACCCCGAACACCGCCACGCCCACCGATCTGACCGAGGCGTTCAGTGAGGGACTCGACATCGGCTACCGCTGGTATCAGGCCACGGGCCAGCGCCCGCTGTTCCCGTTCGGCTACGGCCTCTCGTACACCCATTTCACCTACCGTCATCTGACGATCTCCACCGAGCGCGACGGATCAAGGATCGCATCGGTCACCATCACCAACACCGGGCGCCAGCCGGGTACCGAGGTGCCCCAGCTCTACCTCCACTTCCCGGCAGCCGCCGGCGAGCCCATCTGGAGCCTCAAGGGCTTTGACAAGGTGGATCTGCAGCCGGGCCAGAGCCAGACAGTCTCCTTCCCGATCACCAACCAAACGCTGAGAACGTTCAGCAACCGCACGGGCGGATGGGACGTCGTGCCCGGTATCTACACGGCGGCGGTCGGAAGCTCCTCGGCGAACCTCCTCGACGCGGAGTCCTTCGCGGTTGGCTCCGCCGGCCGGGACCGCCGCTAGCTCGGATGTCGTCGGCAACAGCGAGGGTCGTGGCCGCGACCTGAGCCGTGCGACGGCTCGGTGTCAGGCGGCGCTGGTGCCGCGAAAGGCGCCGGCGATGATTGGAACGAGCAGCCGTTCGAGCTGCTTCTCGGACCTCTTTCCGAGTTCGGCGCCCACGGGGGCGAGGGCCAGCCAGTTGATCATTCCCGCCACGCAGCGCTCGCGGAGGATCAGCTCTTGGTCTTTGACCCCAGGAACGTTTGCCTTGAGCGTTGGACGGACGGCGGCACGAATCCCGTCGAACCTCGCATCGAAGCGGTCCCAGCTCTCTGGGGGATCGATCGCGGCGCGCGCCACGAGGCGCAACACTGCGAGATCTCGTCCGCCCAGCGCGAGCGCGCGGATCATCGGCCGAGCGAACGCCGCCGCCAATTCCTCGAGCGTCGACTCCGGGCCGAGCGTGTTCACGGCGTCCTGCTGAGCGTCGAGGTAGCGCTCGAGCGCACGCTCGATCGCCGCCGCGCAGACTGATTTCATCGAGCCAAAGTGGTAGCTGACCGCGGCGACGTTCGCGCCGGCGGCATCCGTCAGCTCACGCAGCGTCACGGCGTCTTCGCCCCGTTCCGAAATCAGGTCCAGCGCCGCGTCCAAGAGCCGCGCCCGTGTCCGCAGACCCGCCTCGCGACGCTGGTCCGCTTTCGCCGGTTCCATTGCTGTTATTCAAGCATACGCTTGAATACACGTCAAGCAAATGAGAACAATTCAAGCACTCGCTTGACAAAGACCACGTCCGCAGTTATTCTCAAGCAAGCGCTTGATCTATTGTCACTCGTAGCTCGTCGGGAGTCGGCGCTTGATGAACCGACGAGGTCAGACAGGAGGCGGAAACTCATGAAAGTCGCGCTCACCGGTGCAACGGGATTCATTGGGTCCCACGTACTCACCGAACTCCGGGCGCACGGCCACGAGGTGGTCGCGCTCGTCCGCGACGACGCGCAAGCCGACCGCCTTTCGGGACGTGGAGCCACCCCGGCCGTGGTCGACCTTTACGATCGGTCGGCGGTCGTGAGCCTCCTGAGCGGTCTGGACGGAGCGATCCACACGGCGAGTCCGGGGGATGCCACCAGCGCAGACCTTGACTCCGCTGTGGTCGACGCGGTCATCGACGCGTTCGACGGTACCGGCAGGCCCTATCTCCAGATCAGCGGACTGTGGGTCTATGGGGACAACCTCTCGATCAGCGAGGAGTCCCCGATCAATGCCCCCGCGATGGTGGCATGGAAGGAGCCGATCGAGCGGCGCGTCGTGGGTGCGGATGGGATGCGCGGAGTGGTGATCGTTTCGAGTACCGCTTACGGTGACGGCGGGGGAGGGGTCCCCGGGGTGATTCTCGGTTCACCCCGCGACGGCGACGGCAACTTGATCATCCTCGGCACCGGACGACAGCACTGGTCGACGGTCCACGTTGCGGACTTGGCGGATTTCTTCCGGCGCGCGTTAGAAGACGATTCGGCTCGCGGCCGCTACGTGGTTGGCGATGGATTGAACCCGACGCTTGCCGAGCTCACCGAGGCCGCCGCCGTCGCCGTCGGCGCTGGGGGAGCCGTACCCGGCTCCGAGGAGGAGGCTCGCGCGCGTTTGGGCGACTATTTCGCCGAGGTTCTGCTGCTCGATCAGGGCACCGCCGCGGCCAGGGCTCGGGCCGAACTCGGTTGGCGTCCGTCCCATCCGGGGCTCGTCGAGGACTTCCGCCACGGGAGCTACGTGCGGGTGACGACTGGGTGACAGGCCGCGGCGCCCGGAGGTGGATGCCCCGTCTGGCTCGTGGCTCAGCCGAACGCGAGCACCCGCTCGAGCTCCGCAGTTACGCCCGCGGCCCGAGGGTGTGCGCTCGATTTGAGCATCGCCAGCGTGTCGGGGGTTCCTCCATACGCGTGGAACGTCGCGGTGGCATCCGCCCCTGCATCCAAGAGCCGGGCGGCGATCTCGGCGGCGTTGGCCGGTACGACCTGGCGACGGATTTCGACCCCGTTGGCGGCCGTGTAGTGCAGCAGCATGGCGCTGTGGCCGTACGCCGATCGACGCCGGATGAGATCTGGGACATCGGCTAACAGGCGATCCAGCTCCTCGATTCGACCGAACAGGACCGCGTCCACGGCGCGCTCAAAGTCCGGATCGCACTCGCCACCAACGCTCGACCACGACGCGAATCCGTGGTCGCGGGCGACGATGAGGCGCGCGTGTCGCACGGACAGCGGGCCGGCCGAGGGTAGGTCGTCGTCGGTGCTCCGATCCTCGGCGCGCGAGAGCGGGGCCTCGAGCCAGTTGCTCACGAGCACCGCAGCAGCGGGCTCGCCCGCGGCGTAGGCATCGCCCAACGCGTCGGCGAACGCAGAAAGCTGCGCGCCGATCACCGGCCCCGCACGCGAGCCGCTGCGATCCCACAGCGATCGGACCGCGGCCACGGCCGGTGCGACATACACCGCGCTCTCGCTCATAGCCAAAGTCTGTCAGTGGGCGCTGCACCCGACGCGACTCAGAGCTGCCGTCGGCCGCTAACTCCGAGCTTGCGCATCGCGCGGTAAAGGAAGGTTTCGACGGTCCGAACCGACAGGACGAGCCGCTCGGCGCTTTGCTGGTTGGTCAGCCCCTGCCGCGTAGGCGCCACCAACTCCTTTCCCGCGCGGTGAGCTCGACGGCAGCCCCATCGAGACCGTCGATGCTCGGCAGAACGGCTCCCTGGCCGTCGGCGAACAGCTCCCGGCTCCGAGCGGCCGCCGTCGCGCGGAGTCCTGCCGCCCCTCCGGCCCCGCGGCCGTTCCACGATCCGCCCCGATCACCTGATCATCGCCCGTGCCATGTAGGTAAGCATCGGCGCCGCGAGCGGTATGGCGACGACAACCAAGGCAACCACTACACGGGCGACCACCGCCGGCCACGTTTGAGGTGTCGCCGGTCTTCGCTCGAGGGGCCTCCCGTCAGGGCAGTCGACGCGGGCGAGGGTGTGCGTGGACGCACGGAACCCGTGGGCCGCGGCGATTGACGAATCTGCGAACGCATGCGCTGTGTAGCGCCGACGCCGACGGGTCAGCGGTGCCCGTGCGAGGACTCGCGCCAGGGCGACCGCTGACCAGAATCTCGGCAGAACGTTTCCGTCTCGGTTAACCGACCGCGAGCAGGACCGGCGCCGCGACGATCAAGGCGGCCCCAGCGAAGCCGGCCGCGAAAGTAGCGCTCCGCTGCCTCGAGCCCGGGACTACGCGCATGACTGCGGCGCTCGCGAGGAGGCCGATACCCGCGAGCAACGCGCTGGACACCAGCTGCTCTAGGGCCTGGACCGCCACCGAGTGGGACCACGCGTGGTCGATCAGACCATAGGTGATGTTGTCGATACTCAGCACGATCGGAAGAGCCCAAACCCACCGGGTCTCGGCAATCCGCCGCGCATACAGCGCGATACCGAGCCAGTACACGCCCAAGCCGACCAGGACCGCTGTCTCAATGACACTGGCTGTGCCGTCCGGGATGCTCCAATGGAGCCACGTCCCGAGCAGGAATCCACCTGCATCGCATACGCCGAAGAGCGTGGCGTAAAGCAGCCACGAGCTACGACTAACAATGGTTCCGACAGCGAAGCAAGCGATCAAGCTGTCGACCCCGAGGAGCAAAAATCCCATCTAAACCTCCCTCAATCAGTTGACTTATAGCGTCGTTTTGCCTGGGCGTAGTTCTAACCGTGGTACTCCCTAACACGGGCGAGACGCCGCGTCAACCCCAGACTGCCCGTGTGGACAGTTAGTGACCTGACAGGTCGGGTAAATGACTGATTCGTCGGCTCCGCGCGCGGTGACGCTTGCGTTGCACTAGGGATGAAACGTGTAATACATGCTGACAGTAACAGTAAGAGCTGTCAGGGATCATGGTCGTCGCGGAGCGTGCGCAGCGCGCGTTTCGCACGGACTTTGGAGATCTCGCCGAGGGGCGCTGCCGAGCACCACGGTCCGTTGTACTCGCCATGAAACGCGTGATGCGTAGGATAGGCCACCGTCCGACGTCTGAGATCATGGTGATCCCGTGTCACGCGACTGGTTGCTGATCACCGTCTCGACCCCGCCCGGCGGAACCTCGACGCTCCGGGTCTACGCATGGCGCAATCTGCGCAGCCTCGGGGCTCATTACCTACAGCAGTCGGTGTGTCTGCTCCCGGCGACGCCGAAGACGACGCGCGCCGCGGCGCGAGTCGTGACCCGACTGCGCGAAGAGGGCGGCCATGGCGAGATGCTTCGCACCCACCTCACGGACTCAAAGCAGGAGGCGGTGGTGATCGACGCGATCCAGCGCGAGCGGACGGATGAGTACGGCGAGCTGGTGGAGAGCACGCGGCAGTTCCACGAGGAGCTCCAGCTCGAGCGCCGCCGCGGCCGGACCACGTACACCGAGCTGGAGGAGTCCGACGCGGACCTCGCCCGTTATCAGAAGTGGTTTGCCGCCATCCGTGCTCGCGACTACTTCGATGCGCCCGGCCGTCAGGAGGCCGCCGCGGCCGTCGCATCGTGCGAGGAGGCACTCGCCGAGTTCGAGAGCGAAGCGCTTTCCGCTGAGCTCGACGAATCCATGCCCGATAGCCGGCCCGGACTGCACGCGGTCGAAGGGGGCAACGACTGACGGGCCGTTGCTGCGCTCGCGGCGGCGGGATCCGAGATCTCAGACACGAAACTCGCGGCTCGGATTCGGGTATCTCCGAACGGATGGCTCTTCATCTGGGACCCAGGCGGGTGGTTGCGCCGGATGGTGTTGAGTGGAGAGTGGGTCGCAGATGGCTGACCCGCCGCCCTAGACTGGACCGGCCGCGCCGTGGTGAAGTCGCCGCCGAGTCGCTGAACTACCTCGGGTCGGACTGGCTGAGCTTGGGCAACCTCGATCTCGGAGATGGGCTGCTGGTAACGGCAGCCGTCATCGCCTTCCTACTGATCCTCGTTCCGGTGGTGTTCTTCGGTATCGAGCTGATCATTCTTGGCGTGCTTCTAGCCGCCAGAGTGGTGGCACGCACCGTCCTTCGGCGGCCTTGGTGATCGAGGCAAACTCGACCGATCCGTTCAGGTCAGGACGTCACCTCGAATGGCGCGTGCGCGGATGGCGGAAGTCCGGCAGGCTCATCGCCCAGGTCACTTCGGATCTATCAGCTGGACGCGAGCCCGACCGCCCAGACCCTGACCTACGCGCAGCGGATCCGTGACCGGCGTGCGCTGCCCGGCGGCACGGGCACGCTCGGCTTCGCGCTCTCGGTTCTGCTCGCCTGAAACGCCTCTGTCAGTCACGGCGCAACATGGCGGTATTGTCGGGTCCTCGGCTGCGGGTCGTTTACTGAGGAAGGTGCTGATGCTCACGCGCGAGTCGGTCACGTTCCAGGATGCCGATGGGTGGAGCTGGGAGTTCGACCTGACGTTCATGCTGTCCAACTACCGGTGTATTTGGGGACACGGCTGCCCCGATACCAGGCTCCAGCGCACCGCCCGCGGCTGCTGTGTCGAGGGCGTCGAGATCTACCAGGGCGACGGCGACGCGCCCGGCCGCGAAGATCTCAAGAAGATCCGTGGACGCGTCGGGCAGCTGACCGACGAGGACTGGCAAAACCGCCGGGTGGCGCTGGCGCGCGGCGGTCGGGACGCGTGGGGCAAGGCGCGGTTCAAGCGGGATAGCGTCCACACCCGCTTGTACCGCGGCGCGTGCATTTTCCATAACCGTGTGGATCATCCCGGCGGGGCTGGGTGTGCGTTTCACGTTGCGGCGTTGCGCCGCGACGAGGACCCGATCGACTGGAAGCCGCGGATCTGTTGGCAGGTCCCGCTGTTCTTCGATATCGACGAGGACACCAAGACCACGATCGTGCGCCCGTGCCGGACCGTCGATTGGGGCGGGGAGGGAATCCTCGACTGGTGGTGCACCGAGCATCCGGACGCGTTCAACGCCGATCAACCGCTGTACGTCACGATGGAGGCCGAACTCCGCCGCGTGTGCGGCGCCGCTGTCTACGAGGAGTTGACCGCGTACTGCCAGGCGCGCCAGGGCAGCGAGCCTCGTGAGCTGACGCTGCTCCCGATGATCCCCTAGCGTCCGCGAACACGGCCGGCTGCTTTACGGGCGCTGTCCGGCCTGGGAGACTGGGTGCGATATGGGGCCGGGGCAGCGCGAACAACGCGGAGTTCGAAATGGTGACCGAATCCGCTCGAGGTCTTGACCCGGGGTTGCTCGAGCGCGACGAGTTGATCGCCGCGTTGGATGTCCGGATCGCGAGCGTGCGGTCCGGTTCAGGAGGAGCGTTCGTGTGGATTGGCGGCGAAGCGGGCGTCGGGAAGACTGCGCTTCTGCGGCATTTTTGTGAGCGCCAAATCAAACCGGTGCGAGTTCTGTGGGGGGCGTGCGAGCCACTACGCACGCCGCGTCCGCTGGGCCCATTCGTGGACGTCGCCGAGGCTACGGCGGGCGAGCTCGCAGAGCTGATCGCGGGCGCCGGGAGACCGTACGAGGTCGCGGCGGCGGTGCTGGACGAGTTGCGCGAGCGGCCGCCGACCGTGCTCGTCCTCGAGGATCTCCAGTGGGCGGACGAGGCCACGCTGGACGTGATCACGCTGCTGGCGACGCGCATCGCATCCGTGCCCGCGCTCGCGCTGGCGAGCTACCGGGACGACGAGCTTCACCGCGCGCCGGGGCTACGTCTCGTGCTCGGAGAGGTGGCCGGCCGTTCGGCAAGGTTGAGGGTGGCGCCGCTGTCGCGGGCTGGGGTGGCGGCGCTAGCCGAACCGCATCGGCTCCACCCGGGAGAGCTCTACGAGCGCACGGCCGGCAATCCGTTTTTCGTGACCGAGGTGCTTGCCGCAGGCGGTGAGCGGCTTCCCGAGACGGTACGGGACGCGGTGCTCGCACGCGCCTCGCGCCTGTCCGAGGAAGCAAGGCGCCTACTCGAGGCCGTCGCGATCGTCCCTGGACAGGTTGAAGTGTCGCTCCTGCAAGCTCTCGCGGGGCGGCTCGTCGACCACGTCGATGAGTGCCTCGCTTCGGGGGTCCTGAGGTCGGGACCAACGAACGTTGCCTTCCGCCACGAGCTTGCTCGTATGACGGTGGAGGGGGCGATGCCCCCGAATCGAAGACTCGCCCTCCATCGTGCTGCCCTCGCTGCGCTTGCGCTCGGAGAGGATCCGGACTTCGCGCGGTTGGCGCACCACGCCGATGCGGCCGGCGACGCCGAGGCCGTGCTGCAGTGGGCGCCGCGCGCAGCGGCGCGCGCCGCCGCGTCGGGCGCCCACCGCGAGGCGGCCGACCAGTACGCGCGCGCGTTGCGGTTTGCTGATGGGCAGCCGGCTGAGGTGTGTGCCGGGTTGCTCCAGGGTCGCGCCGAGGAGTGCTATTTGACGTCGCAGATCGATGAGGCGATCGACGCCCAGCGAGAGGCTCTCGAATGCCACCGTCAGGTGGGGGACCAGCACGGGGAGGGAAACGCGCTGAGAGTGTTGTCGCGTCTGTTGTTTTTTGCGGGGCGAGCGTCAGAGGCAGAGCCGCTCGTGCTCGAGGCGATCGAGCTGCTCGAGCAGCAGCCGGCCGGGCACGAGCTTGCGATGGCCTACGCGAACGTGTCGCAGCGGCGGATGGTCGTCGAGGACACCGCCGAAGCGTTGGCGTGGGGTAATCGCGCGCTCAAGCTCGCGCGCTCGCTCGGTGATACCGAGGCCGAGGTATACGCGCTCAGCAATATCGGCGCCGCGGAGTTCCGGCGCGATGCGGACGGTGGCCGCATCGGGCTCGAGGCGGCGCTGCAGCAAGCGCTGCGCCATGGCCATGAAGAGCTCGCCGGGTTGACCTTCAGCCGCCTTGTGATGTTCCCGGTGCGGTATCGGCGGTTCGAGATCGCCTCAGAGCATCTCGAGGCTGGCCTTGCGTACTGCGCGGATCGGGGACTGGACACGTTTCGGCTATACCTGCTCGCGAGTCGCGCCCGTCTTGCGCTGGATACCGGGCACTTGGAGGAAGCGTCCGATCTGGCCGCGTCGGTTTTGCGTGATCCCCGCGCCGCGCACGTCGGGCGTTCCTGGGCGTTGACGACGCTTGGCCTGGTGCGGGCGCGGAGGGGTGACCCCGAGGCGTTCGCGCCGCTCGAGGAGGCGAACGCACTGGTGACTCCGACGTTTGAGCTGGACCGGATCGCACAGGTCGCTGCCGCCCGGGCTGAGGCGGCCTGGCTGGCCGGTTGTCAGGACCGCGTCGCCGGCACAACCGAAGCGGCGCTTGCGCTGGCGCTGGACCGCCAAGAGCCATGGGCCGTCGGCGAACTCGCCTGCTGGCGCTGGCGCGCGGGTCTCCGCGACGAGTTCCGCCCGGAGCTGGCCGCCGAGCCGTATCGGCTCTCGCGGGCGGGCGACTGGCAGGCGGCCGCCGAGCGGTGGCGGATGATCGGCTGTCCGTATGAGGCAGCGCTGGCGATGGCTGACGGCGACGACGGAGCCGCGCAGCGTCAGGCGGTCGAGGACCTCCAGTCGCTCGGAGCCCGTAGCGCTGCGGCGATCGTCGCGCGGCGGTTGCGTAAGCGCGGGATCCGCGGGGTGCCCCGAGGCCCGCGGCCGAGCACGCGCGAGAATCCAGCCGGCCTAACCGTACGCGAGCTCGAGGTGCTCGCAATGCTGGCCGCAGGGCTGCGGAACGCCACCATCGCCGCGCGTCTCGTCCTCTCCGAGAAAACCGTCGACCACCATGTCTCGGCGATCCTGCGCAAGCTCAACGTACACACCCGCGGCGAGGCTGCCGCCGAGGCCGCACGGCTCGGGCTGACAACCCGCAGGTAGCGGCCGGTCGTGCCCGGGATCGGACCTGCCCGTTGTGGAATCGCGGGGACGGGGTCGTCTAGAGGATGCGCTGGATCGTGAGTCGGCGGGTGCCGCCTGGAACGGGGATCTCGACGGTGGAACCGGGGGATTGGTCCAACAGGGCCTTGCCGACGGGGGATTGCACGGAGAGCCTGCCGCGCGCGCGGTCGGCCTCCCCAGCGCCGACGATGGTCCACGTGTGGACGCCACCCGTGTTCTCGTCGCGGACCTCGGCGGAGCGACCGAACGCGAACACCAGTGCGGACGCTTCGTCGGTAGGAACCACGACGGCATCCCGCCGCCGTTGGCGCAGGCGGCGGATCCGCGTCTCCAGGTGCGCCTGGTCCTCCTTGGCGGCGTGGTACTCGCCGTTCTCTTTAAGATCGCCGTGGGCGCGGGCGGTACGGATGCGAGCCGCGATTTCACGGCGCCCGGCCGTCTCCAGTTCCTCGATCTCTGCCTGGAGAGCCGCCAGCCCTGCCTCGGTGATCGGCTCTCCCTCGTTCTCCGGGACGCTCATCTCGACATTCTCGCGCGTCCGGGGCGCCGGCGCCCGGCAGCCGCACCCGGGCAACGTATTGTCTGGGGGGGATGGCGGTCTCGGGGACAGTCGTGCGTCTGATTGGCCCGCCGGAGGCCGACGGCGAGTACGTCGCGATGCGCGACCCGATCGCCGGCGAGGACCTCGTCCACCTGCACGACTATGAGCGCATCTACGGCGTGCCGGGGCTCTACGAGCACATCGTCCAGAGGCTGCTTCGATGTCGCTCGCCACAGATCGCGACCGATGGTCTGGCGCAGGCGCTGGAGCGGCTGGAGCTTGACCCGGGCCAGATCGTGCTGCTCGACCTCGGCGCGGGCACCGGCATAGTCGGTGAACTCGCGAACGGTCTCGGAGTCCGTACCGTCATCGGCGTCGATGCCCTGGAGGCCGCACGCGCCGCGTGTCTGCGCGACCGGCCCCGCGTCTATCGCGACTATCTGGTTGGAGATCTTGCGGCTCCGCGACCCGAGCTCCTAGAGCGGCTGCGTCGCCATCGGCCCACGGCGCTCGTATCCGCCGGCGCCTTCGGCGGCGCCCATGCACCACCCGCGGCGCTTCTCAACGCCCTTGCACTGCTTCCAGCCGGCGCTCCCGTCGTGTTCACAATCGACGAGCGGTGGATGCAAACGGACGGCCCCGGCGGCTTCCGAGCCCCCGTGTCTCGGCTGATCACGTCAGGCGGGCTACGGCTCCTGCGCAGGTGGCGCTTCCAGCATCGCCTGTCGACGACGGGAAACCCGATCCACTACGAACTCATCGTCGCTGCGAACGGCAGCGTCGAGCCTCCTGCTCCCGGCCACTAATCCAGGGCCGGTGCCGAGGAGATCAGAGGACTGCGAATCGCAGGATGCTGGCCGAGCCGACGGCCATGCAGTACACGGCGAACGGGAGGAGGGTACGGGTGCGGAAATAGCGCACCAGGTAGCGGACCGAGAGGTACGCCGCGACGCCGGTGACCACCATGCCGACGGCGACCTGTCCGTGTATGTGCGCGCCGGCCGGCCCGAAGAGGGTGGGGAGCTTGAGGAGGCCCGCGGCGAGGATCGGCGGCGTGGCGAGGAGGAACGCGAAGCGGGCGGCGTCCTCGTGATCAAGCCCACGCCAGAGCCCCCCGACCATCGTCACCCCCGAGCGGCTCATGCCCGGTAGCAGCGCGAGCACCTGCAGGAGGCCGACGGACACGCTGTCGCGATACGGAAGTCGGGAAATGCGCGCGTCCGACACATAGGCCTCGGCCAGGTCTTCGGCGGAGCGGGGGCCGCGAAACGAGGGGGTGAATGCAGCGGCCTGCGCGTCAAGCTCCAGGGACCCGCCGGCGATCGGCATCCGTACGCGTGGCGTCGTACCCGCGGCCGCCGTCGCCGCCGGCTCAGCGCGGCGGCGTGCTCGGTCGCCGGCGAGGAGGATCAATCCGTTGATGACCAGGAAGATGCTCGCCACGAGTGGTTTGGCGAAGATCGTGCGGAACGTTTGCTCGAGCAACAGGCCGGTGAGCGCAACTGGGATCGTGGCGATCACGATCAGCCACGCCAGCCGTTCGTCGGACCCCTCCGTGCGGAACTCACGGTCGCGGATGCAGCGGCGCGCGCTGCGGATGAACCCACCCGCGATGCGGATCCAGTCCGCGCGGAAGAACCACAGCAGCGCCAGCGCGGTGCTGACGTGCAGTGCGACGATGAATGCTAGGTAGAACGAGCTCGTGCTGTTGGCCTGGGCGGATTGGGTGACGAGCGTGTTCCAGTTGCCACCAAACCACGCCGGAACGATCACCGAGTGCCCGAGGCTCGAAACCGGGAACAGCTCGGTGACGCCCTGAACGAGCGCGATGACAATCGCCTGCAAATAAGTCACGTCGGATCAGTCAACCAACGTCGACAGCAGGTGGCTGCTTGCGGTCGGCGCCGTTCGGATAGGCGTTTCCAGATGTGCGAGATCGGAGCGGTCGACCCGCTCTGTGCGTCTGTGGCATCGCGAAGCCGTGCTCATCGTTCGGCTTCGGCGGCGCCTGCCACCTTGCGGGGCGTGGACGGTTCCACCCTCAAGACGCGGGCCGGCCAGTGTGGCAGCCACCAATTCCAGCGCCCCATCAGCGTGACGACTGCGGGCACGATCAATGCTCGGATCACGGTCGCGTCGAGCAAGATCCCGGCGGCCAGCGCAGTGGCCAGGATCTTGACGTCGGTCTGCGGTCCCGCGGCGAGCGATAGGAACGCGAGGAAGAGGATCAGGGCTGCGCTTGTGACCAGACGTCCGGTGCGGCCGATGCCGCTAATCACGGCGGCTCGGGTCGACCCGGTGCGGTCGTATTCCTCGCGCATTCGCGAGAGGATGAACACCTCGTAGTCCATCGAGAGGCCGAACAGGAAGGCGAATAGCATCAGCGGGATCCAGGAGGGGATCGAGCCGGTTGCCTGAATGTCCCAGATCGCCTGTGACCCGTAGCCTTCCTGCCACACCAGCACCATCACTCCGCAGGCGGCGGCGATGCTGAGCACGTTCAGCACGATTGCCTTCGCCGGCAGAAGCAGTGAGCGGAAGGCGCGTGCGAGCAGGATGAAGGTGGTGATCGCGATCAGTGCGAACATCAGCGGGAAGTTGCCATAGACGGCGTCGATGAAGTCGGCGTTACTGGCCGGCTGTCCGCCGACGCGCGCGTCCGGGCTGGCGGCGTGAGCCGCGTCCTGTACGTGCTCGAGGGTCGCCTTGCCTTGGTCGGTGCCGCTGTCGGCGATTGGAATTGCTTCGACCAGCGCGGTATCGCCCCGCCGCCACTCGCTGCTGGCGGGAGCGACGGCGCCGTGTATGCCCTGCACGCTGTCCAGCGCTGCCGCCACTGGTTGCGGATCGCTGCCGTCACCGACCAGGATCTCGTGGGGCAGCAGCGCGCCCTCGCCGATGCCCGCGCGCTCGAGTGCGGTGAGACCCTGTTTGGCATCGCCGGAGCGAGCCATCGTGTCCGCGTCAGACACCCCGAGCCGCAGCTGCGTGGCGGCGATGGCGAGCGCGATGACGATGCAAAGCCCGGTGCCGGCGGCGAGCCATTTCCGTTGGGTGACCGCTGTGGCCCACCGCGTCCAGGCGCGGCTGGCCTTGTCGTCAGTGCGGAGGTGCGGCCAGTCCAATCGCCTGCCGACCTTGGCTAGCACGACCGGCAGTAGCGTGATCGCCACGACGGTCGAGACCACGGGTATCAGGGCGCCGCCATAGCCCATCGAGCGCAGGAACGGCAGCGGTAGCGCCATCAGTGCCAGCAGGCCGATTCCGACGGTGATGCCACTGAAGATGACCGCTCGGCCGGCTGTCTCCATGGCCCGCTGTACGGCCTCATCGCCACTGCGTCCGCGCGAGCGCTCTTCCCGCCAGCGCGAGACGACCAGCAGCGAGTAGTCGATCGCGACGCCCAGGCCGATCAGGGCGATGAGGTATTGCACGATCGGGGAGACCGCGGTTATCTGCGTCAGCCCGTAGAGCAGCAGGAACGTGGTCATGATCGAGACGATCGCCATGAGCATCGGAACGAGCGCGAGCAGCGAGCCGAACACGAATGCCAGCACGAGTAGCGCGCCGAACCCGCCGATGAGCGCCTCGAGCAGCACGCCGGGGCCGCCGTTGCCGCCGCTATCGTTCGCGAGCGCGTCGAACCCGGTCAGGTGGACGGGAGCGCCGGCGACCTCCGAGCCCGCGATCGCGGCGCGCGCGGCCTTCTCCGCCTTGGAGTTCTCACCGAATGTCGAACTCGGGTCCGCGCGTGGGAAGACGAGCGCGAACGCGGTGCGACCATCCTTCGAGACGAAGGCATCGCTTCGAGTCGAGCTGTAGGAGGCGATCCGCGCGCCTGGGAGCGCCGCCCTCAGTTGCTCATCGACGGTGCTTAGATCGGCCGCTACCCCCGGCGAGCGCACCGTCTTGCCGTCGGGCAGGGTGACCACCGGGATCAGGGGTGCGGTGCCGTTGCGATCCGAGCCGTAGACGTGCGCGATCTCGACGTTCGTCTCCCAGCTCTCCTTGTCCGGGACCGAGAACTCCGCCTTGAGCGCCTTCGACGCAGGGCCGGCAGCGGCGATCCCGGCGATCGTGAGCACAATCCAACCGATTACGACAAGGCCCTTGTGCGCGAGAACCCAACGCGACAGCAACGACATTTGCTGCCTCCGTGACTTCGCGAAAACGACTGCTCGGGAGACTCCCAACCAGCTGGGCGCGCGCAAATGGGGTCCAACCCCCATCCCTTCCGCTGACAGCGCTCACTCGATTGCACTTCCGAAAACGCACGCCATCAATTCCCAGACCCGGCTCGGAGACGAGTGTCTAGGTTTCGTCACCGAGCCGCTCCGCGCCTCGCAGAGCGTCGTTCTCGACAGCGCGGATCTACCCGAGTCCGTGGTCCGGCTCGCGCGCCGGCAGCGCGTAGATGGCCTCGAGCGCTTCGGCCATCGAAGCCTTCGAAAGGACCCGAAGCGACCGCGCGTCCATCTGCAACTCAATCGCGCGACGCTGGAGGTAAGCGACCTCAGCCCACATCTCGCAAAGCCAGCGGATGATGCGAACCCTCCATGGCTTGGCCTTCATAGTCATGGAATCCTCCGGCTCCTTCGCAGGTCGGGCCGATCCCGGCGTCTCTCGCGACGGGTTGTCACTCTCGTAGCACCCAAGCGACGGTCTAGACCCGAGTTCCTATCCAAATCCCTCAGCGTGTCTTTATGCGGGATGAGTTCCACTTGCAAACCAGTCGTGTTACTCGGGCGCGAACGTCGTGAATATCGACGCTCGGCTAGGAGTGAGGGTCGCAGACCTGGGGACAACCAATAATGGGGTCAACCCCCCAATTCACCTGTGGCCCATTCCTGGGCTGATCGGCGCGGTAGGCGATCTCACGGGGTGGCACTCCTACCAGCACATCTGGGACAGTCCCGCAGCCGCGAGCGAACCAATGCCGCCCGTGGGGCCCGGGGCGAGCCGGACTGCGCTTGAAGCCGACGCCGGACATCGGTCGCGAGCGTCGACCGACGCGCATTCGAGACGCCCGGAACGAGCGACGGTCGGCTCCGGAAGGGCCGGCTCGAGAAAGCGTCCAACGGAGGCTGTCGCAAAACGTTTTTGGTTCGTGGTGTATGTGTCGTGCTCGACGGGTCGGGGGTCTGGGTGTCATGGATTGGCGCGGCTGGGAGGCTGTCGCGGGTTTGGTCGTGCGTTTGTGAGCGTGCGAGCTGGTCCCGTGGCGGGTGTCGGTCGGTGCGGGGTGTGGTGATCAGGCTGCGGCCGTCGCGGCGCGGTACTGGTAGAGCTTGAGCATGTTGCCGGCGAGGTGGATGAACGCCCACTCGCTGCGGACGGCGTTCAGGCCGCGGCGGCGGAAGCTGCGGATCCCGCGGTTGTGCTTGCGGTCGCCGAAGATCGGCTCGATCAGACGCGAGCGTTGTGCGTAGGCGCTGGCGCCTGGGGGAGTGCGCAGCAGGTGCTCCATGTCCTTGACGGGGGCGGCGTGGGGTGGTGGCGGCCCGGTGGTCTGTCCCAACTCGCGCGCGGCGCGACGTTGCTTGTGGTCTTTCATGGTGGCGATCAGCCGGTCCGGTCCGGGGCTGGTGGCGTTGGCCTCTGACCAGTAGCCCGCGTCGGCGAGCACGAGATCGACGTCGCTGGGGATCCCGGCCGCGGTGAGGGTGCTGGTGAGCGACCGGATCATCGGCTCATACAGTTGGACGTCGCCGGCGTCCTGGCTGACATCGCAGGCGAGCACGATCTGATGCTGGTTGACGATCGCCTGGGCGTTGTAGCCCTGCACCCAGCCCCGCGGGGTGCTCATGATCCGGCTGTCGGGATCGGTGACGTTCACCCGCCGGCGGGCGGGCGCCGCTTCGGCTGCCGTGTGGGCTGTGAGCAGCGCAGACTCTGCCTGCCCGAGCGCGACCTTGGCTTGCTCGATCCGGCACGGTCGGGGACCCTCGACCCGCTCCCCGCGCGCGGCCGCCTCGAGCTTGCGGTCCCGCGCGTCCTGCAGGCTGCGCCCGCGAGCGGCCGCAGCGTCACGATCAGCCTGCGCGCGCGCGAGCGCAGCCACCGGATCCTTGGGTTTGCGTCCCGTCAGCTTCCGCCCGTGCTCGGCCTCCGCGGCCGCCGTCCTAGCCGCGCGCTCGGCCTCGGCCAGCGCGGCGGCGTCCTCAGCCTCGATCACCCCCAACGCTGCCTTGAGCCTGCCCGCCCGACCGCGCGTGCCCGAGACCACACCCGCCGCCTGCACGCAGGGCACCTCCCCGGCTCCGGCGAGACCGGCAGGCGGCTCCTCCTGCGCGGTGACGGCCATCAACTTTCCAACCTCGCGCCGGATCCACTCGGCATCCCGATTGCGATGCAACGACGCATCAGCGGCGAGCTTCGTGCCATCCAGCGCCACCACTGAGAGATCGACCAGCCCCGCCGCCGCGCACAACCGCAACCCGTCAACGAACATGCCCTCCAGCGCCTGCTCCTGATCGGCGACGAACCGCGCGATCGTCGCGTGATCAGGCTCAAGCCCCCCGCAGATCACCCGGAACGCCGCGTCGGTCCGGCACGCCTCCTCGATCCGCCGGCTGGAACGCACCCCACAGCAATACGCGTACAGCACCAGCGCGCACAGGTGGATTCAACTGGTTGTCGCAACGCCTGACGTTGAGGAGTTGCTATGCCGAGGAGAAACCGGGCGGAGGGCGTCCGTTGAAGTGTGTGGGCGGTCTTGGTTATAAGGGTATGGCAGTCGTCTCGGGTGTCGATTCGTGGGTGTCAGGTTGCGTCCGGAAGCCGGTCGCCGAACTCGATCTTGAACGCGAGCAGCGCCTTGGTCCATGCCCTGGTTCGGGTCCATTGCGGGGCCGCGTTCTGGATCGCGAGGTAGATCAGTTTGCGGGCGGCGTCCTCGCTGGGGAAGTGCCCCTTGGTCTTGATCGCCTTGCGTAGCTGTCGGTTGAGCGCTTCGATCGCGTTGGTCGTGTACACGACGCGGCGGACCTCGTCGGTGAACCGCAGAAACGGGGTGAAGTGCTCCCACGCGTCCTGCCATGCCGCCACGACCGGCGGGAACCGCTCACCCCACTTGGCCTCGAACGCCTCGAGCGCCGCCCACGCTTGGTCTTGATCGCCGGCGGTGTAGATCGGTTTGAGGTCCTTGGCGACCTTCTCCAGCTCGCGGCGGGGGACGTAGCGCAGGGATCGGCGAATGAGATGCACAACGCAGGTCTGAACCGTGGTGAGCGGGAACACGGCTTCGATCGCTTCGGGGAATCCGGTGAGCCCATCGACGCAGCAGATCAGGATGTCCCTGACGCCGCGGCGTTTGAGATCGCCGAGCACGTGCATCCAGAACTTCGCACCCTCGGTGTCCTGGAACCACATCCCCAGCACGTCCCGCTCACCGTCGAGTCGGACGCCCAGGGCGAGGTAGCAGGCTTTGCGCTGCACCGATCCGTTCTCGCGGATCTTCACGACGAACGCGTCGAGAAACACCACCGGGTAGACGTCATCCAGCGGCCGCGCCTGCCAGGCGCGCACGTCGTCCATAACCGCGTCGGTGACCTTCGAGATCAGCTCGCGGCCGACGCGGACACCGTAGAGCTCTGCCAGGTAGCGCTCGATCTCCCGCGTCGACAGACCGCGCGAATAGAGCGCCAGGATCTTCTCGTCGAACCCTTCAAACCGCCGCTGGCGCTTGCGGACAAGCTTCGGGTCAAAGCTCCCGTCCCGATCACGTGGGGTGCGGATCTCCACCGGCCCGTTCTCCGTGATCAACGTCTTGCCCGTCGACCCGTTGCGGATATTCCCCACACCGCCCGGCGGCTCGGCGTGCGGCTCGTACCCCAGATGATCAGTCAGCTCGACCTCGAGCGCCCGCTCCACCAGCCGCTTGGTCAGCTGCGCCAACAGGCCGCCCGGCCCGACGATCTCATCCTCACTCCTCGCTCCGGCCAGCAGCTCGTCGACGAGCTCGTCCGGCAGCTTCTGGCGCATCTCATCCGGCAACCGCTCAAGAATCCCAGGCGGGGGCGCCGGCGGCTCGCCCAGGGGCTCGCCGCCGGCGCCATCACGTGTCCAGACAGTCGCTCGATCGATGAACTTCTTCTCTGTTGAAGGCATGAGACTCCAATTCGCTCATGCCCACACACTTCCTAGGACAGACCCACT
>CAWANN010000010.1:0-242488 GCA_963783415.1 uncultured Solirubrobacterales bacterium
GTGGTCATGTATGGTCAGCCCGAGAATTCGGCGGCGTTCGACGCGCACTACGCCGACACGCACGTTCCGCTCGTCGAGAAGATCCCGAACCTGCGCCGGTTCGAGGCCGGGAAGGTGGTCGGGACGCCCGACGGCAGTGAGGCCCCGTACTACTACCTCGCGGAGTCTGTCGTTCGACGATGCCGAGGCGATGCAGGCGGCTTTCGGAAGCCCCGAAGGACAAGCCGCCGGCGCCGACGTCGAGACGTTCGCCACCGGTGGCGCCACGGTCATGATCGTCGAAGGCTAAGCGGTCGACTACGACGTCCTCGCCTGAGCGCCGGCAACCCCGATAGCCGCGCACTCGCCACTCCCCGCGGGCCGAATACATATTCGGTCCGCTATGGCAGCGAAACCCACGCACTCGAGCAGCACAAACCGCCGAGTGCCAACTTATTGGTGGCGTGGCAAGTAGGGCGGAGTGCGCTCCCGCGACGCGTTGACCCCCCCCTGGGGATCGTCCGACGACTGCGGGGCTGACAAGTCGATCGCGTCGGCGTAGTCCTCGGCGTTGTCGACTGGATGGAAGCCGAGCCGGTATCCGGGCGTGAGGTCCCACCACCCACGGTGTTGGCCGAGACCGCATAGAACGCCGCATATCTCACCCCGGGGGCGCGCATCGCGCCAGCAACGCGGACGCGCAGTCGCGCGGGCTCAGCCATGTGCTGAGGTGCCGCCGTTCAAGCGGCACCTCCTCGAAGCTGGCGATCCGGACCGAGACGAACGACAGGTCGAACTTGTCGGCATACAAACTTCCGAGCGCCTCGCCCGCTACCTTGCTGACCGCGTACAGACTGTCGGGACGAGTCGGGAGATCGGGTCCCACGACCGTGCTCACGGGATAGAACCCGGTGACCCGGTTGCTGCTGGCGTACACGAACCGATCAACGCCGGTGAGCCGCGCCGCCTCCACGACGTTGAACGTGCCGAGGATGTTGACCGCACAGAGATCGTCGAAGGGGGCTTCGTCGGAGAGGCCGCCGAGGTGCACAACGCCGTCGGCGCCGGCGATCGCGTCGTTCGCCGCCGCGCGGTCGCGGAGGTCCGCGACAAGCGACTCCTCGCCCTCGTTCTCGGGCGTCACCGGCACGCGGTCGACGAGCCGCAGCCGCCCGACCTGCTCTGCGATCGACGGCCGCACGCTGGTCCCGATCCGACCGGCCGCCCCGGTGAGGACCCATGTCTGGTCGGCGAGCACGGCGGCCACGGTATCGCGGCTCACCCGCCGATCGGGGGATCCGACGAGAGAACCGATTCCCACCGCTCGGGCACGAGCACGACGCGGAACCCGTCCGGATCCTCGAACGTGATCCCGTGCTCGCCCCAGTATGGGTTGGCGGGCGCAACCGGCTCGACGCCGAGCCGAGCCGACGCGGTCCGGACCGTCTCGTCGTCGCCGAGGTACAGCACGAGCAGCGACTCGGGATGCGGCTCGGGAGCGCCATGGCCGGCGCCCGCGGTCAACTCCAGGTGAGCGCCGGTGCCCGGCACCTCGAGGAAGACGCCGTCGTAGCCGTCGTGGCCGCTGAAGCCGCCGATCTCGGTCAGGCCGAGGCCGTCCCGGTAGAAGCGAACGACCTCATCGAGTCGCTCGGTGTGCCGAGCCACGCGCAGTTGCATCGGGCGACCTTAGCGCGGGCCCGTTTTTGAGCAATCGTTCCGCTATGCTCGCCCCGATGGCGCGACCGCGACAATTCGACCCCGACGAACTGCTCGATCGCTCGATGCACGAGTTCTGGGCGCACGGCTATCGCGACACCTCGGTTGACGACCTGGTGCGGGTTACCGGCGTGCGCCCGGGCAGCCTCTACAACGCGTTCCCCGGCGGGAAGCGCGGGCTTTTCCTGGAGACGCTGCACCGCTATTCGAACTTGGTGGTACCCGAGAAGCTCGGCGCGCTCGAGCGATCCGGCGCCGGCCTTCCCGAATTGCGGGCGTACTTCGACGGGCTTGTCCAGGACCTCAGCACACCCGAGGGACGGATCGGTTGCCTGATGGTGAACTCGGCGGTGGAACTCGCGGCAGAGGACTCTGAGGTGGGAGAGCTCGTGCGCGGGCACATGTCGCGCCTGGAGCGAAACGCGGAGCGCGCGCTGCGGAACGCCAAGCGCAGGCGTGAGCTCCCTGCGAGCGTGAACCCGCGCGTGAAAGCAACCCAGCTCATGGCGACGGGTATGGGGCTGATGGTCGTCGGCAAGACCGATCCCGGACGCAAGGTCCTGGAGACGATCGTGAACGGCGCCTTCGCAGATATCGAGTGAGGCGCGCCGTCCGGTAGGGGTTCTCCCCTGATGCGGCCGCGCCTCCCGCGCCGCCCGCCGGGTTATTGAGCGATCGTTCTGTTATGATCCAGCGAGATGGCGGCCGTATGTCCGCCTCTTTCAGCCCATGTTCTTGAGCGATCACTAAACAAAATGTTCCACGACGGTGAGCGCGAGGTACAGCGCCGTGCGGGGGTCGAGCTGGTGGCGGCGCAGGTCGCTCGCCACAACATCACCCCGTGGATTCCGCCCGAGTTCGGACAGTTCCTCGCGCGTCAGCCGTTCGTGGTGATCGCGGGCGCGGACAGCGATGAGCGCGTGTGGGCCTCGCCGCTCGTGGGAAACGTCGGGTTTGCCCGCGCCCTGGACGACCGTCGGTTGATCCTCGCGGCCGATCCACCAGCCGGCGACCCGCTCGAAGCGGCGCTCGCGCATGCCCGGATCGGGGTGCTCGCGATCGAATTCGCCACCCGGCTGAGGATCCGCCTGAACGGCGTCGCGGAGCGCACGCCGGACGGCATCGTGCTCACGGTCGAGGAGGCGTTCGGCAACTGCCCGAAGTTCATCCAGCGCCGCCTCCCGATCGGCCGGCTCGAGCCCGCCCGCGCGACACGGCACCAAGTCGGGGACTCACTCGATCCGCACCAGGTAAGAATCGTCGCTCGCGCCGACACATTCTTTATCGCGAGCGCGCACCCCGAACGCGGGGCGGACGCGTCGCATCGCGGCGGTCGGCCCGGATTTGTCGAAGTCTCGGGCGACGGCCGCGAGCTCGTGTTCCCCGACTACCCCGGCAACCGCATGTTCCAGACCCTCGGCAACCTGACGGCGGACCCGCGCGCGGGACTGCTGTTCCTCGACTGGGAGACCGGCACCGCGCTCCAGGTGAGCGGGCGCGCCAAGATCGTCTGGGATGAGGGCGAGGTCGGCGCCTGGCCCGGCGCCGAGCGGCTGGTCCGGGTCGCGGTGGAGGCAGTCCACGAGGGATCCGGCGCGATGCCCGCGCGCTGGGATCTGATCGAGCCTTCTCGGCTGAACCCCCCAACGAAGTCCGAGCTGGTCTGATGGAACCCGCGTCGCGAGCAGCCAGGCTGCTGTCGGTCAACGTCGGAACCCCGCGGACGGTGGCGTGGCAGGGCCGTCAGGTGCGGACCGCGATCTTCAAGGATCCCGTCGCCGGCCCCAAGTTCGTCGGCCGGATCAACATCGAAGGTGACGACCAGGCCGACCGATTGGCGCACGGCGGCGAGCACCGGGCGGTGTTCGTCTACCAGATCGAGTCCTATCGGTACTGGGAGGAGGAGCTCGGCCGCGGCGACTTCGCGTACGGGCAGTTCGGCGAGAATTTCACGGTCGAGGGTCTCTCGGACGACGAGGTCTGCATCGGCGACCGCTACCGGATCGGTGGCGCGCTGTTCGAGGTCACGCAGCCCCGCGTCACCTGCTACCGCGCCGGCATCCGCCTGGACGAGCCTCGGATGCCGGCGCTGCTCGTCTCCCATAAGCGCCCCGGCTTCTATATGCGCGTGCTCGAGGTGGGCGCGGTGCAGGCGGGGCAGGAGATCGTCAAGGTCATTGAAGGCCCCGAAGCGATGACCGTCGCCGAGATCGACGCGCTGCTGTACTTGCCGGGGCGACGGCGTCACAACCTGGTCCGTGCGCTGAAGATTCCGGCGCTCAGCGACGGCTGGAGGGGCTCGTTCCAGGAGTTGCTTGACCGGGAGACGAAACCGGGATCGGACGACGGCGGCGCGCCGACGACCCCACCGCCGGCCTGGGCCGGATTTCGCCGGCTCCGCGTCGATTCAATAATCCGCGAGAGCACCGAGGTGATCTCGATCACGCTCAGACCGACCGACGAGGACGCCGCGCCCGCCGCCGCTCCCGGGCAGTTCCTGACGCTGCGCCTCCGCCCCGGCGCAGACCAGGCGCCCGTGACCCGGAACTACTCGCTGTCAGGCCTCCCCGTCGCCGGCAGCTATCGCATCAGCGTCAAGCGTGAGCCGCATGGGACCGCCAGCGGCTACCTCCACACGGCGCTTACTGTCGGGGACGTCATCGAGGTCGCCGCCCCGAGGGGCTCGTTCACGCTCCAAGACGGCGGGCGTCCGGTCGTCCTGGTCAGCGCCGTGTGGGAGCGACGCCGGTGCTGGCGATGCTCCACTCGCTCGCGGCCGAGCGTTCCGAGCGCGAGGCGTGGTGGATCCACGGCGCCCGCAACCGCGCCCAGCATTCGTTCCACGACGAGGCGGAGGGCCTCCTTGAAAAGCTTCCGAACGCCCACCGGCTCGTCGCCTACAGCGCCCCCGATCCCGACGATCGCCGCGGTCGCGACTTCGATATGACTAGGCGTCTAACCGGTGCACTGCTCGCGCGAGACGGCGTGCCGACCGACGCCGACTTCTATGTCTGCGGGCCCGGCGGGTTAATGCACGACGTTTCCGCGGCGCTGACCGCGAACGGGGTGGCCCCCGATCGCGTCAGGACCGAGGTGTTCGGACCGAGCGACGTCTACCGGTCGGGGATCGTCGGCCTCCAGAAGCGTGCGCCGCACCAGCCCGACGGCCATCGGGGAACGGGCCCGCTGGTCCTCTTCAGCCGGAGCAATCTCTCGGTCGGATGGGATCCGTCGTTCGGGAACATGCTCGACCTCGCCGACGCGTGCGACGTACCCGTCGGCTTCGGCTGCCGCACCGGCGTGTGCCACCAGTGCGAGAGCGGGCTCGTCGGCGGCGAGGTCGACTACGAGCCCGAGCCGCTCGAGCCGCCGACGGTCGGCCGCGTGCTCGTGTGCTGCTCGCAGCCGCGCACCGACGTCGCGCTCGACCTCTGACGCTCGTCACTCTTCTCCCGGCTTCGCTTCGCGCCTGGCCTTCGCCTCGCTCGCCCTGTCGAGCAGCTCGCCCGCCAGCGCGGGCTCGAGGTCGAGCTGGGTCGTGGCCATGATCCGGCCGACCATCATGTACTGGCCGATCACCAGCAGGAGATGCATGATCTCGCGCGGCGTGAACCGCGCGGTCATCGCGGCGAACGTCTCCTCATCGGGCGTGGCGTCGCGCACGACCTGGGTCGTGAACCGCATCACAAGACGCCCGTCGTCCCCGAGTACGGCCGCGTCGAGGTCGCTCCGCTCGATCGCGTCGAGCTGCTCCTGCGTTCCGCCCACGGCGAGCGTGATCGCCGCGTGCTGGACCCATTCGTACTCGGCCCCGGGCGTCATTGCCGCGACGCGCATGATTGCCAGCTCGCGGAGGAGGTGGTCGACCTCGTCGCCGTCGAACAGCGTCCCGCCGAACCGCATCCACGCCGGGAACGCTCCCTGGGCGTTGGCGACCATGCGGAAGATCCCAAGGCCGGGCGATCTGCGCAGCACGGCGGCGACGTGCGGCTCGGCGTCGTTGGGGTCGAGGTATGGGAGCCGAGCCATCGTGTGGTGACCTTATAGGCTGCCGCCGCCAACGAGATCAGGAGCGATGACCGTGAACGTTTCCTCGAGGTTCGACGTGGCCGGATTCGGCGTAATCGTCACCGGCGGTGCCAGCGGCCTGGGGCTGGCCTACGGTGAGGTGCTCGCCGCGCACGGCGCGCGAGTCACCTTGATCGACATCGACGGCGAGGCGGTGCAGAAGCAGGTGGCCCGCCTGCAGGGCGAGGGCCTCGACGTCCGCGGCACGGTCGCGGATGTGACAGACCACGCCGCCCTCGATCGCGCGATCGACGAGGCGGTGGAGACCTACGGACGCCTCGACGTCGCGTTCGCCAACGCCGGCATCGACCCGGGCGTCGGCTTCGTCGGCGCTTGGGCCGGGAGTACGAGGCCGCGCGTCGAGGAGGGCGCGATCGAGCGCTACACCGACGAGCGCTGGAACCGCGTGATCGACATCAACCTGAACGGGATCTTCGCCACGACGCGCGCGGCGGCGCGCCACATGCGTCCTCGCGGGTTCGGGAGGATCATCGTCACGACGTCGCTGGCGGCGACAACGACCGAGGGCGCAATCGGGTCCGCCTACATGGCGGCGAAAGCGGGCGCCCGTCACTACATGCACTGTCTCGCGCTCGAACTCGCCGCCGACGGCATCACGGTGAACGCGATCGCGCCCGGCTTTTTCGTCACCAACATCGGCGGCGGCCACGCGCACAACCCCGACGTGCAGGCGGCGCTCGCCGGGCACATCCCCATGCACCGCGTCGGCTTCCCGGACGACATCAAGACGCTCGCGCTGTTCCTCGCGTCACCCGCGTGCGAGTACATCACCGGGCAGGAGATCGTGATCGACGGCGGCTGGGGCCTGGGAGTCGCCGACTGAACCGCGGACCCGGGGCGGGGCCCGGGCGCGGAATCAGACGATCGAGTGGACGGTCGCGCTCTCGCGACGAGCGCGGCGGATCGCCTGACGCCGGCGCGTCCCAGCGGCTCTGTCCTCGTCGATCGCGCCGAGCTCGAGCGCACGCTCGCGCCCGACCCGCCCGAGGTCGTAGTGGTCGTTCTCCGGGCGCCCGGGCTTGCACTGGAACCACTGCCGGCGCAAGCCGAGCCGCTCTGCGAACGCGTGCAGCTCCTCGACCGTGTCGGCCTGGAGGTGGCCACCGCCGCTCCATCGCCCCCAGTCGCCTACCGCAAACGCGTTATCCACGTAGACGCTCACGGTGCTCACCGTAGTGCCTCGACGGGGCGGCGCCGACTCACCGCGACCTGCAAGACCTGCCATTTGCCGCGAACGCCCGGGACCGTGGCATTTCCCGCACACTCCACATGCGCCGTCTGCCACGGTCAGGGCCGGGCGGCTCCGTTGTCAGCTTTTGCAGGTCGCCACCGCCCGCGGCCGCTTACCGCCGAGGTAATGGCATTACCTACCGGGTAATCGACAGTTCGCACGCCGGCCGTCACCGTGGCCGGCATGACTACGCAATCCAATTCATCCACATTGGCCGTCCCGGCGGGCGGGCGTGCATTGCCGGCCGAGACCACCCGTTGGGCGGCGCTTCCGGTGCTCCTGATCGGCACCTTCATGGTCGTCCTCGACTTCTTCATCGTCAATGTCGCGCTGCCCTCGATGCAGCGCGACCTGCACGCAGGAACCGGCGCGATCGAGTGGGTCGTCGCCGGGTTCGCTCTGACCTCGGCGGTGTTTCTGATCACCGCGGCGCGACTGGGAGACCGGATCGGACGCCGGAGCACGTTCTCAATTGGCCTGGGCGTGTTCACGCTGGCGTCCGCCGCCTGCGGCGCCGCCGGTACCCCGACGGTGCTCGTGGCGGCACGTCTGGCCCAGGGCGTCGGCGCGGCCCTGGTGATGCCGAGCGTTCTGTCGATCATCAACGTGACCTACAGCGGTGAGGATCTTCCCCGCGCGCTCGGCATCTACGGGCTCGTGATGGGCCTGGCCGCCGCCTGCGGGCAGTTGATCGGCGGCGGCCTGATCCAGGCCGACATTGCCGGCTCCGGCTGGCGCGCCTGCTTTCTCATCAATGTGCCCGTCGGCATCGCGGCGCTCGCGCTCGCTCCGCGGTTCGTGCCCGAGTCCCGTTCCGAGCGCCGGCCGCGCCTCGATCTGATCGGGACGCTGCTGCTCACCGCCGGTCTGACGGCGGTCGTGCTGCCGCTCGTCCAGGGCCGACAGCACGGCTGGCCCGCGTGGACCTGGATCTCGTTCGGCGTCGCCCCGCTGCTGCTTCTGGGCTTCGCCTTGCATCAGCGCGGTCTCGCCCGCCGCGGCGGCGAGCCGTTGCTGCCGCCGGCGATGTTCCGCTCCCGATCGTTCACCGCCGGGCTGCTCACGCAACTCGCGTTCTGGTGCGGACAGGCGTCGTTCTTCCTCGTGCTCGCGCTGTACCTGCAGCAGGGCCGCGGGTTGAGCGCGCTTGACGCCGGGCTCGTGTTCACGATCATGGCGGTGGCGTACGTGGCGGCCTCCGCGCAGGCGCCGGCGCTGGTGATCCGCTACGGGCGGCGGCTGCTGGCGATCGGCGCGCTCGTGCTCGCGTCGGGCCACGGGCTGCTGTTTGCCGCGGTGGCGCACATCGGCGTCGGCGGTTCAATCGTCGAGCTCGTGCCGGGCCTGGTGCTGATCGGTGCCGGCATGGGCCTGGTCCTGGTTCCGCTGACGACGACGATCCTCTCGAGCGTCGACACCCGGCACGCCGGCGGCGCCTCCGGGGCGGTCACGACCATGCAGAACGTCGGCGGCGCGCTCGGCGTGGCGATCACGGGCGTGATCTTCTTCGGCGCATTGCACGGCGGCTACGCGCACGCGCTGGAACTGAGCCTCGCCGAGCTTGGGGCGCTTCTGCTCGGGGTGGCGGCCCTGACCCGCCTCCTGCCCGCGACAGCGCGCGGCTAGCGTCGCGGCGTCGCACCCGCCTCCGCGGCGGCGTCCCGGTCAGAGAACCCAGACGTCGTCGCGGAGGATCGGCGTCGCGCTGCCGGCGGCGTCGAGTCCGTCCACGGCGATCTCGGGACCGCCGATCATCATGTCCTGGTGGATGCCGGACACGTTGAACCCGCGCTCAGCGCGGCCGCCGGCGTCGCCGGGAAGGTCGAGCACGGTGAACGGATAGCCGTTGCCCAGGGCGATGTGGCAGGTGGCGTTCTCGTCGAGCAGGATGTCGCTGAACACCCGTCCGCTGCGCCCCACCGGCGAGGTCCCATCGACGAGGGCCACCTCTCCGAGGCGGGCAGCCCCCGGGTCTGACCCAAGCACCGAGCGAAGCGCGTCCGCGTTCCGGTCCGCATCTACCGAAACCACCCGGCCATCCTCGAAGCGAAGACGGAGCCCCTCCATCGTCGCGCCGCCGAGCAGCGGGATCGGCCGGGTGGCGGTCACCATGCCCTCCGCGATCCGGTTGTCCGGTGTCGTGAACACCTCCTCGGTCGGCATGTTCGCGATCATCGGCCGGCCCCAGGTGGTGTCGAACCGCGCACAGAACCATCGCGCGCGGTCCATCAGACCAACCTTCAGGTCGGTGCCCGGCCCGTGGAAGCGGAGCCCTGCGAACGAACGCTCGTTGAGCGCGGCGGCGCGGGCGGCCAGTCGATCCATGTGCCGTCGCCAAGCATCCTCGGGGTCGTCGGCGTCGAGGCGAAGGATCGGCGTCAGGACCTCCCAGAGCGCATCGACGTCTTCGGTGCCGACGATCCGCTCGGCGGCTGCGCTCGTCGGCGCCGGCACAAACGTCCAGTTCACCTCGCCACCGCCGTGCATCGCATGGGTCGCGCCGGTCAGCGGCATCGTGTCGTGGCCGGCGCGCGCGGGATCGATGTCGTCGAGCAAGTCGATGTGCGGATCGCCCCACAGGACGATGTGCGCGCCACGCCGCTCGATCAGTTCCTCGATGTGGCGATCCCACCACCCAGCGTACCCGAGCGACTCCGGATCGCCGTGTAGCAACCGCGAGCGCCGCGTGCTCGATATCGAAGGCTAGGACGACCACGTCCCGTCCCGGAGCCACGTTCGCGCCGAGGTGGACCGCGAGCCGCGCCAGACCACTCGTTCGCTCGTCTGCGATCGACGACATCGTGAGGCGGGCATCCTACGACGCCGTCTACGTATGACGGCCCGCCGCGTACCAGGCGATTGAGTGGACCGGTGTGACGAGTCCGCGCAGGCATGGAAATCTGCGGTCGAAGCTCGTGCGCCCGAACCTCGGATCGTGAAACGCGACCCCGACGCTCACGCACCCCACCCTTCCTCCGCTCCGTAAAGCGATGCCGCCGACTACGGCGATTGCAATCAGAACTACCATGACGCCCGCGATCGCGCGGGCACCAAGCCTTGCACGAACGGCCGCGATCCGCTGCCTGGCAGTCGGCCCTCGAGGGCCGGAGATCACCGTTATCCGGACGTCCGCCGGTGCCGCCCCGATCGGTCCTCGATCAGCCTCCGCGCCCGGCCTGCTCATCGTGCCCTGGCCCGGTCTCGGTCGCGCCCGGTTCCGGCTCGGCTGGCTTCTTTTGACGCCGGAAACCGAAGAAATGCTCGGCCTCCTGCACACCATGCTCGGCTCGCCCCATCTCGTGCTCCATCGCGGCAATCGGTCCGAGCATCTTCACCAGGTCCTGCATCGTGTCGGTGAGTCGATCGACCGACTCGGTCAGCGGCCCGACGGACGTGGCCAGTGACTCGATCACCTCGACGTGGCGCTCGATCGACGCCGTCGCGCGCTCGAGTGCCTGGACGCCCTCCAGCGTGTCGCGCTCGGTCTCCTCGAGCGGCCGGAGTGCGTCCTGGTTCACCGCGCGAACGGCCGACCGGACAGGCTTCAACACGAAGTCGAACACCGACGGGAATCGTACCTGCGCGCGCTCTTAGGCGAAGAGCGCTTCCTGCGTGAAGCCCGGCGCCCGTTCGATCTCGAGCATCCGGCGCTTGGTCGCGATTCCACCCGGCGCCGAGAACCCGTGGAGCTCCCCGCCGGCCGAGAGCACGCGATGACAGGGCACGATGATCGGAAACGAATTCTGGGCGAGCGCAACTCCGACCTCTCGCGCCGCGCGTGGCTCGTGTACCGCCCGCGCGACTTCGCCGTAGCTGGCGGTCGAGCCCGGCGCGATCTCGCGGGTCGCGGCGTAGACGCGCCGCCGGAATGCGTCGATGTGGCGGTCGTCGAGCGCGACCCAGCGCAGGTCCCGTTGCTCGCCGTCGAGCAGCGCCACCATATCCGTGACCGCTCTCCGGACGCCGTCGGGGACATCGGTCGACGCCTCAAACTGCCGGCCGGTGAGACCCCGGCTCCGGGGCATCAGGACCTCGCTGATCCCGGCCTCGGACCACCTCACGCCGCACGTTCCGATCGCGGTTCCGAACAGGAGCATCGTCATCGAGGATAGAAACGGCCGGGGACGCCGAAGTGTGAGATCGGCGGCTCAGACCGGCTCAGCGAGTCAACGTCGGCTCGGACTCGGGGCTCTTCCGCGAGGTGACTTCCGCGAGGTCGCCCGCCTCGTGCGGGGTAAACGCGTCGGCCGGTCGGCGGGGTGGGATCGCGAGGCCGGCAACGAACCCGAGCCCGAGCGCGAGCGCGCACGACACGAACGCGAACGTGTATCCATCCGAGGACGGGTATCCGCCCGCTCCGACGGTCGACGCGAGGATCGAGGCGACGGCCGCGCCGCCGAAAGCACCGCCGACGGTTCGCGTGACCGTGTTCATCCCGGTCGCGACGCCGGTCTCGGTCGGCCCGACGTTCTCGATGATGAGATTCACCATCGCCGCGAACGCAAACCCGATGCCGGCGCCGAGCAGGAGCGCCGCGAGGTAGATCTCCCAACGCTCCGTCCGTCCCGCAGCGAGGAGGACGTATGCCGCGCACGTGAGCGCCGCTCCGGCCAGCAGCGGCGGCTTCGAGCCGAACCGCTTCTCGAGCCTCCCAGTCTGCGCACCGGCGAGCAGCATGGCGATCGTCGAGGGAACGAGAAACAGGCCCGCCCCGCTGACCGAGGCCCCGAACCCGTAGCCCGTGCGGGTCGGCGTCTCCACGTATTCCGGCAGCAGGATGAACGACGCGTACATGCCGAACCCGAGCAGCGCCGCCACGGAGTTCGTCGTCCACACGCCTTGGATCCGCATCATGCGCATGTCGACGAGCGGGTTTGGGCTGCGTGACTCGCTGCGGATCCAAACCGCCAGGAGCACGATGCCGACCGCGAACACGATCACGGTCTTGGCCGAGAGCCAGCCCCATACCGGCGCCTCACTCACCGCGAGCAGGACCGCGGCAAGCCCCCCGGACATGAGCGCCGCCCCGGGCCAGTTCACGCGGCCGGGTACCCGCACCGGCGACTCCGGGACGAACAGGTGTACTGCGATCGTGGCGGGCACGAGCAATGCCAGCGGCAACCAGAACAGGTAGTGGATCGAGAGGTTCTGGACGATCGGTCCGGCGAGCACGACGCCGGCGCCGCCGCCGACGCCGAGCAGTGCCGACATCACCCCGACTGCCCCTGCGACCCGCTCGCGTGGGAATTCGTCGCGGATGATCCCGAACGCGAGCGGGAAGATTCCGCCCGCCGCACCCTGCACGACCCGCCCGATGATCATCACCGTCAGCGTCGTGGCGAGCGCCGAGGTGACCGTCGCGACGCACAGCAGCACGAGCACAACGGCTAGCAGCCGCGCCTTCCCGTACATGTCGCCCAGCCGCCCGATGACGGGCGTCGCGATCGAGGCGCTCAGCAGGTACGCCGTCAGGACCCAGCTGACCCCGTTTACCGACGTGTGGAGGTTGCGTTGGAGATCCGGTAGCGCCGGCGCGACCAGCGACTGGAGTAACGCGTACGAGACGCCGGCGAGCGCCAGCACCGCAAACGTGACCTCGTAATGACGGCGCCCGTGATCCGCGTTGTCCGCGATCTCACCGTGGGCCATCTCCAGGACTCCCTCCTTCTGGTCGGCGCCCCTGGGAAGGTACTAGGCCGGCGCGCGCCCTTGTGCGGATAGATACGCAGCGCAAATCGCGAGCGCGAGGGCGGCCGCGAAGCCGAGCGGGAGCGTCAGCCCGGTCCTGAGCATCAGGGCGCCGGCGACGGCCCCCGCCAGCATCGCGACGACGGCGCACGTGCGCCTGAGCGTGCCCTTCCCCGTCCCGCCCGCGAGCGTCGAGTCGGCGGCCAGTGCGGTGAGGGTCATGGTCAGGACGGTGGTCGTGAGATCGGGGACGGCGAGGCGACGGACGGTGGCATTACGGACGCCCATCGCGGCCGCCATGAACACGATCGTCGCGTCGCCGGCGAAGGTTCCCGGATGAGGGTGGGCCGCGGCGGCGACGACCGTCGCGCACAGGAGCAGCACCGTCTCGACGCCGAGGGCGGACGCGACGTGAGTCCGGTGCCGGTCGGCGAGCCGCCGAGCCATCACGCCCCCGACGCCCGATCCGAACAGAAACGCCGCCAGCGAGACGATCGGCGCGACGATCGGGAGCCCGCCGGCGCGCGCGATTCCGAAGCCGAGCAGGACGACGTTGCCGGTCATGTTCGCGGTGAACACGTGACCGAGCCCGAGGTAGCTGACGGCGTCGACGGTGCCCGTCGAGAAGGTCAGCGCGAGCAGGGTGAGTGACAGGGGATGGCGCAGGTTCCCTGCCGCCTGCTCGGAGAGCGAGCGAGGTGCCGGCACTGACGAGGCGCCGCCGAGCTCCATGTCGCCGGGACACGCTACGCGTCGCCGGAGACGTCACGTCAAGCGACTCGCCGGGTCGAGTTCGCCGTGGTAGCGTCGGGACATGTCCGGGGCCGTAGTCGGAGCGGAACCGCTCGATGGAAATTCGATAGGCGGCGAGCTGTTCAACTTGTTCGGACGCGAGATGACCACCGTGGCCGGCGCGTGTCGCCATTGCGGCGCGGTCGCGCAGATCGCCGAGCTCCGCGTCTACTCCCGGGCGCCGGGAGCGGTCGTCCGATGCCGCCGCTGTGGCCAGGTCGTGTTCGTCGTCGTCGTCATCCGCGAAGAGACGCGGATCAACCTCGATCAGTTCGCTCTCGAGTGGCCGACCGCGTCGCCGAGCCCGTAGCTCCGTCGGCCGAGCACGAGTCGGGCTGGAGTCCGCTCCGGTTCACCGACTTCCGGCGGTGGTGGCTCGCGCAACTGACCTCGAACGTCGGCAGCTGGATGCAGACGGTGGCGGCGCAGTGGGTGATGACCACGCTGACGACCTCCGCGTTTCTGGTCGGAGCGATTCAGGCGACGAACCTGCCGGTGCTCCTGCTCGCCGTTCCCGGAGGCGTGCTGGGCGACCTGCTCAACCGCAAGAAGCTGATTCTCGCCGGGCAGACGGTGATGCTCGTCTCGGCGGCCGCGCTCGGCGCACTCGATCTCGCCGGGCTGGTGACGCCGGCCGTGCTGCTGACCCTCCTGTGCGGAATCGGCGTCGGACAGGGCCTGACCGGGCCGATCGCTCAGACGCTTCAGCCCGAGCTCGTCCCAGCGTCCGAGCGTCCGCAGGCGATCGCGCTCGGGTCGGTCAACCAGAACCTCGCCCGCGCGATCGGACCGGCGATAGGCGGGGTCCTGCTCGCCGCGACGAGCGCCGCGATCGTGTTCTTCGTCAACGCGGGGTCGTTCCTGGCGGTGATCGGCGTGGTCGCGATCGTGTCCGTGCCGGCTCGGGTGCTCACCCTTCCCCGCGAGCACGTTGGGTCGGCGACACGCGCCGGCGGCCGGTTCGTCCGCAACTCCCCGGCGCTCCTCGCGATCATGGCTCGAGCGGCCGCGTTCGCGTTCTTCGCCAGCGGCGTGTGGGCGTTGCTCCCGCTTGTCGCCAAGTACACGCTCGGACTGGGCTCGGGCGGATACGGGCTGCTGCTGGGAGCGGTCGGGATCGGCGCGCTACTCGGCGCGACCTTTTCTCCGGCGATCCACCGTGCGCTGTCGCCGCGCGCGCTGATGGCGGCGTGCGCCGCGGCGATCATCACATGCACGCTGGTGCTGGCCGTCTCGCACGCGGCGGTCCTCGACGGAGCGCTGCTCGTCTTTTCGGGGATGGGGTGGATCCTCGCGCTCGGGCTGCTCAACGCGTCGTTCCAATCGACGCTGCCGAGCTGGGTCAAGGCTCGCGGGATGGCGTTCTACACGGTCGCGTTCCAGGGAGCCAGCGGGACCGGCGCGCTTGCTCTGGGGGCGGTCGCCCAGGCGACATCGCTAAGGGACGGACTCGTCGTGCTCGCGGCCGGACTCGCCGTCGGAACCGTGGCGACATTCCGCTTGGCCCTCCCCAAGCCGGGCGAGATCGACGTCAGCCCCGCTGGCGCGATGCCGCTTCCGGTCGTGCCCGAGGGGACCGTGGGTCAGGTGTTCGTGACCGCAACCTACGACGTCGCCCCGGGTTCAGACGAGGCGTTCCTCGCGCACTCGGATCGACTGAAGCACTTTCGCCAGCGAACCGGCGCGATGGAATGGCGCCTGTTTCTCGACCAGGCCACGCCCGGTCGTTACCTGGAGACGTTCCTCGTCGCTTCTTGGGACGAGCACGAGCGGCAGCACCTTCGCATGACCCAGCACGATGAGCAGCTACTCGAGGACATCGACAAGCTACTCGTGCCGGGAAGCCGGCGCGAGGGCCACCACTATTTCTCTGTGCCTACGCGAGCTTAAGCGGGATCTCGGTGTAAGGGTCGATCCGGTACACCAGTGAGACTCGGTGATAGCCGTCGGCGATGTCGGCGCTCACCCCATCGCTTACGACGAGGACCGGGCTGAGAGGCGTGCCCTCGATCGCCTTGATCAGGTCTTTCATGACTCCCGGGTCGTCCAGCGGCGCCGCGCTCAGTCCGGCGGCGCGCAGGATGTCGTTCGCGCGCCTTCTGGTGATGGGCGCTTTGCGCAGCCGTTTGACGGCCTTGCTTGCCACGTCGCTATCGAGCTTGAGGGACAAATAGGCCTCGGCGGCGGCGTAATCGTGGGCCGCGACGTCCTTGCGCCATTTGATCCTCGCTGGCTGCTCAGGGGCGGGCGGCCGTGCTTCTTGTTTGGCCATGGGCCGATGATGTCACCCCGGACCGTGATTGAGAACTACGGGCGCGGCACCTAGCCGCACTTGACGCAATGTGCCCGCCAGGCGGTCGGGAGCACCTGGACGACGAGCTTCCGCCCGCAGTTGGTGCAGAAGCGAGGCGGGTCAGTCGCCCGCTGCCGCGCCTCGCACGCCGAGTGATCCCCTACGTCCGCGGGGCGGCCGCAACCAGCGCAGTGCTTCACGGCGCGTTCGACAGCTCCTTGACCGGCATCTTCAGCTCGGCGAGCAGATCGAGGTCCTCCCGCGGGGAGCGGCCGAGCGTCGTGAGGTAGTTGCCGACGATCAGCGCGTTGATGCCGCCGAGTACGCCCTGGCGGGTGCCCAGGTCGCCGAGCGTGAGCTCGCGCCCGCCGGCGAATCGGAGCACGGTTCTCGGCAGCGCGAGCCGGAACGCCGCGATCGTCCGGAGCGCGTCCATCGTGCTGGGCGCGTCGAGGTCGCCGAACGGCGTCCCGGGTCGGGGATCGAGAAAGTTCAGCGGCACCTCGTCGGGGTCGAGCTCGGCGAGCTCGGCGGCGAATTCAGCACGCTGCTCGAGCGACTCGCCCATCCCGATAATGCCCCCGCAGCAGACCTCCATGCCCATCTCGCGCACGAGCTGCAACGTCTCCCAGCGCTCGTCCCACGTGTGTGTGGTGACGACTTGCGGGAAGTGCGACTGAGCCGTCTCGAGATTGTGGTTGTACCGGTGAACGCCGAGGTCGCGAAGGTCCTCGGCCTGAGCACGCGTGAGGATCCCAAGCGAGCAGGCGACGTTGACGTTGACCGCCTCCTTGATCGCCGCTACGCCGTCTCTCACCTGCGCCATCAGCCGCGCGTCGGGTCCCCTCACGGCGGCGACGATGCAGAACTCGGTGGCGCCCGTGCCGGCGGTCTCGCGAGCCGCTTCCACCAGCGACGGGATGTCGAGGCGCGCCGCGCGAACCGGGGTTTCGAACCGGCCCGACTGCGAGCAGAAATGACAGTCCTCGGGGCAGCCTCCGGTCTTGACGGAGACGATCCCCTCGACTTCGACCTCGGGACCGCACCACTGCATCCGTACCTCGTGGGCGAGCGCGAGTGCCTCGGGCACGCGTTCGTCCGGCAGCTCCAGCACGGCCAGGGCCTGCTCCTGGCTCAGCCCGTTTCCGTGCGCCAGGACCTGGCGGCGCGCCTCGTCGAGGATGTCGTCCGTCATAGATGCACCTCCAGGTCGCTCGCCGGGGAAGCCTAACTGGCGGCGAGCGCGGCGAGCCTCAGCCGGCCACGGCAAGGCCCGGCGTCCCAGGACGCTTGCTCAGGGTTTCCTCGGCCTCCTCGAGCGCCTTCTCGACCTTGCTGATTTCGAGGTTCAGCGCGATCCGCCGGTCGCGGATCGAGCTCAGATCGGTCGTCTCGCTCGAGACGGTTGTGGTGAGCTCGCGGAGCTGCGCCTGTAGATCCTGAAGCCGGGTGCGCAGGCGCGCCGGAGCCTGCGGCTCGAGCTCATAGACGCCGCTCTGGGTGCCGCGACGCACGACCGGCGAGCGAGAGAGCTGGGTCAGGAACACCGCCAGCGGATCCTTTCCCGCGACCGAGTAGCCCGACTTCGTGAGCAGGTCGAACCACTGCCGATAGTGGAGGGCCTCAGGCCGGCGCGGATGCGCGAGGAGCACCCTCACCGCCGCGGCGCGGATCGCCGGGCCTCGGAGGGTGGTCGAAGCGTCCGGGTCGGGCACGCCCTGCCCGGCGTCGATGCGAGGCTCCTCGCCGGAGGGGTCCTCGCCGACCAGGCGGACGATCAGCATCAGCCGCTCGTCGAGCTCAACCATCGAGACCTCGACCTCGTCGAGCTCCGCCTGCAGCCGGCGACGTCGCTCAAGCAGCCCGTCTCTCCGCCGCTTCAAATCGCCGCGCTCGGCGGCGACGGCGCGCAGCAAGCGAGCGGACGGTGCTGATGCGTGTCGGGTCATCGGTCGGAGCGGTTCTACACGAGGTGCCATTTCGCCGTCAGGATGACCTGTGGAGAGGATGTTCATACGCAGTCCAGCGTTGTTGACAACGGCTACGTGGCTGTGGAAAAGGCCGTCGACCGGCCACGAAGATCCCGCATCGACCGGGATTTTTGCCCGCAAAACCGCCAATTTGCGACATCCTAAGGAGGTCGTCGATCGCCAATCGGACGGCCTCCGGAAAGTTCCGTCCGGGCCGTGCGCTCTCATACGCACTGAGCCGTAGATATGCCGCATGAGGAAAGGAACGCAGATGTCGGGAGCCCCCACCCCCCGCGCGGGCCGCGCTTGGCCACCCCCTCCCCGAGGATCGAAATCGTGGGCAGATCGAACGACAAGCCGGGGATCCGCTGCGCCGCCGAGCGGTGAGTTCGAGGCAGAGCTGGCCCGCGATCTCGCCGTCCTCATCGAGTCCGGTCTGGTCGTGCCGATCTACGACCGTGGGACGATCCGCTACGCGCTCGCCGGGGATGCGGAGGAGGCGCCAACCTGACCCCTCCGCGTCGGGAGCAGGCGGAGTGAGCTGCCTAGGACCGCTCCGCGACGACGCGCTCGAGCAACCTGATGAGTTCGCGCCGCTCCTTGGCTGAGAGCGGTTCGAGCAGAGCTCGCTGCGCGGAGTCGACCCGCTCGTCGAGACGCACGAGCGCGGCCTCCCCCTCGGGCGTGAGCGTGACGACGTTGCGGCGGCGGTCCCCGGCGTCTCGGACGCGTGCTACGAGGCCGTCGCGCTCCATCTCGCCGAGCAGCGCGTGCAAGTCGCTTCGGTCGATCCAGAGGCGCCGTCCCAGATCGGCCTGGCTGGCTCCGCCCTGCTCGGCGAGCGAGGTCAGCACGGCGAAGTGCTGTCGGCGCGCGCCCTCTTGCGCCAGGGCGTCTCCGACGAGCGCCTGACCCCGACGCGCCAGTTCGCTGGCCAGCCAGCTCGGGAGCCGCCGCATTCGCTGCGGTGGGTCGTAATTCGGGCGCCCTTCGTCAGCCGCCATCGCGCGACCGACTATAGCTTGGATTGACCAACGTTGGTAGTTTCAACGATTTTGTGTATCGTTGGCTTAACCAACGTTTATCCAACCAACGAAAGGGATGGCGATGTCGACCAGCCCGACATTCAGCACTCAGCTCATTGGACAGACCGAGAAGACGCTCAACGCGATCCTCGGCCGGCTCCTCGCGGGGACCGGGCTAACCGAGCCTCAATGGGTGACGCTCACGCTCGCAGTCAGGAGCGGCGGAACGACCTACCTCCCCGCATTCGCCGGCCGCCTCGCGGACGCGCTGAAGATCAGCGACGCGGACGCGCGAGCGCGCATCGACGAACTGGCCGCGGCAGAGCTGCTCGTTGTGCCCGACGTCGCTGGATCGCCTGTCCGCGTGACGGACGCCGGAAGTCAGCTGCACGGGCGAATCCATTCGGCGGTCGTCGAGATCACGGAGCGGATGTGGGGCGACCTGCCGCCGGATGACCTCGCCGCCGCCGGTCGCGTCCTCACCACCGTGCTCGAGCGAGCCAACGCGGAGCTGGCGCGCCCGTGATCGCGGCGTACCGCGAAGCCGTAATAGGCTCCGTCCGCACATGAGCGCGACTGAGCCGAACGAGACCGAACGCCGTCGCTGGAACGATCGTGCGTGGGCCGCCGCGTGGCCGAAGCGCGAGCGGTTGAGTACCGCGGTCACCGACATCCTGTTCAGTCACTGCCGGTTCCAGCCGACCGACAAGGTGCTCGATGTCGGCACCGGCGGCGGCGTCGCTGCGCTGGCGGCTGCTCGGATCGTCGGCGACGGGAAAGTGGTCGGCGCGGACATCTCGGCCCCGCTGGTCGAGCTCGCGCGCCGGCGCGCCGCGGAGCAACGCACGACGAACGTCTCGTTCGTCGTTGCCGATGTCCAACAGGAGACGGTGCCGGACGGGCCGTTCGATGCGGCGATCAGCCAGTTCGGCGTGATGTTCTTCGAAGAGCCTCAGACCGCGTTCGCGAACATCCGGCGCCAGCTCGTCAACGGCGGGCGTTTGGGGTTCGCCTGCTGGCGCGCTCCCGATCTCAATCCGTGGTTCCCGGGCACAGCGCTCGCCGAGATCGTCCCGCCGCCACCGCCGCCGGCCCCGGGCAAGAGCCGGACCCATCCGTTCAGCCTGGCCGACCCGCAGCATGCCACCGCGATCCTCGAGGCGAGCGGGTGGCGCGAGGTCACCGGCACCCCTTACGACTTGGTCGTGACCGTCGACCGTGACACGATCGTCGACGACGAGGCGCTCGAATTCTCCGGCGTGCCCGTGGAGTCTTTCGGTGCCGCCTGGGAGGCGATCGAACGCCGGCTCGGACCGATCACCCGCGACGATGGGCGGATCGACGCCCCGCTCGCGTTCCAGGTGTTTACCGCCACCGCCTGAACGCACCGCGTCGGCTCAGCGCGCCTTCCGAACGCGAGGGCGTGCCGCCCTACCGGACTGTCTCGTACGTGATGCGGACGAGACCGTCGCCGAGGACCGTCGTGTCGACCAGGCGCATTGGCTTCGGGCTGCTGGTCTCGCCGAAGAGTCGCTCGCCGGCCCCGAGGACGACGGGGAAGACGATCAGACGCAGCTCATCGACGAGGTCGTTTTCGATCAGCGTTCGCGCGAGCTGACGGCTCGCGTAGACGACTTCGGCAGGCTGTTCAGCCTCGCCGCCCACTCGTCGCTCCGCGACAGCCACCGCTCGGCGAACCACTCGTCGCTGTGCCGACCCAACAACAGCGCCTCGGTATCGAGCGCCTCATCGAACTCGACCTTGGCCCACTGTTCGAGGTCCTTGCCGCCGAACCGGCCGAACCAGCCGCCCAGCCTGAACCCTTCCTTCCCGTCTGGGTCCTGAACCACCCCATCGACCGAGACGTTCGTGCTGATCACGATCTTTCCCATCGCCGCTCTCCCTTGTTTGGACGGTTACCTCCTTGGTTGTTGAGGCGTCTGCGGCGATGAAAACTGATCGACGAATTTTCCGCGGCGGAACCAGCGCTCGACTAGGAAATACGAGATCGAGATCCCCGGGGGCAGCACCAGCTCCGAGCTCCGCCCCGCGAGGCCCTCACCAACCTGCTCGCGCGTGAACCATCGGACATCCTCGAGCTCGCCGTCGCGCGGAGCAGGCGTGCCGCCGTCTGCGCGCGCCTCGAACCCCAGCATCACCGACAACGGGAATGGCCACGGTTGCGACTCGACGAATTGCGGGTCGTGGACGGTTATCCCCGACTCCTCCTTGACCTCGCGGATAACGGCCTCTCCGAGTGACTCGCCGGGTCCCACGAACCCGGCGAGCACCGAGTACTGACCGGGCGGCCAGCCGGCCTGGCGACCCAGCAGGGCATGGCCGTCGTGCTCGACTAGCACGATGACGGCCGGGTCCGTGCGCGGGAAATGCTGCGTGCTGCATCCTGGGCACGTCCGCGAGAACCCGGCGTCGCTAACCCGCAGGGAGGCCCCGCACCCCGGGCAGAACCGGTGGCGCCGGTGCCAATTCAGGAGCGCGACCAGGTAGGCGGCGAGCCCGGCCTCCTGCGGTGCGAGCACCCTTCCCGCCTCGCGCAACGTCGCAATTCGGCCACGCTCGTTGAGCCGGCGACGCGCGTTCGGCGGCTGCACCTCGAGATCGATCGCGAACAGCGCGATATCGTCCTCGAGCCCGAGCATCACCGGCCAGACTTCGTCAGCGGGGTGGTTTGCGCGAGCGGGCAGCGGCACGCGCATCAACGACACGGGCCGGTCGCCGGTCACCAACACACCATCGGTACTCGCCACCACCGCTCGGCTCGCCGGATGCTCGAGGCGCCCGGCGACCCACACCGGGTCCAGCCGCTCAGTCACGGCGCGATCGATCGACATCCCCGAGAACGTCAGCACCTGGCGGACGTTACGGCACCGGACGCCTCCGCCATGTCGGATCAGCGGCTACGTCGGTTTCATGGAGCGGCGCTGGAGCACGGGCCGCCGTAGCGGCAGCTGACGAGGTTGGGTTGCTCGACCGGGCGTCCGGCGTCGATCGACCAAGCCAGCCGGATGAACTGGGCATGGGTCCATCCGAGCGGGGTCGCGGAGCCCGTGCCCGTCCCCGGGAGGCGACCGTCGGTGCCGGCCGGCGGATTGTCATCCCATACCTGTTCGGGGAGCATGAATCCGTCGTTTGCCGTATTTGCCATCGCGTCCAGGCGTTTCATCGCAGCCGCTCGGGCTGCCCCGACGTCCCCGGACAGCTCACCCGCGGCGAGTTCGTACTCGCCGCGCTCGCCCGCGAAGATCGGCCACAGGCGTCCGACGCCGTCGTTGTTTCCGAACGGTCCGCCGGTGAGCGACTCCCCGTAGCCGTCGTGGTTGTAGCGGTGCCAGAACTCTCCGTTCGGGGTGTCGACGCCGAGCTCGCGATCGACCACGGGCAGCGTCGAGACGATCGCGGGGTTGTCGGCGCGCAGCACGCCTAGCCGTACAAGCTCCAGGAAGCTCGGGTCCACGACCGTGCGCTGATCGACCGTAGGACCGCCGTCGGAGAGCGTGTACGTGGTGCCCGCGTCAGCGTTGCCGTCGACGGTGAGTCGCAGGAAGTACGGCGACGACGACAGCGGTCCGTTGGTGGTCACGGTCCAGTGGTCGAGCTGCGAGCGCCAGTCGTCCGCGACGGCGCGGTACTGAGCCGCCGCGGCGGCGTCGCCGTTGTCCTGCGCGATCTGCGCCGCGCAGACAAGGCCGGCGATCTCAGCGGCGAGGCTTGACGGCGAGTAGCCGATCTCGTTCTCCCAGCGCTCCTGCGTGACCGGGCCGTTGGCCAGGATGCACCCAACCGCTCGCTCCACGTGGCTCCAGGTCACCGCGTCCGTCTGCCCGAGCTGCGACGCGAGCAGGATCGGGTCGGCGACCTCGTCCAGCTGGAGGCCGGTCCACACCGGGGTTCCGTCGACGTTCGAGTTCTGCGGGAAGCAGCCGTTCGGCTCCTGCTGGCGGTTCCAGAGGTAGGCGAGCGCGCGTCCGGCGGCGGCGCGATAACCGGCCGCAATCTCGGCGGTGGCCATCTCGTAGAGATCGCGTGACCACACCAAGTGGTAGGGGCCGTTGTAGCCGGGGATCTGCCCCCAGACCCAGGCCATCGTCGGCGACGCGATGAACGCGCCGCGGTACGTCTTGTCCTCCGACGCGCCGAGAACCATCAGCGAGACGTCGTAGAGCTCTTCGTGGCCAGCCACGCTCCACGGGCGCGGATGCCCGACGAGGTAGTGGTGCCACCCGGACTTGTACGCGTGCTCAACCGCGTCGAAACCGCGGCCGAGCGAGGCGTGCGCGCTCGCCAGTGCCGCCGACGACGTAGTGCCGAAACCAAGCGCGATCGTCGCGTTCTGGCTGCCGGGTTTGCCGGTCAGCGCCATGGCACCGGTCTGCACGACGTTGCCGTCGGGTGCCGAGGTGTAGTTCCAATCCATCGCGTCGTGGCTGCTCAGATCGGTCCAGCCGTCGCTCGTGCCGAGGTAGCCGCTCGAGTTCTCGGTGAACGCCGGCGAGGACACGAGGGCGCTGCCCGATTTCGCGTCCGACGCGACCAGCGAGCTCCCCACCGTCGAGCCCGAGTCGTCGTCGCCGTTGCCCGACAGGCTGGGGTCGTACACCACGTACAGGTGCAGCGGCTCCTTCGTAAGCGACTCGAAGTGCACTCGCATCAACAGCACCGACCGACTCGGATCGGTCGTATACGTCTTGGTGATACGGAACCGTCCGTGCGGGTCCGTGTTGATCTGCTCGTAGGAGAGGCTGCGCGGATCGGTGAGCTTGAGCGTGTGCTCGGTGCCGTCGGTTTCGCGCTGCACCCAGGACTTCCCGTCGGTGACGACGAACTGCAGGTCGCGCACCGCGGGCGTGCTCAGGTCCGGATAGTAGACCTCGGTGAGCTCACCGCTGTTCAGCGTGTACCACACGTTGCTGGCCAAGGTGGTGGAGGTGCCGAAGCCGTCCTTGTTACCTGCCGTCCATAGGGCTCGTGCGCCCGGTGCTCCTGGGGCGACACCGGTCACAGCGCCGGCGGCGCCGGCCGGCGCGACGAGTGCAATCGCGGTGGCGACTCCTACTAGTCGAGCGATGACTCCGTACCTCATGAATTCGCTCCTCCCACGCGTTCGGCGAACCACTGCCGAGGTCCCGCTACCCGGAGCACGGCGACTCAACCAGGCCGCGTGGGCTACGCCGGCGGCGCTTTCGACCGTGCGCCTCGCTGCGCTACGACCGTACGAGCTCGACAGACCCTGACGCCGGCGCGAGGTCGAGGACCATCGGTGCCCACAGTGGTGGGTAGCCACGGTCGACCGAGCAAACGTTCGCGACTGTCGTCGTGAGACTGTCGACCACGATCTGGGACACGCCCCGGGCCCCGTGTACGTGCCCGCAGACCAAGAGGCGCGGACGCGTCCGCCCGATGGCATGCGCCAGTGCTGGCGAGCCCGCGTGCGGGTCGGCGCCAAGCCTCGGCACGGGCCCCGTGTCCTGCACTCCATACGGCGGGCCGTGGGAGATCAGGATGTCGAGGCCCTCTGGGATTGCCCGGAAGCGCTGGGCGAGAAAGTCATCGCCGGACGTCTCCGGAGCCTGAAACGCCCAGCCTGGTCGCAGGAACGGCACCCAAGGAGTCCCATAGACGCGAAGGCCGCAGAGCTCTGTCTCCTCATCCTCGAGGTAGAGCCACGACAGGCGCGGCACGAAACGCTTCGTCTCCGGGGCAAAGATGATGTCGTGGTTTCCGGCGCAGCCGACCACGGGCACCGACACCGCCTGAAGCCACGGCGCGAACTTCCGCTCGAGCCACTCGCGCTGGTACGCGGGCGAGTGGTCCTGGATGGGACAGATGTCGCCGGCAACGATCACCAGATCGCAACCGAGGAGAGAATCCGGGTCGGGGAGAAAACCGTGAAGGTCGCTCACGGCGGCGATGCGGATCCTCGTCATCGACTCGGCGCGGCATCGCAGGGCATCCGCGATAGCTTCGCGGATCGCGGTGCGCGCCGGGAGCGGGTCAGGGCCGAAGGGCGCCGGGCACCGCTCTCCTCGATTCAGACGGGCCGCCGCTCAGTACAGCTCGCGCGGCGCAAGCGCGGATCGGTCAGCGCCGGCGGTGTCCAGCCTACGTCCTCGCGGTTGAGCGTGGTGCCCGGCGGAACCAGCTCATCGATGCGGTCGAGGATGTCGTCAGAGAGGCGGACCCCAGCCGCTTGCAGGTGGCTCTCCAGATGCTCCTGGACACGGGGGCCGATGATCGCGGCGGTCACCGCACGATGAGAGAGCACGAAGCCAAGGGCCAGCTGGATCAAAGTGAGCCCCACGTCATTTGCCAGCTGGGATAGCTGCTCCACCAGGTCGAGCTTGCGCTCCGCGATCGGCGTCCCGTCAAGGTCGAAGTAGTCGGGATGCTTGACAGCGCGCGAGTCCTCGGGCGGAGCACTGCCGCGGCGATACTTGCCGCTCAACCATCCGCCGTTCAGCGGGCTCCATACCAACACCCCGAGGCCGTAGCGCTCGGCTACGGGAAGAACGGCGGCCTCGGCATGGCGAGCGAAGATCGAGTAGGACGGCTGCTCGGTAGCGAACCGTTCGCGACCCCGGCGCTCCGAGACGCACTGCGCCTCGACGATCAGCTCGGCAGGGAACGCGGAGGTGCCGACCGCGCGGACCTTGCCCTGCCTGGTCAGGTCGGACAGGGCACCGAGCGTCTCGTCGATGTCGGTGCTGGGGTCCGGGCGATGGACCTGATACAGGTCGATGTAATCGGTGTCGAGTCGCCTGAGGCTGTCCTCCACGGCGGTCATGACCCATCGCCGCGAGTTCCCGCTGCGATTGAGACCCTCGCCCATCTGGTGATGGAACTTGGTCGCCAACACGACCCGGTCGCGTCGACCGAGGAGTGCGCGGCCGACGAATTCTTCGCTTCCGCCGAAGTCATACTCGTCCGCTGTGTCGACGAAGTTGATGCCGGCGTCGAGGGCCGTGTCCACCATCCGCCGGCACTCGTCCGCGTCCCGGTTGCCCCAACCGCCGAACATCATCGTCCCGAGGCAGAGCTCGCTCACTTTGATTCCGGTACGGCCCAGCGTGCGGTATTCCACTCAGTGCTCCTTATGCTTCGGCGGCTCGCCGCAGCAACGATGCCGGGCCCTTACGAGCCCGGCCAGATGAGCACGCTCCCCTTATAAAGGGAGGCCACCAACGTCGGATCCATCACCTGCTGGAGCGGGGGCACGTGCTTCGCGCCGCCGTACTTCGTCACCAAGGTGACGCTCGGCTGCCACTCGCTGTACGTCTGCACGCCGGGCGGGAGCCCGTTGTTCTTGAGGACGTAGCTCGACTCGGTGGCCCAGACCTTGGTCTCCAGATCGGGCGGGAACGCCTTCCCCAATCCGTTGGCGGCAGCCAGCCCGGTCATGTACTTGACGCAGACCGCCTGGTTCGTGATGCAGTACTGGAGCGCCTTGAGATCTGCCCGCATCCAGTCCGCGGCGACCGCACGGTTCTTGTTGTACCAGGAGGTGTTCACCTGCATGACCGTGTACGTCCCTCCGACGCCGTATTGGGACGGCAGGAACTCGTTGAACTTCTGGTGAGCCAGCTTCAGTTCGTTGGGTTCGTTGGAGGCATATCCGATCGCGCCGTCGATCTGACCGCGCGTGACGACGGTAGGGTCGTAGCTCGTCAGCGAGAGGAACTTGACCTTCTTCGGGTCCGCTCCGGCGGCCACGAGCATCGCGTCGGCAGCCGGCGTCACGTTGATGTGGTACCCGAGCGTCCCGCCTTCGAGTTGCTTGAGGCTTGTGATCTTCGCCTGCGTGTAGATCGCATGCGGATCCTGAGCGCCGTCGGTCGCGATGGCCGTGATGTTCGCGCCGTTGGCCTTCGCCAGGAGATCGTCCGCTGCCGATCCGATCGACGTGAATTGTGCTCGGCCAGACGAGACCAACTGCTGCCCGTTTTGGGCCGACGCGTTGATCGAGACGTCGAGGCACAGATCCTTGAAGTAGCCCAGATGCTCGGCCACGAACACGTCCATCAGCCCGGCGGCGGCGTCGTATCCAAACGGCGATATGTAGGTAATCTTTCCGACGGCCTTGTTGCGGTTGCACTGCGCCTCACCGGCAGCTCCCGAGGACCCCCCGGAGCTGTTCGTGGCGATAGTGTTACTGCTGGAGGCAGTGCTGGAGCTGGCTGCTCGAGCTACTGCTCCCGCAGGCCGCGAGAAGTCCTGCGGACAGGAGCGCAACCGCTGGCGCCGTTAGCCACCTGGTCAGCGTTCCACGACTTACCACCTGATCACACCCCTCTATGGTTGGCCGACTACGAAGGTCGCTACGGTGCGATTCTGCCTCGTAGCGTCACCATACAAAAGTCATAGCCGTTAGACGGACGATTCAGTGGCCGAAATGGGTTAGCGCATCGTACGAGCAGAGGCGAAGCGCCGGAAGCAGAGCTCTCGGCCAGATGCCTGCCCGGTTCGCTGCTGCAAGGGTTGATCGATCACCTCCGCGGGCCGTTCAGAGTACGATCTGCAAAGATGGATCGGCTGGTGACTGGGAGAGAGAGTACGCCAGCCTCGGCACCCGGATCTACCGAGGCCTCGACCGATTTCGGAGTTGACGGGGGCGTTCGGATCGATGGGATCGTCAAGACGTTCCCCGCGGGGAAGGGCCGGAATCTGGTCCTGGACGACGTGAGCCTGACGATCGGACGCGGCGAGTTCGTCTCGCTGATCGGGCCGAGCGGCTGCGGGAAGTCAACGATCCTAAGGATCGTCGCCGGCCTGATTCCGGCTGACTCAGGGCGCGTCGTGATCGACGGCGAGGATGTGGAGGCCGCAACTCGAGAGAAGGCGATCGGGCTCGTGCCGCAGTCCCCCGCGTTGCTGCCGTGGCGGACCGTACTGAAGAACGTCGAGCTCGCGATCCAGGTCAACAGCAAAGCGAGTAAGGAGCGCGACCTCCGAAATTCCGAGGAGATCCTTCGCTCGTTCGGTCTCGGGAACGCGCTCCACCGCCACCCGGCGCAGCTCTCGGGGGGCATGCAGCAGCGCGTCGCGATCGCTCGTGCGTTCGTGTTCGACCCGGGCGTGCTGCTGATGGATGAGCCGTTCTCGGCGCTCGATGAGCTCACGCGGGATCAACAGCGCCTTGGGCTGCTGCGATTCTGGCAGTCGAACCGCAAGGCGGTGCTGTTCGTCACACACTCGGTGCGCGAGGCGGTCGTGCTGTCGGACCGCATCGTGGTGATGTCGACGCATCCCGGCCGGGTCAAGACGGTCATCGACGTTGGTCTCGCCCGCCCCCGCGGGGAGGAAGTCTATGAGAGCGCCGGATTCCGAAAGGTTGAGTCGGAGGTGCGGGCGGTGCTCCGCGAAGTGACGGAGCCGACCTATGCCTGAGATCCGCGACGAGCTGGCGCTCGAGACGCAGATCGTCGCCGACGCCGGCCGCGGCATCGAGCGCGACCGGGAGTCGGCTGTTACCGAGTCGCGCGGCGGGCGCGCGTCGCGCCTCCGGGTCGGGACCTGGCTGCCACCGCTGATCGCGTTCGCGATCGCGGCCGGCCTATGGCAGTGGTATGCACACGGCCACCCGTACGCGATCCCGACGTTCGATGCGATCTGGAAGAGCCTCAAGAGCCAGCCCGGGCTGTACTGGTCTAACTTCCTGACGACGCTCAAGGAGATCGTGATCGGCGCCGGCGGCGGAATCATCATCGCTTTCCTGCTCGCGATCCTGATGGCGGAGCTTCCGGTGTTCGAGCGCGCCTTGATGCCGCTGGCCGTGATGCTGATGGTCACGCCGGTGATCGCGATCGCCCCGGCGCTCGTGATCGCCTTTGGCTTCGGGCTGCTCCCCAAGTACCTGCTGACCGGGATCATCGTGTTCTTTCCGATGCTGGTGAACTCGCTGGCCGGCCTGCGCGCCGTGGATCCGCGCGCGCGCGACGTATTCACGACCCTGCACGCGAGCCGCTGGGAGACGTTCCGTTATCTACGGCTGCCCGGAAGCCTGCCGTTCGTCTTCGCCGGCCTGCGGATCGCGCTTCCGCTGTCCGTGGTCGGGGCCACGGTCGCGGAGTTCGCCGCCGCCGGCCAGCAGTCCGGATTGGGAGCACTGATCGAGGTCTCCGCGTCACAGGTCGACCTTCCGGTCATCTGGGCGTCGATCGCGATCCTGTGCGCGCTCGGCATCGCGTTCGTCGTGATCCTGGGCGTGATCCACAAGAGGGTCCTGTGGTGGGACCACGGCACCGAACAGCGCACGTGAGGGCCTAGGTAAGGAGTGAAATCTTGAGGAAGCTGCATTTAGGGATGTTCGACAACGCGCAGGCGAACGGCTTTGGCATGGCACCTTGGCGTCATCCCGACGATCAGCGACACCGGTTCACCGAGCTTGACTACTGGCTCGGGGTGGCCAAGATGTGTGAGGACGCGAAACTCGATTTCATGTTCCTGGCCGACGCGTGGGGCTTTGCACAGGTCAATGGAAAGCGCCCAGACGTCTGCTTCACCGAGGGCCTCGATCTCCCGCGGCTCGATCCCGCGATCGTGCTCGCCACCGTCACCCCCGAGACCAAGGATCTCGGCCTGGTGATGACCGCGGCCACGCTAGTCGAGCTGCCATATTCACTCGCCCGCCGTCTCTCGAGCCTCGATCACCTGTCATCCGGACGCCTCGGGTGGAACGTCGTCACGACCGGCCTCGCGGACACCACCTCGGCCAATTTCGGCCGCGCCATGCCCCCTCACGACAACCGCTACGACATGGCCGACGACTTCATGAAAGTCGTGTATACGGTTTGGGAGGGCTGCTGGGAGCCCGGCGCGGTGATCGCCGAAAAGGGCGGTATCTATGCCGACCCCAGCAAGGTGCACCGCATCGACCACGATGGGCCCTACTTCACGTCGCACGGTTACGGCAACGCCCCCGCTTCGCCACAGGGAACGCCTCTGCTCTTCCAGGCCGGCACGTCGAGCCGGGGCCGGGAGTTTGCGGCGAGGCACGCCGAGTGCGTGTTCCTTGGATCGAAGCCGAGTGGGCTCGCCGGTCACGTGACCGCCATCCGCAAGGAGGCCGCCGCGATCGGTCGCGACCCGATGTCGGTCAAGGCGCTCGCCGGCGTCTCGACGGTGATCGCCCCGACGCGCGAGCAGGCCGAGAAGGAGTACCGGCGGATCGTCGACGCTCAGAACCCCGATGTGGCCGTTGCGTCTTACGCGATGTTCACGGGCATCGACCTGTCGGCACACGACCCGGATACGCCGATGGCGGACCTCCATACGGAACTGGGTCAGACTCAAGTCGACAGATTCAAGGGCCAGACCGTTGGCGACGTCCTCGCCGATTTTCGGCAAAAGGGGGTGAACCCGTGGATCATCGTCGGAACGCCAGAGGAGGCCGCCGACGAGCTGTGTGCCGTGGCCGAGGAGGCGATGCTCGACGGATACCTGGTGACGCCGCTGATCCAGCCGCGGGCGACGGAAGACTTCATCGAGCACGTCCTACCGATCCTCAGGAAGCGGGGCGCCGCGCGTCTCGACTATGAGGAGCACACCCTCCGCGAGCGGATCCTCGGGCCCGGGCACGTGAAGCTGTCCGACGATCATCCCGGCGCGTCGTACCGGTTCCGGCGAGCACGCGCAGCGGCCGCGGCCTGACCAGGGCGAGGCGTCCGGCCCCGGACTCGTCGGGCGTGATAAGACGGGCGAGAGCGGACAACGACCGAGAGGACTGGCATGCCACCGACAGCTGTTCATTTCAATGGTTCGGTCAACCTGCCCGACGCTGACACCGTGATGCGGGAGATCAGCTCGCGCATCCCGCAGGGCGTGCGTCGGATGACCGACGGGGAGACGGGGGACCGCAACTATTGGATCCGCTTCCAGACCCAGAAGTTCGAGCAGATGCCGGAGTTCGAGACGATGTCGGTTGGCCAGGCCTACGAGACCGCTCCCGACGCTCCGTCGATGCCGCAGCTGCGCCTGACCGACGACGCGTCGGCCGAGACGATCGACTGGCCCAACCTCGGCTATGCCGACGCGTACACCGATTCATTTGCGACGTTCGAGCGCATGCAGAACGAGGGCACGATCCCAGCTGACGTTCGCTTCCAGATGCAGTACCCGACGCCGCTGGCCTCGATGGCGGGAACGATCGCGCCGGACGACCTGCCGAGGGTCGCGCCATCCTACGAACAGGCCCTGTTCGCCGACCTCGACACCGCGCTCGAGCGGCTTCCGCATGACCGGATTGCCGTGCAGTGGGACGTCGCGGTCGAGTTCGGCGCGCTGGAGGGAGCGATGGGGCCAAAGGTGCCGGTCGACCAGATCGCGCCCGGGCTGGTTCGGTGCCTCGAGCACGTGCCCGCGGATGTCCCGGTCGGCATGCACCTCTGTTACGGCGACTACGGCCACCAGCACTTCAAGCAGCCTGAATCGCTGCAGATGCAGGTTGACCTGGTGAACGCGGTGACTTCGGCCGCGAATCGCCCGCTCAACTTCGTCTCCTTCACCGTGCCCCAGGGTCGGAACGACGGCGCATACTTCGAACCGCTCGGCGACCTGAGGACGGGCGCCGACACCGAGCTTTACTTCGCGCTCGTTCCCTACCACCCCGACGATCAGGCGCCGGGCACGACCGCGGAGCAAATCGAGCACATCGACGCGGCTCTGATCAACTCGCCCTCCGGGCCTCGCCACTGGGGAATTTGCACCGAATGCGGGATGGGCCGCGTGGACGCGCGTGACGTGCCCCGGCTGCTGGACCTCCACAGCCAAGTCCTCGCGTCCTCGCAAGGCTGAGCTCCATCGACTAAAGGACCGGGGCCTCGGGACTCCGGTCCGTCTGGTCGGGACTCCGGTCCGTCTGGTCGGGACTCCGGTGCGTCTGGTCGGGACTCCGGTTCGTCTGGTCTGAGCACATTTCAGTCGAGCATTAGCGCTCGATTATTGGGTCTCTCGTGACTTGCGCCCGTGCCGGCTCTGTCAGGCTGCCCCCACGGACCGACGCGAGCCGGAGGGGAACGCTTGAGGTTCATGCGCAGAAGATGGGGATGGGCCATCGTCGCGGCCGTCTGCGCGTGGGCCGGGCTGTTCGCTTGTGCCTCGAGCGCGTGGGCGGGCACCGTCAAGGTAAATGCACTGGCGCGCGTCGCTTATATCGGTACGACGAGCGGCGGACTGCAGTGGGCCGGCACCGTGACGGATCCCGCGCTCGGGGGCGGCGGGCTGCTGGCGACCTTCGCTCGCACGGCGGGTGGTTACCGGGGCACCGCAACAATCGTAAGCCCGTCCGGGAGTCTGACGGCAACCGTGCAGGTGACCGTTCGCCTGGAGGGCCACCTCGTCCGCTTCGGCGTCGCCGCTGACGTCACGGGCGCGACCGGCCGGTTCACCGGGGCGCGGGGCGCGTTGACCGGGAGCGCACTCGTGACCGCCACGAACCCGGTGGGGACCCTGCGGCTGCGCGGAACGCTGCACGGAGCGTCCGGGCAGGCGCCCGTTGCGCTTGGTGGGGCCGGCGTTCGGCACGTGGCCGGCCGCTTCCTGGGCGCGGAGCTGAGCCTCGCTCGCGACCGCGTCCTGACTGTCGTCGGCTCCGTCACCGGTCTCATTCCCGGTCCCGCCGTCTTGGTGGCGCACGAACGGGCAACGGCGACGAGCGCGCGCGGCACCCTGACGGTGTTCGCCGCCGGAGGCACCCTCACCGGCACCTTCGATGCGCGCTTCCCCGGCAGCAGCCGCGTGCGCTCCGAGACGGGTACGTGGACGTTCACCCGAGGCTCTGGGGACCTCAGCGGTGCTCACAGCACCCCAGTGATCGCGCTCCGCGGGACACGCGACCTGAAGTTGGAGCGGATCGCCCTGCGGATCCAAGGAGCGCTCGAACTGTGAGCCGCGCGGCGACAGTCGTCGTTGCGCTTAGCCTGACGCTCGCCGCCGTGACAGCCGCGCCGGCACCCGCGGGCGCGACCACGCTCGTCAGCGAGACGTTCAGCCACAGCACGCCGGACAATCCGAACTGGCTCGTTGGCGGGATGGTCGGCACGAACTCCGTCGACCCATGCCTGACCGCCGGAACCAACACGTCGCAGAACCCGATCCCCGACTGTCCAGCAAGCCAGGCCGCGATCGCTGCCGGCGGCGATCCCAACGGGCAAGGCGCGCTGAGGCTGACCTCCAACGCGGACGATGACACGGGTTTTGTCCTTTACCAGGACGCGCTTCCGTTCACCGCCGGATTAGACGTCACGTTCAGCTTCTACGACTACGACACGATCCCCACGTTCGTCTCCAGCGGCGCGGATGGGGTCAGCTTCTTCTTGGCCGACGGCTCGCAGCCGCTCACGACCCCCGGGGGCTTCGGAGGCAGCCTCGGCTATGCCCAGACGACCGATCCCTTCCCAGTCGACGGCATCCTCGGTGGCTACCTCGGCGTCGGGTTCGACGAGTACGGCAACTTCGGCAACAACACGGAGGGGCGGGGAGCCGGATGTAACCAGCCCGACAGCGGGTTCTACCCCAACTATGTGACACTCCGCGGCCCAGGGACCGGCCAGACCGGCTATTGCATCCTCGACCGCGTCAACGTCTCCTCACGCGGAGCGATCGACGCCCCGTCCGCCAAGAGCCGGACCGCGGCCGGCGTCAAGCGGACGGTGCACATCGTCGTCGACCCGCCCTCCCAGGCGAACGCCCACATCCTCGTCCAGATGGATTTCGGCAGCGGGCTGCAAACCGTCATGGATGAACCCGAACCGGCGAACCCCCCGGCCACGTTCAAGTTCGGCTTCGCCGCGAGCACCGGAGGGGCGAACAACGTCCACGAGATCAATGCGACCGTCATAAACACGATCCTTCCGGTGCCCAGGCTGACGATCGCCAAGACCAACACCGGGCCTTTCGCCGCGGGTGGGACGGGGACGTTCACGCTGACCCCCTCGACGGCGGCAGGCTCCGACGTGGGGCCTGAGGTCGACCCGATCACGGTCACCGACACCCTCCCGGCGGGGACGCTGAACGGCACTCCGACCGGAACCGGATGGGATTGCTCGGGCTCCTCGGGGACCACCGTCACCTGCACCTACCCGGCGAGCGCGTCCGCGTCGATCCCGGCGGGGACGACACTGCCGGCGATCACGGTCCCGGTCGTGTTCGGTGCCAACGAGTCCGGCATCTTCACCAACACCGCGCAGGTCAACTCCCAGGACAACGCCAACGATCCAGAGAACAGCTCAGCCTCCGACACGTTCCACGTCCTGCCCGTCGGCCAGAACGACTTCGGCACGACGACGGTCGGCGTGCCGGTGGGCGTCCCGATCCTTGACAACGATCACGGCAGACTTCTGCCCAGTAGCGTGATCATCACGAGCCAGCCCGCCAACGGCACGGCAGCGTGGAACGAGGCAACCGAGCAGGCGATCTACACCCCGAATCCCGGGTTGGAGTGGTATCGACACCTTCACCTACCGGGTCTTCGACGCCTCCGGTCAGCAGCTCAACCAGACGGTCACGATCAACGTCACTCCGAAGGCCCAGGATGACAGCGGACGCACGCTGGCGAGCACCCCGCTCACCATCGACGAACTCGCAAACGATCTCGGCAATCTCAACCCCGGCACGGTCACGGTGACGACCCCGCCGGGCCACGGCACCGTCACGGTGAGCCCAACCACGGGCCAGGTCACCTACACGCCCGGTCCCGGTTTCACCGGGCAGGACACCTTCGTGTACAGCGTGCGCGACCATGCCGGGCAGCTCACGAGCGCGACGGTGACGATCGACGTATACGCGCCGCCGAGCCCGCCTCCAACCCCACCCCCGGAGCCGCGCGCGGTCGGCGACGCCAAGCTTGTGATCACCAAGACCGTTTCGCCGAAGGTGGCGGCCGTGGGCGACGTGCTCACCTACACCGTGACGGTCACCAACCGCGGGCCTGACACCGCCGTCCAGGTCGTCAACACCGATGCATCCAGGGGGAAGAACCCCATACTGTCGCTGAAGCCCAGCCAAGGCACCTGCACGCTCGAGCCGTCGCTGCGATGTTCCTTCGGCGACATCGCCTCCGGCACGACCGTCACCGTGATCGCCCGTGTGCTGGCGCGGCAACCAGGCGTGGTGACCGACACGGCGGCGGTCACGGCCTCCGGCCCCGATCCGGCGACCGCCGACGACCATTCCACTGCGGTCGTTCGAATCGTCGCAGCGCCGCTCAGGATCACGAAGCGGGCAAGCCCAAGCCATGTCCAGTCCGGATCGACGGCCTCGTTCGCGATCCGGGTCACCAACCAATCCGGGACCGCGGTGCACGACGTTTCGGTCTGCGACCATTTGCCGGCGGGATTGGTGTATGTCTCGGGCGGGACCCCCCACGGAACGGAGGTCTGCTGGAAGGTCGGTTCGTTGGCAGCCCGACACAGCCGTAGCTTCGTGGTACGAGTCCGAGCCGTCGCGTCTCACACGATGGCCGTGACCAACGTCGCAACGGTCGGCGCTCGCGGCGTGGCTACGCGCAGCGCTCGCGCCACCCTCGTGATCATCAACCCGGTGCCTACATTCACGGGGTGACATCCGCCGGCGGTTGGGATATCGCAGGTCTCATGAAGCGCAGTTCGTTCGTCGATCGGATCCTCGCGCACGGCGTCGACGATCCCGACCGGATCATCGTCGTTGATCGCGGGCGCGAGATCACCGCACGCGATTTTCGCGAGCTGGTACTCCGCCTCGCGCGGGCGCTCGAGGAGACCGGGCTCGAGGCGGGCGGCCGTGTCGCGATCGTTCCCGCGATCAGCGCCGATGCGCTAGCCGTCCGCTATGCGGCGGGGGCGCTCGGATGCGCGAGCGTGTTCTGCCCCAACACCGGGGTGCCACACAGGTTGACGGCGTTCGTCGCGCGTGCGCGGGTTGACGCCGTCGTCATGTTCCCGGGGACCTCCAGCGTGGCGGGTGAGGTGATCGGGGCCGCGCCGCCGCGGGTTCTGTCGGTCGGCGAGGTCGACGGCGCGGTCAACCTGCTTGATCTGGACGTCCGCACGAGCGCGGGCTTCCGTGCTCCGGCGATCGCGCCGAGTGATACGGCGGTGCTGGTCGCGTCCGGTGGCACAACCGGCGCGTCGAAGATGAGCCGCCGCAGTTTCGCCTCATGGGAGCGAGCGGTCGACGCGGGGCCGATGCGAGACCGCCGTTTGCTGGTCTGCACCTCGTTTGCCTACGTCGCTCAGGTGTTGACCGATCAGGTTCTGCTCGGTGACGGGACCGCGATCCTGCGCGAGGGATTTGATCCGCGCGAGGTGCTGGCCACGATCGCATCAGAGCGTGTCACGCACCTATGCCTGGTCGAGCCGCTACTGGTTGACTTGATCGACCACCCACAGTTCGGCGATCAGGATCTCTCCTCGCTGGTGGCGATCAGCCACATCGGCGCCGATGCGGCTCCGAGCCTGCGGCGGCGGTTACTGCGACGGGCCGGTCCCATCCTGGCCCATCCATACGGCGCCAGCGAGGCCGGGATCATCAGTGTCCTCGCCGGTGCTGACTACGTCCTTGACCAGCCGCGACGGCTGGCGACCGCCGGCCGGCCGCTTCCGGGGGTCGACGTGCGCATCGAACGGCTCGACGGATCCCTGGCGGCCCCCGGGGAGCAGGGCCTCATCTCCGTCCGGTCCGAGCAGGTGGCAGATGGCTACGACGGCGACGTGCGGCACTCCGGCTTTGGCCACGGCCACTACAACACCGGCGATATCGGATTCCTCGACCGCGATGGGTTCCTACATGTCCGCGGCCGGGCCGTGGACCAGCGCACGATCGACGGCCGAGCGGTGATGCCGATCGACATTCAGGACGCGCTCTGCGACCACCCCGCGGTTCGGTACGCCGTCGCGATCCCGACCGAACCCGACCGCGGCGGGTTCTCGGCGGCGGTCCTACTAGCGCCGGCGGCGACCGCCGACACGAACGGCCTGATGGCATTCGTCGCCGAGCAGCGCGGCCGCCACCTCGTTCCTGACGCGATCGTCGCCGTCGACCGGATCCCGATCACCGAGCAGGGCAAACCAGACCGCGTCGCGCTGACAGCGATCCTCGGCGATCGCCGCTCGACGACCCACTCCTAGTCGCTCGCACACGGCCGATCCCGCCGCCGCGGAGAAACCTATAGCCCGTTGAGCAGGCCGCGGAGAGTCTCGGTGTAGGTCCGCGATCAGCGAGAGGCGCGCCGGGCTGAACGCAACGCGCCCAGCGACAGAGCGCTGAGCCATCCGAATCCGGCTGTGATCGAGACGCGCTGCAGAACACCGCCATAAGCCTCAAAGCGCGGCGCACCACCGAACGCTGCGCCGAACAACACGGACGTGGTCATCATCGCAACGGCGGAGCCGGCGGAATACGAAGCCCAGCGATACTCCCCGCGGCGCGCCGCGGACCTCGCGGAGGTCAGGGCCGCTATCGGTATCCCGAAGAAGATCGGGATCGCGCTTACGTTGTGCAGTCTTCCCGCGCGAGACGGAGCGACCGGCGGTGTGCGATCAGGCTGGTCGTGATCACTCGGCGACGGCGGATACCCGGCCACAGGGTCGGTCACGAACAGCCCGGAACAGATCAATCCGCCGCCGGCCCCGAACGTCAGCACCGGAACCACGCGCGGCCCCCCCGGCCTCGAGCTCCGCGCGAGGCCGTGTGCCGCGATGCAATACAGCGAGCCCGTGACGATGAAGTTCGCACGCTGCAGCCAACCGCCGCGACCGTCTGCAAGGGAACTCACTGCGTGACGCCGCCACTCGTACGCGGCGCGTGTCGCGCCGATCGCCGTAAAGGCGCTCACAAAACAAGGTCCCGCCGCGACTCCGCACGTAAGCTCGGCCGGAACCGCCCTCGACTCGATCTGACCCGAGAACATCGCGGAAACCGTATCGAGACGCTGGCCGGCAACGATCATTACGGTGCGGGTTGAGATGGAGTGCCGTATCAACGAGGTCAGGGTCAACTACGTCGAGCACGGCAGCGGCGTGCCGCTTGTTGCGCTGCACGGCGCCGGTGTTGATCATCGCGAGATCGAGGCGGCAATCGAGGCTGTGGTTCCCGGCGAGGGCTACCGACGGATCTATCCGGATCTACCGGGGATGGGCCGCACGACGACGGCGGGGCTCAGCTGCAACGACGACGTGGTGACGCTGATCGGCGACTTCATCGATCGTCTGGTCGAGGGGCCGGCGCTGCTGCTCGGGCACTCTTACGGCGCTTACGTGGCTCGTGGCGTGGCCGCACGGCGGCAGGACAGGGCGCTTGGCCTCGCGTTGCTGTGTCCGATCGGCGAGCGTACGGGAAACGTGCCCGAACCTTCCGTGGTTCGAACGGACGCCGACGCGTACGACCAGCTCGAGCCCGCGCAGCGGGCGGGATTCGACGAGTACTTCGTCGTGCGCACAAGCGCAACCGCTCGCCGCTACCGCGAGCATGTGGTGCCGGGCACGACACTCGTGGACGAGGCCGCGCTGGGGCGCATCTTCGCGGGATGGAAGGTCGACCTGGGATCGGACATCTTCTCGGCGCCGACGTTGATCGTGGCGGGGCGGCGCGACTCCGTCGCCGGGTACATCGACGCCGGCGACCTGCTCGAGCCCTACCCGCGCTCGACCCTCGCGCTGATCGAGGACGCCGGCCACGCGCTCATGCACGAACGGCCCGAACTGTTCGCCTCGTTGTTCGTCGACTGGCTCGATCGCTCGCGGACTCGCGACGACTGACAGTCGAAGCGGTGCGGTCGACTACGCGTCACGAGCGTCGGCGGTGGGCCTGCCGAGGTCGTTGCCCCAGTGTGGGCGGAACTGGATGCTTATCCGCGCGCCCAGGCAGTTGGCCACCTTGGGGATGCCGTGAAGCCAGGTCCGCTGGCAGCTTCCGCCCATCACGAGCAGGTCCCCGTGGCCCACTTGGAGCCGCAGTCCCGGGCCGCCCGACTTCGGCCGTAGCCCGAACGGCCGTGTGGCGCCGAGCGAGACGATCGCCACCATCGTGTCGCGCGGGCTCTCGCGGGCGATGCGGTCCCCGTGCCAGGCGACGCTGTCGCTACCGTCGCGGTACAGACAGAGCCCGGCACTGACGAACGGCTCGCCCAGCTCCTCGCTGTAGTGGGCGTTCAGCGCAGAACGGGCCTCGTCGAGCACGGGGTGGGGCAGCGCCTCGCCCTCCGCGTACCGGGCGAGGAGCCGCGGGACCCGCACGGTGCTGTCGTACATGTGCATCCGCTCCTCGTGCCACGGCACGGTGCTGACCAGCGCGTCGAACAGCTCGTCGGCCGCCGTAACGAAGCCCGGCCGCAGGTCAATCCAGGCGCCGTCGGACAGCGGTCGGCGCTCGATGGCGGCGCCGAGCTCGGCGACGCCCAGTTCTCCGAAGGATCCAAACAGCGAGGGTTGGACAACGAACGACATGGCATAAGTCTAGCCAGGGCGGGAACACACGTTCGCCATACGAGCGGCCGGCACGCGCCCGACGGCCGGTAGGGTCACCGAGGTGATCGACGAGGGCACCGAGTTCGGCGCGAGGGTCGCGCGGCGCCTCCGCGAGGAGACCGTCGTGTGGTTAACCACGGTGACCCCCGCGGGCGCGCCCCTGCCCCGTCCTGTGGGGTTCCTGTGGGACGGCAACGAGGTGGTGTCGATGTACAGCCAGCCCGGCGCGCGCGTGCGCAACATCGCCGCCAACCCGAAGGTCACGCTGAACTTCGACGGCGACGGGAGCGGCGGCGACATCGTCGTACTGTCGGGCACCGCGCACGTCGATGCCGATGCCTCGGCCGCGGACGCCCATCACGCCTGGCTCGAAAAGTACGCCGCGCAGATCGAGCAGCTCGGGCTTACGCCGGCCGCGTACGCCGCGCGCTTCAGCGTCCCGGTCCGGATCCGGCTGACGCGCCTCGACGGACGCTGAGCTCCTCCACCCCCGCCTACCTGGCGAGAGTTCGCGGGAGCCCGAAGCGGGAGAAGAGGCTGCGCTCGCCGAACCATGTGATCGCCGATACCCGGTCCTCGGTGAGCGTCAGCACCATCATTCCGTACTCCGACACCATGGCACATGCATCCTGCGCTCGATGCGCGCGCGTCGACCGGCGCCGGTCTTGATCCGAAAGCGCGACCCTCGCAGCCGGGCGAGCGGTGGCTAGGGCTGGGCGGTCGTATGCCGGTAGTAAGGCTTGATCAGGATGAGCACCGCCGCCGAGAGCTCGAGGAGCCAGAAGGCCACGCTCCCGATGACCGTCCACACCGGCGCGGAGGACACTGACCCCTGCGCAATGTCGGCGACCAGGGCCACGGTGTGGAACCCGACCCACACAGTGAACAGGACCCTGGCCCAGTTATAACCGCGGCCGTTGGCCCACGCCAACAGGGCGAACACACCCCAGCTTATGCCGATATCGATTGGTTGCGCGCCGCTGCCGGGCGTCGCGGGAAGTATCGGGACGCCCAACAGCTTGAGCGCCGCGCAGAGGTAAATCAGCCTGGCGCCCCAGACCACGGTTGGCTGGGACCACGGCGCGCGGGGACGCAGACGCATCCAGATCGCACCGCTGATCAGGTCCGTCGTGTCTCCCAGCCGAGGTCGCTCTTGACCCTCGGCGGCGCCGGCCATCAGTACCGAGAGCATCTCCTGCTCGTACTCGCGCCGAAACGCCCGCGGGTAGCACGCCAGGACCCGCCGGTAGCGTCGCTCAAGGCCGGCGGAGTCACTCATGGGGCCGTCCCGGCGGCCGGCTTCAGGCGCGAGATCGCGACGTGGGCGTTGGCTCGCAGCCGCGCCGCCTCGGCCGCCAGCAGCTCGCCGCCCGCTGGCGTTAGCCGGTAGTACCGGCGCAGTCGGCTATCCACGATCTCCTCTCGGTCCACCTCGATCAGCTTGTCCGCGCGCAGACGCTCCAGGGCCGAATACAGGGTTCCAGCTTTCAGGTGGACGCAGCCCGCTGAGATCGCGCGGACGTCGGTGATGATCCCGTACCCGTGCTGGCTGCCCGCGGCCAGCGACGTGAGGATCAGGAACGTCGCCTCCTGCATCGTCCGTTTGCCCACCGCGCCAGTATATGCAGTTGAACTATCGGTCGTCAACCGACTTGAGTGTCAGCGAGTTCCCTGACGCGCGACCGTGGCATCGGTTGACGGAACGGTTTGGGCGGTGATATAAGCGTGCTGCCGCTACTGGGCAAGCCTCGGGGGTCGGGCGGCCGGTGTTCGTACCCAACGTTGGAGGCTGTCATCGTGTCGAAGGGTGCATTGAATCGGGCGGCGTTGGTGGCTCTGGTGGTCGCGTTGCCGGTGGCGACCGTGTCGGGGTCCGCGGCCGCGAGCGCCCCGGCGATGGTGCGGGTCGGCGCGGCCCCACGGGTTCCGACCGGCGCGCACTCCCTCGGCACGGTGTCGTCGTCCGCCTCGTTGTCGGGCACGGTCGTGCTGAAGCCTCGTGACAACGCGGCGCTCGTGCAGTTCGTCAACGCGGTCAGTAACCCGAGCTCGCCGCTGTTTCACCAGTACCTGCCGGCGGGCGCGTTCGCCAGTCGGTTCGGCCCCACCAAGGCGACGATCGACGCCGTGCGCACGCAGCTCACAGCGGGCGGCCTGCGCATCACCGGGGTCTCGAGCGATGGGCTGCTGGTCAACTTCTCGGGTACCGCCGCGCAGATCGAGCACGCCTTCCAGACCGGGGTCGAGCGCTACCGGCTGTCGAACGGCGCCGTTGGCCAGACGACGACGTCCGCCGCATCGGTGCCGTCCGCGATCGCCGGCTCGGTGGCGGGAATCGTCGGCCTGAACGATCTGGCCCGCGCGCGGCCCGCGGGGATCGTGCACCCGCAGGGATCGGCCCGCGGGAGGCTACGGAGCGCGGAGACAACGACCTTCACACACCCGGGCGGCGCGCCCACGCCCTGCCCCGCCGCGACCGCGGACGCACAGCAGAACGGCGGGCTGACCGACGACCAGATCGCCCGGGCGTACGGCGCCTTTGGCCTGTACGACAACGGCGACCTCGGCCAAGGCCAGCACGTCGCCCTGTACGAACTCGAGCCGTTCCTGTACTCCGACGTGCGGACGTTCGACACCTGTTTCTTCGGCGCGGCCCAGGCGTCGGCCATGCTCAGCCGCCTGAACGTGATCCCGGTCGACGGCGGCCAGCCGATCGGGCCGGGGAGCGGGGAGGCAAACCTCGACGTCGAGGATCTCTCCGCGATGGCGCCCGACGCCACGATCGACGTCTATGAGAGCCCCAGCCCCGGGGCCAACGGACTGATCTACGACCCGGTGGACAACTACGCGGCGATCATCGACGCCGATCGCGATCAGATCATCAGCACGAGTTGGGGCCTCTGCGAGCAGGCCATCCAGGCCGGCCAGCCCGGCCTCCAGCAAGCGGAGAACTTCCTGTTCGAGCAGGCCGCGGCCCAGGGCCAGTCCGTGTTCAGCGCCGCAGGGGACAACGGCTCGGACGACTGCGACACGTTCGAAACTCCCACGGTCGTGTCGGGTCAGAACCCGGTCTCGGTCGATGACCCGTCGAGCCAGCCGTACGTCGTCTCGGTCGGCGGCACGACGATCACGGCGGCCACCGAGCCTCCGGTGGAGCAGGTCTGGAACGACGGCGGGACCGGCGGCGCCACCGGCGGCGGCATCTCCGAGTCATGGACGATGCCGACCTGGCAGCGGGCCGCCACCGTGCCGGGGATCGACCTGCCCGGCAGCGCCGACTACACGAACGCCAACTCCGTGGAGCAGGAGTTCGGCTATCCGACCAACTTCTGCCAGTCGACCGTCGCCGGCGCCGGGCCCTCGACGCCGTGCCGTCTCGTGCCCGATGTCTCTTCGCAAGGCGATGAGTTCACCGGAGCGGTGACGGTGTACGACGCGTCAGAGGGTGGCTGGGTCACGATCGGCGGGACCTCCTCCTCGACGCCGATCTGGGCGGCGATGCTGGCGGTGAGTAACGCCTCCCAAACGTGCACATCGCAGCCCGCCACCCGCAACGGCGTCGGCTTCGTCAATCCGCTTCTGTATGCCGTGGCGTCGAACCCGGCTCATTACACGGCTTCGTTCACTGACGTCACGAACGGCAACAACGACATATACGACCTGGCGGGCGGCCTGGTGTTTCCGGCCAGATCCGGATACGACCTGGCGACCGGCCTGGGGTCACCCCAGCTGACCGCTCCCGGCGGCGGTCCGGGGCTGGCCTACTACCTGTGCAGCTTCGCGGGCGCGTCAACCCGACCGGTGGTGAGCGGCTTGAGCCCGGCCTCGGGCAGCACGGCCGGTGGCGAGCGAGTCACGATCACCGGCAGCGGGTTCGAATCCGGCGGGGTGTCCGATGTGGCCGGGGTCGAGGTAGGCGCCGCGCAGTTGGCGCCGGGCCGCTTCACCGTTGAGAGCCCGACCTCGATCGTCGCGACGTTGCCGCCGGCGCGCCAGACGCTCCCGCCGGACGCACCCGCGCCGCAGGACGGCGCCGGCCCGGCCGACGTGATCGTCACTCTGAACGGTGGCGAGACGAGTGCGCCCGGCCCGAGTTCGACCTTCGAGTATGTCGATACCAACTCGGGAGGCGTGGTCCCGAGCATCACCGGGGTAATCCCGTTCGGCGGGTCCGAGTCCGCGCCGCGGACGGCGACGATCCTCGGTTCGGGCTTCGCCGGCGCGACGAAGGTCACCTTCGGAGGCGTGCCGGCGCGCTCCTTCACCGTGAACAGTCCCAACCAGATCACGGCCGTGCCGCCGCGGGTCTCCGGGCGTACGGCGTGCTTGCCACTACCCTCCACCGGCGTGTATCGCGGAGAGAACGCGTCCAACGACATCTGTCAGGTGCAGGTCAGAGTCACGAACGCTCACGGCACGAGCGCGACCGGGCGGATCCTCCCGCCGATCGAAGGCACGATCGAGGTCGACAACCTGGGTGTGCTGGTGGCGCCGCCGGGCTGCGGGTGTGAGACGCAGCTGGCCCCGACCGAGTACGACTACCTCCCCGCGCCGCGAGTCACCTCGGTGTCGACGTCGGCCGGGCCGGCGAGTTGGCTGAACGAGGACGGCTCGTCGCTGCTCACCGCACACGGGATCGGCTTCAACCCGCTGGACATCGACTGGGCGGATTTCGGCAACCCGGTGCTCGAATCCTCAATGGACATCAACTACGTCTACCTGACGGGAACCGAGATGCAGATTGTCGCCCCGCCGGAGCCGGCAACCACGTCGCCGTTCACGGTTCCGTTCAGCGTGCGGACACTCGCCGGTCAGTCCAATTCCGTTCCGGTCACGTACGCCCCGACCCCGCCCTCATAGAGCGGACGCGTGGGATTCATACGGGTCTCGGGGACTGACAGGTGAACAGCGATCGTGAAGCCGACCTTCGGGCTCGGATTCGGCAGCACTGGGAGGCCTCCGAACGTGGGGACATCGACGCTGAGCACGCGATCTACGCCGACGATGCGATCCTGGACTATCCGCAGTCGGGGGAGCGCTTCAGGGGCCGGTCCAGGATCAAGGCGCAACGTGGCGGACACCCGGCCGAACGCCACTTCACAATCCGCCGGATCCTGGGCTGCGGCGATCTTTGGGTGAGCGAGTGCGTGATCACCTATGACGGCGTGCCCACAAACTCGGTCAGCGTCATGGAGATAACCGACGGTCTCGTGACCCACGAAACCCAGTACTTCGCTGACCCTTTCCCCGCGGCGCCCGGGCGCGCTGCGCTCGCCGAGCCGATTCCGGCCGGCGACCGATAGCCGACGCGGCTGCCCCGGTAGGTCGCGGCGCATCCTGGTGCGCACTGGCGGCAGCGAAATCGGAGACCGCCAGACCACCGAAGCTGGTTGCCGCCAGGACCGCGACGGCGGTCCAGACGGTGGCGGTCGAGGCTACGCGCTGGACCAGCCCGTCCACCGCAAGGCGTACGAACAGGCGGACGCGGGAGCTTTCCTCATGCGTGACGAGGTCCTCGATCAGCGCCACGATCTCCGGGCCGTGCCCCTTGCGGACCCGGCGCGGGTAGAGCAGCAGGATCGCGCCGGCGACGCGGCGCCTCATGTGCCACCCAGAGCGATCCGCTCAAGCCCAACGCTCGCGATGCGGGCGGATTCGGCCAAGCGCTCAGCCAGCACAGCCCGGCCCGCCGGGGTCAGCCTGTACGGGTAGCGCCGGTCGTCGGCGGGCAGGCGCTGCACGAAGCCGTCGGCCTCGAGTTTGGCCAGTGCGCCGTACAACGTCCCCGGCGACAGGGAGACGCCGGAAAAGCTCTCGATGTCCTTGATCAGCCCGTACCCGTGCCGGTCACCGCCGGCAAGGCTGGTGAGCACGAGCACGCTCCGCTCGGGCAACTTCACGCGACTCAGAGTACGCCGATCCTGTCGGGCGGCCAGTACGTGAAGAACACCACGCCGATGATGTATCGCTGAGGAACCGGACCCCAGTAGCGGCTGTCATCGGAGTCCCCGCGATTGTCGCCCATCATGTAGTAGTCGCCGGCTGGGACCCGGATCGACCGCGAGAACGTACATTCGGCCCCACCGCCGCACGGTGTGATGTAGGCATCCGACTCGCGCTTACCGTTGCGGATCACGTGCCCGCCCACGATCCGCAGCACATCGCCCGGGAGCCCCACGAGGCGCTTGACGAAGGTCTGCGCTGACTCGCTGGCCAGCGGCCGGTCACACGGCTGACCGAGCGCATCCCCATCCGCCGTGAATCCCTGTTGGGGGTCGGCACACTGGCCCGACCCGAGGTCTGCGCCGTGCGGTGGATGGAAAACAACCACGTCCCCGATCCCGGGGTGCGTGTCCGTCCGATTGGCGAGGATCCGCTGGTCGATGGCCAGCGTTGGCAGCATTGATCCGCTTGGCACCCGGTACGGCTTGACGAGGAATGCCTGGATGAGCAGAGCGAGACCGACCGCGACGGCGACGGTGACCACTAGCTCTACCAGCGACCGCAGGCCGCGCGTAAATGACTCGGACTTCGTTATAACGGTTTCCGAGAGTACCAGTCTTCGGCGGCCGGCTACGTGTCACTCGCTGCGCATCGTCAGCTCGACATCGCCGGCGAACGGCACCGAGGTGTAGCCGTGGGTGAATGACCGGACACGCTGCAGATATTCCGGGCTGCGGTCAGCGTTGTCGGCGACGATCAGCGTGCCGGGTTTGAGATGTTGCTCGAGGAGTTCCAGAACGGAGAGGTAGAGACCCTTGGCGCCATCGAGCAGCACGAGGTCGATCCGGCCGGGCAGATCCTGCGCGAGCGTTTGTAGGGCGTCTCCCTCGCGGAGTTCGATCAGATCGGCCAGGCCGCCGGCGAGGAAGTTCTCGCGTGCCCGCGCGGCTTTCGATGGCTCGAACTCGGTGGTGATGATCCGTCCGCCCCCGTTGTCTCGCACACCAGCGGCGAAATGAAGGGTGGAGATGCCGAACGAGGTACCGAACTCGACGATCTCGCGGGCTCCCGTCGCGCGCACGAGCATGTAGAGCAGTTGCGCCGTTTCGCGGGAAACCGCCAGATACGCGTCCTTGGCGAGGGTGTAGAAGCGGCGATAGTCCGTGGCCTCGGGGCTTGCGCTCAGTGAGGTGCGTTCCTGGGGCGAGATCTCGGCCAAGGCGGCGGTGAATCGGGGTGATGCGGGCGCCTCCGCTTCGTCGAACAACCGGTCGAGGAGCGGCGCGAGGGGTGCGGTGGTGAGCGTGGTCATCGTGATCCTTTGTGGCGGTTTTTAGTCTTGGGTGTCGGAGGGCGACAACGATGCGGGTAGCGCGATGTCGCACGCAGCATAGACGCAACGGTGCGTCTCGTCAACGCTACGCGCAACGCTGCGTTGCGCTAGGATCCAGCCGACGTGCCAGACAGGACTGCAAGCACGCCTCGCGCACTCAAGGGACGCGCACCGCATCGGCGCGATGAGAACGCCCGTCTCGCCGTCCTTCACGCCGCCGACGATCTGCTGGTCGAGCGCGGCTTTGGCGGCGTCACCGTCGAGGGAATCGCCGCGCGCGCCGGCGTGGCTAAGCAGACGATCTACCGCTGGTGGCCCTCGAAGGTCGACATCCTTCTCGACACCCTGATCGAGGACGCCGGCCGCGCCCTGGTCATCCCCGAGACGGACTCGGCCGTCGACGGCGCGCGTCGATATCTACGCAGCTTCGCTCGGTTTCTCACCACGGACCCCGCCGGCAAGGTGCTGCTCGCACTGATCGGCGAGGCCCAGCACGACCCGGAGATGGCCCGTACCTTCCACAAGCGCTATCTCGACCCCCAGCGACGCCGGGAGCGCGAGATGTTGAGGCGCGGCATCGAATCCGGCGAGCTCTCCGCCGAGCTTGACATCGATGCGACCCTCGACGCCCTCACCGGACCGATTCTCTACCGCGCCCTCACCGGAACGTCAATTCCCCGGACGTTCGTCGACAAGCTCATCGCGGACAGTCTGGAGCGAAGCGTCGCGTAGGCGCGCGGGCAGGCGCCCGCGTCACTGATACTTACAGCTCGTGGCGGTTGGCCACGCCGCGCTTGTTCATCGCGCGATAGACGTAGGTCTCGACGGTGCGGACCGAGAGGACCAGGTGGTCGGCGATCTCCTGATTGCTCAATCCGCGAGCGGCGAGCGCCGCAATCTGTGCTTCCCGATGCGTGAGCTCGATCGCGTCGACGGGCGGCTATCCGAGGCGGCGCTGCGGAAGCTCCCCGATGAGGAGGCGATCCAGGTCCACTACGGTTTTGACGATCTGCCCGAACCTAACGAAGTCGCTGCTCTCGCCCGCCGCTGGAGCCCATCCGGAAATCTGGCTTCCAGCCTGCTGTTGGCTAATGCTCGCAAGATGTAACCGATGTGTAACCGGCAGAATCGCGTAGCGGTCCCGGGCGCCCGTCGGGAGCAGAAATTTGACAGCAACCTAACGGCGACCGAACTACAAATCCATCGACTCGAAGCCTCGCGGCCTCGGTCACTTGTGGCCCCGGTCTGCGGAGCCGGCGAGAAGCATCGGTTAATCAGTGATCGGGACGGTAGTCCCGGTCATGGGATATAAGATGTCACTTAGGCGCTGACCAAACATCAGTGCCCGTGATTCCTGCCTCACAGATCCACGCCTACCGGTCACCCATCTCGAAAGGGGCAATTCGCAATGGCCGATCCCACCATCGTTCTCGTCCACGGCGCGTTTGCTGACGCGTCCGGCTTTCGCGGCCTGTATGACGAGCTTCTGAGCGAAGACGTGACAATCGTCGCTCCACCGAATCCGCTGCGGGGTCTGACGGGCGGCGACGGCGAGTACCTCAAGGGCGTGATCGGTGAGATCGACGGGCCGGTCCTGCTCGTCGGTCATTCCTACGGCGGATCGGTCATCACCGCAGCCGGCACGGCTGACAACGTGGTCGGCCTCGTCTACATCTCCGGGTTCGCTCCGGACGAGGGCGAGAACCTGACCGACCTCCAGTCCAAGTTCCCCGCGCCGGGAATCATCCCGTACATCGTGCAGCACACGTTGCCTGACGGCGCCAGCGAGTTCACGCTTGCGCTGGAGGGCTTCCATGAGTCATTCTGCGCCGACATCCCCGCCGATGACGCAGCGTTCTACGCGATCACTCAGCGCCCCCTCGCTGGTGTTGCGCTGACTGAGGCGGCGCCGACTCCGGCGTGGCGCAGTCGTCCGGTCTGGGCGGTGCTTCCGACCGCCGATAGGTGTATCGACCCCGGCGTCCACCACTTCAGCTACGAGCGCATGGGCGCGACGGTGACCGAGATCGAAGGTGCCTCGCATGTCGCGATGATCTCCCACCCCAAGGAGGTCGCGGAGGTCGTCATGACCGCCGTCCGCGCCTGCGCCGCGCAGCCAGCCTGATCCGCCCGTGAAGCCGACGACGCGCCGCGGCGCTAAACGGCGCCGCGGGCGTGACGCCGCAGCGCCTCGGCGTCGCGGATCACGACGCTGCGCCGGCCGGTGGCAATGCAGCCGAGGGAGCGGAGCGCCGCCAGTGCCTTGACGGTGGCTTCGCGAGAGGCGCCGCACCAGCTCGCGAGCTGCTCCTGGGAGACCGGGAGCTCCACTTCGACCCCCTCGGGAGTCTCCTCGCCGAAGCGCTCGCCGAGCTCCTGCAACCGCCACGCCACCCGACCGAGCGTGTCGAGCGCCGCAAACTCCAGTCGCTTTCGATCCGCGTCACGCAACCGGACCGCGAGAATCCGGAGGAGCTCCATCGCGGTGGCGGCATCGCTCAGCGCGCGCGTGAGCGCCGATCCCGGTGAGACCGTCGCCTCTACGTCGCCGACGGCGACCGCGGTCGCGGATCGAGGAGCGCCGTCGAGCACGGAAAGATCACCGATCACATCGCCAGGACCACGGATCCCGAGCACGATCTCTCGTCCACCGGGAGCGATGCTCGAGATCATCACCCAGCCGTGCTCGATGATGAACACTCGGTCTGCGAGATCGCCCTCCGTGAACAGCGCCTGACCTCGATGGAGCTGCACGCGCCGGCCCTCACCCCGCAACGCGCCGGCCAGTAGCTCGCCAGTCTCCGTCGGAGTAGGCATCGGCAGAGTGTGGCGGATGCGAGAGCCGCCCGCCGGATTGATCGGGTCGTAGCTATGGGTGATTCGGCTACACGCTCACCCACGCGCGCTCGGCGTTGCTGCGCGTGACGGCGTCGATCAGGCGCATCAGCAGCAACCCGTCCGCGAGCGTCGCGACCAGCTCATCCCCGGGAACCGGGCGACCGAGGATCGTCCGGTAGACCGACGCGAACAGGTTGACGAACGTCGTGTTCCACCCCTCGAGCTCCCCGGCGGGCAGATGCGCGCGGCGCTCCGCGCGCTCGTGTAGTTGCCCGGCCGACTTGTGGCGCAGCTCGGTCGGTCCGCCGTCGCGCCCGAGCCACAGCTCCTCGGGACGTTCCTGGTCCCAGTAGAGCGACCCCTCCGATCCATCGAGACGAATCCGAAAGCTGTTCTTCGAGCCCGGCGAGACCTGCGAGAAGACGAGCGTCCCGAGCGCGCCACCCCCGAACCTGAAGAGGACACCACCGTGGTCGTCGATCGGTCGTGCGTGCCGGCTCGCGATCGCGGCACACACCGACTCGATGCGGCGGCCGGTCAGATGCATCGCGAGATCGCACCAGTGGGTGCCGAGGTCGGCGAACGTCGTCGAGTCCCCGCTTTGCACGGGGTCCAGACGCCAGTTGGCAACGCCACCGTCGGACAGCCAGTCCTGAAGGTAGACACCGTGGATGTGGAAGGCCTCGCCGATCGCGCCGGCCCGAATCAACTCGTGCGCCTCGGTGACCATCGCGTAGCCCCGATAGTTGTGGCAGAACGCCGTCGTCGCCGAGCTCTCGGCGGCAGCCGCCACGAGCGCGGTTGCGTCTTCGATGTTGGTGGCGAGCGGCTTCTCGGTGATCAGGTGCTTGCCCGCCGCGAGCGCGGCGCGCGCGACCTCCGCGTGGAGGTAGTTCGGAGTGCAGTTGTGCACGACGTCGATCGCGGGGTCCTCGACGAGCGCCTGCCAATCGCGATGAGCGGTCGAGACGGCAAACCGATCGGCGGCCCGCCGCGCCGATTCCGGCGACGACGCGGCAACCGCGGCCACCTCGGCCAGCCCCGTCCGTCCGATCGCCTCGATGTGTGGGCCGCCGGCCAGGCCGACGCCGATCACTCCGGCCTTGAGCGGACGGGTCATGCGACGAATCTATCCGGTATCCCGTCGATCCCGAGGTCTATATGTTTGCCCTCGTGAACAGGCTGAGCGTGAGCGAGTGGACGCTCGGGGCGGCGAGCACCAGCGAGGCGATCGACCGTGTGGCGGACGCGGGCTATCCGGCGATCGAGATCGCGGCCGTGCCCGAACTCGACGTCCGCGCGGCCCGCGAGCGCCTCGACACGCGTGGTCTGACTGTCTCGTCGATGTGCTGGATCGGCCTCGGCTTTCCAGAGCGTGACTGCGCCCACGAAAACGAGCGCATCAGACGTGAGGCCGCCGATTACCTCCGCCTCTGCCTCGAGCAGGCGCATGCGCTCGGCGCCGGCACGCTCGTCCTCGTTCCCACGTTTCGGACCGTGCCGGACGCGACCGGTCGAGGGGCGGAGCTCGACCGCGCGGCGGAGACGATCACCGGCGTCATCGATGCCGACGCTCCGGACGGGGTCGTGATCGCCTTGGAGGCGCTCAACCGGTACGAGACCCACCTGCTGCGAACGCTCGCCGACGCCGATCAACTGCGCCGGCTGATCGACTCGCCGCACGTTCGGTTGATGGCCGACGTGTTCCACATGAACATCGAGGAAGACTCGATCGCCGCCTCGCTCCGCGCCCACGCCGAGCACATCGTCCACGTCCACCTAGCCGACAGCCAGCGGCGGGAGCCCGGCAGCGGACATCTGGACTTCGCGGCGGTGTTCGAGGCGCTCGCCGACAACGGCTACACCGGGCCGCTCGCGATGGAGTTCCTGCCCGCGACCGACGCCGCGATCAGGGCCGGCCGCGAGTGGGTGCAGGCCCAGCTCTAGAACGTGCCGTACCGCTCGTAGGCCTCGAGCGGAAGCATGCCCTCCCTGACCGACGAGCGGATCTCGCTCTCGGTCGCGACCTTGTCCTCGGCCTCGGCCAGGATCTCCTCCAGGCGGTGACCCGGGATGATCACGAGCCCGTCGCGATCGCCCGCGATCCAGTCGCCCGGTGACACCTCGACCCCGCCGACCACGATCGTGACCTCGCCGTGGGCCAGCAGCTCCCAGCGCACGACGGAGTCCTGCGGAGTCACGTATCGCGAGAACACCGGGAAGTCCTCGCGCAGGATGTACTCGGCATCGCGCGCGCCGCCGTCGAGCACCGCGCCGGCGCACCCGCGCGAGGCGAGCGACGTCGCCGACAGTTCGCCGAAGTGTGCAGCGGTCCGCTCGTTGGTCTCGTAGACCGCGACGCTCCCTGGCGGGACCGAGCCCAGCATCTCGAGGATCTTCCGGATTGACGTGTCGTAGTCGTGGCCCGGATGCGGACGGCCGAGCACCGGGTACACCGGTCCGGCGAGCCGCATACCCGGGCGCAGCGCGACGATGTCGGCCGGGAGCGTCTGCTGTCGGTATCCGTGACGGTCGAGCACATCGGTCAGTGCGCCTGTGTAGACCGCCGAGAGGCGGCGAGCGAGATCCCCCGTTGCGCTCACGGCTCTTAGAATAAGCCCGCGATGAAGGCGGTCGTCGTCGAGCGACCACATCAGGTCTCTTACCGAGAGGTCGACGCGCCCGCCGTCGGTGCCGACGATGTGCTGGTCGCGAGCCGCGAGGCCGGGCTGTGCCGCACCGACATCGAGGTGATGACCGGGCTCTTCACCGACCCGCGTTGGGTTCACTTCCCGGTGATCCCCGGCCACGAGTGGTCGGGGACGGTGGTCGAGGTCGGGAGCCACGTCGAGTCGGTCCGCGCCGGCGACCGCGTCGTGTGCGAAGGGCTGATTGGCTGCCACCGCTGCGGCCCGTGCCGCCGAGGCGAGACGCACTGGTGCGAACGGATCGAGGCGCTCGGGTTCACCCGACCGGGCGGATACGCCGAACTGGTCACCGTGCCGGCGCGGGTCGTCCACCGGCTGCCCGACCACGTCTCGTTCGACGCCGGCGTGCTGATCGAGCCCGCGTCGGTCGTGCTCCACGGTCTCGAGAAGGCGCGGCCGCAGCCCGGCGAGACCGTCGGGGTGATCGGAATCGGGACGCTCGGTTCGCTCGCGATCGCGCTGCTGCGGTTGCACTCGCCGGCGCGTCTGGTGGCCTACGGGATCCGCGAGGAGGAGCTCGAGCTGGCGCGGTCACTCGGCGCGAGCGAGGTCGTCCTGACCGGCGACGGCGGCACGGCGGCGGCCGCGGAGCTCGACCTCGTCGTCGACACGGCCGGCTCCCCGTCGGCAATCGCGCTCGCCACCGAGATCTGCCGCCCCGGAGGCCGCGCGGTCCTGCTCGGCCTCGCGGGCGATGGCCGGTCGCTGACATTGCCGTCGGATTTGCTCGCCGGCAAGGACATGGCGTTGATCGGAAGCCTCGCCTATCCGGCCGCGGTCTGGTCACGCGTGGTCGGGCTGGTCTCCGACCGCGTGCTCGAGCTCGACCCGATCGTCACCCATCGCTTCCCCGTGGCCGAGTTCCAGGAAGCCATGCGGTTGATGGACAACAGGGACGGCATAGTCGCGAAGATCGTCCTCGAGCATTCCTAAGGCGCCGCCGACCACTCCAAAGGCGCGCCGCCGTCAGGCGCCGCCGACCAATCAAAATCAGCCGCCAACGAAAGGACACACATGCCGACGATGCGAAGCGGTGGATACGAGGACGCCAACGGACGCCGCAGCTCGGAATGGCTCGACCGTCGCGATCTCGACGGGTTCCTCCACCGCTCGTGGCTGAAGTCGACCGGGGTCGGCGACGAGACGTTCCGCGGCCGGCCGGTGATCGGTATCTGCAATAGCTGGTCCGAGCTCGTCAACTGCAACGTGCACCTACGCGGCCTGGCGGAGGCGGTCAAGCGCGGAGTGCTCCAGGCCGGCGGCTTTCCGCGTGAGTTCCCGGTGATGTCGCTCGGCGAGTCGCTGATGAAGCCGACCGCGATGCTGTACCGCAACCTGATGGCGATGGACGTCGAGGAGTCGATCCGCTCCTACCCGCTCGACGGCGTGGTGCTGCTGACCGGCTGCGACAAGACCAACCCGGCCTCGATCATGGGCGCATGCTCGGCGAACATCCCGACGATCGTCGTGACCGGCGGCCCGATGCTCAGCGGTCACTGGCGCGGCAAGGAGCTCGGTTCGTGCTCGGACTGCTGGCACTACCACGAGGAGCTCCGCGCCGGCAGGATCACCGAGGGCGACTTCACCGAGATCGAGAACTCGATGTCGCGCTCGAACGGCCACTGCATGACGATGGGAACGGCGTCGACGATGGCCTGCATGACCGAGGCGCTCGGGCTGACGCTCCCCGGGGCGGCGGCGATCCCCGCGGTCGACTCGCGTCGGGCCCATGTCGCCGAGGCGGCGGGACGGCAGATCGTCGAGCTGGTGGAGCGGAACATCCGTCCGACAGACATCCTCACGCGCTCGGCGTTCGAGAACGCGATCAGAACGCTGCACGCGATCTCGGGCTCGACCAACGCGATCATCCACCTGATCGCGTACGCCGGCCGCCTCGAAGTCGACCTGCCACTCGGGCTGTTCGATGAGCTGTGCGACACGACGCCGTGGCTGGTCGACCTCAAGCCCGCCGGCGATCATCTGATGGAGGACTTCTACTACGCGGGCGGCCTCCCGGCCGTACTCGAACAGATTCGCGATCTGCTGGACGTCGATGCGCTCACCGTGACCGGTCAAACGCTGGGTGGCAATCTCGACTCGTTCCCCACCGAGATCATCAACGAGAACGTGATCCGCCCGCGGTCGAATCCGCTCGACGAGGGAGGCTCGCTGGTGGTGCTACGCGGCAACCTCTGTCCCGACGGTGCGGTCATGAAGATCTCGGCCGCCGAGCGGCGGCTGCTCGCGCACGAGGGCCGGGCGATCGTGTTCGAGGACATCCATGATCTCGCGGCGCGTGTTGACGACCCCGACCTCGATGTCGACGTCGACACGGTGATGGTGCTGCGCAATGCCGGACCGGTCGGCGCGCCCGGGATGCCCGAGTGGGGTCACATGCCGATACCGGCCAAGCTCCTGCGCCAGGGAGTCTCGGATCTGCTGAGGATCTCCGACGCGCGAATGAGCGGCACCTCGTACGGCGCCGTCGTGCTGCACGTGGCGCCGGAATCGGCGGTCGGCGGCCCGCTTGCACTGGTGCAGACCGGAGACCGGATCCGGATCGACGTCGAGACGAGGACGCTCGACATCGTCATCGACGACGCCGAGCTCGAGCGCCGGCGCGCGGCCTGGACACCGCCGGCGCGCAAGGATCATCGCGGCTACCGCCAGCTCTACGAGGATCACGTGTTGCAGGCGAACGAGGGCTGCGACCTCGACTTCCTCCGGGGTCGTTCGCCTGTGGTCTCGGACGCCGTCAGCTTCCTGTGATGAGCGCTCGGTACGACTTGCGCGGCCCGACGGCGCTGATCGCGTTCCTCGCAAGCGAGGCGCGCAGCTTCTCGACCGGCGCGGTGTTCGACCTCTCCGGAGGGCGCGCCACCTACTGAGTGAACGCGAGGGCTTGCCCGGCCGCGAGCCAGAACGGCCTGAAATACGCGGCCGTGCACGAGAGCGGCAGCACCTCGTCCCCGAGCGCGACGCCCAGCGTGTCTCGGATGTAGTCCTGACGCGCGCGGATTCGCGCCCACAGTTCGGGGTGCCGAGACTCGATCTCCCCGCGGAGGCCGGCGTCGGCGATCGCCACCGTGTCCTCGCAGTTGACCGTCCAGCCGGGCCGGATCCCGGTGGGGATGAGGTCGCTCTGGAGCACCATCCCGCTCGCGATCGGATCGTCTGAGCCCGCTCGGATCGGCGAGTCCATCCACTCCTCGTAATGGATCAGATGGCCCGGGTTCAGCGAGGACGCGAACTCCTCGCCGGCGAGGAGGTTGGTCACGGTCTCGAAAACCTGGCCGCCGGCGACACCATCGGCGAGCGTCTCGTACCAGGTGGCAATCGCGCGCCAGTACGGGAGCGCGAGCCGGTCCAGATAGCCGTCGCTCGCCGCGGTGAGGTCGCCGGTCGAGGCGGCGAGGAGACCGCCGCGAGCACAGTTCCCACCCCAGAGGCCGATGCAGGCGACCGCAGCGTCGCCAAGCTCGAGCCGTCGCGAGGACGGGCTGCGCAGGCCGACCGCGACGTCGGGGCCGGATGCGAACACCGGGTGCAGGCTCAGCGGCTCGCCTAACCAGCCTGAGGCACGGAACGCGTCGTGCTCGCTCTCGCCCGGGCGCGCGGCGTCAAGGATCGCGTGCACCCACGCCGAGCAGCGCGAGGCGCCCCATTCGAAGATCGCGATCTGGTCGGCGCTTGAGAACGTACGCAGCCCCGACCGCGGGCTGGTCAGCGCGGTCGTGGCGTCGAAAACGAGTTGCGGGTCCCCGGCGATGTCCCGGAGCGTGTCGACGAAGAACGCGGGCGCGAAGATCGCCGGCTGCCTACCGTTCCACTCCTCGGCGTGGAGGGCCTTCCAGCCGACGACGCCGATCCGGGCGCCGGCGCCGATCCCGATCTGGCGCAGCGCCTCCTCGAGCATCGGACCCCCGCCGCGGTCGATTCCCATCAGGCTGAACGTCGGGCACAGGACGACGTCGACGTCGATCGGCACGACCGGGACGTAGCCGACGTCCTCCTTGCCGAGCACGAGCGTCCGGCTGTCCGGGCCGATGACGAATAGCGCCTCCTCGAAGCGGGGGTCCAGGTTCGACAGGAAGATCAGGTTCGCGCTGTGCTCGCGATCGCCGTAGACGACGATCCAGTCGGCGTCGACCGCGGCCGTCAGGGCGGCGATCCGCGCCTCGAGCTCGCCGCCCGAGATCGCCGGCAGCTCATCCGCCAGCTCGAGCGGCGGCGGCGCAACCTCGATCAGCTCGATGGGCCTCCTCACCGGTGTTTGCACGAGTGTCTGCGCCCCCTTGACAGCCCCGGGCGCGCGGAGTTATGGTCCGCGCGATTCACATGGTAACCATACAACTTGGGCCATGAGGGCGCAGCAGAATGCCCAGGTCCGGTTCGTCAAGCTGAGCGATCAGGTGACCCGAGAGCTCGCGCGCCGGATCGCGAACGGGGAGATCGGCGACGACGTGCCGCTGCCGACCGAGGTCGAGATCTGCCAGGAGTTCGGGGTCTCGAAGGCAACGGCGCGCGAAGTGATCCGTGCACTGGCCGAGCGCGGCTTCGTCGACGTCCGGCAGGGCCGCCGCATGCAGCTGCGCCGTGCAAGCGAGTGGAATCAGCTCGACCCACTGATGATCGAGCTGATCGACGATCCCGAGGTCGCCCGTCGATACCTCGCCGACGTCCACTACGTTCGGACGCTGATCGAGCCTGAGGTCGCGGCCCGCGCGGCACTGCAAGCCAACGATGATCAGATCAACCGGGCGCGAGCCGCCGTCGAGACGATGGGGACGCTCACGCACGACCCCGACGCCTACCTGGAGGCCGACGTCGCGTTCCATCGCGAGCTCGCCGCGGCGACCGGGAGCGTGATTCTCATCTTTGTCCTCGACTCGCTGGGAGAGCTGCAGAGGCTCAGCCGACGAGTCACCAACCGGCTGCTGAAGCGGCTGCCGGAGGCCACACGCGAGCACCGCCGGATCCTCGAGGCGGTCGTGGCGCGCGAACCAGAGCAGGCGCGCGATGCGATGCAAGCACACCTAGAGACCGTGGAACACGTATGGGTTCCCGGCGAGCAGGATGCCGAATTCGACGCGCTCTTTACCAACGCCGGGCAGCTGGGAAGGAGATAAGTGCAATGGCGGATGTCATAACCGCGCCCGACGGGCCGGCTACCGATGTGAATTACGTCGCCGCGGACACCCAACTGAAGGCCGGGGCGCTCGGCTTCTGGGGCGGGATGGTCCAGGCCGTCACCCACATCGCCCCGGGCCTGAACGTCCTGCTGGGTCTGACGTTCATCGTCAGCTTCGCGGCGGTCGCGGCGCCGATCGCGTACATCATCGGAGGGCTGATCTGCCTCGGCGTGGCTGTGGTGTTGACACAGCTGGCGAAGCAGTTCACCGGCGCCGGTGGTTACTTCCTGTACGTCAGCCGGACGATCGGGCCACGCACCGGCTGGATCACCACGTGGCTGTACTTCCTGTACGACCCGATCGCCGTGTCGTCGGTGCTGGCGTTCACGGGGCTCCTCGTGGACCAGACGCTCCAGCAGCAGTACGGAATCCACATCATCTGGTACTTCTGGTTTTTCGCCTTCCTGTTGATCGTGACGGCGTTCACGCTGTTCGGAATCTCGCTGTCGGCAAAGGCGATGCTGGTGCTCTGCAGCCTCGAGGTGGGGATCTTCCTCGTGCTGGCGATCTCCGGCCTCATCTCGCCCGGCCACGGCGGCTTCAACTTCGATTCGTTCAACCCGAACAACCTGCCGAGCGCGAAGGGCCTGTACCTCGGCGTGGTGTTCACGATCCTGGCCCTATCGGGGTTCGAGGCGGTGGCGCCGCTCGCTGAGGAGACGGAGAACCCCAAACGCAATCTGCCGATCGTGATCGTGCTCTCGACGATCGGCGTGACCATCTTCTACGCGTTCGTGAACTGGGGCGTCCTGGTCGGGCACGGCACGACGGACGTGGCGGCCGGCCATTTCACGACCTCCGATCAGATCTTCGACCTCGCCCGCCGGCTGTGGAGCGGGGCCTGGATCGCGGTCCTGGTGGCGGCGGTGAACTCCGCGCTCGCGGTGTCGATCGCGATCCAGAACGCATCGACGCGCGTGTTCTTCGGCATGGGCCGGATCGGTGCGTTGCCCCGATGGTTCGGTTACGCGCACCCGCGGTGGAAGACTCCGTCGAACGCGATCCTGGCGATGACCGTGCTGACGGTGGTCGTCGCGATGGTGCTCGGCTCGACGATCGGGCCCGTCAACCAGTTCGGAATGATCGGGATCGTGCAGACGCTCGGCCTGATCATCGTCTACTCGATGGGCAACCTCGGCGTGCTGTGGTACTACTACCGAGAGAAGCGGGGCGAGTTCAACTGGGCGCTCCATGGAGTGATCCCGATCCTAACCTCGGCGGCGCTCCTCTGGGTCGGGTGGAAGACCGTCCAGGGCCTGCACATCTTCGGGCTTCCGACGGCGCTCGACTACGCGCCATGGATCGCGATCTTCTGGTTCGTCGTCGGGCTGATCATCCTGGTCTTCGCGAGCCGGACGGGCAAGGAGGACTGGCTGTTCAAGGCCGGCGAGTCCACGCTCGAACGACCAGAGACGGCTGAGGAGGCCGCGCACCGACCGGCGATCTAGGAGCGTGTCACCACAACTCGACGGCCTCGGCGTCGCCATAACGGGGGCCGCGGGCGACCTCGGCCATGCGATGTCGCTCGAGCTTGCCCGCCTGGGCGCGCTCGTCACGATGATCGACCGCGTCGGCGAGCACGAGGCCTCGGAGCGGATCGCGGCGGTCGGCCGTGTCGGTAACTGCAGCTACCTGCAGGCCGACGTCACCGACCGCCCCGCGGTCGAGGCGGCGCTGCGTGCTGTCGACCCGCTCGACGTCGCGATCGGCAACGCCGGCATCGTCGAGTCGGCGCCGTTCCTCGAGGTGACCGGCGAGCAGTGGCAGGCTCACCTGGACATCAACCTGACGGGCTGCTTCAACGTGGGGCAGGTAGCCGCGCAGCTGATGGTCGAGCGGGAGCGCCCGGGGCTCGTGCTGTTCACCGGCTCGTGGGTCGGTGAAATACCCTGGCCCGAGATCGGGCCCTACTGCGTGTCGAAGGCCGGGGTCAGGATGCTCGCACGCTCGATGGCGCGCGAGCTCGCGTCGTATGGGATCCGCGTCAACGTGGTGGCGCCGGGGATCGTGCACGCCGGCATGGCGCGTCGCCAGTATGAGACCGATCCGGCGTATGCCCGTCGCGCGTCGATCGTGATCCCGCTGGGTGAGATGGGAACGGCGGAGCAGGTGGCGCAGTCGGTCGCGTTCCTCTGCTCGCCGCAGGCAACGTACATGACCGGGTCGGTGCTGCTCGTCGACGGCGGCGCGTCACTGTTCCACTTCGGCGAGTGATGGTCATGGAGCTTGTTGAAGGCGTGCATCGGATCGAGGCGGAGGTGGGTGGCAGACCGCTTTACCTTTTCGCGTTCCTCGGCGAGCGCCGGCTGCTCCTGGACGCGGGGTGCGCAAGCACGGTCGATGACTTCATCGTCCCGTTCCTCGAAGGGCTGGGGCTGGGCTTGCTCGACGTGGACGCGCTCGTGGTCACTCATTCCGATCTCGACCACCAGGGCGGGGCTCACCTCCTGGAGCGGGCCAACCCGTCGCTGTGGGTGACATGTGGTGTGCTCGACATACCGCAGGTGTCATCCCCGGACGCGCTGATCGCCGAGCGATACCAGGCCTACAGCGAGCTCCACGGGATCGCCCCCGACGAGAATGCGCTCGCGTGGATGCGCCGGGAGTCCGGCGGGCCGGTGCGCGTGGACGTGGGCTGGTCGGGGGGCGAGCTGCTCGAGCTGGGGCCGGACTGGAGCGTGCGGATCCTGCACGTCCCGGGTCACTCGGTCGGACACGTCGCGGTCTACGACGAGCGCTCCGGAGCGCTGTTCAGCGGCGACTGCCTCCAGGGCGCGGTCTACCTCGGACTCGACGGCAGGCCGAAGCTGTGCCCGACCTATACGCACGTCGACGACTACCTCGCGACCGCCACTCTCATCGAGTCACTGGCGCCGCGCGAGCTGCACGGCTGTCACTGGCCGGCGGCGCGGGGAGACGAGGTAGCCGCGTTCATCGCCGAAACCCGGGACTACGTCGAGCACGTCGACGGCCTGGTGCGCGGGTGCCTCGCCGAACCGTTGACGCTCGAGGCGCTGATCGCGTGCGTCAACAGCCGGCTCGACCCGCCGTGGCCCGACGACATCGCCCCGGAGCTCGTGTACAGCATCCACGGACACGCCGAGCGGCTGGTCGAGCTCGGGGTGGCCTCGAGCGACCGCGGTATCGACGGCCGCGTGATCTACTCCATGCCGGGGTCGGCATGAGGATTACTCGCATCGACACCGTGCGAACGGACGAGTTCCCGAACCTGGTTCACGTCCTCGTCCACACCGACGAGGAGCTGACTGGGCTCGGGGAGACGTTCTTCTTCGCCGACGCGGTCGAGGCCCACATCCACGACGCGGTCGCCGACTACCTGCTCGGCGAGGACCCGTCGCAGATCGAGCGCCATGCCGGCGCGTTGCGCGGTTACGTCGGCTCGGGGTCGAGCGGCGCGGAGATGCGGGCCGCGTCCGCGATCGACATCGCGCTATGGGACCTCCTCGGCAAAACGCTCGGCCAACCGTTGCACGACCTGCTCGGGGGCCGGTCGCGCGACCAGATCCGCACCTACAACACCTGCGCCGGCGAACGCTACGTCCGTGGACGCCGGGCGCAGGCGGTCGCGAACTGGGGCCTGTACGAGCCGAACGCCGACGGACGCCACGAGGATCTGGACGCCTTCCTCCACAGCCCCGCCGAGCTGGCCCGCAGCCTGCTCGACGAGGGCACGACAGGCATGAAGATCTGGCCGTTCGACCCCTACGCCGAGGCGACCCTCGGTCATGACATCTCGACCACCGAGCTCGACCAGGCACTCGAGCCGTTCCGCCGCATCCGTCAGGCCGTCGGCCGCGAGATGGATGTGATGGTCGAGCTGCACGCGCTTTGGGACGTGCCCGCCGCGTGCCGGATTGTCTCGGCCCTCGCGGACTTCGACCTGTTCTGGATCGAGGATCCGGTCCGGGTCACGAGCGCCGAGGCGCACGCCACCGTCCAGCTTGCCACCCACACACCGATCGCGTCCGGCGAGACGCTCGCCGGCCTCGCCGACTACCGCGATCTGCTCGCGCGCGACGGGGCGCGGATCCTGATCTTCGACGTCGGCTGGGTCGGCGGCATCACGGCCGCGCGCAAGGTCGCCGCGCTCGCGGAGGCGTACGAGCGACCGGTGGCCCCGCACGACTGCACGGGGCCGGTCGTGTACACGGCGGCGACGCACATGTCGCTGCACCTACCGAACGCGATCCGCCAGGAAAGCGTGCGCGCGTTCTGGGACGGCTGGTACCGCGATCTCGTGACCGCCCTGCCCGTGATCGAACGGGGCATGGTGTCGGCGCCGCCCGGTCCCGGGCTCGGGCTCGAGCTGCGGCCCGAGGTGTTCGAGCGCGCCGACGTCAGGATCCGATCAACGAGCGAGGAGTACGCACGATGAGCAGAACCGTTCGGGTGATGCAGGAGGACTGGGGCGTGTTTCAGAACCTCCACGGCACCGCGAAGCGCTTCACCGAGCAGACCGGGATTGACGTCGAGGTCACGCTGACGGTGATTCCGGAGATGTGGGAGCTGATGGAGCGAAGCTTCTCGGGCGAGGACCCGCCGTTCGATCTTGTCGGCGTCGACGATCTGCTGTTGATCCAGGCCGCTCGCGGTGGGCACGTCGAGCCGATCGACGACCTGATCGCCGGCGACGGCTACTCGCTCGAGGACTTCCCCCAGGCGGCGATCGACGCGCTGTCCGACGGCGGACGGATTTGGGGACTCCCCTACTGCTTCGTCTCGAACGTGCTGATCTACCGAGCGGACCTGTTCGAGAAGCATTCGATCGTGGTGCCTCAAACACTCGACGAGCTGACCGCGGCTGCCGTGGCGGTTCAGGAGGGCGAGCGGGCCGACGGGAACGAGGACTTCTACGGGATCGCGATTCGCGGCGCTCCGAACTGCGGGCTCAACTTCTGGATGATCGGCTCGAGTTGGGGGCCGTCGTTCGGCGCGCGCTGGTACGACGACGGCGGCCGGCCGACGCTGGCGACGCCCGAGCTGATCGGCGCGGTCGAGCACTACGTCGACCTCGTGCGGCGCGCGGGGCCGCCGGAATCGCCAAGGATGGATTTCATGGACTGCATGGAGTGCTACGGCGCCGGCCGCACAGCGATGACGATCGAACCCGCGAACGAGGCTTCGATCCTGTACGACGAGGGTGGCCGGGTCGCCGAGGCCACGCGCACCGCGCTCATGCCGGCGGGTCCCCTCGGCTCGCGCCACGTTGGCCTGTACACCCCCCCGTACGCGATCCCGTCGCGGTCCACGTCCAAGGACGCGGCGTGGGAGCTCGCCAAGTTCCTGTGCGCGCCCGAGCAGATGCTCGACGATGTGGAGAAGAGCGGATTTGTCGAGGTGGCGCGGGATTCGCTGTTGCGCGATCCCGCTTTCACCGCTCGCTTCCGACCGGAGCTCCTGGCGACGACAATCGAGACGCGCCAGTTTGCTCGCGGCGAGCGTCCCGTGACCAACTATGGGATGGAGGTCGGCAACCGGATCGGCGACGAGATCGTTCGAGTGCTCACCGGCGAGCTCGGGGCCGCGGAGGCGATGGCCAACGCCGAGCGGACCGTTGCCGCGCTCGGCCGTCCGTGGTGAGTGTCGGGCGCTGATGACCGGGTACCTTGTAACTCACGATGGTTCGGCTGGACTCACGGGTCGTGATGGGCGCAACCCTTTTCGCGACGCCAGGGATGAAGAGCGGCAGCCAGATCTCCGGGCTCGTGTTCGTCCTGATCGCGGTGGGTGTGGCCCTTACCGGCCTCATGCTGTTGCGACACGGAGGTCCGCGGCCGGGCCCATCGGATCCAAATCCGGACGACGGCTGGGGCAAGGGGCCGCGCGGGCCGGAACCTCATGGTCCCAAGCACCCGCGAGGCGGTATCCCGCTCAACGATGCGCGGCCGGCGCGCGTGCGCCTGCGCAGTGCAGGCCGGCTGGCGGACCTGGTGCCGAGGCCGGCGAGACGACCCGCACGCGAGCCCGACCGGGCGCCGTCGCGCACCCCGGGCATCTGATAGACCAATTGGCCGAGAGATGTCGAGCGAGCACTGGCTGATCACCGGCGCGCTCGGCTGTGTCGGCGCTTGGTGTTGCCGTCAGCTGGTGCGCGAAGGGCACACGGTCGTCGGAGTGGACCTCGGATCTGACCGCCGGCGCCTCGAGCTGATCATGAGCGCCGACGAACTCGCGGCCGTTGAGTTCGTCCAGGAAGACATCACGGACCTGGCGTCGCTCGAGCGCCTGATGGCGGCGCGGCAAACAGTCCACGTGGTCCACCTCGCGGCCATGCTGATCCCGTTGGCGGCCGCAGACCCGCCGCGCGGAGCGCTCGTGAACGTGGTTGGCACGGTGAACGTGTTCGAGGCAGCAAGACGGCGCGGGCTGGCCGGTGTTGCCTATGCCAGCTCGGCAGCGGTCTACGACCGTTCTGATGGGGTGCGCGTCGCCGAAGGCGCCGACGGACATCCGGTCAGCCATTACGGAGTGCACAAGCAGGCAAACGAGGGCACCGCGCGCGTGTATTGGCGCGATGGCGGACTGGCGAGCGTCGGCCTGCGGCCGCACATCGTGTACGGGGCGGGGCGCGACCAAGGTCTCACCGCCGGACCATCGCTGGCGATGCTCGCCGCCGCCCGCGGCGAGGCCTACGAGATTCCATTCGGTGGCCGTGCCCAGTTCCAGTACGCCGCCGACGTCGCGGCGCAGTTCATCGATGCAGCACGCACAGCCTCGGCGGACGCCGTGGTACGGAACGTCGGCGGCCCTTCTGAGCACGTTGCTGACGTGGTCGCCGCGATCGCGGACGTGCTCCCGGAGGCCGCCGGCCAGATCACGTTCAAGCAAGACGTCTTGTTGCCGTTGCCCGAGGACATGGAGTCCGCTCAGCCGCAGGCCACTCCGCTCCGGCAGGGAGCCCGCGAGACGATCGAACTGTTCCGCCGCGCCGGCGGCTGACCCGCCGCCCGTTCGTGCTCCGATCGAAGCTCAGGAACGGGTCACGGTGAGCCTGGCATGCATGCCCATCATCAGGTGGCCGGGCATGGAGCAGTAGAGCTCGTACCGGCCGGCCTTGAGATGCCAGGTGGCGTGGCTGAGCTGACCTGACGGCGTGATCCTGACCGCGCCCAACACCGGACCGACCATGTGGCCGCGGGCGCCCAGCCTGCGGATCCGAAGATCGTGGGCGTCTTGGCCTCGGTTCCACAGCTGCACGATCACCGTGCCCGCCGGCACCGAACCGCGCGACGGCCATAGCGACCACTCCTGCGCGTAGACGAGCAGGTGGGCGGGAGCCCGTTGGGACGCCGCTATCGCGACGCTACCGGAAGGAGCCACGGCCGCGATGGCACACGTGAATGAGACGAGCAGACGTTTCATGCCAGCAGCTGGTAGCGCGGGAAGCTCCCGGCGTTGGAGATTACTGCGGCGGCATCCTGTCCGAACCACTGCTCCAGGAGCGAGCAATAGACCCCGCGGAAGTCGACGTTCCCCTGCTGGTTACCGTTGGCGTCAAGCTGATTGAGCGCGGCGAACTCTCCGATCATCCCGCCGTTCACGCGGCTGCCGATGAGCAGCGAAGTACCGGCCGCGCCGTGATCGGTGCCGTCCGAGCCGTTCTCCTGGGCCCGACGGCCGAACTCGGACCAGACGTGAACCAGCACGCGACCGTCGACCCCGCGCGCCTCGAGGTCGACCTGGAATGCGGCCAGCGAGTCGGCGGCCAGCTTAACCCCGGAGTCGAATGTCGACTCCTGGCCTGAGTGGGTGTCGAACTGCGTGTCCGTCGTGAGCGCCACGCAGCGCAACGGCACGCCGGCCGCGATCATCGCCGCCAGACCGGCAAGCCGCGCCGGCAGGTCGCCGGTCGAAGCGGTCGGGTATGTGACCGAGCTGCCGTACGCCGCACCGGGGTTCGCGCTCGAGCCGGACTGGCCGCCGGGGTTCGCATTGGTCGCACGGAACGGCTGCAGCGTGCGGCGGACGATGCCTACCTCCGAGGCCGCGCCGGCGACCTGGGCGATCGCCGGGTCCCGCGAGCCGCGCTGTGCGTCTCCGAGGGCGGCCGCAGAGTCGAGCGCCCACTCGGCCGCGTTGCCCCACACGCCGTTTAGGTAGACCGCGAAGTTGTTCGGCTGATCGATCGCCGCCGTCGGGTTCCTGGCGGTGGCGAGCGTCGGGTTGATCTGGCCGTCCATCGACAGACCCTGGAACGGATTGGCGGCGTCCCCAATCACGTCCAGATACCGGCCCATCCAACCGGTCAGAAGCGACGCGTCGGTGGCGCCCACCTCCCAGTAGTGGCGCGAGGTGAAGTGCGACATGTCCGGGCTGCTGTAGCCGATCCCGGGGAACACCGCGACCTTGCCCGCATCGTGCAGTTGGGCGAACGACGCGGCCGACGGGTGCCAGGTGAGGCTCGGGTCCTCGCGGAACGGCATCCCGGAGCCCGGCGCGACCGCCAGCGTTGGGCGCAGTTGCTCGTAGAGCGGGTTGCCGGCCGGCGCCAGCAGCGACAGCCCGTCGACACCGCCCTGCATGAACAGCGACACCAGAATCGGGCTGTCTGCGGGTTGCAGCGCCGCCGCCCGCGCGATCCCGTCACCCAGCATCCGGTTGGTCAGACCGAGCCGCTCGGCGCCGTACACGGTCATCACGCCACCCAGCGCGCCGGCGATGAAGCGGCGGCGGTCGATCCCAGCGCCGGCGGGGATCGGCATCCGCGGGTCCCATTCGCGTGCAACCGGCAGCTTGCCGCCGGCGAGCACGCGGCGGATCGCCTGCGCGCGCGAGAAGCCGTCGCAGTGGCCCTCGGGACTGGACGACACGCGCGGCGCGGTCACGCGGTCATCCAATCCGGGCTCATCGGGATCAGGCACCGGAAAGCGTTCTGGCGCAGCTGCCGAAATTCGACCTGCTCCCAGGTCTGATTCTGGCCGCGCGCGATGCGGCGTCCGAGCGCGAGCAGTTTGTCCCGCGCGGTGTCGGACAGCGGCCGCCCGCCCCAAAAGTCGATCGCGTGCTGGTAGGACTCCCTGGTGTTCTCGGTGAGCCCATACGGGTACGTCTTCCCATTCAGTACGTGGTTCTGCAGGGCCACGTCGACCGCCTCGAGACGTCCCGCCCAGCGCGACGTATCCAGCCATTGGGTGTAGTTCCATCCGGACACGTTCGGCGGCTGGAAGAGGACCTGTCCGGTGAGGCTCGCGATCCAGGCCCAGCTGGTGGTGGTGATCGTCTGGCGACTGCCGCGCAGGAGCCCGGCCGTCCACACCACGGGCGGTATCACCAGCCTGGGGCCCTCGTAGAACAACGGGTGGCGGAGGATCGCCTCAACGAGCGGCCTCACCTCGTAGCCGCCGTGGACGTACGCGCGCTCCAGTGTCCGGGCCGTGGTCCGTGGGATGTCGGCACCGACAAAGTACCCCCACAGCTTGCGCACGAAGAACGAGGGATGGTCGGGATGGGTTACCGCCAGCCGGCAGCTGTCGCTCCAGTTGAAGCGGCCGCGGTGGCCGAAGATCCGCTTGATCCCGTAGTCGTGAAGCTTGGGCTCGAACCGGAAATTCACCGGGCCCTGTTCCTGCTCCCAGTCATTAGTCCAGCCGGTGAGCGCGCGGGCGTTCTGGTGGACGTCCGCCTGGTTATAGCCGTGGTCAGCGCCGAGCGTGAACAGCTCAAGCATCTCGCGGGCGTAGTTCTCATTGGGGCTGCCCTTGTAGTTGGTGTTGCCGTTCAGCCACAAGAGCATCGCCGGGTCAACCGTGACGTCGAGCAGCAGGTGGTGGAAGTTGCCCAGTGCGTGGCGGCGCATCGTCCAGTTCTGCTTGATCATTAGCCGCGCGTTGGAAGCCTCCTCGGAGGTGGCGAACCAGCTGTGCCAGACCAGCGTCATCCGCTCGACCAGTTGCTGATTTGACCGAACCATTCGGTCCAGCCACCAACAGTGATCGTCGCCCCACGTGTTGATCGGATCGAGCGGGTAGCCGTGCTCGTCGTGCGGTGCCGCACCGATCAACCTTGCGGCTCCCCGCGGTCGCGTCAGCGAAGCAACGGCCGCCTCCATCCCTAGCCGCGCCACACGCTCGGCGTCGCCCGGGCGCGGTCCGAAGCCCGCCCGCCACAGCAGCCGCGTCGACTCCTCCTCGGCGAACTTGCCGCGGTAAACGGTAATCGGCGACGGATCCAGCAGAGGCAAGAATCAGCTCCGGTTCTGTTGTTGCCACGCATCGGCAGTGCCCGACGCCCACCGTGTCGGGCCGCCAGGACGGCAGAATACGCATTCTCCGGCGGGCCGGACAGATGCCTCCATGCGTGAAATGAGACGTGCATCTCTACTCTTGCGTCGTGCTCAACCTGCGCCGAGTGCAACGAGGCCCCATGCGGCGGGCTTGATGGATTTGTGCGACGCGCGAGATAATCGAGCTGTGGAGGGGTTGTCGAGCCTGACTGCTTACGAGCTGCTCGACGGTTACCGAGCTCGTGCTATCTCGCCGGTCGAGGTCTTGGAGTCGCTTTCGACGCGGATCGAAGAGCACAATTCACAGTTCGGTGCGTTCACGACGCTGTGCCTGGAGCGGGCACGCGACGAGGCTCGGCGCACGGAGACGGCCTACCACCGCGGCGAGGCGGTCGGCGCGCTGGCGGGGGTCCCGATCGGCGTCAAGGATCTCTTCGACACCGCCGGGGTGCGGACTGCATACGGGTCGCCGATGTTCTCCGACAACGTGCCCGCCGAGGATGCCGTCGCCGTGCGCCTCGCGCGCGACGCCGGAGCGATCCTGATTGGCAAGACGCAGACGCACGAGTTCGCGTGGGGGATCACGTCTGTGAATGACTTGATGGGAACGAGCCGGAACCCGTGGGATCCAGAGCGCATCTCGGGCGGCTCGAGTGGGGGCTCGGCCGTCGCGCTTGCGGTGCACCTCGTCCCGCTGGCGCTGGGCAGCGACACGGGCGGGTCGATCCGCGTCCCGTCCGGGTTCTGCGGAACCGTCGGCCTCAAGCCCACGTATGGGCGGGTCAGCGCCGCGGGAGTCTTTCCCCTCGCTCCGTCTCTCGACCATCCGGGACCGATGGCGCGAACCCCGGCCGACGCCGGCCTGCTGCTGGAGGTGATCACGAATGGCGCCCGCGGCGATCCCGCCACCGCAGCCGCGCGCCTGCACGCCGGATCCTCCGAGGGCCTGTCCGGATTGCGCGTCGGCGTGTGCCCAGACCTTCACCTCGTCCCGCTCGCGCCCGCCAATCAGAGCGCGTTCGATGCCGCGGCGCGTGCGGTGGAGCAGCTCGGCGCCGAGCTGATCGAGGTCGCGCTACCGGAGGCCGACAGCGCCTACGAGACCTTCGGCACTGTCCAGCGCCTAGAGGCGCTCTCGACACACATCCAGGCGGGATTGTTCCCTGGCCGACGTGACCACTACGGCGCCGACGTGCGCGGCCGCCTCGACCAGGCGACCACGCTCGGGCTAGCCGACTATCTCGCAGCTACAACCGTGCGCGAGCGGCTGCGTGCTGGCTTTCATCGCGTTTTTGCCGAGGTCGACCTGCTGCTCACGCCTGTGGGCGCGGGCTCGCCTCCGCTGATCGGCGAGGAGCGAGTGGCGCATCTCGGCGAGGAGCTTGAATTTCGCGAGCTAGCGATGAGCTACACGGTGCCGCAAGATCTCACCGGCCTCCCGGCCTGCACCGTTCGCGCCGGGTTCGACGAACTGGGTATCCCCACGGGCGTCCAGCTGACGGGACCCCCGTGGGGCGAGTTCTGCATACTCGCGGCAGCACAGGCTCTGTTCGACGCGACCATCGAGATACAAGCACCGTGGCCCGAGCCTGGGGAGATCGCAACGCAGGCCCGCTCAACTCTCTCCAACGACCAGTAACGGTCTGGCCCCGAAGGCCGCGAACACCAAATGGTCGATAAATCAGACAGCCGCTCCCACGAACGACCGGGCGTCGTCGGTGTCGACAGCACCGATGGCGAGGCTCCCCTTGGCAGCTGCAAGGCGTCGAAGCGGCACTCCGCAGCCGCGTCTCCGCCGCGCCGAGGAATGCAACGCTGAGAGCCATCGGTCGGCCATCGGGAGTGAGCCGCCCGTCGACGGGAGGGGCGTCAGTTCATGAATCGTGAGCCCGATGCAGGTCGCTCAGCGAGCGATGGGTTGTTGGAGCTCCATGACGTTGCTGGACGCGTCGTGGTCGTGCCATGCGTGGTAGAGCTCTCGGCAGTCGCCCACCAGGCGATGGCCGCTGTCGTCGATCCAGTGGACGAGCGCTTCCCACGCGGCCATGATGCCCTCATCACCTCCGCGGTACACCGTGGCGGCAACTTCTATCACGGGCAGGTTGACGACACGCACGGTCTCGCTGTCCGGCACGTTCTGTTCGCCGATGTCGAAGCCCGCGCGCAACACGATCTCGCCTTCGGGGACGGTGCCGCCGTCGTCCGTAGACGCCGATCGAGATGCCGGGCTTGGCACCGCCAACGTTGCCCGTGCGGAGCCACCTCCCTCACGAATGCCGGAAAGCGAACAATTTGAACCAATTTCCAGGCAGTTCGTAGGCGGGCGGTACTGGGCTCGAACCAGTGGACCTCCTGCTTGTAAGCCATCCGATCGAGCGGCCGTCGCGAGACGTTCGATATCTCTGGCTGGCGCGTGCCCACCCCGCCGGCTAGGCGCGGCAAACGAGGCCCGTCTGACGGTGCATCGGCTGGGTTTCCGCTCGTACCCACGAGCGCTGAGTCGGGCCGAAGTCAATACCCCCAACCGGATTCGAACCGGTGATTTCCTGCGTGAAAGGCAGGCGTCCTAACCGCTAGACCATGGGGGCGGGCTAGGTCCATTGTATGAGCCGAGCCCAGCCCGACCTGACGGCGTTGACGCCGACGCCGGCGACGCTAGGCCGCCGCCTTCGCCCCCCACAGCTCCCGACTTGCGATCCGCGCACCCTCGGCGAGGGCGGCGAGCTTGGCCCATTGGATCTCGGGATGGACCCGGTGGATGAAGGCCCCTTGCGCAAACCCGCAGTCGGTCCCTGCCAGGACGTTGTCCTTGCCGACGACGTTGGCGAGCCGGACCAATCGCTGCGCGACCAGCTCCGGATGCTCCACGACGTTGGTGTGATGGGTGACGACCCCCGGGATCAGCTTCTTGCCCTCGGGGAGGGGCACGTCCTCCCACACTCGCCACTCGTGCTCGTGGCGCGGGTTGGCCTGCTCCATCGCGTAGTGGCCGGCATTGACCTGGAGGACCAGGTCGATCGTGTCTCGCAGCGGCGGGTCGTAGGCGTGGGGGCCGTGCCAGCTGCCCCAGCAAACGTGGTAGCGGACCCGGTCCGGGGGGAGCCCTTCGAGCGCGTGGTTGAGCGCATCGACGCGCAGTTGCGCCCAGCGGCGATAGTCGTCGTCGCTCTGTCCGAGGGACAGCATCGAGTCCCATTCGTGCATCAGGACGGCGTCGTCGACCTGGAGGAAGAAGCCCGAGTCGACGATCGCTCGGTACTCCTCACGCAGGGCGTCCGCCAGGCCGTACACGAACTCCTCTTCGCTCCCGTAGTGCTCGTTCCTGAGCCAGTAGGCGCTTGCCGGGGCGACGACCGGCATGAACGCCTGGACGTCGTCATGTCCTTCGAGCGCAGCGCGAAGGTTGGCGATGTCCCGGTCCAGCGCGCCGCGGTCGTACGTGATCGGCCCCGTGCACACCCACTCGATCGCCTGGTTCGACGCCGGCTCGTCGTCGTGCTCGCTCGAGTCCGCGGCACGGTTGCTCTCGCGGACCGCCGCCTCGTCGAGCGCGTCGAGCGCAGCGTAGGCCCCCGGGAACTGCTGGCGGTCGCGGCTGGGGGGCATCATGCTGGCGCCCTCCAGGGTCATCACACGAGCCTCGAGGCCGCTGACCCGCTCGTAGAGATACGTGATCCAACTCGCCTTGCCCATCTCCCCGTCGTCGACGATGTCGATGCCGGCGTCGATCTGTCGGTTGACGACGTCCTGGACGGCGGCGCTGAGCGTCCTCGGCGTACGCGGCCTCGTCGTAGCTCTCGCCGCGCTCCCCCGCGGCCAAGAACGCCAAAAGCTCCGGTGGCCTGATCAGGCTTCCGGTGTGCGTCGCAAGGATCTTGCCCATTTGGTCTCCTAGTCGTCCACGTGGCCGTCGGCGCTCGTGCCGCAACGATGGGCAAGCAAACACGAGTCGTTGCTGTAATGCAAAGAGTGGTTCGCTGATTGAGGAGACTTCTCGCGCAGATGTGCAGGCGCGGCTTGACCGCCTCGGATATAAACGAGTCGCAGACGGGCGGAGGAGGAGGACGAGGATGAAGGTCAGTCTGTTCGAGCAGGTGCCGTATCGGTACCTGCCCGCTGGCTTCGAGGATCGCTACAGCTCGGTGGTGACCACGCCGTACTTCGATCTGGTGGAGCCCCAGCGGATGCAGGAATCACTCCAGTCCGGGTACGCCGAGCTGTTGCATGCGGCCCGAGCCGGCTTCGACGGCGTGTGCGTGACCGAGCACAGTCAGTCGACATATGACATCTCGCCGAACCCGAACCTGATGGCGGCGGCGGTGGCGTACGGCACGCGGGCGGAAGGCCTTGACACCGCCATCACCGTCCTCGGGCGTTCGCTGGGCAAATCGCGAGAGCCCCTGAAGGTCGCCGAGGAGTACGCGCTGCTCGACAACATCAGCGGCGGGCGGCTGATCGCGGGCTTCCCGGTTGGGCTCAGTTACGACGCAAATCAGAACGGCGCCATCCCGGCGATCGAGACTCGCGAGCGCTACAACGAGCACCGCGACCTGATCCTCAAGGCGTGGGCCGAGCCCGAGCCGTTCGCGTGGAACGGCCGGTTCGAGAAGTACGGACAGGTGAACCTGTGGCCGCGGCCGATCCAACAGCCGCATCCGCCGATCTGGATCCCGGGCAGCGGGTCGCCCGGCACGCTGATCGACATCCTCCGCCGCAACTACGCGTTTGTCTACCTGAGCTGGAGCGGGCCCAAGCTCGTCGGGCACCAGATCTTCGACCGCTACTGGGAGTTCGCCGAGAAGCAAGGGCGCGACCTCAACCCGTACCGGCTGGCGTTCCTGCAGGTTGTGGCGGTGTCCGAGACCGACGCCAGCGCCGAGAAGGAGTACGCGCCGCATCTAGAAGCGCACTACCGCTCGGGGCTCGGGACCGTCCCCGCATCGGGCTTCGCGGTGCCGGGCTACGCGGAACCGGTCGGGATCGAGCACATGATTCGCAATCCCGGCGATCTCGGGATGCTGGCGAAGATGCGCAACATCACCTACAAGGAGATCGTGGACACGCAGGTGGCGATCGTCGGCGGTCCTGCGACGGTGGCCGACCAGATCGAGGAGTTCGTCAGGGAGTTTCGGATCGGGAACCTGCTGGTGATGCTGCAGAACGGGTCGATGCCGCGCGAGCTGACCGAGAAGAACATCTCGTTGTTCGCCGAGGAGGTGTTGCCGCGGCTGCGGCCGATCTGGGACGAGGAGGGATGGGAGAACCACTGGTGGCCGCGCACGTCTGAGACCGGAAGCGCGGTCGCGTCGGCGGCGGCCGGAGGGGAGGCGTGATGGCGACGGATATCGCCGACGTTCGCGACGAGGTCGTGGATGTGTGCGACGGCCGGTTGCACCTCCACGTCAAGGTGGCGGGCGACGGTCCGCCGGTGGTGTTCTTCCACCCGCTGCCCGGCCTCGAGTGGCAGCCGATCCTCGACCGGCTTGCCGAGCACCACACGGTCTATGCGCCGGAGCATCCGGGCACGACGCCCGGCGACCCGCAGGCAATCCGTGAGGTTCACACGTTCTGGGAGCTGTTGCTCGCCTACGAGGAGGCGTTCCGCGCACTCGGGCTCGAGCGCCCCGCGGTCGTCGGGATGTCGTTCGGCGGGATGGTCGCGGCCGATCTCGCCGCGAGCTTCCCCCACGTGCTGAGCCGGCTGGTCCTGATATCGCCTATCGGGCTGTGGCGCGACGACGCTCCGATCCGGCTCGTGGAGATGATCACGGGGCCGCCCGAGGAGCTGCCGACATACCTCTTCAAGCACCCCGAGAGCGAGGCGGCGCAGGCGCTGATGGCACTTCCCGACGATCCCGACAAGATCCCGACGGCGATCGCCCAGGGCGCGTGGAACGTCGGCTGCACGACAAAGTTCGCGTGGCCGATCGCCGACCACGGCCTCGCGCGGCGGCTCCACCGGGTCGCGGTGCCGACGCTGGTGCTTTGGGGCCGCGAGGACGCGCTGGTTCCGGCCGTCTACGCCGAGGAGTTCGGCAGCCGGATCGAGGGCAGCCAGGTGCAGGTGCTCGACGACTGCGGCCATGCGCTTCAGGGCGACCAGCCGGATGAGACGTTCAAACTGATCACGGAATTCCTGGGCTGAACTCAGAGAGCGTTGCGCACCCAGCGGTGGCGCCGGTCCTCGCCGGCGTTCCGTTGGATGCCGCGCGGATGGTGGCGTTGCTGGTCCACGGAAGAGATCAGGACGAGCGCGAGATGCTCGAGGTGGCGGCACGGGTGGGCCTGGCCGACGTCGCGTACGTGCTCCCGGTGGCCGCCGGCCGGACCTGGTATCCGGGCCGCTACTTCGATCCGCTGTCGGTCAACCAGCCCTGGCTCGAGCGGGCGCTCGACGCGTGCGACGCGGCGATCGCACGCGCCCACAGCGCGGGGATCGCCGATGACCGGATCGTGGTGGCAGGCTTCTCCCAGGGCGCCTGCGTGGTCGCCGAGCTGGCGGCGCGTCGCCCCCGGCCGTGGGCCGGGGCGGCGATCCTGACGGGGACGCTGCTCGGGCCTGCCGGCGAGCGGGTCGTGCCGGCCGGCGTCGACGGACTGCCGATGTTCGTCTGCGCCAGTCGCCACGACGACTGGATCGCGCTCGACGACGCGCTGGCCACCGCGCGCGCCTTCGAGGCAGCGGGAGCGAACGTGACGTTCGAGACCTACGAGGACCGCGCGCACCACATCAACGATCGCGCGATCGAGGGGGTCCGGCGCCTGCTGCGCAACTGATCCTGTTGGCGGAACTTTGGCGCTGCGGTTACGCATGTGTTACCCGGAGCGCCAAAGTTCGCGAGTTGCCCGCATCGGTCGAGTAGGCTCGCCGCCCGAGGACGGACCGAGGACCGAGGCGAATCTCGGGCGAAAGGAGAAGAGGATGCGATTCGGAATTGGTGGCGTCTGCACCGAGGAGACGCTTCGGCCCTCGGAGGTTGCCCGGCGCGTCGAGGAGCTCGGGCTTGAGTCGCTGTTCCTCGGCGAGCACACGCACATTCCGTGGTCACGGGAATCGGAGTACCCCCTAGGCGAGCTGCCCCGGAACTATTGGCGGACGCTCGATCCGTTTGTGGCGCTCACCGAGGCCGCGACGGCGAGCTCGCGCATCCGTCTCGGAACCGCGATCTGCCAGCTGGCCCAGCGCGACCCGATCATCTGCGCGAAGGAAGTCGCGAGTGTCGACGTGCTCAGCGACGGCCGGTTCGAGTTCGCCGTTGGGGCGGGGTGGAACCTCGAGGAGATGAGGAACCACGGCACGAACCCACCCGAGCGGTTCGCGATCATCGAGGACCGCCTCAAGGCGATGTACGAGATGTGGGCCGAGGACGAAGCCACGTACGACGGTCCCTACGTGCAGTTCGATCGCATCGCGGTATGGCCCAAGCCCGTGCAGAAGCCCCACCCGCCCGTGTTGCTGGCCGGCAACGGCCCGAGCGCCGAGCGGCGAGTGCTCGACCACGCCGACGGCTGGGCGCCGGTCGCGCTGCCGGACATCGCCAACCGGGTCCGGCGACTGCAATCGGACGCGGCGGTGGCCGGACGGAAGGTCTCGGTGACGGTCGTTGCGGTTCCGCCCAGCGCGACGGAGTTCGAGGAGCTCGAGGACGCGGGCGTCGACCGCTGCCTTCACTGGGTGGACTCGATGCACGCCGACGACTTCGACGCGCAGATGGAGCCGTTTCTGACGGCCATCGAGGAGTACGGATGGGACCGCGCCGAGGCGATGCCCACCCCGTGACCTGAGCGAACGAAGGGACCGGATATGTACAAGGTGGTTTGGATCGCGCGTTACCGCAACGACATGACCAAGCAGCGGGCCAGCGACTACTGGGCGACGCTGCACGGGCCGCCGATGAAGGAGGTCTCGCCGGTCGCCGGCTACGTGCAGAGCCACGTGCAGGGGCCGCTGCCGTCGGTATCCGGAGTCGCGGAGGAGGAGACGCTGTTCGACGGCTACTCCTGCGGGTGGTGGAACGACCGCGCGGACTACCAGGCGGCGATGATCACGCCGGCGTGGCATCGGATCCTCGAGGACGGACCCAAGGTCTTCGACGTGGACTGGCTGTGGAACATGAGCGCCCACATCGAGGAGCACCCGATGATCGAGGGGCCGACGAGCCCGTACAAGGTCGCCTGGATCGTTCGGTTCAAGGACGGGATGACGCGGGAGGACGGCCGCGAGTACTGGCGCAGCGTCCACGGTCCGATCTTCAAGGAGCTGGACATCGACCGTTACATCCAGAACCACGTCGTCGGCTCGATCGGGGAGGAGGGCGAAACGGACGAAGCCGAGATCGGCTTCGACGGCTTCTCGGAGTGCTGGTTCCGCGACGAGGGGCAGTTCCGAGACGCGGTCGAATCGGAGACGTGGGCCGTCGCGGTCGAGGATGCCCAGAACGTGTTCGACATGACGCAGATGTGGGGCGCCGCGCTCAAGGAGAACGTCGTCATCGCGCCGCAGATCGCCGGCACTTAGGCTGGCTCACGCACATGGAGGCGCCAGAACCCGTCTCGCCGAGGCTCGAGCTGATCACGCGGCTCTGGGCGACGCTCGCGGAGCCGCTGGAGCTCGGACAGACGCCGTGGGGGCGGCGGCGAGTGATCGGGATCACCGGCGGCGAATTCGACGGGCCCCTGCTGTCGGGCAAGGTGGTGCCGGGCGGCGCGGACTGGCAGGTGGTCCACGAGGACGGGACCGCGACGATCGACACGCGTTACACGCTCGAGTGTCACGACGGGGCGCTGATCTACGTAGCCACGCGTGGGTGTCGGCATGGGCCCCGTGAGGTGCTCGAGCGAATTGCCGGCGGCGAGCCAGTCGATCCGTCCGAGTACTACTTCCGAGTGTCCGTGCAGTACGAAACGTCGGCGCCCGAGTACGAGTGGCTGAACTGGGTCGTCGCCATAGCCTCCGCGGTGCGGCTCCGGGACCAGGTCATGTACGACGCTTACGTCGTGCGGTAACAGTCCCTCAGCTGATCACTTGCGTCACGGACGCGTTGATCAGATCCCAATCGACGTCGACGCCCAGACCGGGGCCTGTCGGCGCGTGGATGTAGCCGTCGGAGTCGATGATCGGGAAGCCGGTTAGCCCGTAGCTCAGATGCTCGAGGGTGTGGTCGCCCGTCCGGTTGAAGGGCAGCACCTCGAACCAATCGCAGTTGTCGATCGCCATCGCGACGTGGAGGTTGGCGACGTTGTTCATCGCGTTGTACCCATCGTGGATCTCGCACGGGAGGTTGAACGCCTCCCCCAGGTGGGCGATCTTCATCAGCCCCGTGATCCCTCCCTTGATCACAACGTCGCCGCGCACGTAGTCGGTCGCCTCGCTCACGATCCAGTGGGTCAGCTCCTGGAGTCCTCCGGGCGTCACCTCAGTGGCCATCAGCGGAATCCGGAGGTTCTGTTTGAGCCGACGGTACCCGTGGATGTCGAGCGCCGGGAGCGGATCCTCGTACCAGAGGTAACCGAGCTCCTCGATCCTGCGCCCGACCTCCAACGCGTCCGCATACGAGTAGCTCCAGGTCCCGTCAAGCATCAGCGTCATCTCGTCCCCCACCGCATCTCGGACCCGCGCGCACGCGTCGATGTCGAACGAGATCGGCGGAGGAGGATCGGTGCGCCACGGCGCGCGCGGCGGGTGAAGCTTGTAGCCACGCCACCCTTGCCCGCGCCAGTAAACCCCCTCGTCGGCGTAATCCTGTGCGCTCGCGTGGTGCGCTGAGGACAGGTACACAGGAAGCCTGTCCCGACAGTTACCGAGCAGCCGGTGAATCGGTAGGCCGGCAGCCTGGCCCGCGATATCCCAGAGGGCAACATCGACCACGCCCACCGTGATTGGGTTGATGAAGTGGCCGAGGTTGCACAGACGGCGTTCCTGCCCGAGAGCCGCAAGGACGACGGATTGTTCATGGAGCTGTCCCTTTCGTCGAACACGACATTCGCGGATCTGCCCGCGGTCGCCTCACGACTCGGTGTACTGCGCCGTTCGCTGGAGCGCGCGAAGACGCGCTCGCTCCTGAACCAGCTGACGGTTGATCCGCCGAACCCGTCGATCAGGGTGGCGAGCCTGTCGGGCGGCAACCAGCAGAAGGTCCTGTTCGCCCGCTGGCTGTTCCGCAACCCGCACGTGCTGGTCCTCGACGAGCCGACGCGCGGCGTCGACGTTGCGGCGCGCGCAGCGATCCACCGCCTGATCAACAACCTGGCCGCCGACGGCACGGCCGTGCTGCTGATCTCCTCGGAGATCGAGGAGGTGCTCGGGCTCGCCCATCGCGTGCTCGTGATGCGCCTCGGCTCGATCACACGCGAGTTCGGCGCCGACCCGCCGCTGGACGCCGTGATGGAGGCCGCGTTCGGCCTTGGAGGAGGCCCGCCCGCATGAGCGCCACGCAGCCGCCCGATCCCGTCGCCGGGGAACCCGTTGCGGGCGGGGACGCCGTCAGTGCAGAGGTGATCGCCGCTCCACGCGCGCGCCTACAGCACCGGATCAGGGCCGAGCACATCCGCGACTACGGCATCGTCGTGTTCGCGGTCGCGCTCTTTCTCTATTTCACGATCGCCTCGTCGGTCTTCCTCACCAAGAACAACCTACTCAACCTGGTTTCCCAGAACGCGACGATCGGCGTCGCCGCGTGCGCGGTGACGCTCACGATCATCGCCGGCAACTTCGACCTCTCGCTCGGGTCGATCTTCGTCCTGGCCGAGGTGCTGGCCGCGTGGGCCGCCGTCCACATCGGGGTGTGGTGGGCGTTCCCAATGGCGATTGTCTCCGGCGCGGCGATGGGCCTCATCAACGGGCTGCTGGTGGCGAAGGTGGGCATCAACGCGTTCCTCGCGACGCTCGCGACCGCGCTCACGTTCGGCGGCATCGCCGTCGGAGTGACCCACGGGGGCCTGCTGATCACGCCGAGCAGCAGCGTATTCACGTTCATCGGTCAGCAGCGAGTCGCCGGCATCCAGTACCCGGTGATCATCTTCGCCGTCGTCGCGATCGTCCTTCAGCTCGTGTTGGCATACACGGTCTTCGGTCGCCATCTATATGGCGTCGGCGGCAACCGCGACGCGGCGCGGCTTTCGGGTATCAAGGTCAGCCGGACGGTGATCATCACCTTCGTGGTCACCGGCGCCGCCTGCGGCCTTGCGGGCCTGATCGACGCTTCGACCACCGGGTCGGGATCGAGCGATACGAGCGGCCTCGGCGGCCAACTCGCGCTGCTCGCGATCGCCGGCGTGGCGCTCGGCGGCACCAGCATCTTCGGCGGCATCGGCTCGGTCTGGCGGACGGTCCTCGGCGTGCTGATCCTGGGCATGATCACGAACGGCTTCGACCTGCTCGCCGTCCCGGACTACTGGCAGGACGTCGTCCGCGGCGTGCTGATCATCTGCGCCGTCGCGATCAGCTCGGTCATCGACCGAAGATAGGCGGGCGGCGGTCGAGGCCGCCGCAGCTCCCATTCACTTGTGTGACGGTCGGGCTGTCCGATCGGCCGGATCTTTGCTCAGTGATCTGCCGCGCGGTAGGCGCCCTCGGCACCGCTCTCGATCGTGACGTTCGCCCACGCCTCGAACATCCTCACGATCTCGATGAAGTCGGCGTCGTCCGGGAACGTGGCTTCGCCGAGGTTCCAGAGCTGCTCGACGGTGGCTCCGAGCAGCATCGGGACGTTCTGGCGCCGTGCCTCGGACAGGCAGAGGCGGACGTCCTTGGCCATCAGGTTCAGTCGGAAGCCCTGATGGAAGGTCCGGGTCAGCACATACGCGGGGAACTTCTGGGCGGCGGCGGTGTTGGACCCGCTGCTCGCGGCCACGACCTCCAGCAACGTGGCCGGATCCAGCCCGGCCTTTACGCCAAGCGACGTCGCCTCCGCGGTGATCGCGAGCGAACACGCCGACATCAGGTTGTTGATCACCTTGACGGCCTGGCCCTGACCGGGCCGGTCGCCGACGACGAAGATCCGGGAACCCAGCAGCTCCAGCACTCCTCGTGCGATCGCGATGTTCTCGGCAGCGCCCGCGACCATCACGGTCAGCTGTCCGGTCTCCGCGCCCGCCTTCCCACCGCTCACCGGTGCATCGACGACGCCGACGCCGGCCGTCCCGAGGAGCGCGGCAACCTCCTCTGCGACCTGCGGACCGGTTGTGGAGAGATCGACGTATATGCGCAGTGCCGACCCCCCAGCGATCTGGCGCGCGACCTCGGACACCGCATCGGGAGACGGCAGGCTGACCAGCACGAGGTCGGCGGCATCCGCGACAGCACGAGCGCTCTCGCACACCTCCGCGCCCGCGTCGGCCAACGCGCCGACGGCCAAGGGAGCGATGTCGTAGACGCTCAGATGATGTCCGGCCTGGACCAGTCGCCGGGCCATCGGCCCGCCCACCGCCCCCAGCCCGATGAAGCCGACCCGGCGGGAAGGGCCGCCGGCGGTCACGCCTGGGACTGCTCGGCCGAGCGCGGCTCGATGGCGCCGAGCGCGGTCAGCGCCGCCTCGGCCGTGCGCATCGCGTCCATCGCCGCCGGGACACCGCAGTAGATCGCTGTCTGCAGCAGCGCTTCCTGGATCTCCGTCGCGCTCACGCCGTTGGTCACTGCTCCGCGCACGTGGACCTCCAACTCATGCCGGCGCCCAAGAGCAGTGAGCATCACGATGTTCAGCAGGCTGCGCACCTTGCGATCAAGCCCCGGACGCGACCACACTGCCCCCCAGCAGTACTCGGTGACGAGCTCTTGCATCGGGCGGGCAAAGTCCGTGGCCTGGGCCAGCGAACGGTCGACGTGATCGGCGCCCAGCACCTCACGCCGAGTCTGGAGGCCGACCTCGAGCTTCGTCTTGTCGTCCATAAGGCGTGCGCATCCTTTGGTCCTGTTTGCCGAATCCTGTATGACAATCATACGCGTCTGAAAGATTGTCAGACAGGCAGACGAACTGATAGGTTGGCCCCAACATGGCCGATCCGGTGAGCGACGAGCTGGCAGGAGCCGTGGCGATCGTCACCGGTGCGTCGGGTGGTGTCGGACGGGCGACGGTCGAGCTGCTGACCGCGCGCGGCGCGCGGGTCGTCGCGGAGGACCTGAGCCCAACCGTCGCCGAGCTGGAGGGCGAACAGGTGGCCGCGTTGCGGGGCGACGTCGCCGAGCCGGACACCGCCCGCCGAGCCGTCGCCCTCGCGCACGAGCGCTTCGGCACCCTGAACGTCGTCGTGAACAATGCGGGGCGCTTCCTCCTCAAGCCAACCGTCGATACCACCGACGCCGAATGGGACGAGCTGCTGCGGGTCAATGTGCGCGGGGCGTTCCTGCATTGCCGCGAGGCACTGCCGGCACTCAGCGACCACGGGGACGGTCGGATCGTCAACGTCGCCTCGATCTCAGGCACGGTCGGGTTGCCGGGGCAAACGGCGTACTGCTCCACGAAAGGGGCGCTCGTGCAGCTCACCCGGCAGCTTGCGATCGAGCATGCGCCGCGCGTGCGCGTCAACGCGGTGGCGCCCGGCGCGATTGACACCGGGTTCACGGACGAAGCGATGGCCGGCGTTTCGGACCGCGAGGCCCGACTGGCGTCGATAGCGGCGGCGCATCCGCTTGGTCGGCTCGCGCGGGCCGAGGAGATTGCCGAGGTGATCGCGTTTCTGGCGTCGGCACGCTCGAGCATCATCACCGGAGCGATCGTGATGTCCGACGGAGGGTTCAGCGCGCAATGATGCGCACGAGCGAATCGCCCGATCCCGAGGAGAGAGACGCGCGATGAGAGCAGCACTACTGGCGGCGGTCAGGGAGCCCTTCGTGGTGGAGGACATCGACTACCTCGATCCTGCGCCCGGCCGGGTGCTCATCCTCACCGGCGCGTCCCCGTTCTGCTCCACCGACTGCGTCAACTGGCGTGGCGAGCTGTTCAAGATCCCGCCGACGATCCTCGGCCACGCCTCGATGGGAGAGGTTCTGGAACTGGGCGCCGGCGTCGACCACATCAAGGTCGGCGACCGCGTCATCGTGCCGGGCACGTCTGAGTGCGGGGTGTGTTTCTACTGCTCCATCGGCCGCCCCGATCAATGCTCGGAGACGTTCGACCGAGGCGGGATCTGGCCGCATGTGGCCAACCGCCGCAGCGGCGAGCCGGTCAGTGCAGCCGGAAACGTCGGAGGCTACGCGGAGGTGATGAACGTCACGGCCAGTCAGGTGTTCCCGGCGCAGACCGATCTGCCCGATGAGTGGCTGAGCCTGCTGGGCTGCGGCATCACCACCGGCGTCGGCTGCGTGCACAATGTCGCGAAGGTACAGGCCGGCTCGAGCATCGCGGTCTTCGGGCTCGGACACCTCGGGCAGTGGATGGTGCAGGCGGCCCGAATCGCGAACGCCCTGCAGATCATCGCGGTGGACCCGATAGGAGAGCGCCGCGAGCTGGCCGGCCGGTTTGGGGCCACGCACACCGTCGACCCTGGACAAAGCGATCCGGTGGAGCAGGTCAAGGCGCTCACGCAGGGGCGCGGTGCCGACTACACGATGGAGGCGGCAACGCTCACATCGGCGGTTCCCCAGACGATTCGGGCCGCTCGGCGCGCCGGAACCGTGGTGCTGACCAGCGTCGAGCGCGGCAACGCCGAGGTCACGGTCCCACAGCTGGCGCTTTCGGTGGAGGGAAGAGCCATCCTCGGCGCCCAGAACGGCAACGTCCGCATGCGCCACGACCTGCCACGGTTCATCCGCATGATGGAGGACGGATGGCTGGATCCCGAGCCGATCATCACCACGCGCTACCCGCTCGAACGGATCGACGATGCGCTCCACGCCTCCGCGGATAAGCGCGACCTGAGCGGCGTGATAGTGCCGCGACTGGTGGCCTAGTCGTGCCCACCACGACGGCGATCGCCCCGCCCGAGCCGCAGCTGACAGCGGAGGAGATCGTCGCGCGCGCTCGCGCTCTGCATGAGCGGGTATTGGCCGAGGCGGCCGACGCCGAGGAGCGCGGCACGTACTCCGCCGCGCTTCAAGACGAGTTTGTCGCCGCCGGCTTCTTTCGAATTCTGCAGCCGCGCCGGTTCGGCGGCTACGAGTTCGGTCTGGACACGTTCTATCGGGTGATCATCGAGATCTGCAGCGCCGACGCCGGCATCGGCTGGAACCTGTGCCTGGGCTCGGCGCACGCGCTCCAGCTCGCCGCGTTCTTCCCCGAGCATGCGCAGGCCGATCTGTTCGGCCCCGACGGCCATTTCGTCGGGCCGTCCCGCGCCATTCCGCGGGGCGAGGCGACGCCGGCGCCGGGCGGCTACCGGGTCAGCGGGCGATGGGACTACTGCTCCGGTGCGACCTACTCGACCCACGTCGTCGCGCTCGCCATCGTCGCCGGGTCGGACGAGCGCATCATGGTGGCGATCCCGCGCTCGGACTACGAGATCCTCGACGACTGGGGCGGCGGCGCCACGATCGGGCTCGGCAGCACGGCCTCCAACACGATCGTCGCCGACGACGCGTTCGTGCCGGCGCACCGAGCCGTGCGCTACGACTGGAAGGACTTCGAGATGCCCGCGGAGGGCACGATCGGCTTCCAGCTGCACGGCGACCCTCTGTATCTCGCGCGCGCGATGACCTTCTTCTACGCATCGCTCAACGCCACCCAGATCGGCAACGCCCGCGCCGCGCTGCAGGAGTACGAGGCGATGATGATCGCGCGCCCCACGAGCTTCCCGCCGCCGATCCCACGTTCGGAGTCGGTCGACTACCAGCGGTGGTATGGGGAGGCATACAGTCTGGTCGACACGGCGGAGCTCGCGTTCTTCGGTGCGATCGGCCGCTTCGCCGACAAGTGCGTCGGCTTCGCGGAGCGCGGCGAGCCGTTCACTACCGCCGATGACGGCGCGATCCGCGACGTGCTCGCCCAGTGCGGCAGGCTTGCCTGGCAGGCGGTCGACCTGATGTTCACCACCGGCGGCTCGAGCGCCGCCCGGCACGGATCACGGCTGGAGCGCTGCTTCCGTGACGCGTCGATGTTCCGCACGCACATCGGCGCCCAGTACGACGTCGTGTTCGCCTCAACCGGCCGCGCGCGTCTCGGACAGCCGCTCACTCACTAAGGCGCCGCCAACAAATCTACTAAGGCGCCGCCGTCAGGCGCCGCCAACAAATCTAATGACCCAGCCTCCGCGCGGCCCAGGCGGTGAGCACCGCGAGCGTCTCGGCGTTGTTGCGCTCGGACATGATCATGTGCCCGTTGCCGTGGACGCCGTGGTCGGCCAGCCGCACGAGCTCGACGTCACATCCGGCTTGCGCTAGGAACTCGACGAGGTGCCGGTCGAATCCCAGGAACATCGACGACTCCGCGGTCACGACGGCGATCGGAAACTGGCTGAGGTTCGCCAGGCGCCGGGCCGGCGCCCGCTGGAGCGTGATCGGAATCGGGCCGAGCTCGGCACGCTCTTCGGTGACCGTCGCGAGCTCGGACGGGTCGGCGACCGGGGGGTCGTAGGTGATCGGCGAACAGGCCAGCCCCCAGGCCAGGTCCAGCCCCATCTCCGGCCGGTTCAGGAACGGCGGCCCGAGCGTCTCGATCGCGAACAGCGCCGCCACCTTGTCCGGGCGCGCGTCGACGCCGGCGAACGTCCCGGGACCTCCCGCCGAGTGTGTGACGACGATCGCAGGACCGACGAGGTCCAGGAGCTCGGCCAGCCGTTTTGCCTCTAGCGCGTGCATCTCCCCGGGATCGGCGAGCATTGGCCCGGACGTGCACAGACACTGGTCATAGACCGGGTCGCCGGGCTCGCGCCCGCCGGGCCACTGCGTGTGCAGGTGGGCCGCCGGATTACTGTCCGGGCCCTCGGGCGGGGGGACGAAGATCGGGCGTAGAAACTCGAACCCGAGCTGCGGACCCATCGGCCCGAGGACATCCGGATGATGCGGCGAGCGGCCGTGGCCGGGCCGGTCGACCACGAACACGGTGTGTCCCTGCTCGACGAGCAGCCGGGACCACCCGGGCCGGCCGTCAAACGTGATCGTGTAGTCGATCGCCTGTCCGCCGCCCCCGTGCACCAGCACCCACGGCGGGCCGGGCTTGGGATCTGCCGAAGCCTCCCATTCCACGAACATGGGACCGCGCATGACCGTGCCCAGCGGTCCGGGTACCGGCTCGATCCCCACCCAGAAGGAACCTCGCCGCGAGGTCGTCACCTCGGCCGAGGCAATGATGTTCTGCACCGATGGTTCCATGAACGCCCTTTCCTCAGGGTTTGGGAGATAACTCGGACATAGTGCGAATTACTTCCCAACCAGTCGTGATCCGCATGACGGTCAGCTATCCAGCTCCGCGGGATCCCACCGGCCGGCCCCGCCGGACGGGCGCAGCGAGTTGGTCGTGGCCGCGCCACCGTCCACCGACACGACCTCGCCGGTCATGTAGGCGGCGTCGTCGGAGAGCAGGAAGGCCACGACCGATCCGATCTCGTCGGGCGTCCCCGGTCGTCGCAGCGGCGTCGTGGTGGCCCGCTGCGCCATGTCGCCGCCACCGCCCGCAGCGCCGCCGGCGCCGGCGAACAACTCGGTGGGGACGATCCCCGGTGCGATCACGTTGACCCGGACCCCGAGCGGCCCCCCATAAACGGCGGCGCAGCGCGCGAGTCCCAGCACGGCGTGCTTAGAGGTGTGGTAGGCGAAAAGGTCGGCACTGCCGCGGAGGCTCGCGATCGACCCCGTCACGACCACGGCGCCGCCGGATCCCTGTGCCGTGTACTGACGAAACGCGCCGCGCAGGCCCAGGAAGACGCTCGTGACGTTGACCGCGAGCACTCGTTCGAAGCCCTTCAGGTCGAGCGCGGGCAGCGGATCCAGCGAGCCGGGGATGCCGGCGTTGAGATGGTGCAGGTCGACGCGACCGAAGCGCTCCACGGCCTCCGCGAGGTAGCGCTCCACGTCTTCCTCGCGCGACACATCGGCCGTGACCGCGATGCCGCCGATGTCCTCCGCCACGCGCGAAACACCATCTCCGTCGATGTCGACGGCGACCACCCGCGCGCCCTCGCTCGCCAGACGGCGAGCCGATCCTCCACCGAGGCCTCCGGCCGCGCCGGTCACCACGGCGACCTTTCCCTCCAGACGCATACCGCTCACCTACTCCCCCATCATGACCCCGGCGAGAATCCCCCCGTCGACGGGGAAGGCGTCGCCGCTGGCGTAGGTAGCGTCGCACACGATGAACAGCATCGTCCGGGCCACCTCCTCGGGCGTGCCGAACCGGCGCAACGGGTACTTCGCCGCCATCTGCTCTTCCGGCGCGCCCTCTGTCATGGCGGTGCGGATCATGCCGGGATGCAGCGAGTTGACCCGGATCCCGTCGCCGCCGAGCTCGAGCGCCGCCGCCTTTGTGAGGCCGGCGATCGCGTGCTTGGACGCGGTGTAGTGCGCAAGTTGGCCGACCGCGATCTCCGAGGTCATCGAGGAGGTGTTGACGATCACGCCACCTCCGGCTCTACGCATCGAATTCACCACGGCGCTGATCCCGAGGAAGTGGCCGGTGAGGTTGACGTCGATGGTCCGCCGCCACCGCTCGGCCGACAGCTCCCCGATCGGCGACGGGTCGATGATCCCGGCGTTGTTGATCAGGATCGTGACCGCTCCCGAGCCCCAGCCGTCCTGCTCGGCGGTCGCGACCGCGGCGGTCCAATCCGCCTCGGAGGTGACATCAAGTGGCACAAAGCAAACCCGTTCGCCCAGCTGTTCGGCCAGGGCCGCGCCCTCGTCGGCGAGCACATCGCCGATCACAACGTGGGCGCCCTCGCCGGCCAGCGTCCGCACGTGCGCCTCCCCGATTCCGCGCGCCCCGCCTGACACGATCGCCACGCGCCCTTCGAGCCGCGCCTGGCTCATCCCGAGCCAACCGCGTATTCGTCGTCGGTCACCGCGTCCTCCCAGTCCGTGGTGCCGAGCGAGATCGCTATGTGACTTAGGTAGGTGTCGCGCCCGCCCCCGTGCCAGTGGCGCTCGCCCGGGTCGAACCAGACCACGTCGCCCGGCATGATCGCGCCGCCGTCACCATCCTCGTTGAACGCCAGCCCGGAGCCGTGGGTGACGATCAGGATCTGCCCTGTCTCGTGTCTGTGCCAGTGGGTCCGCACGCCGGGCGGGAAGAAAACCGTGTTGATGATCACGCCGGGGACGTCCCGGAGCAGCGGCTCCGACCACACCATGCCGGTGAATGTCTCGCCTCGCTGCGCAGACGGCATGCCCGCCACACGGCCATGGTTGATCTTCATCTGCTCGCTCCCTCCCGCGGTTCCTGAAGGCGCACGCCGCCGGCCAGGTCGCCGATCCCGTCGACCACGCGGTTGGAGATCTGGTCCTCGTAACCGAGCGCGTTGGTGACATCGAACACAGCCAGACACGCCGGCCCGTTGAACGTGGGGGCGCCGAGCCGCGCCACGTGCTCGAGATACAGACGGATGTCCTTCGCCATAAGCCGGCCGGTCAGCCCGCCTTCCAGGTAGTCGCCCTTGATGATGTGCGGGAACCGGTTGAGCGTGGCGAAGTTGACACCTGATGAGGCGTTGAGCACATCCAGGAACGTCTCCAGATCCAGGCCCGACAGCTTGGCCGCCACCATGACCTCGGCGGTCGCCGCCAGGCTGATCCCGTTCAGGAAGTTGTTGAGGAGCTTGGCGATGTGCCCCGCGCCGCTGTCCCCCATGTGGAAGATCTTTGCCGCGAATCGCTCCAGGATCGGCCGTACCTGGGCGAGCGCGGCGGCGTCGCCGCCAACCATGATTGTGAGCGTGCCGGCATCTGCGGCTTTCGCCCCTCCGGAGATGCCGGCGTCGAGAAAGTTCACGTTTCGCTCCGCCAGCGCCGCGTGGATTCTCTGGGTCGATTCCGGCGATGCCGTCGACAGGTCGACGACCACTTGGCCGGCGCGCGCGTGCTCGAGCACCCCTCCGGCTCCGAGGATCACCGGCTCGATGATGCTCGAGTCCGGCAGTGACAGCAGCACGACGTCGACCGCGGCCACGAGCTCCGCCAACGAACCGGCGGGATCGATGCCGCTGGCCGCCAGCCGCTCGGGGTCACGATCGTAGGCGATGATCGGATCGCCCGCCTCGCGGACTCGCGCGGCCATCCGCCCGCCCATCTGGCCGACGCCGACGATCCCGGTACGCAGCGCGCTCATCCCTCTGCTTCGATTGCCTGGGCCAGCGCCGGCAGCGCAAGCGCGAACGACTCGACCCCGATCCCGCTGGCGAGCTCGAACACCTCCATTAGCTCCGCGGCCGTCGCGCCGTAGCCGATCGCGTTGGCGACGTGCTGACGCAGGCCGGGGGCGAACATGTGCGTGGCCGAGGCGTCGAACGCGCAGTACATGAACTCCTTGACCTTCGGCTCCAGCGTGCCGTGCTCCCAAGGGTGCGACGACATCGCCGTGTAGGTCGCGAAGAACTCGGCGTCGAGGCGGAGGAAGCCGTCCCAGAACTCGTTCCAGTAGCCGCGCTTGGCGGTGAATTCGGCCTTGATCTCTTCCTGGCGCTCGGTCAGCGGAAGGTTCGTGTCCAGGGGTTGCCCCGCGGCCGCGAGCTCCTCGAGCAGGATCGGCACCCCGGTGTTGGCGGCGTGGATGCCCATCGTGCTCGTCAGCTCAAGCGTCTCCAGCACTTCGGCGGGAGTGGCTCCGAGCGCGAGCGCCCGCCGAACGTCGTCGGCGGCGCCCGGTCCGTGCAGGTGCGAGGCGGCGCTGTCGACCGCCAGCAGGATCAGCGCCTTGACCTTCGGCTCCAGCGGACCGCGACGCCACGGGTGGGCAGTGAAGTCGAGTACCGTCGCGAAGTAGCTGGGATTCAGGCGCAAGAGCTCCTCGGCAGCGGCGTTCGGCGGCCCGTGCACCTCGATCCATGCCTCGCGCAGCGCGTCGGTGTCGGTGATGGTGGTCATCGTCACTCCTTGGTATCGGTGAGGCACACGGCAAGCCCCTCGCCATCGCCGTCGAGCGGCGCGAACCGGTTCATCACCGACGGATCGTGCCCCGGAACGACCGCGGCGCCGGAGGCGGCATGGCGCCGCAGCGTCGCGTAGCCGCGGTACACGTCGGCGAGGTCGCTGAATATGCCGAACGGCCGCTCGCGCTCGAGCTCGTCGTCATAGTGGATGGCGTCGGACGCCAGCACGATCGGACCGTGCTCGCCGGCCACCTCGAACACAAGCTGGCCGGGCGCGTGACCGCCCACCCGCACAGCCGTGATCCCCGGCGCCACGTCGGCGCGGTCCTCGATCAGCTCGACCCGCTCCTCGGTCGCGGCGCGGCGCAGCTGCTCGATCCCGTTCGGGTCGGCGTGCGCTGCGAACTGGGGGCGCTGGGCGACCGGGTCGGCGGTCCAGAACTCCAGCTCGGCACGGGCCACGGGCATCCGCGCATTAGGGAACAGGTGAACATTGCCGACGTGGTCGTAGTGGATGTGGCTGATCACGAGCAGATCGACCGCGCCGGGATCGATGCCCAACCGCGCCAATGCGTCGGCGGGCGAGCAAAGGCAGTGGCGGCCCATCCGCATGCCGCGCTCGGGTTCGAAGCCACAGTCCAGGACGATCGGGGGCGACCACGGCGCGTGCAACGGCTCGAGGATCCAGAAGTAGTAACTCATCTTGAGCGGCCCGTCGGGCTCGCCATAGGTCGACCACCGGTAGTAGGCGTCACTCAACGTCGTCTGACGCTCGGCGTAGTGGACCGCCAGCACGCGGTACGACGGTGGTCGCTCGGTCATACCACCCGCCGGCACGGGGATCACTTCCTGCCGTGGGGCGTCTGCACGTTGCCCCTGCCCTGCCGCGGCAGGCCGAGGTGCTCGCGAGCGATCTCGCCAAAGGCCCACTCGCGGAGCACGGTGTTGCGGTGGCTGTTCAGCATCGACATGTCACGGTAGATGCGCTCGAACCGCGATCCGTCCACGGCGGCGCTGGAGCCGGCGGTGCGGAAGATCTCGGACTGAAAGATCTCCCACGCCTGCACGATCGCCTCTCTGCCGATGCAGCCGATCCGCATGTCCTCACCGTATGAATATGGAATCCCGCTCGCCCCCCCGACCTCGGCGGCGCGGCGACACGCCTCCATGTGCTGGTCGACGGCGTTGTACATGGCGGCCTCCGCGGTCGCGAGCTTTGCCAGCGCCGACCCGAACCAGCGTTGAAACGTCTCGTCGCCGATGCGCGGCACCATCGGCGGCAGCGGGGTGAGCCTCGAGTGCATCATCTCCTCGTACTCGTCCAGAGCCGCGTATGCCCCTCCGATCGCCACCGCGGTGAGAGTCAGCGTGAAGCAGGCCATGGCCCGTCCGCCGTACATCGGATTGCCGTGCAACTCCACGCCCGGGGCCCCGCGGCCGGCGACGTCGAAGTCGACCATCAACGCGTCCTCGATCGTCCAATGCGCCGGGACCCGACCACGATCGAACGTGATCGTGTTCGAGGCAGATCCCTTGAGCCCCATCAGGCTGCCCCAATCGTCGACGATCGTGAACTCGCTGCGGGGCGCAACGAACAGCAGCATGCGCTCGGTCGGTTTGCCGTCCTCGCCGGCGATCAGAGCCTGGCCCATGTAATGCGTCGACAGCGGGATTCCCGAGGCGTAGCCGACCTTGCCCTTGAGTTCCCATCCGCCGCCGCTCGGAACGGCCGGACCGATGGGTGCAGCCACCGCGGCACACCGGAAGTCGCCGTCGCCGAAGATCTCCTCCTGCGCCGACTCCGGCCACCACGAGCCGACCTGGAGCGCGTGGGCGGCGGCCAGGGCGATGCACCAGCCGGCGGAGATGTCACCGCGGGAGAGCTCCTGGACGACGCGCATGAACGTCGGCGCGCCGAACTCGTAACCGCCGTATCGACGCGGGATATAGCAACGGTAGAAACCGGCGTCCACGCAGGCCTCGTGGATCTCCTGCGATGGCCGGGCGCGCAGCTCGGTTTCGGCAGACTGCTCGCGAAGTAGCGGCCGCAGCGCGACCGCACGGTCGATCATCTCCTGAGGCGTCAGATCGGGCTCCGGCGGCGAGATCCCGGCGGCGCCGGCGTCGGTACGGATCGCCATGTCGTTACAGTAGCATCCTATCGCCTGATCGTCATACAATCCCGCGGAGGCCCAGGTGCATTCGTTCCCACGACCCCAAGAGCTTCATCTAGTCGCCGCACGCGAGCCGGTCCAGGGCACGTGCCCCGAATGTGGCGGCGAGGAGTTGGCCGACTACCGCGTTCTCAGCGAGGGCGGCTGGTGGGACGTGCGCAAGTGCCAGACCTGCCTGCACTCGCTGAGCCGTCTCGCCGCTCCGCCGTTCGGCTCGTACACGCCCCTTGGGCTGGAGATCTGAACATGCTCGGCGTCGATATCGGGGGGACGTTCACCGACGTGGTCGCCGTCCGAGACGGACGCATCACCGTTACGAAGGTCCCGAGTGAGCCGGGGGATCCGGCGCGGCCAGTCGTGGAGGGAAGTCGCCGGCTCGGGGTGCAGGGAAGCGCCGTGTTCAACCACGCGAGCACCGCGGGCCTCAACGCGGTCATCACCCGTCGCCTGCCGAAGGTGGCGTTCCTGACCACCGAAGGCTTCCGGGACATCCTCGTCAAGGGCCGACTGTGGCGCCCGCTCGATGCCCAGACCGACGCGAGCTGGCGCCGGCCGTTCGGTGATGCGGCCCGGCCGCTAATCCCCCGGTACTTGCGCCGGGGCGTCGTCGAGCGGATCCTCGCCGACGGCCGCGTGATGACGGCGCTCGACGAGGATCACGCTCGGCGCCAGCTGACGGTTCTCGAACGGTGTGGCGTGCAGGGCGTCGCGGTCTGCCTGCTCAACTCCTATGTCAACCGCCGCCACGAAGAGCGCCTTCGGGAGCTGACGCTGGAGGTCTTGGGCGACGTCCCGGTCTCGATTTCGGCTGAGACGTCGCCGCTGGCCAAGGAGTACGCGCGCGCGTCGACGACCGTGATCGACGTGATGATGAAGCTGATGTTCAGCGGCTACGCGGCGGAGCTCGACGAGGAGTTGACGGCGCTTGGGTTCGCCGGCGAGCTCAACTTCGCCGACTGCGCGGCCACGTTAATCCCGTGGCGCGACGCGCTTGCGCAGCCGTTTCGGATCGTGGTCGCCGGACCGGCAGCGGGAACTACGTCCGGCGCCCGACTGGGAGAGGCGATCGGCGAGGGCAACCTGATCTGCTGCGACGTCGGCGGCACTTCCACCGACGTCTCCCTCGTGCAGGAGGGTCGGCCGTTCGTCAACGACACGTTTTCGCTCGAGGACGACCTCATCATCAATGCGCTCTCCACCGAGATCTCCAGCGTCGGCGCGGGCGGTGGCAGCATCGTCTCGATTTCCCCCGCGGGCGATGTCCTGGTTGGTCCGGCGAGCGCGGGTGCCGATCCCGGCCCGGCCTGTTATGGGCGGGGCGGTTCCGCACCGACGCTCACCGACGCGTGCCTGCTGATGGGCATCCTCGACCCCGACAGCTTTGCCGGCGGAGAGATGCGGCTGGACGAGGAGCAGGCGAGGTCGGCGTTTGCATCGCTGGACACCCCGCTGTCGCTGCGCGACCGCGTCGCCTACGCCTACCGGATCGCCGTGCACAACATCGCCGAGGAGATCACGAACGTCGCGATCCGCCACGGCGTCGATCTCCGCGACTTCACTCTCCTGGCATACGGGGCGGCCGGGCCGATGCTGCTGCCGGCCGCGCTCGAGCAACTGCAGGTCGGGCGAATCGTGATCCCGCCGCACCCGGGGTTGTTCTCGGCTCTCGGGCTACTGGCCACTGACCTCTCCTACTACGCCAGCCGGAGCGCCTACATGGTGCTGACGCCGGAGGCCGCGCCGCGGATCTCGGAGATCTTCGATGCGATGGAGCACAAGCTCCGCGGTCGGTCCCCGGCTGAAAGCGACGGGGTGACGCTGAGGCGCAGCTTCGACGGACGGCTGCTCGGACAGAGCTGGGAGACGCCGCTCGTGGAGGTGCCGGAGGGCCCGATCACCGAGGCGACGGTGCAGCAGATGATCGACCGCTTCCACGATGAGTACGAGCGGCGCAACGGCAACCGCTTCCCGGGTGTGCCGGTGCAGGGCGTCACCTATCGCGTGGAGCTCGTGGTGCCGGTCGACAAGCTGAGGTATGACCGTCTTCAGTCGGGCTCGGGCGGCGCGGTCAAGTCCGCCGATCCGCGACCGACGCGGACGCTGAAAGTGCACTACCTCGAGGCCGAGCCGTTCGACGCCCCCGAGTACGAGCGCGACACGCTGGTCTCGGGAATGCACCTCGCCGGTCCGGCGATCATCCGCGAGGGGCTGTCGACGACGTTCCTCCTGTCTGGGCAGCGGGCGGAGGTCGGGAGCTTGGGAGAGATCTCGATCGAGGCCTCGCTGTGATTCGCGATCTTTCGACCGCGGAGTTCGCGAGCCGTTACGGTGCCGACCGGTTCACGGCGACCGTCCTCGCCAACCGCTTCCGTTACATCGTCGAGCATGTCTGCGGCCGACTGCTGACGGCCGCATTCTCGCCGATCCTGCGCGACTTCTACGACTTCGCGGCGACCCTCACCGGACCGCCGGCGCTCGATTACGCCACCCCCGCGATGAGCAACAGCATCGTGCTGTTCACCGGCACGATGACCGATTCGGTTCGCAACACGATCAACGAGTACGGTCCCGAGCGGCTGGGGCCGGGCGACGTGATCGTCGCCAACGATCCTTACCGGACCGGAACTCACGTCAACGACCTTCTGTTCTGCAGACCCGTTTACGACGGCGACCGGCTTGCCGGCTTTGTCAACCTCAAAGCGCACCAACTCGACATGGGTGGCGTCGTCCCCGGCGGGTTCAGCCTCACCAAGCACAACGTGTACGAGACCGGGCTGGTCGTGTCGCCGCGGGCGCTTTACCGCGGCGGCGAGCCCGTGCGCGAGACCTGGAGCCTGATCTTCGACAACGTCCGCTTTGGCGAGATCCTGTTCCCGGACATGCAGACGATCTGCGCCGGCCTGGCGCTCGGCGAGCGACTGCTTTCAGAGACCTTGGACCGCTACGGGTTCGACGCGGTCCAAGGAGCCATCACCTATGTCTGCGACGCGGCCGCGGAGCGCATGTCCGAGGCGCTGGCGGCGATCGCAGACGGCGAGTGGGAGGGTGAGGACGCCGCGGACTGCGACGGGGTCGACGCGGTAGAGGAGTACCGCGTCCACGTCAAGGTCACCAAACGCGGAGGCCGCGCCGAGGTCGATTTCTCGGGTACCTCCCGCCAGGCTCGCACTTGCATCAACGCCACCGCGCTCGATGCCAAGACGACCGTCGGCGTGGCGTTCAAGTACCTGTTCGATCCGCGGACGCCGTTTTCCAGCGGGGCCTGGCGGAATATCGACATCGTCCTCCCGGAGGGCACGGTCGTCAGCGCCCTGCCGCCCGACGGCGCCGTGTTCCTCTACTACGAGCAGAGCCAGGTGATGATCGGTGCGCTGCTGCGCGCGCTGGCCAAGGCGGTCGGCTCGGCGGCGATCGCCGGAGACCGTGGGACCACCGATATTCACAGCGCCAGCGGCGTTCACCCGGGCGGCATGCCGTGGGTGTCGGCCGCGCAACTCGGCGGTGAGCTCGGCCCGTTCGGCGCCACCGAGCACGGCGACGCGGACACGTGGATGCTGTCCTACCAGGCCAACGGCATCGTGGGCGCGGTGGAGGCGATCGAGTCCGACGTGCCGGCCGTGCTGCTCCGGGAGGAGCCCGTTCCGGACACCGGCGGCCCCGGCTTCAATCGCGGGGGACTCGCCGTCCTGCGCGACTCGCTTTGGCTCGAGGCCGCCAGCCACAATCTAATGTCGTTGCACTACAGGCGACCGGCGGGGTTCGGGGTCAACGGCGGGGGCGACGGGCGCAACGGCGGCGTGTGGATCTGGCCGCCGGTAGGAGAGGCGGCGGCGAGTCCCACGACCGGCGACGACGCATACGCCGACTCCGTCCCGCTGGCCGGTCTGCTGAACCCTGACACGAACGCGCCGGACGCCGAGGGGCGGTTCGTGTACCCCTACCGCCAGCCAAGCTGGAACACCGACCCGCTGACCGTGCTGCGCTACATCAACCGCGGCGGCGGCGGGTGGGGCGATCCGTTCACACGCGAGCCCGAGCGGGTACTGATCGACGTGCGCGACGGGTACGTGACCGTGGCCGGGGCGGCTCGTGACTATGGCGTCGTGGTCGTCGGCGACCCGGATCAGGACCCAGAGGGTCTGTTCCTCGACGAGGCCGCCACGGCCCGGCTCCGCACGGCCGGGCAGGCAACATGACTGGGCGCGCGCCATCATTGTCTGACAGGCAGACAGGCGGTCGAGATGACTGACACGCCCTCTAGACTCGCCGGGGTGACTGGTTCTGACACCGATCTGTCGATGCGGGTCGGGAGGGTCGCCGCGCCACTTCGCGAGCAGGTCCTCGACGTGCTGCGTCAGGCAATCCTCGACTTCCGCCTCAAGCCCGGCCAGCGCCTGATCGAGCGCGAGCTGATCGAGCAGACCGGCGTCTCGCGGACCACCATCCGCGAGGTGCTGCGCCAGCTCGCGGCCGAGGGGCTGGTGACGACGATTCCCCAGAAGGGCGCGATCGTGGTCGTGCCCTCCGCCCAGGAGGCGGCCGACCTGTACGAGGTGCGGGCCGCGCTCGAGGCGCTCGCCTGCCGCCGGTTCGTGCGCCACGCCACCGACGTCCAGGTCAAGCAGCTGCGCAAATCGTTCAGGGAGATCGAGCGGCTCGCCAAGCGGCGGGATTCCGATATCCAGGAGATGCTGGCGGCCAAGGACGACTTCTACGACGTCCTGCTGGAGGGCGCCGGGAACAAGGCGATCCGCGAGACGCTTGACAGTCTCCGGGCTCGCGTCAGGCTGCTGCGCGCAACATCGCTGTCGCAGCCCAACCGGAGCGCAGGCACCGTGTCCGAGATCCGCGACATCGTCCGCGCGGCAGAGGCCCGGGACGCGGACGCCATGGCGGGCGCGTGCGAGTACCACGTCAACCAGGCTGCTCGCAGCGGCCTTACCGGCTTGATGGAGCTCGACGACGAGGCCGCCGACGTGCTCGAGACGCTGGGCGGCTGACCTACAACTCCCCGGAGGCGATCTGGGCGCCTTCGACCATTGAGCCCATTTTCAGCCACATCACGCCCGGGTCGACCAGTGACCAGCGGATGAACGTGCCAAACCCACAATCGGTCCCGGCCATCAGCCGGTCCTTCCCGACCAGCCGGCCGACCTGAACGAGCCGGTCGGCGACCAGGCGGGGATGTTCGACGTAGTTCGTCTTGACGTCGATCACCCCCAGGATCACCGACTTCTCATCCGGGAGGGGAACGTCGCGGAACACCCGCCACTCGTGCGCGTGCCGAGGGTTCGCGCCCTCCACATAAATCGTGCCGGCGTTCACGTTCAGGACGTGACCGATGATGTCCGCCAGCGGGACGTCCAAATGATGCGGGGTGCCGGTATTCCCCCAACACACATGAAACCGAACCCGCTCCGGCGGGATCCCCTCAAGCGCCCCGTTCAAAGCCTCAACCGCCAACGGAAGATGATGATGCCAATCCCCCACACTGGACCCCACCGACCGCGCGTGCGCCGCCATCGCCATATCCGGCGAATCGATCTGCAGACTAAACCCCGCCTCCACAATCGCCCGATACTCATAAGCCAGCGCCTCAGCGCACGCCGCCAAATACCGCTCATGCGACCCGTAATGCTGATCGGGATAGTTGAACGCGATCTGACCCGGACTGACCGCCCCCATAAACCCGCCCGACGGATCGCCACCCCCCAACGCCCGCTTGAACCGGGCGATATCCCGATGCACCGCATCCCTATCAGTCAACTCCACCGGCCCCACACAATTCGAAAACCCCAAATGCGCCGTCTGCGGATTCGCGAACAACCTCATCGCCAACTCCGGAAACGGCGCCACATCATCAGACTGAAACTCCGACACCCCACCAAACCCCGAGAACCGCTCAGACACATACGAACTAAACCCCGGCTTGCTCATCTCCCCATCACTAACCACATCCAACCCCACCTCCCGCTGCCTAGCCACCAACTCCACCACCGCATCAGCCGTCCGCGCCTCAAGCTCCCCCTCATCAACCACCTCCCCATCCATCCGCGCCCACACCAAATCCGCCAACTCATCCGGCCGCGGCAAACTCCCCGCATGCGTCGTCAAAACCCGATCAGCCATCACACACTCACCTCATTTCCACTCAGCACCACCCGATCCCCAGACTTCTACCGCACCCAACACCCACACCGCCGAATTTCCGCGCTTTCGACGGACGATCCGTGCACGGATCGGCAAATCGGTGCAGCCAGGCCGGGGCGATCGCGTATCTGCGCTGACCCGCCCGCGCTCTACTCGTGAGTAGGACGCCCGAGAGCGGGTAGGGACTTACAAAACAGAACCCCGCAAATGAACGCCCCGGCCGCGCAGTCAGCCGCGACTCGGTCGCGGGCGAAAGGAACCGATGTCGCCGCTTCTATTCGTCAATTGGTCCTCGGTGAACAGGATGTTTCGTGGGCTGATGTGGGTGTGCGCGATCGCGCTGGCCACGGTCATCGCGGTCCACCTGATACCGGCCTCGGCGCCGGTCCACCACTCAATACGCGTCCTCCGCTGAGCCGCGCGCACGGGTTACCGATCCCGCTCGACAACGACGACGATGCCCGCGACTCGGTCGGGCAAGGTCTGATTTCGCGCTGACCACAACGCCGGGAGGTATTTCGGCAGGAGCCCAAGCAGCCCGCGTCCGCATGAGCCCCACGGGCTCAAGTTGTGTCTTCGCTGGGCCTCATTCACCCTCGCGCGAAGTTCCGCCTCGTCGTCATCGCCCTGCGCGCGCCGAACCTCCATGAGCTCCGCTCGAAGCGCTCGCTGACGCTCGGCAACGCGCTCCTGGAACGGGCGCTGCACCCACCGGTTCAGCTCGCTCGACGCCGTGTCCACCGCGTTGCGCATCAGCACGTCGCGAACCGTGACCGGGCCACCGGCGCGGGCGTCGACGCGGCGCAGTCCCATCGCGCGCGCCCCCGGGCTCCGCCAGTTTCGCAGCCCGATCTCGATCGCTAGTCCCGCACCCCACATTGCGAACCGCCAGCGCGGCTCCCCGAGGTGACGGAACGGGAGGCGCTCGGCGAAGTCGAACTGTGAATCATCTTCGTCCGAGCGCCGGCGGAGGTAGCTCATGTACAGCCACACCCCACCTCCAGCCGCGAGCGCAATCGGGAGCAGGAGCACGACCGTGTCGATCAGCGACGCAAGCGACCTGCGCCGCAGCGACGCGATCTCGCGCCCGTCCGGACCATTCACCGGCACCCCCACAGCGTCTCACATGGAGCGCTACCCGAGCGAGATCAGCGCGATTCCCGCCACCACTGCCACCGCGCCGACCAGCCGCTCCGTCCCGATCCGTTCGCGGCCGGTAATCGCGAGGAATGCGGTGGCCATCACCACGCTCGACTCGCGGACCGCGGAGACGGACGCCGCCGGCGCGAGCCTGAGCGCGGCGAGCACGAGCGCGTAGGCGGCGAACATGCCGACGCCCGCGAGCAGCGTCGACCGGTTCACGGCGGCGCGCAGGGCGCTGCCGCCCCGCGCGCGCCAGACGGCGAGTGAGTACACGATCGCGGGCGCGCCGAGAACGAGCACGAGGTAGGTGAGCGGCGAGGCGTGGACGATGCCGTGCTTGTCGACGAGCGTGTACGCGGCGATGCACGCCCCGACCGCCAGCGCCAGCCCGAGGTCGCGGGGACGGCCGGACGCGCCCACGCCGCGCACGAGGACGATCCCGGCGGCGACGATGACCACCCCAACCGCCGCCAACGCCGACACGGTCGCACCGACGGCGATCACGCCCGCGATCAGCACGAGCACGGGCGCCGAGCCTCGCGCGATTGGATAGATGAAGCTCATCGCGGCGACCGAATAGCCGGTCGCCAGCAGCGCCAGATACGCCAGCTCGAGGACGCTCGAGCTCGCGACGTAGGGCACCGCCGCCGAGTCGATCCGCCAGTCGATCAGCGCCACCGGCACGAACACGACGGTTCCGATGACGAGCGCGACCGCGCTTGCGGCATGCGTATCGTCCTCGCCGGACAGCAGCAGATTCCAGGTCGCATGGACGGCGGCCGCAGCGAGCGCCAGCAACAGAGCTGAAATCGGCATCAGGTCGGTTTATCGAACCCGTCGCACCGACGGCCCATACCCCGGCCCGTGGTCTGCTTGGATGGAGCAATGGAGATCATCGAGGTCGACGTCGCCGCGCGAACTGGCCGGACCGCCGCTTAACAGTTCACGGACTCCCGTTCTAGGAGGTACGGTGAACACGATGACCGGACCACAGACAAAGGGGAGCGTGATCGAGACGCTGAGCGCCGACGAGCTCGAGCTCGCCCCCGCCGCGCCGGCGCCGACGACCGCCAACGCGATGAAGGCGACGCTGACCGACGACCGGTTCTCGGATGCCAACTGGATCTATGAGCGCAAGCTCGACGGGATCCGCTGCATCGCGATCCGCACAGGCGCCACCGTCAAGCTCCTGTCGCGCAACGACCTGTCTCAGAACGCGCGTTGGCCCGAGCTCGTCGAGGCGCTCGGGAAAGAAGAATGTGATCAGTTCGTGATCGACGGCGAGGTGGTCGCGTTCGAGGGGTCGGAGACGAGCTTTGCGAGGCTCGTGGAGCGCGCCGAACATTACGTCCCGGTCTTCTATTACGTGTTCGACATCCTGTGGCTCGAAGGCCACGACGTCCGCAAGCTTCCGCTTCGCACGCGCAAGCGCCTACTGCGCCGCGCACTGCAATTCCACGGGAATGTCCGCTGGACGCAGCACCGCAACCGTGACGGAGAGGAGTACTTCAAAGAGGCATGCCGGAAGGGCTGGGAGGGCGTGATGGCCAAGCGCGCCGATAGCCCGTACGTCGGCACCCGCTCGCGCGACTGGCTCAAGTTCAAGTGCTCGCACGGGCAAGAGCTGGTGATCGGCGGCTTCACCCAGCCGCGTGGATCGCGGGTCGAGTTCGGCGCGCTCCTGCTCGGTTACTACCGCGGCGACCGGTTCGAGTACGCCGGCAAGGTCGGGACGGGGTTCGACACCACGACGCTCCACGACCTCGGCGGGCAGATGCGCAAGCTCGAACGGAAGGATCCGCCGTTCGCCGACGCCGCCTCGATCAAGGAGCGAGGGGTGACATGGGTCGAGCCGGAGCTCGTGGCAGAGATCGGCTTCACCGAGTGGACGCGCGACCATCGGCTCCGACATCCCCGCTTCCTGGGACTGCGCGACGACAAGGCCGCGTCCGAGGTGGTGCGCGAGGGGTGACCACCGAGCTGAAGGTCGGCCGCCGCGCCGTCAAGATCACGCACGAGGACCGGGTCGTGTTCCCCGAGCCCGGCCTGACGAAGCTCGACCTCGCCCGCCACTACGAGCGCGTCGCGCCGCGAATGCTGCCGTATGTCCGCGACCGGCCGCTTGCGCTCCAGGCGTTCCCCGACGGGATCGAGGGCGACGGCTACTTCATGAAGGCCGTCCCTCGCTACTTCCCCGAATGGATCAAGCGCGCGACCGTGGGCAAGAAGGGCGGCACGATCACCCACGTGCTCGCCGACGACGCGGCGACGCTCGTGTATCTCAGCGGCCAGAACGTGGTCACGATGCACACCTGGCTGTCGCGCGCCGACAAGCCTCACGAGCCCGACCGGGTCACGATCGACTTCGACCCATCGGGCGGCGGCTTCGCTGAGGTCCGGGCGGCAGCGCGTGCCGCGGGCGACCGGCTGCGCGACCTCGGACTCGTCCCGTTCGCGATGACGACGGGCTCGCGCGGCGTGCACGTGGTCTGCCCGCTACGGCGCGGTCCTGACTTCACCGAGGTCCACGCGTTCGCCCGCGCGCTCGCCGAGCAGATGGTCGCCGACGATCCCGATCACCTCACCCTCGAGTGGCACAAGGCGGAGCGCGGCAAGCGCATCTATCTCGACGTGAACCGGATCGCATACGCCCAGCACGCCGTCGCTCCGTTCTCGGTCAGGCCGCGGCCGACCGCGCCGGTCGCCGTGACGCTCCATTGGGACGAGCTGTCGGATAAGACGCTGCGTCCCGACCGCTGGACGGTCGAGAACGTCGGCGAACGGCTCGAGGCACCCGACCCGTGGGCCGGCATGAGCCGCCGCGCGCGCTCGCTTCCGCGCCGGACCTGAAACCCGGACGGCCAGCCCTACGCGGCGCGGCGGCGATTGCGCCGCCGGCGCTTGCCCGTGACCTGCCACGGACCGGGGATGAAGTCGAGCAGGAGGTTCACGACCCACACGATCAGCGTCGCCGCCACCAGCGTCCAGAACCCGTTGATAGAGAAGCCGCTCACGAGCCAGTTGGTGATTTCGAGCATCAGCAGCGACACGAAGAACCAGGCGATCCCGAGCGTGAGGACCGCGAGCGGGAGCGTGATCAGTCGGAGCAGCGGCTTCACCACCGTGTTGAGCACTCCGAATACCGCCGCGGCCAGTAGAAGCGACCCTACGTTCGACGCCGTCACACCGGTAAGGAGCACATCCACGATCAGGAGCACGAGGGCGTTCGTGAGCCAGGAGATCCCCAGCCGCACGATCAGCGGCAGGTCCCGCGGCTCGGGCCTCGCTTGGTACTGGGTCGAGCTCACGACATCAGCGTACCGCCTCGTCAGTAGCTGAACACGGTGGCGCCGTCTCCGATCCACTCCCACAGCGGCGTCGCGCCGCCGATCTCGGCCGACTCGATCAGATCGTCCTGGCTCAGCTTGCGCGACTGGAAGCAGATCGGGCAGACCAGCAACCGGCCGCCGGCCGCCGCGTACTGCTCGGCCAGCGTCGGCAGCGCCGGGCAGCCGTCGCAGGCGACTCCCTCGACGAAGCCGGTGAGTGCCAGCCGGACCGCCTCCTTGGTCAGGAACATCGTGACCTGCCTGCCCGATTGCGCCGCGGCGCCCCCGACCAGGAACGCGACGGTCACGCGCTCGGCATCCTCCAGCCCGGTCGCGAGGTTGATCACGACCTTCGATTGGGTGTTCATGAGCCTCCTTTGGTTAGGTTGGTACGCCCAGCGTCAGTTCGCCGTGCGCGTAGTCGAGCCCGATCGCGCCGAAGTGCGACAGCACGTCGGAGCCGAGCAGACCGAACGCCTTGCCTCCGGAGCCCGCGATCACGGAGCTGGTCGCGACGATCGATGGAAGCGCCTGCCCGCCGATGCTCCAGCGCGAGAGCCGGACCTTGCTGGCGGTCTCGGAGCAGCCGACGCCCGTGACCTTGATGGGCTTCCCGACTCGCCTCAGATGAAGCTGCCGGGCGAGCGCGACGTCGACGAGCGTCTTCGAAGAGCCCGTGTCGATCAGGAATGGAAACGCGCGGCCGTGGATGACAACGCGCGCGAGCGCGAGCGTCTCGCCGTCCTTCGCCTTGAGGATCACGATCGGGATCGTCGCCTGGGCCTCGTGGGCACCAGTACCGACGGACGCGAATCCCCACCCGGTGAAGGCCACCAGGAGAAACGAACCGACCATCCCTGCCACAAGAATCAGGCGACGCACCCTTCCTCCCTCCGTTGAACTTGAGCATCGAGCGTAGACCCAAATAGACGCGCCGCACGCGGCGATCCTGACCGCGTGCGGCGCTTGCTTGGGAGAGATGCGTCACATTGAGCATCGGGCGGGACCGGGGCCCTGCTCTGGGCTCACGGATTCGAGCCGGCGGATGAGGACCCGCTCCCACCTTGCGGTGGGTTTCCGCTCGTGGCCTGGAGGACGGCGGCGCGGGTCACCCCGCCGTTCGAGGCCGGAACGCACGCTAGCGCGGCGGCTTTGACGTTCGGCGCGGTCAGATCGATGCCTGCGGCCTGGACCTCCTGAAGCGACATCTGGCCCTGGCTGTTCGGATCCGGGAAGCCGTTGATCCCGTGATTGCGAATGCAACGCGTGAACGAGAGGAGGTCCTCCTTGTGGACGAGCTGGTCGTGCGCCTGCTGGGCGAGGTCCGACTTCGAGGGAGCCGGAAGGATCCCCTGGCAAGCCGTTCGCGCTGCTTTGAACTGCGGCGAGTCGGCGGAGCCGGCGGGGATCATCACGGCCACCTGCGTGCTGCCGCCGTTCGAGCTTATGTGCACCTTCGGGTCGGGAAAGTTCGTCGCACCGTGGTTGCGCATGCACGCGGAGTAGCGGTATGCCGACCCCGCAATGTCCTGAGGTGAGCCGTTGCCGGCGGCCGAGCCCGTGGTGGTCGTTGTCGGCGAGACGCCGCCGCATCCGGCGGCGAGCAACGCGATCCCGCTGATCGCAGCTGCCACCGGGATGACCCTCCGGATGGAATACATGGTCTACGCCTCCTGTGACCGGCATCGCATTGCCCGTTCGTTGTAGAGGCTCGCTGGTGACAGCACCGTCACGGCGGCTGTGACCTCGTTGTCACCTGAATCGGGCATCCTGTGTCCGAGTCCAGGAGAGACGACATGCGGGTTCTGGTTGCAGAAGATCACGGGCGGCTCGCCACCGCCATCGCGGAGGGCCTCCGGCGAGAGGGCATCGCCGTGGACATCGCGTTCGACGGCGCCGACGCGCTCAGACACGTTGCGGTGCACCGGTACGACGTGGTCGTGCTCGACCGTGATCTCCCCCAGGTGCACGGCGACGAGGTGTGCCGGCGCATGCGCGAGGAACAGGGTACGACGCGCGTACTGATGCTGACCGCGGCGAGCACGATCCGCGACCGCGTAGAGGGACTGGGAATCGGCGCCGATGACTACCTCACCAAGCCGTTCGACTTCGAGGAGCTCGTCGCCCGCGTCAGGGCGCTGGCGCGCCGTTCGACCCCGGCGTTACCGCCCACGCTCGCCCACGGCGACCTGAAGCTCGATCCTGCCCGGCGGACGGCGGTCCGGGGCGAGATCCCGCTCGCGCTCAGCCCGAAGGAGTTCGCGGTGCTCGAATACCTGCTTGGCGCGCAGGGGCGAGTCGTGTCCGCCGAGGAGCTGCTCGAGGGCGTATGGGACGAGGCGGCGAACCCGTTCACGAACACGGTCAAGACGACCATCGGCCGGCTCCGGGCCAAGCTGGGCGAGCCCTCACTGATCGAGACCGTCCGCGAGGGCGGCTACCGGATCTGACCGGCCTTGCGACCGTCGCTGCCCTCGCTAACGCCGGCTGCGCTGATCCGACCGACTCGGACCGCGCGCATGCGCCTCACGGTGTTCTACGCCGGCCTGTTCCTGTTGCTCGGCACGGTGCTGCTCGCGATCGTCTTCGTATTCGCGTCGCGCGGCGGCTCGATCAGTGTCGCCACGCCCGCCCCCACCCAGCATCGCGATCTGAAGTTGCCCGGCGGGGTCGTCATTACCGTCCCGTCCCCCGGGGGGCAGGACATCGTCGCCCAACAACACAACGCCGACCTCGCCCGCCTGCTGACGATCTCTTGGGTCGTGCTCTTGGTGACGACCGCAGGTGCCGCCGTGCTCGGTTGGATCGCCGCCGGCCGGGTGCTCCGGCCGGTTCGCGAGATCACCGCAACCGCGCGCACGATCTCGGCGGGGAACCTGCACGAGCGCCTCGCGCGGACGGGTCCCAACGACGAGTTCAAACAGCTCGGCGACACCCTCGACGACCTGCTCGGCAGGCTCGAGGCTTCGTTCGAAGCGCAGCGCCGGTTCGTTGCCAACGCGTCACACGAGCTGCGAACGCCGCTCACGCTCGAGCGGACGCTGCTGCAGGTGGCGCTCGCCGATCCAAATGCATCGGAGGGCACGCTACGGGCGACGTGCGAGGAGCTCCTCGCGTCGCAGGTCGACCAGGAGCGACTGCTCGAGGCGCTGCTCACGCTGGCGAGCAGCGAACGCGGCCTCGAGCGACGCGAGGCCGTCGACCTGCCCGCACTGGTCGAGTCCGCGCTGCGCCAGCTGACCCCGAAGCTCGACCGAGGCCGGCTTTCGATCGAGACTGCGCTCGGGGCGGCGACGACCTCGGGTGATGAGGCCCTGATCGGACGCCTTATCGCGAACCTGATCGACAACGCGATCGATCACAACGTCGACAGGGGGCGGGTGGAGATCCGCACCGAAACGCTCGACCGGCACGCCGTCCTCACGATCGGCAACACCGGACCACTGATTCCAGCCGGAGAGACCGAGCGGCTGTTCGAGCCGTTCCAGCGACTGCATGGTGCCCGGAGAGCCAACGATGGGCACCACGGGCTCGGTCTGTCGATCGTCCGCGCGATCGCCATCGCGCACAAGGCGGAGCTGACCGCCACCCCGCGCCCGGGCGGCGGGCTGGTCGTGAGGGTTCAGTTCTGATGCGCATCGAGCAAACCTTCGAAGTGGCAAGCGCGCCCGAGGCGGTCTTCGATTACCTCACGATTGACGCGATTTGCAGGTCGGCTAAGCCGCGCTGAAGCTCGTCGTGAGCTCCGGCCCGCCGGCGAGCGTCTGATAGACGACGCAGTACCGCTCGGTGAGCTTCTTGAGCGTCGCGAGCTGCTGTTCGTCGGCATCCGTGTCGAGCTCGAACGAAAGACGGATCGACTTGAATCCGACGGGCGCGTCGCGGTCGACGCCGAGCGTCCCGCGGAAGTCGAGTTCGCCCTCCGCGCTCACGCGTCCCGCCGGCACGGAAATCCCGAGCGACGTCGAGACTGCCCGGAGCGTCACGCCCGCGCACGCCACGAGCGCCTCGAGCAGCATGTCGCCCGAGCACAGCAGCGAACCGTCGCCGCCGGTGGCCGGGTGCAGGCCGGCCTCGGCGATCGCCCTCGCGGTGTTCACCGAGCAGGCGACGCCTTCCCCGAGCTCGCCGGTCGCGGACAGGGTGACGAGCGCGGCCTCGGGCTCGGCTCTGTAGCGGTCCTTCAGGGGCGCCTGCAGCGCCCGGAGTTGATCACCGTTCATGGCCACGATCTTATGACGGACCGGTGTCAGACGTTCGAACCCGGGGTCTGCGGGACGGTCGGGCCCGGCGACGGTGCCGGTGTCGGCGCCGGCGTTGGCTTCGTCGGGACTGTCGGGACGTTTCCGTTGTCGCCAGGATCGTCGGGCGCGCGGATCCACTCGACGATGCGCCCGCCCGCGATCACGAAATTCGTGCGCGCGGTCTGGCCCGCGCCGGTGTCACACGTGCTCCCCCCCAGACCCGGGCGCCCGGTCAGCCGGAACAGCGCGTTGACGTAGCGGCCTCGCTGGTCGGTCGACAGCAGCACGGCCCCGCATGGGAGCGACGCGTTGGCCTCCTCCGCCTCGGCGGTCGTCCCGATCGTGATCACGACCGCGTCGCCGCTCGAGTCCGTGCCGTTGATCATCACGCTCGGGAGCGAGAAGAATCGCGCCGCCCCGCGGACGTCGCCCCGGCGTAGCGCGTCAGACCAGGCTCGGATCACGGCGACCGCCGCCGGGCGTGCGGCAATTCCGGTCGGGCCGGGCGTCGGCACAACCGGGTCACCCGCGCCGTCCTTCGGAAGCGGCGGCAACGCCGTCGACCGCGCAGGCGCTCGCTGGGCGTGGAGAACGGTGGTGCTCGAATGGGCGCCGCTCGACCCGCATCCCACCACGAACCCCGTCGCCATGATCGCGATGAACGGAGCCCAGTGAACGCGGGCAATCACACGACAAATCGTAGGCCCCTCGGCACGTCGGCCGACGGCGCCGTTTCCGACCCCGCCGGCGTAGGCCCGGAACTACCCGCCCTACTCCGACTCGTCGTCCTCGATCTCGTCCTCGCCCAGCGCGCCGCCGGCGTACGAAGGCGCCCCGCCGTAGCTCTGTTCGATCGTGCGCGTCAGATGTTCTATCGCGTCGGTGACGTCATCCCGATCGGGCTTGCTCTCGAGCGCGAGCCGGATCCCGGCGATCTCGCGAGCCAGGTACTCGGACTCCGCGAGCGAGCGGGAGTTGATCTCCCGGTCGCGTTCGGTCTCGGAGCGATCCCTGTCCGCCTGGCGGTTCTGCGCGAGCAGGATCAGCGGCGCCGCGTACGCGGCCTGGGTGGAGAACGCGAGGTTCAGCAGGATGAACGGGTACGGATCCCACGCGTTCGTGATCGCGATCCCGTTGAGGATGATCCACACCACCACGAAGATCGTCTGGGCGGCCAGATAGCGACCGGTCCCGAGGAACCGGGCCATCTTCTCGGCAAAACGAGCGAACGCATCCGGGTCATATGTCGGTCCGCCGGGGGTACCGCGAGGCGTGCCGAGGTCGTCCCGCCTTGCCATCAGCTGCTCGCGCGCGCGACGCGCCAATCGTCGGGGAGCATGCGGTCGAGCACATCGTCGATCGTAACCGCGCCGACCAGGCGTTTGGCGCCGTCGGTGACCGGAATCGCGACGAAGTCGTAGGCGGCGAGCCGCTCGGCCACCTCGCGCTCGGTCGCGTCGGCGGAGATCGGTTCCCATTCGTCGTCCAGGCACCGGGCGAGCGGCTTGCTCGGCGCTTCGCGGAGCAGGCGCTGGACTCCGACGACGCCGAGAAAGCGACCGGTTGGGGTCTCGAGCGGCGGGCGACACACGAACACCTGCGTGGCGAGCGGCACGGGCAGGTCCGGGTCCCGGATCCGGGCGAGCGCTTCGGCGACGGTGGCCTGCGCGTCCAGGATCACGGGCTCGGGGGTCATCAGGCCGCCGGCTGTGTCGGGCTTGTAGATCAGCAGGCGGCGGACAGGCTCGGCCTCCTCTGGGTCCATCGCGCCGAGCAGCTCCGTCCGGCGGCTCTCGGAGAACTCGCCCAGCAGGTCGGCGGCGTCATCGGCCTCCATCTCGTCGAGCACGCGCGCCAGACGCTCCTGATCGAGTCCCTCGACCAGACGAACCTGCTCATCCTCGTCGAGCTCCTCGAGCAGGTCGGCGAGCCGGTCGTCTTCGAGCTCGGAGGCGAGCACACGCCGGCGGCTGAGTGGTAGGCGGCGGATCGCAGCGGACATCTCGGCCGGATGAAGGCCACCGAGCGCTGCGGCCTGGCGATCGATCGGGCGCTCGTCGGCGAACAGCTCGCCGGCCTCGCTCCAATCGATCACGTCGGGGGACCGTCTGCGCGCGGCCAGCCCGCCCAGCATCCGGGCCGAGGACAGCGCGATCGTCGCCACCTCCCACGCGAACGGCTCGGGCGCCGGCGTGAGGCCGACGTCGACGACGCGCTCGCCGCGCACCCGGCGGCCGATCAGCTCGCCGACCACGAGCCGCTCGCCGGCGCGAAGCTCGAATTGCCGCAGGTTGATCGAGCCGCGACGCAGGCGAACGCCGTCGTTGGAGATCTCGCCGGCCCGCCCCGCGCCGACGAACACGCGGCGGCGTCCAACCGCCACGACGAAGCCGTTGACACGCGGCGGACGTCCACCCAGGTCGAGGACGACATCGACCACGCGGCCGATGTCGGCGCCGTCGGCTCCCACCAGCGGGAGCCGCGTGAGGCGAGTGACATAAACGATCCGATCCGCCACACCCAAAGGGTAGATAGCGCGGCCCCGACATGCGACAACAGAAAGTGATCCGGATCGGCCGCGGTTGCGAACGTAACGGTCGAACCCGGCTTTCCGGGCTGATCCCAGGCAGGGGATGATGTTCCGAGCACCTTTCAGTTTCCGCGCCGTCGAGCTGCGCGCTTTGACGGACGAGGCCCTCATGCAACGGGTCGACCGCGCCGACCCGGTCGCGTTCGACGTGATTTTCGATCGCCACGGCGGAGCGGCGTTCTCGCTCGCCTACCGGATGTGCGGCCGGCGAACGATCGCCGAGGACATCGTCCAGGAGACGTTCCTGTCGCTCTGGCGTCGGGGTGGGCGGTACGACGGGGCCAGGGGCGGCGTGCGGTCCTGGGTGCTCGGCGCGGTTCACAACAAGGCGATCGACTCCTTCCGCCACGAAACCGCCACCACCAGCCGCGATGTGAGCGAGGACGCTGTGCTCGCGGAGCTGGTCGCACCGGACCGCACCGACGCCGAGGCTGAGCGGCGCGCGGAGGCGCGCCTGGTGCGTGGCGCGCTCGATCGACTCCCGACCGAGCAGCGGCGCGTGATCGAGCTCGCCTACTTCGGCGGGTTCACCCACTCGCAGATCGCGGACATGCTCGAGCTCCCCGCAGGCACGGTGAAGGGCCGGATGCGGCTGGGCCTGGTCAAGCTGCGCCTCTCGCTCGGCGATCCGGCGAGCGCTGTCGGAGGTGTTACATGAGCCGCGAGGACTGCGCCGGCGACGCGGCCGTCTACGTACTGGGCGCCCTCGAGGACGGCGAGACCGCGGCGTATCAGCGCCACCTCCAGATGTGCGCGGTCTGCGCGGACGAGGTGGCGGTGCTGGGCCGAGTCACCGAAGCCCTACCGATGGCCGTCCCCCAGTACCGCGCGCCGCCGCGCCTTCGGCGTCGCGTCATGCGAACCGTGCGGGCCGAGTCTCGCCGAACACGAGTCCGGCCGAGGATGCGCCTGGCGTTTGCCGGCGCGATGACGATCTTGCTGGTCATCGCTGTTGCCGCGACGCTCGCGCGAGGCGGCCCGAAGATCATCCACGCCACGGTCCGAGGTTCGACCGCGACCGCTGAGGTGCGAATCAACGGCGGTCGCGCCGACCTTATCGTTCACCACCTGCCGGCGCCGCGCGCGGGCCGGATCTACGAGGTGTGGCTCGAGCGGCCGAACAGCGCGCCCGCGCCGACTAGCGCGCTGTTCGGCGTGACCGCCGGCGGAGCCGCTGACGTCGGCGTCCCGGGCGGCCTGCGCGGCGTAAGCAAGATCCTCGTCACCGAGGAGTCGGCCGGCGGGAGCGCCGTGCCTATGGGCCCGGCTGTGATCGTTGCTGCCCTGTGATCCGGATCATCGCGAGGCCCGAAGGAACGGTCGGGACCTAAGCCCGACGCGTTCTTCGCCTCGAGCAAGGACGTTTTCGCGACGATCGAGTACGCCGAGACGCAGTTCGTCAACGCGTACCTGATCGCGATCACCGCGTTCGCGAAGGCCGGCAAGGACTCGCTGGCTCGTTACGCCGGCGAGATCCTCGGCACTGAGGCCGAGCACCGCGCGCTCGCCCGTTTCGCCCGGGGGAAGCCGCCCAACAACGTCGGCTTCGAGCGCTACGAAATCCACACGATCGGCCGGATCGTCGCCGCGCTCGAGAAGGCGGGCGTGGGCTTCGGCAAGAAGGGCAAGGGCCCGGGCGCGTTCTACGAGTTCACGGCGCCGCCGCAGAGCGCGCTGGCGCAGATCGAGAACAACCACCCGGCTTGACCCTGGGTTTGGGCCTCGCTGGCGCTCGGCATCCATGGGGCCGTTCCGCCCGGCGTCCGTGCCCGGCGGTGGCGGACCCTGTCAGGACGGGGAACGCGGTCCCACGGACGCCGAGCGAAGCGAGGCCCTTAAGCCGCTGACATCTCGCGGACCTGGGTGAGGCGGAAGGTGTTCCCGGACGGGTCGTGGAAGCCGGAGTCGATCCCATACGGGCGCTCCTCCGGAGCCTCGGAGAACTCGACGCCGCGGCTCTTGAGGTGCTCGTAATCCGCGTAGACATCATCGGTGGTGAAGAACACCGTTCCGGCGAAGCCCTTGGCCATCAGTGCCTTGACCTGTGCGGCGGTGTCGGAGTCCATCACGGGCGGCCCCGGAATCGCCATCAGGACGATCGAGATGTCGGGCTGCCCAGGAGGGCCCACGGTCAACCAGCGGAAGTTGCCCAGCTCCGCGACGGTGACGTCCGAGCGGACCTCCATCCCCAGCTTCGTGGTGTAGAACTCGAGCGCCTCATCCTGGTCGTGGACCCAGAGCTGCGCGGTTGAGAGCTTGATCATTTGTGGCCTCCTGTGGTGGTCGTGACTCCGCGGGCCACACTAGTTCCGACCTGCATGGTTGTCTTCTCCAAACGTGCTGCGCTGCGGCCGGCCGTAGGCGCGGACGACACAGTTCGGGACCATCGCCCAGTCCGAGGCCGGGGGAAACCGGGCGCGGTACGCGGTCGGCGAGACCCCGTAGGTGCGCGTGAAGCTGGTCGTGAACGAACCGAGACTCTGGAGTCCCACCGAAAAGCAGACGTCCGCCACCGAGCGGTCGGTCGTGCGCAGCAGCGCCGCGGCGCGCTCGAGCCGTCGCGTCAGCAGGTACGCGTGCGGTGATTCGCCAAACGCTCGGCGAAACTCGCGGCTGAAATGAGCACGCGACAGCCCCGCAGCGCGGGCGAGATCGTCGACGTCGAGCGGCTCGAAGTACCTCGCGTCGGCGAGGTCCTTGGCGCGGAGCAGATGCCGGTCGGCGGGTACGAAGGCCATGAGCGACCACACTACCCGGGTCCGGCGCGATGCCTGGAAAGCGGCTGCTAGCGTGAGTGCCGGTTTTGGCCCCGATGGTCGACGGCAACGGATGTTTCACCGCTACAGGCTTGCGCTCGCATTGATCGGACTCGCGCTCGCCGGGTGCGGAGGGTCCGCGGCAGGCGCCGGGGCCGGGGCCGTATCGTCGACGACGGCCGCGGCGACGGTCCCGAAGGCCCGTCCGCAAGCGATCGAACCCTCCGCGGGCCAGCAGGCACAGTCGGTCACGCCGAATGACCCCGTCGGCGACCCCAACGCGCACGCGGAGCCGCTGTCCGAGGTCCGGCGTTTGCTGCGCCTTGAGGTGATCGCGGTGAAGGCGAACAACGCGACCTACATCGATCCGCTCCAGTACGTGACGGTATGGGAGCGGACCGATCAGGGCGTCGACGCCCAGCTGCCGGTCGGGGCGCCGATCCTTGCGCCCTGCCGGGTGAAGGTCCTCGCGATCGAGCCGGACTGGTACGCGGGGCAGCCGCTGGTCTACTTCGAGTTGCTCGACGGCCCCGACGCGGGCAAGGTGCAATACGTCGCCGAGCAGATCACCGACATCGCCCCCGGGGGCACGATCCTCCAGCAGGGGCAGGCGATCGCCCGCTACGCCTCGCGCGGCACAGCGATCGAGTACGGCTGGTCGACGATCAACGGCATCACGCTCGCGCGCGCGACCACGGGCTACGAGGAGGGCGAGATCACGCCGGCGGGCACCAACATGCGCAACTGGCTGAACAGCCTTGGCGCGAACGCGGGGCCCTGGCCCCCGAAGTGATCAAACCCCGATAACTCAACCCTCGTGGCCGCTCCGGCGCCGAATGCATATTCGTCCCGGTATGACGACGAAAGTCGCGCTCTGGAGCCCGGCGGATCCTCGAGTGCGCGATTGTCGGGGCTCCTCAGAACGCCCGGTTGCCGGGATCGCCGATCAGCACCGCCTCGGCCTCGTTGAAGCGGCGGTTCATCTCGCGAGTCTCGAGGAACGTCATGAGCACACGGGTGATCGGGACCTGCTGGCGCCACAGAACGGCCGTCCTCGTGGTAGGTCCGCCTTCGAAGTGCGCGGCGGCCACCTCGCGTGAGAACGTCGCGGAGACGAACGACGATCGGGCGGGCTCCGGCAGCGGGCCTTCGACGGCGGCGCCCCGGTAGAGCGTCACGGTGTCCTCACCGCCGCCTGACCACAGCTCCGCGCTGAACGCCAGCCGGGTCACGATGTGGTCCGCCCGTCGCCCCTTGCTGAGCGGTCCCTCGAACACCGAGGGGTCACGAACAATCTTGCCGCGATAGGGACACAGTCCGAGCTCCGCGAGGACGATCGCGTGTCCTTTGACGAACTCCCCCGAGCGCGGATTGCTGACGAACGTCGCCGTGAACCGCTGCTCGAGGTCGGCTACGCCGCGAGCCGTCATGACCTCGTCGAGCAGCGCGAACAGCCGCGGGTCCCCTTCGCGCGCGTCGATCCGGGCCGCCCGCTCAGGCCCAACCGTCAACTCGGGGAGCTCGCGGCGCTCGCGGTTGATCCGTTGGAGCACTGCCTCCCGCGCGGCGGAATCGCGCTCGATGACCAGCTCGCGGTCGAATCGAACCACCGCCCGTTCGAGCTCAGCCACGGCCTGCGCGGGAGCCACGCGTCCGTCGCGCGCGAACTGGAACCGCCCGACGTCCTCGAGCGGCAACTCCCAACGAGCCCCGGCGTCCTCGAACGCGCCGATCTGCACCTCGAAGGCACCGTGGTCAGGATCGGCCTCGGTAACCGTGACCGGGGTGCGCCGCGCGTCGAGCAGCCGGCCGCGATTCCCCGCAACGAGATGCCCAAGCTCGCCGGGCACGAAGTCCGAATCGGGGGCGGGATTCGGATCCGACGCGTAGATCGCGGTCAAGTTCAGCCGCCGCGTATCAACCGCGGCAGTGACGTCACCAACCGCGGGATGTCGCCTCGCGCGTGCGCCAGCGCATCGTCGAGCGCCGCCGCGGCGTCGGTCTCGATCGTGGCGCCGTGACCGACGAGCAGCATCGAGGGCCGATACGGGGCCAGCTGCGACCGGGGCGGCGTCAGCCGCAGGAGCGGATGCACGCCCGCGCGCCGCCCGAGCGCGATCGGGAACGCGGTGCCGATCGCTTCGGCCACGATCAGAGTGCGCTCGCGCTCCCACCAGAGTGCCACCTCGTGCCAGCCCCATCGCGACAGCACCGGCACAACCTCGAATGGCGTGTCGGGAGCGACGCGCGGGAGGCGCAGCAGCGGGGCGCCGAGGCGAGCGGCGATCGCCTCGCAGTCGCGGTTGTGGCGGTCGAGCAGCTGGAAGACGCCGGCGACGGTGCCGAGCGACTCGGCCTCTTGCAGTGCCGGCGGATCTTCGAACGGGTCGACCAGCCACACCCGATCTTCACTGCGGACCGCGTGCGCCGAGCGGACCATCGTGCCGGGCTCGGTCCAGGTCAGCCCAATCGCGTGGCGCTGTAGCGTCGCGGTCACTCGGACACGCACTCGGCGTTGACGTAGCCCGACCGGAACGGGCTGGCCTCGCCGGTCTGCTCGTCGTAGGTGTGGCGCCACACGCAGCCGGTGTCGTTGGCGAGCAGGTGGATCGACACCGACGTCTCCGCCGAGGTCGTCCGGACGCGGTGCACGTCATCGCGCGGCGGGAGCAGCGTGTAGAAGTCGCCGGGGTTGACCGGACGCCGTCGCAACAGCGCGAGCTTCCCATCGCCGGGCCGATAGAACTCCTCGTCCTGCACCCCGCGGTACACGCCGACCACGCCCCACGCGAGGTGATCATGGACCGGCGTCATCGCGCCGGGCGGAACGACGAGGCTGAACAGGGCCAGCGACCGATCCGCGGCGCGGAATACGAGCCACTGCCCGATGCCTCCGCCCATGGCGCTGCCGACGGCCGGCTCTTGATACCCCGCGGGTAGCCAGTCGCGATCGGCGAGTAACGCCGAGAACAGCGGACTGATCAGCTCGCACGCATGCGGCGGCGATGTCGCCTGCGCGATTCGCTCGCGCACGTCCGCGACGAACCCGCGTACGCGGGCCGTGTCGAGCCGGTACTCGTCGGCCTCGAGCGGCGGCAGGTGACCGTGCTCTCCATGCAGATCGCACATCTCAGGCGAAGCCTAGACCGTCCGCGCGGCGACCCCTCCGGTTGTCTCACACCGTCGCGCGCCGATACTTTCTGGTGATGGCCCGCTCCCACGAGATCGCGCTGTCCGAGCTGATCGGCGCCTTGTCCAGCGCCCTCGACATCGCCGAGGGAGAGTCGCCGGGGCATGCCGCGCGCTCGTGTCTGATCGGCATGCGCCTGGCCGACGAGCTCGGTCTGGGCGCCGCGGCCCGATCGGACCTGTTCTATGCCCTGCTGCTCAAGGACGCCGGGTGCTCGGCGAACTCCGCACACATGGCGGCGCTGTTCGGCGCCGACGACCAGGAGGCAAAGCGGACTTCGAAGCTGGTGGACTGGTCGCGACCCATGTCCGCGTTCGTGTGGTCGCTGAAGACCGTGGCGCCCGACGGATCGCTGAGTGACCGGGCCGAGCGCCTTCGAGCGATCCGCAACGAAGGTCACGTGACCCAGTCGCTGATGAACGCGCGCTGTCACCGCGGAGCCGAGATCGCGATGAAGCTCGGATTCTCCGAGGCGACCGCGGCGGCCATTCGCGCGCTCGACGAGCATTGGGACGGCCACGGCCAGCCTTTCGGCCTGAGCGGGGAGGAAATCCCGCTGGCGGCGAGGATCCTGTGCGTAGCGCAGACGGTCGACGTATTTCAGGCCGCGCGCGGCGTGAACTTCGCCTACCGCGTCGCCGCGAAACGGAGCGGGCAGTGGTTCGATCCGGCGTTGGTCGACGCCATGAGATCGTTTCGCGGCGACGACTGGTTCTGGGCGTCACTGCTGAGGCCGGACGTTTCCCGCCTCGAGCCGCCCGGTCGTGTTCTGACCGCCGACGAGGACCGGCTGGACACGATTGCCGAGGGGTTCGCCAACGTGATCGACGCGAAGTCGCCCTGGACCCACGCGCACTGCGATCGCGTGTGCACGCTCGCCACCGGGATGGCCGAGGTACTGGGCTTCGACGAGCCGGCGGTGCGCGAGCTGCGGCGAGCGGCCCTGCTCCACGACATCGGCAAGCTCTCGATCTCGAACCGGATCCTCGACAAGCCGGGTCCGCTCACCGACGCGGAGCAGACGAGGTTCAAGGAACACGTGTTCCTGACCGAGCAGATCCTCGGGCGAGTCTCTGGCTTCGATGAGCTCGCGGCAATCGCGAGCGCTCACCACGAGCGACTCGACGGCCGCGGCTACCCGCGCGGTCTGCCAGCCGAGCAGCAGACGATGTCGATGCGTGTGCTGGCCGTGGCCGACGTGTACGAGGCGCTCGTCTCCGAGCGGCCCTACCGGCCCGCTTACCCGTCCGAGGTTGCGCTCGGGATGATCGGCGCCGACGTACCGGCACGTCTCGATGGCGACGCGTTCGGGGCACTGAAGACCCTGCTCGCCGACTCGGGCGCCGAGCTCACCACGCATCCCGCGCGGATGCCCCGGGATTAGCCGGGCTCGGAGGCTCGCCCGGATGCGCGCCGCGTCCGGCTCCGTGCTCGAAGAACGCCGCCACCCAATCCGGATCTGCGGAGTCGAGCAGCGACCCGTCCAGCTGCTCCTCGACATCGGGGAAGTCCGCGGCGCGGAGCTCTTCGAGCGCCGCGTCGAGGTCGTAGCTCGTCTCCCGCGGCTCCGGCGACCCGTCAGCGATGATCATCCAGAATGCGCCGGCGCGGCCCTCGTACGGCATCCCGATGCTGCCGGCGTTCGCGAAGGTCAGAGCGTCGTGCACGTTCCGGATCATCTGCTGATGCGTGTGGCCCCCCACGACCAGCGGCTGGGCCACTCCCGTCAGCGACTCGAGCAGCACCAGGTTGGGGGTGATCCGCGTGATGATCTCGTCGTCGCGGCCGGGTGAGCCGTGACAGAAGCACACGTCATCGAGGATGAGGCTGATGGGCCACGCGGCCAGCTCGTCCCGCCAGCGAGAGTCGAGCGCCTTCGCGCTCCACGCCGCCGCCCGGCCGGCGGGATCGTCGGACACCGGCGCGCCGTCATAGATCGCGACCGCCTCGCGCTCGCAGTTGCCGCGGACCCAGCGCGTGGGCTCGCGGCGAGCGGCCAGCAGCTCGAGCGTCGGGCGGACGAGCGGGCCGCCGACAACGTCGCCGGCGACCACGATCGCGTCGACCGGATCCCGGTCGACTTCCGCGAGCACCGCGCGCAGCGCAGGCAGGTTCCCGTGAATGTCGGCAAGCACGGCGATGCGCACCGACCCACCCTAGCGATCTGACTCAGAAAATCAGTCAGTTGATCCGAAGCGTCCCTACTTCCATCTGCAGGCGACCCGGCCTCGCAGGCAGGGCGGCCTTACGCCAGCGCCCGCATGCGATTCTTGCGCGGGTTGTGCTCGAGCTCGGCCAGCCCGAGGCGCTCAGCGTCGTCTTGCCGACGACGCACACGAGCGCCCGTTCCTTCCTGAGGCGCGGCTCACTCCGCGAGCAGACGCCAGGCTCCGTACCATTCCGGGTCGAGGCCAAGAGTTGGCTACCGAACCCGACAGCACGCAGACCATACGCGGGGCGCTCGCGCCCGACGCGCTGCGGGAGGCGCTCGTTGTTCGCCGGCCGGTGTTCGCCAACCCGTGGGACTCCACCGTCGACATGGGGGCCTGCTACCTGGCGGTCGCGGTAGTCGATCCGTTCCTGCTCTGGGTGGGCGGGAAGCTGATGGGCGCGATCTTCAACTTCAGTTCCCATTGGCCGCTCGGGGTGTTCATGGTCGCAGCGCTCGTCGGAGCCGCCGGCTTCATGACGATCGTCGGACGGCAGCGCACCAGCATCACCGTCGACATCCTCGCGATCGCCGCCTGGGTGGTGCTGGGCCTGATCGTCGCGCCGATCATCGGCCTGGCGCTCTCACCGTTGGCCGCGATCATCGTGTACGCGATCATGCTGGCGGGCATCTTCGTGTACGTGCTCCGCTTCGGCCACTTCGACGTGGCGTTCCTCCGCACCCTTAGCTGGCCGATCACCTGGAGCCTCCTCGCGCTGTTCTTCGCCTTTTGCGTCCACCAGCTGGTCCTGTACCAGTAGTCCGCGCTCGGCTCGGCGCAGCTCCTTCTGGCGCTTACGCTCCTCCTTGGTCAGCTTCCGGCCACGTTTGACGCCGACGCCGCCCATGATCGACACCAGGCGGATCCGGATCACCGGGCCGCCGGCGGGCATCGCCTGATCGCCGAGCTTCACGTCGTTGCCACCCATGATCGCCACGTTGGAGACCTCGACGTCGACACCGTCCGGGACGCGAACCTCGCCCCCGCCCATGACTGTGTAGACGTTGAGCTGGGTGACGGGCTCGGACAGCTCGACGTCGTTGAGATCGATCTCGCTGCCGCCCATGATGTTGAGCACGGTGCACCGCTCCGCGATCCGCCATCGCCCCTTGCGTTCGTGGCCGCTCATGATCGAGACCACCCAGCGGTCGCCACCAGGGCCCTCTCGAACCGACAGCCCGCCCGAGCGCGCCGGGGCTGTCGCCGGCACCGTGACGTCGGAGACGAGCAGCTCGAGCTCGCGAACGGTCGGAGCCGAGTAGGCCGCCCGCAGCCGGTCTTCGAGCTCCTCGACGGTCAGCCGTCCCTCGCCCATCGCGCGCCTTAGCGTCTCGGCCGTCTGCTCGCGTTCGGCGTCCGAGGCGCGTAGGTCGGGGCGCTGGTCGCTTGGCCGAGGCACAAGCGATTCATCGCTCATGACCCGGATCGTATCTGGGGCGAATCAGTGGACGGCGTGGCAGACGGTCCGCAGGTCGGAGCAGCGCACGACCGTGCCGATGATCCACGCGCCGGGCACGGGCCCCCAGTAACGACTGTCGTCCGAGGTCCCGCGGTTGTCGCCAAGCATGTAGTAATCGCCCGCCGGCACGCGCACCGGGGTCGGGAAGTTGCATGTGGCGTCGCCGCCGGCACACGGCTTTATGTACGGGTCCGTCTCGGTGACGCCGTTGACCACGGCGTGCCCGTTGACGATCGCCACGGTGTCGCCGGGGCCCGCGACCACGCGCTTGATGAACGTCGAGTTCGACTCCTGTGGGAGTGGAACGCCGCAGGGCTGCGTGCTGCCGGCGCCCTCGTCGCTCGATCCGCATCGCGGGTCGCGCGGTCGCGCACCTGCAGGCGGATGGAACAGCACGATGTCGCCCACCTGTGGCGTGTGCGAGCGCTGCGCGGCCACTTGTTGCCCGATCTGCAGGGTCGGTTCCATCGACCCGGACGTGACCTTGTAGTACTGGACGTCCTTGTGAAGCGCCAGCCACAGCCCGGCCAGCGCGAGCACAGCGACGGGCAGCGCGCGCCGGCCGATCCGCCGCCGGACCGGCCTTCCCAGCGGCAAGGACGAGACTTCCATGCTCCGTTGATCGGCACCCTCCGGAACCCGCTTGATTCCGGAGGGACCATCCGAACTACCCGACATATTGGAACGCCTCCGCCTCATGGACAGTCGAACGCCTCAGCTGAGCATCGCCGCCGCGCGTCGGATCGCGCTCGCCGCCCAGGGCTTCGGCAAGCGGCGACCGCCCCGGCCACCGAGCGTGAACCAGATCGCGGCACTGGTGGGGCGGCTTGGAGCGATCCAGCTCGACTCGGTCAACGTATTCGCCCGGTCGCACTACATGCCGGTGTTCTCGCGGCTCGGCCCGTATGACCGGGCGCGCCTGGACCGGATCGCCGGCCACGGCACTGGACGGATCGACCGGCGGCTGGTCGAGTACTGGGCCCATGAGGCATCGCTGATCCCGATCGAGCGACATCCGCTGTTCCGCTGGCGGATGGCGGACGTCGACCGCGAGGCGTGGGGCTCGATCTCGAGGATCGCGCGCGAGCAGCCGGACCTCGTCGCCGAGACGCTCGAGCTCGTCGCCGAGCGGGGGCCGATCCGCGCACGGGACACCGGTGCCGTTCGGCCGCCTCCGCGGCCCGGCCACATGTGGAACTGGCACGAGGGCAAGGTCGCGCTCGAGAACCTGTTCTTCACCGGTCGGGTGGCGGCAGCCAGGCGGGTTAACTTCGAGCGGCTGTACGACACGGTCGAGCGCGTCGTCCCGGCCGAGGTCCTCGACGAGCCGACGCCGGACCCGGCGGACGCGCAACGGGAGCTCGTCCGCATCGCCGCTCGAGCGCTCGGCGTGGCCACCGAGCCCGACATCGGCGACTACTTCCGGCTACCGCGAGCGGTCTCGAAGGCCCGGGTCGCGGAGCTGGTCGTCTCCGGCGAGCTCACCCCGATCGAGGTCGAGGGCTGGAGCGCGACCGCCTACCTCTGGCCCGACGCCCGCCGGCCGCGCCGGCTCGACGCCCGCGCGCTGCTGACGCCGTTCGACTCGCTGGTCTGGTTCCGACAGCGCACCGAGCGGCTGTTCGACTTCCGTTACCGGATCGAGATCTATACGCCGGCCGCGAAGCGCACGCACGGCTACTACGTGCTGCCGTTCCTGCTCGGCGAGACCCTGGTCGCCCGCGTCGATCTCAAGTCGGATCGCCAGCGGAGCGCCTTGCTCGTCCAGGGCGCGTTCGCCGAGGACGGGGTCGACCGTGACCTCGTCGCTGCCGAGCTCTCGGCGGAGCTGCGGCTGGTCGCGACCTGGCTCGACCTCGAGCGCGTGTTGGTGGCGCCGAACGGCGACCTCTCGCGCGAGCTGGCTGCGATCATCGTCTGATGGACGCGCTGGTTGTGAGGGCCGCCGAGCTCGGGGACGTCGACCAGGTTGTTTCGATGTACGAGTGGCTGTTCGCCCCGCCCGGCGCTCGTCCGCCGAGTTGGGACTCGGAGCGCGCCGCGGCCGCGCTCGTGCACGCCGTCGGCTCTGACGATGCGGTCGTGCTCCTCGCCACGTTTGGCGACGAGTCCATTGGGTTCTGCACCGCGTACGACGACATCCTCTCGGTCCGCTTCGGCCGGCGCGTCTGGGTCGAGGACCTCGCCGTCGACCCGGACCGCCGCTCGCTCGGGATCGGGAAGCGCCTGCTGGACGAGGCCAAGGACTGGGCGCGCGCACGGGGCGCCAGCCATCTGGAGCTCGACTCGGCCGAGACCCGCGCGGACGCCCATCGGTTCTATGAGCGCGAGCGACCCAGCTGGCGCTCGATCTGCTTCGGCTGGGAGCTGTGACGCCCGGTAAGGGGTCGGCCTCCCTTGTCGATCACGTTGGGTACGCCGGCTTCGAGCTAAGGGGTGGAAATAGGCATACGCCCAATTGCGTCTACGTCCGCAGCAGCTAAGTTGGAATCGAGAGATGTTCGCGCTGTTGCAGAACCACGCCACCGGAATGCCCACCCTCGACGCCGAGGCTGACTTCCGCCGCGCTCGTCGCCGCCATGGCTTCGCCCGGATCGGTCGGTGGGTCGCGCGCCGGCCGGAATGGCGCCATCCCCGCACGCTCGAGGACCCGGCGTCTCATATCGGCGGCCTGCCGCGTATGCAGGTGGTCCCACTCGTCTCGATCGTCGGCACCCTGGAGCCGACGCGCCACTTCGACGCGTCGTTCCGCCCCGCTTCGGAAGTCGTGCGCCGGCGGTGGGAGCGGATCGCACTGGCCCACCGGCGGGGGGACGCCCTTCCGCCAATCGAGCTGATCAAGCGGCCCGACGGCTACTACGTGCTCGACGGGCGTCATCGCGTCTCGGTGGCGCGGGCGCTGGGTCACCCCGACATCGATGCGCAGGTGACCGGGGCGCGTCCACGACCCTGACTGAGGGAGGCGGCTCGAGAAAGCGACCTGCGTTGGACGCTTTCTCGAGCCGGCTCCGTACCGGAGACCGACTCAGGCCGCCGCGCCCAGCCGCGCCGCCATCGTCCGCGCCGCCTCCGCGAGCTCGGGCGGGTCGAGCACCTCCATCGGCTCGTCAAGCGTCGCCATCCAGACCAGGAAGCCGTGTGACCATCCGCTTCGGCTGGTCACGATGCAGGCATCCTCGCCGTCGGGCTCGACGATCGCGTAACGGACCGGGATCCGGCCCCGAATGCGCGCGGCCGGGGCACGAAGGCGGACTCGTCCCGGCTCGGCGACGGCGTCGCTCTCCCGGATTCCGCGCAACCGCTCCTTGACGAACGCCGCCGGGTCGCCGCCGGGCACCGTCCGCCGCTGCCCGCGCTCCCCCGGCCGGAGGCGGCCGCGGATCCGGTCGATCCGGAACGTGCGCCAATCGTCGCGATCGAGGTCGAACGCCACCAGGTACCAGCGGTGGCCGCTGTAGACGACGGAGTGAGGCTCGGTGTTGCGCTGCGATGCTTTCTCGTCCCTGGCGATGTAGGCAAACCGGAGGCGGGAGCGGTCCCGGCAGGCGCCCGCCAACGTCGCCAGCACGTCGGGGTCGATCCGCGGGCCCTCGACGCCGAACGTCGAGGTGGCATCGCTGAGCGCACTGACCCGCCGGCGAAGCCGGCTCGGCAAGACCTGCTCGAGCTTCGTCAAGGCGCGGACCGACGTCTCCTCGATGCCGGCGATGCCGCCGGCGGCCGCGGTCCTCAGGCCGACGGCCACGGCCACCGCCTCGGCGTCGTCGAGCAGCAGCGGCGGAAGCTCGCCGCCGTTGCCGAGCCGGTAGCCGCCGGCGACGCCCGGCGCGGCCTCGACCGGGTAGCCGAGTGACCGCAATTTGTCGACGTCGCGGCGGATCGTGCGAGGGCCGACCTCGAGGCGGTCGGCGAGCTCCTGGCCGGTCCATTCCCGGCGCATCTGGAGCAGTGAAAGCAGTGCGAGTAGGCGGGCGGAGGTCTGAACCATGATGCCGCGCATGTTTCCACAGATTGCGGACTATAGATGTCCGCAATGACCACATGCGAGAGCTTTTGCGGACCGAAATTGACCGCAATTTTCGCGAGCCTTGGATCCATGTCAACAACCACTCTTACTCCCTCCGTGGCCGTCGCCCAGGCGCGGCCTGCCAGCTCCAACCGGGGCATCTGGCTCGGTTTTCTCGTGGTCCTCGCCGCCTCGGTGATGGACCTGCTCGACTCGACGATCGCTCAGACCGCCGCGCCGGCAATCCGGCGAGAGCTCGGTGGCTCGTACGCGGCGCTCGAGTGGATCTCCGCCGCGTACACCCTGGCGATGGCGGTGACGTTGCTGCTCGGCAGCCGGCTCGGCGACCTGTTCGGGCGCCGGCGCGTGCTGCTGGTCGGGATCGGCGGCTTCGTCGTCGCGTCGGTGCTGTGCTCGCTCGCCCCGTCATCAGGCGCGCTGATCGCCGGTCGGGCGCTCCAGGGCGCCGTGGCCGCGATCATGGTGCCGCAGGGGTTCGGGCTGATCCGCGAGCTGTTCGGCGACCAGGGTCAGCAGAAGGCGTTCGGCGTGTTCGGCCCGGTGATGGGGCTGGCCGCCGTCGCGGGGCCGCTCGTCGGCGGTGCGCTCGTCAACCTCGACCTGGTCGGAACCGGCTGGCGGGCGATCTTCCTCGTGAACGTGCCGATCGGCCTGCTCGCGATCCAGGCCGGCCGGCGGTACCTGCCCCGATCCGCGCCGGCCGCGGCGGGCGCGCGTCTCGACGCCCCGAGCGTCACGCTCGCGATGGTGGGCGGCTTCGCGCTCGTGTACCCGCTGATCGAGGGCCGCGAGCAGGGGTGGCCGGCGTGGTCGTTCGCTCTCCTCGGACTCGGCGTCGTCGCGCTCGCGACGTTCGGCCTGCTCCAGGCTCGCCGCTCGCGCCAGGGACGCGCGCCGCTGGTCGAGCCGTCGATCCTTCGCCGGCGCGCCTACGTCGCGGGGCTGGCCGTGGTGCTCGGCTTCATCGGCGCGATGGGCGGGATGATGATCGCGCTCAACGTGATGTTCCAGACCGGTCTCGGCCTGACCCCGCTGGCCTGCGCGGTGGCTACGGTGGCGATTCCGGTGACGGCGATCGGCGGCTCGATCACCTCGTCCGCGCTGCTGGCCAAGATCGGGCGGACCACGATGCACATCGGGATCGTGATCATGGCGATCGGCCTGATCGTGGTCGACATCGTGCTGCGCGCGGATAACGGCGGCGTGACCGCGTGGGATCTGGCCGGCCCGCTCGCGATCACCGGCTTCGGCATGGGGATGGTGTTCGTCCCGATGTTCGACGTGATCCTGGCCGGGGTCGCGCCGCACGAGATCGGTTCCGCCTCGGGCCTGCTCGAGTCGATCCAGCAGCTGGCGATGTCAATCGGGATCGCCGCCGTCGGGACTGTGCTGTTCGACCGGCTCGGCACCGGGCACGGTCCGGGCGCGTTCGTGGGGGCCTCCGATCAGGCGCTGCTGGTCGCGGTTGGGTTCCTGGCCGCGGCGTGCACGGCGGTGTTCTGGCTGCCCAAGCACGCGCGCGAGAACCGATCGGCATGATTTGCTGTGGCGATGGCGGTCAAGCGCGGGATCTTCGTGGCGCCGTTCGACGAACTAGTCGAACCGCGCCTGCTGGCCGAGCTCGCGCAGCTTGCCGAGGCTCGCGGCTGGGACGGGTTCTTCGTCTGGGATCACATCCGGTACCGAGCCCCGGTCCGGGCCGTCGCCGACCCGTGGGTGACCCTTGCCGCGATCGCCTATGCGACGAGCGAACTGCGTCTCGGCCCGATGGTGACGCCGCTCGCTCGCCGGCGCGTCCAAAAGCTCGCGCGTGAGACGGTCACGCTCGACCACCTGAGTGACGGGCGGCTGACGCTCGGGGTCGGCCTCGGCAGCGACCGCAGCGACGAGCTCGGGCCATTCGGCGAGGAGACCGACCCGCGTGAGCGCGCGCGCCTCCTCGACCAGGGACTGACGCGGCTGGCCGAATTCTGGGACGGCGATTTCGAGCCGGCGCCGCTGCAGCGGCCGCGGATCCCGGTGTGGGTCGCGTCGCGGTGGCCAAACCGGCGCCCGCTACGGCGGGCGGCTAGATGGGACGGCCTGTTCCCGATCGAGCTGCCCGGGCCCGACGAGCTCGCGATGCTCGTCGCCGAGGTACGTGCGCTGAGGGACGGCGACGGCGGACCTTTCGACTTCGTGATCGAGGCATCGGCGGGCGAGGATCTGGCGCCGTGGGAGGCCGCCGGCGCGACGTGGGTGCTGAACAGCTTCGGTCCCCGGCCACGCGCGGCCGAGGTCCGAGCGCAGATCGCGGCGGGGCCGGGCTAATCTGCCCCGCGTGACGACCGCTACTGCACTTTGTCGTACGTGAGGTCGAAGTCGGTCGTGTAGTTGACGCCGTCCTCGGCCTTCTCCCAGCGGCCGGTGATCCGCCGGCCGCCGTCCTCGAACCTCCCCGTGAAGCGCTGCGCGAAAGGTGCGCCCTCGCGCCACAGCTTCCACTCGGTCTCCGAGATGCTCATCTCGAATACGCGGCATACGCCGCGATCGTCGGAGTACAGCTGGTAGTACGTCCCGTTGGCCGCGTCGCAGCCGACGATCGAGACGCTGTCTGGCGCCTCGGGCAGATCGACCGTCGTGGTCTGCACCAGGTGCCCGCCTGAGACATGCCACTCGAACCTCGTCCGGGCCTCACCGGGCCACGGCTGGCCGTCGGGCCCCACCGCGGTCAGCGCCCATTCGCCGACGAGCGGATCGAGCGCCCTCAGCGCAGCTTCGGCGGTCGGCTGATCGATCATCTACTCGGCGCGCGTGTAGACCTGGACCTGGATGCCGTCCGTGCCGACCGTCCTGCTCTCCGCGAGCTTGAACTTCAGCCGGTCGATTCCTTCGGGGAACAGCCGCCGGCCGCGCCCGAGGATCGTCGGGAAGATCATCAGGCGAAGCTCGTCGACGAGATCGGCCGCGAGCAGTGCCTGTACGAGCGAACCGCTGCCGGCGACGAGGATCGCACCATCGCTTTCGTCCTTCAGCTTCGCGACCCCTTCGGCGGGGTCGCCGGAGATCACGGTCGTGTTCTGCCACTCGGGGTCAGTGAGCGTGTTCGACACGACGTACTTCGCGCCGTTGTTGATCTTGTCCGCGAACGGCCCGTCGCGCGTCGGCCACGCCGCCGCGAACCCCTCGTAGGTCCGCCGCCCGAGCAGCTGGATGTCCGCCTCCATCAGCTCGTCCATCTTGAACTTGTCACCGTCCTCGCCGCGGTCGTACTCGAACGTCCAGCCGCCGTACTCATATCCCTCGGCGCCGCCCGGATCCTCGAACACCCCGTCGAGCGACACGAACTCAGTCACCGTCAGCTTGCCCATTGTTTTCTCCTCGATTGCAGTCTTGTCGCTACTTGACGCTAGGACCGCCCGACGGCGCGTAAATCAGCGATCAGGCCGTAGACGGCGCTCCGAAGCACGCCTCGAGGAGGCGCAGAGCGTCGGGCATGTTGGCGCGTCCGAAGCCGACCCGCACATGGGAGGGCTCGTCGTAGACCGAGCCCGGCAGCAGCAGCACGCCCATGTCCGCGAGCCGCGCGCACATCTCGTCGACGTCGGCGACGCCGTTGACGCGCGGGAACGCGATCGGACTCGCGGTCGGGCGCACCCACTCGAACGTGTCGCCGTGGCGATCGAAGAAGTCGTCGAGCAGCGGCAGGTTCCGTTCGACGATCGCGAGGTTACGCTCGAGCAGCACGTGACGGTTCCGCAGCGCGATCGCCGCGAGCACCTCGCTCGGCGCGCTCGAGCAGATCGTCGTGTAGTCCTTCATCCGCATGATCGCGTCTCGAATGGCGGCGTCGCGCGTCACCAGCCAGCCGAGCCGCAACCCCGGCAGCCCGTAGCTCTTGGAGATGCTGCCGAGCGACACCGCGCGCTCGTCGAGATCGCACGCCGCCGGAAGCCGATCGCCGGGATCGTGCTCGAGCTCGCGGTAGACCTCGTCAGCGAACAGCACTAGCCCGTGTGCGCGCGCGAGGTCGCTGACCCGCTCGAGCACGGCCCGGTCCATCAGCGTGCCCGTCGGGTTGTGCGGCTGGTTCAGGTAGATCAACCGCGTATCGGCCCGGACCGATCGCTCGAGCGCATCGAAGTCGTGCGCCCAGCCGTCTTCGTACCGTCGCCGCCACCCATCTACCCTGGCGCCCGTGCTGCGCGCCAGTTCGAGCGCCGACTCGTAGCATGGGGTCTCGACGATCGCGTGGTCTCCCGCCCCGAGCAGCGAGTGGTAGAGGAGGAAGATGCCCTCCTCCGCGCACGAGGTGACGACCACGTTGTCCGGATCGATCCGTTCGTACAGCGCTGCGATCGCCTCGCGGAGCTCAGGCGCTCCGGGCGACTCCGTGTAACCACACCAGGTCGCGAGCAGCCGATCGTGCGCGTCCGGTTCCAGCGCGAGCACCTCCTCGATCGTGCGCGATTCGCAATCGCTGCTCGAGAGCATGTACCGGGTCGTGAACTCGTATTGGGCGTAGTAGCGCTCGATCCGGAACGGCCTGACGTCCATCGATTCGATTATCCCGACCGGCACCAGCCCGATAACTGGACACTCGGCCTCCCGCGCGGGCCGAATACATATTCGTCCCGGTATGGCAACGGTTTCCGAACGCTCGGCGGCCACGCGCTGCCGACTGTCAGGTTTTTGGGGCTAGGTAGCCGTCGGCAGCGTCGGCGAGACCTTCGGCATGAACTTGCTCGACGAGAACACCGCCGCCCGCATCGCACTCGGGTTCGGCTTTCCGGACTCGTCGACCCGACTGAGCGCGATCGCGTCAAGCAGAGCCAGGATCACATGGACGGAAGTATCGGTTCTGAGCAGGTCACCGTCGTCGGCTACGACCAAACTGGCCGCGGGCAGCGTCTCTTGCGCGCCGACCGCTGGCAGTTTCTGATCGCCTAAACGCCCGCGGAACAAGAAACACCTGTTTCCAGGGTTTTGCTCTATCGGCAGGAACTCACCGCAGCGTGAGTTTTTCCTACTTTTTCCGTTCTTTGTGTACGTCCAACGACCTCAAGGAATGAGTACGAATGGTCAACAAACGTCGGATGGGCGGCATGGTCGCTGCCTTCTTCTTGGTCCTGGCCTTCCCGGCCCTGGCCTCGGCGCATACCTTGTCGGTGTCCGCCGGCCCCTCCCAGTGCGCCTCGCCGCTCAACGGCGAGTACACCGCCACGGTGACGATCACCGAGCAGTACTTCAGCGGGACCACTGAGAACATCCCGGTCGGCCAGAACGTGAAGCAGCTCGCCTCGAGCACGGACACCAGCAACACGGGCCTGAACCAGAACTACTTCACCCAGGGCGCCGTCGGCACTCAGACCGGTCCGGTGAACCTCGGCCAGCCGACGTCTTTCACGTCGCCCTCGAACGGTGCGACGGCCATGCAGACATTCACGGTTACGACCTCGGTGCCGGAGACCTACGTGCTCGGCAACAGCCACATGGGCTCGCCGTCGTCGACGACGATCAGCGCTCCGAAGACCGGCTGCACGCCGACCTGTCCGGCCGGCGACACGCTCGTCAACGGCGCGTGCGTGCCACCCACCAGCTGCCCCAGCGGCGAGACGCTGACGAACGGCGTGTGCGTGCCACCGACAAGCTGCCCGAGCGGCCAAGTCCTGTCAGCCGGTAAGTGCGTCCCGCCGACCAACTGCCCGAGCGGGCAGACGATCGTGAACGGCCAGTGCGTGCCACCGACAAACTGCCCGAGCGGCGAAGTCCTGTCGGGCGGCCAGTGCGTCCCACCGACCAACTGCCCCAGCGGGCAGGTCCTGTCGGGCGGCCAGTGCGTGCCTCCGACGACGTGCCCCGCGGGTGAGACGCTGACCGGCGGCTCGTGCACGACCACGGTCGTGCCTCCGCCCAAGACCTTCCCGGGCGTGTGCCGGGCATCGACGATGGGCTACAAGGTGCGCGCCGGCCAGGTGGACACGATCATCGTGTCGGTCACCCGCCACGGCGCGCCGGTGTCGGGCGCCAAGGTGCGGATCACGCTCCCCGGCGGGAAGCGCGTGACCAAGAACACCGGAAGGAACGGCAAGGCCACGTTTACCGTCGAGCCGACGCAGAGCGGGACCATCTTCGTCCGCAGCCCCAGCTGCAAGGCGATGGCGAAGGTCAAGGTGTTCGCCGCGAAGGCGGCGACCGCAGTGCGCGCACCGTCCTTCACCGGGTGACATGAGGGATCGCCCAGCAACCAGCCGCCGCGGCCTTCGGGCCGCGGCGCTCTGCGCCCTCGCGGTTGTAGCCGCGCTCGCGCTACCGGCCTACGGCCAGGCGGCGACGGTCAAGCGTCAGGTGCTCTCGCATCCCGGGTTCAAGTCCACCTGGGCTTATCTCGAGACCGGCACCAACGCGTACGCCGCGCCTTCGAGCCACTCCCGGGTCATCGGGTACCTGGGGCTGACCACGCAGGACGGGACGAGTGAGCTGTTGTTCGAACAGCAGCGCGTTCTGATCCACGGCGCGTGGTGGGTACAGGTGCGGCTCCCGCTCCGACCCGCCGGCCAGATCGGCTGGGTTCCCCAGCGGACCCTCGGAGAGCCTCAGACGGTGCACACCTACGTGGTCGTCTCGACCGAAAAGACGACGCTCACGCTGTATCGAAACGGCAAGGTCATCTTCACAACCCGTGTCGGCACCGGCGCGCCCAGCACGCCGACGCCGCACGGTCAGTTCTACATCCGTGACCGGCTGACCGGATTTGGGGCCGGCAGCATCTACGGGCCGCTGGCGTTCGGCACCTCGGCGCTCTCCAACGTCGAGACCGACTGGCCCGGCGGCGGGGTGATCGGCATCCACGGCACGAACGAGCCGTCGCTGATCCCCGGCCACCCGTCGCACGGCTGCATCCGGGTGCCCAACTGGGAGATCGTCCAGCTGGCCCGGCTGGTGCCGATCGGGACACCGCTCACGATCGAGTGAGACCCCAGGCTCGCCTGGCCTCCGGGCCAGGCGAGCCAACAGACGCCTCAGTCGAGGCGGGCGGCGTGCACGTACAGGTCGGCGAGCTCGGCCCCGTAGTGCTCCAGGTCGAGCTCGAAACCCTTGGCCAGCTGCTGCGGAATCGCGGGCTCGAGCGAATGTCACACAACAAGCCGCTGCTCCGCACGCTGGCCGTGATCACAGCGCTCGTCGGGATCACGCTGCTCGTCAGCGCGGCGGTCCAGACGATCCTCGCGCTGACGCTGTCGACCACCGAGTTCGTCGGCAGCACCCCCGTGGTCCGGTGGATCATCTATGCCGCGGGCGCGGTTCCGATCGTGTGGTACGTCCGGCGTCACCCGTTGCGGCGCGCTCCCGACCCCGACGGCGACCGTGGCGGACCGCCCGTCCCCACGACCCCGCCGGCCGGCACATCGTGACTGTCACAGCCTCGGTGTCTCATACGTCCTAGTTACCAGGACCGACGAAACGAGCCAGGAGATGTTTCATGTCCCCTACGGCCAACCGGGACTCATATATCGAGCTGCTCGACGAGGTCATGTCGTGGCTCACCGGCCTCGGGTTGATCACGTTCGTGATCTTTCCGCTCGCATTGCCTCTCATCGCGTTGACCGCGCTCCTCGCGATCCCGCTACTGCTGGCTGCGATCCCGCTCGCGATTCTCGCCGCGGCGATGCTTTTCGTACGGCACTTGTGGCGGGCCCGGCACCACGAGGACACCCGCCACAGCCCGCCGGCCGGAAGTCGGGGAGAATCGCCCGGCGGAAAGCGTCCGGCGATCGCGGTCACCTCGACACGGCAGCCTTAGACGCGCGAGGAGACGTGTGGTACGCGTGTACGCTCCGGGCGGCCAGCGGGACCAGGAACGGAGCGATCATCAGATCGAGCCAGTCGTGGAAGCTGCGCAGTACGACCACGACCGGGAACAGCATCAGGTGGAGCCAGTCCCAAAGCTGCTTGCCGGCGAATACCGTCCACGCCCAGTTCAACGTGTAGCTGGCGACGACGATCAGCGCCGGCGTCGCGCCCGCGACCGCGCCGGTCCGGCGCCATGCCCGCCAACCCCACCGCTGAGGATGCTCTCTGCGTCGGATGCACCTCTCCGAGCATCATCCGATGCGGGGTAATCGGTTTCAGCGCTCCTCGGCGGAGGCCCGCTGCTGACGTCGGTAGTGGGCGGGAGCGACCCCGAGCTCGCGCTTGAACGCCTTGCTGAACGCGTACTCCGAGCTGTAGCCGACCCGGCCCGCGACCGTCTGGAGCGACGCGTCGCTCGTCCGGAGAAGCCGCGCGGCGATCGTCATGCGCCACCACGTGAGGTACGTGAGCGGGGGCTGCCCGGTGAGCGTGGCGAATCGCCGGGCGAACGCTGCACGCGACAACGAGGCCTCGCGAGCGAGCGACGCGACCGTCCACGGCTCTGCCGGGCGCTCTTGGATGGCATCGAGCGCGGCACGCAACGCCGGGTCTCGCAGGGCGTGCGCCCAACCGATCGGCTGAGTCGTGGTTTCGAGCCACGTCCGCATCGTGTAGAGCAGGAGCAGGTCGAGTAGGGCAGGGACCGCAGCGCTCGCCCCCGGGCGCTCGGAGTCCATCTCGGCGCCGATTAGCTCTACGACCGTACGAACCGGGCCCGGCGCTCCGATCCGCGCCGGCAGGTGGATGACGTCGGGCAGGCTCTCGAACAGCGGGTGGGGCCGGGCCCCGTTCAGGTAATAGCTCCCTCCGAGCAGCACGGTCCCCGGCGTTCCCTCGTCCATCGCGCTCCCGTCGGCCGGCCAGTAAGCGGCAGGGTCGTGCTCGTCGATCGTCACGTCATACAGCGGGGTGCTGGGATCGTCGGCCATGCCGTGGGGGCGCTGGCGGCGAATGAGCGCGACGTCGCCAGCCTCCATCCGGATCGGCGTGCCTCCGTCGGGCGGAAGAAGCCACGCCGTACCGCGCAGGATCACCTGCACTCCGGCGCCACCGGCGGCCGTGAAGCGGAGCCCCCAGGGCGGCCTGAGCAAGGCCCGCGCCGCCTGGGGCTCGCCCGTTCGCATCGCGCTGATGGCCTCGCCGACCAGATCCACGCCCGTACACCATACGTCATCTTGTGCGAGACGATCAGATATGTAAAAGCGTTTTGTAGCTATTGGAAGTCTCGTCACTGCCGCATACCGTGGACGCATCGTTTGAACCCCAGAGCACCGGAGGCGAGCACGAATGTCCACCACTACGAACCTCATCGACCCAGACGCGAAGGCCGGCGGCAACGCCCGGCATACACTGATCGTCGCGGTCCTGGCGATCGCGGGAACCACGTTCGCGCTGCTCCAGGCGATTGTCGTCCCGGCGCTGCCGAACATCGGGCGAGCGCTCGGGGCGACCTCGAGCGGGGCCGCGTGGATCCTGACCGCCAACCTGCTGAGCACGGCGGTGCTGACGCCGATCCTCGGCCGCGCCGGGGACATCCTCGGCAAGGACCGTGTCCTCGGGGCAGTGATGGTCGCACTCGCCGGGGGCACGCTGATCTGCGCGCTGGCGCCCTCGCTGCCGATCATGCTTCTCGGCCGGGCGGTCCAGGGCGCCGGCGGCGCGATCTACCCGCTTGCGTTCGGCATCGTTCGAGACCAGTTCCCGCGCGAGCGGACCGCCGGCGCGATCGGTCTCGTCTCATCGTTCGTGGGGATCGGCGCCGGCCTCGGCCTGATCGTTCCCGGCTTCATCCTCCAGCACCTCTCCTACCACTGGCTGTTCTGGCTGCCGCTGGCGGTGATCGCTGCGACCACGGCGCTGACGATCATGTGCGTCCCTCGGTCGCCGGCGCGTAACTCGGCGAGCATCAACTGGAGCTCGGCGGCGCTGATGGCCACGGGCCTGGGCGGCCTGCTCGTCGCCGTCAGCGAGTCGGGCAGCTGGGGCTGGGGCTCGCCGATGACCGTCGGCGTGTTCGCCGCCGCGGCTGCGGTGGTCGCGGCATGGGTGCTGAACGAGCACCGGTCACACGAGCCGCTCGTCGACATGCGCATGATGGCGGAGCGCGCGGTCTGGACCACGAACCTTGCGGCGTTCCTGCTCGGCGTCGGGATGTACGCCTCGATCGCGGTGATCCCGGAGCTGGTGGAGCTCCCCAGGAGCAGCGGCGTCGGGTTCGGCGGGTCGGCGATCGCCGCCGGGCTGTTCATGCTCCCAACCGCCGCGGTGCAGCTCGCTGTCGGACCGTATACCGGGCGGATCGAGCGGCGGCTCGGCTCGCGAGCACAGCTCCAGGCCGGGATGGCGTGCGTGCTCGTCGCCTACGTGGCGCTGTTCGACGGGCACGCGACGACCCTCGAGCTGTTCGGGCCGACGATCATCCTTGGACTCGGACTGGGACTCGGGCTGAGCTCGCTGGCCAACCTGATCGTCGCGGCCGTGCGGCAGGATCAGACCGGCGTCGCCACCGGCGTCAACACCGTCATGCGGACTCTCGGCGGAGCGTTCGGGGCACAGTTGGCGACGACTTGCATCACGGGCTCGGTCCACCATGGCCTGCCGACCGACGATGGGTTCACTCTCGCCTTCGGCATCTGCGCCGGCGCGCTGATCGTGGGCGTCGTCACCTCGCTCCTCATCCCGCGGGTGGAAAATAGTGTGTCCCCGATGAGGGTCGTCGTCGGAGCCCGCGCCGCTCGGCCCGCGCGATGATCGGGGCAGGCCATGAAGACCGAGCAGGAGCTGACATGTCCAAGCCGCGTTCTCTGCCTTCCCGTCCGGACCTGAACGAACTGCGCGACGAAGCCAAGCGTCGGCACGCCGCGGGTGAGTTCCGCTCGATCGCGCTCGCGCAGCTGGCGATCGCCCGCGAGTATGGGTTCCGTTCGTGGCCGCGGCTGAAGTTCCACGTCGAGGCGCTGACCCTCGACGCCCCGGAGCGCGCCACCGCGCTGATCGCGTCGGTCACGTCCGCCGACCTCCGGCGAGCGTGGGCCCTACTCGCCGTCGATCCCGGGCTCGCCCGCTACGACCTCGCTTGCGCGTGCGCCACGGGCGAGGCTGACGAGGTCTCGCGGCTGCTCGCGGCGCGGCCGGCGGCGGTCAACGAGCCAACCGAACCGAACGGCTGGGAGCTGATCCTGTACGCCTGTTTCTCGCGCTTGCTCCGTGGCGATCCGGAGCGGGCGCCGGGGATCCGCGAGGTCGTGCGGCGCCTGCTCGCCGCTGGGGCCGATCCAGACGCCTCCTACATTCACGACGGGGACTGGATCCAGGTCGCGCTGTACGGCGCCGCCGGGATCGCCGGCGACCCCGAGCTGACGCGGATGCTGCTCGACGCCGGGGCCAACCCGACCGACGATCGCGACGGCTATCACGGCAACGAGATCCTCTACCACGCGTGCGAGTTCCCGGACCCGACGTGCGCGATGCTCGTGATCGACGCCGGCGCCAGGCAGGACCTCGTCGACTACGACCTGGGACGGGCGCTCAACTTCCCCAACGCCGAGATGGTCGAGATGTTCTGCACGCACGGCGCTCGGGCTGACGCCGGTCATCTCCACCAGGCGGTGTGGCGCCGGCGTCCGCTGCGGACCGTCGCCGCGCTGCTCGACGCCGGCGCGCCGATCGATGCGCCGGACCAGCACGGCCTCACCGCGCTTCGGGTCGCGGTCCGGTGGGGTGAGGACGCGGTGACGACGCTCCTGCGCGAGCGCGGCGCCGACGCGTCGGCGATCAGCGACGACGACCGCGCGCTCGGTGAGCTCGTCGCGGGGGCCGATCACCTGGTCCCGCCCGGTGTCGCGCCCTCAACGATCGACGAGATGGTGATGGGGGCGGTCGAGGGCGGACATCTCGAGACGATGCGCCGGCTCCTCGACGCGGGCGGACGGATCGACGGCAACCCTGACGGTGAGGAGATCCCGCTCGGCCACGCGTGCTGGCGCGGCCGCGTGGACATGACGCGCGACTTGGTTGAGCGCGGCGCGGCGCTCACGTTCCGCGACGGCGGCAGCGCGATCGGAGCCGCGCTTCACGGCTCCCGCCACTGTCACGATCCCGAGGGCGGCCCGACGATGCGAACGATCGACGAGATCCCGACCGAGCCCTACGCCGAGGTGGTGCGGATCCTGCTCGCCGCCGGCGCGACCATCCCCGATCGGCTTGGCGACAACGGCGCCCGGGGCACGATGCTCGTCGCCGAGCTCGGCGTCGACCCACCCTTCTAGAGATTCAGCTTCCGCCGACGGGCACGACATCACCTTCGTCGCGTCAGTGCCCGGCGGCCTGCCCGCCGTCGACGTGCAGGATCTCGCCGGTGACGAACGTCGCCCGTTCGAGATACAGGATCGCGTCGGCGACATCGCTGACCTCGCCCACCCTCCCCAGGGGGTGAAGGGCGGCCAGGCCCTCGTAGGACGCGGGATCGTGCAGCGGAGTCTCGATCACGCCGGGCGAAACCGCATTGACTCTGACGCCGCGCGACGCGTACTCGATCGCCAGCGAGCGGGTGACGGCGGCCAGCCCCCCCTTGGTGAGGGCCGTGAGCGCGGCCGGCCGCTGGCTATCGGCGTGGTCGACGAGGCTGGTCGTGATGTTGACCACATGACCGCGTCCCTGGCTGACCATCTGGGGGAGGACGCGCTGGGTGATGTGGAAGAACCCGGTCAGGTTCACGGCGGTGATCGCAAGGTAGTCGTCGAGCGTGTAATCGGTGAACGACTTGCCGATGTAGATCCCGGCCATGTTGACCAGGCTGTCGATCCGGCCGAACCGACCGAGCGCCTCCTCGACGACGAGCGCGGCCGTCTCGGGTCGAGTGATGTCACCTTCGACCGTCAGGTAATCGGGCTCGTCGGAGGACGGCATCGACTTCGATGTGCCCACCACGGCGTAGCCGACGTCGCGAAACGCACTCACCACCCCAGCCCCGATGCCCCCGTCGGCGCCGGTGACGATCGCGACATTCGGTGAGCGGATGTCTGCGCTGTCGGTCATGCGGGTCGGTCCCCCTCTGCTTCGCGTTGTCGGACGCCGCAAACCTTGACCGATCGCCCCGCCGGCCGCACCCGTGGGCCCCGTTTGCGCCAAGGTCGCGGATCGGCCACCTGCAAGACGCGTCACCGGAGCCGGCTCGGCCGGACCGTGCCGCGTCGCGCATCCCCCCACGTGCGTCACACGTCACGGTGGCGCCAGGGAGCGCGAGAGTCGTGTCGTGTATGCCGCGGAGCGCGCCTGGGACCGCCGCACCCACCCTCAGGCGCCTAGTGGCGCGAGACCGTCGTCTCGTCGCTCAGCTCGTCGGTCGGGGCGTCGAAATCGGGTGCGGTGTCGCCGTCGGTCGACGTGCCCGGCCGCGGACGCGGGACGGGCTTGCTGGGGAGACGCCCCGCTCGGCGGGCCGCGTCGGTGAGCAGGAACTCGATCTGGGCGTTGATGCTGCGAAGGTCTTCGTTCGCCCAGCGGCGGAGCGCCTCGAACAGACGAGGATCGAGTCGAAGCAGGAACCGTTTGCTATCAGGCATCCAGGCTCGCCTTACGTGTAGAGGGTGCCCGTGTTGATCACGGGGGTCGGGGAGTGGTCGCCGGACAGCACGATCATCAAGTTAGACACCATCGCGGCCTTGCGCTCGGTATCGAGCTCGACGAGGTCCGAGTCGGCAAGCTGCGCGAGCGCCATCTGCACGAGACTAACCGCACCCTGGACCATCGTCTTGCGGGCGGCGAGGATCGCCTCGGCCTGCTGGCGGCGGAGCATGACCTCGGCGATCTCGGGCGCGTACGCGAGGTGGGTCAACCGCGTCTCCAGGATCTCGATGCCGGCCAGCTGCAGGCGGGCCTGGAGCTCGACCTGGACGCTGTTGCGAACCTCGTCGGTGTTGCCGCGCAGGGAGATCGTGTCTGAGCGGTAGTCGTCGTAGGGGTATTCGCTGGCGAGATGACGGAGCGATGTCTCGCTCTGCACGGTCACGAACTGGTCGTAGTCGGCGACGTCGAAGGCCGCCTTGGCCGTGTCGACGATGCGCCAGACGACTACCGCCGCGATCTCGATCGGATTCCCGCTGGCGTCGTTGACCTTGATCCGCTCGCTCTGGAAGTTCCGAACCCGCAACGAGATCTTTTGTTTCTTCGCGAACGGGTTGCACCACCACCAGCCGGCCTCGGTCACCGAGCCGATGTAGCTGCCGAACAGGACCAGCACCCGCGCCTGGTTCGGCTGCACGACGAAGAAGCCGCCGGCGGCAAAGCCCACGACGACGATGATGATGACGCCGAAGACCCCGAGCCCGCTGTTGTGGCTCTCGCCGCCGGAGATCGTCAGCCCGATCCCCAAGGCGAAGCCCACGAGAACGCCGATAAACATCGGCAACCCGGGCGCGACCCAGGCGGGTCGCTGCTCGTGCGCGTGGTCCGAAACCAATAGCCCGGGCGCCAGCGCCTCCTTGGCTACGTCTTGATCCGATATCACATGCATATTGTATCACCATCAACGGCGTGATATCATGTTCATATCGCTGAAATATATCGAGAAGGACGAGACGCGTTATGAGCATCCAAGAGCTAATTCGGACGGACAACGGATTGTCTGCATCGGTGCCGAGCGACCCGTCGGCACCGGCGGTGATCGAGGTATCGCACGTGCGCAAGACATACGGAACGACGGTCGCGGTCGACGACGTGAGCTTCAGCGTCCGGCCCGGGGAGATCTTCGGGATCCTCGGCCGCAACGGCGCCGGCAAGACCACGACCGTGGAGTGCATCACGGGACTGCGGGCCGCCGATTCGGGCGAGATCAGCGTGCTCGGTCTCGACCCGCGCCGGGACCGCCAGGAACTGCACGAGCGGGTGGGGGTGCAGCTCCAGGACAGCGCGGTGCCGGAGCTGATGCGGGTCGGCGAGGCGGTCGAGCTGTACGCCGCGTTCTACCGCGAGCCAGCGGACGGCCGCGAGCTGATCGCCACGCTCGGGCTGGAAAAGGTGCAGCACTCGTACTTCAAGCACCTGTCAGGAGGCCAGAAGCAGCGCCTGTCAGTCGTGCTCGCGCTGATCGGCCGGCCCGAGATCGCCGTGCTCGACGAGCTCACCACCGGCCTTGACCCGGAGGCCCGCCGCGACACGTGGAGGCTGATCGAGGGGATACGCGCCCGCGGCGTGACGATCGTGCTCGTGACCCACTTCATGGAGGAGGCCGAACGACTGTGTGACCGCGTGGCGCTGATCGACCACGGCCGGGTCGTCGCCCTCGATCGGCCGGGCGCGCTCGCGATCGCCGCGACCACGAGCAAGCGGGTTCGCTTCACACCCACCGAGACGTTCCCCGACGAGCTGCTGTCGGGGCTGCCGGAGGTCAGCGCCGTCGAGCACCACGGACCGGAGGTCGTGGTCGGCGGCACCGGCGACCTCGTGACCGCGGTCGTGCTCGCCCTGCACCAAGCCGGGATCCACGCCGAGGACGTGCAGACGGAGACGGCAAACCTCGAGGACGCATTCCTGGCCTTCACCGATGAGACACCTCACGACACGAACGGAGCGACCCGATGAGCGCCTCGGCCATCACCCTCACCCCCCGACAGCGGCGGGCGTTCGGCCTGCTCGTCGCCAGCGAGATCAAGATCGCCCTCCGCCGCCCGGTCGGGCTGGTAGTAGCCGTCGGGATCCCGTTCGTGCTGCTGGTGATCTTCGGCAGCATCCCGGCGACGACCCGCCCCACCAAGGCACTTGGCGGCATCTCGTTCTTCAACCTCTACGTGCCGACGCTGCTGGTGTTCGTGCTCATCGCGGTCGGGCTGATGACGCTTCCCCAGCAGTTGTCGGCCTACCGCCGGCAAGGCGTCCTTCGCCGGATGTCAACCACGCCGGTTCACCCGTCGTGGGTCCTGGCAGCGCAGACGGCCGTCAGCGTGCTCCTGGCGGTGATCGGGCTCACGATTCTCCTCGGCGCCGGCGCGGGCGCGTACGGCCTGGCGCTTCCGCACGACGCCGGCGGGTACCTGGTGTCGTTCGTGACGCTCGTGCTCACCGGCGCGGCGACGCTGGGACTCGGCCTCCTCATCGCCGCTGTGGCGGGGAGCCCGCAAATCGCCCAGGCCCTGACCGCGGTCGCGTTCTACCCGCTGGCGTTCTTCTCCGGCCTGTACGTCCCGCTGCAGGAGATCCACTCCCAGGTGATCCAGGACATCGGCAAGGCGCTCCCCACCGGAGCCGGCTTCAACGCCCTGCACGCCGCGTTCGGCGGACAGAGCCCGGGCCTCGAGCCGTTGCTCGTGCTCGCGGTCTGGGCGGTGGGCTCATGGGTCATCGCCACTCGCCTGTTTCGCTGGGAATGAGTGTCCGCGCGGAAATGCCCTGAGCGTCCCCGCGGACCCTTCCCCCGCGACTGAGACCCCGCCCCGATCGGCGGGGTCTCAGCGTATCGACGCCTCGATGAAGGCGCCGGCCTGACGCTCGATTCTGGTCTTCTCGCGGTCTGACAGCGACCGCAACGGGCCGCGGAACAGCACCGCGAGTCCGTGGACGGTGGCCCACGTCGGGTATTCGACCTCGGGGCGGCGGGCCGGATCCAGCAAGCCGGCCGCGACGAGGTCGTCGAGCGCGGCCCGTAGGTGCTCGAACGGCCGTGGCTCGCCGTCCGCCGCGGCCGGGGGATGCTCGGTCGCCGTGAATGCGGTGTCGAACAGCCCCGGCTCGGTGCGCGCAAACTCGAGGTACGCCCGGCCGACCGCCCCTAGGCGCAGTCGCGCCCCGGTCGGGGTGTGCGGTCCCGCGCGCACTCGACTCATCCCATCGGCCATACGCTTCGCGAGTTCCCCGAGCGCGGCGTCCCGGACCGCCGCGAGCAGCGCGTCCCGATCGGCGAAGTGCCGGTAGGCCGTGTTTGGAACGACGCCCACCATGCGGGTCACCTCGCGGAGCACGACGGCGTCCGGACCGCCGGATCGCGCGAGTTCGAGGCCCGCGTCGACGAGGGAAGCGCGAACCATGCCGCGTGGACGCGGTCCCCGGCGTTGGGAGCGATCGGTCGACTGCACTGTTCTTCGTCTCCGTTGCGTAAGGCTAGTGGACAGCGTCCACATATGCTGTATAGTGGACAGTGTCCACAAATCCACCAGCCGTAGAGGATCCAGCCATGCCCCACATCGACCCCGCTCTCGATCGCAACCGTGAGTTCGCCGCGTCAGGCGCCTACCGCGACGTGACGATCATGCCCAAGCTCAACCTGATCGTCGTCACCTGTCTCGACCCGCGCGTCGACCCCGCGGCGTTCCTCGGCATCGGCCTCGGCGACGCGGCCGTCCTGCGGAACGCCGGCGGCCGCGTGACCGACGACGTCGTCCGCGAGATCTCCTTCCTCAGCCAGCTGGTCGAGGGCGTAATCCCACAGGGACCGCTGTTCGAGGTCGCCGTGATCCACCACACCCAATGCGCGACGGGCGCGCTCGCCGACGACGATTTCCGCAATCGTTACGCCGAGCGGATCGGAGCCGACCCCGACAGCCTGACCGACGGAGCGGTGCTCGACCCCACCGCCACGGTCCGGTCGGACGTCGAGCGGCTGCGCGCGGCGCGATCGGTGTCCGAGCGCGTGTCGATCTCGGGTCACGTCTACGAGGTCACCACGGGCCTCGTCTCGACCGTGCTCAGGACCTGATCCGCGCGGACCGTGCGCGGTGTTCAGGCGACGCTCAGGCTCGCGAGCCGGCAGACCACCGCCGCCATGTCGGCGGGCATTGCCAGCTCGCGGCCGGCGGTCACGCGATACTCGGGAGCGGGGCCGAGCACCATCTGCCGGCGCCACACGGTGACCGCTTCGCCGGCGGCGAGGGCGGTCAACTGCTCGGCGAACTCGGGGTAGCTGACCCCGGTCGGCTTGGTCAGCCACGCGCAGTGGCCGGCCGGCGCGTCGATCGTCCCCCGCTCGAGTGCGTACAGACCCCCAGCACCGAAGCCGGCGGCGTGGGCGGCGCGATCGTGGGCTTCGGCGTGCCCAGCGTCGATCGCCGCATCGTTGAGAACGCCCAGTGCGGCGTAGTCCTCGACCGCATACCAATCCTCGTACCCGTCTCCGCACATCCACGGGAGCCCGGCCACTCGAGCGGTGCCCGACGCCACCAGCCCAGGCACCGGGACGTCCTGCAGCCGCCGGTGAAAACCGACCAGCGCCCGCTCGTACAGTTCGACCGCCTGGCCCACGCCGGGTTGGTGCCAGAAGACGTACGCGAGCATCAGGAGCGCGAACGCCGGGCGACTTCCGCGAGGCGAACGTCGATCAGCCTCTGCACGAGGCCCTTGGGCAGCGGTCGATCGACCGCGAAGTGCAGCGAGCTCTTGGTCATCTGGTAGCCCTCGAGCTCGCCTCCGAGCTGCCCGAGGACCGAGCCGCTGAACGGCAGGTAGCTCAGGTGGGTCTTGAACGCGGCAAAGCCGGCGACGGTCTCTCCGTGGAGGCGGAACGCCGGCAGCCCGTACGAGATCACCTGGTCGGCTTCCGGCACGACCTCGAGGATCGTGCGCCGCAGCGTCTGGAGCGTGGCGCGCTTGCGCTCGTCGAGACCACTCAGGTATTCGTCGACCTGTTCGCTGCTCATGTCACTCCTCCTGATCATTGTTGCGGTTGAGCGTGCTCGTACACGCTGACGTGGCGCCAGCTCGACGCCGTGAACGGCTCGCCATGCCACCCGCCCGTTCTCTGACGGAGCCGGAGACCCGCGACCCGCGCCATCAGGTCGAATTCCGGCGGATTGGCCAGACGAAGGCTGATCGCGCCGAGCGAGATGCCGTCGGCGCTGATGCGGACATGGTTCTCGTCCAGTAGCTGGGTGACCGGGTCGTAGCGTCCGATGTCGAGCGCCACGGCGTTCGCCGCTCCCTGCTCGGCGTCGACGAACTGGTGACCGGGCCGCGCCGGGACGGTCGGCACCCGGCATTCGACGACGAACGCGCCGTCGTCGTTCAGGTGCCGCACCGCGTTCTCAAAGCAGCGGACCTGGCTGTCCTGGGTGAGCAGGTTGCCGATCGTGTTGTAGACGAGGTAGACGAGCCCGTACTTCCGTCCCATGCCGGTGCCCGCCATGTCGCCGATGACCACGTGCTGCGCGTCTCGACGGCGTCGTAGCGCTTGGAGTCTCGTAGCCGAAACTCGCCTTCGGGTCGAAACCTTTCATGAGCGGGTCCTCGCGGTCACTCGAAACCGCCACTCCAGGCGCGAGAGCCGATGCGGCCGGCGGGCGCCCGCCGCCCTCGCCGAACCTGGCCTCTCCGAGTCCGACTCGGTGGCGAGCCGACGATCGGCAGCCTCACGGAGCAGCTGATCTCGCCGGATCAGAGCGAGCTTGTACGCGATGTGGCTCATCGTGCCCTCCTTTGGGGGTTTGAACGGAGCTCATGCGGCCAGTTCAATCGAAGACACGGAGCGCCCAAATGGATGTAGCGTATGGCTAAATGATCCGCATTGAGCTCGGCGTCGAGGACCTCGCGAATACGCGCTTCGGGATCTCTCCGCTGACCGAGACCGTGTTCAGCCTCTGGGCTCTCACCGACCCGAGCCGCCATACCCTCCACCTCCCGTGGCTGCGCGCGCCTGGTAGTCGCACCGACCCGGAAGACGCCCGCCTGCTGCATTCTCTGGTCGGGCCCAGCCGCATCCCGCCCGACTTTCGCGGCAATCCGAGCCGCCCGGTCCCCGACTTCCTGACGCCGCGTCCGACGAGGTTCGTCGAGCGCTTCGACGACGAGCTGGCCGCCGTGCGCACGACCCCGCCCGGCATCGTGCGCCGCGATCTGGTGGCCACCCACGCGCCTGACGCCGCACCTGATGAGCTCAGAGCGGCGACGGTTCCCGATGACGAGCCGACCACGGCGCTGCGCGACGCGATTTGCGACGCGCTGGAGCGTCACTGGCAACGCTCCCTCGCCCCGGGCTGGCCGGAGATGCAGCTCGTGCTCGAAGCCGACACGACCTACCGGGCGCGCCAGCTGGCAACCGGAGGCGCCACCCGCCTGTTCGCCGACATCCACCCCAACCTGCGGTGGCGCGAGGGCGTCTTGACCGTTACCGAGATGGTCGGCGACCACACCGTCGCGGCGGCCGGCCGTGGCCTGCTGCTCACGCCGTCGATCTTCGCCTACAAGCCCGTGCCACCGCTCGACCCCGGCGAGCCGCCCTCGCTCGCCTACCCGAGCCGCGGCATCGGGACCCTGTGGAGCCCTCCGCCCCATCCCGACCCGACGGCGCTGGTCGACCTGCTCGGCCGGACCCGGGCGCTCCTGCTCCAGATGCTCGAGGAGCCACTGCCCACCGTCGAGATCGCCCGTCGACTCAAGGTCACCCCGAGCGCCGTCTCGCAACACCTACAGGTTCTCCATGCCACCGGGCTGCTCACGCGCGCTCGCGACCGCCGGCACGTCCTCTATCGCCGAACTCCGGCGGGCGATCAGCTCACTGTGATCCAATAACGCACGTGCCAAGCAGGCTCGAGTTGCCGATCGAGGGCGGACTCCCCTCGTTCGCCGGCGCGACCGGATGGCTCAACTCGGAGCCGGTTACGCCGGAATCCCTCCGTGGACGACCCGTGGTGGTCCAGTTCTGGACGTTCACATGCATCAACTGGCTCCGGACGCTGCCATATGTCCGCAGCTGGTTTGAGAAGTACCGAGCCGACGGGCTTGTCATGCTCGGCTCCCACACCCCGGAGTTCGAGGTCGAGCACGACCTCGAGAACGTTCGCCGAGCAGCGGAGGAGATGAGGATCGATTACCCGATCGCGGTCGACAGCGACTACCGGATCTGGCGCGCGTTCGGCAACGAGTATTGGCCGGCCCAGTACTTCGTCGATGCCGAGGGCCAGATTCGTCACCACCAATTCGGCGAGGGCGAGTACGAGTACTCGGAGACCGTGATCCAGCAACTGCTCGCCGCGGCCGGCGCCGATCACGTCACCCGCGATCTGGTCTCGGGTGACGGCCAGGGCATCGAGGCTCCCGCGGACTGGGACGACCTGCACTCTCCGGAGACCTACATCGGCTATCTGCGCGCGACGAACCTCTCATCACCCGGCGGCGCTTCGCACGATCGGGCCCGCGAGTACACGCTGCCGGATGCCCTCCGCCTCAACCGCTGGGCGCTCGCGGGCGATTGGACGGTGGGTCGCGAGACAGCGGTGCTGAACGCGCCGGGAGGCCGGATCGTGCACCGGTTCCACGCGCGCGACCTGCATCTGGTTATGGCGGCGGCGGCGCACGACCGGCCCGTGCGCTTTCGCGTCCTGCTTGACGGCGAGCCGCCCCGAGGCGACCACGGCGAGGACACCGACGAACGCGGCGAGGGCAGCGTCACCGAACCGCGCCTGTATCAGCTGATCCGGCAACGGAACCGGGTCGCCGAGCACACGTTCGAGATCACCTTCCCAGACCCGGGTGTTCACGCATACGTGTTCACTTTCGGTTAGTCCCAGTTGCAACAGCGGGGTCAGGCCACGCGTAACGCAAACCAACGGGTGAGCCAATGAGCCTGGCCGCAACGCCGCCCGGAGGTGGAACCGGCGATCGCTCCACGCAGCGCCCTCCGCGCGCCTCATAGAACGCGCGCGCATCGACGTTCTGCTCGAGCACCCACAGGTACAACCCGCTACCGCGGGCGAGCACTGCCTCGGCCGTCAACGCGAGCAGCCGCGACCCGATTCCTCGGCGCTTCTCGCCGGGGGCGACGTGGAGGTTGTCCAAGAGCGCGCCCCACCGCGGATCCTCCTCGAACACCGTATGGGCGAACGCGATCAGACTTCGACCATCTTCCGCGACGATCGTCTGGCTGGGGCGATCGCGCTCCTCCAGCCGCGCCGTCCACACGACCAGCCGGTCCCCATGGACGTCGCCGTTCAGGAATTCATCGGAATACGCGCCCCGATAGTGGCGCCGCCAGCTGTCAGCGTGGAGTGCGGCGACCGCCTCGGCATCCGCGGGGCCCGCCGGCCGGAACCGCAGATCCTCGAGCGACGCCCGCTCTGGATGAGTCGACACGCCAGAGAATGTAAAGCGCGCGGGTCGGGGTCACAGAACCGGCTCGGCGGACCGTCCGATGACCTGCGGGGCGATGTGTTCGGCGATCGCCAACGACGAGGTGGCGGCGGGCGAAGGCGCGTTGCGGACGATGATGATCCCGTCGGCATCGCTGATGCGAAAATCGTCGACGAGTGAGCCGTCGGGGTCGATGGCCTGTGCGCGCACGCCGGCAGGCGCGGGGACAACGTCCGCGGGACGCAATTCGGGCACGAACGTCTGAGCATCGGCGACGAACGCGCGCCGGGACAGCGAGCCGTGAACCTCGCTCAGGCCGACTCGCCAGTGACGGCGTGCGAGGCGCCGGAATCCCGGCGAGCGGATGATGTCGCGCGCGTCGGCGAGTGAAACATCGCGACGCCTGTAGCCCTCACGAGCCAGGGCCAGGACCGCGTTGGGTCCAATGTCGACTGTGCCGTCGATCCTCCGCGTGAAGTGCACACCGAGAAACGGAAACGCCGGGTCGGGAACTGGATAGATCAGACCCTGGACGAGGTGACTGCGGGGCGGAAGCAGGCGATGGTATTCACCCCGAAACGGGACGATCGCCGGGTCCGGTCCGTCGCCGGCCAGCCGCGCCAGCCGGTCGGATTGCAGCCCACCGCAAAGGACGGCGCGGTCGAAGGGCAGCGCCTCGCCGGAGGAACCGCCGAGGCGAATCTCGTCGCCGGCTCGGTCGATTGTTGACACCTCAAAGCCGAAGCGGAAGGTGACCCCACTCCGCTCGAGGTCGGCGGCGAACGCCCGGGCCACCGCTCGGAAGTCGACGATCGCGGTGCTCGGAGAGTGCAGTCCACCGACGCCGCGAACGTGGGGCTCCACGTCGGCAAGTTGCGAGCCGGCGAGCCGCCGCAGGCCGGGCACACCGTTGGCCCTCGCGCGCCGCTCGATCTCATCCAGCCTCGAGACTTCGCTCTTGTCGCGGGCGACGATCACCTTTCCGCACTCGTCGTAGGGCACGGCGTTCTCGTCACAGAACGACTTCAACAAGTCGATGCCGCGGCGGCAGAGCGTCGCCTTGAGCGATCCAGGTGGGTAATACACCCCGGCGTGCATGACGCCGCTGTTGTGCCCGGTCTGATGCACGGCGCATTCCCGTTCCTTGTCGATAACGGTCACTTCCGCTTCAGGGGTGAGCTGCGTCACCCGGCGTCCGACAGCCAGGCCGAGGATTCCGGCGCCGACAATGCCTATACGCCGCGGCGTCATGGCCGCTCAGCTCGTGTCTGAGGATTTGCGCTAGATGATTCCTGGAACCGTTCGATCGGTTCGAACACGGTCGCCGCTCCCGCGCGGGGCGTTAGTGCCTCGAGCATCAGCTGGCCGAACATGGCGGCGGTCAGCAGTCCCACGAACGCGACCGGCGCAGTCCCGCCTCCGGCCGCGGCCAACGCGATCGCGAGCGCGGCCAGTGCGATCCGGCCGATGAACGTCCGGTCTCGCGGTGATGTCCATTCAGCCCCGACGTGGAGGATCGCCAGCGACAAAGCGAATGCGCCGATTCCGCCCGCGAGCGCCCAGCGGGTGCCGGCGGCCAAGGCCGGCTGCGCCCCGTGCTCGATCGCGAGCTTCGTGCCCGCGCCAAATGCCGCCACGCCGGCCAGCAACGGGAAGTGGCAGTAGACATAAACCAGCCCGAGCGCGCCGCGGCCAACCACCGACGTGTCGGCGAGGTCGAAATAGATCCACCACGTGCACAGCACAACCACGAAGCAGAGGCCCGCGACGATCCACGATTCGACCGTGAACTCGAGCCCGGCAACACCCGCGACGACGGCCACGACCGATTCGCCGAGGACGATGATGAAGAACGTGCCGAAGCGCTCGGTCAGGTGCGAGACCACAACGGCACGGCCCTTCAGGACCGCCCATCCGCGGATCGGTATGGCGAGGTCGATCAGCATCGCCACGCCCCAGAGGACGTAGCGATACGGACCGGGGATGAAGATCGACAGCAGCCACAGCCCCATCGTGAACGAGTAACCGGCGAGGTATAGGTCAGCCAGCCTGTGGCCTTGCCCATGGACATGGTGTCGGGCCCGGCCGTACAGGGCGAGCAGCAACAGACGAAGGACGACGTATCCGGCGGCGAACCCAACCGCTCCGTCGCCACCCGCCATCAGCCGATGCAGATTCACGGCGAGCGCTGCAATCGCCACCATCGCCCCCGACTTCGCGAGGCGAAAGACGAGGTCGTCCGTGTCGAAGCGGTTGGTGTACAGCGTGTACACGATCCAGGCCCACACGATCACCACGAACAGGCCCGTGTAGCGCGCGAACACCGCCGCCGAAGGATCACGAGCGAGCGCCGTACCGAGCTGGCTGACCGCGGCGACGAACACGAGGTCGAAGAACAGCTCGAACCAGGTTGCGTGCCGCTCCTCACTTGGGTCGCCGGTCGTGCGAAGGCGCGGCGGCTCGAGCCGGAATGTGCCGCCGGCGCCCAGATTCCGAACTGTCTCGGGTGCCCGAGGCGCGGCGATCAGGCGGCGACCTCGTCGAGATCGAGGTTGCGGTCGGGCCCGTGCGCGACGACGTGCTGGCCGGGCGCGAGGTGCTGGACGACGCCGTCGATCACAACGGTGACCTTATCCGGCTCGAACGAGATCAGGTCGGAGATCCGATCGACGTCGCGGTATGGGTCGAGATACGACCAAGCTGCGCGGCGGGCGTCGCCGATGTCGTAGTAACTGCACAGTCCCTTGTACGGGCAGAAGGTCTGTAGGTCAACGGGTTCGAGCGCGGCCTCGTTGATGTCCTCGCGCGGCACATACCAGCGGGGCGCGAATCCCGACTCGTACAGAACGAGCGGCCGATTCGACTCCACCAGCTCCTGGTCTCCAGCCCGGACGATCAAGTGCCGTGACGTCTGGCGGATGTCGATGCGGTGATACGCGTCGGACGCGTGGCCCACGATCCGCTCGTCCTCTTCGTAGAACGCGTCCATCGCGTGCCAGGCAAACGCGATGCGGTCGGTCAGGATGTCCGCGAATGCGGGGAGAGCCGTGTGCTCCCACGCACCGCGCGGAGCTTCGCGGTCGCCAAGTCGGACGGCGTACCAGGCCGTCCGACCGAGGTCGCGATGATCGGTTGTCCGGTCGGTGCGCCCGAGTACGTCGGCGGCGATGTCCCGCTTGGGGAAGTAAGCGACGGGGTAACGCCCGGGCTCGTGCAACAGCACGACGTCATCACTCTGCGCGATCCAGGTCTCGGCGAACCGGACCCGCATCCGCCGCCGGAGCGGTTCCGCGTAGAGGAGTCGCGCGGGGAGTGGGTCGGGGACGAGAAACCGTCCGACCGACCCCGGCGCTAGCGGTCCCTGCTGCCACGCTAATCCCATCGTCGTTCCTTTCGGTCGTCGGGAAGATGCGCGTTGTCAAGCCGCCGCGGGCTGATGGTCAGCCGGCTTGTAGAACTGGGTCTCGCCGTTGCCGAACGACCAGTTCTCGGCCGCCGTCTCGGTCACCGAGATCAGTACGTCCTCAGGCCGGACGCCGGGATTGTGCCCGAGGCGCTCGACGATTCGCTTGTACATCGCGAGCTTTGCGTCGACCGCCTTGCCGGGTGCCCAGAACACCTGTATTTGAACGAGGTCGTCGCCGCGGTCGATTCCGAGAAATGGCTCGTAGGCGAACTCGTTCTCGCCATGCTCGGTGAGGGCCATGAAGCGGTCGCCATCCTTGATCGCCACGGTCTCGCGCATCGCTTCGTAGATCTCGTCCATCAGTGCCTGCTTGTACTGCGGCGTCTTGCCCTCGCGGATTGCGATACGGGTGACGGGCATCTCGTGGCCTCCTGTGTTCATAGCCTCTAGCCAAGCTGGTCATTAGGGACTGGTTGCGCTGGCTTCTTACCCCGCCCTGGAGATCGCGATCTGTTCGGCGGGGTACCGCGCGATCAGCTGGTCGGCGATCACGTCGAGGTCGTCGCCGATGTAATCCGGCCGCGGGCCGACGTCAAGCGGGGCGTTGCCCTCGCGGAGGATGAGCGCGGCCTGCCAGCCGGCCGCCAGGGCCCCCAGCGTATCCCAGGTGTGGCACGCGATCAGACAGATGTCGCTCGGATCGACGTCGAGGACGGCCGCCACCGAATGGTATGCCTCCGGCGCCGGCTTGTGGCGCCGGACGGTCTCATCGACGCTGAACCGGCGCTCAAACACGTCGATCACGCCGGCCTTCTCGAGCTGCCGTCCGGAGATGTCGAGCGTGTTGTCGGTCAGTGTGAACAGACGGAAGCCGTTGTCACGTAGCCGGCGTAAAGCCGCTGGAACTTCGGGATGGGGCGGCATCGATGCGAACCGGTCGGTGAGCTCGGCGGCGTCGGCGTCACTGATCGCGATGTCACGTGTAGCGGCGAACATCCGTAACACGGCGGCACCGATGTCCGTGAACGGCACGTACACGCCGGCGAGCGTTAGCGCCTCGGAGTAGGTGATGAGGCCGGCGAACCATAGCCGCATCGCGGCGGGGTCGTCGAAGATGCGGTCGAACGTCGGACGCATCGTTTCCAGGTCGAGCAGAGTCTCGTTCACGTCGAACACGATGATCGGTCGCTGAGTCATGGGCTTTCCCTTCGTTGGTGGGGACGCGACCCAATCTGTGACGCAGCGCGGCGCGCCTCTTACCGCGACGCCCCGTCATCGATCGTCGCGGTGGTTCTTACGAGTAGCATCGACGCGTAACAGCGTGGGCGGTGAATCGAGCACAAGCACCGGCACTGACGCCGTCCGGCCGGCATTGGACCGCGAATCGGAGCTGTGGGTGGAGCGGCTGCACCGAGACCACCCCCGCCACGGCGAGACGGTCGCAAGGCTCCACGACGTGTTGCTGCGGATTGCGTACCACGAGCTGTCGCGACGACGTGGCCTGTTGGGATCGATCAGCGGGCCCGAGTTCGACGATCTCGCCCAGCAGACGGCGGATGATGCCCTGGTCAACATCCTCCGCAAGGTCGACGAGTTTCGAGGCAACAGCCGCTTCACGACGTGGGCTTACAAGTTCGTGATCTTCGAAGCTTCCGGGAAGGTGGCGCGCCACGCGTGGCGTACGCATCCGCCCAGCCGCGAAGCGCTCACGTGGGAACAACTGCCGGACGCGCTGGCCTCCGCCCCCGGCGACCGGCTCGAGCGGCGGGAACAGCTGAGCGCACTGTCGGCGGCGATCGGCGAGCTGAGCGATCGTCAGCGTGAGGTGTTCGTCGCGGTCGCGTTGAATGACGTGCCAATAGACGTGCTGGCCATCGAACTTGGCTCCAACCGCAATGCGATCTACAAGAACCTGTTCGACGCCAGGCGTAACCTCCGGACCAGGTTGGCTGACTCCGGACACCCCGTGCTCGACGAGGACCAAGTCGGATGACCGAGCATCTTGACCTGGACGAGCTGCTTCGCGTCAAGGAGGGAGACGCTGGCTGCACCGCCGGCGAGGCAATTCTCGACGCGTATGTCGACCTCGAGCTCGCGGGCGAGAATCCGGCTGTTGTCTTCCCGGGCACCGCGATCCACCTCGAGAGCTGCCCGGGCTGCAGGGCTGACCACGACGGGCTGCGCGAGGCCGCTCGCCGGTTCGCCGACGTCACACCGCCTGCCGGCTAGCGGAAGTACTTCTTCGCCGAGCTCTCGTCCCACCCGTATCTCATGAGAGCGGGGAGAGACGCACGAGCGAGCGAGATGCCGTACTCGGCCTCGCTCTTCTTCCCGATGTTCGGACGGTCCTTGAGCGGAGGCGAGGCGTTCCGCCACTCGGTGCTCGGCACCAGGTAGAGATGCGGATCGTCGGCATCAGCCAGGAGCACGACAGCCGCGAACCGGTTGCTCGCAGGCTGAAATCGCCGCTGGGCCCAGAACACATAACCGCCCAGCCGCTGAGTGGATAAGAACACCTCGATCGATTGACCGGACGGGGTGCGTACATCCAGATGGCCACCGGTCAGACTGCTCGGCGGCGTCACCGTGCATCCGAGGCTCTCGAGCCGATCGGTGACGATCTTCCTGCCGAGCGCGATGAGGTCACTACGGCTCAGTTTCGACCACCGATCGTCTGTCTTACTAGTGGCTGGAGTCACGATCTCTCACTTTCTCACGTGGGGCCTTTCCCTGTGCGAGATGGGTGCCGCGGCTCATCCGGTTCTTACCGCCCGTCGGGTACGGTGATGAGATTGCCTACCGGCACCTCCTTGTGGCCTACGACGGAACCTCCGAGGGGGAGGAGGCGGTCGTCGCCGCCGGCCTTCTGGCGGAGCGAGACCAGGCGCGCCTGACGATTGCCGCCGTCGTCGAGCTAGAGCGGCCCTCGCGTTTGGCCACCCGTTGGTCACGGGGAACGGGAGTCTGGAACGACGTCCTCCTCGACCGGGCGCGTGCCGACCTTGGACACGCCGCGCGCCTCGCCTCGGTGCCCGCCGAGCTCACGGTGTTGACCGGCACGCCGGACCGGGCGCTCCCCGCGGCGGCGGACGAACTCGGCTGCGACGCGATCATGCTTCCGCCACCCCCCCGGAGTCGCGTCAAGCGGCTCTTGAGACGAGATCACCTCGCCAGGATCCGACGCCGGACGTCATGCGAGGTGTTTCAGCCTCGCTGAGCGGAGGCCGGCTCGAAGAAGCGAACCCGGAGGACGCTTTCTCGAGCCGCCTCCCGGGTTGGCGAGTACGTCGCGGGTTACGAGTGCGCCGTGCGTCGGCGGCCGTCGAACAGAGGCGCGACGCCGGTCGCGAGCGTAACCACGCCGAGGACTCCGAGCGCGGTCGTTAGGCCTCGTCCGACGACCGCGACATCCGCTTGCGCGACATGCGCGCCGGCGACACCCGCGCCGGCCGTGAACAGTGCGCCGGCGAGCGCGACCCCGAGCGCTGTGCCGAGCCCCCGCGTCATATTGAGCACGCCGCCCGTGACGCCCGCGTGGCCCGGGGGTGACGCGGACATGACCGCCGCGTTGTTGGCCGGCGTGAAGAATCCCAGTCCAACCCCCATCAACGCCAGCCCGATCAGGATCGCGGGCGTGTCGTGCATCGCCGCGATCCCAAGCATTCCGGCCGCGGCGAGGATCAGCCCGCCCGAGGTCAGCAGACGCCCGCCCACTCGGTTCACGAGTCTGCCGGCGAGCGGTGCGGTGATCCCGATTGCGATCGGCAGCACCGCGAGCTGCAGCCCGATCAGCGTCGCGGTGTCCCGGTTGGCGGAGAGGTAGTACGGGACGATGAACAGCGCTCCGAACAGCGCCAGGTACGACACCAGGCCGCTGCCGAGGCCGCTCGGGAGTCCTCGCCGGCGCAGCGTCGAGAGATCGATAAGCGGCGCGACGACCCGGTGCTCACGGCGGACGAAGCCGACCGCGGCCACGATGCCGGCGGCGAGACAGGCGAGCAGCACCCCGTTCGCGTAGCCCTCCCGGCCGGCGAGGGAGAGATACACGAGCGGTCCCGTCGCGGCGAGCGCGAGCAGCACGGCGCCGAGGACATCGGGTGCGCCGAGCTCGCGACGAGATCGGCTGCGCGGCAGCAGGAACCACCCGAGCGCGAGACCGATCACGCCCGCCGGGAGATTGACCAGGAAGATCAACCGCCACCCCGCGAGCGACAGCAAGATGCCCCCGACCGCAGGTCCGAGCGCCAGGCCCAGCGCCTGCGCGCTGCCCTGCACGCCGATCGCCCTCCCGAGCATCGACGGCGGCATCGCCTCGGCGATCAGCGCGACGCTGTTGGCTTGCAGCATCGCCGCGCCGATGGCCTGGAGCACGCGCGCGGCGATGAGAACCGGCAGCGTGGGCGCCAGTCCGCAGAGGACGGACCCCGCGGTGAACACGCCGAACCCGTAAACGTAGAGCAGCTTGCGTCCGACGGAGTCCGCGATCCGGCCGACGGTCGCCACGGTCGCGACCAGCACCAGCAGGTAGGCGAGCGCCACCCATTCGACCGCGCCCAGGCTCACCTGGAGATCGCGACCCATTGTGGGCAGCGCGACCGTCACGATGCTCGCGTCAAGCTGACCCATGAACGCGCCGATGCAGACGGTGCCGACCACGAACCAGGACGCACGCGGGCTCTCGCGCACCGCGGCCGGCCGGCGCGGCTCTCGCAGCAACTGCCGCCCGATCCACCCGGATGAGAGCGGAGTGTCGAGCGAGCGCGTCACACATCCATTTCAGCGCGCTTGGGGCTATAGTTCAAAGACATATTTCTGATCTGATTGACTGCAATCACCTATGGATGAACGCCGCCTCAACTACTTCCTCGCAGTGGTCGACGAGGGCGGCGTGACCAGGGCCGCGACGCGCCTGCATGTCGCGCAGCCGTCCCTGTCCCAGGCCGTTCGCGCATTGGAGTCGGAGCTCGGCGTGGACCTGTTCGATCGCGTCGGGCGTGGCCTGCGGCTATCCGCGGCCGGGGAGGCGTTCGTCGGTCCGGCTCGTCAGGTCCTGCGGGCGATCGACGAAGCGCGGGATGCGATCACAGGGATCGTCGAGCTGAGAACCGGGAGGCTCGAACTCGCCGCGCTAGCCACGCTCGCAGTCGACCCCATGGCCAACCTGATCGGCCGATTCCGAGAGCGGCACCCCGGCATCGAGGTCCGCGTCCACGAGCCCGAGAGCGCGGACGGCGTACGGGCGCTCGTCCGCGACGGCACGTGCGAGCTCGGCGCCGCCCATCTTCCGCTGACCGGTGGGCAGCTCATCGCCCACCCGCTCGGCGAGCAGGAGCTGCTGTTCGTGCTCCCTCCTGAGTCGATCCCAGACAGCGATCGGCCGCTCGGCGCCCGCGAGCTGGCACGAACGCCGCTCGTCGTCAGCCCACCGGGCACCTCGACCCGAATCCTGCTCGAGCAGGCGCTCACCGCCGTCGGGGTAACGCCCGAAATCGCCGTCGAAACTGCCGCGCGGGAGGCAATCGTCCCGCTCGTGCTCGCCGGCGCGGGGGCCGCCCTGCTCCCGGCGCCGCTCGCGCGCGAGGCCCAGCGGCGAGGCGCGACCGTCCGTAGCGCTCGGCCGAAGATCACCCGCACCGTCGGGCTCGTCCACCGGTCCTCGCGCCTATCGCCGACCGCAGCCGCCTTCCTGGCGCTCGCGACCGACGAGACGTTTAGAGAGCGACCTGCGAGCCCATGATCACCGTCCGGTCGCCCGGAAGCCCGAAGTGATCGATCGCGCTCGAAGCATTCCGGGCCATCGCGATGAACAGGTTCTTTCGCCAGGTCGGCATTTCTGGATCGTCGGTGAGCGTGACGGTGATCCGCGAGACGAAGTACGAGGCGTGTTCTAGGTCGAGGTTGCGCTCGAGCATGCCCTGCTTGCGCGCCTGCACCAGCACCTCGGGGATGTTGAGGGTGTCGTGGTAGCCGAAGCGGGCGGTCAGGTGGATGACCTTGAAGCGGCCGTGGCCGAGCACCTCGGCCGCGCAGCGATCGAAAGTCTCGACGTGTGGAATGCTCACGGTGTCAGCCCTGACGATCACGACCTTCTCCGGGAGCGTGTGGGTGTGCTCGACACTGGCGCGGAGCGCCAGTGGAGTGGTGTCCTGGTCGCGACAGAGGAACACCGCGACGCCGGGAGTCCGCACGAGCGGCGGCTTTGCGGAGTCGAGACCGCCGAGGAACTGGTGGAGCGGTCCCTCTTGGGCTACGCGATTCCTCGTGACGATCGTCTGACCGCGGCGCCAGTTGATCATCACGATCGACATGATGAGCCCGACCACGAGCGGCAACCAGGCGCCGTGCTCGACTTTCGCGATGTTCGCGCTGAAGAACGCGACCTCCACGGTGAGGAAAAGCACCGCGATCGGCGCGAGCTTGCGCTTGGGCCTGCCCCACAGCTGGCGCGCAACGGCCAGGAACAGGAGGGTGTTGAGGATGAACGTCCCCGTCACCGCGACGCCGTAGATGTCGCCCAGCTTGTTGGAGGACCGGAACACGAGCGTGAGCGTGAGCACGCCGACGCACAACAGCCAGTTGATGATCGGGACGTAGATCTGGCCTTCGACCGTGGACGTGTGCAGAACCCGCAGTCTTGGGAGGAAGCCAAGCTGTACCGCTTGCTTCGCTACCGAGAACGAGCCCGAGATCACCGCCTGGGAGGCGATCACCGTCGCGATCGCGGCGAGCACGACCATCGGCCACAGAGCCCAGTGAGGGGTCATCTGGTAGAAGGGATTGAACGTGTTCGCGTCCTTCGCCAGCCCCGCGTGGTGGAGGATGAAGACCGCCTGGCCTAGGTAGTTGAGGATCAGCGCCGGTAGCGCGAGGCCGAACCAGCCGATGCGGATTGGAGCGGCGCCGAAGTGGCCCCGGTCGGCGTACAGGGCCTCGGCGCCTGTCACCGCCAACACGACGCCGCCGAGGACGAGATACCCGGCGGCGCCGTGATCGGCGAAGAACCGGATCGCCCAGGTAGGCGATAGCCCTTGGAACACCGCCGGGTCCTTGAGTATCTGGCTGAGGCCGATCAGCCCGATCACCGAGAACCAGATGAGCAGGATCGGCCCAAATAGCCAACCGATCGTTCCCGACCCGAACCGCTGCAGGACGAACAGGCCGAGGAGGATCGCGACCGACAGCGGCACGACCAGATGGGACAGCGCTGGCGTGGCGACCTGAACTCCCTGAATTGCGCCGAGCACCGAGATCGCGGGGGTGATCATGCCGTCGCCGAAGAAAAGCGCGGCGCCGAAGATCCCGAGCGTCACGAGCAGCGTGCCGTGGACGACCTTGTTGCGTTGCAACAGAGCCGTTAGCGCCATGATCCCGCCGTCGCCACGGTTGTGCGCGCGCATGATGAAGCCCGCGTATTTGATCGACACGACGACCATCAGCGCCCAGAAGATCAACGATGCAATCCCGTATACGGTCGCGGGGGTGATCACCGCCGTGGCCTTGTACGAGCTGAAGATGGCCTGCTCGGTGTACAGGGGGCTGGTGCCGATGTCGCCGTAGACGACCCCGAGCGCACCCAGCACCAGGACCGCTCGGCCCGCGTTGGCGATCACGTCCCGGTTGTCGTCGGCCAGAGCCTCGAACCGCTTCCGCGTGGCCTCCGACTCCTCCGCAAGCGCACTGCCCGGCTGTGGAGCCACATAACCGATCTTGTGGGCCGCCTCGTGCAGGCTGCGCTTCCGCGCCGTGCTCATCTCGCGACCTCCTCGCCCACCCGGACCGGGTGGTGTCGCGCGAGCGGTTCGAGCGCGGCTGCCGCCGCGCGTAGCCGGCTTCCAAGCTCGCCGGGCTCGGTGGGCAGGTACAGCGGACTCGCACCATCGGTGAGCAGCGACTCGAGCATCGCGATCCCCTGGGCGCTGACCGGCTCGGGCGCACGCAGCCGCCGCTCCAGGGTCGCGAGCACGGTGCGCGCGGCGACCACCTCGCGTCGATCGGGCCGGACCGCCGCGCTGAAGCCGCGCGTGGTCGCCTCGGCGTCGCGGACGCGTCTGGCCAGCCCGGCCGCGACGCGCGAGCGGTAACGCCGGCTGGTGAGCCGCCCGCCCCTGATCGCGAGGAGCGCGTTCGCGCTCGTGCTCGCGCCCTCAGCGAGCTGACGATCGAGCTCGCCGGCGTGCCACCTGGCGATCAGCGCGAGATGGGCACGCCGACACCAGCCCCCGCCCGGAAGGAGCGAGAGCGGCGGGTACGAAATGCGCTCAAGATCGGCAACAGACATCGCAACTGGGTGCACCTGTCATGCTCGCCGAGGCCTCGTGTAAGCGACGCTAAGAAAGCGGCGGCGACCGTAGAGATTTCGTCAACGCGCGCCTACCCGCCGGTTCGGCATCATCGAGCCATGACCGATCGCACCAAAGGCGACGAACCGGAGCGCATTCTGTGGAGCGAGAGCGGGGCTCAGCCGCGCCACCGGCCCGCGCTCGAGCGCGACCTCGACGTCGATGTCGTGATCGTCGGCGCCGGCTACACCGGGCTGTGGACCGCCTATTACCTCCGCCGCGCGGATCCGAACGTAAGGCTTGCCGTTATCGATCAGGCTCACGTCGGGTTCGGCGCCTCCGGACGTAACGGCGGTTGGTGCTCTGCGATCTTTCCGGTCGGTCCGCGGAAGCTCGTGCGGATGCACGGGCACGAGCAGGCCACCGCGCTCCGGCTCGCGATGCAACAGGCGGTCGACGAGGTCGGCGCGGTTGCGGTTTCCGAGGAGATGCCGATCGACTTCGCCAAGGGCGGATGCATGGACCTAGTGCGAAACCCCGCTCAGCTCACCCGCGCACGCGCCGATGTCGAGTCCGCTCGCGGATACGGCATCGAGGCGGAGGATCTTCGCTTCCTCTCCGGCGAGGAAGCCCGCTCGATCACGGGCGCGCAAGACGTCTTGGGCGCGATCTACACCCCGCACTGCGCAGCCGTGCATCCCGGCCGGCTGGTTCGCCAACTCGCCGAGCGAGTGGAGCGGGGCGGCGTCCCGATCTATGAGCGGACAGCGGCACGGTCGCTCGCGCCCCGCATGGTCGTGACCGACCGTGGACGCATCCGCGCCGAGCTGATCGTCCGGGCAACCGAGGGTTACACGGCGCGGCTGCCGGGGTCGCGGAGATCGTTGCTGCCGATCTACTCGCTGATGATCGCGACCGAACCGTTGCCGGACGCGGCCTGGGACGAGATCGGGCTGCGCGGTCGCGAGACGTTCACCGACCATCGGCATCTGCGGATCTATGGCCAGCGGACTGCCGACGGCCGACTGGCATTCGGGGGTCGCGGTGCGCCCTATCACTTCGGATCGGCGATACGGCCCGCGTTCGACACGGACGCGCGAATCCACGAGGGCCTGGCGAGCCTTCTGGCGGAGCTGTTTCCGGTCGTGGCTGGACACGCGATCACCCATGCGTGGGGCGGGCCGCTCGCGATCGCGCGCGATTGGCACCCGTCGGTCGGGCTCGATCGAGCGACCGGGATCGCGTGGGCGGGGGGTTATGTCGGCGACGGCGTCGCCACCACGAACCTCGCCGGACGCACGCTCACCGATTTGATCCTGGGGCGAAAGAGCGACCTGACCGCGTTGCCGTGGGTCAACCACCGCTCCCGCCGTTGGGAGCCCGAACCCTTCCGATGGCTCGGGGTGAACGCGGGACTTCAACTCGTCGCCACGGCCGATCGGGAAGAGGCAAGATCGGGAAAGCCCGCACGCCGCGCCCGGACCCTGGCACGCGTTCTGGGCTACTAAAGATCGGGTAGCGATCGCTCAAGCGAACGCGTCGGCGGGCCGATGTCAACCTGAAGCGCCGGCGGTGGAGTCGTCATCGCGCCCGGTGCAGGGGACCCCTCGATGACCCATCTTTCGGTGTACAGACTCGTGCTCGCGGTCGTGGCGATCGCCATCGCCGGCTGTGGCGCACAGGTCGGGACGCGCAGCGAGGAGCCGACCACGGTTGCCTCGTTGCCGGCCCCCCGCCCACACGCGATCGAGCCCGCGGCCGGGGTACAACCAGCCGCCTCCGGCGGACCCGCGTCGCCCATCGTGGGCGATCCGAACGCCCACGCCCGTTCGCTGTCCGAGGTCAAGCGCGAGCTCAAGCAGTTGAACCTTTGCGGTGGCGTGACCAATGCGGCCGACGCGCAGCCGGTCGCCAGCTCGTCGGGGCCAGGATTCGTGGCCGATCCCGGCACCAGTCAGACCGAGGGCCAGCTGCCGATCCTGACCGCGAGACTCAACGCGCTCGCGATTTGGCTGCACGTGACGATCTACGGGATCAGCGGCTATCGCACTCCCGCTCACAGCGTTGCCGTCGGTGGCTACGCAGACGATCCTCACACGAAGGGCGAGGCCGAGGACATCGGCGTCAACAGCCTGCTGCGTTCGAGTGCCGCTCAGATCAGCGAAGCCGAACTCGCCCGGTTCGGTCTCTACCGTCCCTTCGACCCGGCGGACAATCCCGACAACACCGAGGTCAACCACATCCAGCTGATACCGGCCGGCGGTCCGCTGACCGCGACGGCGGCGACCGCCGACTTCACGCTGGATCCCATGTGCCAATAGGCAACGGACCGGCGGCGCCGGAGCGGACTAAGGTCAGAAAGGAGAGATCCTTTCGTTTCGACCTTCAGGAGACCAACGTGTTGGACAAGAGCGTGATTGGTGGAGAGCAGCGGACACTCGCAGACGGCAACGCCATCCCGCTGCTCGGGCTGGGGGTGTGGCAGGTCCCCGATGGCGCCGAGTGCGAGCGGGCGGTCCGGTCGGCGCTCGAGACCGGATACCGGCACATCGACACCGCGCAGGCCTACGGCAACGAGGCGAGCGTCGGGAGGGCGCTTCGCGACAGCGGCATCCCCCGCGAGGAGGTGTTCCTCACCACCAAGTTCTACCCGGCACGCCGCGACCCGGTGGCGGAGATCGAGGGCAGCTTGCGCCGGCTCGGCGTCGACCAAGTCGACCTGTACATCATCCATTGGCCTCAGAACGGACCCACGTGGGCGTGGCCGGGGATGGAGGCGGCTCGCGAACAAGGACACAGTCGCTCGATCGGGGTCTCGAACTTCAGCGCCCAGCAGCTCGAGCAGGTGCTCGCGGTCGCGGACACGCCGCCGGTGATCAATCAGGTGCAGTTCAGTCCATTCGAGTACCGGCGGTCGCTGCTCGAGGCGTGCGAGGCGCGCAACGTGGCGGTTGAGGCCTACAGCCCGCTCGGGACCGGCCGGCATCTTTCCGATCCGACCGTCGCGCGGGTGGCCGAGTCCGTCGGGCGTACGCCCGCGCAGGTCCTGCTTCGCTGGTGCCTTCAGCGCGGGACGATCGTGCTCCCGAAGTCGACCCACCGCGAGCGCATCGAGCAGAACGCCCAGATCTTCGACTTCACGCTGTCGGACGACGAGATGGCCACGCTCGACGCGCTGGACACGACCGGAGGCACGGACAGCGCGCGCGAACGCAAAGTGGTGGTGACCCCCATCTACACCTAAGGAGGCGACGTGTACGAGCAAGAGACGAGGATCTCGACCCCGGACGGCGGGATGACGACGTTCGTAACCCATCCGGATGGCGATGGCCCCTTCCCGGTCGCGGTCCTGTACATGGACGGCGTCGGCTACCGCGATCAGATCAAGTCGAACGCGCGCCGGTTCGCGGCCGACGGCTATTACTGCGTCGCGCCGGACCTGTTCTACCGATCCGGCGAGAAGTTGACATTCGACTTCTCGCGGATGGGCGACGAGGCGTACCGCGCTCGGCTGATGAGCATTGTCGGGAGCGTGAAGCCGAACGCTGTGGTCGCGGACACCGAGGCGATCTTCGATGCGATCGCGGACGACCCTGCCGCGGCTGGCGGCCCAAAGGTCTGCGTCGGCTACTGCATGGGCGCCCGCATGGCGCTCCACGCCGCTGCCGCCCTCCCGGATGAGTTCGTTGCGGCGGCGGGCATCCACCCCGGCGCGCTGGTCACCGACCAGCCGGACTCGCCGCATCGCGATCTCGCGGATGTTCGCGGCGAGGTGTACTTCGCGTTTGCGGAGAACGACCAGTCGGCGACGGCGGAGAACGTCGACCGCTTCCGCGCCGCGCTCGGCGAAAACGGCGTCGGCGGCGTGGTCGAGCGCCTGCCGGGCACAACCCACGGGTTCGCCATGGCCGACCTGCCCGTGTACGACGAGGCGGCCACGGAGCGCCACTTCAAGAACACGCTCGAGCTTTGGCGCCGCAACCTCTCTCAGGAACGCGTGGGCACCTAACCGGGCGCCAGAGACGCCCCGAACTGCCGGCAACACCCCGGCCGGTTTAGCCGCGCGCCGCCTTACGCCCCGTCTTCGGCTGCGCGAGACGGCGCTCGCTGACCTCGGTGAGAAGCTCCAGGAGCGCGGTGGTTGCCGGCGAGCGGTGCACGCCGGCCAGCGTCGCGGCGGCGATCGTTCGCATGGGCGCGGGGCCCCCGAGGGTGTGGACCGTGACGTCGTCGCGCAGGTTGGTCAGCGCCAGCTCCGGAACGACGGCGACCCCTGCGCCGGCGGCGACCATTCCCTGGACGACGTTGAAGTCGTCGCTGTGAAAGCCGACACGTGGCTCAGCGTCGGATCCGGCGCCCGAAGCGAGGAACACGCGCCCGTGACGGGCGGGGCTGCGACCGAGCTCGATCCATACCTCCCCAGCGAGGTCCTCGACGCGCAGTCGCCTGCGGCGGGCGAGCCGATGACCGGCGGGGAGGAGCGCGCATCTGGGCTCGTCGAGCAGAAGGTGGAGGTCGATCCCCTCGTAGAGCTCTCCGAAGTTCCCGGGTTGGTTAGGAGTCGTGGCTACGAGCGCGACCTCGAGCTCACCGGCCCGGAGCATCGGCACCGACTCCTCGGGCTCCGCCTCGAGGACCGAGAGCTCCACGTCGGGGTAGCGCGCGATGAACGCCGATACGGCTGCGGGCACGAGTGCCGCCCCGGCGGTCGGAAACGATGCCATCCGTACCCGGCCGCCCCTCAGCCCGGCGATCGCCTCCAGCTCGCGCTCGGCGAGTGTCTGCTCGGCGAGGATCGCCTCGGCATGGCGAAGAAGCGCCTCCCCCGCCTGCGTCAGGCGCACACCGCGGGTGGTCCGATCCAACAGCGGCATTCCGGCGCGACGCTCGAGCGCCGCCATCTGCTGCGAGACGGCGGGCTGCGTGTAGTCGAGTGAGTCGGCCGCGGCCGAAAGCGAGCCAAGGCGCGCCACCTCACGAAGGACTCGCAGGTGGCGCAGCTCGAACATAAGCAGAGCTTAGAGCTAACCCCTCAATTCCTCTATTTGACCTTATGACCACACCGGGCCATAGTGAAGCCATCACGATTCACGGAGGCCACAATGAACCCCAGCCCGCAACCACCCGACGCGACGAGCGCCACCCGGCCGCGCCTCGTGGGAATCAACCACGTCGCGCTCGAGGTGGGCGACCTCGAGGAAGCGCTCGAGTTCTACGGCGCGATCTTCGAACTCAGCGGCATCGACCGCGAGCCGGGGATGGCGTTCATCGACATGGGCGATCAGTTCATCGCGCTGAGCCAGGGCCGGGCTCAGCCCCGAGACGACGAGCGGCACTTCGGGCTGGTCGTTGACGACAAGGCGGGGACGCGAGCCGCGCTCGAGCAGCAAGGAGCGGAGATCCTCCCCGGCCGGCGGCTCGACTTCCTGGATCCATGGGGCAACCGGATCCAGGTCGTCGACTACCGCGACATCCAGTTCACGAAGGCTCCGCCGGTGATCCGCGGAATGGGACTCGACCACCTACGCAAACGCGACACCGCGATCGCCCAGCTCCACGACAAGGGACTCGACTAGCGCGCCCGACGCGCGACTGGTTCAGTCGATCTTCACCGCGGTGTCGCCAAACATCACGCGGTCGCCGGGACGGAGTCGGCACCGACCCACGCGGGCGCCGTTCACCGTAGTGCCGTTCGTCGACCCGAGGTCACAGATCACCCAGTGGCCGTCGCGGAAAAAGAGTCGAGCGTGCCGACGCGACACCCGGTCGCTGGCGAGCACCACGTCGCAGTCTCGGCTGCGGCCAAGCAGTAGTTCGCTTTGGCCGCCGTTCCAGTCGAGTGCGAGCAGCACCGCCTCGTCCCCGGGCTGGTGCGACCGCGTCGGCTTGAGCGTCGCTCCCGTCGCGGCGGCGACTTCTCCGAGCTTTGCCCGCCACCGGCGATGCGCCGTTCGGGGTTTGAGGTCTCCGACCAGGCGCCACGGATCGATCAGCCGTCCGCTCAACACCTGATCCAACCGGTGGGCAAACGTCTCCTCGCTCAGCAGCCCGTCGGCGTACGCCGTATTCAGCATCCGAGCGATCTGCCTTCGCGATGCTCCGGGGCCGAGCATCCACGAAGTCTCTCGCGGACCCGACGGCGTGTCCAGACATCGCGGGCGGATCGGACTACGGCAGCAGCGCCGCCCAGCCGCCCATTTCCTCGTGCTGCGCCGTCGCGGAGCCGAGCACCGGGTGCAGGTCGATGGCGGGCGAGTACCGGCTTGCGGGGGTCTCGCGGCCGAGGGCCTCGGCCATCGCACGGACGTGGTGCGGCCCGCCCCCGCAGCAGATTCCCAGGTAGCGGATGCCCGATTGCTTGGACCAGCGAGCGAAATCGGCCATTTCGAACCGTGTGCACGAGAACGGTTCGAGCTGTATCGGGAACGCATGCCCGCCGTCGGGCGTGGTGAGCGACTCGAACGCCGGCGTCGCGTCGGAGGTGTGGTACGGGACGGGCTGCGCTGCGACCGCCGTATCGACGGCCGCGAGGATCTCGGTCAGCAGCGGTTTCATCGTCTCCGGCCCGCGCGAGCAGTTCAGTCCGACGATCGTCGCGCCCGCGTCCGCCGCGCGGCGGCACGCGTCGACATAGGTGTAGCCGTCATATGTGGTGCTGCGGTGAACGCTGGCGAAGGTGACGATGGCCGGTAAGCCGAGCTCGTGACACACGTCGAGTCCGATCAGCGCTTCACCCAGGTAGTCATTGGTCTCCGCGATCACGAAGTCGACGCCCTCGTCCACCGCCCAGCCCAACTGCTCCTCGTATTGCGCTCGGACGATGGCGCCGGTGCGCTGCGCGTCGGCGGGATCGTAGGACCACGTGTTCGAGATGTTGGCCGCCACGAGCGCATCCCCCTCGCGGGCGACATGGTTGGCGAGGCGAACCGCGGCGCGGTTCATCTCCTCGAGGTCCCCTTCACGGCCGACGATCTTCAGCTTTTCGCGGTGTGCGTAATAAGTGAGCGCGACCATGACGTCGGCGCCCGCCCGCAGGAACTCGCGGTGGAGCTCTTCTACAGCCTGCGGCGCGTCGAGGATGACCTCCGGAACATACGGGCCCGCCTTGATGTAGCCGCGGCGCTCGAGTTCGAAGACGTAGCCCTCGGCGCCCAGGACGACGCCCTCAGCGAGTCGTTGCTGAAGGGTCCGGGTTGAGGGTCGGTCCTGCACGGGAGCCTCCTTTCGTGAATCGCGCCGGGTCGAAACGGTGGATGTCGTAGACGGTGCCCCGTTCAAGCGCAAGCTCGGCGAGCACGCGGCCGACCCAGGGGGCGAATTTGTAACCGGTCCCGCGCCACCCCACGCCAACATACGCGCCGGGAAAGCCGGGAACGCCTCCGAGGACAAACTCGTCGTCCCCGACGAGGTCATAGTCACATCCGTCGACGTCCTCAACTGCCTCGACTCGTGCGTCCCGCAGCACCGGGAGGCACTGCTCGACGAATGACATGACGCTGTCGATCACGGTCGTCGAGCGCGGCAAGTCCGGCGGGTGGTAGTAACCAATCTTCACCTTGTCGATTAGCCCGTCGATGCTCGGGTGGCAGTAAATGCCCGCGTCGAGATAGGCGATGACCGGCATCGCGTCCGAGGTGAACCGCTCGCGAGCATCGGCGGGCGGCGTGAAGTACTTCGCCTCGATCGGCCGGTCGCGAGTAATCGGGACTTGAAGGGACGCCCCTTCGAGCCTCGCGAGCACGTCGTTCGTTCCATGGCCGGCGGTCACGACCAGCGACCGCGCCGACCATACGTCCGCGTCCGTCACGACGCGGATCCGGCCGTCCTGACGAACCACCATCCGAACGGTGGTTCCCTCTACGACCCGCACGCCGCGCTCGGCGAGCACCCGCCGCAGCGCGGCCGTCACAGCCGGCAGGTTGACCACGCCGCCTTCGAGGTCGATGTAGCCGACGTCGGCGTCGAGATACGGGAATCGCATGCGCAGCTCCTCGCCGGCGAACGAGGCCGACGGGACGCCCAACTCCTGCAGGACCGAATGGCTCAGCTGCCCGTAGGTACTGGTGAGGTCGGGCGTCACCGCGCGCTTGGCGATGTTCATGCATCCGCAGCGCACGAGCGCCTTGGTGCCCGCCCGCGTTTCGAACTCTCCCCACAGCCGCAAGGCTTCGCGCGCGAACCGCGCGTACGCCGGATCGAGATAGTCGCTGCGGAACGAGCGCGTTCGCCCAAACGAGGCTGTCATGGGATCGCCGACACGTCCGCGCTCGAGCACCACGATCCGATCGAAGCGCTCGGACGCCTGGTAGGCCGTGAACAGACCCATTACCCCACCGCCGATCACCACCAGGTTCTCGGTCATGCCCCGGGCAACATCATCGATGAGTCTCTACTGAAGCGGTTCACTGAATCGCTTCAGTATGCCCGATTCGGGACCGCTGGGTCCAGCAGCTCGCCGCTGTGGTGCTCGGTCCGAGGCTGGTGGTGTCGCACCCAGGATGGTTGGCCCTCTTGTCGAGCCGCGCCCTGCGGCGCAAGCTGTGTGCATGAACAAGACATCCTTCATTGGCAACAAGCCCGTCAACCGCATCGGCTTTGGCGCGATGCAGCTCGCCGGCCCCGGCGTGTTCGGGCCGCCGCGCGATCCTGACGGCGTTCGCGCGGTGCTGCGGCGCGCGATCGAACTCGGCGTCGACCACATCGACACCGCTCAGTACTACGGCCCCGACGTCGTGAACGATCTGATCCGCGAGGCCCTGTATCCGTACCCGGAGAACCTGAAGCTCGTCACCAAAGTCGGCGGCCGCCGCGACGACCAGGGCGCCTGGCTGCCGGCACAGAGTCCGGCCGAGCTGCGGTCAGGGGTGGAGGACAACCTCCGGTCCCTGCGGGTGGAGCGGATGGACCTCGTCAACCTCCGTCTGATGACCGCCGAGAGCTCCGCCGACTTCCTCGCGGAGCAACTCGGCGCGCTCGAGGACATGCGCCGCGAAGGCAAGCTCGACCTGATCGGCATCAGCGAGGCCGGAACCGGCGATGTCCGCCGCGCGCTCGACCTCGTCGACGTCGCCGAGGTGCAGAACGCCTACAGCGTCGTGAATCGCGCCGGCGAGGACGTGCTCGAGCTGTGCATCGAGCGGGAGATCGCGTTCGTGCCGTACTTCCCGCTTGGTTCGGCGTTCAGCGGCGGCCCCAGGCAGCTGGCCCAAGATCCGGCCGTCGCCGGGATCGCGGAGCGGCGGGGAGTCACCGCTACGCAGGTCGCGCTCGCCTGGCTGCTGTCGCGCTACGAGCGGATGCTGCTGATTCCCGGGACGAGTTCCGTGCAGCACCTCGAGGAGAACATTGCCGCGGCGGACGTCGAACTCGACGACCAGGACCTCGCCGAGCTCGAGAACGCCACGCAGGTGGGCGACCCGCTGGCCGCTGCCCACGAGTAACCCGGGTGTGCCTGAGGCGGCGCTCTCAGAGAGTTGCGAGCGCCGCCCGAGTGGCCTCGTCGGCGGGCGCGTAGACCGCCATCCGCAGCTCCGGCTGACCCGTCGGCACTGTCTGCGCGTGATGGAGTCGCAGCGTTCCGAGCCGCGGGTGTCGCATCACCTTGGTGCCGCGCTGAGTCTCGATGACCTCGTGCTCGCCCCACCATTCGCGGAACCGCGGGCTGTGCTCGCCGAGTTGCGCCACGAACTCCTCGTACTCCGGCTCGCCGGCATGGCGCGCATACTCGGCGCGAAACCGCGCCAGGGTGTTGCGAGCGGTTCCCTCGCGCTGTTCCGTCATGCCGCCCTCGCCCGGATCGACCATCAGCCACCACAGCAGATACCGCTTGTCCGGAGCCAGATGGTCGGGGGAGCCGAGCACGACCGACGCGGCCCGGTTCCAGGCGAGGATCCTGGTCATCGGCCCAAGCAGGTACGCGGGGTTCGGGTGCAGCGAGTCGACCAGGGCGATCAGACGGCTGATATCGCCGTCGAGTTGCTCCGGATCGGTTCCGGCCACGTCGTCGGCGAGCGGCAGCTCCGTTCGCGCGAGCGCGAACAGAGTCCGGCGCTCGGCGGAGTCGAGTCGGAGCGCGCGGGCGAGCGCGTCGAGCACGTCCGGGGAGGGGTTGATGTCGCGCCCCTGCTCGAGCCACGTGTACCACGACACGCCCACGCCCGCCAATGCGGCGAGCTCTTCGCGCCTCAGGCCAGGCGTCCGGCGGCGGCCGCCGTTGTCCGGGAGTCCTACGTCCGCCGGCGACAGCCGCGCCCGACGCGAGCGCAGGAACGCCCGCAGCTCATCCCGCCGGGAAGGTGAGGACGCGACAGCCATGGGTTCGAGCTAACGACTGTAGCTGCTCATTGCGGCGCGATCGCCCGGCGCGAGCGCGAGCTCGACGGCGCGCTCCGCGTGCAACCGGGTGGTGTCGAACACAGGCACCGGCGAGTCATCAGGCCCGACCAGAAGGTCAATCTCGGTACAGCCGAACAGGATGGCTTCGACGCCCCCTTCGGCGAGGGCGCGCATGATCCGCCGGTACTCCTCGCGGGATTCGTTCCGTATCACCCCGACGCACAACTCGCTGTAGATCACGTCGTGAACGAGGCGACGGTCCAGTTCGTCGGGCACGATCAACGCCAGATCGTGGAGGTCACGGAGCCGGCCGACGTAGAAGTCATGCTCCATCGTGTACGCAGTCGCGAGCAGGCCGACGCGGGACATGCCGTGAGCTCGTACGGCATGTGCGGTCGTGTCGGCGATGTGGACGAACGGGACGTCGATCACGTCGTGATCGCATCCGCGACCTTGTGCATGGTGTTCGTGCAGAGCACGAGCAGCTCGGCGCCTCCCGCGACGAGCGCGCTGGCTTCGCTCGCGAGCCGCTCGCCCGCACGCTCCCACGCCCCGTCGCGCTGCAGCTGCTCGATCTCGGCGAAGTCAACCGACCGCAGCAGGCAGTCCGCGGAGTGCAGTCCCCCCAGCTGCTTTCGGGCGACCTCGTTGATGAGGCGGTAGTACTCGGCCGACGATTCCCAGCTCATCCCTCCCAGCAGCCCAATCCGCTTCATGACACCGACGGTACCGGCATGCTCTCGTCGGCCTGATCAGTGGGGGAGGCCGAGGGGCGGCGCCCCGCACGCGACCAAGGCCTGCTTGTAGGCCGGCGACTGCAGGTCGATGGTGACCGGGAACAGGAGGATTGCTCCGTCGAAATCGGTGATGTCGTCGTACACGGCCGGGTTGAGGTTGGACGGGACGGAGGTCCGAGGGTCGGGGAACTGCCGGATTCCGTGCTGGCGCATGCACACCGCAATCTTGAGCAGCTTGGCCAGCGTCTGTGCGGAGGGGTGCGTCGTCGAGCCCGGGCCAGGCGGCCCACCGGGGAGAAGCTTCCTGCACTTCGCCTGCGCCGCTTTGACCGCCGGGGATGCTGGATTTGTTCCGGCACCCAATTGGAAGAGCAATCCGCGCCCCGGGCTCGGGTCCGGAAAGTTGGGCACGCCGTTGGACCGCATGCACTCGGCGAACGCCAGCCCCGGACTGCCGGCGACTGTCGCGGCGGCGCCCGTGCTCGTGGCGGCGCCCGTGCTTGTCGTACTTGACGCCGGGGGGCTCGCGCCGGCCACCGTCGCTGCGGTCGGGCTCCCCGAGCTTCCCCCGCATCCTGCAACCAGGACGCCACTCGCGAATGTTGCGATGGCGAGCAGGCGCGCCCGCCGTGCGCGGGCCGCCGCCGTGGGATGGATGCTGTTTTGCATCTGGCCTCCTTCAGATGTCCTTCGTGGTGTGCATCGGTTCTACGCGCCGGGCGGTTTCCGCCCGGTTTCCCTCTTCCGCACGGGCCTCTGCCTCCGCGCCGCGATCGGTGATACCGCCGTGAAACGCACGCGCGGTACCTTCATCTGACGAGGAGCAGCCGATGCGGGTGCTTGTGATCGAGGACGACGAGGAGCTAGCAGAGACCGTCGCTGCCGGCCTGCGCGAGGCGCGGATGGCGGTCGATGTCGCTCTCGACGGCGAGGCCGGCCTGGCGCGCGCGTTCCTGCACGACTACGAGGTGATCGTGCTCGATCGCGACCTTCCGGTCGTCCATGGCGATGAGGTGTGCGCGAAGCTCGTCGCCGCCGGCGGTCGCAGCCGGGTGCTGATGCTGACCGGCGCGGCTGAGAATGAGGACCTCATCGACGGGCTCGGGCTCGGCGCCGACGATTACCTGACCAAGCCATTCGCGTTCGCCGTGCTCCTAGCGCGGATCGGTGCGCTGGCCCGCCGTGCACAGCCGAGCATCCCGCCCGTCCTCGTGCACGGCGACATCGTGCTCGACACCGCCAAGCGCTGCGCGCGACGAGCCGGTACGCCCCTCGTGCTGAGGCCGAAGGAGTTCGCGGTGCTCGAGCTGCTCCTCGCCGCCCAAGGTCGGGTTGTCTCCGCCGAGGAGCTCCTCGAACGCGTCTGGGACGACGCCGTCGACCCGTTCACCGCCGCGGTCAAGGTGACGATCAGCCGGCTGCGAGCCAAGCTGGGAGATCCCCCTGTGATCGAGACAGTCGCGAAAGCCGGCTACCGCGTATGAGCTTCGCTGCGCGCGTCAACAGCCGGGTCACCCACGCGGCTGTCGGGCGCCACCTCCCGTATCGGACTGTGCGGGTACGGCTGACGCTGCTCTACGGCGGCCTGTTCCTGCTCTCCGGGGCCGCGCTGATGGCGATCACCTACGCGCTGCTGGTCAACGCCGGATTCGTGTTCAGCCTCCAGAACGGTACGACGATTGCGTCGGGCCAATCCGGTTCGGTCAGCGCCCCGCCGTCCGGCGGCCTCCCTCTCCCCGGCGCGACGACGCGCCCCTCCGCGCAGGCGATGGCGCAATGGCTGGGCGTTGCCCGGTGCATGAGACAGCACGGCGTCTCCCAGTTCCCCAACCCCACGACGTCGGTGCCGAAAAACCTCGCCTCTGTCGGCAGCGTGGCCGATCGCGACGGAGCGATCATCGTGATCCCGTATACGGTCAACCAGGAGTCGCCGGCGTTCATACACGCGGCAACCGCCTGCGGGTTCATGGACGGCAACCAAATCGCTCAGGACAACCGCCAGCGCGCAGGAACCCGGCAACAGCTGCTCGTCCAGTCCGGCATCGCACTCGCCGCTATGTCGTTGCTGTCGCTCGCGCTCGGTTGGCTCGTCGCCGGGCGCGTCCTTCAGCCGCTCGAGGACTCCTACCAGGCGCAGCGCCAGTTCGTCGCCAACGCCTCACACGAGCTCCGCGCGCCCCTGACTCGCCAGCGAGCGCTGATCGAGGTCGCGCTCGCCAGCTCCGAGGCGGACTTCGACTCACTGAGGAAAGCCCACGAGCGCGTGCTCGCGTCCGAGCAACAGCTCGAGCAGCTGATCGACTCCTTGCTCGCCCTTACCCGCGGTCAGGCGGGGCTGCAGCGCCGCGAGCCTCTCGACCTCGGGACCCTCACGTCCCAAGCCATGCTCGCGCGCGAGTCGGAGCTCGCTGGTCTCGACCTCAACGTGCACGCCACGCTCAACCCCGCGCCGACCGCCGGCGATCCGCGACTGGTCGAGGGGCTGATCGCCAACCTGATCGACAACGCGATACGCCACAACACCCCGGACGGACATGTCGACATCAGCACAGGGACCCGAGACCGGCACGCCTTCGTTTCCATATCGAACACAGGCCAGACCGTTCCGCCCGAACAGATTGAGCGTCTCTTTCAACCGTTCGAACGACTAGAGGCCCGTACCCGCCACGACAGCGGGCATGGACTGGGACTGTCGATCGTCCAAGCGATCGCCAAGGTGCACCGCGCCGAGGTCAGTGCGCGCGCGCGACCGGACGGCGGGCTGACGATCGAGGTCCTGTTCGGGCCGGCGACGGCCACAGAGTCCGGGGTGGTGTTCGCGACCGGCTGGGCCAAACGCCGCGGCCCGCGCCCGAGCCTCGGAGACTGACGTCTGCTGACGCCTAGATCCGTCTTGCGTCGCTGTCTGCGAACCTCTCAGCGATGCAGCTCGGAGAGTTCGGAGTGTGGACCTCGTATCGCGCGATTGGCGAAGAGAACGCGGGCGAGGCCGCGAGGCTCGTCGAGGATCTCGGGTTCGGCACGTTCTGGCTCGGCGGGTCCCCCCAGCTGCCCGCGCTTCGGCCGCTCCTGGAGTCGACCGAGCAGATCGTGGTTGCCACCGGGATCTTGAACGTCTGGGCGAGCGACCCCGAGCGGGTCGTCGCCGATTTCGCCGAGTTGGAGGATCGCTTCCCGGGACGGGTGTTGCTCGGGATCGGAGTCGGCCATCCCGAGGCGACCAGCCAGTACGACAGGCCTTTGGCCGCGATGCGGTCGTTCCTCGACGCCATCGACGCGGCAGCGACGCCGGTACCGCGAACCCGACGGTGCCTGGCCGCCCTCGGTCCGAAGATGCTCGGGGTGAGCGCCGAGCGCTCGCTCGGCGCTCACACGTACTTCGTGCCGGTCGAGCACACCCGAGCGGCACGCGAAACTCTCGGAGAGGCGGCGATCCTCGCGCCCGAGCTGGCTTGCGTGCTCGACGCTGACGTTGAGTCGGCCCGAGCGAGAGCCCGGGACTACGCGGCGCTGTACCTCGGACTTCGCAACTACACGAACAACCTTCGGGGCCACGGCTTCAGTGAACAGGACATCGCCGACGGTGGCTCGGACCGGCTGATCGACTCGATCATCCCGCACGGCGGCGCAGAGGAGATCGCAGCTGCGGCACGCCGGAACCTGAGCGCCGGCGCTGACCATGTCTGCCTACAGAGCGTGGGGGTCCAGGGAATACCCCGAGCGGAGTGGACCGCGCTCGCGTCCGCCCTCGACCTCGGCAACCCGGTGCGGACCTAGCCGGCGCGGGCCGGCACCCGCCTCCGGTCGCGGACAAACGTCAGCTCCGCGGGGGCGCCGCGGGCGAGTCCGGATCCTCGCTGGAGGCCTCGTCGCCGAACTTCTCGACCGCGCTGCTTGCCTTCTGCCCGTACTTCGCGATCTTGTCGGTGTATTTGCCATGCGTCTTCTTGTCGACGGCTGCGCCGGCCGTCTCCATCGCGCCCTGGATCTCGTCCTTGTGCTCCGCCACCGCCTCCTGTGCCTGCTTGCGGATATCGGTGAGCCTGTCGCGTAGTCCCATTTCTGCTCCTGTCAGTCGACGGCGAAGACCATACGGATAATTCGGCGGCATGCACGTTGGCATCGCCGATCACCTCGGGTGGGCCGTTGCGGTGACCGCGTCGGACGACCACGAGGTGGTGGACCGCCGCCGGATCGAGCTGGTGGAAGCCGGCCTGTCGGAGGCGCCGATCCACTACGAGAGCCGGCGTCTGGATGTCGCCGCCACGGCTGCTCTGGTCGTTGAGGTGCGAGCCTCCGTCGTGCGCGCGACCTCGGCAGCACTCGACGAGCTCGCGAGCGCACTTCCCGGGCCGGTCCGCTCGATCTCGCTGCGAACCTGGCCGCTTGAGTTCCCCGACGACATCGCCGTTCAACGCCGTGCCCCCTATGAGGCTCGGGCCGACGCGATCATGTACCGCCAGGAGCTCTCCGAGCTCGCGTACGCTCGAGGCTGGGAGGTCAACGTCTATGACGCGAGGGCGGTGCTGGATCAGGTCGTCACGGTGCTGGCCGAGCGCGCCGACGAGGTCCTGAACGGACCTCGAGCCACGATCGGGCCGCCCTGGACGAAGGACCATCGGGTCGCGTTCGCCGCGGCAATCTTGGCCGGCCGAGCCGCGGCGAGATGATGTTGCCGGCCGCGACAAGGCGCCGGCGCTACATCGTCAGGGCCGCGCGAAGTTCAGGCGGCACTTCGGCGACCGACTCCGCCGGTTCAGTGAGCGCGAGCGCTGGGATCTGCGCGCCCGGCCGCGGTCGGCGAGTCGAAGGTCGGCACGGATTGCCGTTGGCCAGAATCACCCCGTCGCTGCAATGGGCCTCGACCGCCCCGTCGCCGAACTGCTCCTGGTACAGCCGCGCGTAGAGACCCCCCTGCGCGAGGAGCTCTTCGTGGGTGCCGCGCTCGACGATCGTGCCGTTGTCCACAGCGAAGATCACATCGGCGTTTCGGATTGTCGAGAGCCGGTGCGCGATGGCGATCGTGGTTCGGCGCTGGATCAGGGACTCGAGCGCCCGTTGAACCACGCGCTCGCTTTCGGTGTCCAGCGCCGACGTGGCCTCGTCGAGGACGAGGATCGGCGGGTCTTCGAGAATCACACGGGCGATCGCCAGCCGCTGGCGCTCACCGCCCGAGAACCGGTAGCCGCGCTCGCCCACGATCGTGTCGTAACCGTGCTCGAGCGCGGTGATGCGGTCGTGTATGAACGCGGCCTTCGCGGCGGCCACTATCTCGTCGTCGGTTGCGTTCGGCCGCCCGTAGGAGATGTTCTCGCGCACCGTGCCTCCGAACAGATAGCTCTCTTGGGTGACCACCCCCACCGCGTGTGCGATCGTCGCAGCCGTCACATCGCGCACGTCGTGACCGTCGATTGTGACCGCTCCTTTCTCGACGTCGTAAAGCCGCGGTATCAAATACGAGATGGTCGTCTTGCCCGCCCCGGACGGCCCGACCAGCGCCGCAAGCTGCCCGGGCGCGACCAGGATCGAGACGTCGCGCAGTGCGTCCTCGGGCGCGGGCGGTCCGCCGTCCTCACCGCCGCCGTACCGAAACCACACGTGCTCGAACCCGACTTCGCCTCGAATCTCGCTCGCGGCCAGCTCGAGCGCGTCGCCCCGGTCCGTAATCCGCGGCCGAAGGTCGATCAGTTCGAAGATCCGCCCGAACAGCGCCAGCGATGACTGAACGTCGACCGAAACCTGCAGCAACTGATTGATCGGGAACAGCAGACGTGTCTGCAGGGTCGTGAACGCCACCAGCGTCCCCGCCGACAGGCCACCGCTGGTGCCCTGGAGCCCGGCGACAAGATAGACGAGCGCCGGACTGACCCCGAAGAACGCCTGAGTTACCGCGAAGAATGATCGCCCGACTATGGCCTGTCGGATCTGCAGGTTGGCTTGGTTGGCGTTCTCGGCCCGGTAGCGATCAACCTCGTGCTGCTGGCGCCCGAACACCTTGGCCAGCAGGATCCCGGACACCGACAGAGTCTCTTGGGTGATCGAACCCATCGCCGCGAGCGAAGCCTGGGCCTCACGACGAGCCTGTCGCCGCGAGTGTCCGACCCGCCGGCTGAAGAGTACGAACACCGGCGTCGCGGCCAGCGAGATCGCCGTTAGGAGCGGCGACAGCAGCAGCATCGCCACCACCGAGGAGACGAGCGTGACGACGTTACTGACCACCGACGATGCGGTTGAGGTAATCGTCGTCTGCACCCCGCCGACATCGTTGGCGAGCCTCGACTGAACCTCCCCGCTGCGAGTCGCCGTGTAGAACGCCAGCGAGAGCCGCTCGAGGTGCTCGAATAGCTGGTTGCGAAGCTCCTCGAGCACCCGGTTGCCGACTACCTCGGTCAAATATGTCTGGGCGACATTCAGGACCCCGTTGACGATCGGGATCGCGATCAACGCCGCCACCAACGGATACAGCACCGACAGATCGGGGCCACCGCGAACGAACAGCGCCTGGTCGAACACTCGTCGGACCAACAGCGCGCCGATCACGCTCAACACCGACGTCACCAGGATCATCCCGACGATCACCGAAAGCACACCCCAGTGGGGCCGAAATAGACGCACGATCCGCCGGCCCAGCTTCGGCGGATCGGCCTGAGGAATCGATGCGATCATCGCCCGAGCCTAACCGGCACGGACGATGGCACACGCCACGCGGGTGCGCGGCCGAGGCATGTGCCTCAGCGCGACGGTGACGGGCTCACGCCCGTCACCCTCTGAACCTTGACTGGTGTTGACCAGAAACCAGAGCCGGTGATCAGACCCGTGAAGTTCGGGGTGCCGATCCCGGTTGCCTCGTCGTAGGCAGGCGTCACCGGGTAGAAGCCATTGTTGGTGCTGGGCGGCCGAACCCGGTGATGTCGTGGAAGTCCGCGGCATCCGTGAACGGGTTGTCGAACAGCGCGTAGAGAAGCGGGTTGGCGTTCCCGGTGCGGTGACCGCGGAACGCGTCCCGATCGGTGAACAGGGCCGCCAGCAGTGGCGCGGAGAGGCTGGTGCCGCCGATGTGGAACCACCCGGGAGCAACCGGGGTCTTGGTGAGCCCGAGGCAGGCGCTCTCGTAGTCGGTGCCGGTCGGGTTGGGCGAGACGTAGCTCGACCCGGTGCAGTACTCCGCGTAACCGGTGAGAGGATCCGAGTTGGACGAGATGTCCGGCCCTTCGCGACACGGCTGCCCCGTCGCCGCGAGGGGGCAGTTACTCGGGCCGTAGACCGTGTAGCGGTTGATGACCCCGGGACCACGCTGGTAGCTCGGCATCGGCCAGAAGATGCTGTGGCCACCGCCACCCGCACCGTAGGTGTTGCAGTTCATGATGCCGATCGAGCTGGCCGTCGACGAGTGATTCCGCTACAGACGTCGAGCGTGTTCCACACCGCCTCTGTCCCGGACGGGTAGCTCGGGTTCGGGTTGCTCCCAGGATCGAATGACTCGAACGAGGTGCCGCCGGCGCTGGTCACCCAGGGCTGGGTGGACGGGTCGAGAGACTCGAGGGGAGCGTAGTCACTGAACGTGCCATCCCTGATGCACTCGAAGGCTCCGGTGTCGCCGGACGACGAGAACATGCTCTCGCCCTGCGCCGCCATCTGCTCGAACAGGATGTTCTCGGCCTCGGCGTACGCGAGGCCGGCATCGGGCTCACAGATCGCCCAACTCGAACTGACCGAGTCGGCCTTGTCCTGGTTGGCGATCGTTGCGTACTGGTCGAGCTCGGTCTGCCCGGTCTCGTCGTTGGGTGCGTTGTAGACGATGAGGGAGTCGGCGTCCGGCGCGATCGTCAGATCCTGTTCGATGTCGGCCTCGACCTCGATGTCACCACCGTAGCCGTAGAGGCACGTGTCCCCCGTCGGGCACTGCTTGGTATTCGGAGCCAGCGGGCCGCCGTCGACGTTGATGTCGTCGAGGCGGGGCTGGTAGCGAGAGCCGTAGAACGTGTGCGCCCAGTTCGTGATGTCCGAGTGGTTGTACGCCGAGAGCTCAAACACGGCCACGTTGGCCCCGGCTCCCTCGCCGCGGGCTCCCGCGTTGGGGGCGTTGTAGATGCTGTTGGTCTGCGACGGCGTGAGGCCGCTGCAGCCAGGACCGCCGCCATAGCCGTTGAACGGGCCATTGATCGGGATCGCTTGGAGCTGAGCCAGGGTGGTCGGATACGGAATCTCGCAGCTCGGCTCGCGGCCACCCTGTCCATCGGGGGTCGCTGTCGCCGATTCCGAGTGCAGCCGGACCGTGTTGGTCAGCCCCACCACGCCGAGTACGCTCGACGCAAGGCTGGCGGGCACCGAGGCCGGCGTGGAGTTGGAGTAGAAGCTCACGCCCTGGGCGTTGCGGTACTTGTCGATGGTGGTGGCGAAGGCGGCATCGATCTGGGCGCTGTCCCCGATCGCCCGAAGCAGGAAGGGCGTCGACGTCGATTGCACCGTCAGCCCCTCGCTCTGCAGGTAAGCGGTAACCGCGCTCACCGTAGCCTGCGACGGCGCGAACTGGGAGTCGCACTGACCCGCCGCCAACCAGTGGCCGTAGTCAGCGCTACCCGGCGTGTAGAGGTCATTGAGCAGGGAGGTGAGACCCGCCTCGTTTTGCGGCTGCAGCACCACCTCGGCGCTCATCTGACCGGCGGACAGCTGACCAGTGTCGGTCGCGGTGGTCGAGAGGTGGCTACCGCGGATCCGCGTCATCTTCCGCCCGGAGCTGCGGACTGCCGCGCTCCCGGTCGACGCTGCGTGATTCGTGGCCTTGAGGGTCCTGAAGCCGCACCGGCTCACGCACGCCGGCAGCGTCCTCGCCGACGCGTCGACCGGCTCGACACGCGCTTGCGGCATATCCCTGCCTGACGCCCCCGACAAGCCGCGCGTGGGCGTCAGTGGTAGCGGTCGAAGTCGGTCGGCCAGGGCAACGGGAATAGATCGCGGTAGGGACGAGCGTTCGCGATCACCTTGGCGAACGATGGCCGCTGAGCTAGCGCGCGGTAGTACCGAGTCAGGTGTGGATGAGTTCCCTCGTCCCACGGATGAATGGCCAACGCGTAGAACAGTCCCGGTGCGGCGGCGCAGTCGGCGATCGTGAACGTGTCGCCGGCGAGGAACTCGTCCGCGGCTAGCTGCGCCTCGAGCATTCCGTACGCCATGTCGAGCTGTTCCCGTACCCGCCGCACGGCGCGGTCATCGAAGCGCTCCTCGATCGTGTCGAAAACGATCGCTTGCACGGAGTCGGACACGTACTGATCGCAGATGCGGTCCCACAAGCGGGCTTGTAATGACGGCACCAATCGCGCGCCCGCGACGTACTCGATGATGATCGACGTCTCGCCGATCACCTGGTCGCCGTCCCGCAACACCGGGATCGACGCCGGCGGCCACAGCTCGGCCAGTTCGGCTCGGTTGAAGTCACGCTGCTCCTCGAGCACGTCGTACGCGACGCCGAGCTCCTCGAGCGCGATCAGCACTTTCTGGCAGTAGAGCGCGAAGGGGTGTTCGTACAGGGTGAGCATCTCGTTCTCTCCAGTCATCGGTGACTCCCCACAGACTGCTGACTACCGCGAAACTCATCTACCGGCCTCCTGGATCGGGTGCTCGCACCCCTTTACCCCTCTTGATGCCGGCGATACAGTCTCGTGCTGTCCCGGTGCGAAGCGGTGAGGGAAGGTGCGCGCTCGGTCCGACAGCCACAGGCTCCCGGGATTGACAGTTCCCCGTTGGGCTGGACACACAGCTCGGGCTTGGCCGGAATGGTGACCGGTTGGCGGCCGATCTTCGTGGCGGCGCCGCCTAGCGCAAAACTCTCGGGCCCGGAAGGGATCTTGACGCCGTCGCGCACGCCGATCAGGATGCAGCCATGTCGTTAAGGGGCGGTCGCCTCGAGCGAGGCGCGGAGCTCGGTGGGTATCGCATCGAGCAGCAGATCGGACAAGGCGGGATGGGGATCGTCTATCGCGTGACGAATGTCGCGCTGGGCCGTGTGTACGCGCTCAAGGTGCTGGCTCCCGAGCTGGCCGAGGACGAACAATTCCGCCGGCGCTTCCAACGGGAGGTGCGGATCGCCGCGTCGATCGATCACCCGAATGTGGTTGGTATCCACTACGCGGGCGAACAGGATGGGTTCCTGTTCCTCGCCATGGACGTTCTTCCAGATGCTGACCGGAAAGGTCCCGTACGAGCGCGAAACGACTCTGGCCACGATGTTCGCGCACGCGAACGAGCCGCCGAGCGTCGGCGTAAGTGGGTGATCAGCGAAGACGGCACGCCGACCAGTCTGGCGCGAGCGGTGCTACCGAGATCGAGGGGCACACCGTGAGCCAGGTTGACAGTACGCGAGAGCACCTGATCGAGACATACCGCAAGAAGGCGAAGCACTACGACATCATCTCCCAGTTCTATCCGGTGCCCGGCTACCCCCAGCGGGCCCACCGCCTTCGGGCCGTACAAGCACTCGGGCTTCATCCGGGTGACAGCGTGGTCGAGATCGCGTGCGGCACCGGTCTGAACTTTTCGCTGATCGAGCAAGTGATCGGTCCTCACGGCCGGATCGTCGGCGTCGATCTGACAGACGCGATGCTCGCGCAAGCCCAGTCTCGGATAGAGACCAACGGCTGGAGCAATGTCAGCCTCGTGCAAGCCGACGCGGCCGAGTTCGACTTCCCGACCGAGGTCGACGCGATCCTGTCCACGTACGCCCTGTCGCAGGTGCCGGAATGCGGCGATGTCATCGCGCGCGGCGCCGCGGCGCTCTCGCGCGGTGGGCGGTTGGTCGTGCTGGATCTCAAGGTTCCCGGCAACGCTCCTCAGCGGCTAATGCAGCTCGGAGTCGCACTTCTGCGGCCGTTCGGCTCCATAGACGAGTGGATCGAGCGCCGTCCGTGGGAGGCAATTCACGCAGCTATGCGGGATGCGCTGGCGGATCTCACCTGGACCGAGTTGTTCTTCGGAACCTCATTCCTCGCCGTCGGGTCCGGCGGACCTAGGAATCCGAGCCGCCCGGTGTAGCGGACTCGACCGCGGCCTTGATCGCCGCCATCTCGCGATCCATTACGCGACGAATCCTGCCTTCGAGAACGCGGCCGGGGATCGCGCGCATCACGCTCTCGAGGTCGACCTCAACCCACATCTTGGCCTCGGTCTCCCCGCCGTCCACCGGCTCGAGCTCCATCCCCCAGCGCGCCGCGGAGGTGCCCATCGGCCCGGCGAACGCCAAGTAGCGAGGCGCCTCGACCGCGGTCACGTGCTGGGCCCGGTAGCGAGTGGACCCGAATATCCACTTCGCCCGCTGCTCCACCCGCGAGCCGGGCTGAAGCGGAGCCCCTCCGTCAACCCAACATTCGCGAACCGTGGGCGCCCACTCCGGCCAGCGCCCGACGTCACAGACATATGCCCACACGTCAGAGACGCTGCCGGCGATTGTTACGCGGCTCTCTGACCTAACCGCCATCGCACGTAGTTCGCGTTGCTGACTTTCCGTTGCGCAAGCCCGACGGCGAGGCTACATCCTGAGTGAGGCGCCAGCAACCGCACGCCGCCGGCGCTCGTCCGATGCCGCCGGTGGGGATCGAACCCACGACCTTCGGATTAAAAGTCCGCTGCTCTGCCAGCTGAGCTACGGCGGCGTGGCGCCCATGATCGCGTACCGGGGCGTTCGGGAGCCAGCAAACCGGACTTTGGCGCTGGACCTCACATATGCGAGGAGAGTAGATCGCCAAAGTCCGGGCGAGGGCCCAGCCGAACCGGCCCCCCGAGAGCGCTAGTGGCGGAAGTGGCGGCGCGACGTGAATACCATCGCCGCGCCGGCGGCGTCGACGGCCTCTACCACCTCGTGGTCGCGGACCGACCCGCCGGGCTGGATGATCGCGATCGTCCCCTCGCTCAAAGCGAGTTGAGGCCCGTCGGCGAACGGGAAGTAGGCGTCGGACGCGAGCACCGACCCTTGCAAGCTCGAGCGTGATTTCTCGATCGCGAGCCGGACCGAATCGACGCGGCTCATCTGGCCGGCGCCGATGCCGACGGTGGCGAGGTCGCGGCAGATCACGATTGCATTGGAGCGAACGTGCTTGCACACCTTCCAGGCGAACGACAGCTCGCCCCATTCGGCCTCGGTCGGCTGGCGCCGTGAGACGACCTGCATCTCCGAACGCTCCTCGAGGTCGTAATCGCGGTCCTGGACGAGCATGCCGCCGACGACCTGGTGCAGGTGCGGATCGATCATGTCGGGATTGCGGCGCTCCCGGTCGTCGAGGATCCGCATGTTCCGCTTGGACTCGAGCACCTCGAGCGCGTCCTCGTCGTAGCCGCGGGCGAACAGGACCTCGACGAACTGACTGGCGATCGCCTCGGCGAGCGCACGGTCGACGCGCCGGTTCAGGCAGACGACGCCACCGTAGGCAGACAGGGGGTCGCATTCGAACGCCTTCTGGTAGGCCTCGAGCCCGGTCTTGCCGACGGCGACCCCGCACGGATTGTTGTGCTTGATGATCGCGCAGGCGGGGATCTGGAACTCGCTGATCATCAGCCGGCCGGCGTCAAGGTCAAGCAGGTTGTTGAACGACAGCTCCTTGCCGCCTAGCTGGGAGATCATCGACAGCACGTGCGTGCGCGTCCCCACCTGCGAGTAGTAGGCGGCGCGCTGGTGCGGGTTCTCGCCGTACGGGAGTTCGAGCACCTTCTCGAACGCGCGGACCATCAGCGCCGGGAAGTCCGCGCCCTTTTCCTGGAACCAGCGCGCGATCGCGGTGTCATACCGCGCCGTGTAGGCGAACGCCTCCGCCGCGAGGCTCTCGCGGGTGGTCGGCGACAGCCGGCGGTCGAACTCGCGCAGTTCGGCGAGGATCGCGTCATAGCTCTCCGGGCTGACCACGGACGCGACGAAGTGGAAGTTCTTGGCCGCCGCGCGAATCATCGATGGACCGCCGATGTCGATGTTCTCGATCACCTCGTCGTCGGCGACGCCGCGGCGGGCGGCGGTCCGCTCGAACGGGTACAGGTTCACGCACACGAGATCGACGAACTCGACATCGTGGTCCTCGGCTGCCTGCATGTGCTCGGCGTTGTCGCGCACCGCCAGCAGGCCGCTGTACAACTTCGGGTGCAGCGTCTTGACCCGGCCGTCCATGATCTCCGGGAAGCCGGTCAGGTCGGAGATCTGGCGCACCTCCACCCCGGCGTCGGTCAGCTCGCGCGCCGTGCCTCCGGTCGAGACAATCTCGATCCCGAGCTCAACCAGGCCCCGGGCGAACTCGACGAGCCCGGTCTTGTCGGAGACCGAAAGCAAGGCCCGGGCGACCTGCACGTCCTCGGAGGCGATCGGAGAAAACTGGTTGGCGCGCGAAGTTCCCTGCTCCATAACGCCTCGACTCTATCGCTCGATCACGACGCGCCGCGGATTCGCGGGGTCGATCCTCACGGCCCCGAGCGCGATCAACCGGACCGCCTCGGGGAGCAACTCGTGCTCGATCGGATGCAGCCGCTCGAGCACCGCGTCGGCGTCGACGGCGTCGGGCAGCTCGATCGCACGCTGGAGGATCACCGGTCCGGTATCTACCCCGCCGTCGACGAAGTGCACCGTGACCCCGAATACTTTGACCCCGTAGGCAATCGCCTGCTCGACCGCCGCGAGCCCGGGGAACGCGGGCAGCAACGCGGGGTGGACGTTGATCACGCGCATCGGGAAGCGGGCGAGGAACTCTTCGGCGAGCAACTGCATGTACCCGGCGAGCACCACGAGATCCACGCCGCGCGCCCCCAGCCAGTCCGCCATCGCGCGGTCCCGCTCGACCCGCCCTGCGAACTCCGCGGCCGGAAACGCCCGGACCGAGACCCCCGCGTCACGCGCCCGCTCGAGCGCCCGCGCATCCGGCTTGTCCGAGGCCACGGCCACGATCTCGATGCCCTCTCGACCATGAACCCGATCCAGCAGGGCCTGCAGGTTCGTGCCTGCGCCGGAGGCCAGGACGGCGACGTTCATGCCGCGCGGAGCTTCGGAAACCTGCCTCCGGTGGAGCGGAGCGTGCCCGCCTCGAGCAGCTGATCGACTCGTCCGAGCACCTCGCTCGAGCGCAGGTGGGCAAACGCGCCGTAGGCGGCGAGGCGATCGTAGGCGTATTGGACGATGACCTTCGAGCGACCGCCCCGGAGGATCTCGACCGCGCGCGTGCGGCCCACCGGGGGAGCGGCCGAGACGACCACGTCGAGAATCGCGGCGTCGAGGTCGCCGGCCTCGGCGGTGCGCGCGTCCGCCGCCCGAACGACCGGAGTCACCGCCGGCGAGCACACATCGCAGCACGCGACCGACGGCATCACGCTCGACTGGTCTCCGAAGTGCGCGAGCAGCGCCCCGCGCCGGCACCCAGACCCCTCCACGTAGGCCCAGACCGAGCGGTACTGGCTCCAACGCGCGCGCTCGGCGTCGCGCGCTGAGCCAAGGCACGCTGACAACGCGCGCCTGTCCCATTCTCGAACCACAACCCCCGCGGCCCGGTCAGGCGGTGCGGGCTGCGGCGCTACCAATCCGGCGCGGACAAGATGGCCGATGACCGCTCGGACCGTCTCCTCGTCACCTCCAGAGCCCACGTCGGCGGCCAACTCAGCTATCGAGACGTCGTACCGGCCGTCGAGCCCGGCCCACTGCAGCCGTTCGGCGACCCGCTCGAACACGCCGGCGTCAAGCTGGGAGCGCTGGATGAAGAACACGTGCAAGCCCTTGTCGCGCTGTTCGGCGAACAGCAGGCACCGGGCCGGGGCGCCGTCCCGCCCGGCTCGTCCGGCCTCCTGGTAGTAGGCCTCGAGCGAGCCCGGCACGGTGGCGTGGCAGACCGTTCTTACGTCGGCCTTGTCGATGCCCATCCCGAACGCGTTGGTCGCGACGATGACCCGCGCCTCGCCAGACATGAACCGCTGCTGGGTGGCGGCCCGCACCCCCCGATCCAGCCCCGCGTGGTAGGCCAAAACCTCCTCGCCGAGAGCCCGCCGTAGGAACCCAGCCACTTCCTCGCTCGCACGCCGCGTCCCGGCGTACACGATCGCCGGCAGCGCCTCGGGTTCCTTGAGCGCCGCCGCGAGACGGCGCTGCTTGTCAACCGCTGTCCCACATCGCACGACGGCAAAGCTCAGATTTGGGCGGTCGAATCCTGTCGTCACGCGGACGGGCTCGCGCAGCGCCAATCGCCTGGCGATGTCGTCGGCGACCGCCGGCGTCGCGGTCGCGGTCAAGCCCATCGTCGCCCGGGCCCCGACTCGCCGCGCGGCCTCGGCCAGGAAGAAGTAGTCGGGGCGGAAGTCGTGCCCCCATTGCGAGATGCAGTGCGCCTCGTCGACGACGAACAGCCCGACCCGAGTCCGCGCCACCGCGTCGGCGAATCGAGGCGATGCGAACCGCTCGGGCGCGACGTACAACAGCCGAACGTCCCCGGACGCCGCGCGCGACAACGCTTCGTTATTCGCCGCGCCGCCCCGCTGGGCGTTGACGAGTTCGACCCGCCCCGGCGCGACCTCGCGGAGCGCCTGCACCTGGTCCTGCATCAGCGACACGAGCGGCGACACCACGAGCGTCAGGTCGTCGCGCATCAGCGCCGGAAGCTGGTAGCAGAGCGACTTCCCCGAGCCCGTCGGCATCACGACCAGTGCGTCGCGCTCAGCCAGCGCGGCGGTGACCACCCCGGCCTGGCCGGGGCGGAACTCCTCGAAGCCGAACAGCCGGCGAAGCGCTTCACCGGGATCCATGGGGCGCCGACTGTAGCGGCGCCACCGGCGGTCCCCCGATGACGCGGCCCATGCGCGACCGCGGACGAGACCGCCGCGCTACGTCCTGACGAGCGGGAGCTCGAGCGCGTACTTGCCGAGCGCGTCCTCGGTGCCCTCGAGCGGGTACGAGCCGCTGAAGCAGGCGTCGCAGTGCGCGTCGCTCGAGACGCCGACGGCCTCGTACACCCCCTCGAGCGAGAGGTAGTGGAGCGAGTCAACTCCGAGCTCGTCGGCGATCTCGCCGACCGTCCGCCCGTGGGCGATCATCTCCTCGCGGCTCGACATGTCGATCCCGTAGTGGCAGGGATGCTTGATCGGGGGCGCCGAGATCCGCAGGTGGATCTCGGCGGCGCCCGCGTCCCGGAGCATCTGGACAATCTGGCGGGTGGTGTTCCCGCGCACGATCGAGTCGTCGACGACGATCAGGCGCTTGCCGGCGACGACCTCGGGCATCGGGTTGAACTTGAGCCGCAGTCCGTGCTTGCGCAGCTCCTGACCCGGCTGGATGAACGTCCGAGCGACGTAGCGATTCTTGATGAAGCCGTCGTCCTGAGGCAGCCCCGCCGCGCGGGCGAGCCCGCGCGCCGCCGGGTTGCCCGAGTCGGGAACCGGAATCACCAAGTCGGCCTCGACGGGGGCCTCGCGCCAAAGGATCTCGCCCATCCGCGAGCGCGCCACCTGCAACACGGTGCCGGCCATCTTCGAGTCCGGGCGCGCGAAGTAGATGTACTCGAACACGCAGAACGCGCGCCGCTCGGAGGCAGCGACCAGCCGCGTCTGAACGCCGCCGTCGGTCAGCGTGATCACCTCGCCCGGGAGCACCTCGCGCAGGTAGCGCGCGCCGATCAGGTCGAACGCGCACGACTCGCTCGCCACGCAATACGCCGTCGCCCCCGAATCCTCGTTCTCGATCATTCCGAGCACGAGCGGACGCAGCCCGTGCGGGTCGCGGAACGCGACGACCGAATCCTCGGTCAGCACCACGGTCGAGAACGCGCCCCTCAGCCGCGGGAGCACGTCGGCGATCCCGTCCTCGATCCGATCGGCCGGGTGAGTTGCAAGCAGCGCCGCGATGATCTCGGAGTCTGACGTCGAGCTGAACGAGAATCCCCGCTCGCGCAGCTCCGAGTGCAGATCGACCGCGTTGATCAGGTTCCCGTTGTGCGCGAGCGCGAGCGTGCGGCGGTCGTCACGGACGATCGGCTGCGTGTTCTCCCAAGCCGATTTGCCGGTGGTCGAGTAGCGGACGTGGCCGATCGCAAGATCCCCTTCCAGCGAGCGGAGCTTGTGCTCGTCGAACACCTGGGCGACCAGGCCCTGGTCGCGAATCGCCATGATCCTGCCGCCACGCGGCGCGGTGGCGATCCCGGCGGACTCCTGGCCGCGATGCTGAAGCGCGTAGAGCGCGAAGTACGCGAGATTGGCGACGTCGTGTCCCGGCGCAAAGATTCCGAAGACACCGCACTCGTCGCGAGGTCCGTCGCGATGGTCGTTCACGGGAGGGGGCATGCCCAACCTGGCGCCTAGGCTAGCAGCGGCCCTAGACCCATTCTCTGAGTCCGCTCTCGCGCGCGACGCGCAGGTCGGAAACTGCGAGGTCGAGCAAGCCGTCGATCGCCAGCCGATCGCCCCCCACCGATCCGATCACGACAAACCCGGCCAAGGCTTCGGGCGGTCCCGACACGATGAACCCGCACCCGGGGGCCTCCCCGAACGGATCGAGCCGCCGCGGCAACCCCACCGACGCCCCTACGCCGCCGGCGATGCAGCACTCCGCCAGCGCGGTCGCGACGCCGCCCTCGGCGATGTCGTGAGCGCTGTGGAACGCTCCCGACCGGACGCGGGCCCGGACACCCTGGTGCAGAACGCGGATCCTCGCGGCGTCGGCGACCGGCAGCTCGCCAACCGGCTGGGCACCCCGCAGCTTCGACAGCTCCGACCCGACGGCCGACGGCTCGAACGGCCCGAGCAGCCCGATCGCGTCGCCCTCCCCTACGAACCCGAGACGGCCGGCCCGCCTCGCGTCGGGGAGTTTGCCGACCAACCCGACCACGGGCGTCGGGAAGATCGGGCCGCTCGGCGCCTCGTTGTACAAGGACACGTTGCCCCCGACGACGGGTATGCCGAGCGCTTCGCACGCCTCGGCCAGCCCCTCGACCGCCTCCACCAGCTGCCAGGCCACGTGCGGCTTCTCGGGGTTGCCAAAGTTCAGGCAGTTCGTCAGCCCGAGCGGCTCGGCGCCTACGCAGGCCAGGTTGGCCGCGCATTCGTACACGGCCTCAGCGGCACCCCGACGCGGATCGCAGGCCACGCGGCGCCCGTTCCCATCGATCGCGACCGCGATCCCGGACCCGTCGGGGAGCACGAGCACGGCAGCGTCGGCCTCGTCGGGGCGGCGCACGGTACGCGACTGGACGATCGGGTCGTACTGCTCGAACACAGGCCGCCGCGAGGCGATGTTGGGCGAGCGGAGCAGCGCGAGCAGCGTCTCGGCCGGCGACTCGCTCCCGGTTAGCACCGCATCCGGCGCCTCGTACAACCCCGCCACGGGCGGCGAGGGCTCGAGTTCGTATAGCGGGCAGTCGTCGACGAGCACGCTCACCGGCAGATCGGCGACAACGACGCCACGGTGGAGCACCCGGAAACTGTCGCCCTCGGTGACGCAGCCGATCGTAGTGGCGGGCACCTCCCACCGCTCGCATACATCGAGCAGCTCGCCCACGCGCTCCGGCGCGGCCACGCAAAGCATCCGCTCTTGTGACTCCGAGACCATAATCTCGAACGGCTCCATCCCGGGCTCGCGCAGCGGGATCTGGCACAGGTCGAGCGTCAGGCCGACGCCGCCCTTGCTCGCCATCTCCGACGCCGCCGAAGTGAGCCCCGCCGCGCCCAGGTCCTGTAGCGACACCAGCAGCGCGCGGTCGAGCAGCTCGAGGCAGCACTCGAGCAGCTTCTTTTCGGTGAACGGGTCGCCGATCTGGACCGATGGACGCTTGGCCTCATCGCCCTCGCCGAGCTCGGCGCTCGCCAGCACCGAGGCGCCGCCGATCCCATCCCGGCCGGTCAGCGCGCCGAGCAGGATCACGACGTTGCCAGGACCCGCAGCGGCGCTGCGGATCAACCGGTCGTGCGGGGCCAGCCCGAGGCACATCGCGTTGACCAGGCAGTTCTGCTCGTAGCTTCCCTCGAAGTAGATCTCCCCGCCGACAGTCGGGACGCCGATCGAGTTCCCGTAGTGCCCGATCCCCGCCACGGCCCGGTCCAGCAGGTATCGCGACCGCTCAGACGCACCCGGCTCGCCGAACCGCAGCGAGTCGAGCACGGCGATCGGCCGGGCGCCGACCGCGAATACGTCGCGGAGGATTCCACCAACCCCCGTCGCGGCGCCCTGGAACGGCTCGACGGCGCTCGGGTGGTTGTGGGACTCGACCTTGAAGGCGACGGCCAGGCCGCCGCCGACATCGACAGCGCCGGCGTTCTCGCCGGGCCCCATCAGCACATGCCGGCCCTCTTTCGGCAACCGGCGCAGCAACCGGCGCGAGTGCTTGTAGCCGCAGTGCTCGGACCACATCAGCGAAAACATCGCGAGCTCGACGTCGCCGGGCGCGCGCCCGAGTCGCTCGAGGATCCGCGCGTACTCGCCGTCGGTCAGCCCGAGCTGCCTGTGCCGCTCCTCAAGCGAGGACGTGCTGCTCGACATGCGCTCGCATCGACTCGAAGATCTTCAGGCCGTCGGTCGACCCACCGAGGGGATCGACGGCGTGCTCGGGGTGCGGCATCAGCCCGAACACGTTGCCCGTCTCGTTGCGGACGCCGGCGATGTCACGCAGCGACCCGTTCGGGTTGTGACCGGGCGCGTAGCGGAGCAGCACCTGGCCGGCCGCCTCGAGCCGGTCGAGCTGCTCGTCCGGGGCGTAGTAGCGCCCGGTCGTGTGCTTGACCGGGATTGACAGCCGCGGGAAGGGCGGGGCGGGGCGGGTGGGTGGATCGAATCCGCAGGACCCCGTGAACGGACCCACGGCGCGCACAACCTCGAGCTCGACCTGCCGGAAGACGAACTTCAGCGAGACGTTCGGCAACAACGCCCCAGGGAGCAGGCCAGCCTCACACAGCACCTGGAAGCCGTTGCAGATGCCGAGCACGAGCCCGCCCTCGCGCGCGAACTCATCGACCTCGGCCATAACCGGCGCGAACCGGGCGATCGCGCCGGCGCGCAGGTAGTCGCCGTATGAGAAACCGCCCGGGACGATCACGGCGTCGACGCCCTGGAGGTCGTGGTCGGCGTGCCATAAGAGAACGGGCTCACCGACGCGAGCCGCCGCCTGGAACGCGTCGATGTCGTCGCACGAACCGGGGAAGCGGACTATCCCGAACTTCACCGCGACGCCTCCTGAACTGGGCGGTGGGGGTGGGCGGGCGGGACCACATCCTCGATCTCCCAGTCCTCGATCAGCGGATTGGTCAGCAGACGGTCACACATTTCGGGAAGCCGCTCGGGGTCGTCGACGTCGAGCTCGATCAACCGTCCGACGCGCACGTTGCGGACGCCGTCGAACCCGAGCGCCGGCAACGCGCGCTCGACCGCCTGGCCCTGCGGGTCGAGGATCCCCGCCTTGGGCCTGACCAGGACCCGCGCTCTCATCGGGTGCGGCTGAGCCAGGCGTCGAACGGCTCGCCGGTGATCCGTTCGTACGCCTCCACGTACTTCTCGCGAGTGCGCGCGACGACGTCGTCGGGGATCGCCGGCGCCGGCGGGTTCCGGTCCCAGCCGGTCGAGGACGCCCAGTCGCGCACGAACTGCTTGTCGAAGCTCGGCTGCCCGCGGCCGGGCTCGTACTCGTCGGCCGGCCAGAAGCGCGACGAGTCCGGAGTGCACACTTCGTCGCCGAGCGTCAGCTCGCCGTCGGCGTCGAGCCCGAATTCGAACTTGGTGTCGGCGAGGATGATCCCGCGCTCGCGCGCATGCTCGGCCGCCGCGGTGTACACGGCGATGGAGACCTCGCGCAGGCGGTCGGCCAGCCCGCGGTCGCCGACCAGAGCCACCGTCCCCTCAAAGTCGATCGCCTCGTCGTGGCCGACATCGGCCTTGGTCGACGGGGTGTAGATCGGCTCGGGGAGCTGGTCCGATTCGCGTAGGCCCGCCGGAAGCTCGATACCCGAAACGGTGCCGGTCCGTTGATAGTCCTTCCAGCCGGACCCGGTGATGTAGCCCCTGACCACGCACTCGACCGGAAGCATGTCGAGCTTGCGGACGAGCATGCCCCGCCCACGGGCTTCCTCCGGGACGCCGTCGCTCACCGAGATCATGTGGTTCGGCACGATCCCAGACGTCCGCTCGAACCAGAATGTGGACAGGCCCGTCAAAACCGCGCCTTTGTCCGGGATCGGCGTCGGGTGCACCACGTCGTAGGTCGAGATTCGATCCGAGGCGACGATCAGCAGCGTCTGACCGCGCCCTTCGTAGATCTCACGGACCTTGCCCGAGGCGATCAGGGGCAGGTCGGCAAGGGCGCTCACTGGGTCGATCCTAGCAACGGGTACGGCGGCCCGGAGAGCACCTCCGGGCCGCTATGTCGCAACTAGCGAGTTCCCCGCGCCCGGCCTAATGGACTCCGGTGAAGTCGGCCCAGCAGCCGGTGCCGAAGCTTTCGACGCCCGCCATGCCGGTGACGATCGCCCGCGCGCCGCTCGGGGCCTCGAGCGCGATCGTGGCCGGCGCGAACAGGGAGCCAGGCGTGCCGTCGGGGGTCGGCTCGACGTCCGCCCCGGTGTCGGTCGGAGTGTTCGCGGCGGCGAACTCGCCGTTGAGGTCCGACTGGTCCTCGCTCGAGCTCGCGTCGATCTCGCTCGAGGTGTTCGTGCCGTCATCGGTGCACGTCATCGTCACCTTGAACGGGCCAGAGGTGAACAGCGTGACCGTGGTCCCGTTAGCCGTGCCCGGAGTCTTGACAATGCCGTTCGTGCCGATCTGGCTCCCGCCCCCGCCTCCGCCTCCGAGGTAGGCGCTCGGCGGCTTCCCTCCAAGCTCCTCGGCGTCCTTGGCTTTCGGCACGGTCCCAAGCGCGCTCAGCCTGAGCTGGAGCCCGGTGACCGTGTGGTCATGGAGACGGTTTCCCGACAGCGACCCCTTCTTGATCAGGCTGTCGCCGTCGACGCGATCGCCGGCGGCAACCGCGGTCCCCGTCGCGGCGACGACGAGTGCGATGACGGCGACAACCATGGCCGCCGATGGTCTGCGGCGCGGGTGATGTGCCATCCGCCTCTCTCCTCCAATTCATGGACCGCCGGGTGCGGTCCGAGTGCGGGCGGAAGCTACCCGACGCCAGGCGAGTAGCGGGTTAAGAAACTGGGGCCCTCCGGCATCCGGAGGGCCCCAGTGTCCTCGGCCCCCAAAGCCCCCTTGGGCGCCGGCGCTTTAGTCGCAAGCGGAGCCTAGCAACAATCATCACAAGCTTGTCAATAGTCCCTCCGACACCCCATCACGCAGTCGCACTACCTTTCGCGCGCGTGGATCGTCCGGCCAATCCCCCGGATGACCGTTCAGCCAACCTACGGGCGCGCCGGCAGCACCGGGCTTTCGATCGCCGTCGCCATCCCGCGCCGGCTCGCGAGCGCCTCGAGCATCATCGCGGTGTCGGCGATCGCCACGCCCGTGAGGTGCTCGCTGCGCCGCTCGAAGTCGCGGACGACCGCCTCCAGCGCGGCGGCGTACCGGGCCTCGTCGTGCGCCGCCAGCGCCGAGATCGCCTCGGCGGTCCGGGCGAATGCTTCGCCACCCGCATCCATCGCGCCCGCGCGGGCCGTAGCGTCGGGGTCGTCGCCGGCGATCAGAGCCGCGATCGCCCGTGCGTAGTTGGCGGTGGCCGAGTCCGGGTCCGCATCCGCGAGAGCGGCACGCGCATAATCGGCTTCGGCCAAGCCGCCGCCGGCCAGCACGGCCGCCTTCAACATTCCGACCAGTCGCCCGAACGCTCGCGCGTGCGCCGCCTCCCACGACCGGCGGTACAGCTCGGACGCCTCGGCGAACTCGGCGCCGGCCGCGTCCACGTGACCGTCGATCAGGTGTCGCTGCGCCTCCCCCTCGCGCTCAATCGCCTCCGTCAGCAACCGCTGATGCCTGTGCGGGGGCACGCTGGGCTCAATCGTAGGCGATCCGGGTATCCCCTCGGACGATGGCCGGGAAGCGAGCAATGAGCAACCGCTACCTGACCAACCAGGTTGTCTGGCTCGACGGCGGGATATACCCGCGCTCGTCGCCGCTCAGGCCGGCGCGACCGGCTCGCGGACGCTGATCGCGTCGAGCCGGCCGACGATCTCGTCCGCGTAGCGAACGAACGGCCCGTAGTCGAAGATCGCCTCGAGATCGAGTCCGGCGCCCACCGGGTCGGCCGCGAGCAGCTCACGCATGTGAACCCTCGAGTCGGTCGCCTGCTGGGCCAGCCGCTGGACCAAGCGGTACGCGTCGTCCCGGAGCATGCCCGACTCCACCAGCGCGAGCAGTACGCGCTGGGAGAACAGCGCCCCATGAGTGAGCTCGAGGTTCTCGCGCATCCGATCGGCGTCGACCACCATCCCCTCCACCAGCGCTCGCGCCCGACGCTGCATGTGGTCGAGCAGGATCGTCGAGTCGGGCAGGATCACGCGCTCGACCGACGAGTGGGAGATGTCGCGCTCGTGCCACAGTGCCACGTCCTCGAGCGCCGCCAGAGCATTCCCGCGCAGGACCCGCGCGAGCCCGACGATCTGTTCGGACTTGATCGGGTTGCGCTTGTGGGGCATCGAGCTCGAGCCCTTCTGGCCTCGTCCGAACGGCTCGCGCACCTCGCCGACCTCGGTGCGGGCGAGGTGGCGAAGTTCGGTCGCGAACCGCTCGAGACCCGCGCCGGCGAGCGCGATCGCCTGGAGTAGCTCGGCATGACGATCGCGCGGGACCACCTGGGTCGAGACCGGCTCGCGCGCGAGCCCCAGGCGCGCCAGCACTCGCTCCTCGAAGTCGGGCGAGGTCGCCGAGTAGGTGCCGACCGCACCCGACAGCGCGCCTACCGACGCCTGAGCGAAGGCGCGTTCGAGTCGATCGGCGTTGCGGTTCGCCTCGAACGCGAAGCCCGCCAGCTTGATCCCGAACGTGGTCGGCTCGGCGTGGATCCCGTGCGTGCGCCCGACGCACAGCGTGTGGACGTGCTCGCGCGCCGCGCCGGCAAGAGCCTCGACCAGCCGGCGTGAGTCCGGGAGCACGATCTCGGCCGCCCGGCGAAGCTGCAGCGCCAGACCGGTGTCGAGCACGTCGCTCGAGGTCAAGCCGTGGTGGATCCAACGCCCCGCCGGGCCCGCCGACGCCGACAGCACGTCGACGAACGCTGCGGTGTCGTGGTCGGTTACCTTCTCGCGCTCGTTGATCTCCTCCACGGTGAACGTCGCCGCCCGGATCGCGTCGAGCTCCGCAACCGTCGGGCCGTCGAGCTCCTCGCACGCCGCGACCTCCACCTGGCGCATCGCCTCGAAGTGCGCATGGTCAGACCAGACCTCGGCGAGCTCGGGGCGTGTGTAGCGCTGGATCATCACCTTTGAGATTACGCGAGACTGCAGGCGGACCCATGACCCCGAATGCCAACCACGCCGGCGACTGGCAGGCCGTGATCCGAGAGCTCGCGGCGTTCGACCGGCCATCCGCGTCCGACGGCGAACGCCGCGGCGCCGAGTTGATCGCCGAGCGGCTCCGCGCGCTGGGATGCAGGGCCGAGATCGAGGAGGAGCGAGCTCACGGCGGCTACTGGTGGCCGATCGGGCTCGTCAACGCGGTGGCCGCGGCCGGCGGGGTCCTCGCCCTTCGAAAACGCAACGTTCTGACCCGTGCGATCGCCGCCGGCGTCGCCGGGGTCGGCGCCGCGGCGCTGTGGGACGACCTCGGCCACGGCCGGCGGTGGTTCCGACGGGCGGTGCTTCCCCACCGGCCGACCTGGAACGTCGTGGCGGAGGTCGGAGATCCGGATGCCGAGCGGACGTTCGTGCTGATCGCCCACCACGACGCCGCCCATTCGGGCCTGATCTTCCACCCGATCCTGCCGCGGATCCCACTCAAGCTCGCGCCGCGCCTTCACGCGCGCGCCGGCAGGAGCTTCCCGCTGCTGTACACGGTGTGGATCGGGCCGGTGATGGTGTGCGCCGGCTCGGTGCTCGGGATCCGGCGCCTGCTCGCCGCCGGCGTGGCGTTCGCCGGGGCGGCGACCGCGGCGATGGCCGACATCGGGTCGCGGGCGGTGGTGCCCGGCGCCAACGACAACCTGAGCGCTGTCGGGGCGCTGGTCGGGCTCGCGGCCGCGCTCCGCGATCGTCCGGTCGAAGGGGTCCGCGTGCTGCTCGTCTCGACCGGGTCCGAGGAGTCGTTCAGCGAGGGAATGCAGGGGTTCGGCGAGCGCCACTTCTCAGACCTCGACCCCGACCGGACCGAGATGGTCTGCCTCGAATGCCTTGGCGGACCGACCCTGATCGTGGTCGAGGGCGAGGGCATGCTCCGGATGCGCGATTACCCCGCGCACATGCGCGAGGCGCTGGCGGACGCCGCGCGCGATGCCGGCCAGCCGATCACGCGCGGCCTGCGGACGACGGCCGCCACCGACGCGATCATCGCGCTACGCGCCGGCTACGCGGTAGCGACGCTTGCCTCGGTCGACGAGACCAAGCTCCCGATGAACTACCACTGGCCGAACGACACCGCCGACAACCTCTACTGGTCGACGATCGAGAGCGCGATCGCCGTGTGCGAGCAGTTCCTGCGCGGGCGCGGACGCGGTCCACGGTCATAGGCCAGCGCCCGGGCTCGTCCGGGCCCGGGCGCTCCCAACGCAGTCGCGTCAGCTGCCCGCGCGACGAGCGGACGAAGGCCACGTCCTGGCCTTGTGCGTCGACGTAGAACCCGACCACCTTGCCGTCATTGTTGATCGCGGTCGGCGTCACGCTGGCGGACCCGGGGATGCGGAGCTCGGTGAACGACCTCTTGTGGACGTTGTAGAGGAAGCCGTGGCTGTTGCCGTTGGCGTCGACCCAGAAGCCCACCGCAACCTTTTGGTTGTTGACCCCGAGCAGCTGCTCGGTCGTCATGCCGTTATTTAGATCGGCCCCGCGTCGCTTACGTCGCGGGGTGATCAGCTCTCGAGAATGCGGACGGCGAGGACCGCGGCGTTGCGCGCGTTATCGACGCCGACGCAGGCCACCGGCACCCCGGGGGGCATCTGCGCGATCGACAACAGCGCGTCGAGTCCGCCGGCCACCGATGTCCGACTGGTCAGCGGGACCCCGATAACCGGCAGGTCCGAGTGCGCCGCGACCACGCCCGGGAGCGCCGCGGACAGACCGGCGCCGGCAATGATCACGCGAATCCCGCGCATCCTCGCGTTGCGCGCGTAGTCCGCGACCTTGTCGGGCTCGCGGTGCGCGGACATGACCCGCACCTCGCAGCGGATCCCGCGCTCGATCAGCTCCTTCTCGGCGGCCTCCATCCGCTCGAGGTCGCTTTTCGAGCCCATCACGATCCCCACCCGGGGCGCATCGACCTCGAGTTCCTCGAGCTCGACCACGGGCTCGGCGAGCGTCTCGGAAGCGGGCCGCGGGTATTCGCTCATCTACCAGCTTCGACTTGCTCGACCCGGAGCGCAATGTCGCGCCGCATCTGCCTGCCCTCGAACTGAATCATGTCCGCGGCAGCATAAGCGGCCTCGCGGGCGGACGCCGCGCCAGCCCCGAGCGCGGTCACGTTGAGCACCCGCCCGCCGGCGGTCACCACCTGGCCTTCGGCGTTCCGGGCGGTGCCCGCGTGCGTGATCTGGACCCGCACGCCCGCACGGGACCCGGCGGCGTCGAGCCCCGTGATCACGTCGCCGTGCGACGAGGTCGCGGGATAACCCGCGCTGGCCAGAACCACGCTCACCGCCATGTCGGGCGCCCACTCGAACGAAGCTCCCGAGAGGCCGCCGACGACCGTCGCGCCTTCGAGCAGATCAAGCAGATCCGACTCCAGCCGGGGCAGAATCGCCTGGGTCTCAGGGTCGCCGAAGCGCACGTTGAACTCGAGCACCCGGGGCCCATCGGCGGTCATCATCAGCCCCGCGTAGAGCATGCCTTGGAACGGGATCCCCCGTCGCGCCAGCTCGTCCAGCACTGGTTGGTGGACCGAGGCACAGATCTCCCGCGCCCGCGCGTCGTCGACCGCCGGAACCGGCGAGTAGGACCCCATGCCGCCGGTGTTCGGCCCCCGGTCCCCGTCGTAGATGCGCTTGTAGTCCTGGGCGGACGCCAACGGCACCGCGGTCCGCGCGTCGCACAAAGCCAGGAGCGACAGCTCCTCGCCCTCGAGGTACTCCTCGACCACGACCCGCTCGGTACCGAACCGCCGCCGCACGAGCAAGTCATCCAAGGCCTCACGCGCCTCCGACTCGTCGGAGGCGATGATCACGCCCTTGCCCGCGGCGAGGCCGTCCGCCTTGATCACGACCGGATACCGCTCGATGGCGGCCAGGCCGGCCTGCGGATCCTGAACAACCTTATAAACAGCCGTAGGCACGCCGGCGGCACCCATGATCTCCTTGCAGAACGCCTTTGAGCCCTCGAGCTGCGCGGCCGCCTTGGTCGGCCCGAAGCAGCGGATCCCTGCGTCGCGCAAAGCGTCGGCGAGCCCTGCCACGAGCGGCGCCTCGGGTCCGACCACGACCAGGTCGACGCCCTCGTCGGCCGCCGCGGCCACGATTCCATCGAGGTCCTCGGCTCCGACCGGAAGAAGGCGAGCATCGGCCGCGATCCCCGCGTTCCCGGGCGCGCAGAGCACCTCAGGCGAACGCGGGGATCTCAGCAGCGCGTGGACGAGCGCGTGCTCTCGGCCGCCTCCACCGACGACCAGAACCCGCGGCGATGACTCAGATCGCGCCAATGAAGTCGTCGATCGGGATCGCCACCAGCGTCTCGTACTTCGCGGTCCCGCGCGAGCCGAGCTCGAGCGAGATCCGCGCCATCGTCTTCTCGTCCGGGGCCTCGACGACGTTCACGAAGTCGAACTGCCCGAGCGTCGCCCACTGTGCCTTCACGGTGGCGCCGAGCTGCTCGACTTCGCGGTTGACCTCTTTGATCCGCGACGGGTTGTTCTTGATTGTCTGAACGCCTTCAGGGCTGAGCGTCGAAAGCATGATGTACGTCGGCACTGCTCCCTCCTTGGCGGTTGGGGGCGGGTGGGTGGGAATCCACGTCCCGTGAGGGGCGATGGTGCCGAAGCATTCCACGCTTACACGTGCGCCGGCTCCTCGGCCCGCTCGAGCACCAGGTCACCCTCCGCGGCATCGACTCTGACGGTGTCGCCGGACGTGAACCGGCCCTCGAGAATCGCCAGCGCGAGCGGATCCACCAGACGCTTCTGGATCACCCGCTTCAACGGACGGGCGCCATAGGTCGGGTCGTAGCCGAGGTTGCCGAGCAGCGTCCGGGCATCGTCGGTCAGCTCAACCTCGATCCCGCGCTCGCGCACCCGCCTGATTAGCCGCGCGACCTGGAGGTCGACGATCTCCGAGATCTGCTCCCTCGAAAGCGAGTGGAACTCGACGATGTCATCCAGGCGGTTTACGAACTCGGGCCTGAAGTGGGCCTCGACTCCGGCCAGACCCCCCGGGATGTTCGAGGTCATGATCAGCACCGTGTTCTTGAACGACACCGTGCGGCCCTGGCCGTCGGTCAGCCGGCCGTCGTCCATCACCTGCAGCAGCGTGTTGAACACGTCGGGGTGGGCCTTCTCGATCTCGTCGAGCAGCACGACGCTGTAGGGACGCCGGCGGACCGCCTCGGTCAGCTGGCCGCCCTCGTCGTATCCGACGTATCCGGGAGGCGCACCGACCAGCCGCGATACGGCGTGCTTCTCCATGTACTCGGACATGTCGATCCGGACCATCGCGTCCTGGCTGTCGAACATGAACTCGGCCAGCGCCCGGGCGACCTCGGTTTTGCCGACGCCGGTCGGCCCGATGAACAGGAACGTCCCGATCGGCCGATCGGGGTCCTGCAGGCCGGCGCGCGAACGGCGCAGCGCGTTCGACACCGCCTCGACCGGCTCGTCCTGGCCGATCACCCGCTGGTGCAGGCGCTCCTCCATGTGCACGAGCTTCTCGATCTCGCCCTCCATCAGACGGCTGACCGGGATGCCCGTCCACTTGGCCACGACCTCGGCGACGTCATCGGCATCCACCACATCCTTCAGATATTTGGTCCCGCCCACCCCCTCGCCGGCGATCTCGTGCTCGGCGCTTTCGGCGGCCGCGAGCTGCTTCTCGAGCTCGGGGATCGTCCCGTACTGGAGCTCGGCGGCTCGGCCCAGGTCGGCCTCGCGCTGGGCGCGCTCGAGGTCGGTCTTCGCCTGCTCGATTCGCTCCTGAAGCTCTGCGACGGCACCGACGGACTCCTTCTCGCGCTGCCACTCGGCGTGCATCGCGTCGGAGCGCTCGCGCTCCTCGGCCAGCGCCCGCTCGAGCTGCTCGCGACGCGCGATCGTGCCCGCATCATCGTCGTCGCCCAGCGACTGGAGCTCGATCTCGAGCTGCATGATGTGCCGGTCGACCTCGTCGATCTCGGTCGGCTTGGAGTCGATCTCCATCCGGATCCGCGATGCGGCCTCGTCGACCAGGTCGATCGCCTTGTCGGGCAGGAACCGGTCGGCGATATAGCGCTGGCTCAGCGTCGCCGCCGCCACCAGTGCGGAGTCCTGGATGCGGATCTTGTGGTGAACCTGATAACGCTCCTTGAGGCCGCGGAGAATCGCGATCGTGTCCTCGACGGTCGGCTCTCCCACGTACACGGGCTGGAAGCGGCGCTCGAGCGCGGGGTCCTTCTCGATGTGCTTGCGGTACTCGTCGAGCGTTGTTGCACCGACCGCCCGCAGCTCGCCGCGGGCGAGCATCGGCTTGAGCATGTTGCCCGCGTCCATCGCGCCCTCGGCGGCGCCGGCGCCGACGATCGTATGGAGCTCGTCGATGAACACGATGATCTGGCCCTTCGCGTCAGCGATCTCCTTCAGCACGGCCTTGAGCCGATCCTCGAACTCGCCGCGGTACTTCGACCCAGCCACCATCGCGCTGAGGTCGAGCGCGACCAGCCGGCGGTCCTTGAGGCTCTCGGGCACGTCGCCGGACACGATCCGCTGCGCGAGTCCCTCGACGATCGCGGTCTTGCCGACGCCCGGCTCGCCGATGAGAACGGGGTTGTTCTTCGTCCGTCTTGAGAGGACCTGGACCACGCGGCGGATCTCGTCGTCACGTCCAATCACGGGATCGAGCTTGCCCTGGGCGGCGGCCTCGGTCAGGTCACGCCCGTAGCGCTCGAGCGCGCGGTACTTCTCCTCGGGGTTCTCGTCGGTGACGCGATGGCTGCCGCGCACCTCTGACAGGGCCCTGAGCAGCTGCTCGTGCGTCGCGCCGTTACTGCGGAGCGCGTCGCCGGCCTTGCCGGGATGCTGCGCGATCGCGAGCATCAAGTGTTCGGTCGAGACGTACTCGTCGTTCAGCTCACGCATCTCGGTCTCGGCGGCGCGCAGGATCTGGACGAGCTCGCTCGAGCCGCCGGCGGGCTCAGGGCTCGCCGAGCCCTGGATCTTCGGCAGCGCGTCGAGCGCCTCACCGACGGCCTGGCGGACATTCGCGGGCGGGACGCCGAGCTTCTGGAGCACGGGCACGACGATGCCGCCGTCCTGCTCGAGCATGACCGCGAGCAGATGCTCGGGCATCGTCTGCGGGTTGCGACGCTCGTCGGCAAGCCGCTGGGCGGCCTGGAGCGCCTCCTGGGACTTGATCGTAAAGCGGTCTGGTTGCATAGGCGTATCTCAGTTTCGGTCGAAAATCTAAGTCTATGTGACTTAGATTATGACAGATTTGGCCGCTCGGTTCTAGCCTTTTTTCGCCTGACCAGGCGGGGTTCCGCCGTGACCGGGCGGCGTCCCCGCCGCGCCCGTTGCCGTGCCGGTGCCGGTGCCCGTGGTTGTGGTCGGCGGGGTCGGCGTACTTAAGGTCGTCGGCGTCGATGACGACGTCGAGGAGGAAGTCGAGCTGGAGCTCGACGTAGAGGCGGGCGGGGTGCTCGTCGAGGTCGCGCTCTGATTGGACGCCGGCGGCTGAGAAGTGATCGTTTGCGAGCTCGTGTGTGAGCCGGTGTCCGAAGGCGTTGAGTTCCCCGAGGTCGTGGTTCCACCAGAGCCGCCACCCGTCAATGCCACCGCCACCGCACCGCCCAGGAAGACGGCAGCGACCACGAACACGGTGATCCAGAACCCGGTGCTGCTGCGTCGGTGCTTCGGCGGCGTCGACGGTGCGGTCGTCCGTGCCCGGTTCACCCGAGGCTCCTGGTTCGCCGGAGGCTCCCGGTCCGGCGGCGGCGCTGCCAACGGGACGGTCACTCCGGTCGGCTCGGAGGGTTCGTCCGGGGCGGGGTCGGTGGCCTCGATCGGGACGGTGGCCGGCGTCGGGGCCAGCGCCGCGGCCATCGCGATTGTCGTCAGCTCATCCGATCCATCGGGCGGATCGCTCATTGCCTGACGGAGCCGGTCGCGTACATCGGCGGCGGTCTGCGGCCGTTTCTTCGGATCCTTGGCCAGCATCTGCATGACGACCTCGTTCAGCGCCGGCGGTATCTCCGGGTTGCGCTCGCGCGCGGGCTTGGGCTCGACCCGCACGTGTTGGTGCAGCACCGCGGCCGACACGTCGGCCATGAACGGCGGCTCGCCGGTCAGCATCTCGTACAGGACGCACCCGAGCGAGTAGACGTCCGAACGCGCGTCGACCGGCTGTCCCAGCGCCTGCTCGGGGGACATGTACGCCGAGGTGCCGAGCACGGTCGCGGTCTGCGTGAGCGTGTGCCCGTCCAGCGCCCGCGCGATCCCGAAGTCGAGCACCTTCACCGTTCCGTTTGGTTCGACCATGATGTTGCCGGGCTTGATGTCGCGGTGGATGATGCCGGCCGCGTGCGCCGCGCTCAGCGCGTCGGCGACCTGCACAGCGATGTCGGTAGCGCGGCCCGGTTCGAGGGGACCGTCGTCGCGCAGGATGTCGGCGAGGCTCCGCCCCGGCACCAACTCCATCACGATGAATCGCGTCGGCCCATCTGCGCCGGCGTCGTACACGGTCACGACCCCGGGATGGCCGATCGCGGCAGCGGCCTGCGCCTCGCGGGTGAAGCGGGCGAGGTAGACGGGGCTCTGCTCGACCAGCGGGTCGAGCGCGACCTTGACCGCGACGACGCGATCGAGCGCGAGATCTGTGCCACGGTAGACGGTGCTCATGCCGCCGCGCCCGATCACCTCGTCGAGCCGGTAGCGCCCCGCCAGGACGCGCGGTTCGCCGCCAGAAGTCACGCGGACGGGCGCTGCACCTGGAGTGAGAACCGCTTCACGTCCGCGTTGCGGACGATCGCGCCGCCCTTGGCGTAGGGCACGATCTCGGCCCGCAGCTCACGGCGCAGCTCCTCAAGCCTCTCCACCTCGGCCTTCAGCTCGCCGGCGCGCTTCTCGAGCGCCTTGACCTTGCGCTCCATGCCGTCGAGCTGCTGCTCGAGCTCGAGCACGCGTTCGACGCCGGCAAGGTTCATGCCGAGCTCCGCCGTCATCTCCTGGATCCGACGCAGCCGCTCGACGTCCTTGTGGGAATACAGCCGCGTCCCCTTCGGCGAGCGCTTGGGCTCGATCAGCCCACGGGCCTCGTACATCCTGAGCGTCTGGGGGTGCATCTCGGCGAGCTCGGCAGCGACCGAGATCATGAACACTCCGCGCTCCGAGGAGACCTCGACCCTGGCGGTGGTACGTACGCGTCGGGCGGCCATCAGTTCTTGCTTCCTTTCGTGCCGCCGGCGCCGGCCTGCTTGAACAAGTCGGCCCGCGGGTTGCCGTTCATCACCTGCGAGAGACGGTCGATCGCCTCATCCTGCTCGGGCGAGAGCGACTCGGGAACGTCGATCACGAACCGGTAGCGGATGTCGCCGCGAGCCTTGCCGCCCGGCCGCGGCGGACCCTCGCCGCGTAGCCGCTGAACGGTGCCGTGCTTGGTTCCGGCGGGAACCCGCAGACGCTTTGACCCGTTCAGGGTCGGCACCTCCACGATCGCGCCGCGAACCGCCTCGGGAATCGTCAGCGGCACCTCGACCTCGAGGCTGTCGCCGACCGTCTTGAACACCGGCGATTCCTGTACGCGCGTGATCACGTACAGATCGCCGGGATCGGCACCGCGGAGCCCCGCCTCACCCTTGCCGGCGAGGCGGATCCGACTCCCGTCGTGGACGCCGGCCGGGATGTTGACTCGGAGCTTGCGGATGTTGCGCTGGGCCCCCGTCCCACCGCAGGTCGGGCACGGGTCCTCGATCACGGTGCCGGCGCCGCCGCAGTTCGAGCATGGCTGGGAGATCGAAAAGATCCCCTGACTCTGGGACTCGATCCCGCGTCCTTCGCAGACCGGGCACACCTTCGGCGTGGTGCCGGGCTTCGCGCCGGTGCCGTGACACGTCGGGCACGGCTGTGAGGTCGGCACCTGCAGAGGGACCTGGGCGCCGTGGACGGCCTGGTCGAACGTCAGCGAGACCTCGGTCTCGAGGTCTCGGCCCTGGGGCTGCGCGCGTCGTCCCGACGTGGTCCGCCCGCGGGCGCCGCCGGTCCGGCCTGCGGTTCCGGCTCCCGCGCCACCTCCGAACAGGTTCGAGAGGATGTCGCTGAACCCGCCGCCGAACGCGCTGGGATCGAAGTTCCCACCGGCGAACCCGCCGAGCGGCCCTTGACCGCGGTCGTAGGCCTTGCGCTTCTCGGGATCGGACAGGACATCGTGGGCCTGGGAGATCTCCTTGAACTTCTCCTCGGCCTGCTTGTCGCCGGGATTTCGGTCAGGGTGGTACTGGCGCGCCAGCTTGCGGTACGCCTTCTTGATCTCCTCGTCGGAGGCGCCCTTTCCTACTCCGAGCGTCTTGTAGTAGTCGGTTCTGCCAGCCATGGCTGTTAGCCCAGGTTAGGCCGCGACGACGACGCGAGCGGGCCGGATCACGGCCTCGCCCAGCCGGTACCCGCGCTGGTACACCTCGACCACGGTTCCCGACTCGGCGCCTTCGACGGGCATCTGCGCGATCGCCTCGTGCATCTGCGGGTCGAACTGCTCGCCCTCGGGCGAGAAGCGCTCGATGCCCGCGCGTGCGAGCCCGGCGATCACGTCGTCGTGGACGAGCTTGATGCCCGACACTAGCGTCGCGGTGCCGTTGTCCTGTGGTGCGCCGTCCGGGGACGCGGATGCGGCCGCCTCGAGCGCGCGGTCGAGGTTGTCGACCGCCGGCAAAAGCTCCTTCGCGAGCTTCGCGATGCCTCGCTCCTGGGCTGCCGCCGTCTCGCGCGTGGCGCGCTTGCGGTAGTTCTCGAAGTCGGCCCTGGTCCGCTGGGCAAGCGCCAGATACTCGTCGGCCTTCTCGGCCTTGGCGGCGAGCTCGTCGAGGTCGTGCTCGAGCTGCCGCTCGTGATCGGTCTCGGGGGCGTCCTGCGCCTGGTCGTTGGTGGCTGCGGCGGGTCCGGCGGGCGTAGGCGCCCCCGGCTCGCCGGCGGGCGCCGATTGATTGGGCGCCCGCCCGCCCTGCCCGCCCTGCGGCGGGCGGGCGGGGTCCTGATCAGCTGCCACGCGGACCCGGCGGAGGGCTTCCGCGATGTTCGGGTCGCGAGTCATTACTTCTCATCCACGACTTCGGCGTCGACGACATCCTCCTCCGCGCCGGCGCCGTTGGTCGACGCCGCGCCGTCAGCCTCGCCGTCCGGCGAGCTGGCCGCGGCCTGCTCCTGGGCGCGCTGGTACATCGCCTCGGAGACCTTGTGGAACGCCGTGTGCAGCGTCTCGGTCTTGGCGTTGATCTCGGCCGCATCGTCGCTCGTGAGCGAGTCGCGGACCGCCTTGATCGCCGCCTCGATCTCCTCCTTGGAGCTCGAGTCGACCGCCTCACCGAGCTCCTTGAGCTGGCGGTCGGCCTGGTAGGCGGCGTTCTCGCCGTTGTTACGGGCCTCGGCGAGCTCACGCTGCCGACGGTCGTCCTCGGCGTGCGACTCGGCGTCGGTCACCATCCGCTTGATCTCCTCGTCGGACAAACCGGAGCCGGACCGGATCTCGATCTTCTGCTCCTTGCCGGTCCCGAGGTCCTTCGCGGACACGTTCAGGATCCCGTTGGCGTCGATGTCGAATGCGACCTCGATCTGCGGGATGCCGCGCGGTGCCGGCGGGATGCCGGTCAGCTGGAACTTGCCGAGCGACTTGTTGTACGTCGCCATCTCGCGCTCGCCCTGCAGCACGTGGATCTCGACCGACGGCTGGTTGTCCTCGGCGGTCGAGAACACCTCGCCCTTGCGGGTCGGGATCGTGGTGTTGCGCTCGATCAGCTTGGTCATCACGCCGCCCTTGGTCTCGATCCCCAGCGTCAGCGGGGTCACGTCGAGCAGCAGCACGTCCTTGACGTCACCGGCGAGCACGCCCGCCTGGATCGCCGCTCCGACCGCAACCACCTCATCGGGGTTGACGCCGCGGTGCGGCTCCTTCCCGGTCAGCTCCTTGACCTTCTCCTGCACGGAGGGCATGCGGGTCATGCCACCCACGAGCACGACGTGGTCGACCTTGTCGACGCCCTTGTCCTTGGCGTCGTCGAGCGCCTGGCGAACCGGCGCGACCGTGCGGTCGAGCAGGGTGCTCGTCAGCTCGTTGAGCTTGGCGCGCGTGAGACGCGTGTCGAGGTGCTTGGGGCCGCTGGAGTCAGCGGTGATGAACGGCAGGTTGATCTGGGTCTCCTGCGTCGTCGACAGCTCGATCTTGGCCTTCTCGGCCGCCTCGTAGAGCCGCTGCAGCGCCATCGGATCCGCGCTCAGGTCGATGCCCTGAGACTTCTTGAACTCGCTGACCAGCCAGTCGACGAGCGCCTTGTCGAAGTTGTCGCCACCGAGGTGGTTGTCACCGGCGGTCGCCTTGACCTCGAACACGCCGTCGCCGATCTCGAGCACGGACACGTCGAACGTCCCGCCACCGAGGTCGAAGATCAGGATCGTCTGGTCGTTTTCCTTGTCGAGGCCGTAGGCCAGCGAGGCTGCGGTCGGCTCGTTGATGATCCGCTTGACATCCAGCCCGGCGACCCGGCCGGCGTCCTTGGTCGCCTGGCGCTGATCGTCGTTGAAATACGCAGGCACGGTGATGACCGCGCTGTCGACGGTCTCGCCCAGGTACGCCTCGGCGTCTGCCTTGAGCTTGCCGAGGATCATCGCGCTGATCTCGGGCGGCGAATACTGCTTCCCGCCGGCCTCGACGCGCGCGTCGCCGTTCGGTCCGGAGACCACCTTGTAAGGCACGATCGACTCTTCCTCGCGCACTTCGGCCTCTTTGCGGCCCATGAAGCGCTTGATCGAGAAGACCGTGTTCTGCGGGTTGGTGACGGCCTGGCGCTTGGCTACGGTGCCGACCAGACGCTCACCGGACCCTGTGAACGCAACGACGGACGGCGTGGTCCGGCCGCCCTCCGCGTTCTCGACGACCGTCGGCTCGCCACCCTCGAGCACTGCCATGCACGAGTTGGTCGTTCCGAGGTCGATTCCGATCGTCTTTCCCATCGAGTTCTACTCCTGTTTGGTCGTCAAAATCTAAGTCTGAGAGTAGCAGATTTGGATCCGCGCGCACCCGACGAACCACGATAGCGCCGCACTCGACCACCCCCGCCGGCCGAATACATATTCGCCCCGGTATAGCGCCGATTTCCGAACACTCGATCCGCGCGGGTCGTCGAGTGCGCGGATATCGGGGCTCCTCAGCTCGGCCTGAATGAGGATGGGGCCTCGCTTCGCTCGGCGTCCGGCGGGTCGCACGCCGCTCCCTGCCGGCCGCCTTACCCCGCCACCCGCCCCGCCGCCGCCTCCTCACCCCACCTTGAACGCGCTCGGGCACATCTTCTGCAAAGCGCAGCCTGCGCAATCCGGCCGGCGCGCGTGGCAGGTCCGCCGACCGTGTCGCAGCAGGTTCAGATGGAACTCGAGTTCCTCACCCGGCGGAGTCAACTCGAGCATCTCGTCGTGCATCTCCTCGAATGGAGCCCCCGACCGGAACAGGCCGAGCCGCGTGCCCACGCGCGAGACGTGCGTGTCGACCGGCACATCGCGCATTCCGAGCGCGAACAGCAGGACGCAGGCCGCCGTCTTCCGGCCGACCCCAGGCAGCGAGGTCAAATACGCCTGAGCCTCAGGAACGGAAAGCTCGACCAACCAGTCCAGAGACAGCTCGCCACCCGGCGCGGTGTCGGTGATCGCCCGCAGAATCGACTTGATCCGCGCCGACTTCACCTTGGAGATCCCACCCGGCCGGATCGCCTCTTCGACCAGATCGACCGGGGCATCCCGCACCTCATCCCACGAAGGAAACCGCTCGCGCAGCGCCAGATACGCCACGTCACGATTGCGATCGTTGGTCGATTGCGAGAGAACCGTCAGGATCAGCTCGGCGATCGGGTGCCCGTGAGGCTTCGCCAAAGGGACCCCGTATACGAGCCGGAGCCGGTCGCGAATCGCCCGCACGCGACGGCGGGCCGGCCGCTTCCAGCTAGTCAAGGGCGGCCCATCGCTCGCACGCCCTCGCCGCCTCCGCCATCGCTTCGCCCAGCGACGCCGCGACCGCCGCCGGGTAGAACGCCGACGTCGCCAATCGAGCCAGCAGCACGCCGATAAAAGCGCCGGCCGCCCCGATCCTGCTGATCACCGACGCCGACACGCCGCCGACGTCGAGGCGCAGCTCGCCTCGCAGGATCGCCCCGTCGAGGGCCTCCAGCGTGATCACGACCATCCGTGCGCCGGCCTTCAGCAGCGCCAGAGACCGCGACTCCCTCGCGCCCCAGCCGTTCCCGCGCCCAGCGGCCCCACGCATCGTCGCCGGCGCCGCCCGCGAGCGCCACGTGCGCGCCGTGGCGCGCCGAGGTCACCGCCACCGTCGCGGCCGTGCCGCCGAGGTGGGGTACTAACGCATCACAATCTGAAAGCGCCTCGACCGGGCGCTCGCACACCAGATCGAGGATCGCATCGCCGAGGCACAGCGTCGGCGCCCCGGGAGGTGGCTGTTCAAGGCTCGCATCACTCACGCGCGCGGACGTTATCCTCGCCACGGGGTGCGCGTCGACGAGCACACGATCAACCTCGACGAGTCGCCCGTCTTCTACCGGACCGCAGAGACGCCGGGCCTGCCGGTTCTGTACCTCCACGGAATTCCGACGAGCTCGGACGACTGGGTCGAGTTCCTCGCCAGGACCGGTGGGATCGCGCCCGATCTGATCGGGTTCGGACGCTCCGGGAAGGGCGGCCACCTCGACTACACGCTCGCGGGGCTCACGGGGTTCGTGGAGCGGTTCCTGGCCGAGGTGCACGTTGGCGCGGTCAGGCTGGTCGCCCACGACTGGGGCGCCGCCGTCGGCCTCATGCTCGCCCATCGCCACCCCGAGCGGGTCGAGCGGCTGGTCGTGCTGAACGCGCCGCCGCTGTTCGACGGGTTCGGGTGGCCGCGATTGCTGAAGTGGTGGCGCGTTCCGCTCATCGGCGAGGGCCTGATGGGGTCGACGACGCGTGGGATACTTGCGCGGGCGCTCCGCCACGGGTCCGTCAGCCCCGAAGCGTGGACGGACGAGCGGATCGAGTCCGTGTGGCATCAGTTCGATCAGGGAACCCAGCGGGCGATCCTGCGTCTGGTGCGGTCGACAACAACCGAGCTGGCAGCGCCAACGTCACAAACACCCGCTCTCATCGTCTGGGGCGACCGCGACCCCTGGTATGCGCCCGCGCTCGCCGACGCCTACGCCGCGCACCTGCGAGGCGCGAAGCTCGAGCGACTGTCCGATGCCGGACACTGGCCGTGGCTCGACCGGAGCGATTTAGTCGAGCGCGTGGCAAATTTCCTGGAGGAGTAGCCGTGCCGGTCCGCGTCAGCCCTCCCATCCGCCCCCAGACGGAGCCGCCCGCGCCGCCAGAAGACGCCTCGCGCACGCGCGACGCGGAACGCGTGCGGCTGCTCAAGCGGATCCTGCCCACGTTCACCGCGGGCGTGATCGCGCTCGCCTACGTGCTGATCGAACCGCGCAGCCAGGACCTGGCGGCGCACCTGCTCCGCGCGAAGCTGTTCGCGACTCAGGGGTTCGGCATCTGGAACAACTGGTGGTACGCGGGGCACAACATCCCCGGCTACAGCGTGCTGTTCCCGCCGCTCGCCGCCCTGTTCACCCCTCAGCTCGTCGCGGCGATCTCGGCGACCGTCACCGCCGCGCTGTTCGAGTCGCTGGCCCGCCGGCGCTTCGGGGAGGACTGCTGGCTCGGCGCGTTGTGGTTCGGAGTGGCGACGTCGACAAGCCTGTTCACGGGACGGCTGACGTTCGCGTTCGGTCTCATGCCGGCCGTCGGCAGCGCGCTCGCGCTCGGGCGCCGGCGGACCGGTCTCGCCGTCGCGCTCGCGTTCGTCACGCCACTCGCGAGCCCGGTGGGCGCGCTGTTCTCGGCCCTTGCCGGCGGCGCGCAGGCGGTCTCCGCCTTTCTCCCCGAACGCCGTATCCGACCGGCGCTCCCCGGCATCGGCGTGGTGATCGCCTCCGCGGTGCCGATCCTCGCCCTGGCGGTCGCGTTCCCGGAGGGCGGGATCGAGCCATTCGCGTTCTCGGCGTTCTGGCCGATCGTGGTGATCGCGATCACGGCGCTGTTCGTGATCCCCAGGGGTGACCTCACGCTCAAGACCGGCGTCGCGCTCTACGCGCTCGGCTGTATCGGCTTCTATCTGGTCGCGAGCCCCGTCGGCAGCAACGTGACGCGGCTCGCGCCAATGGTGGCTGGACCGCTCGCCGCTCTGCTCTGGTGGCCTCGCCGGACATTGGCGCTGGTCCTCGTGGCCCTCCCGCTCTCCTATGTCCAATGGCACGATTCCGTCCGGGACATCAGGACCGCTGACGACAACGCCGAGGTCAGCGCCGCCTATTTCCACCCGCTCGTCTCGTACCTGAGCCGGCAAAGCGACCAGCCCTTCAGGATCGAGATCCCGTTCACGCTGTTTCATTGGGAGGCATATCTGATCGCGCCCGAGTTCCCGCTCGCCCGCGGGTGGGAGCGCCAGCTCGACATCAAGTACAACCCGCTGTTCTACGACGGGACGCTGACCGCAGCGAAGTACGACGCCTGGCTCCACCAGCTTGCGGTGCGGTACGTCGCGGTGTCCGACAAGGACCTTGACTACTCGGCGAAGCAGGAGGTCGCGCTGATCGACCGTGGTCTGCCGTACCTGCGCCTCGTGTTCCGAACCCGGAACTGGCGCGTCTACGCGGTGCGCGACCCGACGCCGATCGTGGAGGGGGCCGCCACCCTGACCGAGCTCGGGTCGGACTGGCTCGACGTCGAGGGGCTGCGCCCCGGAACCGCCGTCGTGCGCGTGCGCTTCAGTCCATACTGGGAGGTGGTCCACGGATCGGGGTGCGTCGCTCCGGACGGCAGCTTCACCAAGCTCACGGTCCGGCAGCCGGGACCCATGAAGCTGGCGATGCGCTTCTCGCTCACACGCATCAGGGCGCACTCGCCTCGGTGCACGTGACATAAGCCCGACACGGCTCCTCGCTAGGATGACTCTTTGACATGGGGCGTGGCCTCCGGTTCATAGAGGCGCGGCTCTTGCCGCGCGGCTGGCTGGACCTGATCCGTCAGGTCCTGCTGTTTGTGGGTGCCCTGGTCATCTACGACCTCGTGAGGGGACTCGTCTCTGACGGCAACCCCTACAAGCCGTTCGGCGACGCAATGCGGATCATCGACGTCGAGCGCACGCTGCACGTGTTCATCGAGCCGAGCGTTCAGGCCTGGGCGCTTCACATGCACTGGCTCATGGACGCCCTCGACTGGATCTATCTGAACGGCCACTTCGTGGTCACGTTCCTGGTCCTCGCGTTCATATACGCGCGCCGGAATCAGTCGTTCTACTTCGTCCGCAACATGTTCATGATCTCGATGGGACTCGCGGTGATCGGGTTCTGGCTGTACCCGACGGCGCCGCCGCGGCTGATGCCCGAATGGGGCTTCACCGACGCGATCTCGCAGTTCGTTACCGGCGGCCGCAGCTCGATCGACTTCGGACCGACCAAGGCATTCGTGAACTTCTACGCCGCAGTCCCCTCAATGCACGTCTGCTTCGCGGTCATGATCGGCGGCTCGATGTCGCGGCTCACACGCTGGCGCCCCGGCAAGATTCTGTGGGCGCTGTACCCGTTGCTGGTCACGTTCGTGGTCGTCGCGACCGCCAACCACTTCCTCACCGACGTGTTCCTCGGGGCCGTGACGGCCGGCGCATCCGCGCTGCTGGCGCAACGGCTGCTGGCGCGGGCAAGGCCCGATGTGTGGGCGTTCCGCCCATCCCGAGTCGACCGCCTGGCCATGCCCGGACACTCATCGCCGTCGACCGCCTGACGATGCCCGAGCAGACTCAGCGCCCGCGGGCGCAACGCAACGGCGCCCCGCGCCCTTCCCGTCCCCCGCGGACCGGGCCGACCGCGCAGGAGATGATGCGCAATCGGCTGATCGAGTCGCGGCTCACCCCGAACGCGATCTCGCTGACCGGTTTTGCTCTGAACCTCGCCGCCGCCGGGCTGATCGTCGGGCGCATGTTCTTCCTCGCCGGGATCGCGTTCATCGTCGGGTCGATCATGGACACGCTGGACGGGCGCTACTCGCGCATGTCCGGCAAGGGCACCCCGTTCGGCGCATTCCTCGACTCGACGCTCGACCGGCTCGAGGAGGGAATCGTGCTGATCGCCGTCGGCGCTTATTTCGCCTCCAAGAACAACCAGGTGGCCGCCGCGGCGACCGTCGCCGCCGTGCTCGGGTCGCTGATGGTGTCCTACACTCGCGCCCGCGCCGAGGCGCTCGGGGTCGAGTGCAAGGTCGGGCTCGCCACCCGTCCCGTTCGCGTGGTGATCCTGTCGATCGGCCTCGTGTTCGCCAGGGGCGCGTCGCTCGGACACTTCTCGCTGCTCGCGCCGGCGGTGTATGTGCTCGCCGGGCTGACCGTACTGACGGTCCTGCAGCGCATCTTCCATGTGCGCCGGCAACTCAAGGCCCTCGCCCAGCAGCCGGTGTAACGAACGCGTTCGCGCGGAATACATGAAGTGGCCGCGGGACCCGCCCGCGAGAAAGGCAGTCTTCGAAAAGTGAGCACCACCAACGGTTCGACCAACGGCGCTGCGCGCTACCAGCAAGGCAAGGTGCGCGTGGCCATCATCGGCGTCGGCAACTGCGCGAGCTCGTTCGTGCAAGGCGTCCAGTACTACCGCGACGCCGACCCTGGCCAGGACGTTCCCGGGCTGATGCACGTCGACCTCGGCGGCTATCACATCCGCGACATCGAGTTCAGCGCCGCCTTCGACATCGACGCCGACAAGGTCGGGAAGGACCTCTCGGAGGCCATCTTCGCCGGGCAGAACAACACCCTGAAGTTCGCCGACAAGGTCCCGCACCTAGGCGTGCCGGTCGAGCGCGGGATGACCCATGACGGCCTCGGCAAGTACCTCAAGCAGAAGATCACCAAGGCCCCCGGTTCCACGGCCGACATCACCGACATCCTCAAGGAGACCCACACCGACGTGGTCGTCTCGTACCTCCCGGTCGGCTCCGAGGACGCCACGAAGTGGTACGTGGAGCAGATCCTGGACGCTGGTTGTGGGTTCGTGAACTGCATCCCGGTGTTCATCGCTCGGGAGGAGTACTGGAACAAGCGCTTCAAGAAGGTCGGCCTGCCGATCGTCGGCGACGACATCAAGTCCCAGGTCGGAGCGACGATCGTCCACCGCGCTCTGGCCAGGCTGTTCCATGAACGCGGCGTCAGGCTCCAGCACACCTCGCAGCTGAACGTGGGCGGCAACATGGACTTCTACAACATGCTCGAGCGCGAGCGGCTGGAGTCCAAGAAGACTTCCAAGACCAACGCCGTGACCTCCATCATGGGCCACCAGCTTCCCGCCGACGACGTTCATGTCGGCCCCTCGGACTACGTCCCGTGGCTGACCGACCGCAAATGGGCGCACATCCGCCTCGAAGGACAGGCGTTCGGCGACGTGCCGCTCAACCTCGAGCTCAAGCTCGAGGTGTGGGACTCGCCCAACTCCGCCGGGATCGTGATCGACGCCGTCCGCTGCTGCAAGCTGGCGCTCGACAACGGCATCTCGGGCCAGCTCGACGGCCCCAGCTCGTACCTGATGAAGTCGCCGATGAACCAGCGCCCCGACAACGAGGCGCGTGAGGAGACCGAGAAGTTCATCGCGAAGTACGCCCGGAAGCCTTCGGCCGCCAAGCCGTCGAAGGCCAAGGCGCGCGCTCGTTGACAGATTAGGCCCGCTGCGGCCCCGCCAAATCGGCCCCTGCGGATAACGAAATAGACTGCCGCCGGTGACGAGCGAGCAGCTCGCGATCGCACAGGTGACGCCGTTCGCCTGGGAGGTCTCGAACGAGGTCAACGACTACGTCGCGCGCATCTCGCACGAGCTCTCCGGTCGTGGGCATCGTGTGCTGATCATCGCGCCCTCGGAGTCGGGCGCGCTCGTGCACGACAGCCGCCGCGCGATCCGCAACAACGCCGACGCCCTGCTCGACTCGGCGGACGGCGACCCGCTCGTGCTCGGGGTCGGAGAGGTGTTGCCGTTCGCCCCGACGCGACGCCGCGTCGCCTCGTTGCCGGTCGACGTGGCGCGCACAATCGAGGAGGCGCTGGTCAACCTCCCGCTCGACCTCGTCCACGTACACGAGCCGTTCGCGCCGAGCGCCTCGAGCGTCGCGCTGCGGCACTCGCGCGGCCTGAACGTGGGGAGCTTCCATGCGCCGACCGAGCGGTTGCTCTCCACCCAGCTCACAGGACCACTGTCGCGGCTGCTGTTCGGGCGCCTCGATGCGCGGACCGCGAGCTACGCCGCTACCCGGGATCTTCTCCAGCGGTACTTCCCCGGGGAGTACCGAGTGATCCTCCCGGGCGCCACCGTCGATTGGGAGCACACCGCGCACGATCCCGTGCAGCTTCTGTTCAACATGAGCGAGGAGCGCGCCGCGCTTCGCATCTTCCTCCGGGCGCTGCGCACGCTCCCCGATGACGTCCCCTGGCACGCGACCGTCTGGTCGCCGCGGCCCTACGCGACGCCAGCGACGCTCGGCCGAACGCTGCGCGAGCGGGTCGAGTTCGTCGACGCCGACCGGATGTCCGAGGCCGAGGCGCTGGCCGGGACGGACATCCTCGTGCTGGCGTCCGAGGGGATCCGCCCGATCCCGGCGACGCTCGTGCGCGCGCTCGCCGGCGGCGTGGTGCCTGTCGCCTCGCGCCTGCCCGCCTACGAAGAGTTGCTCGTCCAGGGCGAGTACGGGTTCGAGTTCGAGCCCGGTGACGTACAGACGCTCTCCGCCCATCTCCAGAGGCTGATCGCCGAGCCGGTGCTCCGCTCGCGTGGGCGCGAGCAGGCTCGGCAACTCCGGGTGGAGTTCGGCTGGTCGCGCGTGGCCGACGAATACGAGCAGGTGTACGCGGGGCTCATCTCGCGGAGGCACGACACGCGCGGCAACGACCAGGTGCGCGCCCGCCTGGTGTCGCGCCGGCTGATCGACGTCGACCTGCACATGCACACCGATCACTCCTACGACTGCGCGACGCCGGTCGAGGTGCTTCTGGCCGAGGCGCGCGCCCGCGGCCTCGGGGCGATCGCCGTCACCGACCACAACGAGGTCTCGGGCGCCCACGCCGCGAGGGCCCAGGCACACGGCATCGGGGTGATCGTCGGCGAGGAGGTCAAGACCGCCGACCAGGGCGAGGTGATCGGCCTGTTCATCGAGGACAAGATCCCAAGGGGCATGACGCTCCAGGAGACGATCGCCGAGATCAAGCGCCAGGGCGGTCTCGTCTACGTCCCTCACCCGTTCGACCGGCTCCACTCCGTTCCCGACTACGAGCACCTGCTCGACGTTCTTGATGGCGTCGATGCGATCGAGGTGTTCAATCCGCGCGTGGCGATCAGCGAGTTCAATGACGAGGCGGCCCGATTCGCCGCCAAGTATCGAATCCCGGCGGGCGCCGGCTCGGACGCGCACGTCCCGCAGGGACTCGGGTCGGTCCGGATCCGGATGCGCGAGTTCGATGGTCCGGAGGAGTTCCTGGAGTCGCTCCGCGATGCCGACATCGTCCGCAATCCGGCCAGCCTCCTCTATGTGCAGGCGCTGAAGTTTCTGCAGACGAAAGCCCTCCCCGGGGGCGCGAGAAAGGCCTCGCGCGAGCGCCGCGTGCGGCGCGCGATGGGGCGCGATCGGCGGCGGTCGGGCGGCCGCGACAGCCGCAACTCCTGATGCAATCGCAAGGACAAGCTCGGGAGCCGTCCAATCGGACAGCGATGCCCGCCACCGACGACGAGATTCGTGAGAAGTACCTCGAGCGCGCGATCCGCGAGCTGAATGCCTTCTCGCGAGAGGTTCAGTCGTGCACGCATTGTCCCCGCGGCGCGTTGATGCCCGTTCTGGGGTCGGGCCATCCGCAGGCCGACATCTTCCTGGTCAAGTACTCCCCCCGGCCGTCGGAGGTCGAGGAGGGCGTGGCCTTCTACGGGCGGGCGGGCAACGCGCTGATGAAGTCGCTCAAGCGCCTGTCGATCGACCCGCTGGCCGTGTACGGGACGCTGTGCGTCAAATGCCCCGTGCCCGACCCGGCGCTGGCCGACCCGGCGTGCGTGGCCAGGCTGGTCGAGGAGATCCAGATCGTCTCGCCCAAGCTCGTTGTGGTCATGGGGCGAGAAGCGCTGGGCGTCCTCAACGAGATGGACCTTCCGCTGGCGGGGGAGCTCCGGGCGGCGCCGGGCCAGCTCCAGCGCCTCACGCCGTCGATCGAGGCGCTGTACGTGCCGAATATCGACGATTCGCTCGACGAGGAGAGCGCCAAGCGCGAGTTCTGGACGGCGTTCAGAGTGGTTGGTCAGTGGTGGACCGACCTACCCCCGTATTGATGACTGGCCGACGCCGGCCAGTGGTAGACGCCGGGTAAAGACGGGCATCTGAGGGTGGGCGCGCTGGGCCCCAGGTCCGTTCCGCGGGGCCGGGAGCATGCATATCGCGACAATCGCGGGGATTCGGCCCGTGCTGAGCCCGCCGCGCCCCCTTTAGATGCCTGCCGGTAAGAACCCGATCCGCCCCACGACCGCCGCGGGATCAGGGACCGCCCGGCGCGCGCGGAGCGATCTCCTGGAACATTGAAGAGGAGCGCGCGCAGGCAAAAAAGCCGGATGCGGTTACCCCACCGAGGCGGTACGCTCGCCCCATGGACCTAGAAGAGCATTCCGTCGAGCAGGTCGGCGACCGCTGCGAAGAGTGTGGCGCCAAGCTCACGCGGGCGGAGATCGAGGCTGCGTTGGAGTCAGGCGGACCGGCCCTGTGCACGGTCCACGCGGACGAGGTCGTGCCGGTCGGCGACGAGGACGACGGGTTCGACGGGGAATAGGCCGCGCAACGGCGGATCGGCGGCTCAGCCGCCCATCGTCAGCGCGATGTTCCCGAGCTTGCCGCCCTCGGCGAACCGGTCGTAAGCAGCGACCGCTTCCTCGAGCGGGTAGGTCGCGGCGATCAGTACGCGCGCGGCGCCCGACGCCAGCAGCGGTAGCACCGAGCGCTCCATCGCGCGCGCGGTCATCGCCTTCTCCTCGAGCGGCCGCGGGCGGAGCGTCGAGTTGAGGATCCGCGCGCGCCGCTGCATGGCGAGCCCCAGGTTGAGCTCGGCCTTGGCGCCGGCGCTGATCCCGATGACCATGATCCGTCCCCACAAAGCCAGCGCCTCGAGGTTTTCGGGGATGTTGGGCGCGCCGACGAGCTCGAGGATCACGTCGAACGGACCGTGGTCGACGAACCCCTCGGGCGGGATCACCTCGGCGCCGAGCGCAGCCACCGCATCCCGGTGATCCGCGTTGCGGACGGTGGCGGTTACCCGCGAGCCGGACGCGTGCGCAATCTGGATCGCCGCGCTGCCGACGCCGCCGGCGCCGCCGTGCACGAGCAGGCGCTCGCCCGGCCTCAGCCCCGCCTGGGTGAAGATGCCGTCGTGCGCGGTCGTGAACGTTTCGGGCACGCAGCCGGCCTCGATCCAGTCGAGGTTGCTGGGAACCGGCATCAAGATCCGCTCGTGGACGACCGCGAGCTCGGCCTGACCGCCACCAGCGACGATCCCCATCACCCGGTCGCCGACCGCAAACCGCTCCGCGCCCGGGCCCCGCTCGACCACTTCGCCGGCAAGCTCGAGCCCCGGTATGTCCCGCGGAGCCCCTGGTGGCGCCGGATAAAAGCCGCGGCGCTGCATCATGTCGGCGCCGTTGAGTCCGGCCGCCATGACGGCGATCAGGACCTCGCCGGCGCCGGGGGTCGGGTCGGGATGGTCCTCGACGCTGAGGCTCTCATCTTTGATCGTGACCGCGCGCATCGGCCGGAACCCTACCCCTCGACCGCGAGGTCATGGCGATGATGCTCTCGACGAACGTCGAGCTCGTCGGCGATGTGCTCCGCGCGGAGGGGCACCCCTCGGGGCAGCTGCTGCGCGCGATCGCCGCCACGCGAAGCCTCGAGACGATCGTCGACGACACCCTGCGCGCGCTCGTCGAACAGGCGCGCCGCCGGCCACACCTGGGCCGAGATCGGCGAGATCCTCCACGTCAGCCGTCAGGCGGCATTTCAGCGGTTCGGCGGCGGCCGGCGCCCGCCGGCCGGCGAGGATGCGGTCGAGGTGCCGGTGCAGGACGCGGTCGAACACGCCGTGCCAGTGCTCCAGGCCTTCCTGGATAGCCGCTGGGACGACGCGAGGTCGACGTTCGACGCGCGGATGCTCCGGGCCTGCTCGGTCGAACTGCTGGCCGATATGCGCGAGAAGGTGCGCCGCGAGGCCGGCGAGGTCCAGACGCTCGGCACGCCGGCAGTGTCGCTGCGTGACGGCTACACGATTGTCGACATCCCGGTCGCGCTCGAGCGGGCCGATGGGTTCGGCCGCGTCGTCTTGAACGCAGCCCGCCAGGTCGCCGGGTTCTTCATCCGCCCCAGGGAGGCACTCTCGTGAAACAGCGTCCACCCCAACTCTCGCCGCCCCGGCTGGTGGCCGGCCTCGTGCTGCCGTTGGCCGCCTACCTGGTGATACGGACCGTGATCGGCTCGTCGGCGGGCGCGCTCGCGGTCATCGAGGCGGTGTCGGCGACGGGGCTGCTCGTCGTCGCGATCGTCCGCCGCCGGGTCGACCCGATCGCGGTCGTGAGCGTGCTCACCGTTGCGATCGCACTCGCCGCCTACGCGCTCACGGGCGGTGACCCACTCGCACTCAAGCTGCGCCGCGGCGCGGTCACCGGCACGGTCGGCATCGCGGCGCTCGCCTCGGTAGCGCTCGGCCGTCCGCTGCTCGTCCTCGTGGCCGAGCACGTCGGGAAGCTGGACCCCGAACGTCGGCCCCAGATCGAGGCCAGGTTGGCGGACCCAGCGCGGCGGCGCGCGCTGACGATCCTCACGGCGATCATCGGACTGAGCTTTGCGCTCGATGGAGCCAGCCAGATCGCGCTCGCCCTGATCGTCCCAACGCGGTTGTTCGTCGCCGACTCGACCGCCGCGAGGATCGTTGCGCTCGGTACCGGCTTCGTCGCCACGGCCTCCTACCTCAAACACCAGAGGCAAGGCCCGGACCGCTTACGGCGTACCTAGGGCAGGACCGTGACCAGCGTGCCGTAGGTCAGATAGCCCCACGCCTGCTCGGCCGCGGCGTAGGGCAGCTCGATACAGCCCAGGCTCTGCGGCGACCCATACGACGCCCGCGGGATGTAGTGGACCGCGTCGCCCCCGTTGAAATAGGCGACCCACTGCACGAAATCCGCGTAGTGCGAGCCGTCCGGGTTGGTGCCCTGCATCGTCTGGCTGCGCAGCCGTTCGTAGACCGGGAAGGTCCCGGGGGCGGTGCCCCTACCGGCGATGCCGGTGTTGGCGGCGCTCCGCAGGACCACGCGTCCGTTGTGGTAGACGGTGAGGCTCTCCGGGCCGCTCTCGGTCGCCAGCGCATAGTCGTAGCCGGCGGTGTTGAACTGGCGGTGGTAGCGAGCGCTCAGCAGCGTGCGCCAGACGGCGGTGCTCGCCACGCCGTCGATGACGAGCCCGTGCTGGGACTCGAACGCCATGACCGCGCCCCTGAGCACGGTGGCGTCGTCGTGGGTCCACAGGTCACGCAGCTCCGCCGGCCACTCGGCGCCGAGCACCAATCGCCCTGCGGGCGGCCGGAAGATCGCGCGGATCTGCCCGGCGGTGTCGCCCGGACGCGGCTGGTGCGCGGAAGAGGCGAGATGAACCGGCAGGAAACGCAGCTCCGCGAGCAGCTGCGCGAGCCGCACATCGGAGCCGTTCTCGACCTGGAACGTGATCGTGACCGCCCTGCGCAGCGAGGCGCCGTTGGTAGCCGACAGGCCGCGCGGGACCGTGATGTGCACGACCGTGCCCGGCAGGTATCCCGCGCTCGGGGTGAACGCGAGCGTCCTCGGATTCGGCTGTGACCATGCTCCGGCGGTCGCCGGCGACAGCTTCGGCTCGGACCGGGCGTTCACGGGCGCCAGCGGCGCGGAGAATCGCAACTCGATGGTGGCGTCGCCCGGCGCCGTGCCCTTCGGGGACGCGCTTGTCAGGCGAAGCGCCGGTGCGCGCGGCGTAGCCGCCCACGCCTGCTGAACGCCACCGACGAGCAAAACCGCAACGGTGAGCAGGACAGCGCGAGCTCTCATGCTTTCGAAACTACCCCTCGGGTCGCTCTACAACCGCTCGAGCAGCGCCACGCACTCGATGTGCGGCGTCTGCGGGAACATGTCGACCGCCCGCACCCTTCGCAACCGGTAACCACCGTCCGAGACCAGCTGTGCGGCGTTCGGCGCGAGCGTCGTCGGATTGCACGAGACGTACACGATCCGGCGCGGCGCGGCCTCGATCACCCGGCGCACGACCTTCTGCGACAACCCCGAGCGCGGCGGGTCGACGACTAGCACGTCGGGCCGACCGGCGCGATCCACCAATTCCCGGAGCGCCAGCCGGACGTCGCCGGCGAAGAAGTGGGCGTTGTCGACCTCGTTCAGCCGCGCGTTCGCGATCGCGTCGGCGATCGCCTCTTCGACCAGCTCGAGGCCCCACACCTCGCCGGCGCGTGGCGCCATCAGCAGCCCGATTGTGCCGATCCCGCAGTACAGGTCATACACACGATCGGAGGCCCCCGGCGCGGCGTACTCGATCGCCAGCCGGTAGAGCCGCTCGGCCATCTCGGTGTTGGTCTGGAAGAACGCGGTAGATGAGATCCGCATCCGCATGCCGCCGATTTCCTCCTCGAGCCGGTCGCCTCCGGCGATCAGCTCGGTCGCTCCGCCCTGGGTGGTCTCGGCGACGCTGTCGAGCTGGGTCCACAGGAGGCCGCCGAGCGGCTCAACCGCCCGGGCCAGGCCCTCGCGGTCGATCCGCCCCGGGCTCGTCACCAGCCGGACCTGGAGCTCGCCGCCGCGCCGGCTCTCGCGGACCACGAGGTTCCGCAAAAAGCCCTCGCTGGTGCGCCGGTCAAACGCGGTTAGACCTTGCGAGCGACACCATTCGACGACGCGTTCCCGCACGGCATTTCCAGCTTCGGACGCGAGAAGGCAGTCGGTGATCTCGACGATCTCGTCCCACCGGCCGGGCGCGTGAAATCCGCAGACAAGCCGGCCGCTGCCGTCGGTCCCGAACGAGTACTCGAGCTTGTTGCGGTATCGCCAGGGCTCGACGGCCTCGATTATCGGCTCGAGCTCGAACCCGTCCAGCCGCCCTATCCGGCGGAGCGCATCATCGACCTGTGCCTGCTTGGCCTCGAGCTGGCGCCCGTAAGGCAGGACCTGCCACGGCGCCCCCGGATGCGCGGCGCGCAGTTGGACTCGCTCCGGGCTGGCCTCCAGCACCTCGACCGCCCGAGCCTCGGCGTAGGCGCGCTTGGACTTCTGGACGACCGCCCGCACCCTGTCCCCCGGGATCGCGTCCGCGACGAACACGACGTAACCATCGAGCCGTGCGACGCCGGCGCCGCCGAATGCGAGCGAGTCGATGCTCAGCTCGAGTTCGTCGCCGCGATTGGGGCGGGTTCGGGTGGCGCCTGGCGCAGAGTCCACGCCTCTAGCATGGCAGCCGCATGGATCTCGACGCCTACAGGCGCACAGCCGAGAGCTTCATCACCGAGCTGATGCGCGAGTACTACCGCCACTACGCGGGGCTAAAGGACAGCTTCGAGATCGAGGCGATCTACGCGAGCCACCAGGGCCTGTTCACGCGCGACGCGGTCCACGCACTGCGGGAGCTCGACGGGCGGATCACCGAAGACGGCGATGCACGGCGGCGAGCGCGCATGATGCTCGACTTCGCTGTCGAGGGTTACGTCGGAGAGTCGACTAAGGCGGTCGAGGAGGAGCTTGCCCGCGCCGAGGCCGCGCTCACGATCGAGGTCGAGGATGAGCGGATTGGCTTTCGCGAGGCACCGGTGGTGCAGGCCAACGAGGCCGACCGAGGCCGCCGCGCCGAGATCGAGCGCGCGGTCCTGACCGCGACTGACGAGGGACTCGGAAGCCACTACCGCGAGCGGATCGAGCGCCAGCACGCCTGCGCGACCGAGCTCGGGTGGACGAGCTACGCGGCCATGTGCGAGCACTGCAAGGGAATCGATCTCCGTGCCCTGGCCGGGCAGACCGCCACGTTCGCGCACGACAGCGCCGGGTCATATCCGCGCGTGCTCGAGCCGGAGCTGCGCCGGACCCTCGGGATCGGCTTCGCCGAGCTGCGCCGCTCCGACCTCCCCCGGTTCTTCCGTGCGCCCGGGCTCGACCGGTATTTCCCCAGCGCGAGGTTGACCGAGAGCTTCGAGGAGACGATACGCGGCCTCGGAGTCGACCTTGCGCGACAGGACGGCGTCACGTTCGACATCGAGTCTCGTCCGAACAAGTCGCCGCGAGCGTTCTGCGCGCCGGTGCGCGTGCCCGGGGAGGTGTATCTGGTGGTGGCGCCGATCGGAGGATGGGACGACTACGTGACGCTGTTCCACGAGGGCGGACATACCGAGCACGGCGCGAACGTCGATCCGGAGCTGCCGTTCGAGTTTCGCCGTCTGGGCGACAACTCGATCAGCGAGACGTATGCGTTCCTGCTCCAGCATCTGGTCGAGGATCCCGAGTGGCTCTCGCGGCGGCTCGGGGTCGAGGATCCCTCCGAACTGGTCGCGCACGCGAAGGCCCAGCGACTCGTCTACCTGCGCCGGTACGCGGGCAAGATCTCCTACGAGCTCGAGCTTCACGGCGACGGCGCCGGCGGGTGGGGCGCGCTCGCGGGCCGTTACTCGGAGTTGCTCGGCGCCGCTCTCGGAGTCGAGTGGCCGACCGAGACGTTTCTGGCCGACGTCGACGAAGGGTTCTACTGCGCCTGCTACCTGCGGGCGTGGGCGCTCGAGACCCATCTGCGCTCGTACCTGCGCGAGCGGTTCGGGCCGGCGTGGTTCGAGTCGCACGAGGCGGGAGACGTCCTGCTCAGACTGTGGCGCGACGGCCAGCGCCTCGACGCGGAAGAGCTGCTAGGGGAACTGACCGGCGCGCGGCTAGAGTTCGGCGCGGTGCTCGCGGACCTCGGGCTGGGCAGCTAGGCGCCGAGCGCGGCGCGGATCGCCGCCGGGTCGGCGTCGAGCTGCACCAGAATGCGCGGTGCGGCACCGGCGGGATCGCGCGTCAGCGCGAGCAGGATGTGCTCGGTGCCGACGCGCTCGGAGCCAAGCACGGACGCCTCCCGCCCGGCGCGCTCGATCGCTTCGCTCGCCGGACCGGTGAACGGCAGCTCGCCTGTCGCGTCCTCGACGCCCAGCCCCATCATGCGCACGACCGCCAGCCGAACGCGGTCGTGGGTGACCTCGAACGACGCGAGCGTGGTCGCCGCCAGACCGTCGCGCTCGCGCAGGAGCCCGAGCATGATGTGCTCGGTCCCGACGTAGCTGTGACGCAGCGTGCGTGCCTCCTCGTGAGCGAGGCGAACCGCCTCGCGCGCGTGGTCGCTAACGGGCAGCAAGCGACTTGTCGATCGCCTCGAGCACGGACTTTCGGTTCGCGTGGCGCCGCTCGTACTCGCGCACCTTGCGTAGCTCCGCCGGTGCAAGGCCCTCGAGCCGCGCCTGTACCTGAGCGGCGGTCATGTCGTCGTATCCGAGGATCGGAAAGGTCTGACCGGGGCCGACGGACCGCCGGGCCCGGTCGGCGCTCCGGACGAGCAGGTCAATCGACTCGCTCCACCGAGCGCCACGGCTCGCCGGGCTGAGCTGGCGGCGGCCGAAGCCAATCACGCGCTCGACGTCCGAGAGGAGCTGGTCGGTCTGCTGGCGGCCGCGGCTGATCAGCTGCGCAGCGAGTTCGTTGGCGTCCGAGCGAGTCACGCGGCCGCGCGCAGCGGCGTCGTCGAGGACCTCCTGGATCCGGTCGGTGGTGAGCACGACGAGCCCCAGCGGCTTGAGGACCCCGTTCGTGACCTGTTCGGCCAGGCTCGCGAGGTTGTCGCCGGCGCCACCCCGGCCGTCGTCTTGAGACGACTTCCGCCGGCGGCTCGTCGCCGAGGACTTCGACGTCTTGCCGCTCGACCCCCTGGAGCCACCCGACGAGGACTTGGGTGCAGGCATCGTTTCCATGTCTCCTTCCCAGAAGCTCGTACGGAGCGTAGCCGAACGGTCTCGCGCTACGCGCCGATGAGGAGCTCGAGCAATGCCTTCTGGGCGTGACGGCGGTTTTCGGCCTGATCCCAGATCCGCTGGCGGCTGCCGTACAGGACCTGTTCGGTGATTTCCTCGCCAGGGTGCGCGGGCAGGCAATGGAGCGCGATCGCGGTCGGCGCCGCGCGACCGAGCAGTTCGTCGTCGATCCGGTACGGCGCGAGCGCACGGCGCCGGTCGGCCGCGGTGTCCGGGTCGTCGCCCATGCTCACCCACACGTCGGTGTAGACGGCGTCGGCCCCGCGCACGGCCTCGCCCGGGTCATCCGTCAGGAGCCCGGCGCCGTCGGGCTCGAGCTGATAGCCGTCCGGCGCGGCGACACGGACCTCGATCCCCGCCTTGGAGCCCAGCACGGTCAGCGAGCGCGCCATGTTGTTGCCATCGCCGACGTAAGCGAGCGCGAGCCCTTTGAGCTCGCCGAACGTCTCCTTCAAGGTCATCAGGTCTGCGAGCACCTGGCAAGGGTGGTGCCGGGGGGTCAGCATGTTGATGACCGGGACGGTTGCGTGCTCGGCGAGGTCCTCGACGAGCTGATCATCGCCGGTTCGGATACCGATCGCGGCAACGTGGCGGGAGAGGACGTACGCGGTGTCGCGGACGGACTCACCGCGGGTGAGCTGGAGATCGTCGGTGCGCAGCACCATCGGGTACCCCCCGAGCTCCGTGATTCCGGCCTCGAACGACACGCGTGTGCGAGTCGAGGGCTTCTGGAAGATCAGCGCCACCGAGCGCCGGCGCAGTACGTCCGAGCTGTACGGGGCGGCCTTCAGCTCGAGCGCCCGGTCGATCAGGTGGTTCAGCTCGTCCGCGCTCAGCTCGGACCCGGTGATGAAGTGGCGCGGCAAGGCCTGAGTGTACGTTGGGGGCTTACTCATGCGCGTCCTCACCTGGAACCTCAAGCACGGGCGCGCGGTGCCCTCCGCCGGTCGCGACCTGTTCGACGAGTTTGCCGCGGCCTTGGCTGGTTGGGATTGGGATTTGGGTTTGCTTCAGGAGGTGCCACCGTGGTGGCCATCGAGCCTAGGTGTTCGGTTAGCGGCGGACGAGCGGCTCGTGCTCACCTCGCGCAACTCCCTACTGCCCGTCAGGCGCGCATGCGCCGAGCGCTGGCCCGACGCGATCAAGTCGAACGGCGGAGGCGCTAACGCAATCCTCGTGCGCGGCGATGCGATCGTGGAGCACCGGGTGAGGCGACTGTGCATCTGGCCCGAGCGGCGGTGGGTGCACGCGGTGCGATTGGGAGACGCCGGCATGTGGGTGGCGAACGTGCACTGCGGCGGCCCGCCCCGCGATGCCCAGCGCGCCGCCGAGACCGCCTTGCGGTGGGCCGGCGAGGCTCCGCTGGTGCTTGGCGGGGACTTCAACATCAGACAGCTCACGCTCGACGGGTTTGCGTGTGCCGCCGCGCACGACGTGGATTACGTGTTCGTGCGGGGCCTATCGGTTACGTCGGATGCCGAGGTGCTCGACCGGGGCTGGCTGTCCGACCACGCCCCGGTGGCGGTCACGATCGCTCGCGCGCCAGCTCCAGGATCTCCGGCGGTGCCTTCTCGATAGACCCGCTGTCGAACGGCGGCTCGGGGTCGTACTCGATCGCGAGCTGGATCGCGCGGGCCATGTCCTCGCCGGCGATGTGAGCGGCGAGCGTCAACGCCATGTCGATCCCGGACGACACGCCGGCCGCGGTGATCACCTTGCCCTGCTCGACGACCCGACGGCTCACCGGGGTCGCGCCGAGGCGCCCGAGCGTCTCCATGAACGCCCAGTGCGTGGTCGCCTCGAGCCCGTCGAGGATCCCGGCCGCCCCGAGCACGAGCGAGCCCGTGCAAACCGAGGTGGTCCACTCGGACGCCTCGTGCGCCGCGCGCACCCAGCCAAGCATGTGCTCGTCGCGCATGAGCGCGCGCGTGCCGTAGCCGCCGGGCATGACGATCACCTCGGGAGTCTTGAGGTCGTCGAGCGCGCCTTCGGCGATCAGAGTGAGCATCTGGTTCTCGGTGCGCTTCGGTCCCGGTTCCGCAGCGAGGAAGCGGACGCGCGCGTCCGGCAACCGTGACAGGACCTCGTAGGGACCGATCGCGTCGAGCGCGGTCAGTCCGTCGAAGATCGGAATCGCGATGTCCACGACTACTGGTTCCGGTTGGCCCGGAGCCCGAACCCACGCAGCATCAGGAGCGCCTTCTCGCCAAGCGTCCCTCTCGCCGGCAGGATCCCGAGTTGCGTCGCGACGTCGTACAGGTCGAAGAAGCCGCGCACGCGCAGCAGCTTCTCGTGCCTCATCTCGGAATAGAAGATCGCGTGCATGACCACGAACCGGTTGGTCGCGGGCAGGCCGTTGAGGGACGCCCTGTGGGTGCCGAGCACCTTGCACGGCGAGGCCACGAAGTCGCCGTCCGTCAGCCGGTCGCCGGTCCGCTCCACCCGGGCGTCCGGGAACGACGCCCACAGCCGGGAGGCGTGGTTCTGGACCAGATCGAGGCCCTCGAGCGGCTCGGGGGTGAGCGGGTCCTCGTAGTGAACTCTGCGGTCGCAGACCACTTCGAAGGCGGCCTCATCCCGCCCGGACCAGGCGGCCTCCCACCCGTCGATCAACTCGTCGACGGTCACTGCGAGGTGGTGTCGGCTACGGCACTATCGAACGCCGGCAGCCCCTCGTCGGGGGTCGACGCCTCTGCGTAGCGCCTGCGAGGGATCCGGCCGGCGCCGCGGGCGAGTCGGCCCGCCTCGACCGCGAGCCGGATCGCGGTAGCCATCGCGAGGGGGTCGTGGGCGCGCGAGATCGCACTCGCGCACAGCACCGCGTCGCAGCCGAGTTCGATCGCGAACGCCGCGTCCGAGGCGGTGCCGACGCCGGCGTCGAGGATCACCGGCACCCGGGCTCGCTCGACCACGATCGAGATGTTGTACGGGTTGCGGATCCCCATGCCGCTTCCGATCGGGGACCCGAGCGGCATCACCGCCGCGCACCCGACGTCCTCTAGCCGACGGGCCAGGATCGGGTCGTCGGTGGTGTAAGGAAGCACGACGAACCCGTCGTCGACGAGCGCCTCGGCTGCCGCGACGAGCTCCACGGCGTCGGGCAGCAGCGTGCGGTCGTCGCCGATCACCTCGAGCTTGATCCAGTCGGTCTCGAACGCCTCGCGGGCAAGCTGCGCGGTGATGATCGCGTCGCGAGCGGTGTAGCAGCCCGCCGTGTTCGGCAGCACCTCGACGTCGGCTTTGTCGAGCACGTCGAGAATCGATCCCGCGTGATTCGGACCCCGCCCACCCCCAAGCCGCCGGAGCGCCACGGTGCACAGCTCGGCACCGGACGCGTCGAGCGCAGCGGCCAGGATCTCGTGGTTGGTGAAGCCGCCGGTGCCGAGGATCAGGCGCGAGCGAAGCTCCCTGCCGGCGATCGTCAACGGCGCCACCCCGGTCATCCGCCCTGCACCGCCACCACGACCTCGACCTTGGCGCCCTCGCGGAGCTCGACGTTCGGCCACTGAGCCCGCGGCACCACCTCGCCCTCGATGGCGACCGCGACGCCGCGTCCTTCGGGCACGTTCGGGAGCGAGTCGACCACCGTCGCCACGGTCGCTCCCGCCGGGAGCTCTCGTCGATCCCCGTTGATCGTGACCGACAGGCTCATACCGCCACCGGTACGCCGGCGAACCGGGCCGGCGAGAACTCGTCGGGTACCGCCCTCTCGCCCACGAGCGCGCCGGCGACGAGCTCGGCGGTGATCGGCGTCAGCAGGATCCCGTGGCGGTAGTGGCCGACCGCCCAGTGCAACCCGGGGACCCCGCCCGGGCCGAGCGCCGGCGTGTTATCGGGCGTGGCCGGCCGGAGTCCCGCCGACAGCTCGTCGATGACGAGCTCGGTCACCGACGGCAGCAGCTCGAACGCGTTTCGCAGCAGCTCGAACGCGCCGCCCGCGGTCACGGTCGTGTCGAACCCGCGCTCCTCCATCGTCGCGCCGAGGACGTAGCGACCGTCGCCGCGCGGCACCAGGTAGCCGCCCGTCATGCGGAGCACCCGCGTGAGTAGCCCGGGGCCGGCGGGATCGTGCAGGCGAAGGATCTGGCCCTTGACGGGATGGATCGGGACGCGTAGGTGAGGCGGCAGGCCACCGATGGCCTCGGTCCACGCGCCGGCGGCTACGACCACGTGCTCGGCGACGATCCGTTCGCCGTCGATGAGGCCTACGCCGGCGACGCGGCCGTCGGCGACGCTCACCCGCTCAACCGTCGCTCCCGTCCGGAGCGTCACGCCGGCCGTCGTCACCGCCCGGGCGAGCGCCGCGGTCAGCTTGCGAGGGTCGATCGCGTGGTCGTCGGGAATCTCGAGCGCGAGACGGAGCGCGGGCGACAGCGCCGGCTCGAGCCGGCGCGCTTCGCTCGAACGGAGCCGGTGGACGGCGAGCCCGAGCGACTGCCTCAGCTCGAGCTCACGCCCGAGCGCCTCCGCCTCGTCGCCGTCGCGCGCGGCGAGCAGGGTGCCGCAGCGCAGGTAGCCGGGATCTACGCCGGACGCTTCTCGCAACTCCGCGACGAACTCGGGATAGGCGTCGACGCTCTCCAGGCCGAGCCGCATCAGCGCCAACTCGGTCGCGATCGTCTCGGAGATCGGCGCGAGCATGCCGGCCGCGACCGCGGACGTGCCGGCGCCCGGCACGTCGGCGCGCTCGAGCACCGTGACGCGAAGACCGCGCTGCGCGGCGCGCCACGCGATGGCGAGGCCTACGGCGCCGGCGCCTACGACGACGACATCAGATGAGTTTGAGCGATTCGGCAACGTGTCCGGCTCCCTGCGCCGGCATTATCCGGTTCAGGTTCAGACGGTCGGCGGGCCAATGCCCGCCCTCTCAGCCCAGTGGTAGGGCTCCCGTTTGGTCAATCCTAGCGCTGGGGCATTGGTCACCCCTGATGCGACACCGTGCGCGCGCTGCGGGCCCGTTCCAGTCCCCAGCTGACGATCCGCTCCGGGTGGATCCGGATCAGCGGCGTCGGCAGCGCGATCGCCTCGCCTCGTCCGCGGACCTCGACCCCTCGCGGGCGCCACGGGTCGACGCTCTCCAGGTCGTCGATCACGATCGCGGCGCGGCCGCTGCGGGCGACGTCGCGAAACTTCTTAGACCGTTCGAGATCGATCCCCGAGATGTCGATCGCGTCGCGCACCGCGTTGTAGATCCATCCGACCGGCACCACGTGAGGCGTGCCGTCCGCGCCCACGGTCGCGAGGCGGCCCAATTGCCGGCCTCCTGTCATGTACTTCAGCTCGGCTTCATTGAACACACTCATGGCACTCATGATGAGCGCGCAGGCCTCTGTAGCCAATCGACAATTGGTCTTAGGTCCGGGGGCCGGGGACGATGCCCCGTGCGCACCAGGCCCGGGCCTCGAGGGTGAACGGCGCGTCTATCGATAGGACCATCCGGCACGCCTCGCGGACGACCGCCTTCCGGTCGTCCGGCAGCGAGCGCAGATACTGTCCTGCCGGCCCGACAGCGAGCGTGAACGGCTCCCAGAAGTCGTCGAACGTCACGTAGTCAGCTTGGGCCGTGAGGGCGGAATCGATCACATCCCTCAGACCGGCGTTTCTGAACCTGTGCGCGATGTCGCCCGCCATCGTGCCGGCCATCCGGCGCTCGCCTTGGACGTCGGGATCGACCTCGCGCACCGCGGCCCAGAAGATCCTGAGCATCGTCATCCCACCCCCCGCGATGTCCCACATGCAGGCGGCGACAACCCCGCCGGGCCGCGTGACGCGCACCATCTCGCGCACGCCCCGCTCGGGATCGCGCATGAAGCCGATCACGAGCGAGGACAGCGCGGCGTCGAACTCCCCTCCCGCCCAGGGCAGCTCCTCGGCGACGCCCTCGCGGACGTCAGCATCCGGATTGCGCTCGCGACACGCAGCGGCGAATTGCGGTGCCGGATCGATCGCTGCGACATTCTCGGCGCCCACGCGAGCCGCCAACTCGCGCGTCAGGCCTCCGGGCCCACAGCCGACGTCGAGGACTCGCATTCCGGCGCCGACGTCGACGCCGGCGGCGTCGGCGAGCGCAACCGCGAGCGTCGGCGCGTAGCGCCCCATGAAGCGGTCGTAGTGCTCGGCCGGCGCGGCAAACTGCATCACTCGGAGGTTCCCACCCTCCCGGCCGGAACGATCCCCACCTGGTGCAGGAAACCGAGATCGTCACGCGTGGCCCAGTGTTCGGCGATCAGTCCATCTTCGAATCGGAACCAGTGTGACTGGCTCTGCGCGAAAGGCCTGCCGGTCGGGGGCAGATCCCGGATCGGTCCGGTGTGCACGCCGTGCATCAGCGTCCGAACGGCCACCAGATCGCGCTCGGCGATCATCGCCATGACCTCGTAGCGAGGCTCCAAGAAGGCGCGGTTCAACATCTCAACCGCGGCGGCGAAGGCTTCTTGGCCGCGTAGGTCCGCGGCCGGGCCGACGGCCTCCCAATTGCGGAACTCAGGGTGCGCGATTGCCGCCAGATCCTCGGAGCCAGGCCGCTCGATCGCTCTGAAACCGCGCTTGACGAGTTCTCGGTTGTCGACTGATTGTGCCGTCGGGGTCATCTTTGCTGCCCTCCGTTCGCTTGCCGTCTCACGATCTCTCGTGCGCGAGGCGCCGGCAATGGGGGTGGGACCTCATGTATCAACCCCCTGCCACACTTGGAGTTCGTGACAGATCGCCACGAACGCCTGAGATCGGCCCACCTGTACCTGGTGTGCGACGAGCGGCCGGACGAGTTCCTCGCCGCCGCGCTCAGTGGGGGGGTCGACCTACTCCAGCTGCGGATGAAGGACGCCTCCGACGAGGAGATCGTCGGCGCGGGCCGGCGGTTTGCCGCCGCTGCCGCCGAGCACGGCGCGCTGTTCATCCTCAACGACCGACCCGACCTGGTTACCGACACCGGCGCCGACGGCGTCCACGTCGGCCAGGACGACGCGGCGGTCCGCGACGCGCGGGCGCTCGTCGGACCCGAGCGCATCGTCGGGCTGTCGACCCACAGTCCGTCGCAAATCGACGCCGCATCCGGTGTTGGGGTCGACTACATCGGCGTCGGGCCCGTCCACGAGACGCCGACCAAGCCCGGACGGCCGGCGGTCGGCCTCGAGCTCGTCCGCTACGCGGCGGCGCACGCGACCGTCCCGTTCTTCGCGATCGGCGGGATCTCGCCGGCGAACGTGCAGGCGGTGCGCGAGGCCGGAGCCACACGGATTGCGGTCGTCCGGGCGTTGACCGAGGCGCCCGACGTCGAGCAAGCCGCCCGCGCGCTCCGGAGCGCGATCGTCGCCGGAACCGAGGCGCGGGTTGGCTCAGCGCACTAGCCGCAAGCGCGGACGGCGCCGGCAACCCGCGGCCGCGCCGGTCGCGACCGTGCCGAGACCGCCGCTGGATGAGCCGGCGGCGCCCTCCAAGCCTCCCGGCCGTTCCGAGGCGCGCAACGCCGCCGTCAGGGCCACGCTGACGCCGCTCGAGCCCGGCGAGCGGCCCTGGTCGCTCAAGATCGCGGTCCTGATTGCCGTGCTGATCGGCGCCGGCGACCTGATCACGGTGCTAATCGCCGGCGAGTTCAAGGTCGGGGGCGCGCGCGCCGGCGCCGGCGGCGTGATCCTGTTCTCGGTGCTGATGCTGGTGTGCGCGGTCGGGATGTGGCAGAAGCGCTACTGGGCCGTGCTCGGCTTCCAGGCGATCCTGGCGTTCGTGATCCTGTTCTTCTCACTGCTGGGGCTGCGGGCGGCCAACCTGCTCGCGGTCGTCGCCTCGGTCGTCGTCGTCGGTGGCGGCGGCTGGCTCTTCTACAAGCTCGTCCGCGTCCTCAGCCGCATTCAGATGCCGAAGTACCCAGGGCGGTAGGCCGCGATACCGCGGCCGCCACGGCGGGTCGGCCGTGCTTAACGTGACACCGCACCGTCCGCCCGTCAGCCGAGTGCACATAAGCACCTCCCACATGCATTTCGCTACTCGGCGGACGATCCGCCGACACCGAGTCACGTTTTACATCTGACGAATCGCCCTCCCCGCGCCACCGCCGACCGCCAGCACCCTTCTATAGTCTCCGGCCGCGATGCCAGAGTCCTCATATGACTGCGTTGTGATCGGCTCCGGGCCCGGCGGCTACGTCGCCGCGATCCGCGCGGCCCAGCTCGGTATGAAGACCGCGGTGGTCGAAAAGGGCGAGGTCGGTGGTCGGTGTCTGAATGTCGCCTGCATCCCCGCCAAGGCCGTCCTCCGCGTGGCCGACGTCCTCAGCGAGATCCGCGACGCCGGCGATTTCGGGATCAAGGTCGGAGAGCCCGAGGTCGACTTCGCCGGAGTCAGCGCGCGCCGCGAGAAGGTCATCAAGACCCTCACGGGCGGCGTCTCCGGCTTGTTCAAGAAGAATGGAATCGAGCTGATCGAGGGCGAAGGCAGCCTCGCCGGCGCCGGTGCTGTCACCGTCGGCGGCAACCAGATCAGCGCCAAGACGATCGTGCTCGCCACCGGCTCGCTCAAGAAGCCGATTCCGGGCACCCAGTTCGGCGGGCGCGTGATCGGCACCGAAGAGGCGTGGGCGCTCACCGAGCTGCCGAAGACGATGGCGGTCGTTGGCGCCGGCGCGTCCGGCTCCGAGATAGCCTCCGCCTATGCCCGCCTGGGGACGGAAACCCTGTTGTACGAGGCGCTCGACCGGGTGCTGCCGACCGAGGACGTGGACATCTCCAAGGTCGTCGAACGTGGCCTCAAGCGCCAGGGCATTCAGATCCATACGAGCACGTTCGTCGAGAACATCGAGACCACCGAATCGATGTGCAAGTTCACCCACGCCGGCGAGCCGCGCGAGGTCGAGTGGCTCGTGATCGCCGCCGGTCGCGGCCCGGACATCGACGCGCTGGGCCTCGACAAAGCCAGCGTCAAGCTTGCCGACAATGGCCTCATCGAGGTCGACGGGGCGATGCGCACGAGCGTGGACGGCGTCTACGCGATCGGCGACCTCGTCCACGGGCCGGCGCTCGCCCACAAGGCGTCCGACGAGGGCGTGATCGCGGTCGAGGATGCGGCCGGGCTCGAGACTCATCCGATCGAGTACATCGACATCCCCCGCGCGACGTTCTGCACTCCGAACGTCGGCAGCTTCGGGCTCACCGAGGCCCAGGCCCGGGAGCAGGGCTACGACGTCGTCGTGGGCAAGCTCCAGTACGGCGCCGTCGGGGCGGGCACCGTCTACGGAGACCGCACCGGGCTGGTCAAGATCGTCGGCGAGACCAAGTACGGCGAGCTGCTCGGCGGCCACATCGTCGGCACCAAGGCCACCGAGCTCATCCAAGAGCTCGTCAACGTGCGTGCGCTCGAGGGCGGCTATCCGGAGGTCGCCCGCATCATCCACGGCCATCCGACGCTGTCGGAAGCGGTCATGGAAGCCGGCCGCGCCGCGGACGGCTGGCTGATTCACGGGTAGTGCTGCAGCAGCCGGTCTTCTACTACGACCTCGGCAACCCGCGGTGCTACCTCGTCGGCGAGACGATCATGTCGACTTTGCCGGTGGTGCCGGAATGGGAGCCGGTTCTCGCGTCGCAGATAGCCGCGTCGGAGGCAGCCGAGGATCCTGACCGCGCCGAGCTCGAGCGGCTAATCGGCGAGCTCGACTTGCAGCCGATGCGCTGGCCGACGAGGTGGCCACCCGACAGCGGGCGGGCGATGCTCGCCGCCACCTACGCGAAAAAGGTCGGGCGCGGCGTCGCGTTCTCGCTGGCGGCGTTCCGCCAGGAGTTCGCCGGCGGTCGCGACATCGGCGACGAGGACACGGTGCTGATCGCGGGCGCCGCCTGCGAGATGCACCCGGTTGCGCTCGCGAAGGGCATCGAGCTCCGATCGACCGCACAGGCACTCCAGACCGCCTGCGAGCGAGCCGTCAATGCCGGCGTAGGGTCATTGCCGGCGATCCAAGTGAGTAACGACATCTACCAGGGCAGGGAAGCGCTCTCCCAAGCCGCGTCCGCCCTCTCCCAAGCTGCGTCCGCCATCACAGACAAGCAGCAGCCGTGAAAGCCAACCGCCTCTACCACCTGATCGTCAAGCGCGAGGGTCGCGAGCCGGCGTTCCTGTCCGACCCCAGCCGCACCGATCGGATCGAGGTCGTTTCCGTCGACGACGGCGAGGTGATCCTGTATTGGGAGGTCGACCCCAAGCAGGCCTCGAAGCTGGTGAAGCTGCTGCGCGCCGACCTCGCCAGCCTTGACGCCGAGGAGTTCTTCGAAAAGTGGCTCGACGCCGACGCTGAGGACAACTGAACCGCGATGTCCCCGCGCGAAGCCGCAGAGTTAGCGCGCCTGCTCCGGCCGGCGATCGGCGACGAGCGGGTGCTGGCCGCGGTGGCGAGCATTCCCCGCGAGCGGTTTGTCCCGGCCGACCAGCAAGACCGCGCCTACGCGAACGTCGCGCTCCCGATCGGCAGCGGCCAGACGATCTCCCAACCGCTCGTCGTCGCCCGGATGCTCGAGGCGCTCCGCCTCCAGCCGACCGACCGCGTGCTCGACGTCGGGACCGGCTCCGGATATCACGCCGCACTCATCTCGCTGCTGACCGCGCACGTCTACACGATCGAGCGCCACCGGAACCTGAGCGCCGACGCCGAGCGGGCGATCCGCGATCTGGGGATCGACAACGTCACGTTCGTGGTCGGCGACGGCTGGGACGGCCTGCCGAGCGAGGCTCCGTTCGACGCGATCAATGTCGCCGCGGCGACCGGCGACGCGGAGCCGTATGCGCTCGAGCGCCAGCTCGCCGACGGGGGCCGACTGGTCGCGCCGGTCGGGTCAGCCAACCAGCATCTGATGCTGACCCGGCGGACCGGCGACCGGCTAGTCCGCCGGCAACTCGAGGCGGTCCAGTTCGTCCCGCTCGTCCACGGCGTCTCCGAGTAGACCTGCGCGGACGTCATCCGATCCCAGCCGACCACGCATCACCTCGATCGCCACCGGGCTCGAGTCGACGAGCACGAACCGCCGGCGGAGCCCCCGGCATACCGCGCCGAGCGTCCCCGACCCCGCGAACGGATCAAGGCACCAACCTTCCGGTCGAGACGACGCAGACACAATCCGCCGCAGCACGCCCTCGGGCTTCTGCGTCGGATAGCCGGTCTTCTCCCGGCCGAGAGTGGGGACGATCGTGTGAAACCAGACGTCGGTCGGCCGCTTTCCGCGCGCCGCCTTCTCGGCGCTCACGAGGCCCGGCGCCATGTACGGCTCGCGCTCGACGGCATCCGCGTCGAACCAATGAGACCCCGGCGTCCGCACGTACACCAGGATCGTGTCGTGCTTGGCAGGCCATCGCCGGCGCGGCTTGGCGCCGTAGTCGTAGGTCCAGATCAGCTCGTTGAGGAACGCGTCGCGGCCGAACACCTCGTCGAGCAGCAGCTTGCAGTAGTGCGCCTCGCGGTAGTCGATGTGGAAGTAGAGCGTTCCGTGCGGCGCCAGCAGCGACCGCGCCCGCGCCAGGCGCGGCTCGAGGAACGCCAGGTAATCGCCGAACGCGTCGTCGTAGCTCAGGGACTGCAGTAACGTCGAGCGGTAGCGCCGCCCCCCGAACCCGACCCGGTCCCCGCCAACCGGGTCCGCCACCACCGACAAGGATCGCCGGGCCTGCGCGCGACCGGTATTGAACGGCGGGTCCATGTAGATCAGGTCGAACGCGCCGTCGGGCAGCTTCGCAAGTACGCCGGCATTGTCGCCGGCGACCACGAGGTCATCGTCGAGCGCGATCGGATCCTCAGCACTCTGAAAGCGCACGACACGAGACCGTAGCGACGCGAACGGCGCCCCTGGGCGGGTGGGTCCGAATCCGGGCCTCTTACATCCGCATGACGCCACAAAACGCTACGATCGCTGTTCGGTGTTCACCAACCGCTACCACGCGCTACGCAATTCTGCGCTCGGCGTGCGGCTTGCGAATTCCTCGATTGCCCGCAGGTTCACGCAGTCGCCGCTGCGCGCGCGCATGACGCGCTACACGCTCGGCTCGATGGTCGCCGCCGCGACCAGCGGGATCGTGTTCGCGGTCCTGTACGTGATGGGCTTCGGCACGACCGCGTGCTCGGTCGTCGCGTTCATCGCCGGCGCGATCCCGAACTGGATCCTCAACCGCCGCTGGGCGTGGAGGGTCGAGGGCCGCGTGGCGTTCGGGCGCGAGATCGTCGCGTACGTCATGGTGTCGGCGGTGACGCTGTTGATCACCGCGGAGGCGACCGGGTGGACCCAGCGTCACGTACAGAGCATCCCCGCCCACCACGGCGTCCGGGTGCTGCTCGTGACCGCGTCCTACCTCGCGGTGTTCGCGATCCTGTTCGTGGCGCGGTTCGCGGTCTACGAGGTGTGGATCTTCTCGGGCCGCAGCCGCGTCCGCGCCGCCGTGCGGTCGCGCATCCAGGTGCGCAGCGCCGCGCGGGCGAACCGCACTCCGTAGCCGAAGTTCCCGCCCTTCTTGGTGGCCGTCGCGTGCACGCCGCGATCGCGCATCGTTGTGGGCACCTCGGCCAGCCGGTAGCCGTGCAGGGCCGCGCTGATCATCAGCTCGGACGCCTGGTACTGGGGCTGCTCGAGCACCACGTCCGCGGTCACCTCCGAGCGCATCGCGCGGATCCCACACGCCGGGTCCGTGATCCGGTGGCGGACCAGCACGCTGATCAGGGCGCCGAACACGAGCACGCCCAGGTGACGCGTACGATCCGTCGTCAGCTCGGCGCCGAGTCGTCGGGAGCCTGAGACGAAATCGGCCTTGTTCGCCAGGATCGGCTCGACCACGCGCGCGAGTTCTTCGGGCTCGTACTGGCCGTCGGCGTCGATCGTCGCGATCAACTTTGCACCGCGCGCACGCGCCAGCCAATAGCCGAGCTTGAGCGCCGCGCCCTGGCCGCGGTTGACGCGCACGTCGCACACGAGCGCGCCGGCGCCCGCCGCCTTTGAGGCAGTCGCGTCGCGGGCGCCGTCGACGACCACGATCACCTCGAGCTTCATCCCCGCGGCCTCGCGCGGGATCTCCGCGACCACGCCGGCGACCGTCGGCTCCTCGTTGTAGGCCGGAATCACGATCGCGAGCGGCGCGCCCAGTCCGGGGGCGTGCGTACCCAGGAACGCCATCGCGGCGCCCCGCTCGACCGGGTCGAGCTCCTCGAGCGCGGCTTCGATGTCGAAACCGCCCGTCGGCACGGTCTCCGAAGAGCCACGGATCGCGGTCATCGGCCACCTCCGGCGGTCACCGGAGCGGCCGGCGCGCCGGCGGCAATCGCGTCGACGTCCGCGACCGACCACTCCTCCCACACCCCGCGCAACCCGGACTCGAAGTCGAACTGTGGCGACCAGCCGGCGGCCAGAGCCTTGCTTGGGTCGACGATCACGGCCGGCATCTCGCCCGGCCGAGCCGGTCCATGCACGACATCGAACGAAGCCCCCGACACCTCTCGCACGGCGTCGACCACCTCGAGCACCGACAGGGAGGTCCCGGATCCGATCACGATCGGCCCCTTCCACTCCTCGTTGTCGAGCCCGAGCCTTGCGGCGGCGATCACGTCGCTCACGTGGACATAGTCGCGCACCTGGCGGCCGTCACCGTAGATCTCGAACGTTCGTCCGAGCCGGATCGCGCGCATAAGCCTGGCCACGATGCTGTCCTTTGCCTGCATCCCGGGCCCGTAAACGTTGGTCAGACGCAGGCACGCGCATCGCAGTCCATAGGAGGCCGTGTACGCGGACATCAGCATCTCCGCCGCGGCCTTCGTCGCGCCGTACGGGGTCAACGGCTTCAAAACCGCGGTCTCAACGATCGCCGGCGCGTCCATCGGCCCGGTCACGGCGTTGGTCGACGCGAACACGAGCGACTGGGTACCCGCCGCGCGTGCCGCCTCGAGCAGGGCGTGCGTGCCCGCGACGTTGGTGGTGAAGGTCAGGTCGGGCTGCTCGAGCGAGCGCAGCACCGACGTCACGGCCGCGAGATGAACGACCGAGTCGATCCCGCCGGCAAACGCGGCCTCGAGCGCGTCGAGATCGGCGATGTCGCCGACGACGATGTCGACGTCGGGATCTGGGTGCGGCTTGAGGTCGATGACTCGGACGTGGGCGCCCGCGTGCGCGAGCTGGGCCACGGCGTGCCGTCCGATGAACCCCGACCCCCCGGTGACCAGGACGCGGCGTCCGCTCAGACTGTCGCCCGACCCGCCCTCGGTGGTGTTCACGTCTGCGCCAGCGCGCTGGAGGTCTGGGGCAGCTCGCTGGTGGTGGCGCGCCAGCTTACCGTCGGCATGATGGCAGCGAGGTCGACGCGGTCCTTGTGGCGCTCGACGACGTCGAACAGGTGGTCGATCAGCGTCATCGACAGCAGCGTCGGCTTGAGCCCGAGGTCCACGAGCGCCGTGTGCTTGGCGTTGTAGTAGTGATCCTCGGCTTCGACCCGCGGGTTATCGACCTGCTCGATCGTGGCCTCGCCCGGGAACTCCTCGGCGATCGTCTCGGCGATCTGACGAACCGAGAGGTGTTCGGTGAACTGGTTGAAGACGCGGAACTCGCCTCGGTCCGCCGGGTTTTCTGAGGCGAGACGAATACATTCGACGGTGTCGACGATGTTGATCAGACCGCGCGTCTGCGAGCCGTTGCCGTACACCGTGAGCGCGTGGCCGAGCACAGCCTGGATCACCATCCGGTTCAGCACCGTGCCGAATACGCCGTCGTAGTCGAACCGCGTCGCGAGCCGCGGATCGAGCTTGCACTGCTCGGTGTCGGCGCCGTACACGACGCCCTGGTTGAGATCGGTGGCGCGGAGCCCCCAGATGCGGCACCCAAACTCGATGTTGTGGCTGTCGTGCACCTTCGAGAGGTGGTAGAAGGAGCCCGGCCGCTTCGGGTACAGCACGCGGTCCTTGCGCCCGTTGTGCTCGACCTCGAGCCAGCCCTCCTCGATATCGATGTTCGGCGTTCCGTACTCGCCCATCGTCCCGAGCTTGACCAGATGGATGTCGCGATCGATGTCGGCGATCGCATACATCACGTTCAGGTTGCCGACGATGTTGTTGGTCTGCGTGTAGACGCAGTGCGCCTGATCGATCATCGAGTACGGCGCCGCGCGCTGCTCGCCGAAGTGGACGATCGTGTCGGGCCTGAAGTCGCCGACCATCTCGTGGACGAACGCGGCGTCGCACAGATCCCCGACGTAGCTCTTGATCGTGTTGCCGCTCACCTCCGTCCAGGCGGCGAGGCGCTCCTCCAGCGTGCAGATCGGGACGAGGCTCTCGACGCCCATCTCCTCGTCGTAGCCGCGACGCGCAAAGTTGTCGTTGACCGCTACGTCGTGCCCGAGGGCCGAGAGGTGCAGCGCGGTCGGCCACCCGAGGTATCCGTCACCGCCAAGAACCAAGATTCGCATGTAGCAGCTCCAATGCCTGGCATTCGACTGGGGGGATCTTGAGCGCCGGTGTCCCTGCTGGACGGCGCGTCAATAGGCCAAGCTCCAGGCACAACCTGGCCCGCGAGCGCAGGAGGATAGCCGACGAGCCGTACGCGAGAGGTAAGAGGCCGTCGCGGCTTCTCGCCGCTCGCGAGCAGAGATTAGAGGACGCTAATTGATTTGGGCCCCATCCACGCTCGCTTCGCGGCATCCTTGAGGCCAGGTACCCCGTCCGGACACTATTGACTGCCTGGATGCGTACCCTGTCCGGGTGGGCCTTGTGGGCCCCACGGACGCCGAGCGCAGCGAGGCCCCAAACCCTGCTGCTACCGTCCCCCGCCGCCCCCGTGTCCGAGCAGACTCTAGACGCCCCAACGATCGAAGTCCCTGATGGCCCGTCGCGCGAAGCGGGGCGCCGGCACGATTTCGACTGGCGCGACTTCGCCTGGCGCTGGCGTTGGGTGCTGACCGCTGCGGGGCTGCTGCTGCTGTCGCTCGCGATCGTGCTCTACGCGCGGACGCGTCCCGGCTACGACCCCTACGGATGGCTCGTGTGGGGGAAGCTGACGATCCACCTCAAGCTCGACACCAACGGCGCGCCGTCGTGGAAGCCGCTGCCGTACCTGTTCACGGTGCCGTACGCGGTGTTCGGCCGCTATGCGCTGTGGCTGTGGATGGTGACCTCGGTCGCGATCTCGCTGAGCGGCATGATCTTCGCCTGGCGGATCGCGTTCCGGCTGACCTACTCACGCCCGGAGCGCCGCTACGCCTCGTACGTCGCCGGGCTGTTCGCGGCGGGATTCCTGCTGGCGATGCAGGACCCGGTCGGCAACTACAGCTACGTGCACTACATCCTCAGCGCCGAGTCCGACACGATGATCGTGTCGATCTGCCTGCTGGCGATCGACCTGCACCTGTCAGGACACCACAAGGCCGCGTTCTGGATCTGGTGGTTGGGTGCGCTCGGGCGCCCCGAGGTGTGGCCGTTCTACGGGCTGGCCGGTGTGTGGCTTTGGTGGAAGGTCCCGTCGTACCGGAAGTGGCTGTACGGCTCGCTGGCGCTGCTCGCGTTCCTCTGGTTTGGGATCCCCGGCCTCTCCTCCAAGAGCCTGCTGACCGCCGGCAACATTGCCGAGAACTCGCCGCGGGCGATCCACGGCAACAAGATCACCGGCACGATCGACCGCTTCCACGAACTGCTCCCGAACACGATCTGGGTCGCGGCGCTGCTGACGGTGGCGTGGGCGGTCTGGCGCCGGCGGATCGCGATCCTGGTGCTCACGGCGGGCGCGCTCCTATGGGTGTTGATCGAGATCGCGTTCGCGCTCCACGGCTTCCCGGCCGTCCCGCGCTACATGTTCGAGGCCGGCGCCGTCGTCGGGATCCTCGCCGCGATCTTCATCGGCCGGGTCGTCCATGAGCTTCCCGCGCTGCTCGCTCAGCTCGTCCGGCGGTTCGACGGCGGCCGTATCAACCCTCGGTTTGCCACGCTGGTCGGCACCTGGGGCACGGTTCTAGCCGTCCTGGTGATCTCGGGCTCGTTGCTTCCAGCGGCGCACCGGCAGGAGCGGCTAGAGCGGGTCGACCTGCGACACGAGCGGGCCCGGACGGTGCTGATCGGGCGGCTGTCGGGAGTGGTCAAGACACTCGGGGCGTCGAACATGTTCGCCTGCGGGCAGCCGAACATCCCGATCGAGTACCAGAGCATGTTCGCGTGGTATGCCGGTGTGAAGACCGGCGTGCTGTACGTGAGCCCCGGGTACCTGAAGGCCCACCCGCACCCGCTGGTCAACATCTACCCAATCGCCGGCGCGGGCTGGAAGGTATTCCCGAGCCACGTTGACCCGGCCCACCAGGCGGCGTGCAGCAAGATGAACCTCATCTACCACGGCTCATGACGCCGTGCGCTCCCGAAGCCGGACCGCGGGCCCCAGACGCCTCGCGCTCGCGGGCGGGGCGCTTGTTGCGCTTGTTGCCCTGATCGCCGGCGCGATCGCGCTCGCCACATCGGGCGGCAAGAGCGCGCCGCCGCCGCTTCCTCTCCCCGGGATCGGGCAGCCGGCGAAGCCCGGCGATCCGTTCGCGTACGTACCCAGCCGCGAGTCCGAGTTCGTCTTCCGGGCGGTCACCGGCAGCGAGCACGTGCTGTTCACCAAGAGCCCCGGCGGCGCGCTCGCCACCGCCGCGCGCGTAGCCGCGTTCCGCCCGCTGATCAACCAGGCCACGACCGGGACCAACATCGACCCGAGCATCCTCGAGGCGCTCGTGTTCGTCGAGAGCGCCGGCCGTCCCGACGTGATCGCGGGTCTTGACCCCGCCGATGCCTCGGGACTCACCCAGATCCTCGCCTCGACCGGTCAATCACTGCTCGGCATGCACATCAACCTGACGCGGAGCCGGCGGCTGACCGGGAAGATCGACACCGCGGCGGGGCAGGGGAAGCTCGGGCTGGTGGCGCGCCTGCAAGGCCAGCGAGCCGCGATCGACGACCGCTTCAATCCTCGCCTGGCACTCGCGGCGACGGTCCGCTACCTCCAGATCGCCGAGCAGCACTTCGGTCGCGCCGACCTCGCGGTCGAGTCGTACCACATGGGGATCGGGAACCTGCAGAACGTGCTGAACGACTACGACGGCGGCAAGCCCGTGCCGTACGCCCAGCTGTACTTCGACACCGCTCCGGACCACCACATCAGCGCGTACAACCTGATCTCGGGCTTCGGCGACGACTCGTCGCTGTACTACTGGCGCGTGCTCGGCGCGCAGCAAATCATGCGCTTGTACCGGACCGACCGCGCCGAGCTGAACCGGCAGATCTCGCTCCAGACCGCGGTCGACTCGCAGGCGTACGTCCTCCATCCACCTCAGAACGTCCACCCGTTCGCCACCCCGGACGCGCTCGACGACGCCTACGCACAGCACACGATCCTGCCGCTGCCGTCGAACCCGCGGGCGCTCGGCCTGGAGTACGACCCGGGAATCGGCTCGCTCGCGGGTCAGCTTCACGTGTCTCCCGCGCTGTACCGCGGCCTGCGCGGCCCGGCGCTCGACCTGCTGATCGAGCTCGCCGCGCGGGTCCGGTCGCTGTCCGATGGCGCAGCGCCGCTGATCGTGACCAGCGCGGTCAGCGACGAGCGCTACCAGCAGCTGCTCGGGATGAGCGATCCGCCGGCGGCCGCGGGGTGGTCGTTCACGATCGCACGCCGGTACCGCGACCGCGCGCAGGCGGACGCGTTCCAGGCGATGCTCGACCGACTCCAGGCCCTGAACGTGATCGCCTGGCAGCGGTTTCCGTCCGAGATCGAGGTCACGGTGGCCTCGGACGCCTCGCAGGTCCTCGTGCACGGCCCATGATTCGTGGACTAAGCGGGTAATTTCACGCCATGCCGGGCATCGTGCGCACCCCCGACGACGTCCTCGCCCGCGTTCCGGATTTCTCGTTCAAGCCGAGGTACCGCAAGTACGACGGGCTCCGCTTGGCGCACATCGACGAGGGCAAGGGACCGCCGGTGGTGTTCATCCACGGCGAGCCGACCTGGTCGTTCCTATGGCGCAAAGTCATCCCCCCCGTTAGGGACGCGGGGTTTCGGTGCATCGCGCCCGACCTGCCGGGCTTCGGGCGCTCGGACAAGCCGATCGACATCGAGTGGTACAGCTACGACCGCCACACCGAGAGCGTGGCGACACTCCTCGCCGAGCTGAAGCTTCGTGACGCGACCGTCGTCGTGCACGACTGGGGCGGCCCGATCGGCCTCCGGCTCGCGGTCGAGCAGCCGGACCGGATCGGGCGCATGGTCGTGCTCGACACTGCCCTGTTCACTGGACATCAGAAGATGACCGACGCCTGGCTCGCATTCCGTGAGCTCGCTCAGCGCAGCGAGGACCTCCCGATTTCGTTCCTGATCCGCGCCGGGTGCAAGGTGCCGCTCGCGCCGGCCGTGATCTCGGCCTACGAGCGGCCGTTCCCGAACCCGGCGTCCAAGGCCGGCGCGCGAGCGTTTCCCCTGATCCTCCCAACCACCCCGCACATGACCGGCGCCGCGACCGGCCAGCGCGTCCTAGAGAAGCTCGGCTCAGACCCGCGGCCCAAGCTGATCATCTGGGGCGAAGGCGACCCGATCCTCCCGCTCGAGAGCGGCTGGCGTTTCGCCCGCGCGATCGGCGCGGAGGTCGATCACGTGATTCGCGGCGTCGGCCACTACCTCCAGGAGGACGCGGGGGCACAGCTCGGCCGCATGATCTCCGGCTGGCTCAAGCGGAACATGCCAGCCAAGCGATGACCGACGCGATCCGCACCCCCGACGAGCTCCTTGCGGGGCTGCCCGACTTTCCGTTCGAGCCGTCCTACCGCCAGTTCGACGGGTTCCGGCTCGCGCATCTGGACGTGGGCGACGGCCCGCCGGTGGTGTTCCTGCACGGCGAGCCGACCTGGTCGTTCCTGTGGCGCCGCGTGATCCCGTTGGTCCGCGACGCCGGGTTTCGCTGCATCGCGCCCGACCTCGCGGGCTTCGGTCGGTCGGACAAGCCGGTCGACATTGACTGGTACACCTACGACGCGCACACGGCGAGCGTCGCGGCGCTGCTCGACGAGCTCGACCTCCGCGACGCCACGGTCGTCGTGCACGACTGGGGCGGCCCGATCGGCCTGCGGGTGGCGGTTGAGGGGGCGGCCGAGCGGATCGCGCGGATCGTGGTGCTCGACACGGGCCTGTTCACGGGCCATCAGCCGATGACCGAGGCCTGGATGACGTTCCGGGCGTTCGTGGATCGCACGGAGGACCTCCCGACCGGGTTACTGGTGCGACGGGCGTGCTTCAGCGACCCCGGCGACGACGTGATCGCCGCGTACGACGCGCCGTTCCCGAACGCGGCTTCGAAGGCCGGAGCGCGCGCGTTTCCGCTGATCCTGCCGTTGTCGCCGGACGCGCCGGGAGCGCAGGCGGGCCAACGGGTACTCGACGCGTTGCGCTCAGATGCGCGACCCAAGCTGTTTCTGTGGGCAGACTCGGACCCGGTGCTGCCGCTCGAGATCGGCCGACGGTTCGCGGCCGCGCTCGGCGGCGAGATCGACCACGTGATCGCCGGCGCGTCGCACTTCCTGCAGGAGGACGCGGGCCCCGAGATCGGCTCGCTTATCGCCTCCTGGCTCGCGTCCAGCGCCTAGGCGGCGTCCTTCTCCTGCTCGTCGGGAACCGCCACCGGCACGGCCGGACCGCCGAATGCCTGCGCCATCCGGGCGGTGTACGCCGCGCGCGCCTCATGGTCGGCGGTCATCAGCAGACGATCCGCGTGGGTGATCCGCGTGACCGCCTCGGTGATGCTGCGCGGCATCAGGGCGTTCATGCGCACCACGGCCGCCATGTACTTGGGCACGTACTGCTCGAAGCGGCCCGTCTGGAGGAGGTTGACGATCGCGGCGGCGACGTCCTCGGGCTCGGGTGTCTTGAATCCCCGGGCCTGCTTGACGCCGGAGTAGAGCTCGGTGTTGACGCCGATCGGGAGCACCTGGTGGACCTCGATCCCCGTGCCTCGCAATTCGGCGCGAAGCGTCTCGGTCAGGCCGACGACCGCGTGCTTGGTGGCGCAGTAGGTCGCGCCACCGGGGAACCCGCCCTTCCCGGCGATCGACGCGAGCTGGACGATGTGCCCCCGGCCGCGGGGACGGAACCGCTGGAGCGCCAGCTTCGATCCGATGATGACGCCCATGATGTTGACGTCGATGAGCTTGCTCGTGGCCGGATCCACCTCGTCGACGAACGGGCCAACCGGCATGATCCCGGCGTTGTTGACGAGCACGTCGAGCGGCCCGAGGCGACTCTCGACCTCGTCGAGGAACTCGGTGAAGCTGGCCCTGTCGGTGACGTCGAGTCGGAGGCCGATCGCGCCCGACCCGAGCGCCGCGGCCGTCCGCTCGGCGAGCGGAGCGTCGATGTCGCCGATCGCCACCCGCGCGCCCTTGGCGATCAGCGCTGCCGCCGTCGCATGCCCGATCCCACGACCCCCGCCGGTGATCGCAACCACCTGCCCATCCAGCGATCGCAGCTGTCTTCCCATAACGGTCAGTCCTCCTCGTGGTTTAGACACCGAACGGTAGCGGGCGAACCGCCCTTCCGCGCTCCTGGCTGGCTGGCCAGATCACTACAGATATCCTGGGGACATGGCGTATTTCGGCTACGACGGCCACAAGCTCGCCTACACGATTCAGGGCAAGGGGACCCCGGACCACGGTGCTGATGCCGGCGCTGCTCCTGTCGCAGAAATGCAGACGCCGCTGGCTGACGATCTGGCCGCGTACGGCAATCGCGTCGTCACGTTCGACTTCCTCGGTCACGGGGCGTCCGACCGGCCCCGGGAGATGTCGCGCTACTCGATGTCCGAATTCGCTCGCCAGGCGCTGGCGCTGCTCGACCACCTCGAGCTCGACGAGGCGGTCGTGGGGGGCACTTCGCTTGGAGGGAACGTAACGCTCGAGCTGGCCTCGGTCGCGCCCGAGCGGCTACGCGGCCATGGTGATCGAGATGCCCGTGCTCGACAACGCGATCCCGGCCTGCGCGGCCGCGTTCACCCCGCTTCTGTTCGCGCTCACGTTCGGCGAGCCCGCGATGAAGGTGCTCGCCCAGGGCGCGAAGCTGGTGCCGCGTCAACCGGTCCCGTTCGCCGCCGAGCTGTTCCTCGACCTCTCCCAGGATCCCGGGCCGAGCGGAGCCGTCCTGCAGGGGATCCTGTTCGGCCGAACCGCGCCGGAGCGGAGCGTACGGCAGACGTTCAAGGCGCCGGCGCTTGTAATCGGACACCCGCGCGGCCCCGTGCACCCGTTCTCCGACGCCGATCAGCTCGCGGCCGAGCTCCCCAACGGCCGGCTGATCGACGCGAACTCGATCATCGAACTGCGGGTCCGGCCGGCCCGCCTGACCGGCGAGATCGCCGAGTTCGTGGACGAGTGCTGGGACTTGCGCGCCGCGGCCGCGCCGGCGGTGGCGATCCCGAAGCGCCGGCGGCGATCGCGGGCCGCCGGCGGATAACGACGGGCGGCTGAGGGTGGGAGCCGGGGTCCCCGAGCGGTCCGCGGTCTGCCGGGCATG